>NZ_FNIB01000022.1 GCF_900103805.1 Cryobacterium flavum | reverse complement strand
CCCGGCGAGGTGGGGTCGAGCATCAACCTGAACACGGTGGCGCAGTGGACTCCGGTGCCCGCCGGATCAAACCAGGCAGTCGGCACCGTCACCTCCGTGAATGTCACTGCGGGCCAAAGCGTCGCGGTCGGGGCGACGCTCTACACCGTGAACCTGCGACCGGTCGTGATCGCCCAGGGCCAGGTGCCGGCGTTCCGTGCGCTGGCGCAGGACGCTGAAGGAGCGGATGTCACGCAGCTGCAGCAGGCACTCACCGACCTGGCGCTCTACACTGGCGCGGTCGATGGACAGTTCGGCCCCCGCACCACCACGGCGGTCAAGGCGTGGCAGAAGTCTCTGGGCGTTCCCGCCGACGGCGTCGTGCAGCCGGGCGACATCATTTTTGTTCCGACGCTGCCGACCCAGGTAGCTCTCGATACCGAGATCGTCACGCGTGGGGCGCTCCTCACCGGCGGAGAAAACGTCGTGCGGGCGTTACCGGCCGCGCCCATCTTCACCGTACCGGTCAGCGAATCCCAGGCCGCGTTGATGCCCACGGGTACCCGGGTAGAAATCACCAGCATCGACGGCGGCCTCTGGGAAGGGTTCGTCGCAGACCAGGTCGTCGACGAGACTGGCATGATCGTCATCACCCTCGCCGGTAAGGACGGTGCGCTCATCTGCGCCGACGCCTGCGCGAGCGTCCCCGTCACCGAGCAGTCGCTGCTGTCCTCGCGGATCGTCACGGTGGAGTCAATCTCGGGTCTGATCGTGCCCAGTGCCGCGCTGCTCAGCACCGCCGATGGCACCGCCACAGTCGTCGACAACACCGGTACCAGCCATCCGGTGACGGTGGTCACCAGCGCCCGAGGTATGTCCGTCATCGACGGCGTCGCAGACGGCACCTCGGTGCGCATCCCTGTGACGGCCGACTAGCCATGGTCGACACCATCCGGCTGGCCGCCCAGGACATCACCTTCGGCTACGTGCCGACCGTGCCGATCCTGTCGGGCTGGAGCGCGGACTTCCGCGCCGGGGAAGTGGTCGCCATTACCGGCCCGTCCGGGCGGGGCAAATCCACCCTGCTCTACGTGCTCGGCCTGATGCTCGAACCAACGGCGGGGCAGGTGAACATCAACGGGACGGATGCCGCGCACCGGCGCGATGTCGACCGTGCGAACCTCCGCGCACACCAGTACGGCTTCGTGTTTCAGGATGCAGCCCTCGACGCTACCCGCACGGTGCTGGACAACATCATCGAGACCACCCTGTATCGCGGGACGCCGCGGCGGCTGGCGATTCGGCGCGCGCACGAGCTGATGGACCAGTTCGGCGTCGCGCTGCGGGCGGGAGCGAAACCGGGCCAGGTGTCGGGCGGGCAGGCGCAACGCATCGCGCTCTGCCGTGCTCTGCTCAACGATCCGCAGATCCTGCTCGCTGACGAACCCACGGGAAACCTCGACCCGGCTTCATCCGACCTCGTCGTCGAAGCCCTGCACGCTCAGGCCCACAGGGGCGCGGCCGTCATCGTCGTCACCCACGACCCGGCACTGGTCGCGCGCTGCGACCGCCGCCTCGAACTATGAGTGCCCTCCGCCGGTGGGTGGCCGTGGTGCGCGAAGCGTTGGCGACCGCGTGGGCGCAACCCGTCGCATCCGTCGTCACGATCGTCATGGTCGCCGGAATGTGTGCCACGGTGCTGCTGACCACAGGACGCACGGTCGGCGCCGAGCAGGCCGTACTCGGCTCGATCGACTCGGAGGGAACGCGCTCCATCGTGATCCGTGCCGAGCCCGATGCGGGACTCGATGCGACCGTGCTGGGGCGCCTAGCCCACATCGACGGCATTCAATGGGCGGGAGCGTTTGGCGGCGCACAAGACGTCACCAACATTGAGTTCCCTGGTGCGACCAAGATTCCGCTGCGACTGGTCTGGAGCAGCCAACTCGACCACCTCGGAATCACCGCGCTCCCGCCTGTCGCCAACGCCTCGGTTTGGGCATCTCCGGCCGCGCTGGCGGGCCTCGGGATGCCGGACGCGGTCGGCGGCGTTGTGGACGGCTCCGGTCTCGACTTCGCGGTGACCGGCCAACTGACCACGCCAGATTTTCTCGCCTTCCTGGAACCTCTCACCATCGCCCCACAAACGGCAGACACCCCGGGAACGGTCTCCGTACTCGTCATCATCGCCGAACGCCCCGACCTCGTCGCACCCGTCGCCGAGGCGGTGCAGTCTGTGCTCGGCGTCACTGATCTCACCAAGGTCACCCTGACGACCAGCGAAAACCTGGCCACGCTTCGCGGAATGGTCGAAGGGCAACTGGATTCCTTCGGGCGCAGCCTCGTCGTCGTCATTTTTGCTCTGACCGCGGTGCTTGTGGCGGCGATACTCTACGGCCTGGTGATGTTGCGCCGCAAGGACTTCGGCCGCCGCCGGGCGTTAGGTGCCTCCCAAACTCTGATCATCGCCCTGCTCCTCACTCAAACCGGTGCCCTCGCCCTGGTCGGAGCGACCATCGGCAGTATCGCCGCAGGGATCGGGCTGGCAGCGTCCGGAGACCCGCTGCCCGGCTGGGACTTCGTCGGCGCCGTCGCCCTTCTCTCTACCACCATCGGAGTGATTGCCGCGCTCCTGCCGGCGCTGGCTGCCGCCCGCCGGGACCCACTCAAGGAACTCCGGGTGCCTTAAACAACGGCGCACAGACCAATGTCAGTAACGAACGGGGCGAAATTGCTGATCCAGGATTAATCGCCAAGAGCAAGCAGCTCGGCCAAACCATCCCGTAAGACGTTCCCGTTGCGGGCGACTTACTCAGCGAATCGACTTGGGCGGAATCACGCTTCAACGTGCCCGTTGGTCGTTCCTCCTTTCGAGACGCGAAGTTGTATTCGCCGATTTCATGGGTGAGTGTCACACTTTGACCTCGGCCGGTCATGTCCTAGGTATAAGGCTGATGAGAGGACAAGGTCCATGGCAATCACTGATGATGAACTTGACGGGCGACTGCGAAGTGGTCGAGTAGAAATACGGGGCGAGATTCTTCCCTCTGGAGTGGTATCTGCGCTCATTTCCGATACGCGTGCCACGGCTCGGGGCCGAACGCTGCGAACGCGGGTCACGGCCGTAACGGCGGCGGTTGCGATAGTGCTCAGCGGTATTGTGGCTGGACCAGCGACCGCTGACATTGTGCAGAAGTTTCTGGCGCAAACTGTTTTGAATCCGTCTGTGGATAGTGTCGCCAGTCCGAGCGAGGAAATGATCGATACCGGCGCATCCGATTTTCCCGAGTACGCGGCCTCGATCTATCCGCAGTGGCTGCCGATCGCGCCCGGTCAGACACAGCAAGGGGTTATCGCGCGGGTCGTAGCGCAGCAGGCGGCCACGCCTGCGCTGACCCCGGAGTTGAATGTGCAGCGCAGTTTTGAAACCGTCGTGTACACCGCGTGGATGGGTGAATGGATTGCCGCCCACGACGCAGGCGATCAAGCCAGGATGAATGCCGCCATTGCTGTGTTGGAGGACACTCCAACCTGGCCGGCACTGGTGGCCACGGACGGCGGCGGTGTCACTAAGCTAATGGCCGGATTCGTAGCTGAAATGGCCGACGGTGACGCTGAGGTCGCGCAGGCCGCGGCGCAATATGACGGTAACCCGGCCTGGGATGGCATTGACCGTGATGCCCTCATTGCGGAGCTCTTCGCCAAATACATCCCTGAGGCGCTGTGAGCACCGTTGAGGGAATCGATGGGCTCGTATTCGTGGACCAGGTCGCGCTGGTCGTGCCCTTTCAGGACGTTATGCGGGAACTGATCCCGGACCTTCTCGGCTATTTCTTGAATCGGTTAGATGATCGTGAGGATGCCGCAGACGCGGTAGCTGATACGTTGCTTGTTCTGTGGCGGATGGAGCGCGCGGTGCCGGCCGGCACCGAAGATGCTCGACGATACGCGTTCGGCGTGGCACGAAAGATTCTCCTCACTGCACGACGTGGTCGCCGGCGCTACACGGCCTTGGCTAACCGGCTACGTGTCTTGGTACGCGAGGAGATTGTCCCCGGTCCTGAAGTTGACATCGAGCTTCGAACAGCTCTCGGCGGTCTGACCGATCGTGACCGCGAGCTGGTTTTGCTGGTTGCGTGGGAAGGCTTCTCGGTCGCCGACGCCAGCCAGATTCTTGATATCCGACCGGATGCCGCGCGAGCACGCTACTCGCGGGCACGTGCCCAACTCCGTGAAACACTCGGCGCGACACCATGACGTCCCCGCGGGACCAGCCCACGCTGCCGAGCCGACCCACGTCACCAAACCCGACCGGCACTGCTGGGGACGACCCAATTCGGCCGGATGACATCGACCTACCGGCCACCGTCTCCATTGTTATCGCGACATGGTGAGATGCATCGTACGATTCGTCGGGTAAGTCCTGACTGCGCGCTACGGAGCGGGACCAGCATCGGTCCCGTCCCGCAGGGGGTTCCCCAAACGGAACGGATGAAAGTCGCCGATCGACCGTTTGCGTGTCCCACTCGCCGTCCGGCTTACGGAACGGAGCGCGGAAGTTCGCGGCTCACTCGGCACGGCCAGTGCTTTCCGCAGCCCGGATGAACGGGCCCCACTGGCTAGCTAATAGTTCTCACGAACGAAATCTGACTCGCTCAGTTTGTCAGAGACACTCGCTCGGGAACACGCAGGCATGGACTTGGCGACGCGCCGTAACTTTCGCGTCGCGATTCCTCGCCGGGTGGGATTAATAGGGTTTAGTCACGGTCGAGACAAGGGCAGTTTGATTTCATCGACGTGTGTTTGCACGACCAATTCCCCGTCAACAGACTCGATTCCGAATAGATCCCATACCCATCGAGTCGTCCATTCCGAACCCGTCCCGCCCACGGAACGGACTTCCCGTCCGATGGATTGCATCACCTCTGGGGCTACGACTCGAATTTCCGCCAGCACTACGTGGGCGCCGGATAAGGGAGGGGCACCGGCGTCGCGGATTCCATTGCGTGCTCTTGCTTCCAGGTAGCGTTCTAACGCGCGCTCGTAGACAGAATCAAATTCGTGCGTAGCTGCGGAAGGAACAGCCGTGACTTCCAGCACAATCGACCTGTCAGACCGCATTAGCCTCAGGACCGCTTCCACCCCGGACGCGGTCCTCACAATACTTATGCCGTCAGTCATTCTCGCCTGCAATCACGGAGCTTAAGCCTGAATGTTCTCCAGAAGTGTGTTCCCCTTATAGTACGAAGAAGCGATCGGGTGATGTAGCTCGATGTACTCATCGTTCCACTTTGTGTTGCGAAGGTGACTTAGGCGGTGATGATGCCGATGGACGGGCCGGACTGCCAGGTGCCATTTCCAGGTGCAACCCGTCGGATCACGTTCAGGTTGTTCACGTTCGAGCCTTCGTACGGAACCCCGCTCGCGATCACGTCGATTGGCCACGTGCGATAAGAGTTTCTGCACGGGCAGTTGACGTAGATCGGCGCAGCGTCCTCGTGAATGAAGTTCCCGTACGCGGTTGCGCTTTCGGGCGCTTGGCTGCGCTGTTGCTAACTGTAGTTTCTATGAGGTTCTCGCATTTAACTCACGCCGTGCTGGTTTACAAAGTCCATAGGAACTACAGCTGATCGGACTCAATATTGGGTTCCACGTAACGAGCAGCTAATTCGAGGTTATCCCGCGAGCCACTCGTGTCCACTATCTGCACGGCATGATTCATGTCCGGAGAGCTGCTCATGATCGAGTCGAGCAGCTTCGCTTCTTCCGGGGAGACGAGAACCGCCAGCGCTTTCCCATGCCGGGTAAGAGTGATGCGTTCGTGCCCGTAAACGACTTCGTTGACAAGATTCGACAAATCCGCGCGAGCTTGAGTAACAGGAACTTCTTTCATCATCGTCTCGCATTCTGTACAAAATGTACATTCTTGGGTTTAGACTAATCCGTACATTCTGTACATCTCAAGCGTAAGGGGAACCATGACGAATGCCCAAGCAGCTTTGCCGGCTCGCTACGTCCAATTCTGGATCGCGGCGACAGTGTCGGCGCTCGGCGACGGCGTGCGAGTTGCAGTTCTTCCGCTCTTGGCAGCATCAAGCACTCGGGATCCTGTGGCCATTGCCATCGTGACTGCGGCAGGTTTCTTGCCATGGCCTGTCCTTGGACTGCTCGGAGGAGCCGTATCGGACCGTTTCGACCGGCACCGACTGATGTGGATAGTCAACGCCACTCGGGCCTTGATCGTCGCCGCAGCCAGCGTGAACCTTCTTTCAGAAAGGACACTTCCCATTGCAGCGCTCGCGATTCTCGCATTCACGCTCGGAACGGCCGAAACCGTGTACGACAACGCAGCCGTCGGATTCCTCCCTCAGCTGCTCCCGACCGAGCTGCTCCCGATTGGGAATTCGCGCCTATTCTCGAGCCAACTCAGCGCCACACAGCTCGTAGGGCCACCCTTGGGAGGCCTTCTCTTCGCCCTCGGTGCAGGCATCCCCCTCGCACTGGACTCGATCAGCTTCGCCCTCAGCGCCCTACTCATTGCCTTTATGCCGCGCACGCCGCCGGGGGTACCTCGCGTGCGGAAGAATCTTCGGCGCGACATCGCCGAAGGGCTCACCTGGCTCTGGCGCAATCCCACGCTCCGAGCCATGGCATTCATCACCACCGCTCTCGGCGCGATCAGCGGCGCACTCCTGGCCATGCTCGTGATCTACGCACGCCAGCAGCTACACCTGACGAGTTTCGGTTACGGCCTCCTCCTGGGAGCGTTCGCGATTGGCAGTGTCAGCGGCGCTCTGGCCGCCCCACGCGTCATGCGCCGATGGCCTCTTCCTCAGGTCTTAGCCGGAACTGTTCTTGTTGCCACCGTCATCTTTGCTTGCCTGGCAGCAACCTCGAACTCCATCGTCGCCGCGTTGCTACTCGCCGCTTTAGGAGTCGCCGTGAGCACCTGGAATATCGCCTCGGTCACCACACGACAACGCATCGTTCCCAACCGACTCCTCGGTCGCGTGAGTAGCGCCTACCGAGCCAGCGCCCTCACCTGCACTACGCTCGGAGCACTAGGGGCAGGGGTTCTCACTGCAACAACATCTGTCGCGGCAACCTTTTGGGCGTGCTCTGCCCTAGCGCTCGTAGGACTCGGTATGGGCGCACGAGGACTTATAAAAATTCACGATGACAACTGAAAATCCTTCGCTCCCCGGGAGCGACCAGCATTCTTCACTCGCCATTGTTCACTCGTTGTGACCATTCACAGATCGAAAAAGGCGCCCGTAAGAGGTTCCCCTCTGACACGGCCTCAGGGTGTTCGGCAGTTGCGTTGGTCAGGCCAAGATCTGTCGCGGTGCCCGTCCGATAATCGAGACTAAAATCATCGGGCCCTTAAGCCAAGACTCGGGCAGTCTCCAGTGATATCTGCAGAAAGAATGATCAGGCAAGACGAGGTCGCATGCCAAACTGGCTGTGGCACTCCATGGTGGGCATGTAGGCGGTTGTTGAGTTCACCATCCGAGGAGTGCCGAACAGCTGGGGGTTGAAGTTATGTTTAGCGTTTTTGGTGGTCTCTTGATGGCACTTTACTTCTTAGTGATTCTCGTGGTGGTGATACTCGTCGTCTGGGTATTGATCCTGACCATTGTCTTTCTGAGGCTGCGAATTGCGGAAATCCGGGCTGCAACAGGGTCTGCAAGCCCACACGAATAGTTGCTGCTCGACCGTTGGACTGTGCTTTGGACTTCGCCATCTATCGGCCGTTCGGACAAGGTTCCACCGACTCGATGAGGTCTCAGGTTGCCGGAGAGTGAGAGTTAACGATTTCTGCAAAGGGCTACGGTCCGAGTGCCCTGTAGCGTCGAGTCATGCCACGCTATGACAGCTCCGATGGTTCGGTTCTTTATTATGAGGACATTCCCGGAACCGGCGAAGGGATTCCGGTCGTTCTCCTGGCCGGTGGCGCGGCCCGACACCCCAGCTACCTGGGCGATCTGGCGGGGCTGGGCGAGGAGCACCGCCTGATCGTGCCGCACTTACGAGGTGTCGGCCTGACCGAAGCACCGAGTGATCCACAACGGGGGTCGTGGTGGAGTCAAGCGGTCGATGTGGAGCAGCTGCGCATTCACTTGGGCCTCAACAGGCTCGCCCTGATCGCGCACTCGGCTGGAACCCGCTTGGCCATTGCCTACGCTGCACAATTCCCACGCAACATTGCGGCTTTGGTGCTGATCACCCCACCCGCAGGGTACTTAGTTGATGAGCCGACGGATGTCCCGACTCTCATCGACCGACGCCGCGGTGATCCAGATTTTGACCGAGCAATATTGGCGCTGAGAGCCGGCCCGGCCACATCGACTGAAGACGATTTCACCGCTTGGCAGCGCGACTCGGCAGCCGCGGGTTACGCGACCTGGCATGAAACCGGACGAGCACACGCACAGATCGGGCGCTGGAGCCGAGCCGCCGCGACGGCATACTTCAGCGTCGACCCACCACACGACATCGCCGCATGGCTTCTCGAGATGACGGCTCCCGTACTCGTCATTGCGGGTGCGCAAGACTGCCTTGTCGGCTTTGAACCTGTCAAAGCCCTCGCTCGAATGTTCCCCGCAGGGCATTCCGTGACGATCGAAGAGTGTGGGCACTACCCCTGGGTCGAGCAACCGGCAGCATTTCGGCGCGTCCTGCACACATTCCTCGAGCGTCTGGATCAGCTCACATCTGATGCGTAGGCGGTTCCGCTACCGGGCGCAGTGGCGGTGATTGCTGCCGGCCGCCCACGTCATCTGAGTTCTGGCGTGATTCTTATTACGTGTTTCGTTTTTGCGCTGCCATTCGCGAGTTGTTGCTGGAGCGCGGCGGCCTGATCGAGTCCCTCAGCGCTGGTCGATTCGGGGGTGAGGGAGCCTTCGGCGATCCGGTGGAGCACGGCATTCATGGCGCGCTGGACGAGTTTCGGTGCCGCGGCAGACAGGGCGGCGATACTGAAGCCGCCGACGGCGGCGTTGCTGGCTGAGAGCCTCTCGGTGGGTATCGGGTCAAGAGGGGCGCCGGAAGCGTTGCCGAAGAGCACGACGCGGCCATGGGGAGCGAGCATGCGTAGGTCGGCGTCGAGCCACGCGGTGCCTTGAGGATCGAACACGATATCAACGCCGGTGCCGCCCAGCTGGGTGAGGACCGCGTCGACGAGATGGTCGTCGCGGACGAAGGCGTGCTGATAGCCCGCGCTCTTCGCGTCTTCGAGGCGGCTTGCGGCTCCGACAACGCCGATGAGGGTGGTATCGGGGATTGCTTCCGCAAGTGCTGCGATGGCGGTACCGACGGCGCCCGACGCGCTGTGGACGAGGAGCGTGTCGCCGTCGCGGACACGGGCGGCTTCATTCACTAGCAGCCACGCCGTAGCCCAGACCCCAGGCACCACGGCCGCGACCTCGGAGGCTACTCCGTCCGGGATGCCCGCCGTCAGCACTGCATTGGCTACAACGTACTCAGCGAGTCCGCCCGTGTTGGTCAGGGCAACTACTCGTTTACCGATTTCGAGACTATCCACTCTGTCGCCGACCTGTTCGATGACGCCGGCGACTTCAAGGCCGGGAATGACGGGCCAGACGGACGAGTAGGCGTGATCGCCCCGTCGCATCATCACGTCTTTGAAGTTGATACCGGCGTGGGTGACACGGATCAAGACCTCGCCGGGGCCGGGTGCCGGCCTCACGACCACGGCGACATCAGTTTGGGAAGTGTCCGTTGCGGGGCCGTGGAATGTGAGAGCGCGCATCGTTGAGGTGATCACGTTTCGCCTTCTTTCGAAATATGTCGAATAATACCTCGGATGCTAGCATTCATTCGTGAATACTCGAAAGGAGTAAGTGTGGGACACAATCCGCGACCGGCACTTCATCATCCGACGCTCGAAACAGTTCTCGTGACCGCGGTCTTGCACGCCCTCTCCGACGAGACACGGCTGTCGATTGTCCGCACGCTCCACGCCGAACCCGATGGGCGCGCCTGCGGAACATTCCCTGTAAATGTTGCACCGTCGACGCTGAGCCACCACTTCAAAGTACTTCGCGAGGCGGGACTGATCCGTCAAGAAGACCGCGGAACGCAACGCTGGACAGTGCTCCGCGTCCGAGAGGTCGATGCCCGTTTCCCGGGCTTCCTCAATGCGGTGATCGCTGCAACGGAAGTTGCCTCGGCGCGTTCCTGAGTGTGCCCCTCAACACTCCCACGGGTACGGACACCCGGAGGACGTCTCGATCGCCAGCCGTCCCGTAGGGGGTTCCTCTCGCGGGCGGCGCGTGTTTAGTGGATCTCGTTGTCGGGGTGTTGGGCGTCGTAGTGGGCTCGGGAACGTCCAATGGTTTCGCGGTGGTCGAGTGACCAGTCGGCGAGTTGTTTGACGAGGTGGGTCAGGCTGCTGCCCAGGGCCGTCAGCTCGTACGTGACTTGGGCGGGGACTGTGGGGTACACGGTTCGGGTGACGAGGCCGTCGCGTTCCAGTCTGCGTACGGTGAGGGTCAGCATTCGCTGGGATATTCCGTCAATGCCGCGTTGCAGTTCGCGGAACCGGCGAACGCCCGAGGCGAGTTCAACGATGACGAGCACGGACCATTTGTCACCTACCCGGGTCAGTACGTCACGGATTCCGCAGTCCGGATGCTCATCGAGGCCACAGGGATCAAGGGAGGCGGTTACCTGAATGTGACTGTCTGACACGAAAGTGCCTCCTTGTGCAGGGCGGGGAAGTTACCGAAAATGAGTCTAGTTACTGATTAGAACCACCGAGGGGACGCACATATGATTTTGGTTACCGGAGCATCCGGACAGCTCGGCCACGCCATTGTCGAACGGCTAGTCGATGCCGGCCGCCCAGTGGTTGCGGGCACACGGCGACCGGTTGCCGGAAGCGCTCAACGGCACATTGATTTCGATGAACCCGTTTCTCTGGATTTCACCGGTTTCGCTACGGTCGTGATGGTCTCCGCTGGTTATGCCGAGGATGACGTGGTGATTGCGCGGCATGAGAATGTCGTGGCGGCCGCGGAACGCGATGGCGTGGAGCACCTGATCTACACCAGCGTTGCCACGGACGGAGATCACCTGGGCTTCTCCGTCGCTCATCGCTGGACCGAGCGCCGCATACAAGGCAGCACGCTGCGCTGGACGATTCTGCGCAATGGGCTCTACGCTGAGCTCTTCGGATCGCTGCTCGCGCCCAGCGAGGGCGTGATCACGGCACCATTTGGTTTTGGTGCCGTAGCTGTGGTGACCCGCGCTGACTTGGCGGAGGCAGCGGCTAACGTGGCATCCGAACCGGACCGCCACATCAATCGTGTGTATGAGTTGGTTGGGGCGCGCGCCATCACGGCCGACCAGATCGCCAGGGTGGCCGGTCTCGTCTACCAGCCAGCTTCTCTCGGCAGTCACCGCGCTGCCCTGGACGAGAGCGGCCTGCTGCCCTTCCAGCCAGCAATGCTCCTATCGATCTACTCAAGCGTGGCACACGGGATTCTGTCCCGCACGACCACTGACCTCGGCGACCTCCTTGGCCGAAGCCCGAGCGACCCCGAACTTACCGTCATACGCAGGATGGAACAGCCCGCTACTGTCTGACGGCTATTGCGTCCCGCAGGGGGTTCGGCTTACGGGCAGTGACCAAGCCGATTCAGGTCGCTGGCTCCGGTCGAATTCCTCACCTACGACAAGCAAGCGGTCGCGCGTTCCTCGTTTGCGTCCCAGCATCTGTCGCCACCGATAAGTTGGCAGCCATGAGTATCTTCCTTGTCGGAGGCGGCCCGGACACCGCTACTTCCTCCGAGATATTTGACCAGTTTGTTGACGAGGTACTTGAGCGAGGAGCGACGAGACACCGGGTTCCGAAAATCGTCGTCGTTATCTTTGACGAGGGAGGAAGCGCGACGCACTTTCTACCGGCCTACACAGCACCGCTCGAAAGCCGCATGCCGTGCGAAATCCGACCAGTGTTGGTCTGCCGTGACAGACAGGTGGAATCGGCCAGCTTCGATGACGTCGATGCGATCCTTGTCGCAGGCGGCCCGACACCCGCCTATTTGAATGCTCTCCAGACATCGATCGACGCGATCGCGAGTGCGATCGTACAAGGAGCGTCCTACATCGGGTTTTCGGCGGGCGCGATGATCGCACCGAAGGTGGCCTTGATTGGGGGGTACACGATGAATGGAACAGAAGTCTGCACCGAAGAATGGGCGGAAGGGCTCGCGGAGATAACGCTGAAGGCTGGCCTCGGCGTGGTCCCATTCACGGTCGACGTTCACGCAGCCCAGGCCGGAACCCTCGGTCGGGCACTCTCCGTAGTCGTCAATGGTCTCGCTGATCGGGTCGTTGCCATTGACGAGAACACGGCGGTTGTCACAACGCTCCACGACCCTGCCAGCATCAGGATCGTCGGGGGTGGCAATGCGTGGACGTTCGAAGCATCTGATGGGCAAGTCACAAGTTCGATTCGGAGGGCGAATTAATCTCGTCCAGTGGCGGGTACCTTTTCCGACGGGTTCCGCGCCCGTAAGGGGTTCCCCTTACAGGCACGGTGAGGGAATTAGTCGGAAGAGTCGCCAGTTCCCAGTGCGCCCACGACGGCGTCCAGAGAGACCAGCGTCTCGCCCAGGGAATCGACTTGTGCCGAGATTCGTGCCCGTTCGCTAATGAGTCGATCGCGCAGTAGCGGTGTTCGTGCCGCAGGGTCCGTGATGCAGGGAAGAAGTTCTGCGATTGTGGAGCTACACAGGCCGGCTTGATAGAGACGTTGAATGAGAAGAACGCGCTCTCGCGCCGCATCTGTATAGAGCCGTTGACCGCTGGTCGAACGGTTCGACGAAAGTAGGTGCTGCTCTTCGTAGTATCGGAGTGATCGCGGGCTTGCGCCGGTTACTCGGGCCAATTCACCAATTCTCACTAGCCGCTTGCCCTTACATTGATGTCAGGTTTTAGTCTAGCGATCATGACTACACACACGAATGGTTCTGACCACGTCCTCCAGCTTCGCGTCATTGTGGAAGCGGAGGACTTCGACGCTGCCATCGCCTTCTACCGCGACGCTCTGGGACTGCCCGAAGAAATCGCGTTCGAGGGAGAGGGTGATGCGCGCGTCTCAATTCTGGATGCCGGTCGGGCGACCCTGGAAATCTCGAACCCAGCGCAGAAGCGAATGATTGACCAGGTCGAGACCGGGAAACGTCAAGGATCCGGCGTTCGACTCGCATTCGAGGTAACCGACGGCCGCGGCGTCACCAAAAGACTGGCTGCGGCCGGGGCGACCATTATTGGTGAACCACGCGAGACGCCGTGGCGATCGCTCAATTCCCGACTCGGTGCTTCCGCCGGGCTTCAGATAACCGTGTTCGAGGAGCTGGAGAAGGTGCACGACCGGGCACAACGAACCGGATTCGGAACAGCCGACGCGCGATAACGGCGAAGAGTTGAGTCACTACCAATCCGCCGAGACGAGAGATCGTTGCCACGAGGTGGATGTCCGTTGTGTGTCCGGATGAGGTCGCTGTCCCGTTCCGGGTTCCCGTGGGGAACGCCAGGTCGAGAATCAGCGTCCGTGGCGTGCTTCAAACACCGAGTTCCTGATTCATAGTACTTATCGCCCCGTGTTGCCGACCGCCGTCACCCGGTGCTGGCCTCGGCGCACGATTCGTCCTGCGCCGTTTGGCCAGTGAGCCCGTTCATGGCCTCAACGGTCGGTGCTGGGGTGGGGAGTGCGGTTTCGCGCGAAGGCGGTGGCGTTGACGTTTCCATAGATATCGGCGCATCCGTTGTCAGTGCCGGAGTGGACGTCGTTCCCGGGAGAGTGAAGGGCTGACCGGCAGCGAGTTTGGTGAACATCTCCGCAGCGACGGCTTCTGTTGGAACGACCTTGCCCGGGTAGTTGGGATCTCCCGTCGTGCCGGGATATTGCACAAACAGCATTCGGTCCAGATCGATGTCTTTGAGCGCCAATGCCATCGACACCATCGTGTCGATATCGGCAAGGGACGTTGATAGTTGAATGTTGGATGCCGCCGCGTTGGCGAGGTTGATCAGGGTTGGGATGTTCGTGAGTGTTCCGTTGCCCTGCACGGTGCGCATGAGTGAGGCCATATAGATCTGCTGGGAGGAAATTCGTGCCAGGTCACTTTGGTCGCCGACGCCGTGGCGGCTGCGCAGAAACGCCAGTGCGGTGTCCCCGGCGACGATGCTCGGGCCCGCGGGCAGATGCAGGCCTGCAGAGTCGTCGTCGATGGCCGCAGTCAGGCAGATAGGCACTCCGCCAACGGCGTCGCTCATCGGCACGACCCCGTCGAACGAGATGAGTCCGGCATACGGAATGGTCAGCCCCGTCAACTCGGACACGGTCTTGACCACGCAGAGCAACCCGCCACGAGACATGGCCTCATTGACGGGCCGGGCGGCCATCGCCGAAAACTCGGCCCCACTCTCGGCATCCATGCAGGTGGGGTGCGGCACGATGAGGTCACGTGGGATGCTCACGACGACCGCGTTACTGTGGTCGGCGGACACGTGCACGAGAATGTTCACATCGTTGCGGGTGCCGTGGCGTTCACCGTAGGCCGCGTTTTGGGTCGCGTCGTTGTCGACGCCGACCATGAGGATGTTGAAGCCATTTTCGTAGCTTTCGAGCTGCGGCACGGGCGCCGCCGGGTCGCCACCGGTGATGTCGATGGCGTTGTCATCGACCGTCTTGCTGAAACTCCACACCGCAACGGCAGCGACCGCTGACGTGCTGACTACGGCAACGGTCAGCATGGCCGCCACCAGTTTGAGGGCGGTGGCATACGGATTCGATCGCTTTAATCGACCATGCCGTGCGATCCCGACCATCCGTTTGCTTCGCCTGCTCGTGTCCGCCAAAAGTCCCCGTCCATTGCGCCCGGTCCATGACCGAACGTTCTCTCACCATCACGACCGATCATGACCTCCTTGTAGGCATCCCGTGGGGGCATCGTGACTACGTCGTCCGTGATGACCCGTCGCGCTGCCCAAGTTGTGTCAGCATTTCTGTCACGAATGGTGTGATGTCGACCGATCGGGTGGTGGGGGCATCGATTGTTTCGGGACGGATCGGTGGGATGGGTGTTGCGCTGTCGGTCATGATTTCCTTCCGAGAGTCAAGTTCTCTTGAGCTTCGACGGGTGGCACGGTTTGCCTGTCACCGACGGGTCGATGCGGCGGCCCCAGTGGTAGCCGAGCCGCGCAAGTCGGCGACTCGTCAGTGCTTGTTGTCGTTGCCCATGTTGTGGACGGCGTAGCCCCAGCATCCAGCGTCGTCCCAGTGATAGTCGGCGCCGGCTCCGGTGTCACCGTCGAGGGCCAGTCGGGCGTTTGCCCGCTCCGAGGCGGGAAGCGTGTTCACCCACATCACTGGACGTACGGCACTGTCTCCTTCCCTTTCCCAGAATGGTTCAAAGGTGTACGAGTATCCCTTGTCTTTCATGCAGGCCGCCGTGATCGTTTGAGTTTCAATCCACTCGCGCCCGTTGGCTTGTTCATCGGGGGTCATCGCAGTGAAGGCGTCGGATAACAGCGGATCGACGATGTCGGTAGGTTCGATGGAGTCTGCGTCCGATGTTTCCGACGTCGTTGGGGTCTCGGTTGGGGCGGGGGTAATCGCGTCGGCGGGGACGACTGCCGCGGTGGGGAGGCTTTCTGCCGCGCGGGTGGCGGACTCGTCCGCGTCTGCGGGGTTGAGCGTTGCTGCCGCGCCCATTCCGAAGACCGTCAGCGAGAGGGTGAGGAGCCCGGCGCCGACCACACCGATGCCGAGTGCAAGTTTCTTTTTCATCGAGTCATCTCTCCAATTGTTTTGAGTCGGGTGCTGGTATCTGCAGGGGTGGTCCGGTGTTCCGGCCACCACCAGATCGCTGCCGCAGTGAAGAACATGCCGAGCCCGACGATGAGGCTGTTGCTAGCAAGCTCCCACCCGGGCATCGTGAAGGTCAGGGCTCCCACCGTTGTGCTGAGGGAGTAGAGCTGGTAGAGCCCAAAGTGAACGAGTCCAAAACTCGGAAGTACCATGATGAGAGCGCCCCCGACACGAGTCCGCCGGCGAAGTAACAACACAAGCCCACAGGCAGCGAGAGCAGTGAACGACGCGATTGTCACGGCGGTCGCGGAGCCAGGTCGAATCTGCTCCCCGATCGTGCTGAGTACAATCCGGGTGAGAACAAACAGTCCCCAGCCCAATACCGCGGAGGCCGCGACCAATACCAGCGACGATACGGCTTCCTCGATCCGAAGTCGGCGAAAGCGGGTCGGGTCGGCCAAGGCGACTTTTCTACGCTGTGCGTGACGCCAGGTGAGGTCGGCCGGAGCGCCCCTCACCGCGCGTCCGAGAATCTCGCGAGCCGCCGCGCGTGGCGTAGTTCCTGATTCATCGGCCCAGATCGCGTGCTCATAGAAGTCCGAGGCAAGTTCGTCCCGCCGCGTGGCAGCGACCTCGACATCAACGTCGCGGGTATACCACGAGCACCAGCGAGAGACACGGGAAACGGCATGATGATAGGACGTGGACGTCAAGACGCTCATGCGAAAGTCACCCCTGCCTGTGCGATGCGGGGCACGCTTGCCTCGGTGCGGGGCGTTTCCGCCTGGGCTTTGACGAGGGCACGTGAACCTTCCGCCGTGACCATGTAAAGCCGGCGACGGGGCCGACCTTCGGATTCGGCGCTGGCCGGATCTTCCCAGCTGGCATCGAGGATGCCGGATTCAGCCATCCGAGACAGCGCCTTGTAGAGAGTGCCGTGCGACGTGAGCGCGGAACCATCGCGGGAGGAGAGATGCTTTGCCAAAGCGAAGCCATAAAAGCTGCCCTCGCTCGCTTGGAGCGCGAGCCCGCTCTCGAGGATGTCAACCTCGATCGGAAAGAGTGTGCCGGGTCGTCTGCGTGCCATACGTCCCACTATAGGAAGATAGCTTCCTATAATCAAAACCTCGGCGAGGACCTGAACCCGATCATCCCGCACGGGGTTCCTTGCAGGCGGACCCGTGGCCGGATCTGTTTATGTAGCCGAGCATCATGTCGTCTGTCAGTCGGAAGGGTAGCCCAGCAGGTCTTCCGCGCGCGAGGTGCTGGTGTCACCGGACTTTGTTTTGATGGTGAACGAGCCATCGATGACGGTTGCGTCAGTTTCGCTCGGCCACCATGCTGACCAATAGCCGTTGCTGATCGTTGCGGTGACGTCTTGTCCGTCCTCGTGCATGACCACGCTTTCTACGTTCGCTCCTACTCGGCCCAGGGCAAACCCATAACCGTGTGGAGGGAGACGTGCTCCGCCTGGACCGAAGGTGATGCTGTCCGCCTGCGGCAAGGTGGGTTCATAGCCGGCGGACTCTAGAAGTATGTACGTGGGGATGTTGTCGGTTCCTACGCACCAGGCGACGTCGTCGCCCTTGGCCACGACTACTGAACCGACGACTCCCCTCAGGTCTGAGCTTAGGATTTCAACGGGACCGGGCGATCGCGAATTTTGTGACAGAGTTTCCGAACAGTTTTGTTCGACTGGGGAATTCGGTGAACTCGGAACGGGTATCGCCGTCCATCCAGCTAAGTCGGCAGCGGAGAGTGGTTGGGTTCCAATCGCCAGTGTTGTTGACGGTACTGGCGAGTCAAGGGCGACACTCGCCGCTAGGCCCGCGATCAGCAACCCGCACAGGCCTCCCGCTACTACCAGCCGTGCTCGACCGATTGAGGATTGTCGATGAGGAGCCTCCGGCGCGGAAACAAGATTCTCAAGGAGTTGCGCTTTCACTTGGCGATCATGGTCGCTGAAATGACTTGCCGGCTCGGGGTTGAGAGCAGCTAGGCGGGTAATCGTATCGATATTCTTCATGACGCAACTTCCTTAACTCGTAAGCACGCGGTCACTGCGGTCACGCTAAGCCCTCGGTCGCGGACCGAGTTTGCGAGACGGTGTTTGGCCCGTGTCAAACGCATGGCGTATGCGCTGCGGGTGCATCGAAGGACCTGAGCGCCTTCCCTGTCGGAGAGCCCCTCCCAGAAGTGGAGGGCGAGGACCTCTTGATCGATATGAGATAAGGCACGCCAGGCGGCGATGAGGTCGAGATCACTATCAAGATCAGGGCCAACATCTGGCTCATAAGAACGAATAGCTATGCCCAGTTGTCGGGCCTGCCCGCGATGGGCGATCTTGAGGACATTCGATGC
Source organism: Cryobacterium flavum (assembly GCF_900103805.1). Lineage (GTDB taxonomy): Bacteria > Actinomycetota > Actinomycetes > Actinomycetales > Microbacteriaceae > Cryobacterium > Cryobacterium flavum. The sequence goes on along the minus strand of NZ_FNIB01000022.1, from coordinate 8,963 downwards.
GGTGAGAAATAGCCATCCTCGTGGCTCCGAGGGCAGCGTGCGGCGTTTCTTCCACGCGATCGCGAAAGTCTCAGCGACCACATCCTCAACGACAGAGGGGTGCCCTCGGCGGCGGACATATCGAAGTAGGTCTGAATAGCTCTCTTCATACATCGCGACAAACCTCTCGTGAGAATCGATGGTCGCCTGCCTTTCATGGTGATGATTGGTGCTGCCCTCACCTTAGACATGTCACGAACGACCACAAATGCAACGTCATCGACGAAAATAATGGAATGTGACGTAGTGGCCGGTAGCCGGCCTAATACGCAATACCTATTGGTCGACCCAGTCAATATCGAGCTTCCGCCGACCTACTCGATCGACATAACTTCGGTCGTCGAGGTTGACTCTGAAAAGGCGTCGCCCGGCAGTAGAGCAGTCTTCCCGTTAGGTGTTCCGCAAACGACACACTCAAGTGTCGCGTTGGGCGTCCGGCCTGCGGACGCTGTTGTTGAAATCAATCCCTCGGCGGGTGGCAAAGACGACGTGCTCTCTGGTCGCGGTCCTCTGATTTCGACAAGCTCGATCCAATCGCTGTCGTGTCTCGACCAGCTCGACAGCCGGCACCGTCTACGGCGCGTGTCGACCCGGTGACACGCCGACGTCGCTGGCCCTCGATAAAATCGGTCATTCTGGACGTGACAACACATGGGCGCGACTTGACTAGACTCGGGAAAAAACAGGGAGCTTCACGTCGTGATCTCCCCAACGAGCGGGGGCTCAATGATTCTCAGTAATCCCAGACGTATTAACCAGTCGCTGCGTGGCCTGCGGATACTTGTCTTGGCCGCTGCGGTCGGCCTAATGGTGTCTGGGTGCGCTTCCTCGAAGCCCGAAGCCCCGGAAGCGAGCGCAACCCAAACGCTTCCCGCCGTGACATCAACTCCAGCTACGCCACTTCCTGCACCGGTCGTGTCGACCATCGTCATGAGCGGTTCACAACTGATGAGCGAGACGGCCACCGAGCAGCCGGTCTCGACTGTTAACTTCGCCGACGGCACGGAAGCCTCCGTCGCCTTTCTCACGGCCGCACTCGGGACAGCGCCCGAGCAGTTCCTCGAGAGCGAGATCGAGGCGTGCAATAACGTCACGGCCCGCTATTCCTGGGGCGGCACCGCACTCGTGCTCGACGTCTGGGAGCCGGCCGGTTTCGTGGTCACCTTCGGCGACCCCAGCTTCAATGGCATCGCGCTGCAGAGCAGTGGAGACTTCGGTGTCGGCGACAACGCCCAAGCCTTCTTTGATGCACTTCCCGCAGAGCAGGCATTCGACGACAACGCCGACAACTCTGGGCCCTTCGTCTACGACAAGGTAGCCGACGCCTCGCCGTGGGGAGAGGACAACGCCTATGGAGGCGCTGCCCTCATGCAACCCGGAGGAGTCGTGAGCAGGATCGTGTCGCCCGAAACGGCCCGCGCTTTCTACTGTTAGTGAGGCTCCCCGCAGAGCCCCGGACGCGCATACGACCTCCTCGGCGTCGGCTGGATTCCGCAGGACGGTGACGGCCACCGCGTAGACGATCCGACTGTGCCGCCGGAAAATCGTCGCGAATTCCCTGCGGTCGCCATCAACGCACTGGTCGCTGAGCTCCAGGTCCGTTGATGAGCTGGCCGAATTTCCATCACTGTCGCAACTTGCATTTGACGTTCACTGCGTCCCCCTCATTTACGTTCTTTCCAAATGATGTCGGGAATGACGGATTCGTCTCAGAACCGGCGGCCGCGACGACTCAGGCGCCCACACGAGTCCAACACGCTTGGGACACGTAGCGTCCCGCAGGGGGTTCCCCTTTCGGGCGTCCGTGACGCAGCCGCTAGTCGGCTGTCCAAGACACGGCAGGCATGCCCCAAAACATGGCACCCCCTGCGAGCAATTTCACCGGCCGGGGTCAGCGCGCATCTCAATAGCGACGATCCCGGTGTCAGCCCCATACGAGACAATTAACTCATGGGAATGCGACGTCTTGAATTTGGTGACAGCCTCAGCGGACTGCTGATCGACGGTGACGCGGACACGCCCTACGTCGGGGCGGCATTTCAACTGACGCTCGACAAGGGCGTGACGGTCGACGTGCCCTTTCTGTCGAATCGGAGCGTTGCGCAGTTTGGTCACGTCCAAGCGTGGTTCACCGATCAGGCCCCGCCGACCAACATGCTCTTCTTGACGTCGGAAGGCACCATTTCACTTTTCGACATTGCATGGAGCGGGCACTCCGAAAACTGGGGCGGGAGGCGTGCATCAATAGGATCGCTGCGCCCCGCCCTTACCGTCCTCGGTGACCGCGACGGCGCGTTGGCTGACCCGCTGGTCATGAGCGAGATGCAAAGTCGGTTGGATGGGTTGAATGAATGGTCGCGTTTGTCAGCCGTCAGCAGCGACAGGGAGACTGATGAGGAGGGCCTCATCCAGTCTGTGACGCTGCTGCTTCATCGAGACGACGGCATTACCTGGCAGCAGGGCGACGCAACGATGACCATTCGGGCGGGGTGGTATTACTCGCCCGATCAGGATGGGTATGGCCGGAAGACGATCGTAGACGACAACGTGCATATCGAGAGCACCTTCGGCTCGGGACCGACGCCCTTCTGGGGACACTTTGTGGAACAGCGCAAGGTCGCGAACCTGATGGTCTTCCTCTTCGGGCGACCACTGTCGTTCCGCGAGCATAAGCTGCGCGATGACCTTTTTGCCTCGCGGATGATGGACGGGCGTATCCACGCGCATCCGCTAACCGAGATCATCAGTCGGCACACCTACCAGGAGCGGCGCACCGAAGTTCCGTCCAAGAAGGATCTAGGACATCCGATCGCGCACATGGCCCAGATCGGGGCCGAGGGACTCGCGACATGGTCGGAAAAATACGAGACCTGGGAGCGTTTCATTCTCCCTAGCGTGAGCGTGTTGGGTCGACCTGGGAGGTTCATCGAGGATGTCGTCATTTCAACTTCGATGAGCATGGAAGCGGCCGGCGGCATCCTTGGTGAATGTGCCGGCGAACGAGTGACGTGGAGCCGAGGGCGCATCTCGAGACCCACGACTGCGACGTACGTCTATAGATGCCTAGACGCGCTGGCAGTGCTGTGGCCCGAGCGCATTCGCGACCGCGTCGGGCTGTCGCGAGCTATTGCCAACAACTACAACGATGTCAAACACTTTGACCGGGGCGAATTCCCTGACCACGACGAGTCCTACGTCGTAAGCGAGGTCAATCAAATGATCGTACGCCTACTGGCGATCTACATAACCGGCCGAAGCGAAGAGCTTCTCTCGTCATACCGTGAAGGCAACAATCTCTACATGATCAAGCAGGTGCTCGACGGGTACGGACTCCGAGTTGACGAGACCGGTCGTTGGCATCGCGACACCGATGACGTGCCTTCCGACCAATAGGCAGCTTGCTCGATCTCTTCGACGCATCGATCGCTGAGAATACGAAAGGCCGGAACAGCGACCAGCCATCGATCAGCTCGGGCTCGCGGTTTCGTGCGCAACAAATTTCCACCTTCCCGCGAGCCAAACGTGCGGGATTCGGAGCCCTGAGGAAACTAATACGCTGCCTCCACCGCATGTACGACGCCTGTCCCAGAAGGCGTTCGGCTTACGGGCAGCTCGTCGAGCGAACTATCTCGCCGTTAGATGCTTGGTGACGCCTTGGACCAAACGGGGACAAGCTGCTTGACGTCAGGGGGGCCCAGGAGCAAGGGGGTGACCTCGTGCTCGTAGTCGCGATAGGCGGCGGTGGTCAGGAAAGCGGCGGAGGCGGCCGCATCGCGATACACCTGGAAGGCGCACACGACGTCCGGGACGGCGGGGTCGACGCAGTAAAAATAGGCGTCGTGGCCGTCGTTGGCCTGGACGGCCGGGGCCATGTGCCGGTGCCAGATGGCACGAACGGCATCGCGTTGACCAGGCTTGGTCCTGTGCGTGATCAATACGGCGATCTGAGACATGGTTGCCCTTTCGATTCTAGCGAAACGAAGCGTTTCGGTTGGCAGCCTACACGAATCGTTTCGTTTCGTTACACTCGCCCTGTGACCGATCAACACCGCGAAAAGCCGATCCCTCCCTCTCGGCGTTCATCAAGCACACACGAAGCGGTTTTGAGGGCGGCGATCGAGCTATTCGAAAAATCTGGATACTCACGCATGACCATCGACGCGATCGCGGACCGGGCTGGCGCGAGCAAAGCCACAATCTACCGATGGTGGGCGGGCAAGGGAGCGATACTTCTCGAAGCGTTCCTGTCTGGGGTCGAAGCTGACATTGCTTTTCCTGACAGTGGGACCCTGCGGGAGGACCTTGTCGCACAGGTGTCCGCTCTCGCACACGTGCTCGGACAAACCAATCTGGGGCAGATGGCTATCGCGCTGTTGGGCGAGGCCCAGCACGACACGCAGCTAGCGGCGGCCTTCAGGTCGGGGTGGCTTGAGCCGCGGCGGACAGTGGGGCGCGAGGTCCTCTTCCGCGCCACTGAGCGTGGCGAACTGCGTGCTGATCTCGACCTCGAAGTCGTGCTCGACGGCCTGTACGGACCCGTGTACCTGCGGTTATTGTTCGGACACGGTCCTCTGGACAGGCCCACGATCGAGACCTTGGTCGACCAGGTTCTGCAGGGAATCGCACGCCAGAAAGACGCTGAAAGGAAGTGTTCGCCGGCCCACGCGAATCCGACGGTGGAAACGGAACGCTGGGCCATCCTCACCGATGGCGCGTGAGATACCCGATACCGCTGAGGGTTCGGTATACGGGCGTCCGTCTCGGGCCTCGGGGCGCCAACCAGCAATGGCGAAGGACATTGCCATCACGCCGAGGGTGACCAGTACAAAGGTGGCAGTTGGACTCATGCGGCCTTCCTGTCTCTTTCGGAAGGCTCAGATGAACTTCTTGAGCATCTTCACCGAAGTTGTTTCGTACCCAAGCGAGTTGTAGAGCCCCCGGGCGCCGGTGTTGAAACCGAAGACGCTAAGGCCGAGAGAATGCGCACCGTGTGAGCGCGCGTATTCCTCCCCGAGGAGCATGGCCGCTCTCCCGAAACCCTGACCACGCTGGTCAGCGTTGATGACAATGTCCCAGACCCACCACGCCCCTGGATCGGCGCTGACATCCTGTCCGATCCACAGATATCCCACTGCCGCACCCGCCTCGTACATGACGTGAAAGACCTCATTGCCAGGGCTCGGAGCACCATCCGGGAACGAACGAGCCATGCTCTCGGCCGCTATGCGTTGAGCTTCCTCGTGCGATCCACCCTGGGTAACCAAATCAGCGACGTATTCGGTGCAGCTGTGGTCCAACCACGACGGGAACTCGCTAATGAGGATTCGCTGAAGGGTCACAGTCATCTTCCAATTCTTCCAGACAAGAATCGGCACCAGCGCCAGCCGAAGATTGCCCGAATAGCGTTCCGCTTGCGGGACTGGGACGCTGTCATCCAGCAAGACTGGGTGGAGCCGTTGACTGTTGGTGTTTATTTGAAAAGAGAATTTTCGGGGTGTCGTGGCTTCTCCAATCTTTACAAGTACATTCATCCTCGGCGGCATGATCCGCGGGATGTTGGATGCCGCGTACGCCGTGCGTCCACGCCCATAGCAATCCAGCCATTAAGGCGGTGAGACTGAAGCCGGCTGATGCGGCGCTCCCGACAATCCCTGCTGGATAGAGCAGCCAGCAACCGGCCACTGCCACAGTGATGACAGCCAGACGGACGAGAGCCCGGCGGTGGACCGTGATACACGTTGGTCGAGACTGGAGGGTTGTATTCCTGCGTAGTCCAACGACTCGGTTCGGTGGAATTACTCCGATGAGTAGGTTTGTGGCTTTCGATCATTGATCTCCCGACCGCCAATCTGATCAGCGGGCAGGAGCGTCGTCAAGTCTCACTCTGCGACGCCGGGGCGGATGCGTTGTCTCGTAGAAGGTTGGCAATTGGATGCATGGGCGCTCGGGTCGTCAGATTTCATCACACTCGATTGTTCTAGTATCGTTGCAAACATGTTGTTCGTGGTGGATGCGTCTTCGTCGGTATCGCTGGCGGAGCAGATTGCTGTGCAGGTGCGTTCCGGGGTGGTGAGCGGTGACCTGAAACCGGGTGAACGGCTTCCTCCAGCACGTGATCTGGCGAAGTCTTTGCGTGTGAACATGCACACGGTGTTGCGTGCGTATGCGGAGCTGCGAAACGACGAAGTGATTGAGATGCGTCAAGGGCGGGGGGCGTTCGTGCGCAAGGACGCTGGCGCCGGGCTTATTCACGTGACCGAGCTGGCAGCTCAGTTGATGCACGAGGCGCGAAAGCTCGGGTTGACCCAGTCAGATATTGTGCGATTGATCCAGAGGGGTGGAATTAGATGAGTAACAAGAGAGTGAGTGCCGAGATAGTTCGGAGGGTTCTGGCCGCGGCCTCGTTGTGTGTACCGGTGTTGGTGGTGATCATCTCGTGGTGGGTCTGGCGAGATAGCCTTCCCGCTGAGCTCGCCTCGCATTGGTCGGGTGCAGGGCCGGCTGATGACGCGATGTCTGTGGGAGCGCTGCTCGCCCTGAACCTGGGGATGACGGGCGTGCCAGCCGTCGCCGGAGTCACGATAAGTGTCTGGCCCGGAATCAGCGCGCGGGCCAGGCGAGGTGCCTATTTCTTCCTCGGCGTGTTCGGCGGGATGGGTGCCGCCACATGGTTGCTCTCCGCTGGGCTGACGATGCAGGTCGGCGACCCGTATGAAGTTGTCCTCGGGGCATGGGTCATCGTGTCTTTCGTCGCCGCTGGCTATGGGATCATCCCATTCCTAATCGCACCACGGCCCCGGCTGAAGGCGACGGATGTCGAGAAGCGAATCGACTTCGCGCCCAGTGCCGTTGGTGCTTGGTCCCAAACGATCACGGGAAACATGTTTCTTTGGGTGGCGATTGGACTGATCATTCTCGGGTCCGTCATCTATGGGCCAGCGGTCATCGCCGGGCGGGCTTTGGACCAAATCGTTGGCATAGTCGTGATGGCTGTCGCCATTGTTTTAGTTGCCTCGTTCGTTCGGTTGCGCGTGACTGCAGATTGGCGGGGTCTGCGGGTGGTCTCGGCCATTTTTCGGATTCCGTTGAAACGCATCCGCTTGGACGCCATTGATGTCGTCGAGGCCGCCGAACTTCGACCCGCTGAGTGGGGCGGGTGGGGGTATCGAATCATGCCCGGACGATCCGCTGTCATTTTGAGGAAGGGGCCTGGGCTGATTGTGACGACAAAAAGAGAGAAGCAGTTCGCGATCAGTCTCGACGATCCCGAAACGCCAGCAGCCCTGCTAGCAACGCTTCGAGACGACAATGCTGCAGTGCCGGAGATGAAGCGGGAAAGCAATCCATGATGGGAATGCCCGGCCCCGGTGCCTTCCTCAGACGGCCCTGGTGAGAGGCTTGCGCTGGTGCAGGTGAATAGGTTCGGCCCTGTCGACGGTCCGCCGGTCCTTCTTTTACACGGCGGCGGGGTCGCGGGGTGGATGTGGACCTCTCTGCGCCGGAGCCTGGAATCGAGGTACCGGGTGCTCGTGCCGGATCTTCCTGGGCACGGCCAGAGTGCCGGGGAACCGTACCGTTCACATGTCGAAACGGTGGCTGCTCTCAGCCATGTGCTGAAGCGCAACAGGTCCGCTCCCGTAGCAGTAATCGGGTTCTCCTTGGGCGCCCAACTCTCCATCGAGCTAGCAGCCAGGTACCCAGGTCTCGTTGATCGTGCGATGATCGTCAGCGCACAGGCACAAACGATGACCTTCACTAAAGTGACTCTTCGCGTTCTGGGCGTCGCAGCACCCTTGGCACGAAATCACCGGTTCGCCCGGCTCCAGGCTCGAGAATTGTTTGTGCCCCCGGAGCTTATGGACGAATATTTAGAGACCAGCGCGCGAATTTCTAAAGCTACGCTGTTGGCTGCTGTCGGAAACAACATGCGTTTTCAGGTGCCGAAATCATGGTCGAACTTCCGGGGTCAGGCACTCGTGATGGCTGGGCGACGCGAGCGCGCATTGATGCGTGACTCCGCAGCCGCGATTCACGCGGCTCTGCCCGAGAGCGTTTTGGAAATAGTCGATGATTGCGGACACGGAATCCCGTTGCAACGCCCCGACTGGTTCAACAACCGCGTTGCCGCATTCCTCGTGCGGTGATAACCAAACCTGGCTCTATTTGGATGCTGCGGTGTCTCGACGGCCGGCGATGAGCACTTTTGTGCTGAACAGGACGGGGTTGTGCCGTCGGTGGAATTTACCGAAGCCGCGCGCTCCCGAGACGAGACAACTACGTAACGGTCGCACCACGCGTACCGAGAGCAGGCCAGAAGGCAAGGCTGGGAGGACAAAAAACAATTCCGGATCGAGATCGCATCCACCGAAGCAGCTCCGGAATCATCGTCCGACGCGCGGGTTGAGGCGCTGTCAGCCTTGCCGTCTCGTAGGGGGTTCCCATACGGAACGCAGTACTTGTCGAGGATTGCTTGTTGGCCTGCTCGTGTTCCGGATCGGGTCGCCAGGCGTGGATTGAGCTGTGATTCGCCGTCATACATATATATGACTTCGTTTAGCGCCTGTCGGCGGACATGAGAAGCTGCCCGTAGGCGGCCACGGAATTGCCCGCTGACGGCCAGGAGATCTGCCCGTTGGTGGCCATGAGATCTGCCCACTTCCTTTTCTGAGCCCGACCGGTTAACCGGCGGGAGCCTCTCCCTGGGGTTTGATTGCGGTATCTAGACGCATCAAGCCAGTTCAGGAAGAGGCCCATTTATGAAGGTAGACGTAGAAGTTATGGAAATTCTCGCTGCGTATGATCTGACACGATCTTTTCGCGCTGCTGCGGAGCTGACGGGGTGTTCGCACCACACTGTCGCCCGGCATGTTGCTGCGCGGGATGCGGGCCACCCGCTCGCTGAACCGGTCTTTCGGGCCCGGGTC
>NZ_FNIB01000021.1 GCF_900103805.1 Cryobacterium flavum | reverse complement strand
GTGGCCAGCGTGATCTTCCGGTGCTGAGCCAGCTCGGTGCCCTGGTCCCACGTCAGAGTCTTCACCAAGTGCTCGGGGAGAGTCTTGATGGCGGCCAACAGCCCCTCGCGAACCGTGATCGCGCCGTGATCACCGGGAAGGTGGACGAGCATGGTGAACCGCGTCTGACGCTCCACCAACGTAGCGATCGCCGACCGGCAGTGTGACCCCAAGATTAGATCTCCTTCCCAATGCCCCGGCACGGCTCGGTCCTCAACCTCCGCCGGCCTCTCGCTAATCATGGTCATATCCGGGATCTTGCCCGAGTTCTTCGCAGCGGGCCGTCTCGGATGCCGGATGGCGCGGCCGGTGCGTAAATGCTGATGCAGATCACCGCGCAAGTCACCCCGCCCGCCCCCGTAAAGCGCCTGATAGATCGCCTCTGGGCTGACTCGCATCTCCTGCCGATCGGGAAACACCGCAGCCAAATGATCACTGATCTGTTCCGGACTCCATTTCACGCACAACTTTTTCTGCACCAAGAGCGCCAGCTCCGGATGGTCGAATTTGCTGGCCTTCGGGCGACGTCCGCGAAGCTCGGCCTGCTTCTGCGCCGCATACGGGGCGTACTTCGTCCGTGCCTGCGGGCCAGTCTTGGACCCGCCTCGAGCGAGCTCTCGACTGATCGTGGCAGCAGACCGGCCCACCAGAGCAGCGATCGCCCGCACGCCGGTGCCACCCAGATGCAAGTCCGCGATCCGCAGCCGCTCCTCCAAGGACAAGTACCGCCCCGACCGCTCCGCCTCAGGAAGAGGGATCCGCCCACCGGTTGCTTGACGCCAACGCCGTCCAGTTCGTCGATTCACCCCGACAGCATCGCACGCTGCAGTCAGCGTCGAGCCGTGACTCATCAACACCCAAAACCGCGCCTGCTTCTCCACCAGTTCAAACTTCGACCACACGTACAACACCTCACAAAAATCGAGTGTTGCGACGACCGGTTGAATCCGCCGTTCCCCTTACGGTCGGCGTTCTATGTGAGACTGTCCGGCATCCGCTCTTGGGGAGAAAACATTGCGCTCATCTCTACCGATGCCTGGGAATCCCTGGCCTCACGACATGCTCATCACCGTCGACGATGACCCGAACACGTTGGTTGATCTGCTCTGGGTTCGGGAGGCGTGGAATCTTTACCCGGTCGGCAATGACTTTCCTCCCCTCCTGTCGGACGATTCAGTGCGAGCGCACGCCCAGACCGAGTCGACCGACTCGACCGCAGCCTGGTTGGACGCGTGGCCGGGGACCTGGAACGCATGTATTCACCATGCCGGTCTGATTCAAGACAACACGATCTTCGACCGGCTCCAGCACACTCTAGATGAGTCACCGGAACGCGTCGACCTGTTGGCCAGCATGGTCGGGCCGTCCTGGAGGAGCTCTTTCGGCGACGAAGCCTTTACGGAAGAAAAGGAGATGTGGAATCTTTCACAATTCCATGCACGCACACAACGTCGCCCGACGTCCCTCGCGGATGATCCGGAACGCTTGTCGCTGAGTGCGCTGATCCCAGCATGGCAAGCCGGGCTGACGAAAATTGTCAGCATCCCCTGCCAAGGCTCCTATACGCGCGTCATCGGACGGCACACGCTCCTCGTGACGGAGGAGACCCGGGACGATCACCATCAGTACAGCGAAGCTCTCAAACAGTTCCGATAGGGGTTGGCTGACGAAACGCATCTGGCAGGGCCGGGGAAAGCGCCCAACCTGTCGGTTGGCGCGGGAGGCCAACAGTGGCCCACCGGAGGCAGCCGCCGGATTGCAGATAATGCAAAAGGTGACAGATATTACAGTCCTCGATAGCGTGGAACTCAAGTCAGCCCCGCGACTCGGACAGGCGAGACCGCTGTCAATTCGGTTTCTAGGACAAAGGAGCAGAGATGGCGCCCCCTTCTGAGCCGGCTGATGCCCGACGCGACGCGATGGCCGAAGATGACCGTGCCCGCGGCGATTGGGATCACTGCGTCCGGAGGGAGATTCCTGCAGCCCTGCTCGGACGGGAGGTCCTTACGAGAACGGCCGACTTCTCGCTGTGGCTGGAAGATGTTCGGGGGTACAGCAGGGGATTCACCTTCACGGTTCGTCTCGTGGTCTCGAAGGAGGTCCTGAAGCGATTCGACTTGCCGTTCGGTCCTACGTTTCTCGGTCGATTCCCCGACAGGGAAGGGGTCGACTTCTGGGTTTCTGCAGGAGGGCGACGCTATTCAAACGAACGCTATTCAAACGAAACTCGTAGGCCCAATGGGCGAGATCTTCAGGTCATCGCCGGTGGCGCAGTGCCGCAGGTGACCTGGACGCAATGGTGGGTAGCCGACGTCTCGATGCCCGAGATCCAGATCGGATTCGACTGGGCCTCAATCGGTGTGGGAGGCTCGCGGACCATCGGGACCGGCAACTGGCAGGAGACGATCGCAAACAACGTGCTTCTCCTCCCCATATCGGCGCCCTAGCTGCCAGACGAGCTCGCGGGCGTCCCGCTTTTCTAACGCCGTCGGACAAGCGTTCCTCTCAAGGTTCCCCTCTTGAAGACGAACTATTTTGCTCTTAGCCCCCGATCTGAACGAAAGTACGCAAGGGCGTCGGGCTGAAGTCACTTCCTTCAATGAAACCCAGGGATTCGTAGAATGCGCGCTGGCCCGGTTCGTCATCGGTCAGAAGTACCTTCTGTCGAACGTGGACGTAGCGCTCCAGGACCTTTTCAACCAGAGCCTTGCCAAGGCCGGCGCGTTGTTGGCGGGGGCTCACAAGGATGTCTTGGAGATAACAAATGGTGGCGTTGTCGGAGATGACCCGGGCCAGTCCCACAAGTTCGCCGTCCTCGTTGCTCGCCGTCAGGACGTACGATGACTGCTCCACGGCACGGACAAGGGCATCTGGGTCGCTTGCGTACGCCGTCCACCCGACGCTTGAATAAAGACCAACGAGGTCATGTCGCGGGAGGTGCTTCGACTCGGAAAAGGTAAAGGTGGGCATGGGACATGCTGTCACACGTCTATGCGGGCCCAAGCACTGTCCCGCTGACGGTTCGACATTCGAACTGTCGTGTGGCCGATATGGTTGCGGAATGGACACTACTCAGCGGCTGCAATATCGCTGGGCGGCCGGGCTGCTCCTAGTTTAAGGCGTCCTTATGGAGGGGCTCGTCTTCATTGGCGTCCTTGTCCTCTTGGCTCTAAGAATTCCGCAAACGACCATCGTCGAAAATGCCGATGTCTTCGCCCTTCAAGATTGACTTTGAGGCACGTTCTGTTACCGCTGTCGGGAATTGAATAGGGCGGCGACTCCCGGGTTCTTTTGCAATTCAGTGACCGTTTCAAGCGGTAGTTGTGTCGCGACGGCGATCTGATCGGCTGAGTACCCCTCTCGGCCCCAATACTCAATCAATGCATCAATCTCCACGCCCGTGGTGTCGGGGATGCGTTCCTCGTGCCTAACTAGTTCCCACAGTCGTTCGAGTCGTTGGATGTCCGCAGCCGGTATTTCTGCGCGGTGCGTCCTATTTGGCTTGTGCAACTCGAACTGCCAGCCAGGGTGGCGGCCATCGTCTTCAATCTCGTCTCTATTGACCAAAATCATCATCTCCTCGACAGTTCGGACACGTGTCTAAGTCCATTGTTGCGCGGAGCTGGTGCGTTGTCGCGCTATGCGTGCTTGTCACGGGGTCTTGTCAAAATGAGCCGCAGCTGTGTGTGTTGGGATGGCCTCGCCGAAAAATCGAATGGAACGGCTGAGGAGCAGTGAACGTCACCCATCGGTGAACGGAGTGTCTAAGGCAAGGGCGTGGACGTAGCTCAGCACCGCATCCCGAATCAACTGTGACCGCGTTATCCCGTGGGTAGAGGCGACCTGACGCACTTTGGAGTTCGGCACAGCCGTCGTCCGAATTTTCCAGGCCACGTAGGCCAACCCAACAGCTTCGAGCCGACGGCTGCCGCGGGTGATCGTCACCGCGGCGTAGAGAGTATCCGCACCTGTCTAGTCAATGAGGGAACGCTGGGCGGCTTCGGCCGCTGCGTTCCCACGCCGGATGGTCCTGCCTTTGAGGTCGGATGGCCCGCTTAGGCTCGTGCGGCCCGTGCCTGCGGATGAGGGACTCGCAATAGGTCGTCACGGGGGTTAGCTCGCCAGTGCTTGTTCGCGTATCTCGCGGATCAGCTGTGTGGTTTCGGATTCGACCTCGTGATCGATCCCAACTATCAGGTGCCCGGCATTTTCTGGGGCATGGCAGCCGAGGGTACCGCTGTGCAGGCCTTCCACGAGTTTCACGGGCTCCGTGCGGTAGTCGCGGACGGCTGGTGGTTCAGTGGCGTTGCGGTGAAAAGAGTGCCTGAACGTCTTCTTGGCCGCGGACGGCGATAGTTCCGGATCGAATCCATTCTCGGGGCAGATCAGGGGCGGGTAGGCTGCAGACGCGTGTTAGTCAACACGCCACCGCCCGCGTTCGATAGCCCATTTGCTATTGCCCCGAAGGGGGGCCCGTTGCGGGGAATCGTCACATCAAGTTCCTGATCCGTCCGTTCGCGCCTTGACGGCTTTCGAGACGCTGTCAGGCTGCATCACCCTTGTCGATGAGCGCGTTCGCTGACGAGCAACGGGAGGTTGAGGAGCCAGAGCAACCCGAGCTGAAAAATCCGCAGGTCCGCATCAGTATGCTTAGCGGCATGGATGTGTTTGGGTGGATTGCGGCAGTCGTGGGAGCCGTGGGAGCCATGCTCTTCATCGCGTCCTTGATCCGCACAATTCGGGCCAACCCCGACACGAGAATCCCCTTCAACCGGAATCCTCCGGTCCTCCCGGCTGGATCCATCGCGATGCGGAGCATTGGCGCAGGACTCCTTGTCTTCGGCGGGGTCGCACTCACAAATGCCCATGGAACATGGAGCATGATCGTTGTCGTCGGTGTTGTTCTCGTCACACTGGCCGTAATCACCGTTCACAACCATCGCCTGACTGTCACAGCAAACCACTGACTGCGACGGTTCCCGTTCCCGGTTAGGGTTCCCAAGTGACACGGCATCGGCGCGCACGGCCCACGGGTGGTTTGGCCCCAGATCTGTCGCGATGGCCGTCCCCTTTGCGGGACCTCGTTTATCCGGCGGCGGCGGCAGTCGCTCTGGCTCCTTGGCAGGTCCTTAGACGAATAGGACCCAGGGCGCATACCGTGCCCCGCAGCGTGACGTTTCCCCCTATCGAGTTCCGGTGCGAACTGTAGATAGGTTTCCGAGAGCCGGAGTCGACGAAGCCACTTCGTTGAGGTGATTACCTTTTGGCATTGAGCTTCATCTTGGAGCAAACTCACCAAAAGTGTATGCTTGCAATCGTTGCGTGTTTGCAACTATTGCAAGAGATGAGGACTCACGTAATTCCTGTCAATGATTCTGATGCTCGCGCGGCGGACGCCGCGTTGACAGCTTCTCGTGCGTTGATGGGTGTGGTGGCTCGATCCGTCGCAGGCGTCCTGGAAATCGTGACTCTGCCCCAGTTTCGTGTTCTCGTGGTGTTGGACAACTCGGGACCCCTGCGGATGGGCGTCTTGGGCGAAGCCATCGGCGTCCTTCCCTCCACGTTGAGCCGGGCAATCGATCGCATTGTCGAAGCCGGTTGGGTGAGGCGGACAACCCGACCAACCAGTCGACGGGAGGTACTCATTGAACTCACTCCAGCGGGACAAAACCTTGTCACTCATGCCCTCGAGCAGCGCCGAGACAATATTGCCGAAATCCTGTCCGTATTGTCACCCGACGAAAAGGCCGCAATTGTTTCTGCATTTGAACTCTTTGCCGGGGCCGCTGGGGAGACCTCGACGGAAGATTTGTTGATCCTTGGCATCTAGCCCGTAGAGGCTCCTCCAGGAGTTCAACCACCACGGGTGAGACCGAGACCCCGTGTAGTGCGGGCAAGCACGAGGCGCACTCGTCCCGTTTTTGCGTACTAGTCGATCTATGAGGTAGCGATAATTTCAGGTACTAATGTCAGTGTCCCCACGAGAACGCGAGGCAATGCTCTCGGCGCATTTATGGGGTTTGTCGGGACGAGTGTGGTCGTCGGGATCCTTGTGACGGCGGGGATGACGCCGGTGGTCGCGTTGGCCGGCCTGAGTGCGGCGAACACTATCACGGTCTTTGATAGCCTGCCGGGGTATCTGGGAATCGAGCAGCTCTCGCAGAAGAGCAATATATATGCTACCCAGAGCGATGGCACCCGTGTGCTGCTTGCGTCGTTCTACGACCAGGATCGGGTCGAGGTCGAATCGGATGCCATCAGTCAATTTGTGAAGGATGCCGCGGTCTCCGGTGAAGATCCTCGCTTCTTTGAGCACAACGGTATCGATATTCAGGGCACGCTGCGCGCGGTTGTGAGCACCATGGTTAATGATTCGCTGCAGGGAGGATCATCGATCACCCAGCAGTATGTGAAAAACGTTCTCGTACAAAAGTGCGAGGTCATTGCCGAACAAGAGCAGAGCGACCTCTGCTACACGGCGGCCACGGAGATCACCGTCGAGCGCAAACTCAGGGAGATGCGCTTCGCGATCGCCGTGGAGAAGAAGTACGACAAGGTAGACATTCTTCGCCAGTACCTTAACATCACGGGCTTCGGCGGAACGGTCTACGGCATTGAGGCAGCGGCCAATCATTACTTCAACACGACAGCGTCGACGGTGACCCTGCCGCAGGCCGCAAGCCTCGTGGCGATCGTGAACAACCCGCGAAAGTTCCAGCTCGATATGCCGGACAGCGTCACCAACGGTGCAGCCAACGGCTATGCCGCCAACAAGATGCGCCGCGATTATATTCTGGGGGAGATGCTCGCCGAGAAGAAGATCTCTGCGGCCCAGTACGAGGGAGCGGTCGCCACGGTGATCACCCCGGTCATCACGGCGCCCAGTACCGGCTGCGCGACGTCCGGTGCCAATGCCTACTTCTGCGACTACGTCGTACACGCACTGCAGACGGACCCCACTTTTGGTGAGGACGAAGAAACACGGATGCTCAATTTTCGCCGTGGTGGGTACGACGTTTACACCACGCTCGACCTGGACCTGCAGGGTGCGGCCGTGACGACCATGAACGAAAACGTTCCCAAGGTCTCCGACGTGGGAGACGTTGGTGCCGTCATTTCCAGTGTTCAGGTCGGCACCGGCCGGGTGCTCGCGATGACCCAGAACAAGGACTACAGCCAGGATCCGGCCGTGCTGAATTCCGGGGCCAACTACACCGCGATCAACTACAACACCGACCGTGCTGCTGGGGGCTCGAGCGGTTTCCAACCCGGTTCCACCTACAAGGTCTTCACGCTGGCCGAATGGTTGAACGAGGGGCATTCTCTCAACGAGCGCGTCGATTCTGCGCGCACGTCGCACTGGGGCGCTTTCCAAGACAGTTGCCGGGGTCCGCAGCGTTACCCAGGGTGGAATCCCCGCAACGACTCATTGAGACACACTGGTTCCAATTACAGCGCGCTCGAATCGACGATAAATTCCTACAACACGGGGTTCCTGGGCATGGCCAAAGAGCTGGACTTGTGCGGTATCCGCAAGACTGCGGAGGCCTTTGACGTGCACCGAGCTGACGGTGATCCGCTTCGCCAGGGTGCTAGTTCCGTGCTCGGCACCAACGAAGTCGCGCCCCTCACCATGGCTGTCGCCTTCGCCGGCATCGCCAACGACGGGGTGACCTGCACACCCGTCGTCATCGATCGAATCGTGGCCGCCGATGGCACCGAACTGCCCGTTCCCCAGTCCGAGTGCAGCGCCTCGGTTGAACCCGCCATAGCGGGGGCCATGGCCTACGCGATGCAGCGCGTGATGAGTGAGGGCACCGCACGCTCGTCGTACTACCGGACCAGTCCCCGCGTTCCGATGATCGGAAAAACCGGCACCACGGGTGGCGCGGCCGATACCTGGATGAGTGGCGCCAGCACCGAGGTGGCAACGGTGGCGGGTGTCGTGAGCGTCACGGGCTCCCTCGACCAACGCTCCATGTACTTTGACAGCGGATACGCCGCTACGGCCCGCCATCGGATGTGGCCTGACGTCATGTCCGTAGCCAATGCCAAATATGGTGGAGACGACTTCGTTGACGCCTCCCCCAGTGCCCTGCGCACGGTTCGCGCCGCCGTCCCTGACGTACGGGGCTTATCAATGGTAGAGGCACAAACGACTCTGGAATCCGCAGGATTCACCTACGCCGACGGTGGAGAGACAGCCGCCAACCAACCCGAAGGAACACCGATACGTTCCGATCCGGCTGCCGGTACACGGGCGCAACTGGGCTCAACGGTCACTGTGTACTCCAGTACCGGGGTGCAGCCCACATTTCCAGACGTTGTCGGCATGACCGAAGAAGAGGCGCAGCAGGCGCTTGTCGACTACGACGTCCAAACACAGAACCAGACCACTTCCGACCAAACTCTTGTTGGCACCGTCATTTCAATGTCTCCACCTGCCGGAGACACTTTGCCAGCCGGCGACTCAATCAGCATTGTGATCGGCCGCCAATAGCCTGGTTGCACTGATTTGGCTTGAAGCCGGCCGGCGAAGGTGAGATGCTCCTGCACAGACACATGTCAGCCGCGACCGCAGTGCCTTTCGTGATCATGCGGGGAGCCGGACAATTCAGGCAGTTCTCTCATGGCGTTGTCCCGTAGAAGGTTCCGCGAGCGGACACTCTACGCGTGCTCCTCGACATCGACGAGCCAGCCTTCCAGCGAGCGTCGGCGTTGCTCGGGCGGTGGAACAGCGGTCCCTTCGACGCGAGGAAGCGGTTCGTCGTCGTCATCGATGCGCAGCCGAACTCCCTGAGCCGAGGTTAACCTCGCCGAATTCGCAACTGGCTCGATCTCGATCATGTATCGAGAGGGGGAACGGGCGAGGAACGCTCCATTGCCGAACTCGCGGCCAACCTCCGCCCACTCGTCGCCGTCCGCCGCTTTGATCGATTCCGGCGGCGCGCCGTGGCCGGGACGACGTAATGACCAACGCTCGATGACGTCTTGCGTGACCTCGTGTACCGCGACTACCCGGCCGCGCACACGATCGGTGAACTCTTCCTCATGGTGCGACTCCATCGCTTCCACCGCGGCGAATAGTTCCGGTCCGAGCATGTCAGCGAGAGCAGCATGCGGCGTTCGCGTCTCGATACCGAAGTCGACCTCATCGCCGATGGCAAAAGCATCGCCACAGCACGCCCATTCCCATTCCGTCAGCCACACGCGCGTCATAACCCCACGCTAACCAAACGCCCACACCGCGACGCAGCCGACTCGGTCGGGGATCCTCCGCCGGTACGTTGTAACTGCCCCACTCAAGGTTCCGGCTACGGACGCCTGTGTGCGAGGCCATGACGGGTACGCTGAGCGGTAAGAGAAGTGCGTGAGGGGGCATGGTGCTGCAAGAACTTTACATGATTTGCCATTTTGCGCTCGTTGTTGCCAGCCCGCATCTGACGTTGGGTCATCCGGTTTTCGTCATCATGGTCGCCGGCGGAATTCTCTTGAGCCTCGCTGTAATCATGGCCCTCTTGGTTTTCGTTGTAGCGCGGCAATTCGACCTGCGCGCGTCGTCCACGCAAAGTGGGGGCGCTCCGCCGCGTTCGCACTTCACACCACAGATAACGCGATGTGGCAGAGGCACTCCTATGCCGCGCGCCCCCACGGGTCAGACGCCCGTCGCCTGACCCTCGGTGGAGCACGTCGATTCAGCGTGCACCTCTCCCTTGGGAGCCGGCCGGCAGACATAACTGTGCGCCGCTATCTGTAGGAGAAGGAATGCTAACGACATCAATACAGCCACGACTAGATCCACACCGGAATGTGCACTCGAGGCGAACGAAAGAATTATTGACGCGCGCCTGGTGGAAACTGAACGACCTCGCAGCTGCGATGTATGTCGCGGCAGCCTCGCTGATCGGCTTTGAAGCCCTTGCGCTGATTCTCGTTTTCACCACCGCTTGGCCGATTGCCATCCCTATCGTTGTCGGGCTGCTGGCGCTGCTTTTTTTCGCCCGCCGATTTCTCGTCCGAGTCTGGTGCCTGATCCTGCCGGCTCGGTCTGGAAGCAAAAATCCCGAACCAGAGTGTGACGGGAATCGTATCGAATCTGAGAATGGAGCCTCGTCGTGAATCGGCGTCAGAATGCCGTCCCGCAGGGGGTCCGGCTTGCGGGCACGGCCTTGGACGCTCGATATCTGTCATAAATCACCTGCGACTCTGTGCTGATTAGCTCTCTGTGTGGCGGCAAGGTCATGCGTGCCGAGGCCAGCGAGTATCCCGATGACGATCTTTCATTCTGAGAGCGGGTGCTTCGATGGCGTAGTAAGTGGCCGCGGCGAGGAGCAGTGTGAGAGACAAAATTAGCGCGATGTTAGTGAGAAGTCCCCAGTAAGTATCTGGAAACACCCAGCCGCGGTTATGCAACCACCTGATCACTGGGAGATGCCACAGATAGACGCTGAAGGACACGATCCCGCACCATCGCAGGATAGGAGCGTTCGTGATGCCGTAGAGCCGTGATTGGCCTGACGCTGTGGCGGTGAGCAGAAGCAGTGCCGCGGCTGCGATTGCCACGACGCTCGACGTGAACGGTCCGGTGATCAATCCGATCACGAGGCCAGCGGTCACCGCAAGCACGATCGCCTGCAGTGACACTCGAATCATGGGTCTGTCAAAGAAGCGGGGGGCGTGGGCGTGCGCGAGGTGGAGGGCGAGGGCCGCGAGCATCCCGTAGGCGAAGAGGTCTGCGTGGATGAGGATGCTTCGCGCCGCGACGGCTCCCCAGTTCGCTCCCCATTCCAGGTTCACTCGCTCGCTGCCGGTGAGTCCCATTTGTGTGATCTGGAGCCAGAGCTTGCCAGTGAGACCAAGTGCGAGGAACAAGCAAGGCGGAATCAGTGCTGTCGTCAAGCGCCCAC
This sequence comes from Cryobacterium flavum, assembly GCF_900103805.1. Lineage (GTDB taxonomy): Bacteria > Actinomycetota > Actinomycetes > Actinomycetales > Microbacteriaceae > Cryobacterium > Cryobacterium flavum. The sequence goes on along the minus strand of NZ_FNIB01000021.1, from coordinate 19,472 downwards.
GGCAGCGCCGCCCGATGATGGCGGCGAGCCAGACCGCTGCCGGCAAGAGGATATAGAAGGACAGTTCCACTCCCAATGTCCAAGCGACTTCAAGACCAGACCTGATGCTGCGCGGCGTAGCGCCCTGAGCGAGCGTTGAAGCCAGGAGTAGGTCGGGCCACGAGAGTGCCCCGGTCTGCTGGGCCGCTCCGTTGTTGTTACGCGGAAGGAATGCCGTTCGTAAGGCGATGCTGGTTGCCCAGAGAACGACGAGATACGCGGGGAAGATGCGAAGAAACCGGCTTACGAAGTACCGGCGCAGGTAAGGATGTGGCATCCGCCCCAGGAGAGCGCCAGCGAATGGTCGGTAAAGCAGAAAACCCGACAGAACGAAGAACAGGGTGACACCGTGGCTGAGGTACGTCAGGTCGTGGAAAAAGACGTTGTCGCGGCTGGAGGGATTGAGTCCGCGCTGGACGTGATAGACGAGCACGGCGAGGGCCGCAACGCCGCGGAGTCCGTCGATTCCTGCGAGCTTCGGCGCTGTGTTGCGTGCGCGAGGCATGGTGGTTGTCGTGTTCGAGGTCATGTTGCACCATTCGAGGAGGCCACGGCAGGGTCGACAGATCGACCTCAGAGCGGGCGGGTGAAGGCCCGGCCGGTGAATCCTGGCGGGCAGGTCATCGTTCTGATGCGGTGATCAACACACGCAGTTGCGCGGGTTAGGGAGCGCTGTCCACGATGCTCGTCCGCACAGAGGTCGCGGAGATAATCGTGCCCGCTGGCGCTCCGCTCCTCTCCGCCGAGAGGACCATTCGTTCGCCCAGGATTAGACCATTGGTGGGGTCGATGATGATGTCCTGGCGCGTGGTGCGGCTGCTTTCGACCCGGCCTAGGACGATCCCCGTTTGCCCGTCGACGGTCGCGCCGCCCGGGATGATTTCCACCCCGGGAACGAGACTGGCCGCCCCGTAGAGGGCTGCCCGCAAATCTGCCGGGACGGTACCCGTGCGGAGCAGATCGGTGATGCGCACCCAGACGTTCTCCTCGACAGAATTGGACCCGCCACGGTCCGTCGCGACGAAATAGTCATACAGCTTCTGTGGATCGTGTGGCATCGCGGACGTATCAGCGAGTGTTGCAGCGAACGCGAATCCTTCCGGCGCTCGGAAGATCCCATTCGTGTCCTTGTCGACACGGTTTATGGCCCAATCCTTCATCGCCAGCTCTTGGGCCCCGTCCCCAAAGAACGCTGTCGGCTCCAAGCGATGCCGTTCCAACACCCAATCATCAGATTGAGTTCCCGGGACGTAGAGGGTACGGGTCGACGGAGCCAACCAGCTCACAAAGTCTCCGTCCGCGTTCATGCCTGTCGTGGAGTAACTTTCGCTGGTCTCAATCTTAAGATACTCGCCAGGCCCAACAATTGGGTCCGCCGTCAGCACGGTTAGCGTGGCTGCGTCATGGAGGGCCTCGGCTGCCTGCGCGGACGCGCCGCCGGCCCCTAGTGGCCAAGTCACACCGACCACTACCAGGGCGGCCGCTGTAATGCCGGACGCAACGGCGAGCCACACGAACTTCCGGCGCTTTTCTCTCCCGCGTACGGTCGACGCGAGCGTCTTTCGTTCGGACATCGCGATGCTAGTCATCACATGGTCACGCATCGTCTCGATCTGCTGATCGGTGGGACCAAGAGTCGTCGTCACGAGATGCCTTCTTTCTGGGGAGCGAGACTGATCTGGAGGAGTCGGCGAACACGCGAGAGGCGGTTACGCACGCCGCCATGCGTGGTTCCCAACGCTGAAGCGGCCTCGGCGTAGCTGAGGCCTTCATCGATGCAGAGGTAGTACAACGTTTGATCCATATCTGACAACTCACCGACGGCTAAATCGATGGCCTCACCCAGCATCTGAATGCGTCCAGGTGACTCCGCGTCCACGGCCCGCACATCGAGCTCCTCAGATGTCTGTGAGGACAGATGAGCACTCTCCCGGCGGCTCTTCTTCAGCCGGTTGAGAGCTAAATTCTGGGCCGAGGTCAGAAGCCACGGCAAAATTGATTGATCCACGATACGGATGGACCCGCGCTTGTTCCACGCCAAAACGAAGACTTCCTGTGTGGTGTCCTCGGCGTGCGTTTCGGAACGCAGCATGCGCACAACCGACCAATACACCGCTCGCACATGTTTGCTGTACAGCTCAGCGAAAGCACGCTGGTCACCCGAGCAGGCCGCCTCGAGCAGCCCCCTCTCGGACTCTACAACTCGCTCCCCAAAACCATCCATACCTAGTAGTGTCCGCTACTGCTAGAACGTCTCTGAACGATCGCAACCAACTATCGACGAGGAAACGCACGACCAACGGTGAAGGAAAACGCGGGCTAACCTCGCCCACGGTTGCCGATCCAAACCGCGAGGCAACAGGAACTCGTGGATTTCGTGTCCGCAACCGGTCTTTAGGAGTCGAGGCCCACCTAGCGTGCGCGTCGCGACTGTCCCGTAAGACGTTCCGCTTACGGGCAACTCGCCCCGCCAATCGACTTGAGCGGAATCACGTTTCAACGCGCCCGCTGGACGTCCGGCTATCGAGACGAACCTTCAGAAGAAGCTTGTCTCTGCGTTGAGAGACCCTTCTCAGCGAAATCTTTCATGGCAGCAGCCAGCCATTCCGGCAAGTTCGGATCGATGTCAGCCACAAGGTCGCGCTGAAACCCCGGCTCGAGGTACAGGTCCGCGAGGCCTGCGTAGGCCTCTTTCCCCGGAATCCAGGTCTCGCTGATGAGGTCATAGTGGCTTTGAATCAGAGAGGCAGCTTCTGATGATTGAGGTGCATGCCCTTGCCTCATCGTGTCAGTCAGTCTTTCGTACAGGGCTTTGCCTCTTTGCGCAGCTGCTTCATAGTCTCGTTCATTCCATTCGGCGGTGATTTTCTCATGGGAAGTAAACGCCGATTCAATTTGTGGACCGAAGCGTTCGAGGAGGCCCTTCCGAAGGGCTCCTCGCGTTGTCCGTAGGCCTTCAAAGAAGTTCTCTTCACCGATCTGGTCGCCGCCGGCCATCTCGTTCAGGGTGCGATCTAAAGTGGAAAGCAAATGCGTTAGGCGGTCGCGCTCTTCTGCGACAAGGGCCCGATGCGCGGTGAGTACCTCATGTTCCTCAGCTGCATCGTTCCGCGACAGAATGTCTTTGATCGCTGGCAATGACAGCCCGTAATCCCTCAGCAAGAGGATGCGTTGGAGCCGAAAAAGTTGCTCGCGTTCATACCAGCGGTATCCGTTATCGCTGACCCTGCTCGGGTGCAGCAGGCCAAGCTTGTCGTAATGGCGGAGCATCCGTGCGCTAATCCCAGCGAGATTGGCAACCTGGCTGATGGAAAGTGACATGCCAACAGTTTATGGACTTGACCTTGACACAGTGTCAACTTCTACGGTGGACAGATGAACAGCTTTTCCGTAATGAACGCCAAGATATTCGACGGACGCAGATCCATCCCGGCCAGGACGATCAGGGTCGAAAACGGGCACATCGCCGAAGTTGGATCCCTGGGAATGAGGGAGTCGGACGCTGGCGTCATCGATGCTCGGGGCGGCACGATTCTGCCCGGACTCATTGACGCGCACGTGCACTTGCTCCCCGGTTCACTTCGTCAAGCGGCGACGTTCGGGGTCACGACGCTCATCGATCAGTTCAGCAAGCCTGACCTCACGGCGTCGGAAGCAACCTTTCGTGCACAGCCGGGATACGCCGACTTTCGGACTTCCAGCATCGGAGCAACAGCGCCCGGGGGCCACCCCACAATGGCCTACTCTCCGTTCCCCTATCTCGAAGGACCAAGCGGCGCAGCCCAGTTTGTAGCGGAACGGGTTTCTGAAGGTGCCACACACATCAAGGTGCTTTACGAAGATGGGTCAACGAGCCCCCACGCGACGCCGGCTTTGAACTTGGCCACGATTCGATCTTTGGTTCGTGCTGCTCACGAGGCGAATCTCATCGTGGTGGCACATGCGACCACTTCGAAGGCAGCGATCGACGTTGTCCGCTGCGGCGTCGATGTCCTTGCTCACGCTCCCTTCGACAAGATTGCTCCAGTGCAGCTTTCCGAGATCGCCCGTAGCGGCGTGAAGGTGATCACAACAATGTCAATTGCTGACGGGTTCCCTGGCGCGGACCGGAAGTTGCCGATCCTGGGGCACCCCGAACTTGCACGGAGGATCGGGGCCGCCTGGACGAAAGTTATCGAGCAGCAAAGTCAACGATGGCTCCCCGACCCAGTGCCGGACTTCTCCATAATCGCGGTGAATGTTCGCAACCTCCAGGCCGCCGGCGTGTCACTCCTTGCCGGAACCGACGCCCCAAATCCGGGAACCATCCACGGCGCCAGCATGCACCGCGAGCTACAGCATCTTGTCTCGGCCGGACTCACACCCAGCGAAGCACTCACCGCAGCCACGGGCTCAACAGCAGATGCATTCAACCTTCACGACCGCGGCACGATCGCTGTGGGCCAACGTGCAGATCTTCTCCTTGCCACCGGCGACCCAACAGCACAAATCACCGACACACAAAACATCCGTCACGTGTGGGTTCAAGGACACCCAGTCAACCTAGACGGCTACGTCTCAAGCGATGACGAAGCGTCAGGAATCGCCTCACTCCACGCAACAACCGCGAAAATCATGACGGCCATTAGCAAGCTCTGGCCAGAATTCCCTGCCAGCGGCACCCGACACACGCCCTCGACCGAATGAGTGAACAATGATTCCTCCAACCTGGACCGCGGTCCACAGAGACGATGACAACGAACTCCTCGGCTACCTCGCACCCACAGCCGACGACGGACCTCACGTAGTCCCAACTACAGTCTTCGGCTATCACCTCGCCGACCCATCTCACGTCTCGGACGCGGTCGAAGTTCTCGAATCTACCGGTTTGAGCTACCTAGCGGACCGGTGGGAGCTGACCATCGATTCGCACCCTGAACCAATCACTGTCCAAATCGTCGAGGCGAGCCCTGGCTACGTGACCGTTCAGAGCATCGACTACGGCTACGCCGGCGGATACGGAACTTGCTTCACGTTGGAGACACCGACCGATGACTGCCTTCAGCGACGCTAACGATTCGATTTCGGGTCGCTGATCGTGGTCCGCCGCAACCCCGTCCCGTAGGGGGTTCCCGTGTGACACAACGTCGGCGCACTCGTCCGCCAAGTAGTTTGGCCCCGGATCCGTCGCTCTGGAGGTCCGGCTTGCGGGACGACCTTTATTCAGGTTCCATAGGCGCAGCAATTTCCCATTACCCTGAGTCCATGACGATCAAAGCGGATGATCCAGCAATAGCGCGAACTTTATGGCGCTGGACGGTGCCGGCCGCCGTGATTGCCGCCGTCTCTATTCTGTTGATCTGGGTAGCCCAATCGCTCCCCATTATTTGCCCAGCAATTTACCCCGCGCCACCAAGCTGCGCTCCTGATGCGCGCTTAGGTCCCGCACTTCTTGGCAGCGCCGTCCTCGTTGCTCTATTTGTGGCGCTGGTAGTCACCGGCGCGGTACTTCGACCCAGACACCGCGACAAAACATTACGGGTCCTTCTGATCGTGCTCGTCGTCGCTGCCGTCGGCGCGCCTTTATGGACGCTCACCGGTTCCGGGTTCGCGCTCGGTTAGCGTTCCTTGTCCCGGGTCTCCCCGCGGAATCGTTTTCAACGCGCACCGTCAGGATTCACGCCGTGCAATATCGTTTGAGGCGCGTCGGCGAACCGCTGCGTCTTTTTAGTCGCTAGGTCATTCGTTGGCAGAGGCGCGGAGGGCCGCGATGGCCCCGCCGTCAGAGTGCCCCAGGCGCGAGATCATACGTGACCCATTTTGTCGACGTGGCGGTCAAATCATAGAGACGGCGGGCCCGAGTATTGTCTTCCGCAGTGATCCAGCGAACGACTGAGTGTCCTTCGCGTTCGGCCAGCGCGGAGAGCTCGCTCAGTAGCGCCCGCCCAACGCCGGCTCCGCGAGCTGTCGAGTCCGTGAACAGGTCGTCGAGGTAGATACCCACGCTCCCGGTCGAGGGACGGGAGAATCGACGGTAGTGCGCGAGCCCTACGAGTCGATCCCCGGAGATGGCGACAAAAGCATTGACTTCATTCGAATCGTCATGGATCCAGGTCCAGACGCGCTCAACGATGCTGTCGTCGGGAGACAGCTCGTAGAAGGCTCGATAGCCCCGATAAAGCTCAGCCCACTGGGATGAGTCCGAGGTTTTGACTGCGCGGATAGAGACCGAATCTTTTGTCATCATCGTCCCAGAGTATCTGCGCTCACTCCGATTCGGGCTCTTCTCGTCACTGTCCTCCGTCGGCGTGCCTGGCGGTATGGGGCGTCCGAAGGGGGTTCCCCTTGCGGGGAACATGACGACAGTCGGCACTTCGCTCTTGTCTCGTAACCTTTGCGTGTCGAAACCCATGGGATATGAGTCACAACAGTTTCGAGACACCGAAGGTCCGCCAGAGGCGGATGAGAGCTTCAACCGCGGTAAGTGGCTTTCGCGTCAAGGTCGAAATTCCTGGAATCCCCGGTGTTCGGCTTTCACATCGGCGATGTCCCAGACCTCACGCTGGACACGTTCGGCAAGGTCATCCCCTTCGTTCATCCACACATCCCGCGCAGCGTCACTCGGCCAGCCGGTGTCATACCGGTACGTCGTATCCCACTGGTCGCCCCAGCGAAGTAGGTCTTCCCGAAGTGCATCGCTTAGCCCGAGATCCTCCGCGGAAACGTCACCGCTTTCGTCCCATAAGGGCCATGGATGCGTGTAATCGGGATAGAACCGAATCGCCCGCAGAAGTCCGTCTCTTTTTAGAGCGGCGCGGCGAATCGCTCTTTCCGGAGTGCCGTAGGCAGGCACCAGTACTTCAACCTGCGTAACCGGATCGATGACCCGCGAATCATTGCTCACTCGCAACAATAGGGCGTGGCCCGCTCGGATGGCTAGAAGCCGCTGACACGGGACACCTGCCGACAGTCATTCCACGCGACTCTGTCGCGTATCCCGTAGGTTTCGACACGCTGAGGGCACGAGACACGTCGGACTGGCCGGGGCGCTTCGCTATGCGACAAGATATGGGAATGGATCGCGCGTCAACCACCTAATCGCAGAGCTCGAGGAGCCATTGGGCACGCGCACTCGACTTTTGCTTCGTCGGGCGTGGGCACTGGTTCGCGCAGCATGGGGTGACGTCGAGGTCGATGCCGACCTCGTCATCCGCCGGCGCGCGGGCGGGGCCGAGGTCCTACGCACTGCCGCTGACGTCGGCGACCCCCACGTCTTCTTGGACACCGTGCGTCGCGACCTCGAAACCAAGACCGTCGATAAGTTCGTACGCGAATGGCGCGTTCTTGACTGAGGCTCTGCACGCTGGGCGTGTGGCCACACCTCACGAGGTAGCTCTTTGGATCGGCCGCATCTGTGCAGCTTTGGCGATTGTCTCGATCGATCTCACCGTCTTGCATCCCCTGGGATACAAGACGGTGACTACCCGCTCAGAGCCACTGGGCAGATGCGCCAAATAGCGATCACAGAACGTCGCCACAAACGCTCACAGTTACAAGCCGCGCTGACCGTGATTTCAGTTCGATCATGAGCAACAGACCGAGAACCCGATGGACCCGCGCCCCAGGACGGGCCATTGTCGTGAGCCTTACCAGTCACCCGCCAACCGAGAGTGTCGTCCCGTATGGGGTTCCGCTTACGGGCAACATGCTCCGCGAAGCGACTTGAGCTGAATCACGTTTGAACGCGCCCGCTGGACGTCCGGCTTGCGGAACGGCGGAGCAGCGCGCGCGTAACGACAGAATCTGTTTACCCAGTGTCGGAGGTGTGCTGGCCGGGTTCATGGAACGGGTGAGCGAGAAGACTGGAGCGCGCGGCGACTTCCGCGTCGAGAGCAAAATCTTCTTTTCACCGCGTCACGGGCAGGCGTCGCTCAGCTTCATGGCCGCGAGCGGACTCGCCGACCTATCGCGGGCGATAGGTAGAGTACGGGCGATGCTGCTTCATCATGAACACTGCGAGTCAAGTGGCGATTCTGAGCCCGTGACCATCGCAATCCTGCTCACGCCACGCGGTCGCTCCGGAGGCCACTGGGACACAACTGTGATCCGGTTGCGGGACTAATCAACGCTGGACGCGGCCGAAAAGGCTGGCTATCGGGGATTCGTGGCGGCAGGTTCACTGGTGCTGCCGACTGGTGTCGCCCGTTGAACGCTCACTATCCGTCCACCACCGTGGCCGCTGTCGCGCCCGCAAAATCGATGGTCATCGACTGGAAGAACCCCGGGAAGAAAATCCCCGACGGGCGTGGCTTCAACGAGCTGTCGGTTGCCGTCGTCACCGAGCCGCGATAACCAAGGGCTGCCGCACCTGAATTCTCGAGAAGTTGCGCCGGCGTCGGCCCAGTTTGGGGTGCTGGGTACGGTGCCGGCAATCCATCAGTCGTGCTGCCATGGCGCGCAGCCGCGACATGAAACACCGATGCATAGACCCACGAAATCATCCATGCTTCCGCCAGGACCGCAGGCGGATCGACACGCAGCGATGTCGCTTCGAGCCCCTGCTTCCGGGGTGGATACGGCCGCGCGAGATATGTGACCAACGGACGGTCGAAAATGACGATGGATTTGCCGGGGCCAAAGCTGCTCAGGGGAACTTCTCCGTCTTCACCGGGTCCGGGACCCGTCATCAGTTCTAGGCGCACGTCATCCCGTGTCCGGATTGCGAGGCCGTGCTTCAACTTGTTATGGGCCGCGTTTACAGTCAACTCGTTGTCTGTAAGGAGCTGCGCTGCCCGCAGTACCCAAGCCCACGCCACCCCAAACGCCTGAATATCAGCCGCACTCTGCACCGATTTAGGTGGAAGGAACGCTTTTGCAAATGCACCGACGTCTGAGTTCATCGCGGCTGCCAGCTCATCTGTCACCTCATGAAGGCCAATAGGGCCGTCGGTGAGAGTGGCCCAAGTGCAAGCAGCGTCCCCGGTTCGAGGCCTTGCGACGACCACCGCGTGACGCATTCGGATAAGCGCTTCTGCTGCATGGTGGCGAACCGAAACAGAATCGAGTGCCACTTGGAGGTCTCGGTCGCTGTCCCCGTGCTCCAAGATGTTCGCCAGCTCCAGATCGCCAAGCGCCTTGAGAAACCCAACCGCGTCACCGGCAGTGACCTCGTTCTGTTCGCTGCTTGCCCTGAGAAGTGCCGATATCCGCGCGGAGAAGTAGGCCAGCGGACGTGCCTGAAAGAACTCGTTATCAAGGATCTTTGCCTGCTCGGTTGTGAGGGCTGGCCCGCCAGGGATGATGTGCAGCATGCACCTGATTATCCCGTCAGAGAGCCACCGAGTCGATAAAGCAGTCGCACACCGCTTGCTCGTCGCAGTAGATAATGACTTCACCGCCGACCACCAGCTCGTGGATCGCTCCGGAGAGCAGCGGTCTCTCCCATTCTGCACCGCGGACGACGCATCGACGCGTAACAACCACACCGAAACCTAGTCAATCCATCTCCAAGACATCACGGGTCCGATTCCCGAACGGGGTTCGGCTTGCCGCTCAGCTGGCGAGTGCCGTTCTGTGGCTATGTCGGCGGGACTTGGTGGTCGCGTCCGTAGTTGTGGTCACTGAGGACGATGTGCGGCGCGTTGCCCTGTCGCTGCCCGAAACGATTGAGAAGCCGTCCTACGGGACCCCGGGCTTTCGCGTGAATGACGTGCTCTTCGCTCGCATCCATGAAGAGCCCAACGTGCTGGTCGTATGGAGAGAAAGCGTTGGGGATCGGGACGCGCTCATTACAGAATCGCCAGCGAAATTCTTCACCACCCCGCACTACGTTGGTCATACCAGTGTGCTCGTTCGACTTCACAAGATCGATGAAAGCGAGCTCATCGAATTACTCACAGAAGCATGGGATGTTCGGGCCCCAGCCAGGCTTCGAACTGAGCATCACTCCGGCTGACGGTTCCCGTGCAGAACCACAGAATGTCGCGTTGGACGTCCGATTTGCGGGACTGCGTGGACGTTCTTGGCACCGCAGTGCAACGGCAGTCGGCTGATCGGCGGCAGCGGCCCGGTCGGTGATCCGATACCTTCGGAATATGTATTCATACAATTTTTATGGTGTCGCAGTCATGGGTGGGACGATTGTGGCATTGATCCTGGGTCTGGTGCTCCTGGTTTTGCTCTGCCGACTAATCCTCGTTGCAACACAAGCGCTCCGGACGTACAAGCGCACACAAGAGCTTCACCTCGACCTGCTTCTAGCCGACCGCGACGACGGATCCAAAGAGGAGTAGCCGAGCATCGCGGCGGTCAACTGCTCGGGCTTCTCTCGATGAGGCCTGACCCGGAACGTGCCCGATGAGTGTTCCCGTATCGGGAACGGATAAAAGTCGCTGACCGACCGTTCGCGTGTCCCATTCCCGTCCCTCTTGGCGTGTTTCACCCGAGCCGCCTAGCTTGTTCTCCGGCAGTTACTTGTAAGACATTGGTGCGTTCACGCTGATTCGACTAAGCCACACGGCAATAATTTTGGTCGTGTTCCAGCCTCAACGGCCGGCCGATGGCAATCCTGCCAGACCGGTTGGGAACCGGACAGCTTCACATCTGTGGGGCTTGGGACGGAACGAATTTAGATCTGTGTTTCGGGTACCAGAGACACATTGGCGGTTGCCTTGCGATTGACGCGGTCGGCGAGAACGATGGCGATTAGACCGAGCAGTACTGTTCCGCCGATCCGGGCAAGGCCGTCCAGCCCGGTCAGGAGCCATGTCAGTAGATTGGGTCCGTATATGGTGGGCGAGCCTCCGCCCAGCAGCTGCAGGAGCAGCCAGGTCACGGTCACCGCCGCGACGATCCCGGCTGGCAGCCAGTTCCATGGAGCTGGCACAGCGCCGAGCCGGGCGATCTGCATGACCGCAATCACTGCGAGAGCGAATTGAACGAAGGAGTCCGCGTAGGCGAAAGCCATGAATAGGGTCGGTGCGTTCGAGAAGTCATCGCCTATAAGGCCATACGACACAGACCCGAGAAGGAGCCATAAAGCCAACAACGCTAGAGCGATAGTGCCGACGGGGCGGCGCGCCGTGACGCTGCCCGCGCCGCGCACGCCGAAGGCGAACACGAACAGGGCGGCGGAGAACAGAGCGGGGCCCACCATCTCGGCGTACGGGAAGAGCGGGGGCTGCGCGATTACCGTGATGACGACCGAGGCCAGCAGTAGCCCGCCGCCGATCAACAACGCGAGGGAAGCCGGGGATGCTGCGCGATCACGAAGCCGTGCGTTTGCCATGCGCCCGAGTCTAGTCAGTGCATGCGGGCTGTCTAGCTGGGACGCAAGAGGCGGCAGTTGCTTCGGCGGGCGTCGCCATCGTGGGAGGCACAGACCGGAATGCCCTGATCACCCCGCGCAGGAGCCAACGCGAAGGCAATGATACCCAACTGCGGAACTCAGACTCCTTGAAATTTGACCCTCTCCTCTGACGGTGATGTTCTACTCATGCGCCAAGAACACCGACGTCCGTAAAGGGTTCGGCTTTCGGGCACATCGAATGAATCGGACGGCCCCATTTTCGGACTCTGGCCACAGCGGGTGTGCGGAGCGCTTCAGGTCGAACATGGCGCTTACCCCGCCGAGGGCAGCGACGCTAACCAGGTGTTGATATCCGGTCCCAATATTGTGGCTTCAGTAGGAGCAAGCAGCACCCCCTCAGAGAGCGCGTTTAACGAGGGGCCGGCTGACCGTACCGGCCGCGAGTCCCCGGTCCGGGCTAGTACCCGGGAGGTGAGTTCAGGAAGTCGGATCCGCTCGGGCCCGGCAATGGTCTTGACGACCGGACCGGGCGCATTGAGGGCCGTATCCACAAGGACCTTTGCGACAGCTTCAGCAGCGATCGGCTGAATGAGCCAGTCCTGGACAAGCACTTCGCTGTCCAGAAAGGTGACGGCTGAGGGGTTTGTCGCGAATTCATACCACTGCGTGGACTTCACGATGGTCGACTGAATTGGGCCGGCTGCAACGATTTCTTCTTGTGCACGCTTTGCCGCGTAGTAGGGGAAATCGTCAAAGACGGGGTCTTCCACCCCGGCGATGGATAGAAACACCAGGTGGCCTACTCGTTGAGTGGCGCAATCGTTTACAACGTTCTGGGTCGCAGTGGTGAGCGCCTCATGCAGTCCCATCGTGGCGTTCTGGGGGAACGTATTGGAGGCGTCGATCACCACATCGACTCCGCGCAGTGCATCACTTAGTCCCTTGCCGGAGATTAGATCTACGCCCGCCGAACGGGACACTTCCACCACGGAAATGCCCTTCTTCGCAAGTAGGTTTACCGTGCGCGTGCCGGCGGTTCCGGTAGCTCCCAATACTGCGATCTTCATAAAGTTGGACCAACTTTCCTGTTCTTGTTCTCAAAGAATTCGTTCAGATTTTTGCTGCTGAGCGCGTCGACACCTTGGGCGAGATCTGTGATCGAAACGGCGGCTAAGCTATGTCGCCACGCCTGCTCGGCCGTCCACATCGCGGCCGCAATAGCGCACGATCCACTCGCGCGAATCTCGGCAGAATGCGGTTGAAACAACCCGTCGCACCGTATTTCCGTGCAGCGGAATATCGGTCCACCGCCTTCGAGCGCTTCAACGACGTCAGCAAGAGTAATCTCAGATGCGGGACGTGACAACGTAAATCCTCCGGCCGACCCGGGCATCGAAATCAGCAAGCCGTGCCGTGTCAGAGCCTGGAGATGCTTATTCAAGTAGGTCGGCGAGAGGCGATAGACCTCCGCCAAGGTCGAATTTGCGACAGGGTGATCTTCGGTCAATCGTTCCAAGACGACAAGGCAGTGCGCGGCCCACTCGACCCCTTTTGGAAGCTGCATGATGTCGAGCCTATCAACCTGGATATTTTATATCCAGATTGAAGCAGGTCGAGGCAAGGGGTGGACTCTTCACTGAACCGTTCCTTCTCTCGGGCGCTGTCGGCGTGATCGCGGCCCTCGCACGGCGCTCGCCGCAGCCCGATTGATCCACGGCGGCGTCCGCATCGGGCCAACAGCGATTCGGATTCGCAGAATCCAAGTCCCGTAGACGGTTCCCCTGCGACACAGCGTCGGCGAACTCGGCCGCCGAATGGTTGAGCCCCAGATCTGTCGCGCTCGACGTCCGGCTATCGGGAAAATGGACCGGCTACAGTCGGACGCTTCCCTCGATGCAGCTCGTGACATGTCCGCCGACCCAGATCGCCCCATTGTGGAGGCTTATATGCACTCGGCCCTGGCGCCCCAGAACGGTCCCTTGGGACGCTGTGTACTGTGGGTCTGCAAAACCTGTGTCGATCATCCAACGCGCAAGGCCCGCATTGAGGCTGCCCGTCACGGCGTCTTCCCACACGGGATCTCCCCCGATGAAAGCACGAACTTCGAACTGGGATTCTCCCTCGAGTTCGAACGGGCCCACCACTCCGATCTCAAGATCGCCTAGTTTCCCCGGATCGGGTTGCAGGCCCAAAACCTCCCGCGCCGACGAGAGCCGGATGCCAATCCATTTGGGACCATTGACCAGCCACGACGCATCAATAATTTGATCCCGGGAGATACCCAGGATCAGTGCTATCCGGTGAACGAGCGACTCTTCAACAGGGCCATAGCGAGTGAGAGGCGGCGCCTCAAACGCCATGTGACCGTCCGCTACACGGACCGGAATCAGCCCTGCTGCACATTCCTGAATGACCATCCCGTCGGGCCCTGTTGATCCACCGGCATCCAACCACGCCTTGGCAGATCCAAGCGTTGGATGACCGGCAAAGGGCAGCTCCTCCTTGGCGGAAAAGATTCTCACACGGTAGTCAGCACGCGGGTAATTCGGGGCGAGGAGAAACGTCGTCTCAGACAGGTTTGTCCAGTTGGCGAACCGCTGCATGTCCTCGGTGCTGAGGTCATCGGCATCGTGAACGACCGCCAACGCATTGCCGCGATATGCCTCCGTGGAGAAGACATCGACTTCACTGTAACGGCGCAATTTCATGGCAAAACTGTAACAGGTCCCGGCCACGGCCCGGCCCCTGAGGGCAGGGCCATGACCGTGGCCCGAGCGCCCTCGCCTCTTGCGGCTCCTGTGCCGCCCCCAGACGAGTGCCCAAGCCACTCCCCTGCGCCGGGTGTGAAGTGTCCTATGAAGCCGTCACGACTCTCGAGCCAGCCACGGTGCCTGTGCCTCAGCGCTCCTCGCTGCCCAGGTCAATGCGTTCCGCAATCTCGGGGACATCGTCAAGACGCCCGGAAGCAACGCCCATGATGAATTCATATGCCTCATGATTGGACAACGTCAGCCGACTTCCATTCATACCGAGGAAAGCGATCAGCGTCTTCACCGAGCTCCGTCAGGGTGATCTGCAGATTCGGCCGCGCAGCGGAGCCTACCCGCAAGATTGACGCCCTGTCCAGATTGGATGTATCGTCCATTTCATGATTACTGCTCGGCATGACCGTCCAGGCGCTGTGCCCGCAGATGTGGACGTGATGGCAGCCGCCATCACGACTCTGTTCCACCCGCACGTCGAGGTCGTGCTGCACGACATGGCACGTGACCGCGTGGTGGCCATCTGGAACGCGTTCTCGGCCAGGAAGCCCGGCGCGAAGTCGCTGCTCGACCCGGGGCTGCTCGCCGACGTCCCGCCGGGCCAGGTCCTCGGCCCGTACGAGCAGGTCGACCGCCACGGTCGCCTGCTGTCGTCGGTGACCGTACGCCTCGACGAGGGTCGACTGCTCCTGTGCTTCAACTTCGACCGGTCGACCCTCGACTCCGCCGCCCTCGTGCTGGCCGCCTTCGCCGCGCCGCTGGTGGAGCAGCCCGAGGCACTGTTCCACCGGGACTGGAGGGCCCACCTGAACCGCGTGATCGACGACTGGTGCCGGGAGCGAGGCGCGGCGCGTACGGCGCTGCAACGAGGCGACCGCCTCACCCTGGTCGCGGACCTCGACAAACAGGGCGTGTTCGACACCCGTAATGCTGCAGCGCATGTCGCCGCCGTCCTCGACGTGTCGCGGGCGACCGTCTACGCCCTGCGCAAGGAAAGCCAAGACCTGCGCGAACGAGAAGGATTGAGGTAGGGATGCAGGTCGTGGACAGGACCACCGTGGCGGCGAGCGTATCGTGGAGCGACGCCCTCTCTGCGGCGCGACGCGCCTTCCGCGCCCTGGGCGACGGAACGGTCGACCAGCCGGACCAGTTCGAGATGCGACCCGATCGCGGTGGCGAGCTGCACATCAAGGGCGCCTACCTGCGGGGCTCGGCGGTCCTGTGCTTCAAGGTCGCGACCGGCGGCTTTCCCGGCGCCGACCCGACCGGGTTCACCGTCGTCCTCGACGCCGCGACCGGCGCCCCACGCTGGCTGCTCGCCGACGACGGCCTGCTCACCGAGATGCGCACGGCCGCAGCGGGAGCCCTCGCCACAGCGACGCTGGCGCGGCCGGACGCCCGCCGGCTCCTGGTGGTCGGGGCCGGCGGCCAGGCCCGTGCGCAGATCCACGCCCACCTCGAGGCGCTCCCCCACCTCCAGGTCACCGTCTGGGGGCGGGACCGCGCCAGGACGGCGGCCCTGGCCGCCGACGTGGGCGCCGAGCCGGCCGACGACTTCTCTGCGGCGGTGGCGGCCAGCGACATCGTCGTCACGGCGACCAGCAGCCGGACGCCGCTCATCCAGGCAGCGTGGGTGCGTCCCGGGACGCACCTGACCGCGGTCGGTTCCGACACCCCCGGCAAGCAGGAGCTCGCTGCCGACCTGCTCGCTCGCGCAGAGGTCGTGGTGTGCGACAACGTCGAGCTCGCCGCGCACGCCGGAGAGCTGCAGCACGGCAACCGCGACGTCCGCGACCGAGCAGTGACGCTCGGCGAGGTGCTCACCGATCGGCGTTCCGGGCGTACCGCGAACGAGCAGATCACCGTGGCCGACCTGTGCGGTCTCGGGGCCCAGAATGCGACCATCGCCGAGCTGGTAGTCGCCCGGCTGCTCGCCGACGCTGACTCCCGACGAGCCGGGACCGCACGGCCTCCTTCCCGGTGACGTTTGTGGACGTAAGCGAACCGGATCGGAAACGCAACGACTGCAGTTCCCACTCAGGGTTCCCGATACGGAATGCGTGCCGCAGTTGGGCGGGATCCGCTATCGGAGCTCGTGGCAGTCAGGCCTGCATCATAAAGTCAGCTCCGGGCTGGGACGCGTGCGTCAACGTGATTGTCGGCCTGATCATTCTCAGTTCGCTGGGCACGGTGAGCTACATAGGTCGGGACCTTTGGCCGTTCATCCGTCTTCACTAGAGTGAGGGTGACCAATGGGGTGAAGGGGAAATAATGCGATACACCGGGACATGTCGTCGCAGGGTCCTGCTGGCTGGCATAGGGCTGTGCGCGGCGGTCGTGTTGAGTGGCTGCTCGGCACCTGGTGCGCTGCCGGGTGGGTCGCAATCCGAGACCGAGATGCTGCCGCTGGATGATTCCCTACTGGTCGAGGACCAATTGGTAGAAGAGCTAGCCTTACCACCAGTCGATTTAGAGACGATGGAATGGCTCGATCGGCTACAGGTTGAACTCACGGGGGACGCAAATTTTGGTTCGCCCACGATCTCGGATGATAGAAGCACTGTCACTCTCACTTGGTTTGGCACACCTAGTGCCCGGCTCGGGGAGCTGGTCGCCGAGGCCCCGAAGGATCTGACCGTGGTGATCCAGTCGGCCCTGTTTCGGCCGGCCGAGTTGAACGAGCTCACCCAGAGGGCAGTGACCACAAAAGGGCTGGTGCCAGGCGTCCAAGTCGCAATGGGCAGCCCCGCAGCGGACGCTTCCGGGATCACGATTGGAATCGTCGAACTTCCCGCTGAGCGCAGCCTTGAGCAACTCGGCACTGCGTTCGCACAAGCGTTGGAGCGACCGGATGTCCCCATTCAAGTGGAAGTCAGCGGCACGATTATGCCGATCAATGGCTGAATGACAAGGGTTCGACTTCCGGGGAATCACTTCTTGCGGCGCAGTGTTTCGTTCGGTGCGGCAGGTCACATCCTTTGCCGTCCGACGGCTTGAGGGTATGTCCATTGCTCAAAGCGGGCTATGGGTGAGCCTGGCCGCAGGCGAGTGAACTGCTCTTTTCTGCGCAGGAGGATTACTGGTGTTCCGCATCGGTGTGGTGTTGCTGCGTTCACGCACATCGTCCCGGTGGGGGTTCCCCTTACGAAACGGAGCAATTGTCGGGGATCGACTGTTGGCCTTTTTTGGGTGTCCCGGTCGGCGTCCCCCTTGCGGACCCCTCACTCTCAGGCGTTGACCCCAAGGCGTTCCCTTTACGTGACGCTTTGTTCATCTGAGCCATGGCTAAGACGGTTCAGCTATCCTCGGATCACAAGCAATGAATGGGGACGACATGGCTTCCACACGATCGATCAATACGACAAGGCGATTGGTCGTTCTCAGTGCCGCGCTCATGGTGAGTGCGGTTGTGTCCGGCTGCTCAGTCTCGGACGTGTGCCCCACGATCGGGTGGGACAACACTGTCACCGTCGAGCTCGAAGGCACAACATCTAACGTCAGCGTCGTTGAGTTGTGCGTCGACGGCGAATGTTCAGGCCCTGCCCCAACTCAGCTATCACCAGACGAGTCCGTCGGGATCGATGAACACTCGTGGGAAATCTCGACAATAATGGCGACTCCAGAAAATGTCACTATTCGCGCACTCTCACCAAGCAAAGAAGTCCTCGCCGAGAGGGACGTGACACTCAACTGGGTCCGCGTGGGCGGCACTGAACAATGTGGCGGACCTGCCGAGACCGACCCCATCACCCTCACTATTGCATCCTGAATTCTCTGAGCGTCCCGACTTTGTGCGATCCCGCAAAGGGTTCGGCTTGCAGGACGTTCAAGATCGAAGTCACTCCGGCAGTGAGAGAGCCCCGACGGGCAACTGTGCGGGTTTTTGTTCTGAGACTCGTCGGCGATTTTAGGATTGGCCGACCGCGACGGTTGCTCTCAACCCTGCGCCTTCAGCAGGGCCAGCTACTCCACGGGCGAACTGATAGTTATCGTGTCGCTGGTGCGGGCATCGGCGAGGCAGTCGGCCAGACGAAGAGCGTCGGTTTCGGTTGAGCCTGGTACGAGCCGTAAGCCATAGGCGGACGACGGCATGTCCATGCTCAGGGCTGCAGTTTCCACGCTTGCGTCGTCGTGACATTCACCGAGCGAATCGACCCTCGGATCTGCGACGCTAACTCCCCAAGCGTCACTCTCGCCGACGACACGGTCATACCCGCCAACGAAGGACCCGGAGCATCCAGCGAGCAGCAGAATCAGCGGCAAAAAAGCGAGCGGAAATCGTCGCATGGCACTCCTTAGTTATCCCGATCCTATGTCACCGAAAATTTCATCCCTCCCGTCGACCGGATGTAGTCATAGTGCCTAAATGACGAGGCCATGCGTGTGACCGATGAGCGTTCCACTTGCGGGGCGGGACTGCGTTGTTGTTATGCGGTTGCGGTGTTCTGTTTGAGGGCGCGGGGCCATATTGTGTATGACACAGCCCAGATCGCTTCGATGCCGCAGATCGTTATCAGGATTGGGTACCAGTACTCCAAGGCGGCCGTCTGCGTGGCGTTGCCTACCAACCAGATCAGGCCGAACAGGACGAGAGCGGAGATTGCCGCTGCGAGCAGGGTGCGCCCGACGTCCTTCCAGCAGGCCACGGTGTAATCGGTTCCGGAGAGACGTGTTGGTGCGGGGCCATCGGCGAACCGGTGCGAGAAGCGGATGTCGGCCCAGCGGACCATCCCCGGGCCGTAGGCGATCGAGAAGCCAATATAAACCGCGGCCAGGCCGTGCGCCCATTCCGCGTCAGCGCCGGAGCGCAGGTGCACCGCGGTCGTGGTCAACAGCACCAGGTCGATGACCGGGGCCAGAGCGATCAGCACAAGGCCGAGCCGCTTAGCTTTGAGGATGTAGCGGGCAACCAGGCCCAGCACGATGACGACCCAGAACCCGATCTCGCAGGCGATGATGATACCCAAGATCACAAGCCGCTCCGCCCCTCGTAGTAGCCGCAAGCCGAGCTTACGGCAGGCCTAGTCTCCAGTCCGAATCGGGCGGCCGAGCAGATACACCGCCACGAAGCGGGCACGAGCCAGTGTGACAAGAGCTATTGCCGTATTCCTCGTCCCGGTAAGGGTCGGCGGATTCAACCGGTCGTCGCAACACTCGATTTTTGTGAGGTGTTGTACGTGTGGTCGAAATATGAACTGGTAGAGAAGCAGGCGCGGTTTTGGGTGTTGATGAGTCAAGGCTCGACGCTGACTGCAGCGTGCGATGCTGTCGGGGTGAATCGACGAACTGGACGGCGTTGGCGTCAAGCAACGGGTGGGCGGATCCCTCTTCCTGAGGCAGAGAGGTCTAGGCGGTACTTGTCCTTGGAGGAACGACTGCAGATC
>NZ_FNIB01000011.1 GCF_900103805.1 Cryobacterium flavum | reverse complement strand
CGTATCCGGGTCCAAGGCCCACCCGCCAACCGTTATGCCGGCAGACGACCCAGAAATAACGTCAAGGGAACCGATCGGGGCTCGCCCCTTCTCCATAATCCCCGAAGCCCCCGGAACGGTGACTTCCACGCACCGGAGAAGAGCGTTTGATCCCCAATTCGTATTGATTGCATATGCGCACACCGTATGCGTTCCCGGCGCGGCGCTGAGTGTCGTCGAAAAACCATGTTGATCCCCGAAACCAGGGTAGGCCGACCCTACGTCCGATCGGGTCTCAGACGCAGTGACATTCACGCTTACGCTGTCGACGTAGACGTGGACCGGAATTGAAGCTGCGGTATCCGGGTCAACGGCCCAACCTTGTGCGTTGATAACTCCTGAACTCGACGTAACAGATTCAAGAACTCCAAACGGCGAGCCGCCCTGCGCGGCAATTGTCCAGCAGCCGAACAGAGAGTTGGCTCCAGCGCCAACGTTGATCCCGTAGACGCATACCTCATGGTTTCCGGATGACGGGACTGTGGCTGTCAGGTTGAACCCGCGGTTATCACCCGCCCCGGGGTATGCCGCGCCGACATCCGGACGGGACCCGGTGGCAGTGGTCCGGTATCCGGTACCGTCAACATAGACATGGACCTCAATGGGCTCTTGGGAATCCCCATCAAATGCCCAGCCACCGACTCGGATCCCGCCGACACCGCCCTCGTGAACCTCAACGTTTCCGATGGGATTTCCGCCGAGAGTCGGCGGTCCAAACCAGTTGTTGTAGTAGACCCAAAAGTTACGATTTCCATAGGACGAACAGGCATCACCGGAGCCGTTGAGATTCGACAGGGCGGCAGCGTTGGGCTGGTAGGGCGTGTAGTAGTACAGAGACGCCGTTGCTCGGTTCTGAATCAGAACGTTTGATGACCCGCAGTCCGAGTTCGGGGAGAACGGACGGGCATTCAGCTGCCCCACCTTGATCGAAGTATGCGAACCTGCCGGATTGCCATACCAGGCCATCTGCCGAGCCCCCGTGAACACCTGCAGGAAGAATCCGTAGAATGCTGAATCGCACGCCGCAGTGTCCGGGCAGCCTTGCCCCATGGCCTTTCGCAGAACAGCTTCGGTGGGTGCCCTGCTGGTGACCAGTGATTGTTCTTTCTGCAGTGTCGTCAGAATAACCTGCGCACTGATAGTACAGGCCTGTTGTACTTTATAAATGATGCGGGCTGCGGACTCGTTTACCCCGCCGGCATAGGTTTCACACGTTCCGAAGTCGAGTGTCGTCGTCGCGGTACTGACGCGCAAAACATTGAGGCAGTTCGCATTCAGACAGCCACCGATTTTCGAATCCAGAAACGTCTGAATCTGGCCTTCCGACATGACATCCCGAGCGTAGAACTTCGCGTCGGAAATGATGTAGCCGGCATTGAACTCCGAGCCGGACAGTCCCTCTGCCCGCTGCGGTGTGGCAACAACGAAGGCCCCGAGGGAACCTAAAACGAGACCAAGCGCCAACACGCGCATCCATTTACTCTTCATAACCGTATTTCTCGTTCGGGTGCGGGTGCCGCAGTTCAGTGACGAACTACTCGAAAAGCTCATGCCACGTTCTCAAGACTATGTCAAGGTCGCCCCGTGTGCAGGTAATTCTCCGGTGCCCGCCCGTCCTAGGCCAGGTAGGGGTCCCGCTGCGGCCCGCCCCAACGGTCAATGATCATCTTGTGCTCGAAGGAATGCACGAGCGGGTCACGAGATCGAGATTCAAAGTGGTACAGCTCGACATCGCTCAGCCAGACCATTCGAAAGCCTGCCTGTCCGACCTTTTTGCACAGGTCGACGTCGTTGAAGTTGCCGGGGAACAGCTCGGAAAATCCACCAACACTGATAAAAACGTCCCGCGGCATCGCAATGCAGGCGGCGGTCAAACCTGACGCCTCCCGATTTATGAGCAGGGACGAGAACGCCCCGTAGTCCCCACGTTTGGCACCCAAATAGGCGTGGCTGAACTGCCCCATGTGATGTGTGTGGCCGGCATGCTGGATAGCACCATCTTCAAAAAACAGGTGGGCGCCCGTCATACCCACTTCGGGCTCGCTGAGTGGGGCGATCATCCGTCCCACGATTTCGTCGCTGATCGCCTGCACGTCGTCGTTCAGGAAAAACAGGACATCACCGCGCGCTGCGAGAAATCCCTCGTTGCATTTCCGACTGAAATTGAACTTTCCGGTAAACGGCGCGAGGGTCAGTCGGTCGCCTGCGATCTCGGTAAGTTCGGTCAGGACATTTTCGGGTGTTGACGCATCATAGACCACGACAATTTCGAGGTCCCGATGGCTGGACGTGGCCAAGAGCGACCGTACCGCCTCGACGACGAAGACGCGATGTTGGCCCCAGACCTCTCCGGCGGTGCCGCGGGTCGGAATGATCACGCTGACGGACCGGTCCAGTTCGGGGGTTCGCTCGATGCGATAGGTACCTGGAACTGGACCCGCGACGGCGTGCCCTCGGATTCCAACGCGCTTGAGATGAGCGGTCACGGCCCGAACGCCGGCGTCCCAGGCGTACGGCTTGTTGTCGATGTTTTCGGCCGTCGACCCGGGTACGACTCGCCAGTGGTACAACACCTCGGGAACGTGAACGATGCGTCGTGACTGTTCGGTGACACGAAGTACGAGGTCGTGATCCTGCGATCCTTCGAATTCCTGTCGAAACCCACCAACTTTTCGCACGAGGGCCGTGCGCAATACGGAGAGGTGCCCCGTGTACATTTGGCCGCGCAGCCGCTCCGGCGACCAGTCCGGCTTATCGAATCTGTCGAAGTGCTTTCTATCCGGTCCCACCTTGTCTTCGTCGGAGTACAGGTAATCGACCAGCGAATCGTCGAGGATCTCCGTCGCCATTCGTTCCAGTGCCCGCGCCGAGAGAATGTCGTCATGGTCAAGCAGCGCGATGAATTCGCCAGTCGCAGCGGCAATGGCGTCATTGGACGCTTGCACAATTCCACCATTGGAGCTCCGCTCAACTACTCGGATTCTCGAGTCCTTGACGGCAGCACGGTGCAAAACATCTCGTACACCTCCCTGCGGGGAGAAATCATCGACGAGAACAAGTTCCCAGTCTTCGAAGGTCTGAGCCAGGACTGAATCTATGGTGTCCTGCAGCACGTCCAGCGGAGTGTTGTAAACCGGTGTAACGAGGGAGATGAGAGGCGGTTTCATAGACTTCACTTCTTGATGAGTCTGAATACTCGTTTGCCCAGGGAAACAGGGCGAAGGACAAGTCGTCCGACCCGCCAGGTCACGGATCGACGTGTCTCGGCGAGGTCGTGGTTACCGCGAGCGCGTGCATCCTCGATATCAATCTGAGTCTGCATGAGTTCGGCACGTAGCCCCAACTCGATGTCTCGACTGATCAGCTGGGAGTGCGTGAGATCTCTGATGCTCGCCAGAAGTGCGTCGCGTTCCCGTCGGTTTTGTACGCACCCTGTCTTGTCGCAGTACTGTTCCTCGTCCGGATGCATTTCTTCTACCTTGTCACTCATAGTTTCTACAATTCATTCGTTCCACAGCTTCTTTGCGCACGTTCAGTTGGCCGCATCGCTCTTACGCTCCCGCCGCGCGCGCACGCGCTCGACCACAGCGCTCGGCCCACCTTGCTGAAAGTAATAGGCGGCACGTTCAAGATCACGACGGATGCCCGTGCTTCGCGACGACCGCGCTGGGGGCAGGCCGTTGGGCACCTTCGAAGATCGTCGTTGCTTTCGACCCTTTTTGGCAACTGCCTTGTCAGCGGCCGACTGCGGGTTGCGACAGAACTCTACTAGTGGTGCCAACGCCTTGTCCCAGGTGAAGGATTGCCGCACCCGCGCGACATTCTCCCGAGCTGCCAGAATCGCGGCGTCGTCAAAGAGATAACGCTCGAGTGCTGCGGCCAAACTCGCGAGGTCTCGCTCGAGGACGGCTGCGCCCAGAGACTCCCGGCCAACGAGACTGCCGAAGGAATCGCCGTCTGTTGTCACAATCGGAAGCCCCGCCCACAAGTAGTCAAGGATTCGCGTGCGAAAGGAGAACGTCGTCTCGACGTGCTGAAAATGGGTGGACACGCCGAGGTCTGCCTCAAGCAGGTAATTCTGTCTGTCGTCGTATGGCACCCAGGACTCGTTGAAGAAGACGTGCTTGCCGGTGAGGCCCAACTGCTCAGACAGAACGCGGGCGGATGTTACCGCTTCCATTTCTGGCACAGCCGGATTTGGATGTTTCACGCCCATGAAGAACAATCGAATATTGGGGTGGGTGAGGCTGAGCTGCGACACGGCGCGGATCAAGATTTCCGGGTCGAACCAATTGTAGATTCCTCCGGCCCAGATGATGATTTTGTCGTCCGGGCCAATTCCTGGAACTACACCGCGCAGGGCCGGTCGATTGTGGACCGGGTCACTAGACGGGATGCCGAATGGTGCTTCTGCGATCAGAGAGGCCAGATCGGAATCGCGAGAGTACGTGTAGGGGTTGACCCGCCCCAAGGCTGAGAGCTGTCCAAGCCAGAAGTGGCGTTGACGTTCGCTCGCGCACAGGAAGAAGTCACCGAGCAGCAGCTGGTGGTTGAGCGCATCTGTAGCCTCAGAGACCTGCTTGTTCCAGACTTTGAGCGACAGGCCCTTACCCTGCTCCAACTGCTCGAGGTGCAACGGATCGTACACATCGACGACGAGTATTTTGCTGGATGTTTCCAGGCTGGGGAACAGTGCCAAAGCATGACCCTGAACGATGATGATGTCGGCCCACTGCTCGTGTTCAACAACCGAATTTGGTTTGTGATGCGAAATCATTGCGACCTCGACGATGTCATCGAGGGCAACGGCTTTGCTCATACTGACCAGACGAACGTCGTGATCGGCGGACAGAGTCTTGGCGATATTCCACGCGCGAATTGCTGGCCCGGCCATTTGCAGCCCGACCGGGTCGCCGGTGATTACCAGTACATGTCGGCGGCCCTCGATGTTCAACTGCCCGAGGTTATCGATGATCTTCTCGTAGCCGCGCAGATAGTTGTCGATCGGGTACGCCGGCTCGTCGGTGTTGCCAAACAGGCTCTTCAGCTGTCGATCCGTTCGAGTCCTGCTGGCCTGTACCGCGGAGCGGGCTTGTGTCATCTCAGGGAGGAGTTCCACAAACTGGTCTACAGCGTAGATGCCGGCCATGGTCAGTTTGGAGACGGGTACGGTCAGCTCAGAGTCATCACCCAGGACGCGAAGGTCCAGGGAACCAGAGTCGAGTTTCCCACGGGCGACAGCTCGTCGGGTTGCCAGCAAAAGGGCACCAGGAAATATTTGCGCGAGTGATTCATCATCAAGATTCTTGTACAGGGTGTAGAGCGCGTTGCGTTCCAGCAGGTACGTCTCGCGAAAATTCCCGAACTTGTTCATAGAGGCGTGATGTTTGTGAAACGCGAGTGACTTCGGCTGGAATCTAAACCGGTAGCCCAGTAGATTCAAGCGCCATCCCAGGTCCACGTCGTCATAGAACATGAAGAAGCTGTCGTCGAAACCGTTCAGCTCCTCAAAAACTGACGCACGAATAAACATCGCGGCACCGGTTCCGAACAGGACATCTTTCTCGACGTCCCAGGCGCCTCGGTCCTTTTCACCAGCGTGCG
The DNA here is from genome assembly GCF_900103805.1 of Cryobacterium flavum. Taxonomy (GTDB): domain Bacteria; phylum Actinomycetota; class Actinomycetes; order Actinomycetales; family Microbacteriaceae; genus Cryobacterium; species Cryobacterium flavum. Next base: position 98,366 of record NZ_FNIB01000011.1, on the reverse strand, counting down.
GTTTGTATCCCATGCCGTACCAGGTGATGGATGCATCCACGTAGTCAACGTTGTCGCCGTCCCAGTCCAGCACTTTGCTGGCCACTGCACCAATGTTCAGTCCGGCGTTGAAAGTGGCAATTGCTTCCGAGATCCAGCCCTTGTCAGGTTTTGCATCATTATTGAGGAAAGCGATGAACTCACCAGACGAACGGGAAACGCCGAGGTTGCATCCGCCGGTGAAACCACGGTTTGTTTCCGACTCAACCAGAACGACCTTGTCGCCGATCTCCTGGAGTCGGGCCAGGCTGTCATCACCGGAACCGTTTTCGACGACGATGATTTCGAGAAGCTTCTCAGGCCAATCCAACGCGAGCAGCCCACGAACACATTCGATCGTGTCGTCAGCGCCCCGAAAATTGACCAGCACGACCGACACAACACCCAAACGACGCTTCTTCACAGTGACACCTCACAATTAGTGACTACACCGCACGAACGCGGTAAATCCAACGATCAATGGTTCCTACTACACAGTCGGCGTCCACTCACCGACGCTTTGCTATGCGGCCGACGCTCCAGGAAGTGATTCCAGGTACGCGGTGATGGTTTCGTCGGCCGGCCCGACTCTGACGAGCTCACCGTGCCTCAGCCAGGCAGCGCTGTCGCACATGTCACGAACGGACTCCATCGAATGGCTCACCAGAATCACAGTGCGCCCTTCGTTCTTGAAATCAACGAATTTTTGCGCGCACTTGGCCTGGAATTCCGTATCTCCGACGGCCAGAACCTCGTCCACCACAAGAATATCGGGGTTGACATTGATCGCTACGGAGAAGCCGAGGCGCACGTACATTCCCGAGGAGTAATTCTTCACTGGCTGATCGATGAATTGTTCAACTCCTGAAAAATCCACGATTTCATCGAATTTCCCGGTGATTTCTTTCTTGGACATGCCGAGGATGGACCCGTTCAGGAAGATATTTTCTCTCCCCGACAACTCGGGATGAAAACCCGAGCCAACTTCAAGAAGAGCGGCAATCTTGCCGTTGTAGGTGATGCTTCCCGTCTCGGGATAGTAAATCTTCGCGAGGCATTTCAAGAGTGTCGACTTGCCTGAGCCGTTACTGCCGATGAGACCAAAAGTCGACCCGACGGGTACCTCGAACCCAACGTCCTTCAGCGCCCAAAAATCCTCATGCACAGAAGTACGCCCGCGCATGATTGCTGACTTGATCGACTGATTCCGTTCGTGGTAGAGCCGAAATTTCTTGCTGACGTGTTCAATGCTGACGGCGATTTCGCTCACAGTGCTTCAGCCAGTCCTCTCTCGCTCCGTCGGAAAATCCACAGTCCCACGGTGAACGCGGCAAGTGCCCAGATGACACACAACAGAAAATCCTGCGGATCGGGCCACCGGTTGTCGTACAGGAGTTGCCGGAATACGGCGACAAATCGCTCAAGCGGATTAATCCGGTAAAGATCGAGGATCGATACCGTCGTACCGAACAGTCCACCGTATTTTTCAGATTGAGTCGCGACCAGACTGATCGGGTAGATGATCGGCGTCAAATACATCCAGATTTGCATGATGATTGAGACAAAATACTGCGTGTCCCGAAAATGAACATTGGCCACGGCCAGCATGAGCGCGAGCCCTGCCGCAAAGATTGCCAGGAGGACCATGGTCACAACGACCAGGGGAAGCCACGGCCAGACGAATGCACCGCAGATGACCAGCACGACAACGAGCACGCCCATCTCGAACAGCCAGTTGTAGCCGACGGAACCGACTTTCGACAGGGGAAGCACTATTCGCGCGAAATAGACCTTCTGAACTAATCCAACGTTGCCAAGGATCGATCCCATGCCCTGTTGCACGACGTTCGAGAAGAACGTCCAGGGGAGCAGTCCGCAGAGGAGCCAAACGGCGAAAATATCTAACCCGCTGGGATCGCCAGCTTCAGGTTGAACGCGAATAATCAACGCAAAAACGAGGGTGTAAACCAGCATCGAAGCGAGTGGGTTCACCAACGACCAGAGCTGGCCGAAAATTGTGCGTTTGTACTGACCACGAATCTCACGCAGGGTGAGATTGGCCAGGAGTTCTCGCGACTCGAGAACTTCCTTTAGGTATCGCATTTAGCCTCACTGGGTATCTGGCCGGTATGGCCGCATGCCAATCTAGCCTAGAACTATGATTGGGAGTCGTATGTCCACCGTATCGAAGCCTCCCGCCAGCACCGCACGTGTAGCCGTTGTGACTGTCAGTTATGGCTCTGAGGACGTCCTCGGCCCCTTCCTGGCATCACTGCCATCGGCATCCCGCCAGCCGCTTCACGTGGTCGTGGCCGACAACAAACCAGCTGCAACGACGAACGCTGTCGAGTCGATGACGACGTCCGCAGGTGGGACCTACCTGTCGTTGCCCTCGAATCGAGGGTACGGATACGCCATCAATACAGCAGTTCGCGAATTGGGACCGGAAATCGACTGGGTCGTGGTGAGCAACCCCGATGTGACGGTGAATCCTGGTTGCATCGACATCCTCCTGGAATCAGTCCTCGATTCGTCTATCGCAGCGGTCGGCCCCCGCATTCTTTCCTCCGACGGCGAGGTCTATCCCTCGGCTCGCACGGTACCGTCGCTTCGTTCCGGCGTCGGCCACGCGATCTTTGCAAATTTCTGGCCGAAAAACCCGTGGACACGTAACTATCGCAGGGAATCCGAAATCGAGCCCGTACGGCGGGATGCGGGCTGGCTGTCTGGTGCCTTCTTAATGATTCGTCGATCTGTTTTCGATCAGATTGACGGTTTCGATGAGAGTTATTTCATGTATTTCGAAGATGTCGACCTGGGGTACCGCATCGGACGTCTGGGGCTTCGCAACGTGTATGAGCCCGCCGCCGCCGTCGTGCATACCGGCGCGCATTCCACCTCAACTCACGATGAGTCTGCCGGGATGATTCGCGCGCACCACGAGAGCGCCCAGAAGTTTCTCTTCAAGAAATACTCGGGTCCCTGGCTCGGGCCCTTACGACTCCTGTTGGCCGTCGGGTTGGGGCTACGGTCTCGCCTCGAGGCTCGCCGGTCAGCCCGCTAAGGCTGAACCAGACCTGCCAGATACCGACCGTAGCCGCTCTTAATGAGGGGGGCTGCGAGGACTGCGAGCTGCGCATCCGTGATCCAGCCGGCACGCCAGGCAATCTCCTCAATGCAACCGACCTTGAAACCCTGGCGGTCCTCGATGACGCGCACGTATTCGGACGCCTGCATCATGGACTCGAAAGTTCCGGTGTCCAGCCATGCGGTTCCCCGATCGAGGACCTGAACGTGCAAGGTGCCCTGCTCCAGGTAGCGCTCGTTCACCGTGCTGATCTCCAGCTCGCCGCGCGCGCTGGGTTCAATGGTCTTGGCGATCTCGATGACGGAATTGTCGTAAAAGTAGAGGCCGGGTACCGCGTAGTTGCTCTTCGGTTTCGTGGGCTTCTCCTCAATGGAGATCGCTGTTCCGGTCTCGTCAAACTCGACGACGCCGTAGGACGTGGGATTGCTCACGTGATATGCGAAGATGCGCGCGCCCTCGATCTCGGCGTTGCCGCGCAGCGCCGATCCGAGGCCTGCGCCGTGGAAAATATTGTCACCGAGCACGAGAGCGACGCTCTCGTCGCCGATGAATTCTTCACCGATGATGAACGCCTGGGCCAATCCGTCGGGCGACGGCTGAATGGCATATTCAATCCGGATGCCGAGATCGGAGCCGTCCCCGAGGAGTGCGCGGAATTGCTCATTATATTCCGGCGTCGTGATGATGAGGATCTCTTTGATGTCCGCCATCATCAGCGTCGACAAGGGGTAGTAGATCATTGGCTTGTCCCAGATGGGCATGAGCTGCTTGGAGATACCCTTGGTGATGGGCCACAGCCGTGTGCCTGAGCCACCGGCGAGAATGATTCCGCGCATGAGTATTAGTTCCTGACGTTCAAAGTAGCGTAGTAGGCGCGAGCGGCATCCCAGGTGGGGAGCAAGCCAGCAGCAGCGGCAGCCGCGAGGGTGGGGGCCTGCGTGTCCTTGGGCGAAAGCAGTAGCTCTCCGGCTTCTGGGGGGAACACGAGCCCGATCTCTTCGTCGAGTGGGCTGATACCGTGCTCACGGCCCGGGCTGAACGTGCTGTTCACGAGGTAACTGACCGTGGCATTGTCGGTCAGCGCGACGAAGCAGTGCCCGAGTCCCTCGGCGATGTAGACCGCCCGTCGATCGGTGTCGTCGAGCAGAACGCTGTCCCATTGGCCGAAGGTAGGTGAGCCCACGCGGATGTCAACGATGTAGTCGAGAACAGCACCATGGACGGCGGTGACGTACTTGGCCTGGCTGGGCGGGACATCCGCAAAGTGAATACCGCGCACTGAACCCCGTTTTGACACAGAGGTATTCGCCTGAGCCAGGTCTAGTTTGTGCCCGACCTTTTCTTCAAGTTTGTCGAATCGATACCACTCGAGAAATACACCGCGATCGTCACCGAACTGCTGCGGGGTGATCTCGTAGGAGTCTGGGATGGAAAGTTCGCGAATCTGCACGATCGGCAGTCTACCAATCCGTGTCCGGTAGAATCGCGGAGGCCATTGAAGCGAACGGAACGGTTACTCCTATATGAAGATCCTCGTCACCGGCGGCGCCGGTTTTATCGGCTCCAACTTTGTGCGACGCACGATTGAAGACAAGTACCCGGGCCTGGAAGGCGCCGAGGTTGTTGTGCTCGACGCATTGACTTACTCGGGCAACCTCGAAAACCTCGCCCCGATCGCCGATTCCCCGCGCTACTCCTTCGTGCACGGCGACATCCGCGACGGCAAACTGCTCGACACCCTGTTTCTCGGACTCGACGCGGTCGTGCACTTCGCCGCCGAATCGCATGTGGACCGTTCGGTGATGGACTCGACCATCTTTGTCGAGACCAACGTGCTCGGCACCCAGCAACTGCTCGACGCAGCCCTGCGCCACAAGCTGGCCCGGTTCGTGCACGTCTCCACCGACGAGGTCTACGGCTCTATCGCCAAAGGCTCCTGGAACGAGGAGCGGGCGCTCGAGCCGAACTCCCCCTATTCAGCGTCGAAGGCCGGCAGCGACCTGCTCGCCCGCAGCTACCACCGCACCCACGGCCTCAACGTGTCAATCACCCGGTGCTCAAACAATTACGGCCCGTACCACTTTCCCGAAAAGGTCATTCCGCTTTTCGTCAGCAACCTGATCGACGACCTGCACGTTCCCCTCTACGGCGAGGGCAACAACATTCGCGACTGGCTGCACGTGGACGACCACACCCGCGCCATCGCGATGGTGCTCGTCGGCGGCCGCGCAGGCGAGATCTACAACATCGGCGGCGGCACCGAGCTGACCAACAAGGAACTCACCCAGCTTCTGCTCGACTCGACCGGCAAGGACTGGTCCTATGTCGACCGCGTCGCCGACCGTCTCGGCCACGACCTGCGCTACTCGGTGGACATCTCCAAGATTCAAGCCGAACTGGGCTATGCCCCCGAGGTTCCGTTCGAACAGGGCCTTGCCGACGTGGTGCAGTGGTACCGCGACAACCGTCAGTGGTGGGAACCGCTCAAGGCTCGTGCGGCGCTGAACTAACATGACCCGTTATCTCATCACCGGCGCCACCGGCATGCTGGGCCGTGACCTGCAGACGGCTCTCGCCGGACGCGACGTGACAGCCCTCGGCCGCAGCGACCTCGACGTGACTGATCTCGACGCGGTGAAGGCCGCCGTTGCCGGGCACGACGTCATCATCAACTGCGCCGCGTACACCAAGGTCGACGACGCCGAAACGCATGAAGACGAGGCCTACGCCGTGAACGCGGTGGGGCCGTACAATCTGGCGGTGGCGGCATCCGCTCTGCAAGCCAAGCTCGTGCAGATCTCAACGGACTACGTCTTCGACGGCAGCGCGACCACGCCCTACGCCGAGAACACTCCGCACAGCCCAATCTCTGCATATGGCCGCACCAAGGCGGCCGGCGAGGATTTCGTGCAGGTGGAAAACGGCTCGCGCAGCTACATCGTGCGCACCGCCTGGCTGTACGGCAAGAACGGCCCGAACTTCGCCAAGACCATGCTCAAGGCCGCTGGCACGCGCGACACGTTGAGCGTTGTCACCGACCAGGTGGGCCAGCCCACGTGGACGGTGGATCTTGCCGCGCAGATCGTGCTGCTGCTCGACTCTGATGCGCCCGCCGGCATGTACCACGGCACGAACTCCGGGGTCGCCTCGAAGTTCGACCAGGCCCGCGACGTGTTCGCCCTGGCCGGACTCGCCCCCGAGCGCGTGCTGCCGACCGACAGCTCAGCCTTCGTGCTGCCCGCACCCCGGCCGGCCTACTCGGTGCTCGGTCACGCCGGTTGGGCCGCCGCGGGGCTCGCGCCAATGCGCAGCTGGCAGGACGCCCAGGCCGAGGCCTTTGCCGCGGGGGTTTTCGAGACAGCATGATCACTCTGCGGGTAGTCGTCGACCAGATGGTCGCCCCGGTTCCGGGCGGCGTCGGGCGTTACACCGAGGAACTCACGCGCGCACTGATTGCCACCGCGCCGGCCGAGTGCGACGTTGAGGGCATCGTTTCGTCGTCGCCACCCGCACAGTATGAACTCATTGAGGCCTCCCTGCCCGGCCTGGCTAACCTGCACAAGACGACGTTGGCCCGCCGCGAGCTGGCCACGGCCTGGGCGCTCGGCGTGACCGCAGCGTCGGGCACCGGCCTCATTCACGCGCCGGGACTGCTCGCCCCGCTGCGCCGCCACAACCGCGCCGACGACGGCACTCAGATTGCCGTGACCTTGCACGACGTGCTGGCGTGGACGCATCCGTCGTCGCTGACCCCGACAACCGTGGCCTGGACCAAGGGCATGCTCAAGCGTGCCCGCAAGCACGCCGACGCGATCGTGGTGCCGAGCCACGCCGTGGCCAGACAGCTGACCGAGATCATGGACCTCGGCGACCGGGTGCGCGTAATCGGCGGCGCCGTCGGGCGCGGGCTGGTGCTGCCGGCCATTCCCCTGGTGGAAGAGCGCCTGCAGGCGCTGGAGCTGCCGTCACAGTACATCCTGACCTCCGGGTCGCTCGACCCGCGCAAGGCCGTGACCGCGCTGATCACAGCGCTCGGGCTACCGGGCGCGCCGGACCTACCGCTGATCGTGCTCGGACCGGACACCTGGGGCGAACTCGACCTCGCGTCGGTCGCCGACGAGGCCGGGCTCGCACCGGGGCGCGTGCGCGCACTGTCGGGCCTGAGCGACTCCGATCTGGCCGTGGTGATTGCCCGGGCGAGCGTCTTCGTGTATCCGAGCTTGGAAGAAGGCTTCGCACTGCCGATCATCGAGGCCTTCCACCTGGGGACCCCGGTGGTGCACTCCGACGCCCCGGCACTGCTCGAAGCGGCCGGCGATGCCGGCGTCGCGGTCGAGCGGTCAGACCCCAAGGAATACCCGGCCCGACTCGTGGATGCGATCAACCGGGTGCTCGGCGACAGCGTGCTGCGGAACCGCATGACGATCTTCGGCGGCGACCGCTCGCGGGCCTTCAGCTGGCGCGACTCGGCCGAACGGGTCTGGCAGCTGCACGCGGACCTGTAGCCATGGCTAGCTTTCTGGGATTTGTGCGCGACCAGCGCGTTCGGTTTCTCGTGGTCGGCGCCACGAACACGGCGGTCGGGTACCTGGTCTTCTCTTTTTTCACCCTGTGGGTGTTCGCGGATGTCTACCTCGGCTACCTGATCAGCCTCGCGCTCTCCTACGTGGTCGGTATCACCCTGGCGTTCGTGTTGTACCGACGGTTCGTGTTCGTGGTGCACGGGCACGTGCTGCGGGATTTCGCCCGGTTCGTGAGCGTGTACCTGGTGGCGATCGGTATCAATGCGGCCGCGCTGCCGCTGCTGGTTGAAGTCGTGCTGGTGCCGCCGCTGCTCGCCCAGCTGTTCATTCTCCTGGTCACGACGTTGCTGAGCTTCTTCGGGCACAAGAAGTTCTCGTTTCGCCGCAGTGGTGAGTGAAGCGAGGGTTAGCCGCCGATCGCCGATGGGTGACCCACTCGTAGGTGGCCGCTTCGCGATGTGGGTTGCTGTTCTGGAGAGCATGTGCACGATCATGCACTTGCTGGATTGTGGATGATCATCCATAATGGAAACTGTGGACGATCATCCACCTTGGAGGCTAAAGTGTATACACGTTCCGCACAAGATCTTGGTGCGCTGGCGCGCGCGAAACGCGAGGCCTTGGGACTTACTCAACAGCAAGTAGCCGACCGCGCAAAAGTCTCTCGTGAATGGCTCGTCAACTTTGAATCCGCGAAGGTGGGCGTATCACTTTTTCGCGTTTTTGACGTGCTTCAGGTGCTGCAGCTCGCCCTGGATGTCAGCGATCGAGCCCCGGACCCGCACAATGTGCTTGACGATGTCTTTGCCGATCTGGGGCGATGACCGGTGAACTCCGAACTCTACGTCTACCTCGACGGCGAGCGCGTCGGCACGCTCGCCCAAACCAAACAGGGCAAAACCACCTTTGCCTACGACGAACGATACCGGTTGGATAGTCGGTCGACGCCCTTATCGCTTTCCATGCCGCTGGCAAGGCGCGAGCACCCATCGCGGGTCGTCACGGCCTTCCTGCAGGGCCTTTTGACCGACAGCCCGACCAAGCTTGCTGAGCTAGCTGCAACGTATCAAACATCCGCTCGAAACGCTTTCGGGCTGTTGGCGCACGTCGGCCGGGATGCCGCGGGAGCCGTACAGATTCTGCCGCCCGATGAGACCTCGACCGATGCCGCCACGCGACAGGGAGATGTCGAACGACTTTCCGATGATGAATTCAGTAGCCTCATCAAAGACATCGTTCAGCACTCCGATACCTGGGGACAGCGCGGCGACGACGCGCGGTGGAGTTTGCCTGGCGCGCAGCCCAAGGTTGCCCTATTCCGATTCGATGATGGCGGGTGGGGCGTGCCCAACGATTCCACGCCGACCACGCACATTCTGAAACCGGCCATCGCGCCGTATTCCAATCATGACGTGAACGAGTATGTGACGATGCGCGCGGCCCGGCTTCTGGGGCTCAACGTCGCCGACCACGAGCTCACGACGACGGAGCAGGGCGATCGCGTCTTTGTCTCCCGCCGATACGACCGACGACAATTCGACGGACGATGGGCACGGCTACATCAGGAAGACCTCTGCCAGGCTCTAAGCGTTCCACCAGACCTCAAGTATCAGCAGGACGGCGGCCCGGGCGTTGGCACCATCGCTCAATTGCTCGGCCGATTGCCCTTAAACGATCGGGAGGCAAGCCAGAAGCGGTTCTTTGATTCCCTCGTGTTCAACGTTTCGGCCGCTTGCACCGACGCGCATGCAAAGAACATTTCGATTCTCTTGCGTGGCGACCGCGCTGTGCTCGCCCCGCTTTATGACCTCGGTACGCATGCGCCGTATCCGGCGACTGGTGCGCTTCGCTCGGCGATGAAGGTCGGTGACGAGTATCGCATGAACGCCATCGGGCTTCAGGACTTTCTCGCGGTGGCCGCGAAACTGCAGATCCCTGCAGATTACGCTGAAGAGCGTGTTCGCTACATACGCGGCAATGTTGCCGGCGCATTCGCGGATGCCGCCGGGAGCGTCAGTGGTGGCTCGGAGGAACAGGGATTCGCGACGACGGTGTCAAAATCGATCTTCACACTTGCGCGCGAACGCGGTTGGTAACGAAGGGCTACGGGGCGGGCGTGGCGGTGGGCGCGGGGGCCAGTGCCGCGGCGATCATGGCCTTAATGGCCGCGTAGTCGGGGTTTTCGGGGTCGACGCCGTTCTCGGGAATCAACGGCACCGAGATGACCGGCAGTTCTTTGGTTTTGCTGGCCAGGTTCACGAAGTAGCCGAGCATGCCCTGCGGCACGTCGGTCTTGACGACGCGCGTGCCGGCAGCGGCCACTCCCTGGAACTTGGAGAGCACGTTCGCCGGGCTGGCCTGCGCGAGCAGGGCCTCCTGCATCTGAGTCTGGCGCTGCATGCGGTCGTAGTCACTCGTGCCGTGGCGGGAGCGGGCAAACCAGAGGGCGTGGTAGCCATCCATGTGCTGCATGCCGGGCTCAAACCAGAACAGCACCTTGCTGAAGGTCTCGTCGGTGTGCACCGGAACGCGGTTCTTTACGTTGATGTCGACGCCGCCGAGGGCATCGATGAGGTCGGAGAAGCCCTGCATGTCAATGAGTACGAAGTACTGGATGGTGAGTCCGGTGATGCCCTGTGCGGCCTCGAGCGTGGCCTGAATTCCCGGAGAGCTGCCCTCCGCCGTGGCGTTGGGGTAGTATTCCGGGCGTTTCAACTCGGCCTCGGTGAAGATGGAGTTGAGCATGCAGGCCGAGACGTCGCATCCGTCGATCGAGCCGTAGCCCTCGGGGTAGAGGGCGCCGAGGGAGGATCCGGCCGAGAACGGCGCGTTCTCGAGGTTGCGCGGCAGGCTGATGGTCGTGGCCTGGCCGGTTGTGGCGTCGATACTGACCACTGAGATGCTGTCGGGGCGGAGGCCCTCACGGTCGGCACCGGCATCGCCGCCGAGCAGCAGAATGTTGTAACGGCCGTCGACCGGCGGTTGGCTCGGGCCCGCGACGAAGACGGAGGAGAGAAAGCCGCTGGCCGAGGTGGCGACGAAGGCGCCGTAGCCGGCTGTGCCGCAGACGATAACCATGAGCGCGGCGGAGAACGCCGCGATGAGCGGGCGGGCACCGGGCGCCGCCTTGATCAGGTTGATCAGGCTGAGGGTGTTGACGGTGAGCACGAGCCAGGTGACCGCGTAGAACGCGAGCACTGCGGCGGCGACCCAGAGGCCGATCGTGCTCGTGAACACCGTGAGCAGCACTTCGGGCCAGAACAGATAGACGGCGCCGGCGATGATGGCCACGGCCACCAGGGTGAGGGTGGCACCGAGGCCGAACCGGCCGAGCCGACGGTTGCCGGCCAGCACCTGCGCCGAACCGGGCAGAACGAAATTGAGTACGACAAGCCACCACGCACGCGTCGTCATAATGCGTGCGGAGCCGGAATTCGGGTGCCGGATCGGGTCGGAAACACTACTCATAATCGCTCTTGGAGGTCCCGGTTCTTCTGCTCAACCAGATCTGCAAGCTGTACCGAATAGTCTTCGAGCTTCACGCGCAGCGCGTCGTCGCTCGTGGCCAGAATCTTGATCGCGATCAGCGCGGCGTTCTTCGCTCCGCCGATCGACACGGTTGCGACCGGAACGCCGGCCGGCATCTGCACGATCGACAGCAGCGAGTCGAGGCCGTCGAGCAGCCCGAGAGGAACGGGCACGCCCACCACGGGCAGCGTGGTCATGGCGGCGAGCATGCCGGGCAGGTGCGCGGCTCCCCCGGCTCCGGCGATGATCACCTTGAGGCCGCGGGCCTGCGCGGTGCGGCCGTAGTCGAGCATCCGCTCTGGGGTGCGGTGTGCCGAGACAACCTGCACCTCGTGCGCGACCCCGAAGTCCTTCAGGGTTTGCGCTGCAGCGCTCATGACGGTGAAGTCGGAGTCGCTGCCCATGACCAGGCCGACGATAGGCTTGCTGCCGTCAGTAGGCACAGTGGATGTCTCGGTGTTATCTGGCACGCAGATGATCCTATGGCTCAGTCCTGAAAGATTTGTGCAGTGGCGCGCGCCTGATAGGCAACTTCATCGAGATCGTCGCCGCCCGCCGTCACGTGGCCCACCTTGCGGCCGGGCCTCGATGCCTTGCCGTAGTTGTGCACCTTTACAAGCGGATGCTCCGCGAGAGCGCTCCCATAACGATCACCCAGCGAGCCTGACGCGGGTCCACCAAAGATGTTCACCATCACCGTCCACGGGTCCCGGGCGCCGGTCGCTCCGAGCGGCAAGTCAAGCACAGCGCGGAGGTGCTGCTCGAACTGGCTCGTGGTCGAACCCTCGATCGACCAGTGACCACTATTGTGCGGGCGCATCGCCAGCTCGTTGATGAGGAGGCGCTCATCCGTGGTCTGGAACAGCTCGACGGCGAGCACCCCGGTGACGCCGATGCCCTCGGCCACGGCAACGGCGATGTCGGTGGCGACGTCGGCGAGACGCCCCATGGACTGGGGGGCCGGAGCGATGACCTCGGCGCAGACGCCGTCTTTCTGCACGGTCTCCACGACCGGCCAGACGGCGATCTCGCCGCTGGGGCGGCGGGCGACCACCTGGGCGAGCTCGCGGCTGAAGTGCACGAGCTCTTCGACCAGCAGGGCACCGCCGTTGCCGTCTTCGGCGAGCGCCTGAAACCAGTCGTCAACGTCGTGTTCGTGACTGACCACGCGCACGCCCTTGCCGTCGTAGCCGCCGCGGGCGGTCTTCACGACGGCGCGGCCGCCGTGGTCCTTCAAAAAGTCAGCGAGGCCGGCCACGTCAGTGATGCGGGCCCAGTCCGGCACGGGCAGGCCCAGTTCGGCGAGTTTCTCGCGCATGAGCAGCTTGTCCTGCGCGTAGAGCAGGGCGTCGGGGCCGGGGTGCACCCTGACGCCCTCGCGCACGAGCTCGCGCAGAATCTCCTGCGGCACGTGTTCGTGATCGAAGGTGATCACGTCGACGGTCTTGGCGAAGGCGAGCACGGTGGCCAGGTCGCGGTAGTCGCCCACGCGGACCGCGGCGAGTTCGGCGGACATGCCATCGGCTTCAGCGAGAACCTTGAGCTCGATGCCGAGGTTCACGGCCGCGGGGATCATCATGCGGGCCAGCTGGCCTGCGCCAATCACACCGACGGTTAAAGCCATTTGTTCACCATTTTCTATGCAAGCGTTCAGCTAAACGAACGGGAATACCCAGCCAGGCAATTTCAACACGCCGTAGACTGCGAGACTTCAATGCTTTCCTAGTGCCACTTTACCGAACGTCGGACGGACGCATGTCGATCACCCTGAAGCAGCGCCTGCTCAGCTTTCTGAGTCAGGGCCTCAAGTTCGGCGCCGTCGGTGCACTGGGCTTCGTGGTGGACTTCACGGTGTTCAACCTGCTGCGCACCACCGTGCTGGATTCCGCCGACGTACACGCCGGCCCCATCTACGCCAAGGTCATCTCGACCGTGCTCGCCATTCTGGTGAACTGGCTAGGCAACCGCTACTGGACCTTCAGCAAAAACCGGCAGGACCACACGGCTCGCGAGGGCCTGGAGTTTCTCGCGGTGAGCCTCGTGGGCATGGGCATCGGCATCGGCTGCCTCTGGTTCAGCCACTACGTGCTCGGCTACACCAGCGTTCTCGCCGACAACATCTCGGGCAACGTCGTTGGCCTAATTCTCGGCGCGGTGTTTCGTTTCGCGCTGTACCGCTACTGGGTGTTCGCGCCGAGTCGGAGCGGGGCGCCGGCATCCGTTGGTATCGCCGTGGTCAGTACCCGCACCGGGGCTATTCGGCTAGCGGCGACCCCAGAACGCTGACTCTTCGGAGAGCGCCGACTGCTCCTGCCGGCGGGAACCCATGACCGTGCTGGCCTGCTCCATGAGGTCGTGCAGCGTGCTCTGCACGAGGTCGACGTTGGGCAAGTCTTTCAACACAAGCGGATGCTCCAGCCCCGAATTTATGAGCACCGTGCCCGAGTGGAACCCGGCCTGCAGCCAGTTCTGCCGCACACTCACGTCGTAGCCGCGGCTGTGCAGCAGCTCTTGCCGGATGCGCACGAAGAACCCGTGGCGAAAGATGATGCGGCGGGTGGTGATCGTGTAGCGCTTGGTGAGCCAGGCGGCGAGCGGCAGCAGCCAGCCGAGCAGCGCCAGCAGGATGGCACCGGCGAGCAGGGCGGCGTTCTGCCACGGCTCGGGCAGGTTGCCGAAGAAGTAGCCGGTGCCGCCGGCCAGGGCGAACAAGAGCAGGGTGGGCCAGGCCAGCACCCGGGCGTGCGGGCGCAGGCGGGCAACGACCTTCTCGGGCCGGCTCTCGCGGGCGTAGCCGGAGGGTTCGGTCTCGTTGGGCTCTGTCTTCTTGGCTTTCATTACTTCTATTAATACCTCAGGTGGGTGACATCGCCGGCGGCGACAGACCGTTCTTCGCCATCGACCTGGTTGACGACGCGCAGCCTTCCCTCGGCGTCGATGCCGGTGGCGGTGCCGACCAGGTCGGTGCCGCCGGGCAGTTCCACCCGTACTGCGCTGCCGAGTGTGCCGCACAGTTCTTCGACTTGCTGATGCAGTCCGCTGTGTTGGGCGTCGCCGTTGGCCTTCAGGAAGGCTCGGTACAGCGTGGCGAGCTCGTGCAGGTAGGCGGCGAGTACCGCGTCGGGGTCGGGCGCGGTGCGGGTAACCAGCAGCAGCGAGGTGGAGGTGAGGGTGGGCAGGTCGTGCTCGTCGAGCGAGAGGTTGAGGCCGGCGCCGATGATGATGCCTGTGCCGTCGGGCAGCAGTTCGCAGAGGATTCCGCACACCTTGTAGCCGTCGATGAGCACGTCATTGGGCCATTTCAGGGTCACGTCGTGGCGGGGATCCTCGGCCTCTTTGACGCCTTCGACGGGCTTCATGCTTTTTTCCACCACGTTTTTGACGGCACGGGTCATGGCGGCGCCGGCCAGGAGCGGGAACCAGCCGAGGGTCGCCGGCGGTAACTGGGGTCGGATCAGCACCGAGATGGCCAGGGCTTTGCCGGTCGGGGCCAGCCAGACGCGACCGAGCCGGCCACGCCCCTGAGTCTGGTTGTCGGTGACGAGGGCCGAGAAATCGGGCCAGGCGGCGGCATCCGTTGTGGCGAGTTCTTTGAGCACATCGTTGGTGGAGGCGGCCTCGGACCGGTACTCGAACCGGGTGACCTCGGTGCGGCTGAGCGAAAACTCCATGGCTACTCTCTCCTTCAAACGTAACTGCGGTAATTCTGCCGAATCTGACCCCAAATGTGTTATTCCTTGTCATTTCGGCCAGGATCTCCGCAGTTATGAACGGGGAGGGCGGTAGAGGTCGCCGATTGAGCCACGATGCGGGCTGAAATGCTTGGCCAGAGGGGGAAACGACCAGTGTTGCGCCGCAAAGTTGTGGAATATCGTCAACGGAAAGCGCCCGGGGGGTGCCGGTAGAGTAAAACGGTGACTGATAAGACGCCCGCTGCGGCACCGGACCTGTATACGACGGCGGGAAAACTCGCCGACCTCAAGCTGCGCTATCACGAAGCCGTGACCGCCAGCGGGGCGACCGCCACCTCGAAGCAGCACGCCAAGGGCAAGATGACCGCCCGCGAGCGCGTCGACCTGCTGCTCGACCAGGGGTCCTTCGTGGAACTCGACGAGTTCGTGCGGCACCGCACCGTGGCCTTCGGCATGGAGAAGAAGCGGCCGTACGGCGACGCCGTCGTCACCGGAACCGGCACCATCCACGGCCGCCAGGTGGCCGTGTACTCCCAGGACTTCACCATCTTCGGCGGCTCGCTCGGCGAGGTCGCCGGCGAGAAGATCATCAAGGTGATGGACCTCGCCCTGAAGACCGGGGTACCGATCATCGGCATTCTCGACTCCGGCGGAGCGCGCATCCAGGAGGGCGTCGTCGCCCTCGGCAAGTACGGCGAGATCTTTCGTCGCAACACGGCGGCATCCGGTGTCATTCCGCAGATCTCGATCATCTGCGGCCCGGCCGCCGGTGGCGCGGTCTACTCCCCCGCGCTGACCGACTTCGTGATCATGGTCGACAAGACCAGTCAGATGTTCGTCACCGGCCCCGACGTGATCAAGACCGTCACCGGCGAAGACGTGGGTATGGAAGAGCTCGGCGGCGCCCTCACCCACAACAAGATCTCCGGCGTCTCGCACTACCTCGCCAGCGACGAGCCTGACGCGCTCGACTTCGCCCGCGCCCTGCTCAGCTATCTGCCCGACAACAACCTGGCCGAGCTGCCCGTGTTCGACAGCGAGGTGGAGCTCGAAACAACGGATGCCGACCGTCGCCTCAACACGATCATCCCCGATTCGCCCAACCAGCCCTACGACGTGAAAACGGTCATCGAGCACATCGTCGACAACGGCGACTTTCTCGAGACGCAGCCGCTGTACGCTCCGAACATCGTCGTGGGGTTTGCCCGGGTCGAGGGCCGCTCGATCGGCATCGTGGCGAACCAGCCCAACGCCATGGCCGGCACGCTGAACATCGAGGCCGGCGAGAAGGCCTCCCGCTTTGTGCGGTTCTGCGACGCATTCTCCATCCCGATTCTCACCCTCGTGGACGTGCCCGGCTTTCTGCCCGGTACCGACCAGGAATGGACCGGCATCATCCGTCGCGGGGCGAAACTGCTTTACGCCTACGCGGAGGCCACCGTGCCGCTGGTCACCGTCATCCTGCGCAAGGCCTACGGCGGCGCGTACATCGTGATGGGTTCCAAGCAGCTTGGAGCCGACACCAACCTGGCCTGGCCGACCGCGGAGATCGCCGTCATGGGCGGCCAGGGTGCCGTGAACATTCTCTATCGCGCCGAGATCAAGGCGGCCGAGCAGGCCGGCGAAGACGTCGCCGCTGTGCGCACCCGCCTGGCCAACGAGTACACCTACAACGTAGCGAGCCCGTTTCTGGCCGCGGAGCGCGGGGAGCTCGACGGCATCATTGAGCCGGCCGCAACCCGGGTATCGGTCATCAAGGCGCTGCGCGCGCTGCGCACCAAGCGGGCCACTCTGCCTGCCAAGAAGCACGGGAATATTCCGCTCTAATGCCATCTTCGAAGCCGTCAGAGTTCGACCCGTCAGAGCTGGTTTTCGTGACCACGCGTGTGAGTGATGTCGAGGTGTCGGCGGTGAGCGCCGTCATCCGTGGTCTGTTGCAGGAAGAGTCCGACGAGCGTCGGGCCGCGCCGGAACTGGGCCAGAGCGCCTGGCAGCAGAACCAGCGTGCCATTCGCAAGCCCGTGTACCCCGGCGTCGGTCGCTGGCGCGGCTTCACCGGCTGACTCCCCCGCCTCTCGCCCGTGTCTACTGTGGACGGGGCCCAGGCCCCGTCCACAGGCCCAGGTTATAAACTGGGCCCCGGGACGGGGCCTGGGCCCCGTCCCCAAAATGCGGGGGCGCAACTGCCGGTCGGTCTGTCCTCCTAAATGCCGACTGTGCGGGCAGCGGGGATAGTACAGACTGAAGGTGCTCGGTGACGCTCCTGGAGTTTCACCACCAATCATTCGCTGACTAGGGTAAGCGAGCGAATGTGTTGGGGGCGAGAACGGATGCCATTCGGGTTGGCGTCCTTTCTCGAATAGTCGTTAGGGGATCAGCTTCGGCTGATCCCCTTTCGCGTTCCCACCAGCGGATGGTCCGTCACGCCGCCTACTTCGCCGCCCGTCAAGCACCCCGGCACGCGGCCAGTCACGCCCCCGTCAGACCACGGCAGTCGCTGCCCGCCGAGGGATCTCCATCCACAGGTCGACTTCTTCTTCGCCGGATGAGTCCGGTCCGAGGGCGCTCACGGCCGGGTCGGGGCTGTTCAGGCCCACCACGGTCACCGCGATGGTCGCGCTGTCGGCCGACGTGCGGGCGATGATCTTATCCGCGTTCGTGCGGCCGATGGCCGTCGCGAGGGCGTTGAGCACGATCTCGAGCTCAGATCCGCTGAGGTCGTCGATCCCGCCTTCATCGAGCAGGGTGACGCTCGCACCCCGTCGCCGGGCGGCCATGACCTGCTCGCGCACGGCGTGGTTCAGCAGACGCCGCCCGCGGATTTCGTCTCGAATTGCCGCTTCGAGCAGCCGGCACTCCTGGCGGTCGGCCTCGCTCAGATCGCCGTCGCTCTCGCTGATGCGGCGCAGCATGGGCATGGCCAGGCGCATGGTCTGGGTCAGCCGAACCTGGCGCTCGTAGAGGTGAGCCTCCTGGGCGGCATGCCATCCGCTCGCCTCACGCTCGGCCCGCGCATACTGGCGCGCATCCCGGCTGGCCTTCACGAGGGCTCGAGAGAGCAGCCCGGCAGCAACCACCCAGACCACGCTGCCAATGACGCCCATGTGCCCCAGCTCGCCGACGCCGGCCCAGATGACGCTGTGCACGACGAGCGCGCCGACCCCCAGCAGGGCCAGCTGCGGGCGCTTGCGGGTGGCGGTGATCGTCATCAAGGTGCCCACCGCGGCCACGTACCAGGTGGCGTACCCCAGCCTGCCGGAGGACCCGTCGAGCTGGCTGCCCACGATCAGCGGAATCGCCACCGAGACACCCACATTGAACAGGGCCAGCGGCAGCGACATGCGCATCGGCTTGGAGGGCCAGAGGCTCGCAACCGTCGCCACGAGATACAGGCCCATGGCAGCGAAAATCGGCGCTGCCGAATGCGGTGTGTCGAGCGAATATACGCCGAGCAGCACGTGATAGCCAGAGAAGAAGGCCGCCACGATGAGGGCCAGGGCACGGGAGACAACGACGACGCCGGTCATCATTGGCCGCCCGCGTCACCGGGCCGTGGCCAGGTGATGGTGATGGTCGTGCCCTGGCCCAGGCTCGTGCGCAGCACTGCCACGCCGCCGGCGGTGGCCACCCGGTCATGGATCGACACCCGCAAGCCCAGGCGGCCGCTGGCGACGGTGGACACGTCGAAACCGCGGCCGGTGTCGCTGATGTCGATCGTGCATCCGCTCTGGTCGTTACCGCCCACCGTGACGCTGCGCGATTGTGCGGGACCCGCGTGCTGCACGCTGTTGACCATGGCCTGCACACTGGCCGAGTAGAGGGCCTCGGCGACATGCTCCGGAATGCTGAGGCCATCCACGCAGAGCTCGGTCACGGTGAACACGCCCGTCGCGGTCGCGGCGGAGCGGATGCGCGCGACCAACATGCTGACGGCGACGGACGCATCGTCAAGATTGCGCTCGCCGTTGGCTTCCTGCAAGCGGATGATGGCGCTGCGAGCCATGGCGGCGGCCAGTTCCGCGCCCCTGGCATTGCGCACGCCCGCCGCAGAGAGCAGGGTCGCGAGCACACTGTCGTGCACGATGGAATCAACCTCGACACGTTCCACCTCGGTGGCGTGATGACGCACCGCCACGGAGTACTTTGCGAGCGCATTGGACTGGGCGGAATCGACCTTGGCCGTGGCCTCGCGCAGCACATAGATGATGATGAGCACGGTGCCGCCGAGCAACATTGCATAGAACGTGTCGAGCACGGCGAGCACGGTCTCGGCCTCGCCGCCGGACGGCAGCACCCGCACGAGTCCGAAGGCGACCGGGGTGATCACGGTGTAGGCGACGGCCCAGAACAACGGCAGGGCGATGGCGGCACAGGAGGTGGCGACAGTGCACATGAACCACAGCCACGGTTTGCTCGCGAGCACGAGGGTGGGATCAATCATGACCAGCGGCCAGACCAGGAGCGCGACCAGGTAGATGCCGCTCACCACGGCAGCGGAGCTGCGAATGCCACGTCGCAGGAGAGTCGCGAAGACGAACACCAGGATCGACAGGCCGAGCAGCCCGGCGAGAGGGATGGCCGCCTCGGTTTTTCGGCTGGACAGTTGCTCGAGCATAAGTGGTACGGACTGCAGGGCAAAGATCACCGCGACGGCGGCCACCGATCGCGACAGCACGATTTCGATCTGCGCGTGGCTGATCGGGTTGCGCGGCTGCCGGGCGTGGCCAAACAGGCTGCCGTCGGTCTCGAGTGCGTCGTCACCGACGGCCGTGAATGGCTGCGTTGCCGTGGAGACCAGGGTGCCCTGGCGGTTGCGGTCGCCCTGGCGGGCGGCCCGTTTAGACACCGCGGTCAGCTTCGGTGGCGTCGAGCCCGGGCAGGATTCCATCTTCGACGGCGCGGCGCAACAGGTCGACCTTGGTCGGCGCGGGGCGACCGACCTCGACGTACTTCACGCGAATGCGATCGAGGTATTCGCGGGCGGTGGAGTGCGCGATCCCCAACTGCATGGCGACCATCTTGAGCGGCAGGCCCGAAGCGTAGAGGTGCAGCACGTCGCGTTCGCGGCGGCCGAGCTGCGCCTTGGCGAAGTCCCGGTCGGCGTCGATGGCGGTGGCCCACTCGAGGTTGTTGAGCACATCGCCGCGGGCAACGGATGCGACGGCCGCCATGACCGTGGTGGTCGGCGACGACTTGGGGATGACCCCGGCCGCGCCAGCAGCGAGGGCTTCCCGCACCGAGGCGACCCGGTCGGCGATGCTGTGCACGAGTACGGCGGAGCCGGTGGTTTGCACGAGGTGCACGTTGTCGGTGACGAGCGACCCGTCACCGAGCGAAAGATCGAGCACGATCACGTCGCACTTGCGGCCGGCCAGGCCGGCGACGAGCGCCTGCGCGGTTGCTGCCGCGAACAAAACTTCGTAGCCGGCGTTCTCGCAGGCGGCTTGTAAGCCCAGTCGTACCGACTCGTGGTCGTCGACAATACCGACGCGAACGGGCGCGTCGGTGGGGGTGGTTGGTACGGGATCTGCTGCTGTGTTGCTCACGGTAGGGCTGCCTTCGGGTTGTTTGGGTACAACGATAGCTATTTGCAGAGCAGCGCGACGGCTTCGACGTGGTGGGTGTTGGGGAACAGGTCGAAGGCGTGCAGGGACTTCAGCTGGTAACCCTGCTTCGCAAACAGGGCCACGTCACGGGCCAGAGCCACCGGGTCGCAGGCCACGTAGACGATTTGTTGCGGTGCAATGGCGACGAGCTGGTCAACGACGGCCTTGCCCGCTCCGGAGCGTGGCGGGTCGAGCACCACCGTGGCGGCGGCGAGACGGGCGCGTTCGGCGGCATCCGCTTCGCGCAAGAGGCGCTGCAGAAATCGGTCGACGCGGTCGGCCTCGGCGGTGGCACCGGCCCATTCCTTGAGGTTGCGGGCGGCGAACGCGACAGCTTCGGGGTCGCTTTCGACCGAGGTGATGCGGGTCGTCGGGCCGAATTTATCGCCGACGGCCGCGGCGAGCAGTCCGACACCACCATAGAGGTCGAGGTTGGAGGCGCGCGGGTCGAACGACGACGGATCGATGATGTTCTGCACCGCGTGGAACAGCGTGTCGGCGGCCATGGAGTGTACCTGCCAGAATCCGGAGCGGTCCAGCTCGAATTCGCGGTCGGCGACGATCTCGTGAATGAGACCGTGCGGCACCCGCTTGGGCTTGCCGTTGCTGTCTTTGGCCGAGACCAGCACCTGCACGTCGCCCTTGCTTGGCGCGACCAGGTCCACTTGAGCTGCGTTGTGAAACAGGGTGTCGAGCGGGGCGCGCAGTTCGAGCTCGTGTTCGGCGAGCGGCAGGTCGTCGACCGGAATCACCCGGTGGCTGCGGGCGGCGTACGGGCCGATGGTTCCGTCGGCGGCCACGTGCAGGCTGACCCGGGTGCGCCATCCGGTGCCGTCCATCGCGTCGCCGGGGCTGGCCTTGACGCTGACCGCGACCGGCTCGACCACGACGTCGGTGGCGAGCCCGGCCATGCGCTTCAGGGCGTCGGCGAGTACCTGGCGCTTGAGTTCGCGCTGGAAGCCGAGTTCGATGTGGCCGAACTCGGCGCCGCCGGCCCGATTTTCGGGGGCGCGGTCAATGGATGCCGCACTCCAGATATGCGGCTGCCGTTCGGGGGCGGCGTCGATGACGGCGACGGTTTCGGCCCGCCAGAAACTCTTGTGGTTGGCCTCGGTGAGACGGGCCCGCACCCGTTCGCCGGGCAGGGTGTCGCTGACGAAGATGACGCGGCCCTCGTGGCGGGCGATGAAGATTCCGCCGTGGGCGACGTTGGTGATGTTCAGTTCAAGCTCGTCGCCGACACTGGCAGACAATGTCGGCTCGGAGGCCTGGGGCTGGTGACTCGTGTTGCTCATCTAACGATGATCCCACACCGTTTGCCGGGCTGCGGGTTGCCGCCTGCTTGAATGGATGCTTACGCCCCGTTTGAAAAGGATCACCATGCGCCTCTATCTGGCTTCCACCTCTCCGGCTCGCCTGGCCCTGCTGCGCGCGGCCGGCATCGAACCGGTGCTGATCAACCCCGAGGTGGACGAGGCTCGGCTCGTCGCCGAGACTGAAGCCGCTGTGGGCTCGGCGCTCGAGCCGCGAGTACTCGTGGAGCTGCTGGCGCGCGCGAAAGCGGAAGCAGCGGCATCCGCTCGGCTGGACGAACCGCTGACCGGCCTGCTGCTCGGCGGCGACTCGGTCTTCGTGCTCGACGGCGTCATCTACGGCAAGCCACACACAGCGGATGCTGCCCGCGAGCGGTGGGAGCGCCAGCGCGGTCGCACCGGCACGCTGTATTCCGGGCACTGGCTGATCGAGGTCGCTGATGGCCGGCCCGGGCGGGCGATCGGCGCGGTCGCGGTGGCCGAGGTGACCTTCGCCGACGACCTCGACGACGCCGAGCTCGACGCCTATATTGCCACCGGGGAGCCATTGTTCGTGGCGGGGGCCTTCACGATCGACAGTCTCGGTGCTCCGTTTATTACGAGTATCGTCGGGGATCCGTCGACCGTGGTGGGGCTGTCGCTACCAACGCTGCGGCGGCTGGTGCGCGCCCTCGGACACGAGTGGCCGACCCTGTGGAATCGCCCCGGAGCACTCTAGTTGTAGGCATCCGCAAGAATCTGCCGGGTCTTTTTGTGGGACAGAACCAAAAGGGATGCGGCGGCGGGCAATAGGCTAAGTGATTGTGTCACTCATAACGAAGGTCCTCATCGCCAACCGAGGCGAGATCGCCGTTCGGGTCATCCGTGCCGCGAAAGACAGTGGAATTCTCTCTGTCGCCGTCTACGCCGACCAGGATCGCGACGCTCTGCACGCCCGTCTAGCCGACGAGGCGTACGGTCTCGACGGCACCACCGGCGCCGAAACTTACCTGGTCATCGACAAGATTCTGTCGATCGCCCGCCGGAGCGGCGCTGACGCCGTGCACCCCGGCTACGGCTTTCTGGCCGAGAACGCCGACTTCGCCCGCGCCGTGATCGGCGCTGGCCTCATTTGGATCGGGCCGTCGCCCGAGGCCATCGAGCAGCTCGGCGACAAGGTCTCGGCCCGCAAGATCGCCGAAAAGGTCAATGCACCGATGGCGCCCGGCACCCTGAACCCGTGCAGCGATGCCGCCGAGGTGCTCGCCTTCGTCGACGTGCACGGCCTGCCCGTCGCGATCAAGGCCGCCTTCGGTGGCGGCGGCCGCGGCCTCAAGGTGGCCCGCACCCGCGACGAGGTTGCCGAAATGTTCGACTCCGCCACTCGGGAGGCCATTACAGCCTTCGGTCGCGGCGAATGCTTCGTCGAGAAGTATCTCGACTCCCCCCGCCACGTCGAAACCCAGTGCCTCGCCGACATGCTCGGCAACGTCGTCGTCGTGTCGACCCGCGACTGCTCGTTGCAGCGCCGGCACCAGAAGCTCGTCGAAGAGGCGCCGGCACCGTTTCTCACCGAAGCGCAAACGGCCGAGATGTACCGCGCGTCCAAGGCAATTCTGAAAGAGGTCGGCTACCTCGGCGCCGGAACCTGCGAGTTTCTGATCGGCCAGGACGGCACCGTCTCGTTCCTCGAAGTTAACACCCGCCTGCAGGTCGAGCACACCGTCTCCGAAGAGGTCACCGGCATCGACCTGGTACGTGAGCAGTTCCGCCTCGCAGAGGGCGGCGAACTGACCTACGGCGACCCGGTCGCATCCGCTCACTCCTTTGAATTTCGCATCAACGGAGAGGATGCCGGCCGCGGCTTTCTGCCCGCCCCCGGCCCGGTACACGTCTTCAAGCCCGCCGGCGGCCCCGGCGTGCGTGTCGACACCGGCGTGCAGTCGGGCGATGTGATTAGCGGATCGTTCGACTCGCTCATCGCCAAGCTCGTCGTCACCGGCGCAACCCGTGAACAAGCGCTCGAGCGTTCGCGCCGTGCCCTCGACGAGTTCGAGGTGGCCGGCCTGCCCACCGTGCTGCCCTTTCACCGCAAGGTCGTGCGCGACCCGGCCTTCGCGCCGACCGATGGCAAGCCCTTCACGGTCTTCACCCGCTGGATTGAGACCGAGTTCGAGAACGACATCGAACCGTGGAGCGGCAGCATGGAAGACGCCCCGGGCGAGCAGAAGCGCCACAGTATCGTCGTGGAGGTGGAGGGACGCCGCA
Organism: Cryobacterium flavum; assembly: GCF_900103805.1. Lineage (GTDB taxonomy): Bacteria > Actinomycetota > Actinomycetes > Actinomycetales > Microbacteriaceae > Cryobacterium > Cryobacterium flavum. The sequence goes on along the minus strand of NZ_FNIB01000011.1, from coordinate 74,351 downwards.
TCGAGGTGACGTTGCCCACCCGTCTGCTTCCCGGCGGCGCGAGCGCCCGTTCGGTGGGACCAGCACCGAAGCGTCGCGGCGGCCTGCACTCCGTCGACACCGCCACCGGAGACGCCATCAAGGCGCCGATGCAGGCGACCATCGTGAAGCTCCTCGTCGCCGAGGGCGACCTGGTCGTCAAGGGCGACCTGCTGCTCGTGCTCGAAGCCATGAAGATGGAGCAGCCCCTCGTCGCGCACCGCGACGGCACCGTGGGCAACGTCGCCGCCGTCGTCGGCGAGACGGTCTCTTCCGGCTCGGTGCTGCTGACGGTCTCCGACGCCGCCTAGCCTTCAGCCCTCGCGCCTCGTTTTCGAGCAGGCGCGGGGATTGAGGAACTAGAGGACTACGTGCATCGCTCGCGCAGCATCCGTTATGGAGCCGGTCAGGGAGGGGTAGACCGGGAAGGTTCGCGCAACCTCGTCGACGGTGAGGCGGTGCTCGACGGCGAGGGCGAGCGGGAAGATGAGCTCGCTGGCCTTGGGGGCAACGATGACGCCGCCGATGACCGTGCCGCTGCCGGTGCGGGCGAACAGCTTGACGAAGCCGTCCTTGATTCCCATCATTTTGGCGCGCGGGTTTTGCGACAGGGGCAACTTGTAGATCTCGCCCTGGGCGAGTCCGTCTTCAATCTGCTTCTGGGTGTAGCCGACGGTCGCGATCTCGGGCTGCGTGAAGATGTTCGCGGCCACGTTGCGAATCTCGATCGGGTTGACGGTGTCCCCCATGGCGTGGAAGACGGCGGTGCGGCCCATCATCGACGCAACGGATGCCAGCGGAATCTCGGTCGTGCAGTCCCCGGCCGCGTAGATGTTCGGAATCGAGGTTCGGGCGACGCGGTTGACCTGGATGTGACCGGAGTCGGTGATCTGCACGCCGGCCTGCTCCAGCCCGATGTTGGCGGTGTTCGGAATGGAGCCGACGGCGATGAGGCAGTGGCTGCCCTCGACCGTGCGTCCGTCTTCGAGGGTGGCGATGACGCCGGTCTTGGTGCGTTCCACCGAGGAGGCCCGCGACTTGGACAGCACCGTCATGCCATTGCGCTTGAAGACGTTTTCGATGACGTTGGCAGCGTCGGCGTCTTCACCGGGCAGAACCTGGTCGCGGCTGGAGATGAGGGTGACCTTGGCGCCGAGGGCACGATAGGCGGAGGCGAACTCGGCGCCGGTGACGCCCGATCCGACCACGATCAGGTGCTCGGGGATGGCCTTGAGGTTATAGAGCTGGGTCCAGGTGAGGATGCGCTCCCCGTCGGGAAGTGCGGAGGACAGCACGCGGGGGCTCGCCCCGACCGAGACCACGAGGGTGTCGGCGTCGATGCGGTCGAAGTCGGTGGCGGTCGAGTCGCCGGAGGTGGCGACGATGATTCCGGTGGTGCCGTCGAGGCGTCCGTGGCCCTGTACGTAGCGCACGCCGGCGCGAATGAGCGTGGCCTTCATATCTTCGGACTGCTGGCGGGCGAGGGCGAGCAGGCGCTTGTTGACGGCGGCCAGGTTGATGGCCACTTCCGGGCGCAGGGGCTTGCCCGTTTCTCCGCGCACGAAGAACTGCACGCCGAGGTCGGTGGCCTCGCCGATCGAGTTCGAGGCCTCGGCCGTGGCGATGAGGGATTTGGAGGGGACGACATCCGTTATCACGGCGGAACCGCCGACACCGACGCTTTCAATGAGGGTGACGTCAGCACCCTGTTGTGCTCCGGCGATGGCCGCTTCGTATCCGCCGGGCCCACCGCCCAGTACTGCGATGCGCTGCTTGCGTTCGAACTCATAGGCCATGTACTCCATTCTCTCAAGGCGCCGAGCCCCCACAAAACCGCTTCGCCGCCCGCAGAGCCCGGTTTGTCCCTCGAAAAGGGCGAAAACACGCCGAATGACCGTTTCGACGGCCGTTCGGCGCGCCGATGAGCAGAATTCGCGCAGAATCTCCGTGCTCAAGGTGGGGGTTCTAGAGTAGTGAAATGTTCACGAACGAGATCAACCCGTTAGACCTGCCCGAAACAGATCCGTTTGAGGCAGCACGTTCGGCCGCTGCGGAGATCGCCGGAATCACGGGAGTGCCCCGGCACGACATCGCTCTCACCCTCGGCAGCGGCTGGGCCAAGGCCGCCGACCTGATCGGCGAGACCACGCACACCGTGGCCGCCGCAGATATCACCGGGTTCAGCGCTCCAGCGCTGGTCGGCCACGCCGGCACGCTGCGCTCAATCCTGCTTCCCGGAGGCAAGCGCGCCCTCGTGATCGGCGCCCGCACGCACTACTACGAGGGCCACGGCGTGCGCCGGGTTGTGCACAGTGTGCGCACGGCGGCGGCGGCCGGTGCGACAACGATGATTTTGACCAACGGGGCCGGCGGCATCCGTGAATCGTGGAAGCCCGGAACCCCGATACTGATCAGCGACCACATCAACCTGACTGCCGATTCCCCGATCGAGGGCGCGAACTTCGTCGACCTGACCGACCTGTACTCGAAGCGACTGCGCGATCTCGCGCGCGGCATCGACCCAACCCTCGACGAGGGCGTGTACTGCCAGTTTCGCGGGCCGCACTACGAGACGCCCGCCGAGGTACAGATGGCCAAGGCCATCGGTGGCCACATCGTGGGAATGTCGACCGCGCTCGAGGCCATCGCGGCCCGGCAGGCCGGCATGGAGGTTCTCGGGCTCTCGCTCATCACCAACCTCGCCGCCGGCATTCAGAAGACCCCGCTCAGTCACGGCGAAGTGATCGAGGCCGGCGCGCTGGCCGAACCCGTGATCAGCGCGCTCCTCGCCCGGATCGTGGCCAAGCTGTGACCGGCAGCGAGCGTGGCGATTCCGAGAACGACGCCCCGACGGTTTCGCGCAGCGGCGGTCGCCATTCCGGCCCGCCAGCGGATGCCGCGGCCAACGTGACCCCTTCGGCCCCGCCGGTCACTGCGCCGGTCGTTGCGCCGGTCACCGCGCCGGTCGGTGCGCCCGTTACCGCGCCCGCAACGCCGCCAGCCACCTCGGAGCCAGCCACCTCGGATGCCGCGCCGCACGTCACCGACCCCGACGCGGCCGACGAAGTGCACACCCCGACCCGCGCCCTGCCGATCGTGCAGGACAGCGACGATGCCGGCTCCGAGCCCACCGTCGCCATGCAGACCATCGTGCACGACAGCGACGATGCCGGCTCAGAACGGACCGTTGCCATCCAGACGATGAGCCCTGATGGCACGGCAAACGACGATGTCGACGACCTCGCAACGGCTCCGGTCGCGCACGAGGCGCCGGAGACTCCGAGCGACCGCACAGCGGCGCTGCTGCAGGCGGCCAGGTCCTGGCTGAATCAGGATCCCGATCCGGAGACGCAGGCGCAGCTGCGCGCTCTCATCAATGCCGTCGACGATGGCGACACGGTGGCCCTGTCGAACCTACACTCGCGCTTTGACACCCGCCTTGCCTTTGGCACGGCCGGGCTGCGCGGCGAAATTTCCGCCGGACCGAACCGCATGAACCGCGTGCTCGTCTCGCAGGCCGCGGCCGGCCTCGCCACCTACCTGCGCCGGCACGCAGCGCCCGGCGTGACGCCATCGGTGGTCATCGGCTACGACGGACGCAAGAACTCGCACGTCTTCGCGACCGACACGGCGGCGCTGATGGCGGGCGCGGGGGTGCGCGCCATCCTCTTGCCGCGTCTGCTGCCGACGCCCGTTCTCGCGTTCGCGGTGCGGCACTTCGACGCGAGCTGCGGTGTGATGGTGACCGCGTCACACAACCCGCCCAATGACAATGGCTACAAGGTGTATCTGGGCGGCGCGAACAACGGCGCGCAGATCGTCTCCCCCGATGACAAGGCGATCTCGGACGAGATTCTGCGCGTCGCCGCCGACGAGCACGTCTTGAAGCTTCCGCGCGGGACGTATGAGACCGCCGAGGAAGACGTCGTGCTCGCCTACATCGCGGCGACAGCCGGCATCGCGCACACGCCGCGCGCGCAGGTGAACGCGGTGTACACCGCAATGCACGGGGTCGGCTGGGATACCACCCGCCGCGTGCTCGTCAAGGCCGGCTTCGACCTGCCGACCCTGGTCGACGCGCAGATCGCCCCGGACGCCGCCTTTCCGACCGTCGCGTTTCCGAACCCGGAAGAGCCCGGCGCCATGGATCTCGCCTACGAGACCGCCCGCGAGGTGAGCGCCGAGCTGATCATCGCCAACGATCCGGATGCGGACCGCCTCGCCGTGGCCATCCCCGATCTGTCCAGCGCGAGCGGCTACCGCCGGCTGAGCGGCAACGAGGTTGGCGCAATTCTCGGCTGGCGGGCCGCTGCGCTGGCTGGTTCTGACCCTGACGCTGTTATCACTGAGGAGGCCGGCGCACTCGCGTGTTCCATCGTGTCGTCTCCCGCCCTGCATGCGGTAGCGGATGCCTACGGCCTGCGTTTCGTGGAAACCCTCACCGGATTCAAGTGGGTATCGCGGGTGCCTAACCTGGTCTACGGGTTCGAAGAGGCGCTCGGTTACCTGGTCAACCCGGAGACCGTGCGCGACAAGGACGGCATCTCGGCCGCGGTCGCGCTGCTCTCGCTGGTGAGCGACCTCAAGTCGGAGGGGACCACTCTCGCCGGCTACCTGGACCTGTTCAGCGAGAAGTTCGGACACTTCGCGTCGGGTCAGATCTCAGTGCGGGTGTCCGAACTGTCCACGATCGCGCTCGTGATGACGCGTCTGCGGGAGTCCCCGCCGACCCACGTCGGGCGCATTCGGGTCGACGAGATCGACGACTTTCGCTGGGGGTTGGGCGACCTTCCCCCGAGTGACGTGTTGCGCATCCGTTTGACGGACGGGTCGCGCGTCATGGTGCGCCCGAGCGGAACCGAACCGAAGCTCAAGGTGTACATCGACACCCGCAGCACGGTCGGCACGTTGGTCGAGCGGCGCGCTGCGGCGCAGGCGGCGCTCGATGAGCTCGATCGGGGCATGCGAGCGCTGATCGCGTAGGCGGTGCGGCTGGGCGCGCGTGCGCTACTCAGTGCTCGGGCTTTCACGGACGGGGCCCAGGCCCCGTCCACGGGCCCAGGTTATAAACTGGGCCCAGGGCTCGGGCCTGGGCCCCGTCCGCGGCGCGGTGGTTCGGGGGCGGCTAGCCGAGCAGGGAGACCGCCCGGGCGATCACGAGGGCGAGCAGCACGAAGCCGCCGAACGATTCAAGCGCCATGAGCGACTTGGCGCGCAGCGAGAGCGGCATCGTGTCGGTCGGGCTAAACGCCATGGAGTTGGACAGCGAGAAGTACACGTAGTCGAAGTATGACGCGACCCAGCCGATGCGCCGCGAGGAGCGGGCCGCGACCTCGTCGATGGCGTCGTGGTCCTCGTCCTGCGGAAAGCGAAAGTCGGCCGGGGGAAAGTCCGCACGGTCGGCATGCCGCCGGGAGACCGGGCCGCCGCGGTCGAGTTCCCAGTAGACCAGGGCGAACGCAATCACGTTGGTCACCCACACCTGCAGCGCCGCGAGCAGCAGGGTCGGGCCGTCACTCTTGCCGCTCGAGGTGAGCTGGATAACGAGCTGCACGAGCGCGACCTCGTTGGCGACGACCAGCAGAAAGGCCTGGCCAGTGGCGATATATTTCGACCAGCGGGTCTCCCGGTGCAGCCGATGCGGGTTCAGGGCGATGAGCGGGATCAGCAGGGCGATACCGATGGCGACGACCGTGTAGCGCAGGCCGGGCAGGAACGTGCTGGGCAGCGTCGCGTAGAGCGCGAGCGCAATCAGCAACCCGAGTACGGCCGGCCAGCGATGTTCGGCCCTGGCACCCTGCTTCACATTGTCGCTCATGCCGCTGAGCATAGGCCCGTCGTGCGGTCATTGGGCGTGCCCACGCGCCGTGCGGGGTTTCGGACTAGGAGGAGTGCGGGGTTTCGGAGTCGCGCGGCGCGGCCGGTCAGCGGCGTGAGGGCGGCATCGGCGCGCCGGGCCCACCTTCGAGAACTGGGCCCACGATTGATCATGGGCCCAGTTTCCGGGACCGGGCCCGGAAGGCGGGGTGGCGGGGAATCCGCTCGCCGGGCCCACCTTATGGCCCGGGGCCCAGTTTAGAAACTGGGCCCGTGGACGGGGCCTGGGCCCCGTCCACGGTGCAGCGGATGCCACGCCTCCGCCGGCGCGCAGCCAGCGGCGGGCTACCGGGCGAGGTGCGGCACGACGACAGCGCGGCCGGTGAGTTCTCCGGCTTCGAGCTTGCGGTACGCCTCGAGGGCGTCTTCCATGGCGAAGAGTTCGACATCGGGCGTGATCTGCCCGGCCTTGTACATGGCCACGACCTCGTAGAGGTCCTCGATGGTTCCCCAATAGGTGTTCGTCAAGGTGGACTCGTAGGGCGTGGTGAAGAATGACCACTCGTACTTTCCCCCCGCGATCCCCACGACGGTGAGGCGCGACTTGGTCGCCATGACGGAGGTGGCGAGGGCGATGGTCGGGGCGATTCCCACGAAATCGAAGGCGGCGTCGACGCCGCGTCCACCGGTGATTTCGCGGATCTTCGCGGCCTGGTCCGGGCCGCTGGCCACGGTGATGGCGCCGTGCGCTTCTGCGCGAGTCATGGCATCCGCTTTGGAATCGGTCGCGATCACGGTGGCGCCGGTGAGCGCCGTGAGGATCTGCACGGCAACCTGGCCGAGGCCGCCCAGCCCGACAACGAGGGCGAACTTGCCGCCGCCAGCGAGGTTTGGCAGGGAATTCTTGATCGCGTGATACGGCGTGAGGCCCGCGTCCGACAACGGCGCGGCCGCAATTGGATCGGCATCGCCGAGCGGCACCAGATTGCGTGCCGGAACCACGATGTATTCGGCCATGCCGCCATCGCGGCCGAGGCCCGATGCCAGGTACGGCATCGTGGCAGCGTTGGAGCAGTAGGTGTCTTCGCCCCGGGAACACGCCACGCAGTGTCCGCAGCCGATCGGGCCATAGACCAGGAAGGCGTCGCCGAGGGTGATGCCCTCGACTCCCTCCCCGAGCTCTTCGGCCCAGCCGGAGTTTTCGTGACCCAGCACATAACTGGGCGCGAGCTGTGGGGGCGCTGTGGCTGCCTCGAAATCCCTGTACACGGCAACATCGGAGTGACACGCGCCCGCACCGGCCACCTTCAGCAGCACTTCACCCGGACCGGGTGTGGGCTTCTCGATGTCCTTCAAAGTCGGGAAAGTCTTCCAAGCCTCAAATACGACGGCGCGCATTTTCTCTTCTTTCTAATGCTTCAGGCAATTAGGTCAGTACATGTATACGCATATAACCGTACTCCTCGTGCCTGGCCGTACTGGTCGCGAAACGATGCCACAGCGTCGTGAGCCGATGCCGCGGCGCGGCTTGGGCTGCGGCATCCGCTTCCGTTGGTTTGAGGGAGCGGTAGCGTCAGTTTTGCCGAGCTGTGAGTTTCGTTCGCCGACCCTTGAGTTTCAGGCCATTTTTGCTTAAACCGGGCTGAAACTCACGGCTCGGCGAGCGGATGCCGCCGCGCGGCGTGCTCGCGCTGGCGGGTATCCATTTTGCGGCGCTCGCCGAGTGGGCGACGGCGTGCGGGTGCCGGGCCCACCTTCGGGGACCGGGCCCATGATCTATCATGGGCCCGGTTTCCGGGACCGGGCCCGGAAAGTTCCAAGGGGGGAATCGGCACGCCGGGCCCACCTTATAGCCCGGGGCCCAGCTTATAAACTGGGCCCGTGGACGGGGCCTGGGCCCCGTCCACAATGCGGGCACCATCGGGGATGCGTAAACCGTCCACAATGCGGGCACCGAACGCTACCCGCGTGCGCACAAAGCGGGGGCTAGGAGCCCAGGGCGACCTCAAGCTTGGCGACGAGTTCGTCGACGTCGAAGTAGTTGTTGATGACGATGACGTCGGCGTTGGTCTTGCCGATCGCGTTGACGAGTTCCGACGAAGTCAGGATGACCTGCGCGTCGGCGGCGGCGGCGCGCACACCGGCGACATCCGTGGCCTGCACACTAGCGTCGATGTCGAGGCGTTCCAGGGCGCGCTCGGCATTGACCTTGAGGATGGCCGAAGTGCCCAGGCCGATTCCGCACATCACGACGATCTTCATGATCGACCGAACACGCTCTGCACGAACTCGGCGGTGGTCGCGCCGGCCAGCGCCGAAATCACCTTCGGGTCGTTGAACACGTTGGCGAGTTCGGCGACGAACTGCAGGTGGTCGTCGGCGCCGGTCACGGCCAGACCGACGATCACGCTGACCGGGTCGTTGTGCGGGTGCCCGAAGGCGACCGGCTCGGCGAGGGTGACGACGCAGAGTCCGTCGGTGAGAACATCCGCTCCCGGACGGGCATGCGCGAGCGCCAGGCCCGGCGCGATCACGATATACGCGCCGAATTCACGAATCACCGCGATCATGCGCTCGGTATAAGCGGATGTCGCGGCGCCGGAACGCACGAGGGCGTCACCGGCCGCCGTGATGGCGGCCGGCCAGTCGTCAGCGTGCGCGCCGATGGTGATGGCGTTTAGCGGGAGGTGCGGGAGAGGCATGATTTCTTTCGGGTAAACGGGTGGTGCGGGTGAGCCGGGTCGTGGAGGTGCCGGCTCGGGCGGCCGGTCTCAGGCGTCGCCGAAGCCAGCTTCGATGGCTTCGACGAGCTCTTCGCGGTCTTCCAGCGGCAGGAAGGCGGCGTGGGCCGCGTTAAGCTGGAAGGTCTCGAGGTCGCCGAGGTCGTAACCGAAGGCATCCGAGAGCAGGGCGAGCTCCTGAGTGAGGGTCGTGTCGCTCATCAGACGGTTGTCGGTGTTGACGGTGACCTTGAAGCCGAGCTGGTAGAGCAGGTCGAACGGGTGGTCGAACAGTTCCTCGCCCCAGGCGGCGACCGCTCCGGTCTGCAGGTTCGAGGAGGGGCTCAGTTCGAGCGTGATCTCGCGGTCGCGCACCCACTGGGCCACCGGGCCGAGGGTGACGAAGGTGTTGTCGTCGTCCTGACGTTCAATCGTGACGTCTTCGGCCAGGCGCACGCCGTGGCCGAGGCGGAGGGCGCGGCCGTCGAACAGGGCGCCGCGGATGCTGTCGAGTCCGTCGGCCTCGCCGGCGTGCACGGTGACCGGCATGAATTCGCGGGCCAGCAGGTCGAAGGCTGCCCGGTGGTTTCCGGCCGGGAAGCCGGCTTCGGCACCGGCAATGTCGAACCCGACGACGCCGTCGAACCGGTAGCGCACGGCGAGTTCGGCGATCTCGAGGCCGCGGTTCGCGTGGCGCATGGCGGTGATGAGCTGGCCGATGCGGATGCTGCGGCCGGACTGCTCGACGTTCTCGATGCCTGCTTCGATACCGTCCTGCACGGCTTCGACGACCTCGTTGAGGGTGAGTCCGCGGGCCAGGTGCTGCTCGGGAGCCCAGCGGATCTCGCCGTAGATGACTCCGTCGTCGGCGAGGTCCTCAACGAATTCGCGGGCGACGCGGCTGAGGCCCTCGCGGGTCTGCATCACGGCCGTCGTGACGTCGAAGGTCTTCAGGTATTCCACGAGCGAGCCGGCGTTGGACTGGTCGGAGAACCATTCGCCCAGGGCGTCAGCATCCGTTGTGGGAAGCACGAATCCGATGGAGTCGGCCAGCTCGATGATGGACTGCGGGCGCAGGCCGCCGTCGAGGTGGTCGTGCAGGGAGACCTTGGGCAGGGTGTTGATGCTCGTGCCGCCGCCGGGCATGAGGAATTCCTCGATCAAAGTCATACGAACAAGCTCCTCGGTACGGGGGCGGATGTGAACTACAACCGCGCGCCCAGCTTATCGGAGGCGCTCTGGACGGACCATCAGAAATGCGGTGAGCGGATGCCGCGCCTCCCGTCGCTTTGGTCGCCCGTCCTCGCTGCGTCTTGCAGACTGCACCGGGCCCGGAAAGCGCACGACCACGTACCCTGAGCTGTGCCCACCAAAATCATCCTCGACTGCGACCCCGGCCACGACGATGCGATCGCGTTGCTGCTCGCGCACGGCAATCCGAACATCGACCTCGTCGCCGTGACCACCGTGATGGGCAACCAGACCCTCGCCAAGGTCACCCGCAACGCTCTCTCGGTCGCCCGCGTGGCCGGCATCACCGGGGTGCCATTTGCCGCCGGATGCCCGCGCCCACTGGTTCGGCAGATTGAGACGGCGCCGTCGATTCACGGCGAGTCCGGCCTCGACGGCCCGGTGCTGCCCGAACCCACGCTCGAGCTCGACGGCCGGCACGCCGTCGACCTCATCATCGACACGATCATGGCGCACGAGCCGGGTGAGATCACCCTCGTGCCGACCGGCGCGCTGACCAACATCGCCCTCGCCGCCCGCAAGGAGCCGCGCATCGTCGAGCGGGTCAAACAGGTCGTGCTGATGGGCGGCGGTTACCACGTGGGCAACTGGTCGGCCACGGCCGAGTTCAACATCGTCATCGATCCCGAAGCCGCCCACATCGTCTTCAACGAGAAGTGGCCGTTGACCATGATCGGGCTCGATCTGACCCACCAGGCTCTCGCCACCCCCGATATCGTCGCCCGCATCGCGGCCGTCGGCACGGCGCCGGCCCGGTTCGTCGGCGATCTGCTGGCCTTCTTCGCCGAGACCTACAAGGATGCACAGGGTTTCGACTTTCCACCGGTGCACGACCCGTGCGCGGTCGCCTACGTGATCGATCCGAGTGTGATCACCGTGCGGAAGGCTCCGCTCGACGTGGAACTGGCCGGAACCCTCACCCTCGGCATGACCGTAGCGGACTTTCGCGCGCCGGCCCCATCGGATTGCACCACCCAGGTGGCCGTCGACCTGGACCACGAGAAGTTTTGGGCGCTCATCGTCGACGCCCTCGAACGCATCGGCGACCCGCCGCAGGGCTGAGCGCTCCGGCCTGCAGGGCGCCGGCAAGACGGACGGGGCCCGGGCCCGGGCCTTGGGCCCAGTTTGTAAACTGGGCCCGGGGACGGGGCCTGGGCCCCGTCCCCGAGAGTGAGGGGTCAGGCGAGCAGCGGGGCAAGCTCAGCGAGGGTGCGAGCAGGTGGGTCAGGCGGGACGTGGCACGGTGAGGTGGTGCCACGCTGCGCGGGAGGTGCGCTGATTCGCGGGGGCTGCGCCAATGCGCGGGAGTTGGGGCATTGTCTTGGAGCGAAATCGCAGCCGCGGAGCAGCCGCAGAGCAGTCGCAGACCGGCCAGTGCGCACCCGTGAATGTGCCCGGCACACCGGCAGCCGCGTGACTTCCCCCGCCCGAACGGGTTCAATAGAGCACCACGACAACGGGAGCCTCATGACGAAGACCAGCACCAAGACCCTCCCCGATATCCAGGTTCCCGACCTGCGCGGCAAGCTCGCCGTCGTCACCGGCGCCAACAGCGGACTCGGGTTCGGACTCACCGGCCGCCTCGCCCGGGCGGGCGCCGAGGTCATCCTCGCCGTGCGCAACGAGGAGAAGGGCAGCGAGGCCATCAAACGGATAAAGGAGGAGAACCCCGACGCGACCCTCAGCATCCGTCACCTCGACCTCGCGTCGCTGTCAAGCGTCGCCGGATTCGGCGAGGAACTCACTAAGGAGGGCCGCCCGATCGACATCCTGCTCAACAACGCCGGCCTCATGATGCCGCCCGTGCGCGACGAGACCGAAGACGGGTTCGAGCTGCAGTTCGGCACCAACCACCTTGGCCACTTCGCGCTCACCGCCCACCTGCTTCCGCTGCTGCGCGCCGCCGGAACCAGCCGGGTCGTGAGCCTCTCAAGCCTGATCGCCCGCACCGGCCGCCTCGACTTCACCGACCTGCAGAGCCTGCGCTACCGCCCGCACCGCGCCTACGCTCTCTCCAAACTGGCGACGCTCATGTTCGCGCGCGAACTCAACCGGCGCAGCATTGTCGGGGGCTGGGGAGTACGCAGCGTCGCCGCGCACCCCGGCGCGACCGTCACGAACCTGCAGATCACCGGGCCCACGCACAACGGCGCGTCGGCGAAGGTCTTCCTCGCCGTGAACGAAGCCAGCCACCGCATCGGCTGGATGTGGCAGCAGATCGACCAGGGCATCCTGCCCGCACTCTACGCGGCGACGAGCCCGGCCGCGGCCGGCGGCGGCTACTACGGCCCCGGCGGATTCGGCGAACTCACCGGCAGCCCCGCGCCGGCCAAGCTGCCCCCGCGCTCCCTCGATGAAGCGGATGCCCGCCGCCTCTGGTCGCTCTCCGAGGAGCTCACCGGGGTCACCTTCCCGGCCGTCTAGCCGTCGATCACCTTCACCAGCACCCGGGCAAGGCGCTTCCGAATGATGTGGTCGTTGGCCTCCACGCGGTGCATGGTGACGTGGCGCATCCGCTCGATCACGGTCATGCTGCCCTGCGCGATGAACGCGTCGAGCGCCCCATAGATCACATCGACCGGCACAGTGAGGCTCGCGATGTCGCTCACCACGGTCTGCGATTCGATGCAGTGCTCCATCGATTTGATGAACGGCGTCCAGGTTTTCTCGGTCAGCTCGAAGATGCCCTTGGGCAGCAGGCGCGACATGATCGCGGCGTTGGCGAGTGTGAACTCCTTGTTGGCGCGCAGAAAATCGTAGGCACGCAGGTAGGCGCTCACCCGGGCCCGCACCCGCGGATCCCCGATATCACTCGGCGACAGATACACCGGCGGTCCCACCAGCAGCAAGCGGGAGACCGGTCCGCGGGCGGTCAGCCGGCGCCACGCTGCCCAGAACCGACCGTGCCGTTCCATGGCCGCATACCGGGTACTGATCAGGCTGCCAAGCGAATGCCCGACCAGAACGAATGGTTCCTTCAGCTTCAGCGAGCGGATGGTCGCGGCCAAGGCCCCGACATGATCCTCCAGCCGGTACTCACACCCGTCTGGCGCGGGCGACTGGCCGAAGCCCAGAATGTCGACGGCGATCACCCGGTGATTCGGCGTCAGCATCGGGATCACCTCGTAGAAGGTGACCGACGACGACGCGATGCCGTGCACGAGAATGACGACCGGGCCGCTGCCGGCATCCGTTGCGACGTGCAAGAGCGGCGGGCGGGGCCGACGCGCTCTGCGCATCCGCTCCGCCCACCAGGTCATATCTAATTATCGTCGCGCAGCGTGGCTTTGAAGTCATTCTTGGCCTCGGTGACGCCCCGCTCGGCCTCGGCGTGCTTCACGTCGCCCTCCGCCTTCTTCACCTTGGCGTCGGCTTTGACCTCATCGGCCTTGTCTTCGACGCGGTCCTTGGCGTCATCCACAGCCCGGCCGATCTTCTTGCCGGTGGCGTCGAGTGCATCCTTGGCATCGTCAATGAATCCCATGTCGTCCTCCTGGTCGTTGCGAGTCGGGCTGAACCGCCGACCCCACGACCTTACTTCGGGGGACAGACATCGAGTCCCAATTGTGATCCGACTCCCAGACTGCCTCCAGTCCCGGGCGTCGGCGCGCCAATACAGTGAGACATGAGACGAACTTGGGGTGTGATCGCGGTTTTTCTGGCGGCCGTTTTGCTGGCGGGATGCACGACGAACAGCGGCAGCTCGGTGAGCAGCGATTCGGGAAATTCGTCGGAAAGCGTCTCCGGCGGCGTAGCTCCTGCCGCGGGCGATAAGGCCTCCGTCACCGGCACCACCGGCGACGTGAACACCTCCAGCCGCGATGTCATCACCACCGGATCCCTCTCGATCACCGCCACCGACCCGGTGAAAGCGAGCGAATCGGCCGTCACGATCACGGAACAGGCCGGCGGCCGGGTCGACAGCCGCAGCGAAAACCCGGCCACCGACGTGCAGCCGGCCAGCGCCAACCTGACCCTGCGCATTCCGTCCGACGAACTCGACCGCACCCTGGCCGAGCTGAAAAAGCTCGGCACCCTCAACTTCGTCACGCTCACCGCGCAGGACGTGACCCAGCAGAGCCAGGACCTCGACGCCCGCATCACCGCGCTGACCACCTCGGTCGACCGGCTGCTGGCGCTGATGGCGTCGGCCACCACCACGGCCGACCTGATCAGCATCGAAAGTGCCCTGTCGAGTCGCCAGGGCGAGCTGGAAAGCCTGCAGTCCCAGCGCGACTACCTCGCCGACCAGATCGACTACTCCACCGTGCAGCTCGAACTGGTCGCGGAGGGCACCGTCGCCGCGAGCGGTCCCGACACCTTCTGGAGCGGAATCATCGCCGGCTGGACCGCCCTCGTGACCGCCCTCGGCGGCCTGTTGGTGGGCCTCGGAGTTGCCTTGCCTTGGCTGGTCCTGCTGGCGATTGTGGGGACAATTGTGCTTCTGATCGTGCGCATGTTCGCGCGGCGCCGCAAGGCTGCATAGGCTTGTCTGTGTGACCAAGTTTCTCCCTGCTATAGCCCTGCCCGCGGCGCCCGTTTTTGTACCCTCCAGCGACGAATCGCTGCTGTCCGCCGAGCTGCTGGCGGGCATCCGCTCGCGGGCTGCCGGGTATGACCAGGCCAACGCGTTCTTCACCGAAGACCTCGAAGCGCTCGTCGCCGCTGGCTACCTGCGCGCCCTGGTGCCGATAGAGTTCGGCGGACTCGGACTCACCCTGCAGCAGATCATGCGCGAGCAGACCCGACTGGCCGCGCACGCCCCGGCCACCGCCCTCGCCGTGAACATGCACCTGGTCTGGACCGGCGTCGCCCGCGGCCTGCACGCCCAGGGCGACCGCTCGCTCGACTTTCTGCTCGACGAGGCCGGCCGAGGCGAAATCTTCGGCTTCGGCGTGAGCGAACCCGGCAACGACCTGGTTCTGTTCGGCTCCCAAACGGACGCCCGCCCTACGCCAGAAGGCGGCTACCGGTTCACCGGCACCAAGGTTTTCACGTCGCTGTCCCCCGCCTGGACCCGGCTCGGCACCCTCGGACTCGACTCGACCGACCCGTCAGACCCCGCGATCGTCTGGGCGTTTCTCGAGAAAGCGGATGCCGGCATCCGCTCCAAAGATGACTGGAACACCCTCGGCATGCGCGCCAGCCAGAGCGAGAGCACCGTGCTCGACGGCGCTCTCGCCCGCCCCGACCGGGTCGTGCGACGCTTGCCGGTCGGTCCGAACGGCGACCCGCTCGTGGCCGGAATCTTCGCCAACTTCGAGATTCTGCTCTCCGCGGTCTACACCGGAATCGGCCGGCGCGCGCTGGAGCTCGCCGTCGCGGGAGCGCACCGGCGCACCTCGCTGAAGAACGACGGGCGCACGCATGCGCAGGATCCGGTGGCCCGATGGCGGGTCGGCGACCTCGTCATCGCGATGGACGGCATCTACCCGCAAATCGACGCCCTCGCCCGCGCGGTCGACGAGCTTTCGTTCACGGTCGGACCGGCCTGGTTCGCGCAGCTGTCCGGGCTCAAATACCGGGCCACACAGAACGCCAAGTTCGTCGTGGACACCGCCGTGCAAGTCGCCGGCGGCCAGGCCTACAACACGACCTCCGAACTCTCCCGGCTCTACCGCGACGTGCTCGCCGGTTTCTTCCACCCCTCCGACGCGGATTCCGCGCACGCCACCGCCGCAGCATCCGTTCTCGGCCCGATCGATCTGCGCACCCCATGACCTTCAGCAAGACCACCGCCATCACCCTCGACCACTCCGGCTATACCCGGGCCGTTCTCGACCTCACCATGCGACTCGCGGAAGTTATCTTCACCGCCGGAGCCGGTGCCGAAGACGCGACCGCCGCGATGATCGCGCTCACCCGTGCCTACGGGCTCAAGGGCACCGACGCGAACATCACGCACACCATCATCACGCTCACGCAGGAAGACCCGGCGACGCACGAGTCGATCACCCGCAGCCGCAACGTGAAATACCGAACCCTCGACTACTCCAAGCTCACCGCCACCTCGGAGCTGATCGCGGACATCATCGAGAAGCCGATCGAGGTGGCCGAGGCGCGCAAGATTCTGGCGACCATCGTCAGCTCGAAGCCGCAGGTGCCCAAACAGTGGCGCCGCATCGGCTGGAGCCTGGTCGGTGCGGGCGCTGCCGTGCTGATCGGCGGTGGGCCGACGGTGATCATCGCCGCGTTCATCGCCACCTGGATCATCGATTGGATCACTTCGGTGCTCGACCACCGGCAAGTTCCGCTGTTCTACCAGACCGTGGTCGGCGGTGCGGTCGGCCCGATCGTCGCCGCGATCGTGGGCGTGATCGACCCCACCGCGAGCCCCTCGCTCGTGGTCGTCGCCACCATCATCATGCTCCTGGCCGGCGTCACCACCTTCGGCGCCGTGCACGACACACTGTCGGGGTTCTACCTCACCGGCACCGCCCGGTTGGTCGAGGCGCTGCTGATCACGGCCGGCCTGGTCACCGGGGTGTCCGGTTCGGCGCTTTTTTTGGCGCGGTTCGGCCTGGTTCTCGAGATCGAATCAAACCCGATCGTGACCCTGGCCGTTCTGCCGGTGCTGCTGGTGGCTGCCGTGGTAATCGTTATTGGGTTTGCACTCGCCGTGCAGGTGCCGTGGCGGGCGATCTGGGTGGTTTGTGTGCTCGGCGCCCTCGCTGAGTTTTTGTTCGTGGCCGCGATGGCCGGCGGATTTGGCCTGGTCTGGGGGTCAGCGGCGAGCGCCCTCGGCGTCGGCCTGCTCGCCGCGGTCGCCGCGCGCATGGTGCGCACTCCCCCGCTCGTGATCATGGTGACGGCCCTGGTACCACTCGTTCCCGGGCTCACCCTGTTTCGCGGACTGCTGAAGCTCTCGGAGGGCGACATCAATGGGCTGCTCTCGCTGCTCACCGCGGCGGGCATTGCCATGGCACTCGCGGCCGGCGCTCTTCTGTCGCAGTACGTTGTGCAGATCGTCTGGGGTCCGGCTCGTCGCCTGCAGCGCCGCTTCGTCGGACCGCTCATGGCCCTGCCGGTGCGGCTCGGCCGGGACTCCACCAAGCGCATTTAACTTTCGAACGAGGGTGCGGCATCCGCTGTGAAAGCGGATGCCGCCACTCGCGTCAGTTGGGAACGTCGGCCTCTCCGTCGTCTTCGGCGACGTCTTCTTCGACGAACCGGTACGGAATGGGCTCCTCGGTCTCCCGACCGCGCCTGTAGGTGCGGGTGATCGTTTCCGTATCTTCGACCGACTCGAGCACCACGACGTCTTGGTAGGCACCGTCGATATATTCCAGCTCCACTTCGGTTCCGGCGGCGATCGGGTTCGGTCCAAAGAGAACTGCACGGTAGGTGGCGCTATGGCTCATGAGGGTGACCTTTCGACGAGAAACGGTTCGGTAGAGCGACAGCATACGACACACCGGCAGTCGTGCACAGGGCTGCCGGCGGGTTGGCCGGCTGAGCCGTGCCGCAAGATGCCGTTTGCGCTAAACCCGCGTATTCTCAAGGTGACGGGGCCCCACGGCTCGGCGCGAAGGAGTACACAATGGCTGACAAATCACCGAAAAAGGATGCAACCAAGAAGGTTGCCGACAAGTCCCTCAAGGAAAAGAGGGCCGACAAGAAGGCGAAGTCTGAAGAGACCGCTTCTCGGGCCCGCAAGAGCTAGGTTCCAACCAGCGCACGAGGTGCCGCCACGATCGTGGCGGCACCTCTTTTTTTCTCGCACCACTTCAATCCGCTGGGTTGATGTACCCGCTTGCGCCGTAGCATCCGCTCGGATGACGCGCCGTCTGCCACAGTGAAAGGACCAGCCATGACCCTGCCCACCGAAGACACCCGTGTGCTCTACCCGGGTGGCGCGGTCGACGCCCAGGCGACCGTTCTGCACTCCGAGCTGCTGCCGGGCGGCGGGTTTGCGGTTCTGCTCGACGTGACACCCGTGCATCCGGTCGACGCGGGCTGGCCCGACCAAGGCCCCGACCTCGCCCTGCTGCACCACGGCGCCGCCTTCTGGCCGGTCGAAGACTGCATCGTGGGCGCCACCGACGGGTCAGCGCTGTATATCGGCGAGGACATTCCGGTGGGCAAGGGAACGCCCGGCTGGGCCTTCGTCGTCGTGCACGTGGTCGAGACGGACGGGCTGTCGGCCGGCGACACCGTCACCGTCGAGGTCGACGAGGGTCTGCGCGACAGTACGAGCGCCGGGCACACGAGCTGCCACCTCGCCTCGCTCGCGCTCAACCTCGCACTCGCCGACCGTTGGAAAAAGGAGGTGCGCCCCGACGCCCTGGGCCATCCCGACTTCGACGGCCTCGCCATCGACGAGTCGCTGATCGGGCCGAACGCCTCGGTCGACACCTACCGGCTCGGCAAGTCGCTGCGCAAGAAGGGTTTCTCCGTGGACGGGTTCGCCGAGGCGCTGCCCCAGCTCGAAGCAGCCATCAACGCGACCCTCTTGGACTGGACATCAACGGAAGCCGCGGTGCACATCGACCGCGACGGCGACCTTTTGACCGATCGCCGCTACTGGGTCTGCGAGCTGCCGGGCACGAGCGTGCGAATCCCCTGTGGCGGCACCCACGTTTCGTCGCTCAGCACCCTCGGTGTCGTGAACGTGACGCTGGGCCTGCACGACCTGGACGGCACCGACGTTTTGACTATGAACACCTCCGCGACGCGCTAGCGGGTCGCGCGCGGTAGCCATCCGCTCGCTGAGGTGTGAGTCTGAGGCCATTTTGAGCAAAATTCGCACTCAAACTCACACCTCGGCGCACGAAACTCACGGGTCGATGACGCACCTCGGCGATCACCTCCTGACGCCCGCCTCGGGGGCTTACAATTGGGCGCTCGGTCCACTCGCGCAGAGAGGGCAATCTGGCGGGCCTCCTCCCCCAAGTCTTTGGCATTATGCACGGTCTTCAGGCGAGAGATTGCGCAATTGGGCTCATTGGCGCACAATTCAGGTGTACCAGGTCAGAGAGGACCAGCCATGAGCATTGTCATTGCCAGCACCGACATCGCCGCCACCCGCGGCATAGACGACGCAACGGCCTACCCCGAAACGGATGCCGCCAGCCCCGCTTTCTTCACCGGCCCCACCGCCGACTTCTTCTCCTACCAGGACCTGCTCTCCCCCGAGGAACAGCAGCTCGTAGCCCAGGCCCGTGCTGTGTTCGAACGCGAGATCCGCCCGGTCGTGGCCGAGCACTGGAACAACGCGACTTTCCCGTTCGAGATCATTCCCGTGCTCACCTCCCTCAACCTGGTTGAGCTGTGCGCCCGCGGCAACAATTTCTTGCTGCACGGGTTCATGACCCTCGAGCTCTCCCGGGTAGATGCCTCCATCTCCACCTTCGTCGGCGTGCATAGCGGACTGTTCGCGGCGGCCATTGCCCAGCTCGGCACCGACGACCAGCACGAACGCTACCTGGACGACGCCGTCTCCCTGCGCAAGATCGGAGCCTTCGCCCTCACCGAGCCGGAGCACGGCTCTGACGTTTCGCGCAATATGGAGACGACCGCCACGCGCAGCGGCTCCAGCTGGACCTTGAACGGCGTCAAGCGCTGGATCGGCAGCGGAACCTTCGCCGCCAACGTGCTGGTCTGGGCGCGCGACACCGCCGACGACCAGATCAAGGGCTTCATCGTCGACGCCACCCTGCCCGGCTACAAGGCCGAGGCCATCGAAAACAAGATCGCCCTGCGCATCGTGCAGAACGCCACGATCACCCTCGACAATGTCGTGGTCGCCGAGCGCGACCGCCTTCCGGGAGCCTCGAGCTTTCGCGACACCAACCGGCTGCTCACCAACTCCCGCGTGTGGGTCGGCTGGCAGACCGTCGGGCTGCAATTCGCCGCCTACGACCATGCCCTGCGCTATGCCCTCGAGCGCCAGCAGTTTGGCAAGCCGATCGCCTCGTTCCAGCTCGTGCAGGAGAAGCTCGTACGCATCCTCGAGAACGCGACGACGTCGCTCGGCACGATGGTACGCATCGCCCAGCTGCAGCAGGCCGGCACGCTGCGGCCCGAGCACGCCGCGCTGGCCAAGGCTTCCTCCAGCGCCCGCATGCGGGAGTCCGTGGCGCTCGGCCGTTCTGTGTTCGGCGGCAATGGAATCTCCACCGATTTCGGCATGGCCCGCGTCTTCGCCGACGCCGAAGCGCTGTACACCTACGAGGGTAGCTACGAAATCAACACCCTCGTGGTCGGCCGCGCCATCACCGGCATCTCCGCGTTCCAGTAGCGTTTTGCGGGCCCGGAGATCCCCAAGACGGATGCCGCTGGTCGCCTCACGACGCCGCCGAAGGGCCCTCGGCTTGGGCGGATCGATCGGACTCGGTGCCCTGCTCACCGCGTGCAGCACGGCCGAGCCCGGCTCAGCGACCACGGTGGCGACCTCGAGCGGCACGGCAACACTGACCCCGTCGACGAGCGCGGCCGGCGACATCGTGGCCAAGCTCGACGCGGTCGGGTCATCCTGCGGCACCGAGACCGAGTCGCGCACGGCCGGGCCGTATTACTTCGACGTGGATTCCATTCCCAGCGACCTGGCTCTGGTTCTGGCGGGTCTGGTGCCACGACCGACGGCAGCTACACCGAGGGCGATTCCGAGGCCACGCCCGGCGACGACGGCACCTATCTGCGCGGGGCCCAGGTCGCCGACGCCAACGGGATCGTGCAGTTCACGACGATCTGGCCGGGCTGGTATCGGGGCCGCACCGTGCACATCCACTTGAAGGTGCACGTCAACAAGGCCACCGTACTGACCGCCCAGGTCGGCTTCGATGATGACCGCAACGGGGTATCTGGGCTACATCAACCTCGATGTCGGCGTGGTCTGACGCATCCGTTCGCCAAGGTGTGAGTCCTAGCCCGAATTTGGCCGAGAATGGGCTCAAACTCACACCTCGGCGAAGCGGATGCTGCTAGGCGCGTTCGAAGATGGCCGCCAGGCCCTGCCCACCGCCGATGCACATGGTTTCGAGCAGGTAGCGTCCGTCGGTGCGCTGCAGGTGGCGGCTCGCGGTGGCGAGGATACGGGCGCCGGTCGCGCCGACCGGGTGACCGAGCGAGATGCCCGAGCCATTGACGTTGGTGCGGGCCCAGTCTTCGGGAACAAAGTTCCACTCCCGGCTGACGGCGAGCACCTGGGCGGCAAAGGCCTCGTTGAGTTCGATCAGGTCCATGTCGGCGAGAGTGAGCGCGGCGCGCTCGAGTGCGAGCTTCGTCGCGGGCACCGGGCCGAGGCCCATGCGGGATGGTTCGACTCCGGCGCGTGCCCACGATATAAGCCGCACGATCGGAGTCAGCCCGAGTTCAGCCGCCCGCTCCGGGGTGGTCACGATGCACGCGGCGGCGGCGTCGTTCTGGCCGCTGGCGTTGCCGGCGGTGACGGTGGCTGCGGCATCCGTTTTGCCCATGATCGGTGTGAGGCCTGCGAGGGCCTCGAGGGTGGTGTCGCGCGGAGTTTCGTCGACGGAGACGACGACGGGGCCCTTTCGACCGGGTACGGTGACCGGCACGATCTCGTCGACGAAGCGGCCGTCGGCGACGGCGGCGAGGGCGCGGCGCTGGGATTCCACAGCGAGCTGGTCTTGTTCAACGCGGTCGATGCTGTAGTCGCGGCGCAGGTTCTCGGCGGTTTCAAGCATGCCGCCGGGCACCGGATAGTTGCGTCCGCCGGCGGTCTCGCGGCCACGGCCGAGGGCGTCGCGCAGCAGCACGCCGGCGGTTCCGGCCAGGCCCCAGCGGGAATCGACAGTGTAGAGCGGGGCCTGGCTCATGACGTCGACGCCGCCGGCGATCAGGAGATCGCTGACGCCGGTTTGCACCTGCATCGCGGCGTCGAGGATGGCCTGCAGGCCGCTGCCGCAGCGGCGGTCGACCTGCACGCCGCCGACGGTGACGGGCAGGCCAGCGTTGAGGGCGGCGACCCGGGCAACGGGCGCGGCCTCGGCCGAGGGATAGGCCTGGCCGAAGATGACGTCATCGACGAGGGCGCCGTCGAGTCCGGTGCGTTCCAGCAGCGCGACGATGACCGCCGCAGCGAGGTCGGCCGGGGCGACGGTCTTGAACGCGCCGCCGAACCGGCCGATCGGCGTGCGGAGCGGTTCGCAGATGACGACCTGGCGGAGGGTGGTGGTGGTCATGCGGCGGCTCCGTTGCTGAGGGTGGTGGTGAAGCAATTCCGGGCTGGCACAGCGCCCCGGTCGCGACGGGCACACCGGGCGGGCAACCCGCACAGGGCGGTGCGGGTGTTTCGGACGGTCGTCGCGGCGAGCAGCATCACGTGCCAGCGCCGATCAGGGTCGTGATGGTGGTCGGCGGGGTCGGCACGAGCAGGGTGGCCTCGGTGGCGGCCTGTACCTCGGCGACGGTGACGCCAGGCGCGACCTCGCGCAGCACGAGGCCGTCAGGGCTGACGTCGATCACGGCGAGATCGGTGATGATGCGCGTGACGACGGCCTTGCCGGTCAGAGGCAGGTCGCAGACCTTCTTGATCTTGAACTCGCCGGTCCTGGTCGTGTGTTCCATGACGACGATGACGGTGTCGGCGCCGTGCACGAGGTCCATCGCGCCGCCCATGCCCTTGATCATCTTGCCGGGCACCGCCCAGTTGGCGATATCGCCGACCACGCTCACCTGCATGGCGCCGAGCACGGCCACATCGATCAGCCCGCCGCGGATCATGCCGAAGCTCTGCGCCGAGTCGAAGTACGCCGCTCCCGGGTTGACCGTGACGGTCTCTTTGCCGGCATTGATGAGCTTGGGGTCGGCCTCGCCCTCCCACGGGTACGGGCCCACGCCGAGCACACCGTTCTCGGAGTGCAGCACGACGTGCACGCCGTCGGGGAGAAAGTTCGGAATCAGCGTCGGGAGGCCTATGCCCAAATTGACATATGAGTCCGGGGCGAGCTCTTGGGCGGCGCGGGCAGCCATTTCGTTACGCGTGAGAGCCATCAGTTCGCCCCAGTTTCCGTCGACGGTCGCGGCCGCGTCGTCGTCTTCTCAATCGGCAGATCAGCGGCATCCACCGCGCCGAGTTGCACGATGCGGTTCACGTAGATGCCGGCGAGGTGCACCTCGTCGGGGTCGATCTGGCCGGGTTCGACCAGTTCGTCGACCTCGGCGATGGTGATGCGGCCGGCCATGCCGGCCACCGGGTTGAAGTTGCGGGCCGATTTCTCGAACACGAGGTTGCCGTGCCGGTCGCCCTTGGCTGCACGCACGAGGGCGTAATCGGTGACGATGGCCTCTTCGAGCACGTATTCCTTCTCGCTGCCGAGCGACGAGAACAGCCGGGTCTCCTTCGGCGGCGATGACACGGTGACCTCGCCGCCGGGGCCGTAGCGCCACGGCAGTCCGCCGTCGGCGACCATGGTGCCCACGCCACTCGCCGTGTAGAACGCCGGAATTCCGGTGCCGCCAGCGCGCAACCGCTCGGCCAGAGTGCCCTGCGGGGTGAGCTCAACCTCGAGCTCACCACCGAGGTAGCGGCGGGCGAAGTCCTTGTTCTCACCGATGTACGAAGCGATAACCCGGCTGATCCGGCCCTCGCGGAGCAGCTCGCCGAGCCCCCACCCATCGACGCCGCAGTTGTTCGACGCAACGTGCAGGTTGGTACTGCCGAGCGCGAGCAGCGCACGAATGAGCACGATCGGTACACCGACCAGGCCGAACCCGCCGACGGCGAGCGAGGCACCATCGGGAATGTCAGCGACGGCAGCCGCAGCGGAGGGATAGGTCTTGTCCATGGTTCGAAGTCCTTAGCTGGGCCGAATAGTGGTGTCGTCGGTGCAGGTATCAGCAGCCGCATCGAGCCCGGCAAAGGTCTCGCGGGCCACGGCGAATGCGGCGTTGGCGGCCGGTACGCCCGCATAGATTGCGGTGTGCAGAATCGCCTCGCTGATTTCGGCGCGGGTCAGCCCGTTGGTCAGGGCGGCCCGAACGTGCATCGCAAGCTCGCCCTCGTGCCCGCCGGTGACGAGCGCGGCGATGGTCAGAAAGCTGCGGGTGCGCCGGTCGAGGCCCGGCCTGGTCCAGACTTCGCCCCAGGCGTAGCGGGTGATGAAGTCCTGGAACACGGCGGTTTCGGGGGTGATCGCGGCGGTCGCCGCATCGACGTGCTTGTTGCCGAGTACCGCGCGGCGCACGACCATGCCGTCGTCATAAGCGGATGCTGCGGTGCGGCCTCCCGGCAGCGGCTCGGCCGCGGTGGTGGGTCGCGGCGCCGCGGAACCGACGTCGGCACCAGAACCGACGCCTCCACCAGAACCGGTACCCGAGGCACGACCAGCACCGGCCGGGCCCGGCGTAGCCGATACTCCCGCCACCCACTCCGCCAACAGCGCGCCGACCTCGGCCGGCCGCTCAAGCGACGGCAGGTGCGCGGCCCCGGCGATCACGGCCGATGTAGCGCCCGGGATGCGGGCAGCCAGCTCCTCGAGCTGCGCGGTCGGTGTCACCTCGTCGAACTCGCCCGAGACGCACAGAACGGGCGTGCGAATGCCGCTGAGGGCATCCGTTTGGTCGAAAACGGCGAGCGCCTCGCAGGCGAGTGCGTAGGATTCGTCGTCGATGTCGAGCAGCTGGTTGAGGGCGTGCGCGCCGGCCTTGGGGTCGCGGCCGAGAAAGTCGGTGGCGAACCAGCGGGAGGCGCTGCCGGCGATGAGCGAGGGGGTGCCGCTCGCCCGCACCCCGGCGGCTCGTTCGGTCCAGGCCTCGAACGAACCTATTTTTGCGCCGGAACAGAACACGGCGAGGCTCACGAGGCGGCCTGGGTGGTTCACGGCGAGGGCGAGGCCGATGGCGCCGCCGAGGGAGATTCCGGCGTAGTGAAACGTGTCGACACCAAGGGAATCGACGAGGCCAACGACGGCGTCGGCGACCTCCTCGAGGGTGAATGCGGCCGACGCCTTCGGGCTGAACCCGTGCCCGGGCAGGTTGTAACACAGCACCCGGTGGGTGGCGGCGAGCGCCGGCACGACGGTGGCCCAGAGGCCGGTGGTGGTGCCGAGCGAGGGGCCGAGCACGATCAGTGGCGCGTTGGCGTCTCCGTTTCGCGCCGGCTCGATGGTGCAGTGAATGACGGGCTGGGTCATGCGGTCCTCACGTCATTGTTGGATCGAGCATTGTTCGAGCGAGCATTGTTCGAGCGAGCGGGGGCGCCCACCTTCGCGTCGTCTCCTTCGACCATATCGGTAGAGTTGGCCGCCCGGGCACGCCGTGCGGCGGCATCCGATCGCTGGCGAAAGGCGCGCACGACGCGGTCGATGCCGGCCGCCGATTGGCCGGGCTGGCCCTCATAGTCGAAGGCCGCCCAGATCTGCGCGCGCAGTTCGTCGGAACAGCCCTCGGTGATGAGGATGCTCGCGAGGACAACCTGCAGCGGCCGGTTGGTAGCGAACGCCTCCTGGGACGCGCGTTCGACTAGCGCGAACGCCGTGGTCTTGCCGACGGTTTCGGCCAGAATCGTGGTGACTCGCTCACTGAACACAAGTCCGTCGGTCAGGTCGAGGTTGGCGCGCATGCGATCGGGGTCCACGTCGAGGCGAGCGACGAGCGACGCGGCACCGGTCACCGCCGAAATCGTGAGCCGTTCGAGCACCCGCAGCGACTGCCATTCGGCATGCCAGGCCCCGCTCGGGCGCTGGTCTTCAGCGAGCATGCTTCCATACAGAGTGGATGCGAGACCCGGCGTCTGCAGCGCCGCCGCAGTGATCAGCACGGCTGAGACGGGGTTGCGCTTGTGCGGCATAGCGCTGGAGCCTCCCTGGCCGGGGGCGAGGCGTTCGCTCACCTCGGCGATTTCGTTGCGGGAGAGCACCGACACGTCGAGAGCAAAGGTGCCGGCGACCCCGGTCGCGGCGGCCAGCACGGACGCCAGTTCGGAGATGACGACCCGGTTGGTGTGCCAGCTGAGGCGCGGCACGACTAGGCCGACATGGTCAGCGAACCGCTCCAGCACAGTGTCGAGAACCTCCGAGGCTGGTGTTTCACTGCGCCTGGCGCGGCCGATTTCGGTGAGCACGGAGAGGTTGCCGACGGCTCCGCCGAGTTGTACCGGCAGGGAGTCACGAATGCCTTCGAGACGGGTGACGATCAGCAGCACGGCGTCGAGCCAGCCGGCCGCGACGAAGCCGAAGCTCGTCGGCGAGGCCTGCTGGCCGAGGGTGCGGCCGCTCATCACGGTGCCGCGGTGTTCGTCGGCGAGGT
The DNA here is from genome assembly GCF_900103805.1 of Cryobacterium flavum. Taxonomy (GTDB): domain Bacteria; phylum Actinomycetota; class Actinomycetes; order Actinomycetales; family Microbacteriaceae; genus Cryobacterium; species Cryobacterium flavum. The sequence goes on along the minus strand of NZ_FNIB01000011.1, from coordinate 48,333 downwards.
CGGCGAGGTCGGCGCCGAAGGAATCGAGCTGGTGGATGAGCTCGCAGATGACCTTGCGGGCCACGATCATCGCGGCGGTGTCGAGAATATCCTGGCTGGTCGCGCCAACGTGAAGGTGGTCCGACGCCCCGGCACGCACCCGTTCGGCGGCGCGGCCGAGGTGTTTCACAAACGGAATCACCGGATTGCCGCCGTTTCTGGCTTCGGCAGCGATGGCGCGGAGGTCGAATTGCCTGGCATCCGCTAGCGCGTCGCAGACTGCGAGCATCCATTCGGGGGCCAGCTCGGCGTCGACGAGCGCGCGAGTCAGCGCAAGCTCGGCGTCGACCATCGCCTGCAACCAGGCCTGATCGCTCGTGAGCTCAGACTCGCGGGTGCCGTGGCTCAGCGGATTGAGCAGCCCGACATCAAAGGTGAAATTAGTCATCAAAGTCCAAAAATACTGTCTCGTTCTCGCCCTGAACGCGAATATCGAAGCGGTATGACTCGGCTCCCCCGACAATTCCCTCTGAGACACAGATGAGTGTGTTCCGGCGGTCAGCAGGCAGGCTGCTGAGCACGGCATCCGTCGCGTGCAGCGCGGCATCCTCGGCAAAGTAGGCCCTAGTGAACAGGTGGTGGGTGACTCCGCGAGCGAAGACCGTCACCAGAATATACGGCGCTGCGGTGCCGGCCGCCCCCGGTTTGAGCGTCGTGAAGGTGTAGTGCCCGGCGATCGTGGTCGCGCAGCGGCCGAACCCGGTGAAGGTGAAGCCGTCGCGGTCGAGACTGCCCAGCTCTCGCACGAGCGTGCCGCTCTCGTCGGCCTGCCAGATCTCGAGCAGGGCGTCGAGGATCGGCTCGCCGGCGCCGTCGGTGACGGTTCCGTGAAAGCGGATGGCGCGGGGATGGTACCCGGGAACCAGTTCAGGTCCGCCCGCATAGGGCAGGGCGTAGCCGTAGAACGGGCCGACGGTCTGCGACGGTGTTTGGAGCTTATTCATCGGCGTCTTCGCTTTCCATCCAGGTGGACTTCGGGCCGGTCAGCACGATGTCCCAGTTGTAGCCGAGCGAGAATTCGGGCACGCTCAGGCTGTGGTCGTACTGCCCGACCAGGCGGGCGCGAGCGTCGGCATCCGCTATCGACTGGTAGATCGGGTCGAGGGCGAACAGCGGGTCGCCGGGAAAGTACATTTGCGTGATCAGGCGCTGCGTGAACGCGGTGCCGAATAGTGAAAAGTGGATGTGGGCAGGTCGCCACGCATTCAGGTGGTTCTTCCACGGGTAGGGCCCGGGCTTGATGGTGGTGAACGAGTATTCGCCGCTGTCTCCGGTGATGGCGCGGCCGACTCCGGTGAAGTTGGGATCGAGCGGCGCTGGGTGCTGGTCGCGTTTGTGCACGTAGCGTCCGCCGGCGTTGGCCTGCCACAGTTCAATCAGCTGGTGTCGCACCGGGCGGCCCTCGCCGTCGAGCACACGGCCGCTCACTGTTATGCGTTCGCCGATCGGTTCGCCGGCGTGCTGGATGGTGAGGTCGCTCTCCAGCACGTTCACGTCGGTGTGGCCGAAGGCGGGTGAGACACGCTCGACCTCTTCCGGGTCGACGCGCACGAGCTCGTGGGTGGGGTGACGCAGCAGGGAACTGCGGTACGGGGCGTAGTCGCGGCGGGGCTGCATCTCGGGTGAGCCGCCGGCGGCGACGCGGGCGGCGGCATCCGCTTCGATCGCTTCGATCTCAATGGTGATGGAATCCTGAGATTCACGGCCAGAGCCCGGCGTAGGGGACGAAACGAAGTCGTGGGGCACGGTTTCTCCTAGCAACGGTGACAGGTGGATAACATGAGTCTGGCCGAGGGATAACCCTCGGCGAGGCGAGCTTCCGCTCAGTGGAAGTTTGGTCCCGGCAGGTCGCTTCCCAGTGAAGGGGGCACCAGATCGGGACGCTGCAAGTCGGTCATAGTTGCGATGATCATGTCGCCGACTAGCCGCCGGTAGTAGGAGTGCCGCTCGGGTTCGAGCAGGTCACGCCCAAATAGGGTGCGAAACGTGTAGCGGTTGGACACATGAAAGAAGCAATAGGCGCTGATCATGACATGGACGTCGAGCGCGTCGATGTCGGTGCGAAACTCCCCCGCAACCGCGCCACGGCGGAGCAGGTCCTGTAGGGCATCGATCGCGGTCGAGTTGAGATCGTGAATGACCGTCGACTTGCTGATGTGCTGGGCGCGATGGATGTTTTCGATACTCACGAGTCGAATGAAATCCGAGTGACTGGTGTGGTGGTCGTAGGTGAACTCTGCGAGCGCGCGTAAACCGTCTATCGGTGACAACTCAGCGACATCGAGTTCGCGTTCGACCGTTCGAATGAGCGCGTAGGCCGTTTCCATCACCTGCAGGTACAGGCTTTCCTTCGATTCGAAGTAGTAATAGATCATGCGCTTGGTGGTGCGCGTCAATTCCGCGATGCGGTCGACGCGGGCTCCGGCGAATCCGCTAGCGGCGAATTCAGCGGTAGCGACTTCGAGGATCTCTCGTTTCGTGCGTTCCGGATCGCGGCGGTTTCCGCCGTCCGCCGGTGTGATCGCGGTCATAGTGCTCCTTCGTACCCTCGCCGAATCCGTTCTCCGGTGGGGGAATCGGCCGACGCAGCCGCCGATTCCCCCACCCTACGCGGGGTGCACTGTTACACAGTGACCCGCGATGCCTGCTCAGTGCTAACTTGCTTCAGCCCGAGCTGACTCATCGGCGTCTGGAAGGTTTCCTTTGCCGTCGCGACGGCGATCACGTTGATGATGCAAATGATCGCCGTAATCACGGCCACGATGAACCAGGCGTTGGCTCCGTCGCCCGCCACTGCGATCGCGATGGTGGGGGCGAAACCGGCGACCGCGAATCCGATCTGGGTTCCAATGGCCATCCCCGACAAACGCACGGTAGCCGGAAACATCTCGGCGTAGAACGCCGGCCAGACGGCCGAGGTAGCGGTGTAGACAAAGCCGAACATGCCGATTCCGACCAGAAAAATGAGTGGATAATTCGCGATCGCGATGGCATAGAGATAGGCGAACATGAGCGCCGCGCAGCCCAGCGAGCCTGCGATGAAAACGGGCTTTCGTCCGACCCGATCGGAGAGCATAGCCCACAGCGGAATCGTGCCGAGCGCGGCGACATTGGCGAGCACGCCGACCCACAGCATGGTGGTTCGGTCCAGGCCCACGGTGTTCACCGCGAAGCTCAGTGCGTAGACCGTGAAAATGGTACTGACCGACGCGATCAGGGCTGCCGCGATAACGCGCAGGACCCCGCGCCAGTGGTCGCGGAACAGTACCCGCACGGGAACCTCGGCGACGACACCCCCGGCGACTTCCGCCGTGAATACCGGGGTTTCGTCAAGCGTGCGGCGAATCAGGAAGGCGACGACGATAACAATGGCGCTGATCCAGAACGGGATTCGCCAGCCCCAGCTGAGCAATTGGGCCTCGGGCAGCAGCGCCACAGGAATGAAGACGGCGGTGGCGAAGATCTGACCGGCCTGGGTGCCGCTGAGCGTGAAGCTGGTGAAGAACGCGCGGCGATGGTCAGGGGCGTGTTCCATCGACATGGAATTCGCACCGGCCTGCTCTCCACCAGCCGAGAACCCCTGGGCGAGGCGCAGCAGCACGAGCAGTACGGGTGCGGCGACGCCGATCTGCTCGTAGCTCGGGAGGAACCCGACTAGCACTGTCGAGATTCCCATGAGCAGCACTGTAAGCACGAGTACCTTCTTGCGCCCGACGGTGTCGCCGAGGTGACCGAGAACGAGGGCGCCGATCGGGCGGGCGAGGTAGCCGACGCCGAAGGTAGCCAGGGCGAGCAGGGTGCCGGCCAGCGGGTTGCTGTCGGGGAAGAATACGCGGCCGAAGACCAGTGCCGCAGCGGTGCCATAGATGAAGAAATCGTAGTATTCGAGAGCGCTGCCGATCCAGGCTGCGGCGGCGGCGCGGCGCGGGTTGGCCTTTGTGACGGCGGGTGCGGTGCTCGGGGTTGATCCAGGGGTCATCATTGATCCTCTTGTCAGTTATGTCTGAGTGTGGTCGGTGCCGGGTGGAACGGTCCTAGTCGGTCGGCCTCCCCCGCTCCTCGGCGCGTTGCGACGCAAGCCGCACTGGGGCGTTGGCTGCGCCGTATCCGTCGTAGCCCCGGGTTCGTTGCACGATCTCGAAGAAGACCTGGCCGATCGGCATCGTGTAGACGTGGAGAAAATCGCCCCGGTCGTCACGGTCGAAGAGAATCTCAATCGAGCGCAGAGTCTCGACTCTCTCAGCACCCAGGTCAAGCCGGGCGTCGAGGTCCTCGTAATAGTTCTGTGGAATCGGCAGCAGTCGGGTGCCCCTGGCCCGAAGCACAGAAACTGTCGCGACGAGATCGTTCGTGTGCAGTGCAACGTGGTTGGGGTAAACCTCCGTCTCCCCTGGCTGCAGCGGCGTCACGTTGAGAGCGAGACGGATGCCGCGGTCGGCTGTGACGAGGCTGCGGCTGCGGACCAGCCCGGCTTCGCCGGCGAGGTCGAGGCTGTCGGACACGGTGAGGCCGAGGATGCTCTGATAAAAGAGGACGGCCTCGTCGGCGCGCTGCCAAGGCTGCACCAGCGCGATGTGATCCACGTGTGTGATGCCGGTGTGAGGCAGAGTCGAAGACGCGGTCGGGACGCTGGCACCCGGGCCGAATTCAGCCAGCCAACCAGGGGTCTCGCCGGCGCGTTCGCTGAAATACACCTCCGTGCCGTCAGGCGCCAGGATACCGTTGAGAATGTCTTCGTCAGTGGCGCGGTCCCGGGGCAGCAGATGTGAGCGCAGGGCGACTGCCCGGGCGGACGCACACTGGACGTTGGAGACCTCGAACCCAATGGCCGCGACGCGCGGTCGCGTCCCCTCGAGGTCGCCGTTCACGATGATGTGCACATCGGCCTGCGACCAGAGCTGGGCGTTCTTGCGCTGGTGCTTGCCCCGGTGGATGAAGCCGAGTTGTGTCAGGAGGTCGTCGACTGCGGATCCATTGCCCGGTTGCACCTCGATGAAGCTGAAGCCGCGGCTGGCATCGACGTGGGGCAGCCCGGCAAGGAGGGCAGGAGCAGGCACAACATCAGTCACGGCAGATTCCGTCACAGCGAGCGGGAGCCGGGCCGCGCGGGCCGCGTCCTCGAGCAACACGAGGGAACGCCGGGCGTCTCGGGCGGTAACCCCGGGGTCGCCCTGCCGAAACACATCGTTGAAGACCTCCAGGGAGAGGGGTCCCTGGTATCCGGCGTGCACAACTCGGGCCACGAAATCAGCGAGGTCCCAGCTGCCCTCGCCCGGGAACAATCGGAAGTGCCGGCTCCAGCTGAGCACGTCGAGGTTCATGAGCGGGGCATCCGCCAACTGGCAGAAGAAGATCTTCTCACCCGGGATGGTTGCGATCGCGCCGAGATCGCTTCCGCGGGACAGAATGTGGAAGCTGTCGAGGCAGACGCCGAGGGCGTCGTGGTCGACCTGCTCGACCAGGCGCCAGGCGTGGTCGTAGGTGGAGACGAATTTTCCCCAGGCGAGCGCCTCGTAGGCGACGCGCACGCCGTGTTGTGAGGCCAGCACCGCCAAAGCTCCAAGCTGGTCGACGGCAACCGATTCCCCGGGGAGAGTAGCGGTGCCCACATTGGAGCACAGCAGCATGGTGTCAACGCCAAGACGGTTCATGAGCTCAAATTTGTGATCAGCGCGGCGGAGGTTGCGAGCGAGTTGGTCTGGTGCGACTCCTTCGAAATCACGGAACGGCTGGTAGAGGTCGATCGAGAGGCCGAGGTCGGCGGAGCGGGCCACGACCTCCTCCGGTGACATCCGACTCGTGACCAGGTCGAGTTCAAACAGCTCGTAACCGTCGAATCCGGCATCGGCGATGGCCGTGAGCTTGTCGCCGAGCGACCCGCTGATGCACACGGTCGCGATAGAGGAGCGCATCAGACCCGCCCCCAGGCCGCAACGACGCGTGAGGCCGCGCCGTCGCCGAGCAGTTCCAGGAAATGCGTGCGCATGCGTATTGCGTCGGGTTCGGAACCGGTGATCAAGCGGATGCTGTCGACGGCCTGGCCCACAGCCATACGTCCTCCGTCGAGCACCTCGTGGCCAAGCGAGCGTGCCGCTCGCAATAACTCAGTATCGATCGGGCGGTAGACGATGTCGGCGACCCACGCAGTCGCGGCGAGCGCGGTCACGTCGACGGGAAGTCCGGGGTGTTCCTTCATGCCGGTCGGGGTAGCGTGCACGACGCCATCGGCGGTGGCCAGATCGGTGTGCAGGGAATCCGTGGTGCTCACGCACACCTCCTGGTCGGGAAACAGCGGAGCATAGGCGTTGACCAGGGCTTGTGCGCGCTCGGGCAGCACGTCCACGATCGCGAGCCGGTGCACGCCGAGTGTCAGCAGCGCGTAGGCCGTGGCGCTGCCGGCACCACCGGAACCGAACTGCACAATGCGGTTGCGCCGCGCATCGGGAAGTCCGGTGAGCAGGGCTGAGCGAAACCCGGTCCAGTCCGTGTTGTGACCGATCAGCCGACCGCTCTCGATGAGCACCAGGTTCACGGCACCGATGTGTTCGGCGGCCGGAGTGAGCTCGTCGAGGAACGGGATGACGAGTTGTTTACAGGGGTGCGTCACGTTGAGGGCTGCAAAGCCCTGCTCGCGCGCTTCCGCTAGTATCGCGCCGACCTCTTCCGGCGCTCGTCCCGATTCGAGCAGGTCGAGAATGCGGTATTCGTAGTCGAAGCCGAGGTGGCGACCCTCGCGCTCGTGCATCGGCGGGGTCAACGATGCGGTGATGCCCTCGCCGATGAGCCCGACGAGAAATTCGGTCGGCGCAGTCATTCGACAGCTCCTGCCGTGTTGTGGAAGGCATCCACTTGGGCTACCCGGCTAGCGAGCAGCTCCAGGGCAAAGTCGTAGCCCTTGGGACCAGCGCCGACGATTACAGATTCTGCGATGTCAGACAGGAAGGAGTGGCGGCGGAACGGTTCACGGGCGTGCACGTTAGTGAGGTGCACCTCGACCATCGGCAAGGCCACGGCCGAGATCGCATCGCGGATTGCGACCGACGTGTGGGTGAATGCGCCAGCGTTGATAATGATTCCCGCTGCGCGCTGACGCATGGCGTGGATCGCGTCGATCAACACGCCCTCATGGTTGCTCTGCACGAATTTGACGTCCACGCCCACCCGCTCAGCCGTACCGGAAATTCGTTGTTCGAGGTCGGCGAGGCTGGTGGTGCCGTACTTCGCCGGCTCTCGGGAACCGAGCAGGTTCAGGTTCGGTCCGTTCACCACGAGCACGAGCGGGCGTTCGGGCCGGTCGGAAATCGTCATTGATTCATGTCCTTGGTTACGAGGCTTATTAAGTACGGACTAGTTAGTACATTATGGAAATGCTGGACCTTCTTGTCAAGGCCCCGGGCAAGGTTCGACTCGAATGTGACCAAGAGCAGGCGTCTCGCGGTCCGAGCAGGGGCAAGATTAAAGCAGGAGGCCGGTGTACTGCTCGGCGAGCATGCACTGGGCGAGCGGCGAGTGGGTGACGTAGTCGAGCTGGCCGAGCTGGCTGCGGTAATCGAACGCGCCGGTCTGCAGATCGCCGGGGCTGGTGTGCAGCATCTCGGTCATCCAGCGGGAGAACTGTTGCACCCGCCACTGCCGGGCCAGCGCGGTCTCGCTGTACCGACCGAGCAGCGTCTCGTCTTGGGCGTAGAAGGCGGTGAGCGCCCCGGCGAGCTGGGTGACGTCGGAGATGGCCGAGTTGAGGCCCTTCGCGCCGGTCGGCGGCACGATGTGGCCGGCGTCGCCGACTAGAAACAGGTTGCCGTAGGCGAGCCGCGACGCCACGAAGCTGCGCATCGGGGTGATCGATTTGTCGGTGATCGGGCCTTGGTTCAGGGTCCAGCCGGGCGTGCCGAGCCGGGTCTGCAGAGCTTCCCAGATGCGGTCGTCCGACCAGTTCTTGATATCGTCGGCCGGATCGACCTGCAGGTACAGCCGGGAGACGACCGGCGAGCGCATCGAGAGCATCGCGAAACCATCTTCGTGCAGCGCGTAGACGAGTTCGTCCGAGGACGGTGCCACGTCAGCGAGAATGCCAAGCCAGGCGTAGGGGTAGCTGCGGTCGAACAGGGTGATTTCTTCGGCAGGGATCGACGCGCGGCAGATGCCGTGAAATCCGTCGGCACCCACCACGAAGTCGGCGTCGATGGTGTGCGCTTCGCCATCGTGTACGAAGGTCACGCTCGGGTTCTTCGTGGTGAGCGAGTCGACGGCCACATCGGAGGCTTCGTAGTAGATCGTCGATCCGGCCTGCTCGTGGGCTGTGACGAGGTCTTTCACGACCTGCTGCTGGCCGTAGACGGTGACTGTGCGGCCGATCAGCTCGTTGAAGTTCACATTGTGTCGCTCACCGGCATATTGCAGAAAGATTCCGTCGTGCTGCAGGCCCTCGGATGCGAGGCGGTCACCCAGCCCGAGGCGGGTCAGGGTCTCGACCGAGCCCTGTTCCAGCACGCCGGCGCGGATGCGCCCCTGCACGTAGTCCTGCGAGCGGTTTTCGACGACGATCGAGTCGATGCCGGCATCACGCAGGGCCCAGCTCAGGAGAAGTCCGGCTGGACCGGCGCCGATGATAGCGACGCGGGTTGTTTCGTGGGGCACGGGTTCTCCTAGCGACGATGACAGGGGGTGTTGCGATCAGTGTGCCGGTCTGGGCCAGACGCTGCTGGACGTATTCCGCTCAGTGAAAGTTGAGTTGTCGATGGGCTTTGGGTGGCTACTGCTGGGCACGCCGGTAGCCGAGGGCACGGCTGACACCCTGCGCGGCAACGCGCACGGCCCGCTCCTGCTCGGGGTTGGCGGTGTCAGTGGTGCGGATCACGATCGACACGGCGGCCACGACCAGCCCGGTCCGATCCCGGATCGGAGCGGCAATCGAACTGGAGCCCAGCGTCATCTCCTCGGACATGCGGGCCACGCCGGTCAGACGAATCTCGGCCAGTCGTCGGCGCACGGCGTCCGGCTCTGTCACCGTGCCGGGAAGAAAGCGCTCCAGACTCGTTGCCAGATAGTCCTGCACGACATCGGTTGGAGCGTGTGCCAGGAGCACGAGGCCAACCCCGGTGGAGTGCAGCGGCAGACGCGCACCCACCCGTGAGGTCAGGCGAACAGCGTGGTGCCCGGATAGCTTCTCCAAATAGAGGGCATCTCGCCCGTCAAGAATGGCGAGGTGCACGTGTTCCCGCGTCGTCTCGTAGAGGTCTTCCAGATAGGGCAGCGCGATCGTGCGCAGGTTGCGGGCCGTCGGAGTCTGCACGCCCAGCTCCCACAACTTCATGCCGAGCGAATACTGGCCATTGTCCTGGCGGGTCAGGCCGCCCCAGCCGACCCACTCCGCGACCAGCCGATGAGTGGTCGAGAGGGGAAGGCCGGCGCGTTGGGCGATCGCCGTGAGGGAGAGTGTGAAGGACGTCGCCCCGGCGGGCGTGGCGAAGGCGTCGAGGATGGCGAAGAGTCGCGCCGCGACGGAACGATCGTCGACGGCCGCGCCGCCTCCGCTCGCTAGCCTTTGTGCAGGTTTTCCACTCATTACCCGCCACGCTACAGCTATGCACCAAGAACTTCCACTGAATGGAACCCGTCGGTGGCCACCGGCATCCGCTCCACCCGTTGTGCGCCGCGCGGCCGGCCTGGCTGCCGGCATCCGCTCCACCGCTGCGCACAGAACTCCTGCAATTTGCACGTTCGCCAGAATCCCAGCCCGCAATCACACGGAAGTCTGCGGAGCGCTACAGAAATTGCAGGAGTTATGCCGGGCGAAGAGCAGACACGCCTGCCCAATGCACTCGTTGCGTGGCAATTCGGCCCACGACAGGCCACGATGAACCGATTGAGGTCCAAAATCGAGGAGACAGTCATGACCGACACGAGCATCGGAACCGGCAGCAAGGACGACCCGTGGGTGCTGCGCACTCCGCCCGGGTCGTCGGAGTACCTCATGTATCGCGACGAGGCGGCGACTCCCCCGGCGCTCATCTGCAAGGTCGGGTCCACTACGCTCTCCTATCGACTGAGCTGCATTGAGGACCTGCACGCCATGCTCAAACAGAACGGTGATTGGGTCGAGCTGGGCGCCGCCGACGAGAAGAAGAAGGCCAAGCCCGACACCGTCGAGGCCTGGGGCCGCGCAGAGAGCAACCCGGTCGGCGGCTGGTACGGCCTGAAGAACGGGTTTCGCGTTCGGTTCGGGATGTACGTGCCGCCGCTGCTCGAAGCCCTCGGCCTTGCCGAGGTCGAGCACAACCCGCGCAATAACCGGATGCGCGCGCTCTGAGGGGCTGTACCGCTACAAGTAATGTCAACAGTATGCGTATTGCAATTATTGTTGACGGCCTCGAATCGACACGGCAATTTCACTCAGATGACGGCGAGGCGATCCGACAGGCCTGCGTAAATGTTCGCGTCGGTAATTCTCCGATCGATGTCGAAATCTTTCGCGACTCTCAAGTCGAGAGCCTCCTCGATGGCCTTGCCGATTCCGACGTTGCCGCGCTCTTTTTCGCTTCGAACTCTCTGCGACATGCCGATGGGCTCGTCGCCAAAGCGGTCAGCGGACATCGCGAAGAGATCGTCAAGTTCTTGAACGCGGGGCATGGGCTGGCCGTCTTGCACCAATATGGTGCCGGCGCCCTACCCTTGGACATGCCGAATGGAACTGTTCTCCGGTACGCGGCAGCGCAAGTCGGAAAGCTCACACCGACGAATGCATCCGCCAGCGTTCGCGCCGAAGACCCCCTGCTCAACTATCCGGAGTTTGTGGCTGACTTCGATGCGGGACTTGCGACGACGGGACAACTGCAGTCCAAAGTGTCCTGGATGGCCGTCGACCTGAGCGAGATGGAAGGATTTCAAGCTGTCCTGCGCGGCGCGACCGGAGATGTGCTCCTCAGTCGGAGCTCGGATTCATTTGATTGGCGAGTCGTGGCGTGTGCACTCCCGCTTGATTGGCATCGAGCTCAGGACCTGCTTCGTAACATCGCCCAATTCATCGCAACAGGAAGTCCTCAGTGTGTGGTGTGGTCGGGACACGATGACGATGCACCGTCCCCGCTGGCTCCGGCTCTCTCCCAGCTCGGCACGTCCTATCTTGTAGATCCGGAGACCGGCCCGACCGATAATCGCCGAACCGGCCCGACGACGGAGTGGCTCATCACTCGGCCGGCCCTACATCTCGTCGGTGACGTTCTTCGTCCCCAAGCGATATCGCCGGCTTGGCTGGAATCCGCCAAGGCGGGAGGAGTAGTTCTTTCCGCCGCCGCTACAATAGATAACGATGTGACGTTTTTCTCCGGCCTGATCGGGAGTCGGCGCCTGGAATTCGCGCGGAACTTCTTCTCAAATCTCGACAGTGATGTCGACGGTGTCAAGACGTGCACGGATATTTTCCCGCTCCGAAACCAAATACTGGCCGCGAGCTACTTCTGCGGTCTGTTTCCTGGTTTGGGGAACGTCTGGAACCCGCAAACCGACCCGCTATTCAGTGCACGCCTCACCTCACTGGTCTATCCGGGCATGACCATGACGTCGGTACTGGCAACGGTTCAGATACTCACGAGCGTTGCGGCATCGCCCAGAATATTGCACAGCGCCCAGGGCCTTCTCGCCACTCTGGCACCAGATGACCCTGGCACGGGTGCGCTGATATCCGCGTGTCGGACCGCTATCGACCGTACGCCGATGGACGACATGTTCAAGTCGATCGACAAAATCGACGATGACGACCTTGACGCTCCGTTGGCCATCAGGTTGTTGGACTGGATCGGTTTTCTAAAGCTGGGGTTGCATCTCGATGGCAACAAAGACGACTTGCACGCTGTCGTCACGCGACTTATCGGCTGCGCAGCGACAAGTGAACGGGACGGCCTCTGGATGAGTCTGGAAGGCACGACAAGTGTGGTTCTCGGCGTTGTCGCGGCCGTCACGGCGCGCCCGGACGCAATCGAACTCCTCGATCGCACGGCGAAGGGCCTCATGGCGCTACGTCAAGAATACGCGCAGAACCGGTCGAACCCGTCCGAGACTGATGTCATAACTCGCGTATCGCATGCCCTCTCCATCGCCGAGCAGGTCGCACCACTCGTGATCGACCGCATCGCAGAGGCCGTTCCCCGGTCGACCTATGCGCGGTCACGGCCCGACTCACCGGAGACCCAGGAGCAGTCGGGGCGGCAAGCGGATATTTTGTCGGTACGCAACCGCGAAGTGAACGCTGCCTTGGTGCAGTCCCGCCAGTCCCTCGCGGCGCGCGCACCGATCTGGATCTTGGGCGCACTTTTTGTATGGGTGCTGGTCTGCGGCACGATGATCTGGCTGGGGTTTCTCGCCGGCCAAATCTGGCGGTGGCCGACCCTCGCGCCATTCCTCACCGCACCGGTAGCCTTCATCTGGTTCTGGTTGGCCACTCGTGTAATTTGGGCGATGGAGCGGTTCGAAATCGTGCCTCGATGGCTGAGTCGGCTCAGCCGCGCCTTTCCAAAGTTCACGGCTCGAGCGAAGTCCGTCACGACCATCGCTGCGAACGACGGCACACCGGGCCGACTCCCACGCTGAGGCAGTCGCCATTGGCGTTGCGGAGGCCGAAGCGCTCCCGCCTCTCTACTTCATCCGGAAGCCCCCCCTAATGGGTGTGACCCATAAAGGGTAGACAGGGAGTGCACTCCTCAATATTGTATTAATACCTACGGCAATACAGTCCGCGGGATGCGATCGATAACTGGAGTGAAGCACATGATGCGAAGCAAAGTTAAGACCGGCGCCCTCTCGGCGCTCCTGATCGGCACGTTAGTCGGTACCGGCGGTTTTCTGTCGGCCGGCGCAGCCTCAGCCGCCATCGCGCCGGGGTCACTGACTACGACCACGTCAACGTCTGCGGATGTCGACCGTTGGGTCGTTCCGCAGACTCAACAGGGCGGCGACTACTGGACCGCCGAGCGCATGCAGTCCGCCATCCCCGGCGAAGTACTGGTGCAGGACAACGTCGCGGCCGGCATGATCGGCGCCGTCGCAGCCGGAGCCACCTCGCTCGTGGCCCCGCAGCAGGCCGACCCCGACCAGTCGCCCACGGCCACCCAGGTCTCCCCCATCTCGCACATCGGCAAGATCTTCTTCACCCTCGGCGGCACCGACTACGTTTGTTCCGGCAACTCCATCTCGGCCGCGAACGAGAACACCGTCGTCACTGCCGGGCACTGCGTCAATGAAGGTCCCGGCAACTTCGCCTCACGCCTCATCTTCGTGCCGGCCTACGAGAACGGCTCGGCACCGTTCGGCCAGTGGAATGCCACCGAGCTCTACGCTCCCACCCAGTGGAGCAATAACGGCGATATCAGCTATGACACCGGCTTCGCCATCGTCGCCTCGCCCACCGGAACCTCGCTGAGCGACAGCGTCGGAGCCTCGGGCGTCACGTTCAACCAGAGCCGCGGCCTCACCTACACCGCCTACGGTTACCCGGCGGCCCCGCCCTTCACCGGCGAGACCCTGCAGTCCTGCTACGGCACCGCCAGCGCCGACCCCTACGGCCAGAGCCAGTCACAGGGAATCCCGTGCGACATGACCGGCGGCTCCTCTGGCGGCCCGTGGATGATCGGCAACGGCTCCAGCGGCCTGCAAAACTCAGTCAACAGCTTCGGCTACAACAACATCGCCAACACCATGTTCGGCCCGTACTGGGGCTCGGTCATCGAGAATACCTATGTCGCAGCATCCGCTTGATCCGAGCGACGCAGCCGACGTGGCCCGCCAAAAGCTCGACCCCGAGACTGACGATTGGAACGACGAGCGGATGCGCGCGGCCCGGCCGCGCAGCATCCGCCTGAACCCAGACGGGTCGCGCGAACAGGACACCGACGAACCGGAATCCTGAATATCTGAAGGCCCCGCCCAGAACCTGAGCGGGGCCTTCAGATTTGGCGACTAGACCGGAGCCAGTTCCTCAACCGTAAACGCGGCCTCGGTAGTGTCCTCGATGTCCTGCAAGCTCACGCCCGGGGCTCGCTGCCGCAACACGAGGCCGGTCGGCGTGACGTCGAAGACGGCGGTGTCGCTGATGATACGGTCCACGACGCGCACGCCGGTCAGCGGCAGGGTGCACTCGGTGACGATCTTCGGCGTGCCGTCTTTGGCGACGTGCTCGGTGAGCACCACCACCCGCGGGGTGCCGGCCACGAGATCCATTGCGCCGCCCATCCCCTTGACCATCTTGCCCGGGATGGTCCAGTTGGCGAGGTCGCCAAGCCCGGAGACCTGCATGGCGCCGAGAATGGCGACCTTCACGTGGCCGCCGCGGATCATGCCGAACGACGTCGCCGAGTCGAAGATCGACGCCCCGGGCAGCACCGTGACGGTCTGCTTGCCGGCGTTGATCAGGTCGGCATCTTCCTCGCCCTCGAAGGGGAACGGCCCCATGCCGAGCAGGCCATTCTCGCTCTGCAGGGTCACGTGGATTCCCTCGGGCAGGTTGTTGGCCACGAGCGTCGGAATGCCGATCCCGAGGTTCACGTAGTCGCCGTCGCTCAGTTCCTGCGCCGCGATCGCGGCCATTTCGTCTCTGGTCCAAGCCATGGTCATTCTCCTTAAGCGGATGCCAGCACGGGCCGGCTGCGCACGGTGCGCTGTTCGATGTCTTTGACCCGCGCCGAGGCCTGGATCAGGCGCTGCACGTACACCCCGGGGGTGATCACGTGGTTCGGGTCGATGTCTCCTGGCTCGACGATCAGCTCCGCCTCGGCGATGGTGACGAGCCCCGCGGTCGCGACGACCGGGTTGAAATTGCGGGCAGTGAAGCGGTACTCGAGGTTGCCGAGGGTGTCGGCGCGCCAGGCTTTCACCAGCGCGACGTCGGCGACGATGCCGCGTTCCTGCAGGTAGGTTTCGCCGTCGAAGTCGGCGAGCGGCTTGCCCTCGGCGATCAACGTGCCGACACCGGTCTTGGTATAGAACGCGGGAATACCCGCGCCGCCAGCCCGCAGCCGCTCGGCGAGGGTGCCCTGAGGGCTGAACTCCACCTCGAGTACGCCGGCCAGAAACTGCTCGGCGAACAGCTTGTTCTCACCCACATACGAGGCGATGACCTTGCGAACCTGGCCGGCTTCGAGCAGCACGCCCAGCCCCTTGCCGTCAACGCCCATGTTGTTCGAGACGACGGTGAGATCTTTCACACCGGATGCCCGCACCGCGTCGATGAGATCGGCCGGAATTCCGCTGAGGCCGAATCCGCCGACCGCGAGCACCATCCCGTCGCGCAGTACATCCTGCAGCGCCTCGCTCGCGCTGGCCTGAACCTTAGACATGCTGTCTCCTCGTTGAGTGATGATCCTGTGGAGTCCATCTTATGGACATCGGCACGTAACGTCATGGTATTCAGGCGCAGCAGGCCCTGTCAATTGCTAGTTTTATGAGAATCCACCCCATGAACAGTAGGCTGCTAATCATCCACATTATGGACAAAGGAGTCGATATGACTGGTCAGTCGCCCGCCCGCGAGCCTCGGAAGGCCCACACAACGCAGCCACCATGCCCGGCCCAGCAGCCACCGCTGGCCCAGCCCGTGCAGGGCGCTCAGGTCGTGGCGCGAATTGCCCTATTGTTGCGCCTGGTCGGACGAAACCCTTCGGGCACTCCCCTGGCCGAGATCGTGCGGGACTCCGGCCTGACCCGGCCCACGGTGCACCGACTGCTCACCTCGCTCGCCGCCGAGGGGCTGCTCGACCATGACGCCGTGCGGCACACCTGGCACTACGGACCAGAGGTCTTTGTCATGGGAACGGTCGCCGCCGCCTGCTACCCGATTGAAGAGCTCGCCCGACCGAGTCTCGTTCGCCTCGCCGAGGAGACCGGCGAAAGCGCGTTCCTCTCCATCCGGCGCGGCGCTGAAACCGTCTGCCTGCTCCGCGAGGAGGGCAGCTTCCCCATACGCTCCTTCGTGCTGCACGAGGGGGTGCGCTTTCCGTTGGGGGTCGCATCCGCTGGAATGGCGATTCTGGCCTACCTGCCCGATGCCGAAGTGGATGCCCTCCTCGCCGACACTGGTCTCGGCGAAACCGAGACCATCGCGGCTCGCTGGGGCGCCCAGCATTCACCCGCGAGCATCCGCGCCAATCTGGAACGCACCCGGGTCACCGGTTACGCGGTCAACCCCGGACTCATTCTGGAGGGCAGCTGGGGCATGGGCGCAGCGATCTTCGACCGCAGCGGACGACCGGGCTGGGCGCTCTCACTCACCGGAATCGAGCCACGGTTCAAGCCCGAACGGCAGAAGGTGCTCGGCCAGCTGCTGCTCGACGAGGCCAGCCGCGTCACCCAGATCCTGCAGCGGCCCCCACTCACCTAGCCAACGACGCGAGACGACGGAATCTGCCCCATTCGCCCGGCCCTCCACCCGCAGCGGGCAGCAATCTGGTCGGGGAACGAGAAAAGTCCCGACCGAAGCCGGGACTTTTCTTACAGTGTGGTGGAGCTTAGGAGATTCGAACTCCTGACCTTCTCATTGCGAACGAGACGCGCTACCAACTGCGCCAAAGCCCCAAACTGCCTTTGAAGAATATCACGGGCTGGGCGACAGTTTCACCGCTTTCAAGCGTGAGGCACGATTTCGAGACCGCGCCTGGCGCCCGAGTGCGGCGAACTAAACCGCGCGACGGCGACGCAGTACGGCGTCGAGGTCGGTCATGCCCGGCTCCGTCTCACCGACGATACCCATCGACGCGAATCGACTCGGCACCGCGGCAGGCTCGGGGCGCACCAAGGGCGTGACCGCCCGGTTGGCTTCCTCGGCGAGCGCGGCGGCGCGGCGGGCTACCTCCGCTTCGGCGGCAGCCTTGCGCAGCTGATTGGCCGCTTCAACGGATGCCATCGCCGTCTGCGCGATGGATCCGCGCGACAGGTGCAGCGCGCGTGGCAGCGGCTGGGGCGTCCAAGTGGCTGCGGCGACCGGAGTCTCTTCGAGCTGAACGGGTTCAAAGGTCTGGCCGATCAGCACTGGCAGCTCAACCGGGGCTTCCAGCCGCACGATGCGGGCAGAGCGGGCGACCGTGGCCAGGCGGCCCAGGATGCCGAACGCGGCGACCATGACGACTCCGCCGCTGACCAGCGCGGTGAACGAACCCGCCAGAGCGGGCGCGATTCCTGATCCAGCCAGCACGAGGCCGGCCAGCAGAATCGTCGACACCAAGCCGCGAAAGCGTCGAAGCCGGCGGAGTTTCTTCACCGGCGACTCCGGCAGGCGCGGTGTGGCTGCGGCGGCCACAGCGGCGGCTGCGCGGCGAACGTCGCGAGCAGCATCCGCTACCGCCTGCGCTTCAACCCGTTCGGACTGCTCGACCCGGGCCAGAACCCGCTGCTGCTCAGCCACGGTGCGAGCCGTCGCCTCAAGCCGCACTTGCTGAGGAACCTCGGCTGTTTCCGCCAGAATACGCAGTGTCTGCTGCAATCGCACCGCATTTCGTTCGGTCGCCTGATACTGCTTGCGCCGCGACCAGGTGGGCATCAGATAGGCAACCCAGAGCACGGCAGCCACCGCCACCATGACCCCGCCGCCCAATGCCTCACTACTCATGTTGACAACGGTAAGAGGCGCGGGCGCATCCGCCGAGGATTACTCTCGGTGTGTCACCCAACTTAATGCACTGATCCTGCCCCCGAACAGGGAAATTCTTCACCGTCATCGGGTGATGACACGCACCGGATGCGCGGCCGACTCGAGATCTGCCGTGGTGACGCTCGCGGCATCCGCTGGCACCAGGCCATCCTGCCAGCGACGCATGACGCCCTGGCCGAGTTCCTCGGCGACCAGACCGAAGCAAAAGTGATCGCGCCAGTCGCCGTTGATGTGGATATAGCGGCGGCGCAGTCCCTCGTACCGAAAGCCGAGTTTCTCGACGACGCGCAGGCTGGCCTTGTTCTCGGGGCGGATGCAGATTTCCATGCGATGCAGGCCGAGCTGGTAGAAGCAGTAATCGGTGGCGAGGGCCACGGCCGTGGGAGTAACCGACTGGCCAGCGAATTTCTCGCTCACCCAGTATCCGATCGTCGCCGACGACAGCGATCCCCAAGTGATCGACGAGACGTTGAGCTGGCCAGCCAGTTCACCGTCCTGCTCCACGATGAACGGCAGACCGTGGCCCGACCGTGAGTGCGTCAACAGACTACGGATACTCGCCCGCGTGTCGAAGGACATCGGCGCGTACGGATTGGTCGCCTCCCACTTGCGCAGCCACGACCGGTTGGCCAGCAATTCGCCCTCGAGGGTGCGCGCATCGCGCAAGCGGATGGGGCGCAGGGTGACGGCGCCCTCACGAAGGGTCGGAATTGCGATCGGCACGGTTCGCCTGTCTGTTCTGGAATGGAAGCTGGGTGATGATTTAGTCGAGCGTGGCGACGAATTCGCGCAGCCACGGTTTCAGGTCGGCACCGAGATCTTCACGATCGACGGCGAGTTGCACAATGGCCTTGATGTAATCGAGCCGATCGCCGGTGTCATAGCGCCGACCGCGAAAGATCAGGCCATATACGCCGCCGGTCGACTCGGGGTTGACGGCCATCTCCTGCAGGGCGTCGGTGAGCTGAATCTCGTTGCCCTTGCCGGGCGCCGTGTGTTCCAGAATATCGAAGACTTCGGGGCGCAGCACGTAGCGACCGATGATGGCGAGGTTCGAGGGGGCATCGGCGGCGCTCGGCTTTTCGACCAGGCCGGTGATGCGCACGACGTCGGGATCGTCGGTGGACTCGACCGCGGCCGCGCCATACATATGAATCTGCGAGGGGTCCACCTCGAGCAGAGCCACGATGCTGGCACCGCGCTTGACCTGTTCCTCGAGCATGCGGGTCAGCAGCGGGTCGCGGGCGTCGATGATGTCGTCACCGAGCAGCACCGCGAAGGGCTCGTTGCCCACGTGCATGCGCGAGCGCAGCACGGCGTGGCCGAGTCCGCGCGGGTCGCCCTGACGCACATAGTGGATGTCGGCGAGTTCGTTGGATTCGCGCACCTTGGCGAGCCGGGTCTGGTCGCCCTTGCGTTCGAGCATGGCCTCAAGTTCGGTCATGCGGTCGAAGTGGTTTTCCAGGGCATTCTTGTTGCGACCGGTAACCATCAGTACGTCGCTGAGGCCGGCCGCGACGGCTTCTTCGACGACATATTGAATCGCCGGCTTGTCAACGACCGGCAACATCTCCTTCGGCATGGCCTTGGTCGCTGGGAGGAAGCGTGTTCCGAGTCCAGCTGCGGGAATGACGGCTTTAGTTATCGGGGTACCCATGGGCACTAGGTTAGTGGCAAGTAGGATGCCTTATATGGACTCCGACACAGGTCATTACAAGCGTGCGCTGAGAGCGGAATTGCGCGAACGCCGCCAGAACATGACCTCCTCGGAACGCGAGGCCGCCACGGCCGGCTTCACCGAAAACCTGCAAAGCCTCGTGCTCGACCTGTCGGCGCGGTCGATCTCCTGTTATTTATCAGCTCGCAACGAGCCAGATACTCGACCTTTTCTCAACTGGGCCACGGCAGAAGGCATCCGGATTCTGTTTCCGATTTCACGCGAAGACGGCCTGCTCGATTGGACCGTCGGCGACGGTGAGGAAGAATTCACCGGCATTTCGGGGGTGCCAGAAGCCGTCGGAACCCTGCTCGGCCCGATCGCCATCAACGATGTCGACCTCATCATCGTTCCGGCGGCGGCCGTCGGTGAGGACGGACTGCGCATGGGCTGGGGTCGCGGCTACTTCGACAAGACCCTCGGATCGATGGAGAAGTGCCCGCCGGTCTACGCCGTGGTGTTCGACAGTGAATATCTGCAGGAAGTTCCTCGCGAGGTGCACGATCAGCCGGTCAACGGCCTCGTAACGCCGACCAGAATCATCGCTTTCTGACCGTTTTTACCGCTCATGACGCGCATTCTGAACGTGCGGGCCCTTGGGCGCGCATAA
This sequence comes from Cryobacterium flavum, assembly GCF_900103805.1. Taxonomy (GTDB): domain Bacteria; phylum Actinomycetota; class Actinomycetes; order Actinomycetales; family Microbacteriaceae; genus Cryobacterium; species Cryobacterium flavum. The sequence goes on along the minus strand of NZ_FNIB01000011.1, from coordinate 28,335 downwards.
CCTTAGTACTGGCAGGCGTTTGCCTGTCGGCTCAACCAGCTGGAGATGCAGTGCCTACCTACTCTTACCGTTGCACCGAGTGCGACACCGCCTTCGATATCCAGCAGGCCTTCACCGACCACTCGCTCACGGTGTGCCCGACCTGCCAGGGAAAGCTGCGCAAGGTGTTCTCCTCGATCGGCGTGACCTTCAGCGGCTCCGGTTTCTACAGCAACGACTCCAAGTCGGACTCGAAGCGGTCCAATCCCAACCTCGATCGCAAGCCGGCCGAGAAGTCTGCCGACACGTCCGACTCGTCGGCGAGTAAGCCGGCCGAGAAGAAATCCGAGAAGAAGCCCGACAGCACGCCCGCCAAGTCGTCGACATCGTCCTCCTCCGTTCCGGCCGCGAAGGCGTCTTAGGTAGATGGCGCTGACAAAGACGGTCTCCCAAGTCATTCGATTGGAGCACCCCGTGATCAACGGTTTCAAAGAATTCATCATGCGCGGCAACGTCATCGACCTCGCCGTCGCGGTCGTCATCGGCACGGCGTTCACCGCCGTGGTTACCGCCATCGTCGTTAACATCTTCAACCCACTGATCGCCGCGCTATTCGATGCCGCGACCCTCGCCGAAGCCCTGCCGATTCCGTTGCGCTCCGGCGAGAATCCGCCGACGCTTATGCTCGGAGCGGTCATCGCAGCGATCATCAACTTCGTACTGATCGCTGCCGTGGTGTATTTCGTCTTCGTGCTGCCGCTCAACAAGCTGAAGGAGTCGCAGGACCGCCGCCGCAACGCGGGTATTCCCGCGGCCGTCGTCGTGGACCCCACCACCGAGCTCGACCTGCTCACGGAGATCCGTGATCTTCTGGCCAAGAACGCCGCCGCTGACCAGGGCCCCAAGCACTAACTACCAGTGCGGCGGGCGATCCTGCCGCAGTTGCGACTCGTTGGCGCTGGGCGCACTTCCGGTGTGCGCGACGCCGCCCTCTTCGCGCAGCACGGGCGGGTGCGGGTTGGGGTCGGTGTCCGGTGCCGGCAGCAGCTTGGCGCGCCGAGCCTTGCCTGCGGCCTTCACGATCGGCTGACGAGCCGTTCCGAGAGGCGGCACACCGTCAGAAGCATTCACGCGCCAGGCCGCTTCGGAGCGATCGGGTCGCCGGTCGAAAAGGGAGCGGCATCCGTTTTGGGCATACCGGCGATCGCAGCGACGCGCGCGGCAACGGCGTCGGGGTTACTGAACAGCTCGAAGCTGTGCACGCGCAGGTAGTGCCAGCCGAGGCGTCGCAGCACTTCGGGGCGCAGCCGCAGGGACTCGCGCAGGCTGGCGCGGCCGACGACGGCATCCGTTTCGACGACGATCGCGCGGGTGCCGTAGGACGCGGCGAGGGCGAGCTTGCCGCGGTGGCCGAGGCGCACGGTGAGGCCGAGCTTTTCGAGGCGGCCGCCGAGGTCGACCAGCATTGCCTCGCTCGCGTCGGGCACCTGCACCTCGTCGCGCCGCGCTTCAGTTTCGCTGAGCACCTGGGACAGGGCGAGGATGCCGTGGCGCTGGCGGTCCTCGTCGATGTCGGCCGGGCGGAAGCACGAGACGATGTCGAGCGCGCGGCGGGCGCGGGTCATGCCGATCGCGAGCAGGCGTTCGCCGCCGGGCTCGCCGAGCGAACCGAAGTTCGACAACAGGCGACCGTGCGGGGTGCGGCCGTAGCCGATCGAGAAGATCACCCGGTCGCGGCTTTGCGCGACGGCCTGCTCGAGGGTGAGCACGGTGAACGGTTCGCTGCGGTCCTTCAAAATGAAGTCCGAGAGGTCGGTGCGCTTGGCGAACGCGGCGAGCACGGCCTGCTGCACGCGCACGGCGTGCCGGGTGCTCGCGGTGATCACCATGAGCGATTCGCGCGGGCGCTTTGACGCGTGGTCGAGCACGAGGTCGACGACCTTGACAACCTCGGCGTCGACGCTCTCGATGGCACCGCTGTCGGCGTCGGGCATGCCGCGGCCGCCGGCCACATAGTTGATGGTGAGGCTGCCGTGGCCGAGAAAACTGCCGGCCCAGGGCAGGGAGTCGATGCGTCCGCCGTAGAAACGGTGGTTGACGAGTTCGGCGAGGTCTTCGCCGCCGGCCCGGTAGCTGCGGGTCAGGGTGAGGGTCGGCAGCAGTTCGCCGAGGCGGGCCAGGGCGGAGTCGGCGTGCAGGGCGTCCACCGAGACCTCGGGCGCGGCCGTCTCCCCTGAGCCGGCGATACCGGTCTCGAAGGCCGACGGGGTCTGGGTGACCGGGTCGCCGAACGCCACGATCTGGCGGCCGCGGCGAATCGCGCCGACGTTTTCGGCGAGGGTTGTGGCGCCGGCGTCGACGAGCAGCACGGTGTCGAAGGTGATCTGGTCGCTGATGCCGGCGATCTCATACGGCGAGGCCAGCCAGACCGGGGCGAGGACGCGGCCGAGGTGCGGGGCAACTTCGTTCAGCCGGGCCGGGGTGGCGCGGTCGGCGCGCAGCAGGCGGCGCAGCTGGTCGGCTTCCTCGGGAAAGTCGACGACGCCGATCTTCCACGTTTCGGCGAGCAGCCAGGCCAAAAGCTTGCCGGTAGCGGATGCGTGCGCCTCGTCGACGAGTTTGAAATCGGCCTCGAGGCGGTCCAATACCGCAGTGTTGGCGCCGAGCAACGCCCGGTCGCTCGCGAGCATGATCTCGAGCACGGACTGCCACCAGGCCAGCTCGAGCTCGGCGGCGACGTTCTCCTCCGAGACATGTCGCTGGGACAAATCGGTCATCAGCGGGTCGAGGTTGTGCTCGCGCAGCGTTGCCAGCAGTGCGGTGCGCTCATGCAGGTTCGCGAGCACCTCGCTCTCGGCGGCGAGGCCGGAAATCATCGACACGAGCTCATTGATTTGGCGCCCGGTGAGAGCGCGCGTCGTGCCAATCGTGCCGAGCGGAACGTCGAGCAGACCGAGGTCTTCGGAGACTCGCTGAAAAGCGACGTGCACATCGTTGATGCCGACCGGCACCTCGGGCGTGACACCGGCGGCGGCATAGCGCTGCCAGAGCGTGCGCTGGCTTTGGATGCGGCGGAGGCTCTCGTTCATGTCGTTGACCCGCACGCCGGGGCGCTGGTATTCCTCGGCGAGCTTACGCAGCCTTCTGCGGCTGGCCGAACTCATCTCCGACGATTCGCGGCGCGACGAGGTGGCGGCGATCAGCTCGGTGAGCGACCGGTCGTAAACCCCGGGCTGAAACTTGTCGAGCGTTTCGCGAATATCCAGCAGCAGGCGCAGGTAGATGCCGAGCTCGTTGATGGTCTCGAACGGGCGCAGCCGGGTCTGGCCGATGAGGCCGTTGGCCCGTTCAAGCAAACGCGGCAGTTCGATCTGGTTGATGCGTTTGGCGAGCTGGTGGCTGTTGGAGGCATCCGCTGTGGAGGTGAACGAGGCACCGTACCAGGGCGAGTCGCCGGGACCGTAGCGGAACTCGCCGAGCACGGCGGCCTTGATCAGGGTGTTGGCAGCGGCTGACCGGGAATGGGCGAGCAGTTCGAGGGCCTGGCGGTCGAGGCGGGCGGTGGTCGACGGCGGCTCGGGCAGCTGGGCCAAGCGGGCCAGTTCACCGAGCGCGTCGAGCACGGAGACTCCGAGGGCCGAGTCGCGGCGGGTGAGCGCCGACCGGTAGTCGAGCAGCACCTTGCGGAGGCGCACAAGGGCGTCGTCGACGTCGCCGACGCGCGGCTGGGCGGCCTTCTCATTGCGGGTGATCGATTGGATCAGGTCGCGGCGCAGGGTGCGCGGGGTCACGGCGATGCCGGGCAGGCCCACCTGCACGAGGCGGCCGTGGATGCCGTCGAGGCTCGAACGGCGGGCGCTCACCACGAGCACCCGCTTGTGCTGGGCCACGAGCGAGCCGATCGCGTTGACGATGGTCTGAGTGCCGCCGGTACCGGGCAAGGTTTTCACGACGAGGGAGTTGCCGGCCGCGATCTGCGCGACAACGTTCTCCTGCTCGGAGTCGGCGTCGCCGAGCAGCGTGTCGGTGGCCGGCGGCCTGGCATCCTGTCCGATCGGAACCACCGGGTTGTACGCCGTCTCGATGTTGCGGCGGGCGGTCTTGTTGCCGGCCACGGCGTCGAGCAGCGGATGGTCAAGGTTCGACGCGTCGGCGGCCAGCGCCCGCCCCACGTCGGCGAAGCTTGAGACCACTAGGCGCGGCACGACGTTGAACCAGGGCAGGTGTGAGGTCAACCCGCGCAGACGGTCGATGACCGGTTGCGGTTTGAACGCGCCGTTAGTCACGGCGAGCGCCACAAAAGCGTCGGCGTCGAGCACGATCTGAAACTGGTCCTTCAGGGCACGGGCGAGTTCCGGGTTGAGAAAGGGCTGGCCCTTGAGCTTGAGTTCGTAGTCGCGGCCGTAGCGGCGAATGGCGAGGGGGCGCAGCAGCACCGGGGCGCTGTAGTCCACATCCTGATAGCGCCATTCGGCGAGGCCGATGGCGAGATTGACCGATTCGAGGCCGCGCATGGAGCGCAGTTCGATGCCCTTCTGCGTGATCTCGTTCGCGGCCAGGCGGGCGTTACGCAGCGCAAGCTCATCGCGAATGAGGTTGGACAGCAGGGTGGTCTTGCCGATGATGAACTGCGGCAGACCGCCGGGATGCGTGGCGCTCAGCTCGATGCGGGTGCGGGCTTCATCGGTGAAGTGCAGCAGCGGGGAGCGGCCGCCGAGCGCGGCGAGTTCGTCGCGCCAGCGCTGCCAGACCGGCTCGGCGATGTTACCGGCGGTGAACGCCGGATCGCCCAGACTGAGGTTGTGTGGACTCGTCACGTTTTGAGGGTCGACGGGAACGACGTCCAGGTACTTGGAAAGCACGTCGTCGTCGTCTTGTTTTCTATCGAGGTGCCACACAGGGATACCCTAATTGGCAAATCACCGGTTTGCCCTGAGGCGGCCGGGGTTTCGCGTGTTTGTGCCCCAATCTGGCCGTTCACAGCCAGCCTCGCCGTTTGAACACGGTGTACAGGGTAAACCCCATGGCGAGCATCAGAGCGATCGCAAAGGGATAGCCGAGCGGCCAGTGCAGCTCGGGCATGTTGTCGAAGTTCATGCCGTAGATGGTGCCGACCAAGGTCGGGGCGAAAAGGATAGCCGCCCAGCTGGAGATCTTCTTCACTTCTTCGCTCTGCGCGAGGCTCGTCTCGGACAGGTGCCGCATTTCGTCGTTCTGGCGTTGGCCCACCAGGGTGCTGTGTACGGTCAGAGCGTTCTGCAGCAGTTGCCGAAACGCGTCGCCGCGCTCCACGATGCGCAGAGTGTGGTCGAGCACGTCACGCAGGTGCCGGTGCAGTTCGAGGTCCACGTTGTATTTGTCGAAGCCCCGCTGCATCGCCTCGAACATGCTCACGAGCGGCTGGGTGGCCCGCTGAAACTCGATCACCTCGCGGGACAGTGCGTAGATGCGTCGGCTGACCTCCGGGTCGCCGTCGAACAGCTGGTCTTCGATCTCGTCAATGTCGTTCTCCAGCCCGGCCACGACCGGCCCGTATTCGTCGACGACCTGGTCGAGAATGGCGTACAGCACGGCCTCCGGGCCGAGGGCGAGCAGGTGCGGGGTGCTCTCCATCCGCTCCCGCACCAGGGCGAGGTCGGGCGATTCGGCGTGGCGAATGGTCACCACGAAATCGGGGCCGACGAACACGTGCAGCTCACCGAATTCGACGCGCTCTTCGTCGTCCATGTAGCGGGCCGGGCGCAACACAATGAACAGGATGTCTGCGTACCGTTCAATCTTCGACCGCTGGTGCCCCTTGAGGGCGTCCTCCACGGCCAGGTGGTGCAGGCTGAACTCGGTCGCGACGGCCCGCACTTCCTCCTCGCTCGGCCGGTACAGCCCGATCCAGGCGAAGCCCTTCTTCTCTTTCATCACTTCGAAGGTCTCGTCGAGGCTCGGCGGCGTGGCAACCCGGTGCCCGTCCACGTAGACCGCGTTGTCCACCAGCGCCATTGGCTCTCCTTCTCCGATCTACCAGTGTGCCACTCGGCGTAGCTGCGCGGTAACGCCGGTGCAGTTTTGCCGGCGGGTACGGTTAGATCGTGCCGCAAACGTTTGTTTCCCTCTTGTTACAACCGCGCGCGCCGCTTCCCCAGACCGACCGGCTACTACTCGCCGCCGCTGTCGCCCGGGTCTGCGCCGTTGACCTGGCGGCCGTCACCATCGAACAACGCTGCGAACACTGCGGCGGCGCGCATGGGCGGCCTCGCGTGCTGACACCGGGCGGGGTGCACGTGAGCCTGAGCCGCGCCGGTCGCACCGTTGTCGTTGCCGTGTCGCAGGTCGGACCGATCGGGGTCGACCTGGAGAGCGTGGCCTCGGTCGCCCGGGCCGGATTCGACGACGTCGCGTTCAACGCCGACGAGCGCACCGCCCTAGCGGAGCTGCCGGTCGACGAGCGCGATCGGGCGCGCGCCGCGCTCTGGACCACCAAGGAGGCTCTGCTCAAGCTCTCCGGCGAGGGGCTGACGGTGGACCCGCGCGAGGTGACCGTGGCGTTGGGGCCGGGTGGGGCATCCGCTCTGCTGAGCTGGCCGACCGCCACCCTCGATCTGAGCCGGGTGCACGTCGTGGGCTTCGACGCGGGCCCCGGTCTGGTGGGCACCCTGGCCTTGCTCGGTCCGAGAGCCCCGAGCCTTTCGATGCTTTAAAACTCACTCTTTCCGCTCGCAGCCATCCCTTTCACGCCGCCGCGGGAGTTGCGCCAGTGCGCGGGAGGCGGAACTCCCGCGCACTGGCGCAGGTCCAGCCCGTCGCGTCGCGCTGGAATTGTGGCCAAGCCCGAACTCCCGCGAATCGGCGCAACACCCGCGTAGCCCACGCTGCACGGGCGCCCCTCCGCCGGAACTCCCGCGCACCGGCGCAACACCCGCGCAGCCCCCTGGGCAGGTCCGAGCGGCGCGACGTCGAACTCCCGCGTACCGGCTCAACTCCCGCGCAGCCGCGCAACACCCGCGCAGCTCCCTCGGTACCTCCGAGCGGCCCGATATCAAACTCCCGCGCACCGGCGCAACACGAGCCCGTCGCGTGACGCTGGAGCTGAGGCGCCGGGCGAGAAAATCCGCTACGACGAGGGGCGTTCGAGGCCGCGCAGAACGCGCTGTGGCCCAGGCCGCAATCCAAGCTCCAGCAGCCGCCGACGCAAGGAGAATTGGCTCATCCCGACCGAGGCCGGCCACCGGCCGAATCCGTGTACCTGGCGCCGAATCCCGTCCTCGCGCTGCTTCTCGTCGTACTGTACCTGCTCAGGAGAGCGGCCGGCCAGATATTCCGGGTTGAAGTATTTGACCTTGCCATCGCACTCGCCCGCGCTGTCGATCTCGCGCCAGTAGAAGTCCGTCTCGCACTCCTTGCCATCGACGATGAACGGATGCTGTAACTCCGGCTCAGGAAATCCGCTCAGGGCGATGTTCACCCGGCTGGCCGACTCCGCTGGCGAACCCGAGAGATGCGTCGCGAACTGGATGATCGCGCGGGCGCGGCGCGAACCGCGGAAGGGAAGCATCCGCTCGAGGGTAGCGAGGAGTGCGTCTTTGGTGGTCAGGGTTGGGGTGCGTCCAAATCGGTCCTGATAGAGCGCGCGGTCGACCAATGCCACGGCGGATTTCAGATCGAGGGTCGCGGCCAGATCGACCACCGTGCGTTCGATGGTCGTCACGAGCAGTCCATCGGTTGTAGTGACGTCCCGGGCATCCACACCGAGTGCGTGACAGCGGACTCCCGGATCCGAGCGTCCGCCGGAGGCTCGTTCGACGAGCAGGTGCACTTCGTTCGGCCAGCCGACGAGCATCGGCAGCCCCCAGAGCACGGCGGCCGACTGGTGGCAGAGCACCGCCTGACCGCGACGAGTGAGGGCTGCCCCGCGCACCCGGATCAGGTAGCGCTCGTCGTCGCGCAATTGATCCCAGCGCGCGCTGGGATAGTACAGGCCGCGGCTCACTCGCTGCAGTCGGCCGCGTGACGACTCGCGTCGAAGGCGAAAGTCGACGCCGAAAGCGTTGCCGAGGTCAGATGCGAGGATGAGGCCGTCGCCGGGATCGGGACTGGTGCTCATTCGGGATGTCAGGCTGAGGCTCGCGCTCGGGTCGAAGCTCGGTTGAGACATAGAGCCAGCGTGCCCGGACGGCGAACACAGCGGGCCAGAGATCTTCATTCTGGCCAATAACCGGCCTCACGCCCGCCTGTGGAGGAGTCGCGCCCGGCCGCCACCCTTCTCGTGAAGCTCGCATTCGACGGATGCCCGCGTCTGGCCGACCCGAGTCATCCGTCTTGCGCTGCAGGTGAGCGTTCGCCGTCTTCGTGCAGAGCCGCCCACGCTGTGGAGGGGCGCCGCACCGGCGTGGTATCTGTCTGGCGACGGATGCCGGCCCTCGGCCGTTCGCGGCCGTCCGTTTCACGCCGCCGCGGGAGTTGCGCCAGTGCGCGGCAGGCGGAACTCCCGCGCACTGGCGCAGGTCCAGCCCATCGCGTCGCGCTGGAGTTGTGGCCAAGCCCGAACTCCCGCGAATCGGCGCAACACCCGCGTAGCCCACGCTGCGGGGGCCAGCACCTCACTCGAACTCCCGCGCACCGGCGCAGCACCCGCGCACGGCACCTCAGCACCTCAGAGTGGGCGGGCATCGAACACCCGCGCACCGGCGCAGCACCGGCGCAGCAAACCCCGCAGCTGACCGCGCTGGCGCACGTCAGCACCTCGGCGCCGTCGAGGCGGCCAACCTCGAATTCCCGCGCGGGGCAACCACGCCCACGCCCACGAGGCTCGGCTAGAGACTCGGCAGCGCGCTCTGCTGCACCCAGCGGGCCACAAACCCGCCGATCGCCCGGCTGCCGGTGTGTTCGGAGAAGAACTCCACGAAGTCCTCGGTGGAGACCTGACCGTGCCGCCGGGCCGCGGTGTAGGCGCGCAGGGCGGCAAAGAAGGCCTCGTCACCGAGCGATTTGCGAATCGCGTGGAGGGCGAGCGCGCCGCGTTTGTAGACCCGGTCGTCGAACATGGCGTGCGGGCCGGGATCGCCGACGACGATGTCGTGCGGCAGGGCCGCCACCTTGCCGCGGTGCAGTACGGCAAGGGAGTCGGCGGTGCGACCGCCGCGCTGTTCCTCCCAGAGCCATTCGGCGTAGCAGGCGAAACCCTCCTGCAGCCAGATGTCCTGCCAGCGGGCCACGGTGAGGCTGTTGCCGTACCACTGGTGTGCCAGCTCGTGGGCGATCAGGCGGTCGCTGCCGTGCTCCCCGTCGACATGGTTGCTGCCGAACACGGCCAGGCCGTGCGCCTCGAGGGGGATCTCCAGCTCGTCGTCGGTCACCACGACCGAGTATGACGCGAACGGGTACGGGCCGAACCGGTCGGCGAAGAACGCGATCATCTCGGTGAGGCGAGCGAAGTCGGTGCCGACCCGGGTCGCAAGCTGGGCCGGAAAGAACAGACTGTGCGCGACCGGAGCTGCGGCGAGGTCGCGGCGACGGTAGCGGCCGATCAGCACCGTGGCGAGGTAGGTCGCCATCGGCTCGCGCACATCGAAGGTCCAGCTGGTGCGGCCCGACCGGCTCGACCTGGCCGACAACACCCCGTTCGACACCACGGTGTAGCCGGATTCGCAGGCGATCTCGATGCGATAGGTGGCTTTGTTACTCGGATGATCGTTACAGGGAAACCAGGATGCGGCCCCGCACGGCTGCCCGGAGACCAGCACGCCGTCGTCGAGTTCTTCCCAGCCGACGTCGCCCCAGGCGCTGCGAACCGGATGCGGCGCCCCGCGATAGCGCACCGTCACCTCGAACACCGCCCCGGCCTCAACCCGAGTGGCAACGCTGATCACGAGTTTGCGGGCGCTGTGCGTCACTTTGGTCGGCCGCTCGCCGTTGACCGTGACCTTCTCCATGCTCAGCCCGGCGAAGTCAAGGCTGAACCGGTCGAGGGGTATGAGGGCGCGCGCGGTGATGATCGCGGTCGCGTTCAGCCGGTTGGTAGCCACCCGGTAGGACAAGTTCAAATCGTAGTGTTCGGCAACGTAACCGCCGTTGCCGCCGGTGGGAATATAGGGGTCGCCAGCGCTGGCCGAGCCGTAGGTCGTCTGCACAGGGGCCATCGGTCCACTATTCCACGTTCACCGTTGCCACGGCGGCTGATGCCACGGCGTGATCGGGTTGCCAGACCAGAGCGACCCGGTGGGTACCCGTTCGCCGCGCATCACGAGCGAGCCGGGCCCCACGGTCGCCCCAGCTGAAATCGACGCGGCCGGGAGAATGACGCCGTTCGGCCCGAGCGTCGATCCGTCGGCGAGTTCCACCGCGTCAAGCTGCATGATGCGATCGTGAAAGAGGTGGGTCTGCACGACACAGCCGCGGTTGACGGTGCTGCCGTCGCCCAGCCGCACCAGGTCTGCCTCGGGCAACCAGTACGTCTCACACCAGACGCCGCGCCCCACCGAAGCCCCCAGCGTGCGCAGCCACACGGCGAGCGCTGGCGTGCCGGAGGCCTTCTCGGCAAACCACGGGCGGGCGACCATCTCGACGAAACTGTCCGACACCTCGTTGCGCCAGATGAACGATGACCAGAGCGGATGCTCCGACGCGTCGATCCGCCCTACCAGCATCCACTTGACCACCGTTGTCACCCCGGCTGCCACGGCGCCGGCGGCGAGCATGACCACGCCGGACAGCGCGATCGCCGCGCCGAGGCCGAGCTGCAGCCAGAGCAGGTCGAGCAGGGTGAGCGCGAGCAACGCGATCCAGGCGCTGGTGAAGCCGGCCACGATGCGCAGGAGTTCCCACAGCGATCGGGCTACTTTCAGGCGCACGGGAGGGTGGAAGGTGCGGGAGTCGTCGGCATCCGTTTGCTTGCGACGCAGTCGCGAGGGCGGGTTGCCGAGCCAGCTCGACCCACGCTTGGCCTTGCGCGGGGTCGAGGAGAGTACCGCGACGAGTCCGTTGCGCGGTACCGTGCGGCCGGGACCGGCCATGCCGCTGTTGCCGAGAAAAGCCCGGCGGCCAACTTTGGCCGGGCCGATGTGCATCCAGCCGCCGCCGAGTTCGTAACAGGCCACCATGGTGTCGTCGGCGAGAAACGCGGCGGGCGCGATGGTCGTGAGCGACGGCAGCAGCAGCACGGTCGATGCCTCGACGTCCGCTCCTACTTTGGCGCCGAGCAGGCGCAGCCAGGTGGGGGTGAGCAGGCTCGCATAGACCGGAAACAGCACGGTGCGGGCGCCATCGAGGATGCGTTCGGTCATCCAGACCTGCCAGCCGATGCGGCTGCGCACCGGGTAGTAGCCCTCGCGCAGGCCCACGCCGAGGACGCGCACGAAGCCGATCACGAGCAGCGCGTAGACGAGACCGCCCGCGATGACGGCGACCGGCATGATCAGGGCGGCGCGCAACACGGCCACGGCGAGACTGTCCGCGTGACCGACGACGGCACCCACGATGAGCGCGCCGAGTACGAGGGCGACCGTGGGGATCGCGATCATCGCGACCGACCCGGCCGCGAAGGCGCCGAGCCAGCGACTGGCCCGCGGCGGTCGTTCGGCCGGCCACGGGCGGCGAGCTGAGCCCACCCGACGCGCCGGGGAACCGGCCCAGCGCTCCCCCGCCGGCACCCGCGACGAGACGGCGGCGCCCGGGTCGATCTCGGCGCCGTTACCTACGTGGGCGCCACCGAGCAGGGTACTGCGGGAGCCGATGCGAGCATCTGCGCCGACGTGCAGGTGGCCGATGCGCAGCACGTCACCGTCGATCCAATGCCCGGCCAGGTCGACTTCGGGTTCGATCGAAGCCTGGGCACCGATGGTCATCAGTCCGGTCACCGGCGGCAGCGAGTGCAGATCGACGTCGGGGCCGATCTCTGCGCCAAGTGCTCTGGCGTAGTAGCTGATCCAGGGCGCGCCGGCCAGGCTTGCGGCGTCGACGAGCAGCGCGATCTGCTCGGCCAGCCAGAGCCGCAGGTGCACCGACCCGCCCCGCGGGTAGTTGCCCGGCATGACGTCGTGCAGCAGCAGCCGTGCGGCAATCACGGCGATGAGCATCTTGCCAGGCGGGGTGACGAACAGCGCAAACCCGAGGGCCACCCACCACCACGACAGCGTCGGAGCAAAGCTGGCACCGTTCAGGCTCAGCAGGTTGTTGGCAATGGCCAGATAGACCAGCCAGCGCGCGCCACTCAACACGTGCAGCGGAATGCCGAGCACCGTCTGGGCCAGCTGGCTGCGGGCCGGCGTCGGCAAAACGTTCCGCAGCACCGGGGGTGTGACGGGGGTGCGGGCATCGAGTTCGTCGGCGAGCGAGCCGATGCGCGGGTGGTCGTAGAGGTCGGCGACGGTGGTTTCAGGATGGCGGGCGCGTACGGCCGACACGAACTGGGCGGCCGAGAGTGAGCCGCCGCCCTGGGCGAAGAAGTCGTCGTCGGGCCCGGTCACCGGCACCCCCAAAATGGATGCCCACGCCTCGGCCAGCCACGCCGCCGTCGGTGACAGCGCGGCCGCGTCGTCGTCCGAGGCCGGCAGCGGCCACGGCAGCGCCGCCCGGTCAACTTTGCCCGAGGTGCGGGTGGGCAGCGCGTCGACCACGGCGAGAAGTGGCACGAGCGCGGCGGGCAGTTCCTCGCGCAGCCGGGTTAGAGCGGCCTTCCGGTCGAGCGGAGCGTTCGCGCTGGTGAGCGCGATATACCCGACGAGGACGTGATTGCCGGCCGGGGTGATCTGCACCACGGCGGCGCCGCCGGCCACCCCGTCCAGGGCGTTGAGGGCGGCATCCACTTCGCCGAGTTCAATGCGTCGGCCGCCGAGTTTCACCTGGTCGTCGGCGCGCCCAGCGAACACCAGGCCGGCGCGGTCGAAGCGCACGAGGTCGCCGCTACGGTAGGCGCGCGCCCAGCCGAGCTGAGGGTGCGGCGCATATTTCTCGGCGTCTTTGGCCGCGTCGAGGTAGCGGGCCAGGCCGACGCCGCCGATAATGAGCTCGCCGATCTCACCCTCTAAAACCCGCTCGCCGCGCGCGTCGACGACGGCGAGGTCCCAGCCGTCGAGCGGCAGGCCGATACGCATCTCGCCAACGCCGTCGACGAGGGCGCCGCAGGCGACGACGGTGGCCTCAGTCGGGCCGTACGTGTTCCAGACTTCGCGGCCGCGGGTGGCAATGCGGGCGACCAGTTCGGGCGGGCAGGCTTCGCCGCCGAAGATGAGCAAGCGCACGGCTTCGAGCGATTCTTCCGGCCATAGGGCGGCGAGGGTCGGCACGGTCGACACCACGGTGATGCCGTGCGTGATCAGCCAGGGGCCAAGGTCGGCGCCGCTGCGCACGAGGGAGCGCGGGGCCGGCACGAGGCAGGCGCCGTTTCGCCAGGCCAGCCACATCTCTTCGCAGCTCGCGTCAAAGGCCACCGAGAGTCCGGCGAGCACCCGGTCTGCGGGGCCGATCGGTTCAGATCGCAGGAACAAGCCGGCCTCGGCATCGACGAAGGCGGCCGCCGAGCGATGGGTGACGGCGACGCCCTTGGGCACGCCGGTCGAGCCGGAGGTGAAGATGACCCAGGCATCATCGTCGGGCGAGGGAATATTCGCGGTCGGAAACACCAGCGCGGGATCCTCCTGCGGTTCGACGCGGCGAGCGCGCAGGGACTGCAGGTCGAGGCCGTCACGCGGCGCGAACACACTGCTCTCGCCGATGATGCCGACCACGTGTGCCTCGGCGAAGACCAGCCGGGCGCGTTCTTCGGGGTCGTCGGCATCGACCGGAACGTAGGCGGCACCCACGAACAGAGTCGCCAGAATGGACACGTACAGGTCACGGGTGCCCGAGGGGATGCGAATGCCCACGGTGTCGCCGCGTCGCACGCCGGCCAGGCTCAGCGCGTTGGCTTGGGCCTGCACCCGCCGCAGCAGGCCGCGGTAGCTGATCGTGCCGGCCGCGTCTTCCAGCGCTAAAGCATCCGGATGCTGCGCTGCGGTTACCGCAAGAATGTCGGCCAGGGTGCGGGCCGGCTTGGCCCGGTGGCCTGCCGCGAGCACCGACTGGGAGTGCCCGCTGGCGCCCGCTGGGCTGTGCTGGTGCTCGCTCACACGCCTCCTCGTTCAGGTCGTGGCAGTACGGCACGCCGCGAAAGTATCAGTCTAGAACTCGCGGGTAACGGACGGGTGAACTGTGCGGCGCTCTCCGCTCAGCCCGGGAATAGTATTTGCGTGAGGAGTTTTCATGAAACGAGTTTTCGCATCCGCTGCCCTGCTGGCATTGCTGTGCGTTGGACTCTGGGCTGGCCAGCCGGAGGCGGCGTTCGCCATGACTCCGCCGCGACCCGCTCACGTCGTGATCGTTGTGCTCGAGAACCACTCGTACAGCCAGGTCGCCAATGAGCCCTATCTCACGAGCCTGCGGGCCAAGTCGGCGGTGATGACGAATTCGCACGGGGTCACGCATCCATCGCAGCCGAATTATCTGGCACTCCCCAGTCTGTCGGACGGCGTACGCCCATGTTCGCGGCCGTTCGGGGTGTCTTCCCGGGGCATTGAGTGTCTTCTCCCGGCTCAATTCCCGTTGGCGGGCGAGGATAATAAGCGTTGATCCCGTCGGGGGACGAACGGAGCGCTGAACCATGAAGCATGTATCGAACTCCACGTGGGAGCGCCTGAAAGAAGAGTCGGCCGTTCATCTCTACGACGAGCTGCATCACGTTGCGCAGGACGCCAGCGCTGCCGTTGCCGATCCGGAGACTTCACCGATCACGGTGCAACGCCCCGTGGATTCCTGACCCCGAGATCGGTGCCCGGCCGGCCCCTGCGGTCCTTGATCTCCTGCTCGATTTCGGCACGATATTCCAAACGGATGCCCGACCCAAGCGCACCGCAGAAACGGCCAACCGTACAGCACGTCTCAGCCGCTACGCGGCGTTGACGCGACGACTTCAACTTTGAAACCGGCTTCATTTTCGAGATACGCGGCGTAGTGGTCGGGGCCTCCCGCGTAGGGGTACCGATCGCCGTACAGCGCATTCCATCCGTGGGCTGATGCCTGACCAACGATGCGGTCAATATCAGCTGTGCTCCCTCCATGAAGGGCAATGTGATTCAGTCCAGGAAGTCGCCGGTCATGCTCCCGGCCAGAGATGGCAGGCGGTCGCGTGACCACGATGTACACCTCGCCGCATCGCCAGGAGATGCCCATGCTCCATTCCTGGTCGACGGACCAACCAAGAGCTACCAGCAGCCAGCCCCACGAATGTCGGGCGCTGTCCAAGTCAACGACCCAAATCTCGATGTGATGCACGCCAGCTGCCATGCAACCATCGTTCCATGAACGCCAGGGCACCTCTCCCAGCAGCAACAGCGGGAGCGATATTTACCATGTGTGCGCTCATGTGGGCATCACGGCAAAGCACCACCTAACGGGGGGGGTCCCGTGATCACGCGGTTCTTGCAGTGTTCCCGTGGTGCCCCTGGAGGGATTCGAACTCCAATAACCGTCCGCGCGGTGTCATCGATGGCGTCAAGAGCCGCGTGGATTCAACGTTTTTGAGTCACAATGAGGCATCCAGATTCACTCAAAGTTTTTTCAAGTGTGGGCAAATCGTGGGCACGCTTGCGAAGCGTCACGCGTTACCTTGCCAGCGTCGCAGCCGTTACGCGGCACCGGTGTATCCTCCAGCGAAGTACCCTCGACGGAAACGTTCAGCGGGATCAGTCGACGGCTCTAAACCGTTCGAGCCCCACACGTGTGTTGTCATCCACAACAACAAAGCTGGGTCCATCAGAAAGCCCCTCAGTTCATCACCCTCACGCGTCCCCACAGGGCGCTGCGGTCGATACTAATGGTTATGTCAACAAGCAATGTATTCGGTGCAGAATTCGCCGAAGAAAGTGTTCTGACACGGCTGCTGCTTAGCGTCAAGAAGGGTGCGCTGAGGCGCTCCGGCTCCATCTGAGCGTCGCAGTGTCGACATGTTGGTACCGCGCTCCGAAGCTGAGCGAATCGGCAAGTTGGCATCGAGGCCATGAATAAAATCTAAGTCGAGAAGACTGAAGCAAATGAGGCGACCGCTGACTCGAAATGATCGAACATGACATGTCGTCGCGGTGTCTCTATGTTCATGACTTCATAAGCGGAACCACGTTTCTCGATGTAACCCAGCACCTTCTCGGGCGACCTTTCGTGGCAGCGTCGATCACCCACACGCCATTCATGATCGGATAGGCTGCGGATCTCGAGATCTCCCGTTGCGCACGGTATATGACCCTGATGCGACATTGAATCTCCTCATGATGAGCGGTCCAAACCGGCGGTACCTCGACCAGCTCGGATGCCGCTTGCATCACCACCCAACATACCCCCGCCCATGACAGCATGCCGTTGCCGGCAAATGCACCGCCCAATTGTCGTTATCGGGGCAGTGCTGCGCAAAGACTTCCCGCAGACGGTGTTGCCGACGGTCCGCGCCTATTTTGGCCAAGATCTTGAAATGTTCGGGCTCACACTCGATGGAACTTTTGGCGTTGCGGACTTGCTGAACGCAGCATCTCGTAACCCTGCGGTTCGGTGCCTTGGCTTAAACGAAAGGATTCTTCTGCGCGGTCGCCACGAGCTTGCGTCCAATTCCGGCGAACGTACCGTTCTCACTGCACTCACCACAGCCGGGGACGGAAGCGTAGCCTGGCTCAGTGGTGTTGGAGCACAACGAATACACCCGAATCCCCGACGGCGTCGATCTTTATGCGTACGTTTGATGAGCACACCTCAAGCTATCTCGGCCCAACAGGACACGACTGAAATGAGCACCATGAACATGCACATCGGCCTCATCGGCCTCGGAAAAATGGGCGCCAGCATGCGCACCCGCCTCCGCGAAAACGGCGTGGAGGTCACCGGTTACGACCGCAACGCCGACGTCACCGACGTCGCGACCCTGCAAGACCTCGTCGATGCCCTCCCATCGCCCAAGGCCGTCTGGGTGATGGTTCCTTCCGGCGCCATCACGAAGGCCGTCATTACTGAGGTCGGCGAGCTCTTGGGCACCGGTGATTTGGTCATTGACGGCGGTAATTCCCGTTTCAGCGACGACTTCGTGCACGCGGCCCTCCTCGCTGAAAAGGGAATCGACTACATCGACGCCGGTGTCTCCGGCGGAGTCTGAGGCCAGGAGAACGGCTTTGTGCTTATGGTCGGTGGTAGCCAGGCATCCGTTGACCGGCTCATGCCGGTATTCGACGCCCTGCGTCCGGCCGGACCGCGCGAGGAAAGCTTCGTACACGCCGGCGAGGTCGGTGCCGGTCACTACGCCAAAATGGTGCATAACGGCATCGAATACGCCCTCATGCAGGCCTACGCCGAGGGATACGAGCTACTCGCCAAGCGCGAGGACATCGTCAAGAATGTTCCCGGAACGTTCAAGGCCTGGCAGCGCGGCGCTGTTGTTCGGTCCTGGCTGCTCGAGCTCCTCGTTCAGGCGCTCGAGGAGGATCCGGCCCTGACCAGTATCGAAGGATACGTCGATGATTCCGGCGAGGGCCGCTGGACCATTGAAGAAGCATTGGCGAATGCCGTGCCCGTTCCCGCCATCAGCGCGTCAATCTTCGCCCGGTTCGAATCTCGCCAGGAAGATTCCCCGGCGATGAAAGCCGTCGCCGCACTGCGCAACCAGTTCGGCGGTCACGCGGTCAAGTCCGCCGAGTAGCCGCCGAACACAGGCAGCGGCAGAACCGAGGCTGGTCCAAGGGGCTGGCCTCGGGGCGTTTGGGCAGAATGTGATCGTCCGAGGAGTGGTGCCGAGCGCGGCGCAGGACCCACGGCATCAGATAGGTGCGGGCCCACGCGACATCGCTCGTTCGTGCGCTCCGCCAGGACGGTATTGGCAACGGTTCGATCTGGGATGGCTGCAATGAGTTCTCGACGCGGAGAGTGCTCAGAACGCTGCGTGCAATCGTGAGGTGACCCAATGGGTTGAAGTGCAGCCGATCCGGAGCCCACATGCCCGCGTCCACGGGTGGTTCAGGCCTGCGTTGGTCATATGTCTCATGTCTATTACCACTAACTCTACTCTTACGTTAGAGTAGAGATGTACGATTATTCCCGTACGAAACGAGGTGGCATTCATGCTTATTGGTGAGTTTGCCGAACGGACTGGACTTTCCCAGCGCACCGTGCGGCACTACGACGAGATCCACATTTTGCAGGCGTCAGGGCGCAGCGATTCCGGCTATAGGCTCTATGCCCCGGCCGACCTCGACCGGGCACGCATCATCCGCAGCCTCCGAGCGTTGTCGCTCACCCATCCGGAAATCAAGAATGCTCTGGCGACACTGGATCTGGTCGACTCCGACCCAGACGGGAGAGTGTCAACAATCCGGCGTGATCTCGCCATCCTGATCAGCGATATCGAAGCGCGTGAACGTGCTCTTTGCGAACAGGTTCGCGTAGCCAGCGGGTTCGTCGACCTGCTGCGGAGTCTGTGACTCAACCACGCCCACTTCGTGATCACGCTCAGACAGGAACACCGTGACGCATCAAACCACCCCCACCGTCTCTAACCTCGACATCCTCGCCCAAGCCCACAAACGGCGCACCTTTGCCGTTATTTCTCACCCGGATGCCGGCAAGTCCACGCTGACCGAAGCACTCCTGCTGCACGCGCACGCGATTGATCGGGCGGGTGCGGTACACGGTAAAGCAGGCCGGCGAGGCACCGTATCTGACTGGATGGCCATGGAGCAGGCCCGTGGCATTTCCGTGACATCCGCCGCTATCCAGTTTGAGTATCGCGACACCGTGATCAATCTCGTTGACACCCCCGGTCACGCCGATTTCTCGGAAGACACCTTCCGGGTCCTCTCCGCTGTTGATGCCGCTGTGATGCTCGTCGATGCCAGCAAGGGCCTCGAACCGCAAACCATGAAGTTGTTTGAGGTGTGCCGACAACACGGCCTGCCTGTGATCACGGTCATCAATAAATGGGATCGCCCGGGAAAGTCCGCGTTGGATCTCATGGACGAGATCCAGGATCGCACCGGACTTGTGCCCACACCGCTCACCTGGCCGGTCGGGCTCGCCGGCGAGTTTCATGGAGTTCTGGATCGACAATCCCCCGGATTTGTGCGTTTCACCCGAACTCCAGGAGGCGCGACCGCTGCCATTGAAGCTCGTACCACGGCGACGGCCGCTGCCGCGGAACTCGGCCAGGATTGGACTAATGCTGCCGAAGAATCAGCACTGCTCCATGCCGAAGGGCACGACCACGACGAGGCACTTTTTCTTCGTGCGACGACCACGCCGGTGCTTTTTTGCGCTGCCGTCCTCAATTTTGGTGTTCACCAGCTGCTGGACGCTCTCGTGGAATTCGCTCCGCCCGCTCTGGCCCGGGCAGATATCACCGGTCGACAACGGCCCGTCAACGGTGACTTCTCCGGCTTTGTCTTCAAGGTTCAGTCCGGCATGAACGCCTCGCACCGTGACCACGTCGCATTCGTGCGGGTGTGTTCGGGCATGTTCCACCGCGGGATGGTTGTGACGCAGGCATCGACCGGCCGTCCGTTTGCCACGAAGTATGCGCAACAGATGTTCGGACGGGAACGCACCATGGCGGAGCAGGCCTGGCCCGGCGACGTCGTCGGGTTGATCAACGCAGCCTCTCTTCGGGTGGGCGATTCACTTTATGATTCCGAACCCGTTGAATACCCGCCGCTGCCGGTGTTCGCCCCCGAGTATTTTCGTGCCGTACGCCCCGCCGACACCAGCAAGCACAAGCAATTCCGTCGCGGAATCGATCAGCTCGACCATGAGGGGGTCATTCAAGTCATGCGGTCTGACCTGCGGGGCGACCAGGCACCGGTACTCGGGGCGGTGGGTCCGATGCAGTTCGACGTCGTTGAGGAACGCATGACGCATGATTTTGGTGCTGATATCCGCATGGAGGCGTTGCCCTACCAAGTCGCGCGCCGCACCGATCGAGCAAGCGCGGGCAGACTGGGGTCGCTGCGCCAGGTGGAAGTGCTCACTCGATCCGACAACACGCTCTTGGCCCTGTTCAGCACCCCATGGCGGTTTCAGGCTGTCGCTCGGGAGTTCCCGGATATCGTGCTGGAGAACCTCAGCCCGTCCGTCGAGATGGAGTCCGTCGAGGGCGCAGCCCGCGGCGATAAACGTCGCTGAAGGTGAGTCACCGGCGAGAACAGCAGCGGCCCGGCACACGTAATGTGCCGGGCCGTTGCTGTGCTGGCTATCGTCTAGGCGTCAACGACGACCGCCGTGATCACCGGGTTGCGCCGATACTTGCGTTGCATCCATCGGGTCACGCTCTCGGAGAAGATGCGCTCGAGGGCTGCTCCGTCGAGAGCGTTGCTCCGGGTTGCTGCGACCATGGCCTCGTCGATGACCTGCGCGGCATTGGCTGCCCAGTCGGCATCGTGATTGAAGCCGCGGGAGATGAATTCCACAGGTTCGGCCAGGCGTCCCGTCTCGGTGTTGAGAATTCCCAGAACGGTAATGGCACCGTCTTCCGCGAGGAGTCGACGGTCTTCCATCGCTTCTGCTGCGTCTCCTCCGACGGTCACCCCGTCGACCAGGACGTAGTCGGCTGGCACTCGGCCCACGACGGTGGCGCGTCCATCGACCAGGTCGACCACGATGCCATCTTCGACGACGAGAACGCGGTCTTTACTGATTCCGGTGCGCACGGCCAGGTCCGCATTGGCGGTGAGGTGGCGCCATTCACCGTGTACGGGCATCACGTTGGTGGGGCGCATCACGTTGTAGCAGTAGACGAGTTCGCCCGCGCTGGCGTGCCCGGACACGTGGACTGTGGCGTTGGCTTTGTGCACGACGTTGGCACCCCAGCGAGTGAGTCCGTTGATGACCCGGTAGATGGAGTTTTCATTTCCGGGAATGACCGAACTGGCCAAGAGAACGGTGTCGCCCTTTCCGATGCGGATGGTGTGTTCACGGTTCGCCATACGGGCCAGAGCCGCCATCGGCTCTCCCTGTGAACCGGTGCAGATAAGAACGACCTTGTCATCTTTCATCCGCTCCAGGGCCTTGACATCGACGAGCAGTCCCTTTGGGACGTGCAGATACCCCAATTCAGCGGCCATACCCATGTTGCGCACCATGGATCGGCCGACGAAGGCCACCTTGCGGTTGTGGCGTACAGCGGCATCGATCACCTGTTGGATGCGATGGACGTGGCTGGCGAAGCTGGAGACAATGATCCGTCGTGGCGCGGTGCGAAACACGGTGTCGATGGCGGGACCGATGTCGGCTTCGGGTGTGGTGAATCCGGGTACAACGGCGTTGGTCGAGTCGATCAGCAGCAGGTCGATGCCTTCGTCGCCGAGCCGGGAGAAACCGGGCAGGTCGGTGAGCCGGTTGTCGAGGGGGAACTGATCCATTTTGAAGTCGCCGGTGTGCACGACCAGCCCGGCTTCTGTGCGGATGCCGATGGCAAGGCCGTCGGGGATGGAATGGTTCACGGCCAGGAATTCGAGGTCGAAGGGACCAACAGAGCGGCGTTCGCCTTCCTTGACTTCAACGACCGGGGGATGCAGGCGGTGTTCCTGAAATTTTGCTCCGACGAAGGCGAGGGTCAGCTTGGAGGCGATGACGGGAATATCGCCGCGTTCCTTGAGCAGGTAGGGCACGGCGCCGATGTGGTCCTCGTGGCCGTGGGTGAGGACGATGGCTTCGATGTCGTCGAGCCGGTCACGCAAGATCGAGAAATCGGGCAGGATCACGTTGATGCCGGGCTGAATGTCTTTCGGGAACAGCAGCCCGCAGTCGATGACGAGCAGTTTGCCTTTGTGCTCAAACACGGTCATATTACGGCCGATTTCGCCGAGACCGCCGAGCGGGATGATGCGCAGGCCGCGCGCAGGAAGTGCGGGCGGTGCGGTAAGGGACAGTGGATGGGTGCTCATGGAGCTCTTTTCTTGGGGCGCGGGCGTCAGCCCAGGCAATGGTCAGATTCGTACGGGTCGGGCAGGAAATCGGCCACGTCACTGGCAATGAAATCCGAGGCCGGCATGGTGAGCCGGTCGAGGAATTCAAAGGCGAGTTGTCGGATTGCCGGAGCGGCGATATCGGTTTCGGCGCTGATGTCGGTGGAGAACCACCGTGTCAACGCTCGTTTGGGGTCGTTGCTGGCGACAGCATCGATGAAGTCGCCGAAGAATGTTGACTCGTCGCGATCGGGACCGGTCTGGGAGGTGTTGAATTCCGCGTGGGCGCGCGTGACCGCGACGTAGTACCGCGCGACGGTGTAAATGAAGAGGAATGCGTGTCCCTGCGACGATCCTTCGCGGGACTTGTCGTCCATTGCTGTGAGTTCAAATTCCCACTCCTCATGTTCCGCGTGGCGGGCCAGCAGGAGGGTGATCTTGGTCAGCATGAAATCCTGAATTAGGTGCTGGTCGGTACGAGCGAGGGGATGAATGAACATGGAGTGCTCCTCTCGGGAACCTAGAACGGGGAAAGTTGGGACCGCGATCGGGTGACGGACCGCTAAGCAGTTTTCTGTCAACCACTTACAGCAACTCTACCGTAACGTAAGGGAAGAGTAGGAATTGACGGCGCTCTCCTATCCACCATCGATCACCTTCCTCTCACGTGAGAGTAGAGTGTAGGTGGGCTTGCGTGTCGCTCACCATTCGAAAGCTGTTCGAAAGCTGTTCGAACCTTCCAGATGCGCTCTTTTCCCACGTCGCAGCTAACGCACTGCTGGCGCGCCGTCTGCCCCATTCTTGTGAAAGCTTCCGTGTCTTCTACACCGCACTCCCCCCACTCCCCCGCGCCGTCCGACCGCGAGGCAGCGCCACGCCTACGCCCACGAATCTCGTGGTCTTGGCTGTCCCTCATCGGTGCCGCCGGGCTGATCTCGGTCATGACGGCCCCCGGCCAGACTGCCGGTCTCTCCGTCTTCACAGATCCCCTGATTGCCGACCTGGGACTGTCGCGAACGGATGTCTCGCTCAGTTATCTCATTGGCACGCTCGTTGGCGCGACCGTGCAGCCGTTCATTGGGCGGGCGTTGGATCGATGGGGAGCACGGTCCGTCACGGTCGCGATTGGCGTGGGCTTCGCCGTCATCCTTCTGGCCTTCAGCTTCGTTGGCGAGATCATCGGACTCACCGCCGGCTTCACCGGTGTTCGGATGGCCGGCCAGGGCGCGCTTACCCTGGCCGCGACCACCGCGGTTGCCCGGGCCATCCACCATCGGCGCGGGCTGGCCCTCGGCATTGCGAGTGCCATCGGCTCGGCCGGCATCTCACTCGCACCGATCTTTGTGGAGCGGCTGATCGCATCCGTGGGTATTTATGATGCGTGGCGGTGGGAAGCGGTGCTTGTGGCCGTGGTGGTCATTCCGCTGGCGTTGATCTTTCCCAAGCGCGCCCCCGCCGTCGATCCGGAATCGACCCCCTCCACGGCTCAACTCACCATTCAGAAAGAATCGTGGACACTGCCGGAGGCCATCCGATCGGGCATGTTCTGGGTCATCGCCGCGAGCCTGGCAACCTCGGGCATGCTGACAACGGCGCTGGCGTTTCACCAAATTGCCATTTTAGGCGCCCAAGGCCTGACTCCGTTAGAAGCGGCGGCGAACTTCCTGCCGCAGACCGTGACCGGGATCCTGGCCACCCTGCTCACGGGAAGCCTCGTCGACCGGGTTAGTCCCAAGGTTTTCATCGTTTTTTCCATGGTGACGCTGGCCGCGTCTCTCGTTCTGCTGCCGTGGGTGAGCAGCGGAGTGGCGGCCATCGTCTATGGCCTCGTTCTGGGTGCGGCCGGAGGGAGCCTGCGCGGTATGGAAGCCGCCTCATACGTGCGCTATTACGGCTTGGCACACATTGGCAATATCCGAGGAGTAGCTACGGCAATCGGCCTCGCGTCGACGGCTTTCGGTCCGGTCGCGCTCTCGCTCGGGTTCGACCTGACCGGCAGCTTCACCACACCGGCACTGGCACTGGCGCTTATTCCCGTCATCGTCGTCGGTATCACTCTCTTCGTGCGACCACCGCAGCGCGCCTAGGTCGCTCGCTCGGCCCTACTGAGTGCGCAGAACCTCAAGAAACTCGTCGGCCATTCCCAGCTGGTCTTGGAGTTTTTGCCGACGCTCAACCGCTTGTGCAATGAAGGTGTCGAGCTCCGCGCGGACATCCGGATTGTCCGAACCAGCCACGCCGCCCTGCAGCGTGTCGATGATCTTCAACAGCGCCATCATCTCTTCGAGAGAGAACCCCAGCGGCTTCATGCGGCGAATCAAGATCAGCCGAGAATGATCTTCCTGCGTATAGAGGCGAAAACCGCCCTCGGTACGACCAGAGGCCTTAAGCAGCCCGATTTCGTCATAGTGACGAATGGTGCGCAAGGAGAGACCGGTCTTCTCGGCGAGCTCTCCAATGTGCATGGTGCCCGTGGTGGCCGTGGCGGCTTGGGAAGTCATAGTTGATACCTTTTCTCGAACGGATTAGCAATCAACCCTAACGTTAGAGTAGTGTTGCAGAAGTTGGCTGACATTGTCATGTGAGCCCACTCTCCCACCATTGTCCCTGATGACTGGTGGAGGTGCGCGACGGGGCGCCCACACTCACTTCTTCTACTCATCCGACACCACTCGTGTGTCCCGCTCCAGGAAGGCCCCATGGCCATCATTGAAAAAACCACGGAAAAGAATCGGTACAAAGCCGATCCCACCGTGATGAAAGCTCTGCGCACACCGCGCATCCTCACCCGGGAGGTGCTCGCCGGCCTCGTCGTGGCCATGGCCCTCATCCCCGAAGCAATTGCCTTCTCCATCATCGCCGGTGTGGACCCCCGCGTCGGACTGTTCTCGACCTTCATCATGGCCGTGTCGATCGCATTTCTCGGTGGCCGCCCCGCCATGATCACCGGTGCGACCGCAGCCATTGCGCTCGTAATCGCCCCGGTCGCGCGGGACTACGGCATCGACTACTTCATCGCTACCGTGATCCTGGCGGGTATTTTCCAGATTGTCTTCGCCTTCATCGGCGTCGCCAAAATCATGCGGTTCATCCCCCGCAGTGTCATGGTCGGCTTCGTCAACGCCCTCGGCATCCTGATCTTCACCTCACAGCTACCGCAGCTGCTGGGCGTCCCGTTCATGGTCTACCCGCTCGTCGCGGTCGGCATCATCATCATGGTCGTCATGCCCCGCTTCACCAAGGTGGTCCCCGCACCGCTCGTCGCGATCGTCGTTCTCACGATCCTCACCGTCGTGGTGTCGATCAACGTCCCCACCATCGGCGATCAGGGCGAATTGCCCACCACGCTGCCGCAGCTGTTCTTTCCCAACGTGCCGCTCAACATGGAAACGTTGACGATCATCGCTCCTTACGCCTTCGGCATGGCGATGGTCGGAATCCTCGAATCCCTGATGGCGGCCAAGATCGTCGACGAGAGCACGGATACCCACTCTAATAAGACCCGCGAGTCCTGGGCTCAGGGCGTTTCCAACATGCTTTCCGGCTTCTTCGGCGGCATGGGCGGCTGCGCAATGGTCGGCCAGACCATGATCAACGTCAAGGCCTCCGGGGCCCGCACCCGCATCTCCACCTTCCTCGCCGGCCTCTTTTTGCTCGTGCTCGTGCTCGGCCTCGGCGATGTACTGTCCGTCGTGCCCATGGCTGCTCTGGTCGCGGTGATGATCATCGTGTCCGTGCTGACCTTCGACTGGCACAGCATCCGCCTGAGCACCCTGAAACGAATGCCCAAGAGCGAGACCACGGTCATGGTCGCCACGGTCATCGCCGTCGTCGCCACCCACAACCTCGCCGTCGGCGTCGTGATCGGTGTCGTCATCGCCATGGTCGCCTTCGCCCGCCGCGTCGCCCACCTCGCACAGGTCGAACGCAGCCTGACCGTGGATGACCAGGGCCCGGTCGCCTACTACACCGTCACCGGCGCACTATTCTTCGCCTCGAGCAACGACCTCAAGACACAGTTCAGCTACCTCGACGACCCCGACCGCATCATCATCGACATGACGAACTCGCACATCTGGGATGCCTCCACCGTCGCCACCCTCGACGACATCAAATACAAATACGAACGCCACGAGAAGACCGTGACGATTGAGGGACTCAACGAAGCGAGCAGCCTGCTACACGCCCGCCTCGCCGGCAACATGGGCTCGGGCCACTGACCCGGCACATCACTGCCTCATCAGGTCGAGCCCCCGTCGCATGACGGGGGCTCGGCCGATTTGTGCTGCCCGGATCGATAAACCCTTACGTTAAGGTAACCTTGCCAAGGTCAACGTGGCACTGTCGCCGACTCCCATTCATTCGGCTTCTCCGTGAGGTCCCTTCCCCTTTCTGGAGGCCTCATGGCCATCGTTTCCAAGCCCATCACCGCGAACCGCTACCGTGCGGAGCCGTCGGTTCTGACCGCGCTGCGCACGCCTCGACTGCTCACCCGTGAGGTGCTCGCCGGTCTTGTCGTGGCCATGGCGCTCATTCCCGAGGCGATCGCGTTCTCGATCATCGCCGGTGTCGACCCGCGCGTGGGCCTGTTCTCATCCTTTGTCATGGCCGTCACGATCGCCTTCGTCGGTGGCCGCCCGGCCATGATCACCGCCGCCACCGGCGCGATCGCGCTTGTCATCGCCCCGGTCGCGCGGGAATATGGCATGGAGTATTTCATCGCCACGGTCATCCTCTCCGGGGTGCTCCAAATCGTGCTGAGTCTGGTGGGGGTGGCCAAACTCATGCGGTTCATTCCGCGCAGCGTCATGGTCGGCTTCGTCAACGCCCTCGCCATCCTCATCTTCGGCGCCCAACTCCCCCAGCTGCTCGGCGTGCCGTTCATGGTCTACCCGCTCGTCGCCGCAGGCCTCATCATCATGATCGTCATGCCACGCATCACCAAGGTGATCCCGGCCCCGCTCGTGGCCATCGTTGTGCTCACCGTCGCGACCGTCGTGACCGCCATCAACGTGCCCACCATCGGCGACCAGGGCGAACTGCCCCAGAGCCTGCCCGAGCTGTTCATTCCTAACATTCCCCTCACCTGGGACACCTTCACGATCATCGCGCCCTACGCACTCGGCATGGCCCTGGTCGGAATTCTCGAGTCTCTGATGACCGCGAAGTTCGTCGACGAGATCACCGACACGCACTCGAACAAGACCCGGGAAACCTGGGGCCAGGGCGTCGCCAACGTCATGAGCGGCATCTTCGGCGGCATGGGCGGCTGCGCCATGATCGGCCAGACCATGATCAACGTGAAGGCCTCCGGCGCTCGCACCCGCATCTCCACGTTCCTTGCCGGAGTCTTTCTACTCGTGCTCGTGCTCGGCCTCGGCGACGTGCTCGCCGTTGTACCCATGGCCGCCCTGGTCGCCGTGATGATCATCGTGTCGTACCTCACGTTCGACTGGCACAGCATCCGTCTGTCAACGCTCAAACGGATGCCCAAGAGCGAGACGACCGTCATGGTCGCCACGGTCGTCGTCATCGTTCTCACCCACAACCTCGCCATCGGCGTCGTCGTCGGCGTGATCGTCGCGATGGTCGCGTTTGCGCGCCGCGTCGCCCACCTCGCCGGGGTGGAACGCACCGTCGAGCTCAACCAGCCCGTGCCGACCGCCTATTACACCGTGACCGGGGCGCTGTTCTTTGCCTCGAGCAATGACCTGCTGACCCAGTTCGAGTACGCGGACGATCCCGACCGCATCGTCATCGACCTGTCGGCTTCGCACATCTGGGACGCCTCCACCGTTGCCACTCTCGACGCGATCACCTACAAATATGAGCGGCACGACAAGTACGTCGTCATCGAGGGACTCAACGAGGCCAGCCATGAGCTGCACAGCCGCCTAGCCGGAAACCTCGGCGCCGGCCACTGACGAGTTCGCCGT
The DNA here is from genome assembly GCF_900103805.1 of Cryobacterium flavum. Lineage (GTDB taxonomy): Bacteria > Actinomycetota > Actinomycetes > Actinomycetales > Microbacteriaceae > Cryobacterium > Cryobacterium flavum. The sequence continues at coordinate 470 of NZ_FNIB01000011.1, read as the reverse complement.
TATGCAGTGCAGCACCAAGACGTCAGAAAATCGTCCCAATCGGCGCTTCGGCTCATCAATCTCACCGCGCGACATTTCACGAGTGGCCAAAAAAATGACAAACGAAAACTAAACGAGAAGTCTGAACCGTCCCGGGTTTCATGCCGCCGTTTTGATGCTCCTATTGATGTCAAGTGGTAATTGTGGCCGATTGTTGGTCTAGCCAGGTGCGGTAGTGCCGGGCGAGGTCGTAGTTGACATTGATGCCGCGTTCGAGGCGGGAGATGGTGCCCTGAGCAACGCCGCAGTGATTGGCGGTGACCTGCATGGACATGCCCAGGGCGACTCGTTTCGGTCGGAGGTCTTCGACTGAAGTGATCGGATGTGGATCGGTCAGGATACGGTAGATTTCCCTTGCGATGAAGCGTTTGAGGCAGCGAAGGATATGCCTGGGTGTTCTTCCCTCGGAGCGCTTTCTGGCCACGTATTCT
>NZ_FNIB01000018.1 GCF_900103805.1 Cryobacterium flavum | reverse complement strand
GCCAGTTCGCGGCACGCGGCCCACATCGACGGGTAATCCTTCACACGATCAAGCGTCATACGAACCGCTCGCTCACGAACCTCATCTGGGTATTTCTTGGGCATAACCGAATCCTTTCACTAGAAAGAAAGCGGCAGGAAATCAGGGACGGTTCACTATTCGACGGTTGTCGGCTCGTCTCCGGTGTTGCTGCGTGCCGAGGACCTGCCGCGCGAGGCTGTGGATGCGTTCGGGGTGAGCGTGATGATGGCCGTGAGCGAGAAGCGCGCCACGTGGCGGCACTGGAATCTCACGGCCGAGGCTGCGCGCCAAACGATGTCGTACCGGTTCGCGTCGGCGTCCGATCGGGAAGCCGTCGTCGGCCTCATAGTGGATGCTGCCGAGCGCACGTCCCTGCGCCTCACGCCACCCGAGCTCGCCTCGAGCCCTGTGGAGTTTCAACGAGATGACGGGACATCGGTGTTTCGACCGAAGCACTCCGTGGTGTTTACCTCGACCGAGCTGCTGGATGCTGAGTCTCGGTTGCTGGAGCGTGCCGTGCTTTTGACTGCATCACGTGTGGCGCTCAGGGCGGCCGCTTCTTCTCGGTTGCCGGGTGGCGGGCGGCTCGCCGATGACCAGCTCGCGGCGCTCTCTTGCGTTGCTGGTTCGGGCCGCGTGATAGATGTGCTGGTGGGGCCGGCCGGTGCGGGCAAGACGACGGCGATGAACGCGCTGCGGCGAGCCTGGGAGGCGGCGCACGGTGCAGGCTCCGTCGTCGGGCTCGCGCCCTCGGCCGCCGCCGCGACGGTACTAGCGACGGATCTTGGTATTGCGACGGAGAACCTGGCGAAGTGGTGGCAGACACATATCGACCAGGGTTCATCGTTTCGGGCCGGGCAGCTCGTGATCATCGACGAGGCGTCACTGGCGGGCACGCTGCCGCTCGATCGGGTCACCGCGTTGGCTGTGGATGCGGGCGCGAAGGTGCTGCTGGTCGGCGACTACGCCCAACTGCAGTCGGTTGACGCGGGCGGTGCGTTCTCGTTGCTCGTGCACGACCGGGCGGATGCGCCCGAACTCGTCGACGTGCACCGCTTAGTGCACGAGTGGGAGAAGACCGCGTCACTCGGACTGCGCAAAGGCCACCCCGAGTCGATCGACCTCTACGCCACGCATGACCGCCTGCGCGATGGCAGCACCGAAGCCATGGCGGATGCCGCCTACGTGGCTTGGCGCGCGGACATCCGCTCTGGCAAGTCGACCGTGCTGATCAGCGACTCGAACGAGGCCGTCGCGGCGCTGAACGTGCGCGCGCGAACCGAACTGATCTTGGAGGGCCGGGTCGACGCGCTGCACGAAGTCGCCTTGCACGACGGAACCCGCGCCGCCGTCGGTGACACGGTCATCACCCGCCGCAACGATCGTCGGCTGTACGCGTCCCGCAGCTGGGTGCGCAACGGCGACCGGTGGAGCGTGATCGGCGTGCATCGGAATGGTGCGGTCGAGGTGCGACGGTGGGGTCGTCGGTGGGGGAGCACGGTGCTGCTGCCCGCTTCCTACGTCGCTGAACACGTGGAGCTGGGCTACGCGGTCACCTCGCACCGGGCGCAGGGAATCACGACCGACACCGCGCACGTCGTCGTGGCGCCGAGCATGCCGCGGGAGAACCTGTACGTCGCGATGACGCGGGGCCGCGAGGCGAACACCGCCTACATCGCTGTCGACCGGCCCGACGTGGCGCATGTGGGGCCGCGGCCGGGTGACGCTGCGGACGTGACGGCGCGAAGCATCCTCTTCGGCATTCTGCAGCACGTCGGCGCCGAGCTGTCGGCGCACGAGACTCTGGCGGCGGAGCAGGATGCGTGGGGCTCGGTGGCGCAACTCGCGGCGGAGTACGAGACTCTCGCGGCGGCCGCGCAGCACGACCGGTGGGTGGCCGCGGTGCGGGCGAGCGGTCTGTCGCACAAACAGACCTTGAACGTGATCAATTCGGATGCCTTCGGCCCGTTGACTGCCGAGCTTCGGCGAGCCGAGGCCCACTTTGTGGACGAGGTGGCCCTGCTGCCCCGGGTTGTTGTGGCTCGCGGGTTCGAGGATGCGCAGGACATTGCGGCGGTGCTGCGAGCCCGGGTCGCGGCGGTCGTGTCGAGGTATACCGGAGCGGGTCGCACGCGCCGTTCTCCGCGTCACGTCGCCGGGCTGATCCCTCGCGCACTCGGGCCGATGGATACCGCCATGCACCAGGCGTTGGTCGAGCGCGCTGACCTGATCGAGTCGCGAGCGGCCGACGTGCTCGACCACGCGTTGCTTGTGGGGGAGCCGTGGACTCGAGCCCTCGGCGCCGCGCCGCGCGGGTTGGCCGCCGCCGCGTGGCGCCAAAACGGATGCGCGGTTGCGGCCTATCGGGACCGTTACGGCATCACCGGTGCGAAGCCGCTCGGTGCGGCTCCGGAATCGACGGCGCAAAGGCTCGACGCCGCCCTTGCTCGTGCTGCGCTTGAGGCAGCGCAGCGGCTCGCAAAAAAAGGTCACACCTTCGATGCACTGCTACCGGCTGTCGCCGCGGGACTCCCATCCGCGGGCATCCGTCTCTGAAATGTCTTGAGGGGATCCTAGCTAGGTCGGCCGAAAGCCCGCGCGGAAATCGCTGGACGAGATCGCGGAAGCGTGCCGCTGGTCTGCGAGCCGTCGTCAATAGCCAAACGGTTCAGGAGTTAGGTCAAACTCCTGGATCGGGTTCGCTTCGGCCAGCCCCGCCCCCGTCCTTCATGCAGTGCAAACCGAAGGTACCGGCGGTCAGATAGAAGAGCCTATTTGTTCGAATAGCAGTTGCCCTATCGTGGCGACAGCTTGCGCAGGGCACTGGCCTTGTGGGCGGCTTCCGCATCCGTCTTCTCGGACTTCACAATATATTTAGGGTCATCTTTCGAGGCGTGAAACGTTGTGCCCGCGAAGTTAAAGTCGCTCGTCTTCTTGTCGACGACTTCCCCCTGAGTTCGTCCCTGAGACGTCGCCCAACTCACTCGGTCACCTTTGCTGAAATCGCTCATGCTCGCAGCCTACGGACGGCTGTGTCCAGGTACTAGTGGGAAGTTAACTATCAGCTCGCTGGCAGTTCGTCCAATGCGCGCAAATCGAATGTTCGTAGGGCCAAAAATGCTCCTTTTGACCGAGCCCTTTCGTAAAAGTTCGGATCACGCCACGAAGCCAACACACGCCCTTGTCGAGGTGAAGCTTCACCACGATGATTGAGTTATGGCAGCTAAAGCGAACGATGTCGATGCGATCTGGGACGACTGGAAAAGCGCGGTCACGATGACCGCCAGTGAGATCTCGTCGTGGCTCAATACAGACGAATCCAAAGAGGTCGGACAGAAAGACGATGGTAGCGGGGAATCCACCGGCCATCGGTCCGGACGCAGGATCGTCACGATTCTTGGAACGAAGAAGGGCGATCTCACCGCGTCCGATATCGAACACATGCATAAGGTCGTCAGTTACGTCAAGCGACATAGGGCACAGAAACCGGATTCCGATGTCGAGCACTCGCGTTGGCGCTACTCGCTGATGAATTGGGGAAATGATCCGCTGAAGAAGGTTTAGCTTCGCGCTACTGCGGGCGGAGCAGCGCTGGGGTCACGTCCCAACAAATGTGATGCGCCGTTTTTCCCTTCTTGCTCGCAACATTCACGCGACGTTTTTGAGCAGTATGGTGCTGGTGCGGGCATCGAAGAACACTTGCAAGGGCGAGAAGATATACATCTGCCACATGGACACCTGCCGCGACTTCCCGTGACCGGGCATCTCAACGCAACGCATTTTGCAGCGGAAGCTGTCATTCGAGCTTTCGGTCGTATTGATCCTTGGCGAATAGCCCCTCGGATGGGATCGCTCCATCTGGCCATTGGGTGTTTTCGTCGTAGCACACGAAATCCTGACCACCCATTTTCGGGTCGACGCTAAACGTGTGTTTACTGAACTTGGACCCGTAGAAAAGCGTGCCACGGACGGATGTGTAGCTTAGATCGGTGTTCCGCAGGTCGGCGTTCCGGAGCGATGCACCATCGAGGGAGGCAGTGTGCAGAGTTGCACCGTCTAGGTTTGCTCCCAGGAACTCTGCCTTATCGGCTCTCGCTGCTGTCAGGTCCGCGTTTCGAAGATCGGCCCCGATAAAGATGGCGCCATCTAGTTTGGTCAACCTGAAACTGGTGTTCGTGAGTACGGCGCCGTTGAAATTGGCACCACTGAGATCCAGGCCGTCCAAGACCTTGACGGCTTTTCTGTTCGCTGGTGAGCTCGGTACGCAAGCCGTGGTTCCGGAAAGACCGGAGCGGAGGTGATCCTTCATTTGTGAAGGATGGTTGCGGGGTTTGCCTGCACTCGAATCACGGATGAATCGCGGGGGAGAGGACCACCGCAGCAAAACTGTACCCTCCCCGGCGGCGTGGCTCACTACGTTGATTGGTGCGTGTGGCGCGTCTGCGCGAGCCACTCATGGTCCAACGTTACGCAGAGATACCGGGTGTCCAAGATCTCGTCAGCTTGGAATGGTTGTTGCGTAAGAGCCAGGCGGGATTCTAATGGACGGGGCAAACGCGACTTTCTTGTCAACGCGGGCTGCTAAGCCCCGTCTTCGCGGGGCCATTCCCGTAGGAGGTCCGTCAAACGAGATGCTCGGGATGATCTCTCCTGGCCAGGCACTCGACGGCGTACTGCCTCGAACGACAACCCGGGCCTAGGGTCGCGCTGGGTAGGGCGCTCAGGTGTCCGCGAATCGAGGGGTGGTCGAAATGGAATTCAGTGCTCTTTTTTGGTGGATCTTCTGGGTGGTGGTCCAGGTTCTCGTTGTGGTTGGGATCGTCGTGGCTCTGGGGCTTTTCATCCGCTGGGGACGGCGCAAGAGTGCGATTCTGGAGTCAAGCAATCCACCGGAGGGTCACGGGCCCGCTGCCACCGGAAAGTAGCGAGCGCATGGCTGGGCGCGATAAATGCACGCTTCCGATCTGGACAGGCATCATCGTTGCCACCTCGCGGTTTTACTCGACTACGACCGCCTTTCGCTGACCTGCTCTAGCAGCGCAGGCAGTGTTCTAGCAATATAGGGGGACTCGGAGAAGTTCGACTCGGTATACCCGTCGAGAAGCCAAGCTTCAAAGGATCGCTCCCAGGTGTCGAGAATCACACCAACACCTTTCGGGGTGAACGCCGAAACCCCACCTCGAAGTCGTTGCGCACACTCCTCAACGAAGAGATCATTCACCGCATCCAACAGCACATCATCGGTAGGGAACAGGGAACGGAATGCGTGCGGATGAAGCCCAATCTGTTCGCAAACATCGCTGACCAGCCTCTCATTCGCGCCACCGCCGGTCGCGAGGGAGACTCTCGCCGCGACCGTGATCCTGCGCCGGGTGGATGCGCGCTGCCGCGCGATCCTCGCCGCCGGACTCACCTCAATGAACTGAAGCCGCTTCCACTCTGGTCGGCACCGATGCGCGCAGAAGATCGGCCGCCTTCTCTCCGATGATGATGGATGGAGCATTCGTGTGCCCCCGTATGATCTCCGGCATGATAGACGCGTCGGCGATGCGAAGTCCCTGCACGCCGCGCACACGCAACTCCGGGTCGACCACCGATCCAGCATCCGATCCCATGCGAGCGGTGCTCGTCGGGTGGTAGAGCGTCTGCGAGAACTCATTGATCACCGTGGCATCACGCTCGGCCGCGGTCTGAGCATCCGACCCGGCGGGTTGGATGAACTTGCCGTCAGTCCGCGTTGGAGCGAACGCCGTGGCGGCAAGAATACGCTCGCACACGCCGAGGCCCGCGAGCAAGGTGTCACGATCTTCTCCATTCGGATCGCCCAGGTAATTCGGATCGATCAGCGGTTTCGTGAGCGGATCGGCGGAGGCGAGTCGCACGGTTCCGTGGCTCTTGGGCCGCAGCAGAATAGCGCCGACACTGACGCCGTGCCGCGGCGCGGCCACAAGCCCCTCACCGATATACGGCACGGCGGCGAAGAGCACCTCGATGTCGGGGAAGGCGAGCGATGGGTCGGTCTTGACGAAACCGTACGCCTCCGCAACGTTGGAGGTGAGCATGCCGCGCTGCTGCGAGACGAAGTCGTTGAGCTGCTCCTCGGTCTCGGCACCGAAGAGGGTGTCATCGTCGGTCTCGACTGCCAGCGCCGCGAACAGGTGGTCGCGCATGTTCAATCCGACCTCGGGAGCATCGACGAGCACGGTGATTCCGAGGGAGCGAAGGTGCGTCGCATCGCCGATGCCCGACAGCATGAGCAACTGCGGTGTGTTCACCGCTCCGCCGCTCAGCACGATCTCGCGGCGCGCGAAGACCGAGGTCGGGGTGCCCTCGCTGAGGTACTCGACACCGACAGCGCGGGTTCCGTCGAACAGCACGCGAGTGGCGTGTGCCCCGGTGCGAACGAGCAGGTTGGAGCGCTCGGCTGCCGGCGCAAGGTAGGCGGCCGACGTGTTGTGCCGCATGCCGCCACGCTGGCTCACCATCGTTTGACTGACCCCTTCCGGGTTTGCCGAGTTCGGCGCGACGAGGGGCATTCCGACCTCGGCGGCAGCCTCAAGAAAGGTTGCGGTATGCGATCGAGGGCTGCGTTGGTGCGAGATCGAATTCGCGCCGTCCGTGCCCTGGTCGGGATCGCTGTTGCCCTCCACTGCCTCCGCCTTGCGGAAATACGGCAGGAGCGCCTCGTACGACCAGCCGTCCCCGGCGAGCCTTGCCCAGTTGTCATAGTCGGCAGCGAATCCGCGCACCCACATCATGGCGTTCAGGGAGGATGAGCCGCCGAGCACCTTGCCACGTGGCCAGTAGATCGACCTCCCCGTTAGCTCGGCCTGCGGCTCGGTCTGGTAGTTCCAGTCGGCATCGGACTTGAACAGCTTCGGGAACGCGGCCGGGATGACGATTTCCTGCTTATCGTCGACACCACCGGCTTCGAGCAGCAGAACGGAGATGCTCGCGTCTTCGGTGAGTCGAGCTGCGACAGCTGCTCCGGCCGATCCGGCACCGACGACGATATAGTCGAATTCTTCAGTGTTGGTACTCATACGAGCGCTCCTTTTGACCGCAGATCCTTGCGCAGGATCTTGCCTGACGCCGACTTCGGGATGAAGTCGATCATTTCCACCTGTCGAACCTTCTTATGCGGGGCTACCCGATCGGCGACCCACATCATGATGTCCTCCCCGGTGAGCGTGGCCTCCGGTTGCAGTCTCAGGAATGCTTTCGGCACCTCTTCACCATCCGCGTCGATCACACCGATGACTGCGGCATCGGCGATTTGGGGATGCCCCAGCAACAACGACTCAAGCTCTGCGGGCGCGACCTGATATCCCTTGTATTTGATGAGCTCTTTGAGTCGGTCAACGACAGTCACGTACCCCTCGGAGCTCACCGTTGCGATATCGCCGGTGTGCAGAAAACCGTCGGCGTCGATGGTCGCCCGGGTTGCTTCATCGTTTCCGAGGTAGCCCACCATGATGTTCGGGCCGCGGCACAGCAATTCGCCGGGCTCACTCACGCCCACGGCCGGGATCTCGATGTCGTCTCCGGTGAGCGGGTCAACGATACGGCACTGCACGTTTGGCACCGTCAGACCGACCGAGTTTAGGGGAATATCGGTTCGACCTCGGGGTGAAGCATGCGATACCGGGCTCATCTCGGTCATTCCATAGCCTTGGAGAACCTCGCAGTTCAGCCGCTCGGCAACAGCGCCGCCGACGATGCCGTCCAGGGGCGCCGCCCCCGAGAACACCGTGCGCAGGCTCGACAGGTCAAATTCGCTCACCAGCGGATGCTTCGCAAGCGCCACCGCGATGGGAGGAGCGATGAAGACGTAGGTGATGCGCTCGGACTGGATGAGACTGAGGAAATCAGTCAGATCGAATCGTGCCATGGTCACGAGGGTGCTTCGTTGTGCCAGAGAGATGTTGAGCAACACCGTCATGCCGTAGATGTGGAAGAACGGCAGCACAGCCAGAACGCGATCATCGGCGCTCACGCCGATGATGGGTGCCGACTGCGCAACATTGGCCACGAGATTACGGTGGGTGAGCATGACGCCCTTGGCCTTGCCCGTCGTGCCCGAACTGTATGGCAGCACGGCCAGGTGCGTTGCCGGATCGAAATGTACCTCGGGCGCGGGATACGCCTCGGCGATCAGGTCGGCCAGACTCGTGCTCCCGCTGACCTCCCCGATACTGATGATGTTGTCTGCTGCCACACCGGCGAGATCGCCGGCTTCCGCAGAGACGGCGAACAGCATATCCGCTGCGATGATGGCTACCGCTTTGGAGTCGGCCAGCTGCGTGGCCATCTCACCGGCCGTCGACAGTGCGTTGACGGTCGTCGCCGTGGCGCCAGCTCGCAGAATGCCATGGAACGCCACGGCGAAAGCGGGTCGGTTCGGGGAGTGCAGCGCCACGACGCTACCCACACCGATGCCACGAGCGGCGAGTGCCCCCGCAACTGCTTCGATCTGGCGCACCAACTCGCCGTACGTGGTGGTCTCACGGGTCGCCCCGTCGACGAGGGCGATGTGGTTCGCGGATGCGACTTCGAGTGAACCGAAGAGATGGTCAAAGACGCTGAGATTGGGGATTTCGACGTCGGGAAAGGGACTGGTGAACACGGCGGCTCGCCTTCTGGCTGGGGATGAGTATGGGGGAGCGTGCGGGATGACCGGAGGGTCAGGCCCGGAATGCCGCCAGGAAGATGGCGGGCATCTTCAGCCATGACGGCTTGGCCGCGAAACCCGCGAGACGACGTCCGGTCGTCGCGGCGGAACGCGCCTGCACGAACCACGGCGGCTTCGGGAACAGAGTGAATTCTCCGTGTGCGAACGATCGCGGAAACGGCCGGAACGGGCCGCGAACGATCGTGCGCTCGGGCCGATCGATGAGCAGCGCGTTGTGCACGGTTCCAATGCCACTCTGCACGTTGTCGATGGTGGCACCGGGGAAGGCGCCCCACGACGCGGTTGCTGTGAGGAAGCCGAGGCCGGTCCACGCATTGATGGCGATCGTGCCGTAGCGCAGGCGTGCAATGGACTCGAGGAACCCGGTTCCGAGCTGCCGGATGACCTTGGGCTCGACAATGAGATTCGCACCGAGGGTGCCGACGAACTCGTCATTGGCCAGCGTGACGGCGGCGTCGAGGAAGGCTTGCCCCGTGCCCGGCACTTCGACAACGCCCAGCACCGGGGAGAAATATTCCGTGGTGATCACGTTCGATGCGTCGTCTTCGGCTGTGACATCGATCAGCAGGCGGCAGCCGTCTTGGCCCATCCGCTCGGCGGTCGGATACGCGGCCGATGCGGCTCTCATGCGCCCATCGCTGCCGGGGTACCAGGCGGGGCGTTGAGGTGCTGCCGCCAGTGCCCGTCGGAGTTCGGCGAGGAACGCTTTCTTCTGGGGCCAGTTGCTGCTGACGACAACCACTTGGCCGGCAATGCAGTTGTATCCGCCGTTGTGCAGGCGCTGAGTAACGACATGCTCGGCCTGATAGCGCAGGTCATGCTTCGTCCATGCGCTCGGAAGCACAATGATGGGCGATACTCCGCCGAGTTCGCTGGTGATCGGTTTGCCTAGTAACGGGGTGCCCGTTGCTTTGCGGCTCGCGGCATCCGCGCCCGTTCCCCAGACGATGGCATCGTGTGTTGCCGCACTCCCGGTGATGTGCACGTGCGCGATGCCATCGTGCTGCGTGAGATACGCACCGACGTCGCCGGCGCCCTGCACGATACGAAGCACTCCGATTTTGATCAGGGGGGCGAGAGCCTTATCGAAAACGGATTTCATTCCAGCCATGACCGGGTTGAGTTTGAGCAGCACCGACCGGTTGTTCGCGACGATCTCGTACAGCACGTCGAGCGGCGGAATCGACGTGATATTGCCGGCGCCGAGCACGAGTCCCACTCCGCCCGACGTTGTCGGCGTGAGCTCACCGAGGCCAGCGCTGGCCCGTACCTCCTCGGGAGAGCGGCCAGGAGCCATCCAGATCTCAGCGCTGAATCCGTGCAGCAGCAACCACTCGTACCCGTTGGTCGGAAGTACCGGGACGATGACGCGACCGCCGGGAGCCGTTCCGAAGCGGCTGCTGGCAAGGGGGCTCCTCCCCGCAGCGAGGGCTGCGATGGACTGAGCGAGGGTACCGGCGCCTGAAAGGCTGGCATACGGGCCGGAGATCCACTCTTCCCCGACGAGCTGTGATGACGGGTCTAGTCCCTTGATCGCAGCGGCAGTCTCCGCCCATTCCTGAGCGGCCCCCGTCATGGCTGCGTGCACAGCTCCCAGTAATGCGGCTCGTTCGGAAAGTGGGGTGCTGGCCCAGCGCTTGGCACCCGAGGCCAGTTCGATGATGGCGGCGTCGAGTTGGTCGCGCTGCTGCTGGTCGAGGGCCCGAATGGGCTGTGTCCTCGACATCGGATCGGTGGTAGTCATCAATCTCCTTTGATTGTTGCCTGACGGCGACCCGGATTCCGGGTTGCGGTGTCAGGCTAGTCTCGGCTCCACCGTCAGCGATAGCGATGGGCCGCCGCCGCGATTTCGGAACTGTGCATTGTGCGGCCGCACAACCAAACGCAAGAGTCACCGGATTACACTGTGCAAATGGAACGCAATGAAGCGCCGCTGAGCATGCCGACCCAGGATGTCATGGTGGACGGCGCTCGCGAGCTCTTCTCGGGCATGATCGACTCGGTCGGCGAGTTATCAGACAGCATCGTTGCCCAGATCATCAACGGCGAGCACGACTACGCCGAGAGCGTGCTCGGCGCCGGTGTGCTCGAAGGTATCGTGCATGACAACCTCGAGGCGATCCTGCAGTGCCTGCTCGGCATCAACGACTCGCTCGCCGCACCCCGCCATGCCGGCCGCGTGAAAGCGGAGCACGGCATCCCCATGGCGAGTCTCCTGCACGCATACCGGCTTGCCGGTCTGCACCTGTGGGACGCGTTGATGGCGAAGGCGACGACGCCCGAACACGCTACAGCGCTGCTCACCGCGTCATCCGGAGTATGGGGCATTATCGACCGGTACTCGAACGCCGCCGCGGAGACGTACCGAGAGGTCGTCGACGAACGGGAACGCAAAGACCAGCAGAGCAAGAACGTCGTGCTGCTCGCGATTCTGGAAGGCGAGTTCTCGGGGGATGCCGGTCGAGCGGTTCGTGCTCTTGGCCTTCCCAAGGAGGCAACATTCGTCGTTCTTGCCGTTGAGATGCGGCACTCAGACGATGACCCAATTCCCGCCATAACCGACCGACTGCGGGGGATGGGGGTCAGCTCCGCCTGGGCTCCGTGGAAAGGTGAGTATCTGGGCCTGCTCGGAAGTGTGGCGGGTGCGCACCCTTCCGCCGCCGCGCACGCACTGGTCGGAACCGTCAGTTCACGAATCGGGGTGAGCCTGCCGATACAAGCCCTCGAGCGCGCGCCTGTCGCGGTGCGACAAGCGCTTTTGGCCATGCGTTGCATCGCCCCCGCCGCGGTGGGAGTGCATCTCTACGGCGCGGCCCCGATCGATACCATTCTCGTGTCTCAACCCGCATACGCTGCCGAACTCCGCGATGGCGTTCTCGGCGGGCTGGCTGACCTTGATCCAGACGATGCCCGCGTGCTTCTGGACACGCTTGAATGCTGGTTCACCACCGACGGTTCGACCGCCGAGTGCGGCAAGCAACTTCATTGCCACCGAAATACGGTACTTCACCGACTGGGGCGGATAACCGAGATGACCGGGCGTTCCGTAGCCAAACCCGTGCAGGCGGCCGAACTTTTCACCGCCCTTCGAGCGGTACGACTGGCCGGTTTGTGGGCGACCCCCGTGCGCGCGCCCTTGCGGGCAGCCCCCCGGAGCGCTTGAGCGGACTCACGTCTGATGGTGTTGTCGCTCGCTGGGCACTGCAACGGTCGTCGCAGCTTTCGCCGTCGTCGTGGTCGCGATGAACGTTGGTCCTAGGGGAAAAGAACCATGGCTCTCCCCGGTCTGGGCGGCGGCGCGGGTGCATATTTTCGGGCCACAGGGCCACAGGGCCACAGGGCCACAGGGCCACAGGGCCACAGGGCCACAGGGCCGCTGGGTGCGGCTGGGTCTATTTCAAGGCGGCTCAAGAGGAGAGGGCGGGTTACCACACAGACCGTGTTGTGGATGATCCGGGCCATGATCGCGTCTGTATGAACTCCGGGGCCGAGGCGCTGGTGTCAGCCCTTCTGCTGATACTGAGTGCAGAAGCCCGTCGACCCAGCAGCGTGTCGCGTTTCGATTCCACTGGCCAGTCCAGCCGCTACTCGTCAATGACCAACAGCGTGAAGGCCGAATATTCACACAGGAACGTGCCGGCGCAGCCAGGAGTGTTGTGGGCTGCGACCCAGGCTTTCTCGAAGTCGGGCATCCCGACGCCATTCGCGCCGATGCGGTGCAAGCTGTTAACGCGATTGAAAATCGTCAGCAATGAATATAGTAACGCGGAGGTTTTCTAAGAGTCAACGTGCACTCTTGACGACATTCGGGCGGTCTTTTAGAATTTCGGCCGTGCTTGATCTCGGAAATTCGCCGGGTCGCGATGGCCGTTCGCGGTGAGATTTGACGCACGCACGTTTATTCAACGTTTATTGCCTCGAAACAGGCCGAAGTCAGTCCTGCTATTTCGAGAGAACGGAGGCCTCTAGACCGAAGAAGTCCTCGTCAGGTCGAGAATACTCGAGCTGCGCGCGGTCGGTACGAGCCAGACCATAGCCTGGCTATCGGTGGAGCCGTAGGGCGATCACCCTTGGAGTAGATTGCACCCCCTGGGGCCGCAGGCTATTCAACGCCATTGAGGTTCTTCACCCCTTTTAGGGGATGGATCTGGTTCGAATCGACACGGAAAGACGGTCACAATGAGATATGGACTCAAAGCAGGAGAAGAATGCGGTCGACGATGTGGTGCGTCGGCTCGAGGTCAGGTACGCCGATCTTCCGACAGGTCGGGTCAAATCCGTCGTGTCGGCGTGCCACGCCTCGCTCGACGATAAGCCCATCCGGGACTTCATTCCCGTGCTCGTGGAACACGCAGCGCGGTCCCAGCTGCGCGCCGAACGACGCCCAGCGCCATACACAGCCCCGCACGTGGCGTAATGTCAGGGTGAGCGACCGCGGTTCGCGGCTAAGAAATCCTCAGCGATTCATCGGGTGCAGTTCACCCGCGGATTACCTTGATCGCCGAGGATATGGTCCTGTTCTCGATGACAGGAACCGTTCGTCCCGCTGAAGCCCCGCGGATGTCCGCGTTGCTCGGTCAGAGTCTGCGCCGCAACTTTTGTGGGACGGACCGGCGCTGGTGTCGGCAGGGCCGGACGGTTCGATTTTTTTATGGTCGAGGCCTGTGCCCGGGCTGTTTCTGTGGCGGCGGCAATCTTGCCTGCTGCTTTTTCCTGTTTCGTCGCTAACTTCTGCGTCTGCTTCGACAAGGCCTGCGCCTCTTTGCGCAACTTCGCGCTGGCGTGGGCGACGGCTTCGCGGGCGGCCTGCACCGATTTCTCGGCGCGTACTAAGGCCTTCTTGGCTTGCTTCTGCATGCTGTTGGTCGAAACGGACGTTGTTTTGTTCTTCTCAGTCTGGGCCATCTCCGCACCTCCCCTAGGTCGCGGCAGTCCGCCGTTTCTCCACAATGCTGATTACACGGCGATGTGCACGGCGATTCATACATTCGGCGCTGCACGAGAGCATCTCGATGCGCGCTTGGCTGTGATGTTAGCGCGCACGCAATTTTGACGGTGCTGCCCGTTTGACCTTGGACGAGGTGCGAACATACTCCCAAAGTTCCGCGAACACGCGGGCCGCCTCGGTGTCGGGAGCGTACGATCCGACCGGGGCGCGCTCTGAACCCATCCGCTCGATCACAACGGTCGCGGGGACCACGAGGTCGATCACCTGCGGATATTCACGCGGCAGAGTCTCGGCAGCAGCGCGGTGCGAAAGTTTGCGGCGGTCCACCATCGACAGGAATGCAAAGACCTTGGGGGGACTGTCGGAATCCGCGATGATCTCGTTGACTTGGGCCAGTGACCGAAGCGAGAGCGGCGACGGAACGAGGGGCAAAACGACGAGGTCGGCGGCGTGCAGCGCGTTCTCGGCGACACGGGATTCCCCGGGCGGGCAGTCCAGGATCACGACGTCATATTCTCTTGCGACCGATTCAAGCGCCTTGGCAATACGGTGCGTGGACTTCTTCGCCGCGTCCAGGACCAGATCCAAATCTCGGTAAGTTTCGTCTGCTGGCAGTACGGCGAGATTTTCGTAGACGGTAGATCGGATCGCGGCATCCATCTCGGTCTTCCCTCGAATGAGGGAGTTCACGCCGCCCTTGACCCTCGGCTTTACATTGAGCACATAGGTTGAGGCACCCTGCGGGTCGAGATCCCAGAGCAGTACCCGGCACTCCCGAGACGCCTCCCAGGCCAGATTGACGGCTGCCGTTGTTTTGCCGACCCCGCCCTTGGTGCTGTACACCGCAACCGTCTTCATGCCCCCATCCTAGGAGCACGCGGCATTGGGGGCCGTCGCCGCAGCTGCCCGCGGCCGATATGGTGCTGCGTCGGAGATCCTCGACCGGATCGACGAGCTGGTGCCCTTGGCGTCACGACCAACCCCGCGACAACAGCTACGGGGCCAGCGGGAGCAACTGCTCTGAAATGGTCTGCGCGGCTCTTTTGCCTGCGGGCATCCGGTTCTACAGTCTTGGTAGACAACCTCTATTACGCGCTGTCTCTCGTTGCGATGGCACGACGTTCAGTCCTTTCAGGTTCTTGTTGCCGAACGTCTCAAAGGCCGCACCATGTTTGAATGCATTCTGGCCGCCACGGCCCGCAGCTACTTCTTCTTGCGCCGGCTACGAGAACTTCGCGGTCCATGGCGGTGACCTCGGCGCCACCATCTCCCCAGAAATCGTCCGCGTTGCACCCGACCGGGTGATCGGCGTTCACGTCAGCGAAGCATTAGCTTCCCGGGCCAGATCGTCAACACGGCGCGGAATGCGATGAGCCAGCTTGACCAGGACTGGCTGAAGCGCGTCGGCACGTTCATGAACGACGAGTGCGGCTACATCGCCATCCAATCAACCCGGCCCGGTCTCCTCGGCATAGCCCTAACCGACTCACCAGTTGCGCAGTTGGCCTGGATGTTCGACAAATTCCGGGCTTGGACCTGGCCGGTCGAGAAGCTGCCCGATGAGATCCTCGGACGCGAGTGGATCCTGGCAAACGCCTCGCTGTACTGGTTCACCGGTAGTGGGGGCTCGTCCGCGTACGTCGGCTACGCCCAGAACTCTTGGGGTGCCGCGCCAGCGAACTCCGGAGTCCCGACAGCTGCGATCCAATTCGCTCACGATGTCGGCATCGCTCAGAATAGATTTAAGCCTACACAATCGTGCGCTGGACCGACATCGAAGACCGCGGCGGCCGCTTCGCCGCCCTCGAAGAGCCAGAACTCCTCATCGACGACCTCCGATATTTCCTGCGCGTACTGACTCAGCGGCCTAAGAACGTTATAAATTAGCGTTTGCGTGCCAGGAGGAAGGCTTGGGGAGTTTTCTCCGATTGGTCCGGTGCGCGTACGAGCTGACTCTGCACGGCCAGTCCCGCCGCGGCCAACAGGTCGACGATGCGATCAGGCGGCAACCGATACGCCATGAGATCGATGTCGTGGCCATAAGCGTGCGCTAGGTGCCGTGGCTCGTCGCCGGCTTGGAACGCGAGCAGCAGGTACCCGCCGGCGACGAGTACGCGAGCAAATTCGGCGAACACCAGAGGCAGTCGTTCTGGCGGCGTGTGAATGATTGAGTACCACGCAACAATGCCGCCTAGAGTGTCGTCGGCGAGATCGAGCGCTTCCATCGTTCCCTCTAAGAACTGAAGCGAGGGGTGAGCCTGTCGCGCGACCGCGATCATTTCCGGCGAGAGGTCAATCCCAAACACCTGAAGACCGAGATCGTGAAGATGCGCCGTTATCCGACCGGGGCCACACCCGATGTCGGCAACAGACCCGTTTCCGTCGGCCTGGACGAGTTCAGCAAAGGCCGCGAGCTGGGCGCGATCATGGGGCTTGCCCGCCAGCTCGTCTCGGAGCAGTTCGTCGTAGTCCACCGCAACGGTGTCGTATGCCGCGCGGGCAGCGCTCGTGTCGTCAGGCTCGATCATGCTCTGAAGCCTATGGGCGGGTCCGGGTCAGCGGCTTCGATACGCTGGCGTAATGGCAAGTCTGGAATGGAAACTGTAGTGGGCGTCACCGCGTGCGGCGCCTATCGCTTGCCCCCATCTGGCCGGAAATCCCTCCCGGATGGGCCGCACGCATACGACCACCCGTCGCTTCAGGTGGGTTGGCCGCAAACCTCGTTCAGATTGCTGGCCGCGCCTCCCTGCAATTTGCGGCGCGCGCTTTGGAAGCTGCCCGTGCGGCACTGTTCACCGGCCTGGATCACGTTCTCCGCCTATCGTTGTAGCCATGAACCGCTCCGGAGCGCCAACGACCGTTCGGCCCGCAACGGGGCATGACTTGGTCGCCTTGGTACTGCTGGAGCTCGGTATTCAGAAGATGCATGCGGCTGGCCGACCGGACTTGTTCGTCGAACCATCCGGCGACGCATTGCACGATTTCTTTCGCGCCCGCTTTTCAGATGGCAGTCATATCCTCCTCGCAGAAACGGATGCCCATGTCGCGGTCGGCTATCTCCTCGCCGAACACGCCACTCGTGCTGCCAACCCGTTCAAGGTGGCTTCCTCAATCCTGTACATCCACCACATCGCTGTCGAGTTGGAGCAACAATCCTCCGGTGTAGGTCGACAGCTCATGCACGCTGCCGTGAAACTCGCTGGCGAATTGGCCGTTACGACGCTCCGCCTTGATTCTTGGCAATTCAACACGCACGCTCATGGATTCTTCGAGGCAGAGGGGTTCACCCCGGTCAATATCGTTTTCGAGAAGCTGCTTCAGTAGATCGTGAGTAAGCCTTAAAGGCGTTGTTCCGAGGCACCGCTCGCTGTGCGTAGGAGCTTCGTCTGCCGCCTGATGTCTAGCCGATAGGCTCGTTCCATGGAAATTGACCTGGTCCCCATGAATCTGCCGGGGGACCGGGATGAGCTGATTCGCTTCCTGACAGGAAACGATTTTCCGTTCCACGGCGGCGGCAGACTGACTATTGGCGAGGTCGAGGATCGAATTTCTGGGGGACGCTTCGAGGGGCCGGACCACGCCGGTTTCTGGATCAACGTCGACACGCTGGGCCGCGTCGGATACGCGGTTCTCGATGACCTGACCGACGGAGCGCCGCTGTTCGATCTGCGTCTGGCAGCCAAATATCGCCGGCGCAGCCTCGGGTCGCCGGTCCTCAACGCGCTGACGACTCACGTCTTCTCGTCGATGCCCGAGGTCAATCGATTCGAGGGAAACACCCGCTCCGACAACATCGCGATGCGAAGGACCTTCGTACGTGCCGGCTTCATTCAGGAAGCTTGCTACCGCGACGGGTGGCCGGTTGCGGGTCGCGTCCCCATGGCCTCCTTCGGCTACGCAATTTTGCGACGGGATTGGGAGTCGGGAACGACGACCCCGCTCGAGTGAGATGACATCAGCGCCTGACGCCTCAGGTACTGCGATGTCGAACAGACCGCAAACGGGTTCCTAAATCGGCGGCATGGTCAACCGATAGTGTGGAAAATGGACAAGTTCAAACTCAGTACCGATCGGCTGATTTTGCAGGCGCCGACACTGGCTGATGTCAATGTCATCACCGCCGCCTGCCAGGATCCGGAACTTCAGCGCCGCGTGCCGATACCCGTTCCTTACGGAGTGGTTGCCATCCGTGATTCCAGGCGGCCATGTCGGCGGCCGTGAAATCCACCGCTTTCGACCGTGCCTGATGTACCTGAACAGTCTGAATCTCAACAACCGACGCGGAATCATCACGGGCGCCGGGCAGGGCATTGGTCGGGCACTTGCGCTCGAATTCGGACGACGAGGAGGACATCTCCTTTTAGTTGGGCGCCAGCTCGCTACATTGACCGAAACCGCACGTCTCGTTGCCGCCGAAGGCGGAACCACCGAGATCCTCGTCGAGGACCTCACTCAGAGCGGCGCTGTTGAACGAATCGCACACGCAGTCGCTTCGTGGAGCACCGTCGACCTCCTCGTCAATAACGCCGGGAATGTGTGGGCGGGCCGGCTCGAATTGACCAGCAATGCGGACGTCCACTCGATGATCGATCTGAACCTCACCGCCCCGATTCTGTTGACCAAGACCTTGCTTCCCGCGCTTCGACAGAGCGCGACGGAGAGCGGGAGCATCATTTTGAACATTTCCAGCGGAATTGCGCTCGTGGGGATGCCGTTCTATTCGGTCTATGCGGCAACGAAATCGGGTATTTCACAGTTCGGCGAGTCACTCCGCCGCGAGTTGACCGGAACGGGCGTACATGTTGCGACCGTGTACCCCGGCGCTACCGACACCGCGATGATGACCTCGCAGACCGCCGGCGCCGAACTCGGTTGGGGACGCCGACCACTCGACGACGTCATCACCGACCTGATAACTGCCCTCGAGGCCGGCGAGCACGAAATCAACACGGCACCAGAAGGTCGTCGCGAGATGCAACAACTCAACATCACCGACCCGATGGCCGTGGATGCCGCCCTCGCACCAGGCCTCGAATCCCTGGAACTCGCGGTCCGCGACCACCGCAGCATCTAGCACCACAGAACACAGCAGACACCATCTCGCGCGGCTCACGCATCAATGTTGCCTAGATATGCAGTTTGGCCCAGAAGGTGGAGAGATTCTCTTCGAGTACGAAGACGGCAGCATTGTACGGACTCACTAGCTGAAGGGTCGCGTTTGGGTCGGCACACGGCACTATCGGCAGCTGAACGGTCTTTACCGCGTCGGCTGAGGATTTCGTCTATGTGTCAGCCGATGCGAATGAGTTTCTTGTTCACGAACTCGCTGGCACCGAAGCGTCCGAGTTCGCGCCCGAAGCCGCTTCTTTTCACTCCGCCGAACGGTAGCTCTGCGCTGCCGGCATCGACGAGGTTGACGAAGACCATGCCAGCTTCGATGCGGTCGGCGACCCGAAGGGCCTGCTCGGGATCGGTCGTGAACAGATAGGAGCCCAGCCCAAAGGGAGTGTCGTTTGCGAGGGCGACAGCTTCATTTTCTGAGGCTGCCCGGTAGACGAACGCTACGGGGCCGAAGAACTCCTCGTGGTAGGTGTCGTTGTCTCGCGTGACGTCGGTGAGCACAGCCGATGGGTAGAAGGTGCCAGACCGTTTGCCCGTGGTCGCCAGGGTCGCTCCCTGCGCGACTGCGCGCTCGACCTGCTCCTCGAGATGCTCCGCCGCGGCGAGGGACGAAATGGGTCCGTAGTCTGCCCCGGGGACGGTCGGATCGCTGGGAGAGCACGCCAGGATAGCGGCGGTGAACTTCTCCGTGAACTCATCGTAAAGTCCATCGATCACGATGAATCGTTTGGCGGCGTCGCAGGCCTGTCCGCCATTGCGGAGGCGACCGGCGACGGCGGCATCCACTGCGGCGGCCATGTCGTCGGTGCTCAGCAAAATGAACGGGTCTGACCCGCCCAGCTCCAGCACGACCTTCTTGAGGTGGCGACCGGCGACCTCGGCAACGGCCGCGCCGGCGCCCTCCGAACCGGTGAGGGAGACGCCCTGTACCCGCGGGTCGGCGATGATCGTGGCGACCTGCTCGCTGTCCGCGTACACATTGGTATAGGCGCCGACCGGGAAGCCTGCGTCGTGAAAGATTTGCTCAATCGCCGCGGCCGACTCCGGGCACTGCGACGCATGCTTGAGGATGATCGTGTTGCCCGTCATGAGGTTCGGTGCAGCGAAGCGCGCAACCTGGTAATACGGGAAATTCCACGGCATGACGCCAATGAGCACACCCACAGAACTGGAGCGCATGAACGCGGAACCCTCTCCGCCGAGCAGGGTGATTGGTTCGTCCTTCAGAAATTCCTGCGCGTTGTCGGCGTAGTACCGGTAAATGTTGGCGGCATAGTCGACCTCGCCGAGCGCTTGATCGACGGGCTTGCCCATCTCGCGCACGATTACGGCCGCCAGTTGATCGCGGCGTTCCTCATGCAATTCACCGACCTTCCGCAGGAGTGCGGCTCGCTCGTCGACGGAAGAGTTCCGAGACCAGCCGTAGTGAGCCTCATCCGCCGTTGCGATGACCTGCTCGAGTTCATCACTCGAAATCTGGGGGTACGTCTTGATAGTCTCACCTGTGGCGGGGTTGATCACGGCGTGGTGGCTCACGAGCCACCTCCTTTCACGGTCGAACTCTGTGCCGGAAATTGTCACGTACTACGAGCCAATCATGTTCGCTGAATTTGTCAAGGCGAATCAAACCAGCGGTGTCGTTACGGGCCTTGAATGCGCTGACCCTTCGGCCCGGCGATGCCTCGTTGATGCCGAGTTCGCGGGCCACGGTCGCTATCGCCCTGCCGGTGTTGATCACGAGCTTTACGGCCTCGTCTTTGTACCCAGGAGCGAACTCCCTGCGTGTCTTTCCCATGTGAACATTCTCTCTTGTGAGGTGTCCACTCAATGGGGGGCAGGGCCAACTGATCGGCTACGCGCGCGTATCGACGCGTCAGCAATCCACCGACCGACAGCAAGTCGATATCCTCGCCGCTGGCGTCCGGCGTGATGACGTCTACGTCGACCATGAGATCTCAGGAGCTCGCACATCGCGGCCCTGCTTCGATCGCGCGCTTGACGCCCTCGAGGCGGGCGACACTCTCGTCATCACGGCTCTGGACCGGCTCGGGCGATCGACGCAGAACATGCTCGCTTTCGCCGAAGAGCTCCGCGCCCGCGGTGCCGGCCTGAGGGTGCTCAACCTGGGCGGCGACGACGTCGACACCGCGACACCGATGGGGTCCATGCTGTTCACGATCATGGCGGCGCCCGGTCAAATGGATCACGAAATCAAGCGAGAGCGCGTAGTCGACTCGATCATCAAGCGCCGCGCCGCCGGAAAAAATCTGGGCGGGCGACCGAGACTCATTACCGACAGTGAAATCCGAAACGCCCACCGGCTCATAAACGGTGGAGAGACAGCGGCGCAGGTCGCGCTCGATCTTAGAATGTCCGGAGCGACCTTCTACCGCCGGGCGCGCGTCCTCGGGTTACTGCCAGATCAACCTGCTGACGAGACTCTGGGACGTGACGACGCCACCAAGCGCTAGCCGTTAGGTCACGTCCCGCACGATGTTAAGAAACTCCACCACTCAGCGGGACGTGACCGTGCCTGGGTTCTCTTGGTCGTTTCGCATGGCCGCGAACAGATGATGACAGAGTCTCACCTCCACGACATTCTGGAAAAACACAGTGGTCAGAGATCGAGCGGGGGTACGTTCGCTTTAACAGATCGAAAACCGCTGTGGGCGTACGGCCCGTCGGCGCTGAATGAAATGGAGCAGCACCATGGCAACAATTCTCTGGATCATTGCGGTAGTCCTCGTTATTGCAGGCATTGTCGCGCTATTTCGACGCCAGATTCTCTGGGGTATTGTGCTCATCGTCGTGGGACTGTTGGTTGGTCCAGGTGGCGTGAGTGTCTTCACTTGAGACTGCGGATCGAGTAGCCGTTTCGGGGCGTGGCGGAGCTCCGGAACGGTTTCGGCGTGAATGATCCACTGACGCTCTTCGTTGTCTGAGGGCTGCATGACGTCGAGGAGGTCGTAGCTTTTCCTGATACTTGCGATCGTCTCGCGGATTGGACCGGCATGGACGGGTCTAACCGAGCCTTCACCAAACCCGGGGCTCGACAAAGCCAGATGGACGCGCGGGTGGGCTGGACTGCTCTCGCGAGTGCGGTTCCTATGCTTCACCCTTTTCTTGTCGGCTGCGGAGCTCAGCACAATCCCCGCGATGATGATCGCGTACACATACGTATAGGCGAGTCGGGCGAGTCAGCCGGGCTTCGATACCGACGCGATGGCCCTGCTCCCGACGCGCTCGCCGTGATCCAAGTACAGCCACCTCATGGTGACGGCGGTGACGAAGGCGACGAGCAGGCCGAGGACGCCGTCACGTCATATGTCCTGGTCGATGAATGCGAAACCGGTGAAGAGGAAGGACTCCCCGAGGGCGAGGATTACTCATAGGACGCTCCGCTCGGCGATGTGGGCGCCGGAGATGTCCCAGTCGTCTGCGGTGGATTTTCCCAGACCGGGCGCGCGGACACTTAGGCTGGCGGAGAGGTATTCGGTGGCCAGGGCGATGCCCCAGAGCGGTAGTCGCCATTCGAGCGAACGAAGGGCGCCGATACTCCATAAGTTCCCGGCGACCGGGATCCAGACGAATATCCGCAGGTCGGTGTGATGCAGCGCCCTGTCGTGCCGGGCGACCGCCAGCAACACGAACCCGGTGCGTTCGAGCTGCAAGGTGACATAGGAGACGGTTAAGACCAGCGCCCCGGTCACCGAACGACTCGTAGATGGACGGACTCATCACGAGGCCGATGATCGCGCCGCGTACGGGCAATCGCACCGGGTCGAGCCAGTTGGTCGCCCAGGTCGTGTAGATCCAAATCCACCAGAAGCGAGCTCGAGCACGGCGGATTCAAGGGCAACCGATCAACGACTGGTTGTCAAAGAGATGCCGGGAGAGCTGGGTCAGCGCGAGGATGGAGATGAGGTCGAAGAAAATCTCGATGTAGGCGACAGAGTGCGCACTCTGAATCGTCGGGCCGTAGGAGGTTCCGACGGATGCCGAAAGCTGCGGGGCCGTTTCTTTCGGTGCGGTCACGGGCTCATTCTCCCGTGCTGGGGGCGAGCTGAGCGGTGCGGTTCGAGAATTCGCAGATATTTGTTGTCAACCGACCTACAACGATGACCGGGCAACTCGAACGGAGTGCATTGCCGGGAAATTCTCCGGTTCGGTCAGTACCGTAACGAAGCAACATACGCCCGGTGGGCACCGTGATTGAATGGAACTATAATGACAGGCACCACGCTGGCATCAGTTACACACACGGCGTGGCAGCTGAAATCGCAGATAACCAGGTCGCGCATGTTGCAGGCCGGCAAAGCCGCAGTAGCCGTCGGCATTTCATGGTCAATCGCTCCGCACTTGCCCGGGGTCGCCGACAATTACCCCTACTACGCACCGCTCGGCGCCCTTGTGAGCATGTATCCCACGCTCATGGGTTCGGTTCGGAATGCTCTGCAGACCCTCGGCAGTCTCGCAGTCGGAATCGTGCTCGCCGCGGCTGTGCTCGTTCTCAGCCAGCCGAACGTGGTGACGATTTCGGTCGCCGTCGGCATTGGCGCGCTGATCGCCGCGACAGGGTGGTTCGGCAACAACCGCGAATACATACCGGTGACGGTTTTATTCGTGCTGATAGTGGGCGGCCCCGACGCGGACTCCTACTCCATTGGCTACATCGTGCAAATCAGCCTCGGCATCGTCATCGGGCTCCTGGTCAACATGTTGGTCTTTCCCGCGCTAAACCTCAATGGCGTGGGCCAGAAGCTCTCGAACTATCGCTCAGCGCTGGCCGATCACCTATCCGAGGTCGCCGAAGCCCTCGCCGAGCACTGGCCACCGGAGCGGGACGGCTGGGCGTCGCGCAAAGACTCGCTCATCAACCTTTCCAGCGGGCTGCGAACTGCGCTGCAGCAGGCCGACGAAAGCCGCAAAGTCAATCCGCGGGCTCGAATCCACCGCCACCGAGACCTGAGCGCCGACTACGAGGACCTGGCCGCGCTCGAAACCATCGCCTTTCACGTGAGGGATCTCACGGAGGTATTGGCCGGGGCAGTGTGGGGCACCCCGATCAAGGTGGAACTGAGAGAGGACTTGCGCCCGTCGGTGAGCCTGGCCCTTGACGCGATGGCTGCGGCGCTGCGTGATTGGGATTCGGGAAATACGGATCTGACGGCGCACTCCGCCGCCGCGGATGCGCTTGCGTCCCTCATGGCCGAGCTTGACGACAGAAAGGACTCCACTCCGGCGACGTCGATGGGCGCCGCGATATCCATCGCGATGGATATCGCCCGGGCGCTCGCAGCCCTCCTCTCCCGCCTCGAAAGTCCGGCGACGGATGACTAGTTGCGATGCCCTGATGCCAGGACATTGTGACTTTCGCATCGTTGCCCCAGACCCACGTAGCGTCGCTGTTTCTCACCACGCTAAAGGAGCATTACATGAAAATTTTCGTCATCGTCGCCATTAGCTGCTGCTGGTCGTTGGTTTCATTCAGGCCTTGCAATTCCTGCTCTGGGTAGGCGCCGTCCTCCTGGTCATCGCAGTCATCGCATGGGCTATCCGCAGCCGCTGACGCGTGCGACCGACATGGACGAGTGGGAGGACGAGGTGGCCGAAACCCCACGCGAAGAATTGCGGCGGACAAGACCCAGCTAAGGCCATCCGGAATAGCCCCGCGTGGGTTCGCATCTCGAAAAGGTATTTGGGCCCGAAGAGGTGGCCTCGATCGTGGTCAGTGGTCTCTCCTCACGTCCCACTCCAGGTTCGACGAATTCATCCCTTCGTTAAGACGACTGCTGGAATTCGCCGAACCTTGATCAACGCAGATTGGGGAGCAGATTGAGAGTCAGGGGTAGCGCGCTCAATGTTTCATAAGGTAAGGGTGAGCGGAACAGGTTAACGTCGCATTGACGAGTCACAGGGTGGCTCGCCAGCAGCGTAGCAACGGAACAGCGAAGGACCTAAGCTGCCAGCACGACGGATACCGATGAGCAGGGTCGATCCGTACCGAAGCAACGAGGAACGGTCGGTATTGAGCGCGCTCAGCGCCTGCCGTTCGACATTTCCGGCCTGTCAGTGACTGGTCTGGTCATCATCTGCGAACTCGGTGAACCGGTTCCAGAAAACGTCAGGCCAACCATGACCATGACGCTGGCGACCATCTCTTGGCTGGCGCGCGGCACGATCGAGAGAATATTTCGCATTTGGTGCACGCGGCAGCGTTGCCAGCTGGCGCCTTGGAACACGGTGCCGATGGCCTTTTTCAATCCGGTGTGAACGTCGGAGATGACGAGTTTGACGCCGTCGAGGCCGCGGGTCTTCAACGACCGGAGGAAGCTGGTCCAGAACGCCTCGGTCTCGCTATCACCGACGTCGAAGCCGAGAACCTCGCGGCGCCCGTCGGCGGCCACGCCGATGGCGACGACCATAGCCTGGGAGATGACGCGGTGGTTGACGCGGGCCTTGCAATACGTGGCGTCGAGGAGCACGCAGGGGTATCCGGTCAGGTACTCAGGGCCTTCACAAGTCCCGGTCAGGGGTCGTGTTCCGGAACAGGAATGAGGGTCGTCAATCGGTAGGAAAGTGAACCTGCCCCCAATTTCCGCTGCGTTGTTCGGATCTAGCGGGCCACTGTCATCCGTTGAATTCAGCCACTGGATAGAACTTCGCCTCATCGGTCAGCGACAAGATCCGATGCGCAATCAGCGTTCACGTAGGTCCACTCGGTGATCGCTTCAGAGGCAGATTTGATGACCACACTGAAACACGTGTAGATCGAAGATGGCGCAAAATAATTCTCTGAGTCGGCGAATCTGTCGCCGCCGGGGTTGCGTGTGCCAGAACTGATGAGGGCGTCGAAGATTACGCTGTTTGCGTTCTCTCGAACGTTTGAAAAGGCAAGGCCGCCAGTGGCGAGGCCGAGTGGGGCCGGATCAGCAGCACCATCCCAATAGGTGCCGGGGAGCGCGTCTGCGTCGCTCCTGAGGGCGTCCGCGAACGCACTGCTCTGCGTGCCTACGGCGCTGGCGAGGCCGTCACCGAGTGGATCTTTGAAGGGACGGGTATCGGCCCTCGCGACAAGCGACAGCTCGATATTCCGTGACGCTGTCTGCTTTCTCCTGATGCGCGCCTTTGGCCGAGTCGGGTTCTCTTGATCCGGCCAACGCACTGCCGGCCACCCCGTACGAACGCACAGTGGCGGGTCAAGCGCGATCGTGATAGACCAAAGCCATGCAGACTTTCCGCGCGGTCTAAGACTGTCCGGACAATCATCGATTGAACACCTCCGAAAGTGAAGACGGACCGTCCGTGTTCACGGTCATGAAATTCAGGGAGTGAAGAGAAATGAAGGCAGTCGTTTACAAGGGGCCCAACTCGGTCAAGGTTGAAGATGTTCCGGATGCCAAGATCGAACGTCCCACTGACGTTCTGGTACGCATTACGGCGACAAATATTTGCGGTTCAGATTTGCACATGTACGAGGGACGTACCGATTTCGAGGTGGGACGCACGTTTGGTCACGAGAACATGGGCGAGGTCATCGAGATCGGTAACGGCGTCGACGCCGTCAAGATCGGCGATCGGGTCGTGCTGCCGTTCAATATTTCCTGCGGGTTTTGCAAGAATTGCGAACGCGGTTTCACCAACTATTGCATGACCACTCAACCGGACCCGGTCGGCGCGGGCGCCGCTTACGGCTTCGCGGGAATGGGTCCGTATCCCGGCGGGCAGGCCCAAATGCTGCGTGTGCCCTACGGCGACAATAACTGCCTGCGCCTGGGTGAAGACGCCATAGAAAAGCAAAACGATTATGTGATGCTGTCGGACATCTTCCCTACCGGCTACCACGCTACCGAAATGGCCGGCGTTATCCCCGGTGACACAGTGGTGATTTACGGTGCGGGTCCGGTCGGGCTCATGGCCGCCCTATCTGCCACGATCAAGGGTGCGAGTAAAGTCTGGGTTGTGGACCGACGCCCGGACCGGCTGGCCCTCGCCGAGCAGATCGGTGCAATCGCCGTTGATGACTCAAAAACGGACCCGGTTCAGTTCGTACTGGACCAGACCAAGGGTATCGGCGCGGACCGTGGTTGTGAATGCGTGGGCTATCAGGCCCACGATCCACAGGGCACCGAAGATCCCGCTATGACTCTGAATCGGCTGATTCAGTCCGTGCGCATCACCGGGGGCATTGGCGTTGTCGGCGTCTTTCTGCCGGCAGATCCCGGCGGCTTCGACGAGAACGCTAAGCAGGGCAAGCTGGCCATTGACTATGGCCTGCAGTGGCTCAAGGGGCAAAGCATGGGCAGCGGCCAATGCCCGGTGAAGAAATACAACCGGCAATTGCGTGACCTGATTGCCGTGGGCAAGGCCAAGCCATCGTGGATCGTTTCCCACGAGATCCCCCTCAGCAAAGCCGTGGACGCCTACAAGAACTTCGGCGACCGCACGAAGGGTTGGACGAAGGTCATCCTCAAGCCCGAGTAGGCCACTGCTGAACGAACTCGCCGCGGCGCGGTCACCGCCCGACTCGACCATTGAGGCGGTGAATTCGACGTCTTCCAGTGTAGCTTTCGGAAGTATATGAGGGGTTATATCGACGAACTGGACGGCGTTGGCGTCAAGCAACGGGCGGGCGGATCCCTCTTCCTGTGGCAGAGGTATCTGGGCGGTACTTGTCCCTGGAGGAGCGACTGCGGATCGCGGACTTGCATTTGGGTGGCACCGGCGTGCGTGCGATCGCTGCTCTGGTGGGCCGTTTTGGACTGCTGCCCTGACCGAACCGCGGTACCAACAGAACATTGCCGCCGCCGCTTTGCAGGATGGCAAGCCGATCGGCATCGCAATGTCAGGACCCTCGCTCAGTGACGCCGACGAGCCGTGGCAACTGTACGATATGTACTTCTATGCCGCCTTCCGGCTATCTCCCTGTGGGTTGCTGACCCGAATCCCCCGCGCAAGCCCTTTATCAAAAGCACGGAATTGTCGCGGACGGTACCCTGAGCTTCGAATGGTTCGGGTCCTTGATACCGTTGAGGCCCGATGGTGGCGCCAGAGATTTACTTCGCGACGCCCTCGCTGACGCCGAGTGCTGTGATTCTCAGTTGACGGCGTTGGGCTGGCTGCCGGCGATCTGAGCGAGGGCGGCCAGGTGGCCCTCGAGCGTTTTTCGCCCATCGACCGTGGGCAATACCCAGGTGAGCCGCCGTGAATCCTTTCGTTCGGGTGAACTCTCCTTCCACCGCGACGATGCCCGCATCGGTAAGCACCTTGAGGTTCTTGGACAGGTTTGCGTCGTAGTTCCCGGGTGTCCCGGATGACCGCGAATTTCCAGTTCCGATGTGAAATGTGACGATCGCAGGCCCAATCTTTAGTGGACGACTGCGCGATGGTCTGCCGCGAGTTTAGGGGACTTACTCAGGACGCCCACGCACACTGGAATTTCGATCCAAAACGAAGGACCTTTGTGAGCAATCTCCAGCGCATTTTAAACATGGCATCGAAGGCCCTCGACAAGAAAGGACAGGCCGTTTCGAATGGTGGCGGCAAGGCGGATTGGCGGGAAATGGTGCGGACCGCCGCCGATAAGGTAACCGGCGATAGCCGGACCCCGGCGAACGTTGCGCCGCAGGCATCGGTCAACGCTCCGCGCGTGTCTAGATCCGAGCGGGCGGTGAGTGCTGAAGACCGTGCGGTGATCGGCCGCTATGAATACTTGCTGAATACCGCGCAGCCACAGCAGCTCGAACAGGTTCATCGGGAGGCGTTCGCGCGGCTCACGCCGGCGCAACGCGACGAAGTAAGTACGCAACTGCGCGCCGAACTGCCGGCTGGCGAATACCCGACGTCGAGTAGCCCGGATGATCTGGCCCGGTCGGCCACGCGCGGTGAAGCAAAGAACCCCGGTTTTCTCCGCAAGTTGTTTGCCAAGTCGGGTCGCCGTGGCGGCATGGCTGGTGTGGGCATGGGTGCTGTCGCCGGTGCCGGGCTTGGTGCAGCAGGCGGGTTGCTCGCAGCTGTTGCCGGCGGGGCCGTGCTCAGCAGTCTTGCCGCCCCTCTGCTGGAACAAGCCGCCGGGTTGGGCGTTGATTTTGAGTCCCTCGCGGGGAGATTCGAGGGTGGCCTGACTGATCTCACCGGAGGGCTTGATGGAGTCTCGGGTGGACTCGAAGGAGTCGCCAGCGGAGCTGGCGAGTACACATCGGGGCTCGGCGATCAGCTGTCCGAACTGGGATCAAATTTTGAGATACCGGGACTCTCCGGTCTCGGCAACTTCTTCGGGCGCGAGTAGAAGCGCCACCGGACGCGGCGATTCGGAAGGCTCGTCAAGACGATGTAACGACAATCTAAAAATTCACAGTCGTACTTGGTGGCTGAGACAGGGCCCAGGCGTGACACTTTCGGTCCCTGCGGACTCGATGTGACCCCAACACCGGCACCACTGGGTCAGGTGGTGGAGAGGCGCACCTTCTCGGCTTCCACGTCGAAGTCGGCCGTCGGCCAGGTGAGAACCATGCTCTTCAGCGCTTCGGTGAGCAGGTGTTGCACGACGAGGCGGGCGTACCATTTGCGGTCGGCTGGCACGACATACCAAGGTGCCGCCGCCGTTGACGTGCGCTCCAAGGCAATCTGGAAAGCCTCCTGATACGCCGACCAGTGCATCCGCTCGTCGACGTCGACCGTGTGGTAATTCCAGTATTTGTCTGGTCGGTCGAGGCGCTCGCCGAGGCGTGACTTTTGCTCGGTGGAGCTGATCTGCAGCATGACCTTGATCACGGTGGTGTCGTCGTCAACGAGTTCCTGCTCGAACGCGTTGATCTGGTTGTAGCGTTTTTTGATCTCGACCGGAGGCGCGAGCTCGTGAACCCTCGCGATGAGCACGTCTTCATAGTGGGAGCGGTCGAACACGCCAATCATTCCTGCCGCTGGAACGCGCTTGCGAATACGCCACAGAAAGTCGTGCGTCAGTTCCGCTTTGGTCGGGGCCTTGAACGCATAATGGCTGACTCCCTGCGGATCGAGGTCACCGATCACGTGCCGCACGATGCCACCCTTGCCCGCCGTGTCCATGGCTTGTAGCACGAGCAGAACCTTGCGATTATCGCCGGATTTGCTGTTGGCAAAGAGTTTCTCTTGCAGTTGCGACAGGATGCCGGCGGCTTGCTTGGCCGCCCCGGCCGCGTGTTTCTTTCTTCCGTAAAACCCCGGCGTCGCCCGGGTGTCTACACCGGCCAGGGCGAACCCGGGGGGTCACCCGCAGCTGGTTGATCGAATCGTCGCTCCAATAGTTTCTGCTGGACATGGTGCACCCTTCGCTGCCGCTTATTCTGTACCGGGTCCAGCGCCGATGCTAGAGCCAGCGGGGGCGGGGCTGTGCGAGTAGACTCCCTTCATCTCGTCGATTTCCCATCCGCGGGCCTGATCCGATCGTGCCAAGGCGGCCACCCACCAAGCCAAAGGCTGTGCTCATGACGGAGCACCGAGCGACATCCGGCCCCCCTTCCCACCGGGTGGCTGCCGTCGTGTACAACCCCGTGAAGGTGGACCTGGCCGCTGTTAAGGCCGAGATTGCTTCCGCAGAGAAATCTGCCGGGTGGGCACCGACACTATGGTTCGAGACCACGAAAGACGACCCGGGCCAGGGGCCGACGGCCGAAGCGCTCGAGGCCGGCGCCATCATGGTCATCGCGGCCGGGGGAGACGGCACCGTGCGGGCCGTGGCCGAGGCCATGTATGACAGCGACGCTTCGTTGGCGTTACTGCCGTCGGGAACCGGCAACCTGCTGGCGCGAAATCTGAATCTTCCCCTGGACGACCTAGCAAGTTCGGCGCGCACGGCCTTCGCTGGTCTGGACCGCCGAATCGACCTGCCCCTGATCGATATTCGACGCGATGATCAGTCGATTTCTCGGCACGCCTACCTGGTCATGGCCGGGCTCGGCCTCGATGCCACGATGCTCGCGAACACGAACGATGCCGCCAAGGACAAGGTGGGGTGGCTGGCCTACGTCGGCGCTCTCGGCGGCGCAATGCTCGACCAGAACCAGCTGCACCTGCACTACAACGTCGATGGGACGGGTAACCGTTCCGTTCACGCTCACACGATCATCATCGGCAATTGCGGGTCTCTCCCGGGAAATGTGCTCCTCCTTCCCGACGCAGCCATTGATGACGAGATGTTCGAGATGGTTCTCCTGCGCCCGCGGGGCCTCGTTGGCTGGGTGCAAATCACGACCAAGATCCTCTGGGAGAATGGGCTGCTGCGCCGCACCGAAGTCGGCCGCAAATTCATGGGCCTTGCCAAGGAAGTCCGGGCACTGCGCTATATCAAGGGCCGCGAAGTCGTCCTCCGGCTGGAGCGGCCGCACGAAATCGAGCTCGACGGCGATACCTTTGGCTCGGCCCTCGCGCTGAAAATCTGGATCGAACCGGGGGCGCTCACGGTGCGCGTTCCCGTTCCGGGTTCACCCTCGTAGTCTTGCTACGGACGATCTACCATTACCTCATGGACGCCCACGGGAATCCGGAAGTTGCTGCCACACCACCGGCGAAACGTGTCACCCGCCGCTGGCCGCTGATCAGCGGTGTCGTCGCCCTACTACTGTGTGTCGGCTTGGGCGCTTACATTGTGTTCCGCGACAACGGTGCGCCCTTCAGTATCGACACCGGGTGGATGAACTTCATCGATCTGCACCGAGCGCCTGCCTTCACCGTCGTCGCGCTGGCACTGAACTTCATTGGCGGCGGCTGGCCGGGCACGCTGATTATTCCGGTGTTGATCATTGTTCTGCTGGTGTTGCTGAAACGCCCGTGGGGTGCGGGATATTTTTTGGTAGCGACGGCGCTGACCGGTGGTCTGGTGCAGGTGCTCAAGCACCTGTTTGGGCGGGCTCGGCCGGGAGACATCATCGTCACCGTGGATTTTGGATCGTTCCCGTCTGGCCACGCGGCCAATGCGGCGGTCATGGCCGTGCTCTTGTCGATTCTCTTCCCGTTCTGGTGGATGCGGGTGGCTGGCACCATCTACACAATCGGAATGATGCTCAGCCGCACCTACGTCGGTGCGCACTGGCTGTCCGATACCGTCGGAGCGATGCTGCTCGGAATCGGTGTGGCGATCGTGCTCTGGGCGCCGGTTGCGGCCAAACTTGATGGCGAACGTGAACTCGCGCGCCTGCATCCGTCTGGGCGAGGGCACGCCCACCCGCCTGGTCGAGTCTCAGCGTGGCGGGTATGGTTCGAGAAATACGTGGTCGAGAGACGATATCTGGAGGCAGATTATCGCCGCCGATGCACAGCTTTGTCGCTGCTTCTGATCGGAGTGGGGACGCTGGTATTCGCCGCCCTCCTCGTGTCGGTGATCCAACGAAACGGACTGACTTCGCTGGATGCGCCGGTGCAGGATTGGTTGGCATCGTTGCGCTCGCCGGGACTCACCGCGGTGATGATCGTTCTGGCCGTTCTGTTTGGGCCCATCGCGCTCCCGATTATTCTGCTGGTCGTGACCGTGACCTGGGGTTTCGTGACACGGCATGCCTGGCGGCCGCTGGTGCTGGCCGGCGCGATGCTCATCGGCGTCGTTCTGGCGCAGATCATCGGACATCTCGTCGATCGCAGCCGACCGCCGACCGATCTCATGCTGTTCGGAGCGGACCCATCGTTTTCGTTTCCGTCCGGCCACGTATTGGGCGCCTCGGATTTCGTGCTGCTCACCGCCTACCTGGTGTTTTCACGTCGGAAGGGCAGTCTCGGTACAGCCCTGGTTGGTGCCTTCGCCGTGCTCTGCATCGTTGCTGCAGCGGTCAGCCGGGTCTATCTGGGCTACCACTGGGCTAGCGATGTTCTGGCCTCGGTGTCGCTCTCGCTGATCATTGTCGGCTGCGTGATCGCCTTCGACAGCCGGCACACCGTTCCGGTGCCGCACACAGGGGGCGTTCCGACGCGAACATCGACCCCGACCCTGGACAACGGTTAAAGTCGGGCGCGCCACGCCCTGGCGAAACAGTAGACGCCATAGGCAATCAGGCCGATGCCGATGGCCACCAAAATGATGCTCCCAAACGGCAAGCCGGCCAGCGTTTTCAACGACCCGTCGAGGCCGCTGGATTTGCTCGGGTCCAGGGTGAGGGCCGCGACCAGGATGAGAACGGCGACGACGCCCAGCACAATTCCCTTGGCGATGTAACCAACGACTCCGAGGGTGATCACGGCCTGTCCGGCCGGGCCGCTCGGCATGGCAAGGTCCGCTGTGAATTTCTTGGCGGCACCCTTGTAGACGAAGTAGCCGCCGATGGCGAGCACGAGCAGCCCGGCGACGAACAAAATGAACACGCCACCTGGAGAGGAGAGCAGTTTCGCGCTGGCATCACTGGTGCTGCTGGCCGAACTGGTAGCGCCACCTTGAGCAAAGGTGACGGAGGTGGCGGCGAGAAAGAAGTACGCGGCAGCTTTGCCGATATTCGCGGCGCGCTGGCCCCACTTGTGTTTCGGGTCGCCGTGCACCAGAAAGGCCGAGATCAGCAGCCACAGGCCGAGGGCGAACAGGCCCACCACGACCGTCCACAGCAGGAATGCTCCACCCGGAGTGGCGGCCAGCTGTGCCAGAGCGCCGGATTGGTCGGCCGAACCGCCGGCGGCCCCGAACACCACGCTGATGGCCAGAAAGCCGATCAGAATGTGCAGCAGGCCGTTGACCGCGAATCCCAATCGAGCCAACATGCGCAGGGGCGCGCTGCTTTGCGCTTTGCGGGCAACTCCGGATGGCGATGCAGCGTTCACGGGGCCATAGTATGCCCGGACGGTCAATTGCGGGTCACAAAGATGGGGTCGAAATGCATGCTGACCCAAAAGTATCGGCAAATCCGTCTCTGACCGTTGTCTCCTGCCACCAGTCGGGTGGATGCGCAGGGCTTATAAGCCCTAACGAAAACCGCGCCGCCTCGCTAGCGTGGCGAGATGGGAAGCATGCCTTTTCTCCTCCTGCTCATTATCTTTCTGGGCGCGGCGGCTGCTACCTGGATCGCGGGCGTGCAGCTGACTAAGCACACCGATGTGATCGCGGAACGCCTGCACCTTGGCGCTGCCCTCGGCGGCCTCATTCTGCTCGCCGTCGCAACGAATCTTCCTGAGCTGGCCATCACGATCAGCGCCGCCGTGTCCGGCGACCTGTCTATAGCTGTTGGAAACATTCTCGGTGGGATCGCTCTGCAGACCGTCGTTCTCGTGATTCTCGACGTGTTCGGAGTGAAGGGAAACCGTTCGCTGACGTACCGGGCCGCGTCGCTCTCGCTCGTCGTTGAGGCGACGGCCGTCATTGCCGTGCTCGGGATTGTCATTGCCGGAACCCAGATGCCGCAAGGGCTCGTCATCGCCCGGATGACTCCCGCCGTTGTGCTGATCGCTGTGGTTTGGGTAGTGAGTCTCGCTCTCGTGAACCGAGCGGGCAAGAACATGCCGTGGCACGAAAACGGCTCAGCTCCGGATGCCCAACTCGAGCCTCGCGGGCACAGCCGAACCAAGCGGGTCGCCGCCGCCACCCAGGCCGGAACGAGCACAGTGAAGTCCGCAGTCATCTTCGGTATCGCCGCCCTGGCGACCCTGATCGCGGGCGTTCTTCTGGAACAGAGTGGCAGCGCAATGGCAGATCAGATCGGGCTCTCTGGCGTGCTCTTTGGTGCCACGGTGCTCGCGCTTGCCACGTCGCTGCCCGAGATTTCCACTGGGCTTACCGCTGTTCGGCAGGGTGATTACAAGCTCGCCATCAGCGATATTTTTGGCGACAACGCATTCCTCCCCGTGCTGTTCCTCGTCGCGACCCTCATCTCCGGAAAATCCGTGCTCCCGTCCGCACAGTCCTCCGACATCTACCTCACCGCAATCGCCATCGTGCTGACGCTCATCTACCTGCTCGGCATCCTGTTCCGCCCCAAACGTAAAATCCTCGGGATGGGCGCCGACTCGGTTCTGGTGCTCATCGTATATGCCCTGAGTGTTGTCGGACTGTTTGCTATTTCGGCCGCGGACTAAACCGAGCTAAAGGTTCCCGGCGAGTGACCGCGAATCACGTGGTGGACTCGTGCGGGCCCCTAGATGCTGCGGTGGTCGCGCACCGCGAGTTCGAGGGCCTCGAGGCCGGGTGCGAGGGCGGCATCCACGGCCAAAGGATCGGTGAGGTTGAGTTCCTGCATGGCTCGGCGGTCTTGTGGCGCGGTGTTGATCTCATGCTCGCCTGCTTCCAGAGCTGCAATCAAGTCGGTGATGACGTCGGCCAGGCTGCGGCGGCCCCAGCCGAGTTCGGCGCCAGCGTTCTGCGAGGTCATCATGGCGGTATCGGTCGCCCCGGGGTAGACGGTCGCAACGTGCACGCCCGTTCCGATCAATTCTCGGCGCAAGGATTCTCCGAACTGGGCCAATCCTGATTTCGTGGCCGCGTAAATCGAGTAGAACGGCATCCCGACTAGGGCTATCCCACTGGATACGTTCAAGAGGATACTTCCGCGTTCCTTGCCGCTCTGACGAAGCGCCGGCAGCAGTGCTTTGGTGAGCAGGATCGGGGCGGTGAGGTTCAGATCGATCATTGAATGGACATCCGCATCGCCGATGATTTCTAGCCGGCCCGCGCGTACATTTCCGGCATTGTTGACGAGCAGATCAACAGTGGTCCACGGTGCGACGGTTGCGGCGATCCGTTCAACGGCGCCAGGCTGTGTCAGGTCTGTGACCAAGATCGCTGTTGTTCCGCCCGCGGCGGCGACGAGGCGGGCGGTTTCGGTGAGTGTGGCCAGTTGGCGGCCGACCAGAAGGAGGTGACCACCGCGTCGACCAAACTCGAGGGCGATGGCCCGGCCAATGCCTTGTCCCGCGCCCGTGATAATTCCGCGGCGATTGGTGAGATCCAGATTGTTGAGGTCCATGGGCGATCTTCTTTCCGTTGAGTTCAGCGTCGGTCATTCGGACGGCATTGCACCCGCCGATTCCGATGCGTCTAAAAGACAACTATGAGGCACGGGAGGAATTCCCGGCGGTGCGTCCCACGCCTCACAGGATCAGCTCTAGGGCGTGGGCGAGACTTTCGTAGACTGGATGAGGGCGGATCGGTGGATCGCATCGTGTTCGCTGCCGGAAGCGTATGGGAAAGCACGAACAACTCTTTTGTCCGATTTCAGGTTTGGGTCGATGCAAGACCGGCGTGAACCAGTCGCTATCGGTCGTTTCCCACTATCCGGCGCGTTGACCAATCTTGAGGACTCCACCATGAATGCAGCCACAGCAGTGATCGTTTTCGATGTCAATGAAACTCTCTCGGACATGTTACCGATGGAGAGTCGTTTCGTGGAGGTCGGTGCCCCGGGCTATCTGGCCCACATTTGGTTCGCAGCCTTGCTTCGGGATGGATTCGCCCTCGCCGCGTCTGGCGGCAGTGCGAAATTCTCCGTGATAGGCACCGAGATGCTCCATCATCTGTTCCGCGGCGTCGCCCTGACGTGCACTCTCGATGAGGCCGTATCCCATGTCTTGGAGGGCCTCAGCACGCTGAAACTGCACCCCGACGTCGCAGACGGGGTCAGGGCATTGAAGGACTCGGGATACCGCCTTGCGACTTTGTCCAACGGGTCGGCACGGTTGGCACAAGCCATGCTGACCGAGGCGGGGATTCGAGACAACTTTGACACCCTTCTCACTGTCGAGGACGCACCGGCGTGGAAACCCGTTGGTTCCGCCTATCACTACGCCGCGAAAGCACTCGGGGTTCAAACGGCGGAGATGCTCCTGGTCGCCGTGCACCCCTGGGACACCCACGGGGCAGCCCAGGCGGGACTCCGCACCGCTTGGATCAACCGAGGCGATGCCCCTTATCCGAGCTACTTCGCGCAACCGGACTACACCGTTCCCACCCTCCACGAGT
This sequence comes from Cryobacterium flavum, assembly GCF_900103805.1. GTDB lineage: Bacteria > Actinomycetota > Actinomycetes > Actinomycetales > Microbacteriaceae > Cryobacterium > Cryobacterium flavum. The sequence goes on along the minus strand of NZ_FNIB01000018.1, from coordinate 21,975 downwards.
TGGCTGCACGCCTGAACGCTTAGGCAGCTGTGCGCCAGCGGCGAAAGCAAGCAGGCGAACGTCGAGAACGATGTCGCGCGGCTTCGATAAGCAGGACGACATTCGCCTTTGCGAACAACTCGTCGCGGCTCTGCCCGTAGTCTCCGACGGCGGACCTCGCAAATTCAGCGAATCTGAATTGGGAGCGGACTAAGAAACGTGATGAATGAGCGCAGTAGGCTTCGAGCATGACACGTCTTGACCGCGCTGAGTCCGAAGCAGAGTCGAAGGGCACCAGCACCGCCTATCTCGGCGGCGCCATCGCTATTATTAGCTTCTCGATACTCACTTTTGGGAATGCGTCGGAATGGTTCGACTACGTTTTCGGCGTTGCCCTCCTTTGCCTCGCAGGCACTCTTGCATACAAGGGAATACAGTCCATTACCAAAAGGCGCCGCTCTGCTGATTAGCAGTCATACCAGTAGCTTCCCGGCGCAAGTGGCTGGCTCAATTCGCCAATTCAATTCCTTGCGTTACCGCACGGAACCGGCAGACGACGATACCTACTTAAAAGACTGGCCCGCGAAGCTGGGCAACCCAGTCCTGGTTACCGAAGGACGGGTGACAGTCATCGACGGTCTCCTCGCTTGCGCTGTACTTCTCGGCTTGGTGCTCAATCTGGCACTCGGATAGTGGTGGGACATCCCTCTCGCGGGTTACGTTATCGTCTATTACGCGGCTCGCGAGGCCGTCAGTATCTTTCGTTCGAACGGGGCAGCTCATGACGACCTGGTGGGCCACGGCTCTGAGCGTGCTCGGCGGATTGCTGGTGCTGTGGCTGGCCCTTGTTCTGGTTCTCTGGATCGAACAACGCCGGCATCCTGGCGGTGCGTCACTTCGTGATCTGCTGCGCCTCGCGCCCGAGGTCGCCCGGTTACTCAAACGCCTGGCCTCCGATCGAACCGTGTCGATCGAGGCTCGAATCTGGCTCGCGGTCCTTTTGCTCTACTTGCTGTCGCCGATCGACCTCATTCCGGATTTCATACCCGTTCTCGGTTACGCCGACGATGCCATCGTTGTCGCGATCGCTCTACGATTCGCGACTTGCTATCGCGGCGCGAGTGATGTTTGCCATGCCCGTCATTGTGGACGCCAACAGGCTGTTGGTCGCGCGTTGAGTCCGAATCTCAGTACTTTGGTAGGTCGCGCAGTTGCCCGGCCGCGGTCGCTGTGCGAGAGCGCAACGTGCGATCCGCCGGGCCTACGCTTTGACGGCATGGCGATGTCCGTGACCCCGCGCCACCGGGAGTGGATAAGCTGCGGGCATGTCCCGTCTGTTGGTCATCGAAGACGACGTGACCATCGCCACGACCTTGGAGTTGGCTCTGCGTGCCGGTGGCCACACGGTCTTCTGGGCTTCGACCGGCCGTGCGGGGATCAACGCCGCGATCGCGCACAAGCCCCAGCTGGTGTTGCTTGACCTGGGTCTTCCCGATCTCGACGGGTTAAGTGTGTGCCGGGAGATTCGCAGTCTGCTGCCGGCCACGATCATCGTTCTGCTGACCGCTCATCGGGAAGAGCTGGATGTGGTGTCTGGGCTGGAGTCGGGAGCGGATGACTACCTCACGAAACCGTTCCGGGTCGTTGAGGTGCTGGCCCGCGTGGGCGCGCATTTACGCCGGGCCAACGGAGACTCCGGCTTGGTCCAGTCGGTTCCGGCCGACGACGTACGCGTGCTCGGTTCGTTGAGCGTGAACGCCGCCGCGCGCACCGTGCAGGTCAACGGCTCTAACGTTGCCCTGCCGGGTCGGGAGTATGACCTGCAGCCCGAAATCGGTGCACCCGTACCGGGTGAGCAGCTGGGCTTCTATACGGCCGGCACCCTCCTTGTTGGCTTGGGGCCGGCGCAAGCGGATGCCGCCGTGCGCGCCGCCTTTGCGGGTAAACCGGCCGAGACGGCCGAGGGGGGCTGGATTTCCGTCGTCGTTCCGGTGGCGTCGGCCGAAACCGTGACCGGTGCCGTGCGTGCGGCCCTGCCGATCAGCGTGCTCTGGCAACGCGTGGGGCTGACCTGGCTGGTGCTGCTGGTCGCGGCCGCAGCCGCATTGCTGGTCGGGATCGGCACGGCACGTCGGCTCGCCCGCATGATCACCGATCCGATGGAGGGCCTTACCCGCGCTTCCCTAGCCCTCGGCGGTGGTGACTTCTTCGTGCGCACCCACCCCTCGGGGCTGCCCGAGATCGATCAGGCCTATGCCGCGCTGAACGTGACCGCCGAGCGGCTGGGCGAGCTGGTCCGCAGGGAACGGCACCTGTCCGCGCAGACCTAGCATCAGCTGCGCACACCCTTGACCGGGCTGCGCGCGTTACTGGAGAACGGGTTGGCCGACCCGGCCTCGGACCTGCGTCAAATCATCCACTCGGCCATCGAACGGGCCGACTACCTGGAAGACACTATCAACGACATCATCGGCCTCAGTCGTCACCGACAACCGGGCGCGCCCGTCGATGCGGCCGAACAACTCGATGCGGCCGCCGACCGGTGGCGCGGACCGTTAGCGCGCGACGCTCGCCGGCTCTACGTCATCATCGACGCTGACCTTCCCACGGTCATCCTGGTGGCGTCAGCGCTGGAGCAGGTGCTCGATGCGCTGATCGAAAACGCCCTGCAGCACGGCGCGGGCACCGTGGCCCTCCGTGCCCGGGCTGCGCACGGTGCACTCGCGATCGACGTTGACGATGAGGGAACCGGCATCGCTGCCACCGACCAGATCTTCGACCATGGTGTCTCGTACGACGGGGGCAGTTGGATCGGTCTGGCCTTCGCACAACAGCTCACCGCCGATCAGGGTGGACGACTGCTGCTGGCACGCCGCCAGCCGAGCACCCGCTTCACCCTGATCTTCCCGTCCACCCCGTAGCCGGGCGGTATAAAAATCCGCTAAGACGGGCGAGCCCGGCAAAATGATTCTTAGACGGTTCTGTGACGCCCCGGGCAACTCTAGGGGGATGAGCACAGACCTTCGACCACTCCGACGGTTCGCCCGAACCGCTGTTCCCGCCGCCGGAGTCATCCTCGCCGTCATCCTCACCGGGCTGCTGCTGAGCGCTTCAGTCGGGTGGACGGCCGGAGAGATGGGCCTGCTCCGTCAAGTGAACATTGCCCACACGGCACCGCTGGACGCGGTGGCTCTCAGCATTGACTGGCTGTTCAGCCCCGCAGCAGGCGCGGTGCTCGTGCTGCTGGCAGCCGGATCGGTGCTGCTGGTGACCCGGCGCCCCGGGCCGGCGATTCGCTTCGTGCTGGTGGTGATGATTCCCACGGTGGGGGCCGACGTGATCAAGCTGCTGGTGCATCGGGCTCGGCCCGACATTCCGTCGCTGCCGCACATTCTGCTTCTTGAACCGGGCGGTCTCAGCTTTCCTAGCGGACACACCAGCTTCGCCGCCTGCTTCCTCCTCGGGGTCATCCTCGTCACAGCTGGCCACCGCTGGCATCCGTTTGTGATCGGAACTGCCGCGGTGGTGGTGCTCGCCACGGCTGCGTCCCGGGTGTATTTGGGGGTGCATTACCCGTCGGATGTGGTGGCGTCGATCGTGTACTCGCTTGCCGCGGTGGCGTTGGTGAACGCCGCCTGGACGCTTCTACTGGCACACTGGAGCCAACGTCGATCCTTCCTCCCGGCCGGACGCGTGCACGAAGGAGTCAGGCATGCCCGCTGAAACTACGGTCCGCGCCCGACTGCTGCTGATCGAAGACGACGCCAAGCTCGGCCCAATGATCCGGGACGTGCTCACGGAAATCTACAACGTCACCCTGGTCGCCGACGGCTCAGACGGCCTGGCTGCCGGCCTGGCTGGCGAGTTCGAGGTGATGGTCATCGACCGGCGCCTGCCCACGCTGGACGGCCTCAAAGTGGTGGAAGCGTTCCGCCGCAAACTGGTCACTACGCCCATCCTGCTTCTGACCGCCCTCGGAACGACCAGCGACAAGGTAGCTGGGCTTGACATCGGCGCCAACGACTACCTGGTCAAGCCGTTCGAATTCGACGAGCTTTTCGCCCGGCTCCGCGCCATCCGCCGAGTGTTCACCGGCGAGGGCCGCACCGTGCTGGTCGGCGGGTGGGAGTACTACCCCGACAGTCGCACCATCTATTCCCCTTATGACGGGCGCATCCTGCTCACCGTGAAAGAGAACGAACTGCTCAAACTGTTAGCGGATGCGCCACAGCGCACGTTCTCCCGCCAGCAGATTCTGCAGGCCGTCTTCAGCGCCGCGGACACCGCTGGAACGGTGGACACCTACGTGCACTATCTTCGGCGCAAGACCGACACCGACATTGTCCTCACCGTGCGCGGTGAGGGTTACCGCCTGGGACAACCATGACCCGCAGCAACCGCGTCGTCGACAGCGACACCCTCGCCATCCGCCGGGCCTCCCGACTCGTCGGCACGCGCATCGCGATCGCGTGTGCCGCGGTCGTCGCGGTGGTCATCGTGGCCGTGTTCGTGTACATCCTGTCCGAGATCTCGCCCGGTGAGTTGTTCGAACCGGTGCCCGACACCGAGAATCTGCAGGTCAGCGCGTTCAAGCTGCTGCGCGCTGCCGCCGTGTTGGGCGTGGCCTTGATCGTTCTGGCCGGGGTGTTGAGCTGGCTGGTCACCCACCGGGCCGTGCAACCTCTCGGTGACGTGCTGCGCATCCAACGGGCGTTCGTCGCTGACGCCAGCCATGAACTCCGCACCCCGCTCGCGGTGCTCGATGCCCGCCTGCAGATTCTGCAGCGCGCCCTCCCCGCCGACGACCCGTCGGCCTCGGTTGTCGCGGAGCTCCGCAGTGATGCGAGGGACCTCATCCACATTGTCAACGACCTGCTCGAATCGGCCGAAATCGGCGGCGCGGCCGGGCCGGACACGACCGTCGGCGATCTGGTCGGTGCCGTCGACGCCGCTGTGCAGTCGATGGCACTCATCGCCGTCGACAAACACATCACCATCGAACTGGATGCCCCGCAGCCCGCGCCTGTGCGCGTGCCCTCCTCCAGCATCACCCGGTGCGTGGTCGCCCTGCTCGATAACGCGGTGCGCTTCGCCCCCACCGGCTCGATCATCACGGTCGGCGTGAGCGTGACCAGGAAAACGGTGGCGGTCACCGTACGCGATCGCGGACCCGGTATCCAGGGCATCGATCCCGCCCGCATTTTCGATCGGTTCGCGCGCTCCGGCACGGCCGTGGACGGCGGCGGAGAGGCCCGCACCGGGTTCGGTATCGGACTGTCCCTCGTGCGGGAGATCGGGGTGCGCTACGGCGGAGCCGTGCACGTCGTCGACAGCTCAGGCGCGGGCACCGCGATCAGCCTCACCCTCCCGCGGGCCAAGCCAGCCGCATCCTGATCCTTTGCCGTCGATCGGGTTACCGCGCACCGGGAAGAAGGGTGTCGATTGTTCGGTTCTGTGAGAAGTCTTAGACGGAGCCGTGTTCGCTAGTGCTACCGACCCCACTCAAGGAGGTACACTTGTCCACGACCTCAACGCTCTCCACGACCGTTTCGCCCATCCGGCACATCCTGACCAAGGTGCCCGAAGTGACCCTCATCTTCTGGGTGATCAAGGTGCTCGCGACGACCGTGGGGGAGACCGCCGCGGACTTTCTCAACGTCGACCTCGGCTTGGGCCTTTCGATCACGTCGGTCATCATGGCCGTACTGCTGGTCGCCGCATTGATCGTGCAATTCAGATTGCCCAAATACACCCCGGCTGTGTATTGGCTGGCCGTGGTGCTCATCAGCGTTGTGGGAACTCTCATCACCGATAACCTCACCGACAGTCTCGGCGTTCCCCTGTGGGTAACGACGGTCGTTTTCGCCATCGCATTGGCTGCGACCTTCACCGTCTGGGCGATCTCGGAGAAGACCCTGTCCATCCACTCCATCTTCACGACCCGGCGGGAGACGTTCTACTGGCTGGCCGTGTTGTTCACGTTCGCCCTCGGCACCGCGGCCGGTGACCTCGTCGCCGAAGGACTCAACCTGGGCTTCCTCGTCGCCCTGCTCGTCTTCGCCGCCGCCATCGCGCTGGTCGCTGTGGCGTACTTCGTCTTCCACTTGAACGCTGTGCTGGTCTTCTGGATCGCCTACATCCTGACCCGCCCGCTGGGCGCATCCACCGGCGATCTGCTGTCTCAGCCTGTCGCTGATGGCGGCCTGGGGCTGGGGACCACGGGAACGAGTGTGCTGTTCCTGACGGTGATTCTCATCTTGGTGGTCGTACTCACCCGCCGCGCCCGCACCACGAACGCCCAACTGACGGCTACCGCCTAAACACCTCGCGCAGCAGCGGATGCCCGGCTCGTCGTCAGTCAACTCAGAGAAAGGACTTGCAGCATGAACACTATGACCGTCACCGCACTCCCTACTTCTGGTTTTCTGGATCCGCAGGCGGTGATCGCAGGGGCCGGCGTCTGGGGCCTCGTCGTCGTGTGTGCGATCGTGTTCGTGGAGACAGGCTTGCTTGTGGGGTTCTTCCTGCCCGGCGATACCCTTCTGTTCTTCACCGGCGTGCTCACCCTCAGCGGGGTGATCAGCCAGCCGCTCTGGATCGTCATCCCGGCCATCGCCGTCTCAGCCGCGCTGGGCGACCAGCTCGGCTACCGCATCGGGCGCACGACGGGCCGCCGCGTTTTCGACCGGCGCGACTCCGGCCTGTTCAGCCGGTCGAGCGTCACCCGAACGCAGGGCTTCTTCGATCGGTTCGGACCGGCGGCCGTCACCATCGCCCGCTTCGTGCCGGTCGTGCGTACCTTTGCCCCCGTCGCGGCGGGCGTGGGCAAAATGCCGCGACGGGTGTTCACGATATTCAACGTCATCGGCGCCGTGCTCTGGACGACCGGGGTTGTGCTCCTGGGCTTCGGGCTGGCCCATATCCCGGGCGTCGCCGAATTCGCCGCACGCTACATCGATCTCGTGCTGATCGGCATCGTGGTGCTCTCCGTGGTTCCTGTCGTCATCCGTGCCATCGTTTCACGCCGCCAGAATGCTCGGGTGTGACCATTAGCCCACGACGTCCTGCCAAATCACTTCTTCAATCGGTTGGCCGGCCCGATCGACGATCTGCATCGGCCAGACGTGCAGGTGCATGGGGTGGTCGAGTGTGCTGGTATTTCTGAGCATCCACTCTTCGACGCTGCCGAATTGCACGGTTGTGTCGACGCGGGAGGCATCAAATGCGTGGCCGTTGATTGTGGCGGACATCATTTCGCCGCTCATGCCGCCGCCGGTGACCGTGAACGTCGCCAGAGCGATTTCGTCGGAATTGGACGCAGTGAGAGACTCCGAGGAATGAGTTCATCAAGTTTCCTTCAGTCGACGAGGTGGAGGTTGGTCGTATGGCTGGTGTCGGCAGATGGTGGGTGTCAGTCAGCCAATGAAATCAATGAGGTCCACGTGACACCACCATCGTCGCTGGCGGCGATGCCGGCGGCATCCGCGACGAGGAGCCAGGGGGAGGGGCCGCCGACGACGGTGAACGCTTCGGATATGCGGCCGGTGGTGCCGGTTTGTGTCCACGTATCGGCGGTCTGCCGCCAAACCGCACCGTTCGGATCGATACCGACCAATTGGGTGTCGGTGTCGGTTTCGACAACATCCAGGAGGAGGAGCGCTGGCGCGCCGACGATTAGGGCGAACGTTCGGCCTGCATCGGTGCTAATCATGAGACCGTCTGCTGTTGTCGCGTAGAGTCGATCGGCCTGGGACGGATCCGCAGCCAGGTCGCGCAGCGCGAGGACCGCTCCAGAGGACCAGGTGAGGCCGGAATCGTCGCTGACAGCGATCGCCCCGGCACCCGCGTCGTAGCCGTAGACGCGCAGGGTGCCGTCTTCGAGAGCGACGGCATCTAGATCGTGAAAATCCGTTTCGCCCGCCAGTGAGAGCGCCGTCCAGGACTTCGCGCCATCGGTGCTGGAAATGAGTCCCAAATTCGGAAGCGCCAAGTCGCTCGGTTTGGTTGGATCGGGATGACCAGACGCCAGCAATTGACCGGGCCCAGCGACGGTAAAGCCCATCGTGTCTTGCGCCAGACCGGCTATCTGAATCGGTTGCGTCGTATCGGGTCGGGGCGCCCCCGCCAGATAGCTATCCGCAAGAACTCCGGTTGGGACGAGCCATACCCCATGGTGCGTGGCCGCATAGGTCTCTCCTGTCAGTGGATCGGCTCCGAGGCCGTGCACGTGCTCGAAGGCGTTTGGAACCGGAGCGGTGACGAGCGACCCCGCTGCCGAGTTCGAAGCGCTGGCCGAACAACCGGTGATGGCAACCAGGCCAACGAGCAGCAGGGTTAGGGCGAGGAACCGGCGTGGAGAACGGGGCAATCTAACCAAGGGAGACTCCCCGATCGCTCATAAAGGTTTGCGGATTGACGCGGGCACCATTGACTCGTGTTTCAAAATGCACGTGGCAGCCCGAGGACGCACCTGTCGTGCCCACGAGCGCAATGGTGGCGCCGGTGGAAACCTGCTGTCCGGCGCTGACCAGGAGGGAACTGTTGTGTGCGTAGCCGGTTTGGGTGCCGTCACCGTGGTCGATGAGAACCCAATTGCCGTAGGAGCCGAGCCAGCCTGCGTAGACGACCGTTCCAGCGGATGCGGCATAAACGTTGCTCCCGCAGCCTGCGGCGATGTCGGTTCCATAATGGAACGCACCGACCCCGGCTACCGGTTTGTTGGGGCGAGCTCCGTATGCCGAGCTGATCCATCCCGACACGGGCAAGGTCCAGCCCTGTCCGTTGGGTGTGCTGCCACCGCCCGCAGGCCTGCTCGCTGTTGCGGCCGCGGCCGCGGCCGCAACCTGTTCAGCTCGCGCTTTGGCGGCAGCAGCTTCGGCCGCTCGGCGAATTACTTCGCCCGCGGTATAGTCGGCCTCTGTCGCGGCTCGATCCTCCGTCAGCACTGCAAGCTGAGCCTGCAGGGTTCCGGCTACTTCTTGCTGGTCGGCCAGCGCCGTCTCAACGCGAATGCTCGAGGCCATCGCCTCAGCCAGCGCGGTCTGGGCCGTCTCGGCCAGCACGCCCAGCGCTTGCTGGGCGATCTGGGCCTGATCGGTAAGTGATCGGGCAGAATTTCGGTCGGCCGCCGCGGAATCATAGACCAGACTCATTCGCTCCGTCAGCTTGCTCATCGAGCCAAGTTGATTCAGGAGGTCGCTGGCGCTGGACCCATCCACGAACAGGGACAGCGACAGATCGCTGTTCCCCGTGCGAGCGAGCATCGCCGCCAGTCGGCCGGCCTGCTCTCCGGAGACGACGGCAGCGGCCGAGGCCTCATCGGCTTGATTCTGCAAGTTGGTCGCCCTCAAGGTTGCCCCGTCGAACGCGCTTTGGGCGGCTTCATAGTCGGTCGCGCGCCGATCTGCTTCCGCACGGGCGGCATCCACTTCGGTCGTGAGACCCGAGATCAGCACGGTTAACTCCGTGACCTGCGCTTGTTTGCTGGCTTCGGACGATCGAGCACTTTCCACATCAGACCAGCTCGGATACTCAACCGCCTGGGCAGGCCCGGCGATTCCGAGTAACGACAATACCGTCACCGCGACAACTGCGACCCTCGTGAAAGTCCTGTGCTTAGCCAAGAGAGACCCCCCGAGCGTTCATGAATGGTTCCGCATCGATGCGTTCACCGTCGACGCGTGTTTCAAAATGTACGTGGCAACCGCTGGATGCACCGGTTGATCCCACGATCGCGATGATCTCACCGGCCACAACCAGCTGACCGGAGTCCACGAGAAGCTGACTGTTGTGGGCATATCCCGTCTCGACACCGTTGCCGTGGTCGATGAGAATCCAGTTGCCGTAGGAGCCCTGGTAGCCCGAGGTGACAACTTTGCCTCCTGTAGCCGCGAAGACGGGCTGGCCGCAGGGTGCCGCTATGTCGGTTCCGTTGTGGAAGTCGCCGACACCATCAACAGGCTTGTTCGGGCGAGAACCGAACGGGCTCGATATCCGGCCCAAAACCGGTAAGGCCCAGCCTTCATCGCTGATCTGGCCCGGGCTCAGGCTCGCCCACTCCCCATTGCTGGCGTGGTCGGTGTACGAGGCCGGTTCGGGCGCTTCCGTGATGGTGTATCCGTCGCGTTCGATGAGAACGGATGCTGCCCCAGCGGCGCTGACGCTTTGCAGATCGTCCGTCGGGGCGGCGCTGCTGGCTGCGGCGGCCTGTGGCGTGTTCGTCTTGACCACGAGCGCGGGCAGGGACGTGCTGATCGCGAAGAGTGCGATCATCGCCATGGCGCTGCCGGCCGCAGCACGTTGGCGAAGCGGGATTTGCCGAGGAACAACCTTCGCGGGTGGGGCAGCTTCCGATGGGCCGGATCGGCCCGTCCGCAGCATGGCTTCCATGGCGCGCAGATCGCGTCGCGCCATGGGTGGAGTGGCGCCGGAGATGTGGGGCGCCGTAGCGACGTGACCGGTGCTATCCACGGATCACCGCGCTAGCGAGGTGAGCCAGAGGGGGAGTGTGACGGTGATGCATACTTATGTCCTTGCGGGTCATTCGGGAAACGAAGGCTGGGCTCCACGGGCGCTCTCTTCCAAAGAAGAGCGCGCCCCGAACGTGTCGCTTTAGAGCGACGCGAGGAGCTCGGCCATGACGGCAATTTCAGCCGTCTGCGACTTGACAATGTTGGCGGCCATCGCCTGGGCGTCCGCATTCTCACCATCATCGACTTCGAGCTGCGCCATCGCGACAGCGCCCTCATGGTGCACCGTCATCTGTTCGAGGAACAGGGTGGCGGCCTCGATTCCTGAGGCGTCCTGCAAGGCCATCATGTCGTCGTCAGACATCATTCCGTCGGAGCCGCCACCCATGCCGGACATGCCGTCCATGCCCGACATGCTGCTGTCATCCTCGCCCCACGCCGTCAACCAGTCTTTCAGCTGCGTGATCTCGGGTTCCTGGGCAGCCTTGATCTCGGTTGCGAGATCGGTGACGCTTTGGTCGATACCGTCCTTGGCGAGGAGGTCATCGCTCATTTGAACGGCCTGCTCGTGATGGGGGATCATCATCTGCGCGAAGGTTATGTCCGCTGAATTGAAGGCCGCTGTGGTTTGGCTGGCCGAGGGGCTTACTGAATCGGTGGCGGGACTGCCACCGGCACAGGAGCTGAGAGTCAGTGTGGCCGCGAGTGCCACAGCCGCATACAGAAAAGTTCGTGGTTTGAGCATCGTTCATCCATTCGTCGATAAGTTGTAGACATCGAGTGGCCGTGGGCACGGCGTAGTTCCGAGGCCATGTGCTGGCTCGGAACTACCTCTCGGTTTAAACGCGACAGATGGAGAGACGGGTGAGGCTGGGGCGCTGAGCCGGCAGAGCGCTGGTGCGCCAGGAGTTCAAGAGGTGGCTGCCGGCATCGAGCAGGCGCCGATACGTGGCCGGAAGCCGAGTCAGAAAAACCATGACGACGAGGGTCAGTAGCAGGACGCACGTCATTGCCAGCAGAGCGCAATCAAGCATTCCGTTCAGGCTTCCGGACGTGATAGCCGCGACGACGGGAGCGGCCATGACAGCAGTCATTCCCATCACTGAAGATTGCTCAGTGGTAGCCGATGAAGCAGCAACATTTGATGACGCGGTGGCTGGCGTGTGCATGGAATGCCCGGTCGCCTCGGAATGAATGGCAAAAACAGCAAAAAGCAGCGCGGCCAAAGCAAGCAACGAGACGAAAGGCGACACAGAGACGGGTGCAAACAGCCGTCCTACCGCACGCTTCAGGGTCATTTCACCTACTTCTCTGCACTCAGTCCATGACTGAACTGCCAATGTCTTCCTTCGCAGAGTACCCCACCGTGAGCAGCGAATCCTGAATGCCAGTTTTACCAAAGCACTGCCACGGATCTGGACACCCCCTTCCGCGGGCAGCACGACACGCAGCGCGCCCTTCTCTCAGACCGCGATTGGCGCGTCCATCGGTGATGAGGTTGTTGCCTGAGCTGTCCACGCACGAAGCGCGATGATGCCTGCGACTATTCCGATGCCGGCGAGTACCGCTGCAGTGGGTGCCAATCCGAGCAGGGCGCCGAGGATCCCGGCGAGAGGGTAGGTGACGATGAAGCAGGCGTGCGAGAGCGAGAACTGTGCAGCAAAGACGGCCGGTCGATTCGGTTCGTCGGACGAGCGGCGCAACAGTCGTGCCGACGGAGTCAGAATGAGCGCGGTCGCGGCGCCGAGCACGAACCAGATCAGGAGAAGACCAGACCAGGTCAAGGTGGTTGTTGGCAAAGAAACAACGCCGGCGAGGGCCAGAAGCCCCACTGGTAAGACAGAGCAGCCGAGCAGCATGACGGTTCGGTCGGCGAAGCGCTCGAGTACCCGGGGCAGCGCGAGCGCGACGAGCATGGACCCGAATCCGTAGCAGGCCAGGGCGATCGCGAAGTCGGACTGAGCGCGGCCGAAGTGGCTTTGCACAAGCACGACGGTGTTGACGATGACCATGCCGGTCGACGTCGCGACGACCATGTTCATAGCGAGTAGAGCGCGCAATTGCGGTGTGCGCCAGAAAACGCGTGCGCCGCGGGTGAGGCGCTCCCAGAACGGTGTCGGAGAGGAGACATGGTGTGCCGGCAGGGTTGCTGTGAGCACAAGCAGGGCGGAGCCGACGAAGCCTACGACAGTTCCCACGAACAGGGAGTGGTAGCTGATCACGGTCAACAGAGCGGCGGCCAGAATCGGGCTCAGGAGGGATTCGAGGTCGTAGGCCAAACGAGACAACGACAGCGCCCGGGTGTAGTCGCTCTCTTTCGGAAGTACGGCCGGGATGAGGGCCTGAAATGCCGGGGTGAACGTGGCCGAGGCGGCCTGCAGCACGAAGATGAGCACATAAATCTGCCAGGCCTCAGTGACGAACGGCAGACAGAGCGCGACGATCGCGCGCAGCACATCCGCTGACACCAGCAGAGTCTTGCGCGGCACGTGCGCTGTCAGGGCGGAGATCACCGGCGCGATTCCGACATAGGCGACCATTTTGATGGTCAGTGCGATGCCGAGCACGATGCCGGCGTCGCCGCCGGCCAGGTCGAAGGCGAGCAGGCCCAAAGCTACGGTGAGCAGTCCGGTGCCGACCAACGCCACGATCTGCGCGCTGAACAACCGGCGATACGTTCGGTTGCGCAGAACCTCAAGCATGAGCGCCCGCATCGTGGGCCGCAGCCGACGTCTCAAGCGGAAGCCGGTGGTGCGCCGGTGTGCCCTCGACCGCATGTTCAGCCTGGAAAATCGCATCCGCGACGAGCTGGCGGGCATGCTCATCGGCCAGACGGTAGAACACCCGCGTGCCCTCGCGGCGGGTCGCCACGATACGCCCCAGCCGCAGCTTCGCGAGGTGCTGGGATACGGCCGCTTGAGACTTGTTGACTGTCTCGGCGAGCTCGTTGACCGACAACTCCGTGTCGCGGAGGGCAAGAATGATGCGGATACGTGTGGCATCGGCGAGCATCGCAAAGACTTCCACGGCCAGCTCGACGTACTCTCCATCAGAATCAAGCGCACACATCTTCTTATCTGCATTCATACGCAGATTATTGCACAGTATCCGCTGTCAGGACAGTGGCGTTGGCCGGATGGGATCGACGGTCCAAGCCACAGATGAGACCCGAACGACTCGGAGCCCGCCCTGGTTGTCACGTCTTCCGTAGACCCGAATGCGCGGTATGGCGTTCATGCACATGGCGGCTTTGGCCGAGATATACCTGACCATCAAACGCGAGATTTAAGGTTGCGGAATTGACCATATTGTTTCGAGAGATAGTTACAAGAAACTTCAAGCCGCACAAGCCAAGCCGAGTGTTGGAGTAGACCGCGGCGGCATCGCGCCGCGTCATAGCGGGAATGAGACAGTCATCCCCGTGTCGAATCTCATTCAAAGGGGGGGGCGCTAACGTCGTTGGAGCCGGGATCGCTATCTGTTTAAAGCATTTCTTCGGGCAGAAGAGTAAGCACTATCCCGCCGACAGCACCGACGCCTACGACAGCCCAAGCCGGTATGCGCCACGCGATGAGCAGCACGAAACACAAGAGAGCCAGGACGAATGGGGCAGGACCCGTGATCGAATTTGTAAAAACTGGGTCATACAAGGCTGCGGCGAGGATACCGACAACTGCAGCGTTCGCGCCGCGCATGAGCGCTTGCGCCCATGCTCGCAATCGAAACGCATTCCAGAACGGTAATACCCCGATGAAGACAAGTAATCCTGGCAGGAACACACCAATTAAGGCGAGAGTGGCACCTGCGGTACCGCCCGGGCCCACGGCTGAGACGGTGCCGAGATACGCAGCGAATGTGAACAAAGGGCCGGGTAGCGCCTGCGCCGCGCTGTATCCGGTGAGAAATTGATCCGGAGAAACCCATCCCGGATCCAGGACTCCGGCTTGCAACAACGGCAAAACGACGTGACCGCCGCCAAACACCAGCGCCCCGGCCCGGTAGAACGCGTCGAACACTTCAATCGTCTCCCATTCGGTCGCGGCAGCCGCAACCGGTAACGCGACCAGCAAGATTGCGAAGAGCGACAGGCAAACCCATCCGACGGCACGGGAGACCGGGAATCGGATCATTTCAGTCACGGTGCCGGAGCCAGCACGGCACCAGATCAGGCCAGCACACGCGCCCGCCACAAGAGCGATGATCTGACCCATTGGTCCCGCGAGCAGAAGCGCGATGAGAACAGCAATCACTGCGATGGAAGCGCGAGCAGGATCGGGGGTAAGCATACGTGCCATTCCCCAGACAGCCTGAGCGACAATCGCTACGGCGACGATCGTGAGTCCAAGGATGATCCCGGAACCAATCTCGCCGTGAAATACGCTCGCACCGTAGCCGAAAGCCACCATCAGGACGGCAGAGGGGAGAGTGAAAGCGAGGAACGCGGCGATAGCCCCCAGCGGCCCTGCTCGGTACAGGCCCAGACCGAATCCGACCTGGCTCGACGCAGGGCCCGGGAGGAACTGCCCGAGCGCGACGAGATCTGAGTAATCGCTATCGCTTAGCCATCTGCGGCGTTGGACCAACTCCTCACGGAAATATGCGAGATGTGCCACCGGGCCCCCGAAGGATGTTAATCCCATTCTCAAAAATACCCAGAAGACCTCCCAGGCGCTCTTACGCACGCGAGGTTCAACCATGCGGCCTTCCGAGGCTATTGTTTGGCCCACTCCCCACGCGTTCGGCCTGATGTTCCGCTTGTGAGTTACTTTTCTGGACACAAATGAAGTGTCGCACGCTCCGGTTAACGAGCGGATACCCCCTGCACCGCAGGGAGATCGCCAAGATACGTGACGTGCTGGACCAAGGTCCAGAGGTTAGGGGTTAGGGGTTAGAGGTTAGAGGTTAGAGGTGAGAAAGTAGAACAAGAAACCGAGAGGAAACGCCACTCCGGCGAGGACGATGAGCTCTCCATCGCAGTCGTGTGCCCCAGCCGGTGCGGGGCGTCATTCTGTTCGGCCTTGATCAGGACTCTCGTTAAGAGCCATGGCGACAGCCCGGCCAATGATCGGGTTCGATCACCTCTGCCGAAAATTTGACGGTCATATAGCCATCGGTAGCTTCGACGGCGATAATACCGCCAGCCAGGCTGAAGGGTTTAAGAACGTCGGAAGGAGTTTGTCCTGGCTGCACGTGGAGAAGTGAAGGGCCCAGAGGGTCTCGGTCGAATGCTGCAGCGGGGCCGTCTCGTAAGCGGTCTGACGCAGCGCGATCTCGCGGAGAGGTTGGACACCGACCAGAAGTACATCTGGGGTTTGGAGTCCGGCAAGAACACCATCGTGATCGAGCGCATCTTTGCGATCATGCGGGAGACCGGTATTCGCATGTACATGGAGGTCGATCCAGGCACCGACGGGCCCCAAGACGATGTTGTGGACGAGACCCATGGGTGACTTGCGCGTCGAGCAATACGGCGAGTTGGTCGGGCATCTGGTCGGTGCGCACGCTGTGATTCTCAGTTGACGGCGTCGGGCTGGCTGCCGGCGATCTGAGCGAGGGCGGCCAAGTGGCCTTCGAGCGTTTTTCGCCCATCGACCGTGAGCGTGTGTGTTGAAGACGCTCGGGCGCAGCCATTTCGTGAAGCTGCTTTCCGGCTGAGAGCCGATTGCGGCATCCGCTCCTGGTGGCCATTCGTTCGGTGCGGCTCAATCACGGGCAGGAAGGCAGCTAACGGCGGTGCGACGCCTTCGCCCTGGAGTTCGCGTGCACCCCCAGGTCGGGCAGGACTCAGCTTTCTCCTAGCAAACTCGGATTACGCCCCGCAACTATCCCGACTACGTTCGGGGCACCATACCAATTTCAAGGAGAGACCATGCCCTTCATCACCGTTCCCGCGCCAAATGAAACCGATGTCGAACTGCATTACGAGGACGCAGGCGCCGGTAAGCCCGTCGTGCTGATTCACGGCTGGCCACTCAGTGGCAGGTCGTGGGAGGGCCAGGTGCCCGCACTCGTGGACGCCGGCTACCGGGTGATCACCTATGACCGTCGCGGGTTCGGCCAGTCGTCCCAGCCTTGGAACGGATACGACTACGACACGTTCGCTGCGGACCTGAAGGTCGTGCTCGACACCCTCGACCTGCACGAGGTCACCCTCATCGGATTCTCGATGGGCGGCGGTGAGCTCGCCCGCTACGTCGGCACTCATGGCACCGACCGCGTGGCGAAACTCGTCTTCGCCAGCGCAGTAACTCCGTATCTCTGGAAGTCGGAGGACAACCCCGAGGGCGGTGTCGACGCCGGCCTGGCTCAGTGGTTCCACGACGGCCTGACTGGCGACCGGCCGGCATTTCTGCACGAATTTCTTGAAATGTTCTTCACGGCCGGTAAGCCCTCGTTGGTCAACAAGCCTAAGGTCAGCTCCGAGCAGATTGCCTACAACCGCGACATCGCAGAAATAGCGTCACCGAAGGGCACGCTCGACTGTACGACCGCGTTTGCGACGACGGATTTTCGCGACGACCTGACGAAAATCACCGTGCCTACTCTGGTCATCCACGGCGACTCCGACACGATCGTGCCGTTTGAGGTCAGCGGTAAGCGTACTCACGAGGCCATCGCCGGCAGTGAACTCGTGCTGATCGAAGGTGCTCCGCACGGTCTCACCGTGTCGCACACGGACGAATGGAACCGGCACGTTCTCGAGTTTCTCGCGAAGTAGAGACTCGAGGAGAGCCCGTCGCTGATCGGTGGCGGGCTCTCCTCCGCCCGGGGTCGGACTCGACTCGGCCCGCGCGCAAAATCACCGTGGCACGTCGAGCTGCAACCGGTTGCGGAGTCGTATTGACTGATGCCGTCGCCGCCAGCTGCGCCAGTGGCCTTCCGTACCGAATCGACGATATCCGCTACATCGACGGCGGCTACCGATCGAACGCCGAGAATGCTCATCTGGCCGCCGGATACGGACGGGTGCTGGTGCTGTCACCGTTCGGCGGCAAATCATTGACGCCGCTGCCCTGGGGAGTGCATCTCGCCACTCAGATCGCCG
Organism: Cryobacterium flavum; assembly: GCF_900103805.1. GTDB lineage: Bacteria > Actinomycetota > Actinomycetes > Actinomycetales > Microbacteriaceae > Cryobacterium > Cryobacterium flavum. Next base: position 4,482 of record NZ_FNIB01000018.1, on the reverse strand, counting down.
AGCTCCGCGCCGAGGGCAGCACGGTCGAAACGATCTTTCCAGAAGAGGGCTCCGAGCACCTGTTCGGTGTTCACGCGATGAATCTGTCGCTTCGGCCGCTCGCTGCTCGGGCTGGATACGAGCAGGGCACAGCAAGCGCTGACTACCTCGCCGAATTCTGGCGGCGTCGTGGACCCTACGGTTCGAGTTCAGATCTGCTACCAACTGTTGTGGAGGTGACGATGACCGGCGAGCCCAAACCATTCGATGTCTACGAACCCGGTGTTCTGTTGCATGGGACAAAAGCAGACTTGGCGCTGGGCGACCTGTTAGTTGCTGGTCGCGACTCGAATTTCGAAGCCGGGAGGCGAGCGAACCATGTCTACCTGACGGAAACGCTGGACGCCGCAACCGGGGGCGCTGAACTGGCAGTTCCCCGGCAATCCGACTCACTCTTACCGCACCCGCGAACCGGTGGAAGTGGTCGGTGAACTCCTCGATTGGATTGGGAACTCGCCGGTTCAGGTGCAGTCGATGCGAGATAGTCTCGCCGCTCTCACCCGGAAAGGCCGCGCGGTCATCGACGACTAGGCCATTCGGTGATATCGCAGGTGGATCAATCGGTTGATCGACGGGCGCTCTCCTAGTCGATGGCAACGAAAGGATTGAGCAAACCGGGCTCTTCCGAATACCAGTGCTGGACTGGGGGAACCACGCCTGGCGACTGTTTAAGCTCGTAAGGCGTACACGCACCATGGGCGCCAAAGGACCGACCTCTGATGCGTTGCCCCTCGCGTTCATGGCGCTCGCCCGGCCGTGAACAGATACGCAATCATGGGTAGGCTCGATGAGGTGCGTTTGCAGAACCTGTTGACGTGCCGCTCTGCGGGCACTGTCCCGTCGCGCTCGGCTTGAATGTGAAGGAAACACCGTGTCTGATCACGCAAGAATCAAGGGGCACACAGTGACCCGCACCGTGCACATCGGAGCCTCGCGCGTGCACGTGTGGAAGGCGCTGACCGACCCCGAGGTGATGGTCAAGTGGTTTGGCGACGGTGTGGGGTTCGCCGCGCTCGAGCCCGGTGCAACGGGCAGCATCGACTGGGATGACTACGGCAGTTTCCCGATCGAAATCACCGAGGTCGTGCCCGACGGCTCGTTCGGCTTCCGTTGGTCGGGAATCCCCGCCGAACAGCTCGACGAGTACTCGACGCACGTGCGCTTCACCCTCGCCGATGCTGGTTCCGGGACGGATGTCACGGTGATCGAATCGGGCTTCGACACACTCCCCGGCGGCACCCGCTACCGTCGCGAACGACTTGAGCAGAACCGAGAGGGCTGGGACGTCGAACTCGACGAACTCGCGCTCCTATTCGAGGTTGTCTCGGAGTAGTTAACGATTACAGGGGAGTCGCTTGACGAGTGGGTCACGTTGCTCGGCCTCTCCCGTTTCGTCAATCTGCCCTTGGTGAGCGTTTCAGGACTAACAGTCAGTACCGTCATTCCACCAGGACGCTATGCGACTTGGTTATGACAATCACGGCGCCGCGAGATTCGGGCGATTTGGAAAGGCGAAAAGGGGGACTGGTGACACGTCCCATAGTCCTAGGGCGGTTTCGAGACACGATGAATGAGCGCAGTAGGCTTCGAGCATGACGCGTCTTGACCAAGCTGAGTCCGATGCAGAGTCCAAGGGCACCAGCACCGCCTATCTCGGCGGCGCCATCGTCACGTCCCGCTGAGTGGTGGAGTTTCTCGACACCGTGCAGGTCAGTGGTTCTGATTATGCCGCAGTGAGTTCGGGAACGGGAATCCCCCTGTGAGGATGCTGGCGTCGACGGTTGCGAGGGCGTCGTGGAGCATCTGGGCGACCTTGGGGGTGGGAGTGTTCGAGCATGCGGGTGACCTCGTCGAACTGGGCCTGAACGTGCTTGGCGTCCGGCTGGGCGAAGATCGTGCGGATGACGCTGGCGACCATTTCCTGGCTGGCCCGCGGGACGATCGAGAGAATATTTCGCATTTGATGGACACGGCAGCGTTGCCAACTGGCGCCTTGGAATACGGTGCCGATGGCTTTCTTCAATGACCTGCTCCAGCCGGATTCCGAGAATGTTGATCAGCGCTGTGACCATCTCAGGATCGACCGCACTCAAGCGCAGCAGTGGCGGCGCTGCGAACGCAAGTTGTTCCTTCTCGATGCGAACGGGAACCAACTCCGCGTTGCATTCCTGAACCACAACGCCCGGAGTTGCAGGCACGCCGCCAGTGTCCAGCCAGGCCCGGGCGGTACCGAGCGTTGAATGGCCAGCGAACGGTTTCCGGTGCAGGGACCGTCGCCGAACACGTCGACCTGGCGAAATTGTCGGATCATCCTCGAACGCTACCAAAACGCGGAAGCGGATTCCGCGGCGGCCCTATTGTCATCTAGCGGTCTTCGAGAACCCGGTTGACGATGTCACTGACTGTTTCGGAAGGCGCGAGCCTGCGCTCCCGTACAAAACTGAGTGGTTGCCATCCGTGGTACCAGACGGCCATCTCGTCTGCGGTGAAGTCGACAGCCCTGGAGCGGGTTTGGTGTCGGAGGACAGTTTCCTCAAAACTCAGGTCGAAGGCATAGAAGCGGGCGTCTTCGGTCATAAGCCTGACGCGCGCGAGCATAGGACCGTACCGGTCGGCGTTGAAGATGCCATCAAGGATCACGTGCTGTCCGACACCCAGGCAGTGCGCCGCCGCAGCTTCGAGCAGATCAGCGTGCGCGAGGCTGTCCTGTTCACGCTCGTGGTAGATCACCCGGCGGAAGTGGTCCTGGCTGAGAATGGCGGCCCGTCCCGGCAACTCCGATTGGAGTCGTTCGGCGATTGTGCTCTTGCCTGAGCCAGAGTTACCACGGAGCACGATCAGCATGAATCGACGCTCGCGGCTGAACCGAGCCCTCGGTATGCGCCAATAATAAGCGTAACGTCAACGTCGATGTTCAATTGTCTCCTCGTTGACCCGACTACTGCCGTGCCCCTCCTTCACAGCGTATCGACGACGACGCCACGCTGGTCACGCGGGCACGAATTCTGCGTGGATGCCTTGACCTTGGTTGACGACGGCTAGAACGCGGCGACTACGACGAGAATGGCGACGACACCCAGCACGATCCCCTTGGCGACGTAGCCCACGACTCCGAGAGTGATCACGGCTCGGGCCGCTCGGCACGGTGAGGTCGGCGGTGAATTTCTTGGCGGCACCCTTGTAAACGGAGTAGGCGCTGATCGCGAGCACGATCAGCCCGGCCCTGAACAAAAGGACCACGCCGCCGGGGGAGGCGAGCAGCGTCGCGCTGAAGTCCCTGGTGCTGTATTTCTCTGCGGATGCGACGTGGTTCGGTTTCAGGAAGGCTCGAGACGTGTGCGTGGCCGCGCAGTGTCGGCTCCGGACTATCGACAGACTGCCATCACCTGATGGCCGCTTCGGCACACGAGTCGTCCTGCGCCGTTTGGCCGGTAAGACCGTCCAGCGGCTGAACGGTCGGTACTGGTGCAGGGACGGCGGTTTCGCCCGGTTCCGGCGTTGACGTTTCGACCGGCACTGCGGAATCCGTTGTCGGTTCTGGAGTGGAGGTCGTTCCCGGGAGAGTGAAGGGCTGATCGGCTGCGAGTTTGGTGAACATCTCAGCGGCCACGGATTCCACCGGAACGACCTTGCCCGGAAAATCGGGATCCTCGGTGTGACCTGCCGCGGGCATTTCGGACAGCGGAATCAGTGGTTTCTTCTACGCTGCCAATGCTGGCTGTTGATAACCGTAGTGGACTTCATTCGGTCGGCGGTAACCGAGTGCGGAGTGCCGGCGTCGACTGTTGTAAAACCCTTCGATGTATCGGATGACGTCGCTGCGAGCTTGTGATTTCGTGGCATACGCGGTGCGATACACGCGCTCGTTCTTGAGCATGGAGAAGAAACTTTCGGCCATGCTGTTGTCCCAGCACACGCCGGTGCGGCCCATCGAGGAACGCATCCCCAGGCCGGTCACCAGAGCCCGAAACTCGGCCGATGTGTAAACGCTGCCCCTATCGGAATGCCAGATCGCGTCCGGCTCGATCAAGGTCGTAGCGGCGGCATTCCGGAGGGCATCCGCGACGAGTTCGGTGCGCATGTGGTCGGCGATAGACCAGCCGACGACCTTCTTCGAATAGCAGTCGATGACAGTCGCCAGGTAGATGAACCCTTGCCAGGTGTGGATGTAGGTAATGTCCTATGCCGACGTTGGGGCTATGCCGATGGGGGTTGTAATGGTGCTGGTCAGACGGGTTTTAGGGGTTGAGATGTCGGCATAGTTATAGGGCTGTGAGCCAGGCGAGGATGCTTGGTTCGGGATGGTAGTTGCCGGGAGTGACACCGGGCGGTCTGGTCCGTTCGATGGCGGCTTGCTTGATCGCCATGTCGGCGTGGAGGTAGGCGTCGGTGCTGTGCGTGTCGGCGTGACCGAGCCAGAGCGCGATGACGGCGATGTCGACC
>NZ_FNIB01000028.1 GCF_900103805.1 Cryobacterium flavum | reverse complement strand
GTGACCCGTCCAGAGTGTGCTGGAGCTGGTCGAAGATCGTGCTGTCTTCGAGCAGACCGGCGTGGTGAATGCAGGCGTTCCACATCCCCGGCCACGCCTCCACCCACGCTGCGGGCGCGTCGGTCGATCCGGTCGGTGCGTGTGCGCGTACCGAATCGTCCGACAGGAGCGAAGGAAGGTCCTCGCCGACCGGATTGAGATTCCACGCTTCTCGAACCCAGAGCAGATCAACCAACGAGTTCGGGTCATCATCGACGGTGATGAGCATGTCATGAGGCCAGGGGTTCCCCGGCATAGGTACAGATGAACGCAAAGTTTCCCCCTTCAGAGCGGATGTCGGACAGTCTCGCAGAGAACCTTCTCCGAAGGGGAACCCTCACCGGCTGCTTATTTGGCAACCCTCTGCATCCACTTTGAGGGGATGTCTAAAGGCTCGAACCCGAACTTGGAGTAGAGGCCGTGCGCATCCCCCGTTGATAAAAGCATTCGCTTCAGATCCAACGGCTCGAATTCATTAATAACTCCCTCGATGAGGGCGACGCCGAGGCCATGCCCACGCACTTCAGGGTTCACAAAGACGTCGCAAAGCCAAGCAAACGTGGCTCCATCCGTGACGACGCGCGCATAAGCAACTTGTTGACCTGAGATGGTTTCGTAGACACCGAAGTTGCGAGATGCATCGATCGCTTGGTCCTGCGTTGCCCGAGACCTTCCCTTTGCCCAATAACTTTCCTCGCTGAGCCAGCGGTGCACTATTGCGCGATCGATGTCGGAAATGTCGGCAGAGAAACGGTAAGTCGAATCCATCCCACTATCCAACTACAACCTCTCGAGCCAATCGAACAGCCGGTCGTGAATGTCTGGCACACCTATGTAAGCGTTAGAGATTGGTTCGCAAGGGCAGGAGCTGCGCGGTGGAGCCTGCCGTGGATGGCTGCCCCGTAAGCCGGACCTCTTACGGGACGCTCAACACGGTGAACCAGTCGGCGTCCGGCGTCTCTGCAGATCAGCAAAATCAGGCCATAGAGAGTCGCTGCCACCAGCACGGTGACCCTTCCCGAAGCCTCATCCGTCCAGTAGCTGTCGAATCACTCACGAACTGCGTTGATGCCCGTAGCGCTCCGCCATCTTCTCGGAGAGCAGCTGCGCTGCTTCCGCCGCGGTGAGTGCCAGGCTCTCACTTTCCTCAACGCCGAGTTCGTTGAGCGCCCGAACAAGATACAGCGGTAATGGCTCCCTCTGGGTCACGGTTTCGGGTGCCCCGCGGTCCGGCAACTTCTTCTCACGAACACAGGCCCAGAACGCCTCAGCGTCAACGGCGAGCTGGGTTCGCAGAATGTGGGTCCACATCCCGGCAGAGTACGTCGACCTGTCGACGGGTCTGGAGATTCGAGTGCGGAGGATCTGCCCGTCCCAGAGCGCCAACTCATAGGTGCGGTGATGCCTGACAGGCCGTCCTGACGCGCCGCGTACGAGCTGCCACTTCTCCGCCACGCAGAAATCGTCGTGGTCCTCGCGGGTCGCGGCCGGGTACTTACTCACCGCCGCGCTCAAGCCATTCGAGGAGCTGCTCGTCGGTTGAAAGTTTGATGAGCTGCACGAGTGCCCAGTTGCCGGCGTGATTCGGAGCACGGTCCAGTCGGTCGTCCCAGTCTTCGGCGTACTCACGAAGCGACAGAGCGAGGTCAGCGAGTGCGCCGTCAACATCCGTACCCTCAGACACGAAGGGGCGACCATCCATCAACGCAATCGTGCGGTCATCTTCCCGAGTGACGCGAACGCGCGGAGATACAGTTCGAGAGAAGTATGCCCGGAGTCGATCCACCGGCATGACCGCAGAGAGCTGACCATCGCGTTGCACGGTGACGGTTCGCCCGCGCGCGGTCGCATCGAACACCTCCTTGAGATGCGAGCGCGCGTCTGTAAAGGACCTGTAATCGGCGACGAGTGGCATTTCAACCTTCCTGCGCAGGTGAACCCGCGCGTGCAAACGTACACTGAGTACGTCATGTACATGATATCTCGGTGTCACCTCGAATGGCTACCTCGGCCACGAACTCACCGCAACTGCACACCCATCCACATCGACCCAATGGATGCACACGTACCCGTAAGCCGAACCCTTCACGGGACGGGACGATGTGGTCCCTCATCCATTCGACCGAGAGGCATCCCCCAGAGGAGGGAAAGCCTCGACCGGGCCCGCGGAATCGCTGCTGGGGCATCTACTGTCGGAGCATGACAAAGATTCGTGCACAGCTGCTCCGTTTCCGCGAGCTTGCACTCGGGGTGGTGTTTTTCAGCGCCTGGTTCGTCCAGTCCTCCAGTCGCATTGTGGGCGACGTGCCGCTGCGAACGGACACATTCCTGACGAACCCATACGGCGTGTTTATTGCGGCAGGCTTCGCAGTGGCCATCGCCCTCTGCCGGGTGCGCCCCGGTACCGCACTGTCTTTGACTGGGGCCCTCCTGGTCCTGCAGTTGCTGTTCTGGCCGGCGCGCTTTAGCCAAGTCAGCTGGGTCGCCTACGTTGCACTCATTCTCATTGTGGTTGGCGTCAGCGCCTACGCCCCGTCCAACAGGCGCCGACTACTGCTGGCACTCTCGATGGTGAGCAGTATCGCCGTGAGCGCACTACTCAACGTTCCGTTCCTCTCCTTGTCTGGAGTGTGGGGCACCATCAACGGAAAAGACGCCGCCAGTATCGAAGTCATCCAAGGATTCTCGGCCTGGACTGTGATGGCCATCCTGCTGACCGTGGGTGCCTGGCACTTCGGATCGCGACTTCGAACAAGAATCATCCATCCTGATCCGGAACCATCCGGCGGCGGTGCCACGGAATCGGACCGCGCTGACGGAGACACGTCCTCTCCCTCACCCGATCCTCGACCTGATTTCACGGACTGGGACTCGATCGCCACGTTGTCGTCACGCGAGCGGGAAATCTTTCTGCTCGCCGCCCGCGGGCTGAGCAACAGCGACATCGCCCACAGCGCCCATATCGGCGAGTCAACGGTGAAAACACACCTCAGCAGCATCCTCACCAAACTCGGATTCACCTCCCGCGCACAAATCGTCGCCCACGCATACCAGAGCGGGCTGCTGCACTAATCGGGGAGCGTTGATATCGGCCGTGTCAACCGATGCCGCACGGGGTGGACGAAAAAACTCGCAAGCCGAACCCCCTGCGGGACAGTCGCTCAAATCCGTTAGCGTAGCCTGCATGGCTATGCACGACGATGAGTTGCACATTGACGAGCAAGTTGCTCGCCAGCTGATATCGGACCAGTTTCCCGAATGGCGCCTTGAACCTGTCCGTCGCATCGTGACGGACGGCACGGTGAACGCCATTTTTCGAATCGGTGCCGACCTTACGGCACGATTCCCGCTCCGCTCCGCTGAGCCAGCTGATATGTTCTCGGAACTCGACCGGGAAGCCTCGGCAATGCGCGAGCTGGCGACGTGTTGTCCGGTCCCGACACCGGTGCCCGTGGTTGTAGGCAATCCGGGTTACGGCTTTCCCTTGCCATGGTCTGTGCAGACGTGGCTACACGGAGCCGTGGCAACGCCCAAAGGTTTAGCGCACTCCGATATGTTCGCCCATGACCTCTCCGGCCTCGTGCATTCGCTTCGCGCCGCAGCAACGAAAGGACGTCACTTCGCGGGCTCTGGTCGCGGCGGAGATCTGAAGGACTCCGACAAGTGGATGGAACTCTGTTTCCGAGAAAGCGACGGGCTACTTCCCGTCGCTCGGCTCCGCATTCTCTGGATGGAGTTTCGGAGTTTGCCGCCTTCTGGCCGCGAGGTGATGACTCACGGCGATTTGACTCCGAGCAATCTCCTCGTCGAGGGCGACCGACTGGTTGGCGTCCTGGATGGCGGGGGGTTCGCTCCGGCCGACCCGTCACTCGATCTTGTCGCCGCGTGGCATCTGCTCGATGACGAGAGACGAGCGCTCCTCCGTAGCGAGCTGCCTTGCGACGACCTCGAGTGGTGGCGTGGAGCCGCGTGGGCGTTCCAGCAGGCGATGGGCCTGGTGTGGTACTACCGGGAGTCGAACCCAGGGATGAGCACCCTCGGGCAGACCACCTTGGCGCGCATCGTCAACGACCCAGAGTTTTCGGCGCCTACCTCCGGTAGCCCGGGAGCCCTTTAGCGGAACCTTGAACGAGACGATTGAGCGGTGAGTTGATCCACGCCTGCTGAGGCCCCCGGAGAGCACGCTATGTGACGGTCTCGATAGATGATCGACTGACGGTCTCGATAGATGATCGACACCGTATTCCTCAACGGAACGGTCGGCGCCGGCAAGTCGACTATCGCGGCCGCTCTCAGCGTCCTGATGACTGAGAGTGGGCGACACCATGCCGTAATTGACCTGGACCACATCAGACGCGCCTGGCCAACGCCCGAGGGCGACAGATTCAATCACGAACTCGAACTGCTGAATCTGCGCGACTTGGTCGTCAACTATCGGAATGCTGGTATCGAGCACTTCGTCCTCGCCGGCGTTGTCGAGCAAGCCACCGAAGTGCCCCGGTACGAAGCCGCGTTGAAGAGTCGCGGCCTTCTCCTCTGCCGGTTGGATACCGATGGTGCCACTCTGATCAGAAGACTCAGTTTGCGCCATGCCGACAACCCGACCGAGCTGGCTTGGCACCTGCGGCGCGCGGGCGAACTCGCAGCGGTCCTCCAGAGGGCGGCAATTTATCACGTCGTCGTGGACGCTTCAGGAGACGCACCAATGGCGACGGCAAGAGAAGTGATGCATTGCGGCAGTTTTTACGATCAGTGCTGGGCGACATTCGCGGGCAAAATCTGGCACGAATCCGAGCATCATGAAATCCAGCGAACGCTATTTTTGCCGCGAACGTCGGCTATGCGAGCTCACTTTGATGTCTGATTTCGGCAAGGATCCTTCGCACGCGGTGACCAAAGTTCGCAGGCGCGTTCTCGGGTAATTCTGTTACGTGCCACCACGCAACTTCCTCGCTTTCCGCGCTGGTGGACGGGGCAAGGTCTGTCCTCGCGATCGCGCCGAAGCCGATGTCCCAATGAACGGTGCACTGGGTGAAGCCGTCGCCCAGAGGGTGTCGGTCGACATCGAGGATGGCGCCGACCGGGCTGATGTCGGCGATGCCGCCTTCCTCACGGGCCTCGCGGAGGGCCGCCGAGGCAACTGAAATGTCCGTAGCCTCGACGTGGCCGCCGAGCTGAACCCAGAACTGACCCTTCTTGTGGAAGCACAGCAGAACCTGCTCAAGATTGGGGGTGAAGACGAAACAGCTCGCAGTAACGTGCTCGGCACCCCCTCGCGGTCCAGCGCCGACCCAGCAGAGTCGCCAACATAGGAAACATACTCATCACGCAGCGAGCCCTGACTCTGCCCCAGGGGTTCCCACGCATTGAGCGTGTCAATCAAATCGGTAGGGACGCCCGGAACGGTAAGTGCATCGTTGACCATGACCACACCCTACAGAGGCACCCGCACAGGGTCTCAACAACCAACCTTGACCGTGATGCAGGCCGTTTGCGGCGGGCAGGAGGCAATCGCACGAAGCAGGGATCGGGGGCTTATGCTCCCCTGCCCCCCAGAACACAACGCTGCAGGGCACCCAGAACGAGGCCAATTATCCGCAATGCTCGTTGTTTTCCTGGTTGACGAACGAAAATTTTCAAAATGATACTGGGTGGTTGATCGGATAGGTCTTACGTTTCTGCGGACCGGCCCACTAGATTATGAGCGACCGCAAGAAATCCTAGATTCAGAGCGAGCGCGCGTGGTCACTCTTTTTTCGAGACCGAAAGACGGAACTCATATGGCTATCAGCCTCACCGACCTCGAACTCTCGACCCTGGACAGCCTCATAACCCCTGTCGACCCCAAAGACGATTGGATCGTCACGGACGGCGGTTCGGCTATCCGTTGCGACCTAGAGGGTATGAGCGAAGAGCTTGCAGACGTTCCTGTAGAGCACCGATCGGCACAAACGCTGGAGGTCCTTCGGGCCTACCGAGCGGACGCGCGTGCCGCCCGATCGTCATGACCCGAATTCTGCTTCGTATTCTCAAATCATCAACAGCTGCCGTCTACTGGATTCGGTACGCGATCCCGGCACGAGTTCGTTCTTCAAGTCGCCTCCGTCACAACCTGTTCGCCGACCGAGCCGATTTGAGGACGATCACATGATGATTGATATTGCCAGCTCCGTATTCGCCGTTATCGGAATCGTTGTTTTCTCGGTCTGGTTTCTACTGACGATCGCATTTCAGAAAAATAATGGGCTCAGCCGGCTAACTACCCGGTTCGACCGGTTCACACTCATACCAAAATGGTCGTTTTTTACGCCAGATCCCGGTGCGAGCAATTATCACTTTGTTTATCGCAGTCGCGACGAGGGAACGAGTTTCAGTCCATGGGTGGAGTTGAATTTATCCCCGAGAAAAATTCTCTATCCACTTTGGAACCCTCGAAAACGCTACCGAGAGGGAATGATTGAGTTGTTCCAGCTGCTTGCACTTTCAAGTATCAACTGCTCTGCAGAGCAGCTTCAGTTCACCTCGCCGTACATAATCTCGCTCGACGTTGCGCGCACGCAACTCGGAGGTTCATTGTCTCCGCAGGCGTTCTACCAGTTTGCTTTGGTTGAAACACGCGGTCCAAGCGGAGCGTCTGTGCCACTCGTTCGTTTTTATTCGCTGACTCACCCGGTGTCATAAAGCATGTTGACAATCGAAACCGCCGCACGAATTACCGCCGTCATCGTGGGCATAGGCATTCTTCAAGGCTCGTTGCAATTGCTTTTGCGCTTGAAAGAATTCGGCACAAGCGGGATGTTTGACTGGAATAGCAGACAGATCCTCGCCAGGTCACACGGTGCATCACGTGGATGGATCGTCGGGCGAAACGGCTCAATGTGCTTACGCATTGTTGTGATTGTTCGAATCGTCTGTTCCATAGCTCTAATCACTCCGTTTCAAAGCAATCTGCTCTACGCCAGTTACGCAGCGATCATTTTGCTAACAGGCCTTTTCCTCGCCTATCAAATTCGCTATGGCAAAGATGGCTCCAACCAAATATCCGTCATCATCCTTGCGGGCTTGGTATTCACCTTCCTGCTCCCAACGTCGAGTCCTTATCAAGCCGTGGGTTTGTATTTCATCGCGGCGCAGGCCCTGTTGGCATATTTCGCTGCGGGAATATCGAAGATATCCAACGCACACTGGCGTCAAGGATCAGCGATGCAAAGCATTCTCAACACCGCTAGTTATGGACACCCCACGGCGGCAGCCGTACTTCGTAGACGACCTTGGCTTGGAGGCTTCGTCGGATGGTCAGTTATCGTGGTGGAGATCATTTTTCCAGTAGCCCTTGTCGCTCCCCCCGGCGTACTGGTCGCGCTGCTTTTCGCCGGGGCTATGCTCCATCTCGGAACAGCCGTACTGATTGGCCTCGACACTTTCTTTTGGGCCTTCACCGCGACATTTCCGGCGATCATCTTCGTGCACGGGGTTCTCCTTTGAGGATAGAACGGCAGTGACATGCCTCGACCTGTCATCGCCTTTTTCGATGAAAAGATTCTGTTGGGCTGACTAAGTATTCGTTTTCGATCTTTGCGTCCCTGAGGAGCTGATGTGCGCCGCAAATCGCCGTTCCCGTGTTCTGCATTCCACCATCACCCGGCCGGCGCATGGGGACGGCGACCGGGACACCTTCGAATCATCGTCGCCGGCTCGGTTGTCATTTCCCGAAGTCGCCTGCACAACGGCCGTGGTGTTCTCCGGGTTGTGCAGGCGAGTGTGAACACTGGCTTTTCCGTACTCCTCTGCACTACGCACGTTCAGGCGGCGGTGTCTCCGGCGCGTTGGATTGCCCGGTAGACCGTGGATCTGGCGACGCTGAAGAGTTCTGCGATCTGCGCGGTGGTGTGTTCGCCCCGTTGGTGGACCTCGACCAGGTGCTTCTCCTGCGCCGGGGACAGTTTGGGCTGCTTGCCGCGCAGCCGGCCGGCCGCTTTGGCGACTTGCATCCCTTCGCGGGTGCGTGCGCGGATCAGGTCGGCCTCGAATTCAGCGACCATCGCGAGCACGTTGAAGAGGAGCCTTCCGACCGGGTCGGTTGGGTCGTGAACGGAACCGCCGATGCTGAGCTTCACTTCACGAAGGGTGAGGTCGTCGACGATGTCTTTGGCGTCGCGCAGGGATCGTGCCAGTCGGTCGAGCTTGGTCACGACGAGGGTGTCGCCGGCTCGGCATGCGGCTAGTGCTTCGCGAAGACCGGGCCGGGCCCGGTTTGTTCCGGTGAGGCCTTGATCGGTGAACGTCTTTTGGAGTGAGACGCCGAGGGCGGCGAGGGCATTCTTTTGCGCGGTGAGGTCTTGGTCGTTGGTGGATACGCGTGCATAGCCGATAAGCATTCCGGTCATGCTGGAGTGTACCGTTTATCCCCCCTTCACCGGGCATTTTCTCGGGCGGGGCTTACGGGAATCGGGCGCCCGCAGAACTCTGCGGATCTTCGTTGGCGCTCCATGCGTGTTCGGGTGTCCCGGTGACCGTCCGGCTTACGGAACGGCGGGATACAGCGGAGCGGGCGCGCTGAGGAAGGTCTCGCCGTGTAGTTTCGCAGAGGGCCGTGCGGTTCTTTGGGCGGCCGCGGCCCGGTTAGTCGTCTTCGGGTGACGCAGCGAACGCCGTCTTGGTGGAGGAGTACCAGTCCATTGATCGTTTTGGGTGCTTCCAACGATCTTTCATATCCTTGTGCGCTTGCTCGTGGGTGGTGTCTCCGGCCTTGACGGCGTCTTTGAGGTGGCGGTCCTGGGCCTTGATTACCTCATCAGCAGTGTTGCCGTGCAACGGTTCTTCGCACGGGCCGCCCAGCTGGCGGCAGGTCATTGTTTTCATCGACTCGAATCCTAACTGTGAACGCGTTGCCCCGTTTGAGGTTTGCTACCTGTATAACGATGCAACGCCAGCAAGTGTGACCGCTGACAACGGGTTCGATTGTTGCAGGCGGCCGGTCAGCCCCGCTGTCCTCCTGCGTCGCGGCGGATGAGGTGTTCCAAAACGGCCGGATCGGCGCGGAAATCGATCCGAGACACAACCCCGCCGACGACCCTGAAATCAAACGCGACCCGCGGCGAGCCACGATGAAACCAGGCCGCGCCCGGGCGGCCGTCGATGAACACCGGCAACGCGGCTTTGGCCGCGCCGTTGAACATCGTCGCGACGGCGCTCCGTCCTTCTATCCGGGTGGGGGTTCCCGCCGAGATCGCCGCTTCATCACCGGCGACCACCACTCCCGGCGCCAGCAGGGCCAAGAGCTGCTCAAAATCGCCCTGTCGTGCGGCGGCGAGAAACGCGTCCACGACTTCCCAGTCAGCTCGGCGGCGCTGCACGCCCTGCGGGCGGACCTTGCTACGCGCTCTCGAGGCGAGCTTGCGGGCGGCGGCGGGAGTGGTGCTGAGGATCGCGGCGATCGTGGAGAAATCAAAGCTGAAGCTGTCGTGGAGCACGAACGCTACCCGCTCGCTGGGCGTGAGGCGGTCCAAGACCACCTGGAGCGCAATGCCAACCGTGTCGGCCAGGGCAAGTGCATCGGCGGGATCTTCAATCAGCGAAGGGAAAGCCATGTCGTCGACCAGGATCGGTTTCGGGGCGCGCAGCCTGTCCAAACAGAGCCGCGTGGTCACCGTGGTCAGCCAGCCGGGCAGGTTGTCAATGACAGCCTCGGTGGAGTGAAGGCGCAGCCAGGTTCGCTGGACGATGTCTTCGGCCTCTGCGTTGTCCCGCAGGATCCGCCCGGCAATACGCAACAACCGGGGGCGCTCCCGCTCGAAAGCTGCAGTCTCGTCCATCCGCGTCACGCTTCCTTCCGGGGTCTCATACTATGGGTGACGTGCGGGCTGCGCCCGGTGTGACAGAGGGGTAGCGGAGATTCCGATGACGTCGATTGATGAAATCATTGCCGCGTTGGGTGGCTGGCGAGGCGACATGCTGGCCCGCATTCGCGGCTTGATCCTTGAGGCCGAACCGAACGTGGTCGAAGAGACCAAATGGAAGAAGACGACAAACCCGCTCGGCGTGCCGACCTGGAGCCTCGATGGGCTCATCTGCACCGGGGAGACCTACAAGGACAAGGTCAAACTCACCTTCGCGAAAGGCGCCTCGCTCGACGACGCGGATGACCTCTTCAACGCCAGCCAGACCGCCAGCGTGAGGCGAGCCATCGACCTACACGAGGGCGACAAGATAAACGCCACAGCATTCCAAGCGCTCGTCCGCGCAGCGGCAGCGCTCAACAAGTCATAGACGAGCGCACCCCGATCCTCGTTGGCTGCTCACGTGGATCGCTGTGATCGACCGGAAAAGGTTCCCAAACGACACGGATCAGTCGGTTCTGGCCCGTCGTGTGAGTCGCAAAGCTAAACGGCGGCATCGCGTTGGCTCATTGTGGCCGGTAGCGCGTGTTCCCTGTCTTCCTCGTCAGTCTCAGCGCAGATCGTCGCGACCGGTATCGCTGGCGTAGGCGGTGAGAAATACGCGCGTGGCCTCCGCTGCATGGGCCTTCATGGCAGCGATAGTCGGGATCGCGTCATCGCCCAGGAGCATGGTTTCGTTGATCGGCGCGGCGAGTACCAGCCAATTCAGGGTCGTGGCTGCTGCTGCTGGGTTCGGTGCGGTCAGGAGTCCGCGCTGTACGAGCTTGGCGATGATGTTGGCCAATGATTGGATCGATTGTTGGGGACCGTTTTCGAATAGGGCTTGGGCCAGTTCGGGGAAGCGGCTGACCTCTCCGATCACCAGGCGTCGTAGGCGGAGCAGCCTCGGTGTCATGACGATTCGCATTTCGTCCATGGCGTATTGCATGAAGTAGGGCGCGAGATCTGCTTCGTCGTCCGGAATGCGGTCGAGTTCGCCGAGATTGTCGCTGGCCCCCGCTGTCATCGAGGTGACGAGCTCGACGAAGAGGACCTTTTTGCTTCCAAAATGTTTGTACACGGTCTGCTTGGACACACCGGATCGCTCTGCAAGCTCATCCATGCTGGTGCCGAGATAGCCCTCGCGGAGAAACAGTGCTTCAGCGGCCTCGAGAATGGCACGGTGCTTGCGCGCCGTACTCGATTCGAATGATTCGCTCATGGCGTCCTCGCATTTCGGGGTTTGAGTTTCTGGACTAATGAGTCTAGTTTCGGACGTAGCGGTACTGATCAGTCCAGTCTAGTTTGACTCGAAATGAGGATGTCCATGTCCAGCTTTGTGACAACCGCTCTGCACGACCGTGTCGCCTACGATCTTCGCGGATCCGGTCCATCGGTGATCTTTGTCGCCGGCGCCGGTCCGTGGCGAGAGATCGACCCGGTCACGACTTCGACCGCGGAGCTCCTCGCCGACAAGGGTTTCACTACCATCGTCTACGACCGAGTGGGCCGTGGGGATAGCCGCGCAGACGGGCCGATCACCCTCGACCGCGAATTGGCTGCCATCTCTGCACTGGTAGACGCGGCAGGTGGTAACGCTCTGCTCTGCGGGCACTCATCCGGATGTTCCCTCGCGCTGTTGGCCGCGACGAGGGGAATCTCCGTGACCGGTCTCGCTCTCTGGGAAGCGCCCCTCGCCCCACCGGACAGCGGTGCCAAGGAGCTGGCGAGTGACCTTCGCGAACTGCTCGCCGCAGGAGAGCGGGCGCGAGCCCTCGACCTCTACATGCACGACATGCCGCCCGAGATCCTCGAGATCGTGACATCGATCCCGGCAATGATTACTCAGGCCGACAGTCTGCAGCCTGACGCCGACTCGCTCGCTTGGGCGGAATCGGCACCGCACTCGCAGTTGTTCGAAGGCATCCAGGTACCGGTGCTGGCAATGGTGGGCACGAAGAGCTACGACGAGGTGATGGTGCCCGCTGCACGGTCCATTGCCTCCGCCATTCCCGATGCGAAGTGGGGGCGGGTACCCGGCGCCGACCACGAGTGGGAGTCCCACGCGATGGCCGACACGCTCGCCAAATTCAGCCGAGGAACAGCTCGATGACCGCCGTCCCCCAGCGACCTGAGCTCCAATTTTCGAGCCCGTTGGCCCATCCAGCGATGCCCGCCTCGTGGACAGTGGTGGCGGTTCCCAAGTCGAAAACCTTCTTTGGCACCGGATGCACGATCAAGGTGGACGGAACGATCGATGGTCACCCGTTCGCGGCAACACTAATGCCCGACGGGCAGGGCGGCCACTTCCTTTCCCTCAACGCTGCACTGCGAAATGCTGTCGGCAAGCGGATCGGTGACATCGTCGACGTGCATCTGGCCGAACGACCGAAATAGACAGCGAGAATCTCGCATCACACCGATGCCGTCTCCCAGCACGCGAGTTCTCACTGAATCGCAAACGACCGCCCATGGAACACTCACGCCCACCGATGCGCGAATCGGTCGCCATTGTGCTGCCCGGGGGCATCGCACTCGGCAGCTGGCTCACCGCGACGGGAACTCCGGTACGGTTCACCAGCCGCAGCGCCGTCGACTAGGCAATCGACTCTGCACGGACGGACTCCGCAACGCGTGGCGGAACGCAACTCCTCACAATGCGGCAATAGACGGAGCGCCAATGCTGCGCGCCCGTAAAGGGTTTGGCGGATTCAACCGGTCGTCGCAACACTCGATTTTTGTGAGGTGTTGTACGTGTGGTCGAAATATGAACTGGTAGAGAAGCAGGCGCGGTTTTGGGTGTTGATGAGTCAAGGCTCGACGCTGACTGCAGCGTGCGATGCTGTCGGGGTGAATCGACGAACTGGACGGCGTTGGCGTCAAGCAACGGGTGGGCGGATCCCTCTTCCTGAGGCAGAGAGGTCTAGGCGGTACTTGTCCTTGGAGGAACGACTGCAGATCGCGGACTTGCACCTGGGTGGCACCGGTGTGCGGGCGATCGCTGCTCT
>NZ_FNIB01000017.1 GCF_900103805.1 Cryobacterium flavum | reverse complement strand
CGATCGGTTCCCTTGACGTCATTTCTGGGTCGTCTGCCGGCATAACGGTTGGCGGGTGGGCCTTGGACCCGGATACGGCGTCTCCGGTGGCTGTGCATATTTATGTGGGCAGTTCTGGAGTCGCGTATGTGGCGGATAAGGGGCGGTCTGATATTGGAGTTGCGTACCCGGGGTATGGGGGTTCTCATGGTATTTCTGAGGTGATTTCGGCGGCTCCGGGTACATACTCGGTGTGCGTGTACGCGATAAATACTGGGCCCGGCGCGCATACGTTTATGGGCTGTTCGCAAGCCACCGTTCCGGGCTGATAGATTGCCTTAGCTTCTGGCTTCAATGGCCACGAATCCATGGCAGCAATAGTTAGTGCATGTCCGAATTCCGGGTGATCAACCAGCCGAGGACCTGGCACCAATACGACTTGCGGTAACGTTATGAGGCAACGCCGGAACGGTCGCGCGGCTTGGACCAAGGCTTGAGGAGAATTTTGCGGCGGAGTCAACTGTTTAGAAGAGTCTTGATTGCCGCGCTTGTGCCAGTCTTTCTTTTCATCGCACTCATTAGCTGGTCACTCGCGTCGCCAGTAGGGGCAAGCCCAGACGATGATTACCATATGGCCAGCATCTGGTGTGGCCAGGGCGTTCGTGAGAATCTTTGCGAAGAAGGAGCTAGCGCAGTCGAACGGCGGGTACCGGCGACGCTTCTGCAATACTCGGGCTGCTACGCGTTCAAGCCGGAAGCGAGCGCATCTTGCCCGCAAGAACCTTCCAGCGTGCTGCTTAATACGTCTCGAGGCAACTTCGACGGTGGCTACCCGCCAGTCTTCTACGGCGTAATGAGCGTATTTGCCGGGGACAGTATCTCGACGTCGATACTGGTCATGCGAGCGGTGAATGCCTTCTTCTTCCTCACCCTTACTGCGACGATATTCTTCCTGCTTCCTGTTGCGCGTCGGGGGCCGCTTTTGTGGGGGAGTATTGTTTCACTTGTTCCCCTCGGAATGTTCATCATCCCGAGCGTCAATCCAAGCAGTTGGGCCGTGCTTTCGGCAGCCACCCTGTGGGTCTCCCTCCTCGCCTATTTTCAGGCCCAGACTAGAAGTCGACTCTTCGCTTTTGGCATACTTGCGGCCATCTCGACGATTGTCGGCGCCGGTGCCAGAGGCGATTCGGCCGTGTACGCTGCCATCGCAATGGTAACTGTCTTCATGTTGGCCTTCGAGCGAACGCAGTCGTTCCTCCGACGCTCCCTGCTTCCCCTTGGGCTGGGGCTTGTTGCAGTCGCATTCTTCTTCAGCGCCGGGCAGTCAGCCATTGTTTCTCCAGACGCCCTGAGTGAAGGTGCCACCCGTCAGGAAGTGGTCTCACTTACCATTAGTAACATTCTCCTGTTGCCACAATTGTGGGCAGGGGCTCTTGGGCTCTGGGGGCTGGGATGGCTCGATACGACGTTTCCTGGACTTGTTTGGATTCCAGCCTTGGTAATCTTTATGTCCACTCTTTTCTGGGGACTAAGACGTGTAAGTCTACGAAAGGGACTTGCCCTGGGTCTCGTGTTCGGCTGCCTAGTTCTAATTCCGCTCTATATCCTGGTCAATGATCGTGTACTCGTTGGGAGTGGAGTTCAGCCCCGCTATATTTACCCATTAATGATCATGCTGGTGGGACTCGCTGTGCTTGATCTCGACAGGGTTGACTTGGGCCTGTCCCGGGTGCAACTTACCGTCGTTGCCGTATGTTTATCCATCGCGAATACAGTCGCTCTTCACGTCAACATTCGTCGCTACGTCACTGGCACTGATGTCGGCGTTCTGGACCTCAACAAGAATGCTGAATGGTGGTGGCTCCTCCCAATCTCGCCCATGCAGGTATGGGCGATCGGGAGCCTATCCTTCACTCTGGCATTGATCGGTGCGGTCTTCTTCTCGGTGACACGCTCGGAGGGTATCTTCCCGACGAGCAATGTCGCGGCGTCAAAGCATTTGGACCACGGGACGCGCATTTCCGCAGCGTAGGGAATCTTGCACTGCATGGGCTGGCTTGAGCTAAGTTGTAGCGCCAGATGCCCCGATGGCCACATCGTCGACCTCATGAACTGCAGGACGTTACCGAAAACGTGACCCAATTTGATAGTCTTTTAAAGCAGGGACCTCTCGCTGCTCGGTACAGAAAGCCTCCATGCATACAGACCCATCCTCCAAACCGCACCTCGTTTCCGTAGTGATTCCGGTTTACAAAGGTGAGTTGACCCTTGCAAGTCTTATCGCTGAAATAGCCGATTTCACGGATGTCCGCACCACCGCTGGTGGTGTCGAGTGGCGCGTAACCGAGGCGCTCCTGGTCTTCGACAATGGGCCTGACCGGTCAGCGGACGTCATCCGCAAACTCGTGGATCGGTACGATTTCGTTCGCGCCGTTTGGCTCAGCCGCAATTTTGGCCAGCACTCGGCGACTCTTGCGGGCATGGCGTCGAGCGGGTCCGAATGGATTGCGACGCTCGATGAGGACGGCCAGCATGATCCAGCGGATATTGGACTGCTTCTCGACTCAGCACTTCGAAATTATTCGCCGGTTGTCTACGCCAAGCCGACTAACGAACCCCCTCATGGACCGCTTCGAAATGTTGCTTCGAGAGCATCGAAATGGATTATTTCGCGGCTGGCACCCGGGCAGTCAACAACCGACTTTCAAAGTTTTCGCCTGATTTTGGGTGAAGTCGGTCGCAGTGTTGCTGCGTATGCCGGGTCTGGTATTTACCTCGACGTGGCCCTCGGATGGGTCGCCTCCCGCACCGCCACCGCTGACGTCGTGTTTCGCGACGAGGGGCAGCGTGTTTCAGGGTACTCGGCGCGATCTCTTGTCAGCCATTTTTGGAGACTGGTCCTCTCAAGCGGGACTCGTGCCTTACGTATCGTCTCCGCCATTGGCGCTATCTTCGCAATCGCCGGGGTGGTCTTGGCGATTGTTTTCGTGGTTCAACGGCTTTTTGACGGGGCATTGCCAGCCGGCTGGACCTCGACCATGACTGTGATGCTGCTGGCGTCAGGGGCCGTGCTCTTTTCATTGGGGATGGTTGCCGAGTACCTTGGCCTGGCCGTGAACATGGCGATGGGCAAGCCTCCATACCTGATCGCGAGCGACATGCGAGACGGCCCGCTAGGACGAGGCCAACAGCCCTAATGTATCCACTCAGCTGGGTGATAGGAGCGGGTGGACTGTTGGGCTCTGGCCTGGTGAGGCACCTACAGGCGGTGGGGGAGATCGTGGTACGCGGTCCTCGGGTGCGGTGGGGCACTCCGGACGCTGTCACAGATCTGGCCGCTGGTCTGAGCCATCTCGTGGCTACTTCGGACGGACGGGACTGGCAGGTCTACTGGTGTGCCGGCGTGGGGGTTACTGGTTCGAATGCTGAGGCGTTTCGCGCGGAGGTCAGCACCTTCGAAGCATTTCTCGAATCGGCGCGGGGTCTGTCTGCGAATTCGTTGGAGCGCGGGAGCTTTTTTGTTGCTTCGTCAGCTGGCGGGGTCTACGGGGGCTCTCACGGGGCACCGTTCCACGAATTGTCCGAAACAGCGCCCTTAGGCGATTACGGCTGGGCCAAGATAGCAATTGAAAACGCAACGGCGGCGTTCTCGAAGTCGACTGGGGTTCGTTGTCTCGTCGGTCGAATCTCAAACCTTTATGGGCCGGGGCAGAGTCTGGCGAAGCCGCAGGGGCTGATTTCACACCTATCCCTGTCGAGTTTGACTCGCAAGCCGCTGTCGGTTTTCGTCTCCCTCGATACCTTGCGGGATTACCTGTACGTCGATGATGGAGCTGAGCTAATCGTTGCGGGCTGTAGGCGCCTGCGGCAGAGCACAGGTGCGCCGTTTCATATCAAGATTATTGCTGCCGGGCGTTCGGTGAGCATTGGGGCGTTGCTGAGCGAGTTCCGGCGCGTATCCGGTCGACGCCCGGAGATTGTCATGGGTTCATCCCCACAGTCTGCGCTGCAGAATATCGACCTGCGTCTTCAGTCTCGGTATTGGCCCGAACTCGACCATCGTGCGAAGACCAACCTGACGGACGGGATCGCTCGCACCCTGCAGGATATTCGCAGCTCATTCCTCCGGGCTGCGCCGTCTCGTACATTCAGGTAGGGACGAACCGCGGTTCCTGGATGAGTATTTGAGTGTTTAGGGGCCACTGAATATTGCCTGCGGGGGCCGCAGGTATTGTCTTCGAGTGCCGGGCTGTCGCGTGGTCGGGGGCCAACGGCACCCGACCACGCGAGTCTTTATGCCTTGACCTGGCCGGCGGTGTGTTCTCTCATGTTGTGGCCGCCGGTCTCGACCCAGATGGTGTTGTGGACGATGCGGTCCATGATCGCGTCGGCGTGAACCCCGGAGCCGAGGAGCTGGTGCCAATCCATTTTTTGCGTATTGGGTGCAAAAGACCGTTGATGCTTGGTCGTAGCGTCGCTCGAGGAGTTCCAGCAGCATGCTTCTGGTGCTCTCGTCGGGCTCGTCCAGGAGTCATTCATCGATCACCAGGAGCGTGAACGCGGCGTACTTGTTCAAGAACTTCGTGGTCCCGGCGGGTTTATCGCGGGCCAGCTGCCAGGCCTCTTCAAGCTCTGGCATCCGAATGTAATGCGCCCGCACCCGGTGCAGGCAGGCTGCTTTCGCCAGGGCGCACCCCAGATACGACTTCCCCGACCCGGTGAAGCCCTGAAACACGACGTTCTGCTGCCGGTCGATGAACGAGCACGTGCCAAGTCCCGCGATCATTGACCGGTCAAGTCCACGTTCCTCGACGAGGTCCAGACGGCGCAGGTCAGCGTTCGGATAGCGCAGGTTCGCCCGGCGGATCAGCCCCTCGACCTTCGTTTGGGTGAAGACGGAATGGGCGTCATCGACGGCCAGCTTGATCTTCTCCTCAAACGCCAAACCCAGCGTCAGGGTATCGTCCTGGGCGTCGAAGGCATCCAACAATGTGGTGACACCCATCTCGCGGAGTTTGCGTTTGGTCTCGATATCGATCCGACTCATCGTGCACCGCCTCCGGCGTAGTAGTCGGCGCCGCGAACATAGCCGCCAGTTTCGGGTTCGGTGGGTTCGAACTGCGGCATCCTGCGGGTGCTCTTCTTGTCTTGCCCGGTCTCCAGGATCGGCTGCAGGTGCGCATATCGGGGCGAGCGGACGCGACCGTCGAGCGCGATCTGACATGTTTTCTCCACCCTCTCGCTGGAGTATCGGCGGCTCAGCCGCAGCACGGCGAGGGCCGCGTCAAAGCCTTGTTCCTCCACGGGGACAGAGTCGAAGATCCTGTTGACGACGGTCACCATGTGCGGGCCGACCCGGTCAGCCCAGGCCCGAATTCTGACGGTGTCCCATTCCCGATATTTCTCACCCTGAGGCTGGTCGGCATCGTTCGTGCGGTATTCGTTCACAACATGCTCACCGAACAAGAGGTGGCTGGTGAGACGCTCATGATTGCGATAAACCTCCAGCACCTGGCTGGTGATGCGCAGGTCGACGCCCTGGCCGATCTGCGCGTAGGGGACGGAGTAGAAGTTCTTCTCCCAGACCACATGCCCGTTCTTTTGCACCCGACGCCCCATAATCCACCGGCTGATCTCATACGGAGCCGACGGCAACGGCCGCAACAGCGCTTTGTCCTCGGTTTCAAACACACTGAGGCGGGAGCCGGCGCGTTTCTGGAACGGTTCCCGGTTATAGGCATCCATGCGTTCCCGGATCGCGCCCCGCAGATCGGGGAGCGTTCCGAAGCTCCGGTGACGCAATCCGGCGATCACCCACGTCGCAACATGGGCGACCGTATTTTCCACGGATGCCTTGTCTGTTGGTGCCCGAGGTCTGCCCGGCAGCACTGCGGCCGAGTAGTGCGCGGCCATCTGGCGGTAGGCGTCGTTCAACACGATCTCACCCTCGCGAGGGTGCTTGTTTGAATATTGGCTTCTGTGGGCTCCACCGGTGGTGCGGGTGAGCGCCACTGTTCAGATTCGTGATGCTCGCTGTTCAGCACCACTCCCGGCATGGTCGAGCACCACCTGAAAGGCTCCTTCCACCATGTGATGGCCACGTGGTGGAAGGAGTACCGGTAATGGTACGGAAGATCAAAGCGAAGCTGGTGTTGCAGCTACGTAATCAAAGTTTGTCGCGACGAGCGATTGAGTCTGCTCACGGGATATCCCGGCACAGCATTCAAGCGGTCCTTGATGCGGAGGACCGGCTGGGTCTCGGTTGGAACGATGTCGCGGAGATGTCCGAGGCGGAGGTCTATGCGGCGTTGTTTCCTGGCCGCGGGGTCCGGGAGAGTGTCTTTGTGCAGCCGGACTGGCCGCGGGTGCACACCGAGCTGGCCCGTGTGGGAGTGACGTTGAAGCTCTTGCACCAAGAGTATGTCGACGCGTCTTCTCGTGCCGGGCAGGCCGTGATGAGTTACGACCGGTTCTGCCGGCTCTATGGCGACTACGCCGCCGTGACTGGCGCGTCGTCCCGCGTTGGCCACAAGGCCGGCCGCAGCATCGAAGTCGACTGGTCGGGGCCCACGATGCAGCTGTTGGATCCGACCACGGGCGAGATCTCGAAGGTGTATTTGTTCGTCGCGTGTCTGCCGTTCAGCCGGTATGCGTTCGTGGAAGCCACGTTGGATATGCGGCAGGAGTCGTGGCTGCGCGCCCACACGGCGATGTTCGCTTTCTTTGGCGGGAGCGTGCCGCGTCTGGTGCCGGACAACTTGAAGACCGGGGTGATTTCCCACCCGCGCGAGGGCGAGATTGTTCTCAACGACGCCTACCGCGAGATGGCAGCGCACTATTCGGCAGCGGTGTTGCCGGGCCGCGTCCGGGCGCCTAAAGACAAGGCCAGCGTCGAGAACACCGTTTCCCATGTCGCGACCTGGGTCATCGCTGGCCTCAGGCACGAGCAGTTCACGTCCCTGCCGCAGTTGCGGATTCGGATCGCTGAGCAGATCGATGCTTATAACCGGCATTCGTTTCAGAAACGCGACGGGTCTCGGCTGAGCGTGTTCACCGCGGAGGAGAAGCCGCTGATGCAGCCGCTGCCAGCGGCCTCGTTCGAGATCAGCACGTGGTCCTACAAACGCAAGGTGAATAAGAACGCTCACCTGGTCTGGGCGAAGAACTTCTACTCCGTCCCCTTCGGCCACATCGGCGGCTCCGTGGACCTTCGCGTCACGGACACGATGCTGGAGGTCTATCGGAACTACGAGCGTCTCACTAGTCATCTGCTGCTGCCGGCCATCACGACGAATCAGTATCAGACCAACGATGCTGACCTGCCCGAGGGGCGCAGTTGGCAGGCCTGGGACCGGGTCCGGATCGACGACTGGGCCGCCCGGATGGGCCCGGCCACGGTGACGGTGATCGGCAAGATCTTCGAAGCCGCCTCGATCGAGGAGGCCGGCTACGACCCAGCGTTGGCGGTGCTGCGCCTGTCGCGCCGGTTCTCCCCGACCCGAGTGGAGGCGGCCTGCGAGCTGGCGTTGCGGGGGCCGATCCGCTCCCCGCGGTATGCGCACCTGCGGCCGATCCTCGACACCGGGCAAGACAAAACGGGGAACGTCCCCGATCGGTCTGAGGCTGACGACGGCGGATATGTCCGCGGCAGCGCCTATTACGCCGGCGGCACCGGATGAGTCGGCTGGACGGGGAGACCAAACGCAAGTTGCGCGAGATGAACGCCGGCGAGCTCCTGGAAGCGATCGACAGCCAGGACGAAACCCTCAGCATCGGCATGCCGTTCGAAGAGCGAGTGCGGCTGGTCGTCGACGACGCCTATTCCACCTTCACGCACTCCAAAGTCGAGGGTCTGATCCGGCGGGCGGGGCTGCGTTACCCGAACGCTGACCTGCGCCGCATCGATCTGCTCGACGAACGCAGCCTCAACCGCCAGCTACTGACCCAGCTCGGCACATGCTCCTTCGTGGCCCGACAGCAGAACGTCGTCTTCCAAGGATTCACCGGGTCGGGAAAGTCGTATCTGGGCTGCGCAATCGCTAAACGCGCCTGCGAGCATCGCATCCGCGCCCACTATGTCCGCATGCCCGACCTCGAAGAAGCCTGGGTCGCCGCGCAAGACAGCCCCGGCGGGTCCGGCAAGTTCCTCCGCAAATACGCCGCGTTCACGTTGCTCGTTGTTGACGAGTGGTTGCTGGACCGGCCGACGGAATCAATGCGCGGCATGTGGAATCAATGCGGTGTTCTGCACGCAGTATTCGCAGAAGGACTGGCACCAGCGCCTCGGCTCCGGCGTTCACGCGGACGCGATCATGGACCGGATCATCCACAACACGGTCTGGGTCGAGACCGGAACCTACAACATGAGGGAACACACCGCGCTGACCAGCGTCTAATCCAGTACGGAGGGCGTCAGTGGTTCCCAACCACACCACCACTGGCGCTCTCCCGCACGATCGGTGGTGCTGAACCGCACGATTGGGTGGTGCTCAAAGCCTCAAATACTCAGTTTGATCACTCCGGTCTTCAAATTGTCGGGCACGATCCGGGGAACCGTTCCGTCGAACCACTCGAACTTCGCGACGTTGGCCAGCAGCCAGGTGTCTTGCCGCATATCCAACGCCGGCTCGACGAACGCATACCGGGAAAACGGCAGGCACGCGACGAACAAATACACCCGCGACGTCTCTCCCGTGACCGGGTCGGTGAGATGCATCGTCGGTCCTGACCAGTCGACCTCGACCGTCCGCCCGGCCTTATGACCCACCCGGGACGCCGCCCCCGTGATCAGCGTATGCGTCGCATACGCCTTGCAGAATCGGTCGTAACCCATCGCCGGCTGCTCTTTCACCGCGCACCCGTCGACGTACTCGCTATGGAGCAATTTCAGCGTCACTCCGACCTTGGCGAGCTCCTTATGCACCGCGTCCCAATCCGGCTGCACGAACACACTTTCGTGCTCGCCGCGCCCCGGGAACAGCAACGAATACACCTCCGCATCGCTGCGATTCACGTGAACGTCACGGTCGATGCCCGCTTTGTCGGCGGCGTCGAACACCGCCAGCACACTCTTGCGCGACATGCCCTGCGACAAGGCGATCGCGCGCCCCGTCATGCCGTCAGCGCGGAGTTCCAGCACCCGCTTGGCTTGAATCCTTCGTACCATTATTGATTACTCCTTCTGCCGCGTGCCTATAAACGCGGCAGAAGGAGCTAAACAGATGGCCCCGAACGGAAATATTCGGTGGCCCCGAAACGCGCTACTCGCCACATCACCCCGTGGCCCCGAACGTCAATAACACTGGCCCCCACGAGCGCAAATACTCAGCCGAACTCTGCTCGCACTGCTCGTTGATTGAAACGTACCGGATCAACGCCGTAGCGAATCTTCCTGGTTGTCGGCGCGCGGCGCGCAACTCTCCTCATGGTATTCGTCCTTATGCAAAGCGAGTCGCATTATTCCTCCGAGATGGCGCGCGCTGCTGGATCGAAACAAGGGAAGGCGTGCCTTCTTGGTCGCACTCGCCTCGTTTTGATCCTCAACAGTGAGCCCTTGTTGTTCCGCAGCTAACACAAGTTCATGGATCCATAACTGGCCCGCTTCCCTCGATAAGCCAGCGAACGAGCGGCACCAGTCACCGTCAACCAAGAGCGTACGATGCCTGCCTGCGCCGCGAGATTTCACTAGCGCCTCGAACATGAACGTGGAAACACGAGATTGAGGGGAAACTTGCCGACTCGCGGGGGTAGGCGGATCCGTGTTGGCGCCGGCATTCAAAATGAAAACGGTGCTCTTAAGGTCAAAGTCTTCGTATGCGTCGGGGAGTTCTATCGGGAGAGCATTACCGACGAGCAACATCCTGCGGCCAGAGCTCAGCAGCACCCCGGTTCGAAGTGCGTTTCCCAACCCCGGTCGTGATTTCACGAGCACTATTCTGCAGGAGCGCGGCCAATCCTGCGACAACTGTTGCAGCTGTTCCGGAGTTGAATCGGCCGAGCTGGTATCGACAACTATGATTTGGTCCTGCGACGCCAGCTGGTCGCCAAGGCTTCGAACGGTGGCGACGACCGAATTTGTATCATCCACTAGGGGCACGATGGCGCTTGTCTCAACGTCCGCTATGGCGAGGCTCATTACTGTGGACTTCCTGTCTTGCAACCTTCGCCGTTCCTTGGCACGCACTCGGGATGGCAGCGTAGTCAGCGACCAGACAAGAACTCCGAGGGAGACGGCGGCCAATAGTCCCAGGACGGCGGACAATTCCGAGTAGTAGTACAGCATGGGCATCACCATGATCGGAGGCACCAGACCGAGAGCAAGAGTCGGCGCGCTGATTGCGGCGACGATACCGAGCGGTTGTCTCAGTCGTCCGATTCGAACAAATCCAATTGCGAATCCCGCAACGATGAAGGCGACCATGGCTCCAAAATGCTCAAGGAGATAAATTGCCTTGAGGACGTAGAGCTTGAGCGCCCCCACCGGGTCTGATGAGATCTTCTCGAGGTACAAGCCCTGCAAGACTTCGTCGTATTCAACACTTGCAACCAGCACCTCTGGATCAACTTCGCGGGCCTGTGCCCAGCCAAATTCATCGGACCAGATGACGCCAAATCGGGACTCCCCACCCGTTATCGGTTGCGGGTACGATAGCCCCAAATATAGGGAGTGCCACGCGGTGTGGGCGTCGGGGATCTCTTCGATCGATTGGCCCGTCGTCTCGACTCTGTCCGTGTTGACCATGGACATTACGCCACTTTGAATTGTCATCGCGAGAACAATGGCTGCGAAGCTTGCCAGGGCTGCGGCGGCCCAACGCCACCTTCCACGCACGTGCAGCCACCAGAGGATGCCGACCGTTGCAGCGACGCCCATCCCGGACAGGGATCGCGAAAGGTTTCCGAATCCTGCGATTACACCAATGATCAGCGTCGCGGTAATCAGCACGCTGGTCCGGAGCCTGTAGGTGCTTAAAAGAAGAATAAGCGAGATAGAGAAGAAGGCTAGCGAGGCGGCGATGCCATATAAAGCGTAGACCCGAAGCGTGCTCACTGAATCAGCCAAACCGTATTCGGTTCCCACGAGTACAGTGCCGTAATTCAACAGCCACACCACGGCCGGAAGGAGGATAAGGGCATAACCTGCCCGAGCACTCCTGAGCGTACGTGCGACGGCCAAGGGGAGCCACAGTAAGGGAATCGCGACCAAGAAGGCCTGTGCCAAAGCTAGCCCTGGGTATGGGGAATCGGAATTGGTGACCTGGCTCATCAGGCTCGCGATGAGATAGGAGCCCGGGTCATCATCCCAGGTCGCTGACGTAAGTGGGCCGGTTGCGGGAGCCTGGACACCATAGGAGCCGGAGCCAGTGGGTTTGATCAGCAGGGTGCCTGTGTCTTGATAGGCCTCATAGGTTGCCCTCAGCTCAGCATCCCGCGCTGGGTGCCAGGCGAGTTCGCCCATGTTTACAACGGCAGCAAACGATATCGCGCTCAATACGAAGCCCACAATAAGCAGGAGTAGGCTGGTGGATCGGGGCCAAAGTCGGTTTGAAGACTGTAGCGACTCTGGTTTAGTCATTGGTCCATTCGTTCTCTGTGGAAATAGGCACCGAGGGTCACGCGAAATATCGACAGAGGACGCGCCCGCGCTACTCCGGTTGGTTGCTTTCGGACGAGCGAAGTGTGCGTATCTCGAGTTCCATGATGGCAACGCGCTCGGCGAGCGTGCGTGTCTTGCTTTCGAGCTGAGTCAGCTCAGAACTGTACTGCAGGCTGACGAAAAACAGTACGGCAATGCTGGCAAAGAAAACTAAATTGATAGGGATTTCAACGCCGATCAAGGACGCAGACCATCTGAGGGTTTCAGGAAATATGCCGGCGATCAAGGCGAACAGTCCCGCGATGAGCCACCAAATTGCGTGACGTTCTCGCAAATGTCGTCGTCTCAACAACTCAATGACGACAAAGATCACGAGAAGCGCCGAGACTATTCCAAATATATATGTCGATAAGCTCATGGTCGGTTTCTCAATTGGTACATAGATGAGGGACGAACTAGTGCGAAAACCAGGGCGAGTGTGGCACGTCCAAGATAGCTGGCAGCCCGGAGGGGGTTGTGGGACGGGATACCGCCGGCGCGTGGGCGCATGGCCACTGGTACCTGACGTATCGTAAGGCCAGCCCTTGCCGCGATGACCAGTGTCTCAATAGTGTCTCCGAGATACTCTGCGGGATAGTGCTCCGCGAACAATCCGACCGCTCTGGGACCAGAGGCTCGGAATCCTGAAGTTGTGTCAGTCAGGGGTGTACCTGAGACCCGACTCAATATCGCCGCCAACACGACCATCGCCCATTGGCGTGGACCTCGCACAGAATAGTCACCCTCGCCCGCGAAGCGTGCGCCCAGCACGAGGTCGGCGCCTTGGAGAGCCGCCAGAAGGCTTCTGATACCGTCGGGGTCGTGCTGGCCATCAGAGTCGATCTGCACGACATTGAGAAAGCCATTTTCGAGTGCGTATCGAAATCCAACCCGCATAGCACCGCCGACACCCAGGTTAAACGGAAGCGTGGCGACACGAGCACCCGCGGTGCGTGCGGCGTTACTAGTTCCGTCGAGTGAACCGTCATCGACGACGAGCACGGTGACCCCGGGTGCCTTGGCGAACACTTCAAGTACGACATCTGCTACCGAGGCTTCTTCGTTAAAGGCAGGCATGACTATGAGAGTCTGCGCGAAGGCGAATTGCATTCGTTCATTCTAGCAAGGCAGCTATGGGTGATCGGGGCCGCGAAAGGTTCGGTCCGGTCGCTGTCGTCACCGTATTGGTGGGTTTTTTTCCAGTGCCCGCGCAACGGCAGCGCTCTCAGCCGACCTGGCCGTGAGGATGTGAATCGTAAACAACACCGCCAACGTCGCTGTGCCGACCAACCCGTTGAAGAACATCATCGCGAACACATCGGGAAGGAGTACCGATGCCCCGATCCACTGGGTGGCCGCTACGAGGAGGAGCACGACCAAACCGGATTTCGATGCGGCGGCGGTAATGCGCATAAGCAGAGCAAGGCTCATTGCCCATGGCAGCCACATGAGTGCCATTCCTGGAAGGTAAGTGACGGAAAGGTCGTACTCGGCGCCGAAAAGAACCGAGACCAGAAAATCACCCGCAAGGAGTACGAGAATGAACATCGTGACTCCGCTGAGGAAGGTGATACCTAGCGTGGCGTTTACGCCAAATTTGGTCATCTTGGCGTCATCGCGCCGGTTGACGAATTTGGGAAGGAGGTACAAGGATAGCGTCGCCGGCAAGATCAGCGTGGTTTTTACGAGAACGGCCGCTGCCGCGAACGACCCTGCTACCAATTCTGACGTCCCCGA
Organism: Cryobacterium flavum; assembly: GCF_900103805.1. Classification (GTDB taxonomy): domain Bacteria; phylum Actinomycetota; class Actinomycetes; order Actinomycetales; family Microbacteriaceae; genus Cryobacterium; species Cryobacterium flavum. The sequence goes on along the minus strand of NZ_FNIB01000017.1, from coordinate 47,875 downwards.
CCTCACGAGGATGACGTCAACGTTGGTGAGCCAGGCGAAGGTGATGGTGAGCATCAGCACAATAGAACTGTTCACGGAAAAGGGCTTGCGAGTTTTCGGAATGAAGAGGCTTTTAGCCTGGAAGGTCGAGCCGACTGTTCCGAGAACAACTGTCACTAAGTAGACGACCAAAATACCGGTAGCGCCGTAGCCGAGAGCTAGAGCTCCGGCGGCGAGGAGGAGCTGCGTCATTTGAGCGCTGGTGGACCACCACACCACTGATCGTGAATCCCCCTTACCCTGCAATAGTCCCTGTGCGCGGGCAAAAAGAAAATATGGCACGACAATCGCTGCCGTGAGGATGAGGGTGGTGAGGTTGGTCTCCAGAGATGACGCAAGAACGGGGGACACCAGCAGGATCCCGATGGTGCAGATTCCACCGAGCACTAAGGCCTCGATCATGGAAGTATCGATGAGCCTCCGTTGAGAAGCAAAGGTCGGCGGGGAAAGCAACGTTTCAGCCATGATTACTGCGACCGAATTGCGGAGTGCAGCGCTACCGACGGCGACTACATTTATTATGGCCAAGAAGGACGCAAGCAAACCGAATCCTTGGGGACCCAAACCGCGGCTGGCGACGATTTGAATTCCTGCTGAGGCGAGGATCCCGAGGACGCTAACGACCGCAATCACCAGGAATGGTCGGCCATGCTGGGACAGTAGCGCGCTAGATCGCTTCACGGTCGATGCTCTTCGAGAGGGGAGATACGAACGTGACTACGCGCCACGAGCGATTCCTTGAGCAAGAAGGTCGCCCACGATGATGTCTGACGGAGAGAACTCCGGACGGGAGGATGAACGGCGATATTCTTCGAAATTGAGCAGAAATGCCGAGAGAGCCCCGATGTCCCATTTCGACAGGGAAATATTCTCGCCCAGTCCCTCTCTTTGCTCCGTAGCCATTCTGTGAATCAGGGTCGGGGTTCCTAATAGGGCGGCCTCGGCTTGGATGCCTCCGGAATCGGTAACAATGAATTGAGAATTCTTGAGTAAGGAAATGAAATCCTCGTGCTTGAGTTTTTCTTGGATCCGAATCATGTCAGAATTGGCCGCTGGGAGGGTGTCGGAGAGAGTCTCTTTGGCGTACTCGTCCACAAAAAAGTGCAGTGGAAATGGCGTCTCGGCTGCGAGGGTTTCTAACGTCGACGCGACGAGTTCCTTATTTGCTAAGAACTCATAGCGATGGAGGAGTACGACTCCATACTTCTCAAATGCGGTCTCGTGCGATTCAGTCTGGTCTAGAACCGCGTCGATAGCCGTGTTGCCATGTGTCCAGATGACGTTTGGCCGAGAACGGAGATTGTTTGTCGCCTCCTCCGAAGGTGTGTAGTGGATTGCTGCCAGTTTTCCGACTATTCTGCGGTCGAGCTCCTCCGGGAATGGATGCCGCCAGTTTCCTGAGCGAAGTCCGGCCTCGACGTGCGCACACCGAAGTCCCAGCCTCTTGGCGATCAAGGCGCCGACGACGCTTGTCATTGTGTCGCCGTGCACAACCACGATGGAATTCTTGGGAAGTTCTTTGCGCAGACTCCTGGAACGCTTAAGGCTCCACATAACGATGGAAACAAGCCAGAAGGCGGCGTCCAGCGCGCTGCGCAGCGGCTCGCCATTCTTGCCGTTGGCAATTATTTCGTCTGGCTCATGGAAGCCCAGGCTGGGGAGAATTTTTCGCAGAGCAACAGTGTGCTGAAGAGTCAACCATATTTGATACGGAATGTTTTGCGCATCGAGGCGGCGGACTATCGGCGCGATCTTGATCGCTTCTGCAGTCGTACCGAGAATAAAGACAATCATTATTGGGCCGTTTCTATGTGACGCGTGCTATTTCGGAACGAGCGGCGATGGACGAAGAGACCTCGAGTTAGGCCCGCCCAGAAGGTCACACCAAACGGTAAAACGAAAGTGAGGTAGGACAGCTGAGCTCTTATGGGACACCCTCGCCGCGCCGCGATGAGAAGGGGAACCAGCAGGCCCAGAACGCCACCGCCTAGTAGGCCCCATACTGCTGGCCAAGCGCTCATCGCAATGGTTGTTGCCAGCAGAGCCAAGAGCACTGGGGGCAGGATCGATAGCGCCACGAGCACGAGATTGCGTACGCGGCTGGTTCCGGCATAACTATCTACGAAGAGTGTGCCTCGAGACCAGCTGTGGGCAAGAAATTGCTTGACGGTGGTACGAGGCCGGTAGATTGCGGAAAAGTCTGGATCCAGTCGAATTGGAGTCTGCGCTGCAATAAAACGGAGCAACTTCGTGTCATCTGAGGTCAGATGTGCGTTCTCTACTGGCCAGGCTTCGAGACAGGCGCGAGCAAAAAGTTCCTTCTCAAGAAAAAGAAAGCCGGTGCCCTTCGGGACGTGGTCGAAGTTCTCCAAGGTGATCATGGTGACGCGTGGTCGTTTGAGATAGCTGCCCCAGAACGTATAAGTCGGAACTTCCCAGAATCGTCCGACCAACGGGGCCGATGGGTCTGTCGCAACATGACCGTTCCATACCCGATCGGTCGCACCGGCCTTAAATGCAGCGTCCAGGTGGAGAAGAGAATTCACGTCGACGAGCAGGCGGGAGTCCATGATCAGCACTAATTCGTGGCGCGCGGCCTGGATCCCCTCCCACCGTGCAAAAAACCGGCCCTGATTGTCTTGCGTCACGATTCGAAGAGAATAAGGAACCAGAGAAGATTCGAGTCCAGACAATGTCGCGGTCGTTTCATCCGTGGAACCGTCATCGACAACGATTATTTCTGCGATCCAGCTTGTCTTGGATAGAGCGTTAACGAGTGACTTCAGCGTAGAAGGTAACCACACCGCCGAATTGTATGACGGAATAACGATGGAAACGCGTAGTTGACTCTCCGCGCTTTGTCCAGAAATCAAGAACTGCTCCTACTTCGCAATGGCATGTCTGTCGATAAGGGCGCTCAGCTGAGCAAGGTGCATCCGCTTCTCACGACCGCTGCGCCCATGCCTAGCGCCACAATGTCACTTTGACTCGCGACCACCTGGCGAACGCAGAAGGTAAGTCTAGCCGTCACGGGCTTGGCTCCACCATGAGCTCGCTACGTGGTCACCGGCCGTTTTGCGATTACCTCGGCGATGACTCGGTGTGACGGAAGGATGGAGGCTCGCTCAGCTGCGGAGTCCGCTTTGCCGTCGAGGAGGTCGACGAAGTGATCAAACTGCGCCGTGAGCGGTTCTTGGCTGGTCAGGAGCTCCGGAATCTCAATAACTGTCTGCTGTTTGTAACCACGGCCTTCGCCATCAGCCGAATTCTCCGAAATGTGGTGGTAAATAGTGACGTCCCTGCGCAGCAGGTCCAACTCGATCAATCGATCATTTTCGTAGACCGACAGCTGACGGATCTTGCGTTGGCCCACTCTGCTGGCTGAAACTTGCGCAATGGCACCCCCTTGGAATTCCAGAAGCGTTTCCACGACGTCTTCGGCACCGGCAACGGAACTGGGATGAAAGAACCCGAGCCGGGCATCCACTTGTGTCGGCGCCGAGCCCATGAGTGTGACAGCAAGGTCAATATCGTGCACGAGCAAGTCCCACGCCACACCGGTTTTGATGCGGTCCGCGTACGGGGAGTGACGCGCTGCGGTGATGTGGAAAGGCGATTCGATGAGCGGGCGCACCGTGACGATCGCCGGATTGAAGCGTTCCAGTAGCCCGCACATAAACGGTAGATCAAGCGCATCCGCAGCGGCCAGAATTTCTTCTGTACGCAGCAGGCTATCCGCAACGGGCTTCTCAACCAGAAGTGGCGTCTGCTCGGAGAGTATCCGCATCGCCAAGGGATAATGTGCTTCCGTCGCTGCTGCAACGACGACGGCATCGACGTTCGCGAGAGAAGGAAGTTCCGGCACCCAGGTGGCGCCAAATTTCGCGGCGACTGCGCGACCGACGGACTCGCGTGGGTCCACCAAAAACGCCAGTTCTGCGCGGGCCGACTGGCTGATGACACGAGCGTGATGGCTTCCCATCACTCCCGCGCCGACCAAGGCGATTTGAGCTACAGCCATTGTTTAAGCCCTCGCTAACGTGGTGACCGTATCAATGATGCGTTGAAGATCATCGTCGGAGAGAGCGGTATGAACCGGGAGAGAAAGAACCTGCTGAGCGACACGGGCTGCCACTGGAGTGTCGCTCAAGATCACACGTGGGTGATCGCGATAAGCATCATAGTCCCCGATGAGCTTGGGGTAGTAAATGCCTGCGCCGACGCCCGCCTCCTGCAATTTGGCGACGAATTCATCCCGGCTGAGCGCGGACGCCTCCGTGACGCGAATCGTGTACTGGTGCCAGACATGCGTGCGCTCAGGCATCTGGTGCGGCACAACAATCCCTGCAACGGTGCTCAGTCCAGTCGTGAGCCGCGCCGCATTGTGCCTCCGGCGTTCCAGAGTCGCGGGGTAGCGATCGAGTTGCGGAAGCACCACGGCAGCTTGGAGGTCGGTCAGGCGGTAGTTGTGTCCGGCGATTTCATAGACATATCGCTCCCGCATACCTTGATTGCGCAACACGCGAAGTCGGTCCGCGGTCAGATCATCGTTGGTTGTAATCATCCCACCTTCGCCGGTCGTGAGATTCTTGGTGGCATAGAAAGAGAACGTTCCGATGTCGTACGAACCGGCCGCTGCGCCTTGGTAGGTCGCGAGGTGAGACTGTGCCGAATCCTCAAGGATCCGCAGACCTCGAGACGTGGCCATCGCAGAGATCGCGCCCATGTCGGCCATCTGCCCGTACAGGTGAACAGGGGCCAGGACCTTCGTTTTGGGTGTAATGCGATCGGCAATGGAGGCGGGGTCGAGGTTGAAGTCATCCTCGTTGATGTCGGCGAAGGTGGCTGTAGCACCAGACTCCAAAATTGCGTTGACCGTCGCCACAAAAGTGAAGGGTGTGGTCATAACTTCGTCCCCGGCACGCAGGTCCATGACCTCAAGACCCGCCACCAAGGCCGTCGTTCCATTATTGACGGCTATTGCGTGCTTGACCCCGCACATCTGGGCGAACCGATCTTCAAACTTCTTGACCATCGGGCCTTGGGCGATTGAACCCGATCGAAGGACTTGTAGGACAAGTTCTTCCTCTTCGCTACCAAAACGTACCGATGTGATGGGAATCATGAAACCTCGCGGAGCGTATATATAGGGGTGGGGGCGCACAGAAGATGCTCTTGTAACCTACCGTAGATACGGGGGCCGTTCTGGGGTGCACCCCGCCAAACGAGCATCAGAGGTCCGCATGACGAATTCGATTCATCCCACTGCCATAATCTCCGGCGACGTGAAGCTCGGAGTGGGAAATACTGTTGGTGCATTTGTTGTCATCAGTGGTCCTGTATCGATTGGCGATAATAATTGGATAGGCACCGGGACCATGATCGGCCCGCCTCCCGAGGTTCGTTCATTTGCCCACCCGATCGCTTTGGCAGATGCGACGGGAAACGGGGTTGCCATTGGAAGCAGAAACGTTATTCGTGAAGGCGTCCAGATCCACCAGGGTTGGAAGGCACAGACGAGACTCGGTGACGATTCATTCGTCATGAACCAGGCCTACATCGCCCATGACTGCGTACTCGGTGATGGCGTGACTCTTGCCTCTAGTGTGCTTTTGGCTGGGCACGTCAAACTTGGCTCGGGGGCAAATCTCGGGCTCGGTACCGTTGTGCACCAGCGCGTGCAGATTGGTGCAGGTTCAATGGTGGGCATGGGATCTGTTGTTACCCATGATGTGCCGCCTTTCGCAAAGGCCTACGGGAGTCCGGCTCGTGTTCATGGGGCAAATATCGTGGCGATGGAACGTCAGGGGGTGTCCCGCGGGTCTATCGACCAGGTTGAAGGAGTCTATTCGGGCCAATCAGAACCCTGGGACTTCGCAGGGGTCGAACTCAACACTGAACTGTCCGTGATCTTTAGTACGTGGCAAGACCGGTAATCCTGGTTCACTGCCTTATATGAAGGACATGAACAACCGATGACTCTGAACATTTCCGTCGCGTTGTGCACCTACAACGGTGCCGCCTATATCGAAGAGCAGCTGCTCAGCATTTTGGGGCAGTGTCTGCGTCCGGACGAGATCGTGGTGTCCGACGACGGGTCGACGGACGGAACGCTGACCTTTCTGGAGCGAGTTTTGGCGGCCTGGCGGGCAGAGGATGCGGCACATGTTGTCGAACTTGTGGTCCTACGGAACGCTACCGCTCTCGGTGTGACCGCGAACTTCGAGCAGGCGGTCGCGGCCTGTACGGGCGACCTCATCGCGCTCTGCGATCAGGACGACGTTTGGTGGCCTGAGCGTCTAGAACGTATGGTGGCCGAGTTCACGCGTCGACCTGCGCTGCTGATGATGCACGCCGACGCGCGGCTGGTCGATGCTGCCGGCGCCCCCCTCGGCTTCACTCTGTTGCAAACTTTGGGCGTGTCCACTGCCGACCGGGCAGCCGTGCACGCGGGGCATGCCATCGACGCGTATCTGCGCCGCAACATCGTGACCGGCGCAACGATGATGGTTCGGCGCGAGCTCGTCGAACAGGCACTACCGTTTCCTGCGGCGTGGGTACATGACGAATGGATGGCCATGGTCGCCGCCGCGACCGGCCTCGTCGACCTCCTCGAAGATCAGCTCACCGACTATCGGCAGCACGGCGGCAATCAAATCGGTGTGACGAGCCTCGATGCCTCCGGCAAGCTCGGTCGGCTGCGGGCACCGCGCACAGCACGGAACGCGCGGCTATTGGCGCGAGCCGCAGCGCTGCAGGAACGGGCCTCGGGGTTTGAGCCGGCGGCATCGGCTTCGGTGTTGGCGCTGATCGATGCGAAGCTGGCGCACGAAGCGCGGCGGAGCGCGCTGCCGGCGGCGCGCCTATTACGTGTCGGGCCGATTGTGCGCGGCTGGCGCGCGGGGGACTACTGCCGGTTCGGGCTGGGTCTGCAGGACGTGCTACGCGACTTGGTGCAGCCGGTCTGACCTGAGCACCGTCAGCATGCACCTCGCTCGCTGAGAAGCTAGGCCCGTCCCGGGGTGCGTACGAGCAGCCCGACGGCCTCGGCTGCCTCCTGTTGGCGAGCATCGTACGTGATGAACTCGTTGGCTCCTGCATGGAGCGCTGCGGTGATGTGGAGAGCGTCCAGGCTGCGCAAGCTGGCGCTACTCAGGAGTCCGGCTTCCCGGAAGACGCTGCGGTCCATGTCCATCACGGCCAATCGTGAGAGCACGTCGGTGACGGCGGTCTGTGGTATTCCTGTTCGCGTAGCCATGCGCCGCAATTCGGTTTCCAGGAGAAAAGCCGAGACCAGATCGGCATCGCCGCCGGCGACCCTGGCGTCGAGGTACGCCCGGAGCGCGGAAGTCTCCGCTTCGTCAGCGAGGAGCTTTGCGACGGCTGAGGTGTCCAGGTAGGTGATCAACGCTCAGCGCGCAGCTCGTCTAAGGCGGACTCGGTGCTCACGCTAGCAGGGAAGAGCGGCAGTTTGGAGAACCCTCCGCGGAGCAGGGGCGGTCGGTGTTGAATGCTGCCGAGCGGTGCTGCGGGCGGCGGGGACAGCACGGCGACGACCTCGCCGTGATTGGTGACTTGGAGCGTCTCGCCATCTCGCACGGCGCGGAGCACCTCGGCACTGTTGTTGCGCAGATCGCGATGAGCGATTGTTCTCATGCCGCTAATGTAGCAGCCGTAGCAGTTGGGCGCCTAGGGGCGGTACGTGCCATTGGGAACCGCTCCTCCACAGATTCCAGTTCGATTTGTTATCCACAGATATTGAGGATAATTCGCGGTTTAGGTATGTTGCTGGGAGAATTGAGGTATGCACAACCTCGCTGATGAGCTTCGCCGGGCGGCCGATCGGGTCGCTTCTCTGGGCGATTGCAGCGCGGCATTCGACGCCCTGCCAGAGGTTGAGGTGCTGGCCGGCCAGCACTCGTTAGCCGAGGCTCGGCACCTGCTCGATGTATTCGCGGTATGGATGGCCGGCACCGTCGCCCGCCGGTCGCGGCCGGAGCTGGGCCGGGCGGGTTTGGCGGCACGGCAGGGGTTCGCCACACCGGAGGCGATGATTCAGCACGTGAACGGTTCCAGCCGCGGGGAGGCGGTGAAGCTGGTCACGTCGGGCATCTTGATAGGCGAAACGGATGCTGCAGAAAAGCTGGCGGCCGACCAAGCGGAGAAGCGAGCAGCGGAGTTACTGCTGAACCCTCCGAACAACTTTGACCTCGCCTAAGGGGAATCTGAGATGGTGGAGGTGCCGTGGCAGGCGCCGATCGTGCACGCCGTCGGAAATCTCACGGTCGACCAGGCTGACGCCCTGCGACGCGGCCTCGGCGAGATCGACCTGGCCGTGTCGGCCCAGATTCTTCGCGACGCGCTCACGGCACTGGTGCTGGAGGTCACTGGGCTTAATGTCGAGCTGGTGTACCGCCGGGCTCGCCGCTTACGGGACCAGCTGGACGAAGCCGGCATTCGCGCCAGAGAAAAGCAGGCCCGCGACGACACCAAGTTCAAACTCTTTCGCCGCCAAGACGGCATGGTCGTGCTCAGCGGGCTGCTCGCACCGGAGCAGGGCGAGTACTGGCTCAGCGCTTACGACTGCCTCACCAGCCCTCGCCGCCGCGGTGGCGTGCGCTTCGTCGACCCCGAGCAGGAAGCCTGGGCCGAACGGGTACGCAATGACCCGCGCACCGTGGATCAGATCGCCGCCGACTGCTTCACCGCGCTACTCAAGACCGGCACCGATGCAGATCCCACCAGAATGTATGGCGGACGCCAGCCGGCCGTGCGGATCGTCGTTACCCAGGCCGATCTTCAGCGAGCCGGACTCGTGCCAGCAGACACCGCTGAAACCCGGAACGAGGTCACCGGCAAGCCTCAGGCCGCGCAGAGTGGGTCTCAGCACGCTGAGGCCGCAGCCGGCCCGACGAGTGGCAACGGCGCGCAATCGCCTCCACCCGTTTCGACGCCGCCTGCGTCAGCGCCATTCGGCAAGGCAGGAGCCGGGAAGGAGCCGACTGCCCAGGTCGGCCATGGGTTTCTCGAGGGCAACCCCGCCCCGATCTCCCTCGAAACAGTGCAGCAGATTATCTGCAACACCGGCCAGTTGCGGCTGCTGATAGACGAGGCGGGGCATCCGCTGAAATTGGGCCGGACCGCACGCACCTTCAGTGAGGCGCAACGCGTGGCCATGGGCGTGCGCGACGGCGGCTGCATGTTTCCGGAGTGCGACATGCCACCCTCCCGAACGGAGGCGCACCACGCCGACCAATGGGCGCGTGACAAGGGCGCGACCGACATTGAACGTGGACTGTTGTTCTGCGGTCCCTGCCACCGCCGACTTCACCAGGAAGGCTGGCGAGTGATTGGCGAGCCTGGCCAGTTCTGGCTGCAACCACCCGCGACGATCGACCCGACGCAAACGCTCATTCCGCTCGCCAGCAAAAGCCCGCTCGTGCTCGAACTCAAACGGCAACGGGATGCCGAAGCCAGCTGACGCTCTCTTGGGCAGGCACAGGATAGGATCACACCGTTTGCGGTTTGGCGGTCACGGTGGGCTCGACCATCGGCATGGGGAGTTTCGAATCGGCCAGAGTCGTGCCGTGGGCAACCGCTACGGCGCGTCGGGGTGCTGCTTGTGAGGCAGTGCGCTGCGCCAGCTCAGGCCCTGCGCGGCCTTGACCGCACAGATCACGAGCAGCAGCCAGCCGAACTCGAACAGAATGGTGCTCTCGGCCGCGCTCGTCACGAGCAGGGTCACCAGAATGAGCGGAGCCCAGACATACGCCAGCGAGCGCTTGTTCGAAGCGAGCAGCCAGGAGCGCACGAAAGCCAGCAGCACCAGGGCGAGAAACGCCAGAAAGCCGATCAGTCCCACCTGAAAGTACACGTCGAGGTAGGCGTTCAGGCCGGTCACGTGCACGCGCCCGGTGGTGAATTCCAGCCAGCCATACGGCGTCACGTCTTGCGGCCAGAATCCGCCCCAGCCCCAGCCCTCGAGCGGATGCAGCTCCACCAGCCGCCACATCTCGGTCCAGAGTGAGTAGCGGGCTTCGAACTCGCTGCCGGCGTTGAGGGCGCTGATGATGGCGGCGCGGCCGAGCCAGGCCGCGCCGGCGGCCACGAGAGCCGCGCTCAGGAGGCCGAGCTGCAGCATCCACCTGCCGTCAACGGCAGTGCGGCGCAGCCGGTAGAGGGCGAGCGCGGCGACGGTCACGCAGAGTGCGACGACCACGATGACGGGGGAGCGGGTGAGCACGAGGCAGATGCCGGCCAGCCACATGGAGCCGATGCCGAGCCCGCGCGGAATGGAGCGGGCGCGCAGCTCCACGTAGAAGGTGACCGCGGCGATGAGGGCGATGAGGCCGAAGACGTTGCGGCTTCCGAAGATGCCCTGGATGGGGCCGAGCCGGTCGATGTCGCCGACGACGCCGAGAAAGGCGATCGGCAGGTCGAGCAGCAGGCCTGAGAGCACCTCGAGCACGATGGAGAGCCCGAGCAGCACGCGCAGCACATCGCCGGTGGCGCGCACGACTTGGAAGGTGTCGCGCACGAGGGCCACGTAGATCGCGAGGAACCCCACGGTGACCTGGTAGCTGACGCCGATGATGGTGTCGGAGACGTAGCCGCTCCACAGGCCGGAGAGCGCGCACCAGGCCACGAACACGATGATCGAGATGGGGAGCAGGCCGTGCCACTCCACGATGGGGCGGCGGGCTACGAGCGAGAAGATGGCGAGCACGACGAGGCCGCCGAGAATGCCGATGAGGCCGGCCCAGCCCATGACGCTGCGCAGCAGGTGGGTGCTGAACGCGGTGGCCAGAATGATGAGCGTGAGCGAAGCCGCGAATTTCGGCGACGCGAGTACGCGACGCAGGGCTTCGGGCAGGGTGGGCATCCTCTAATTTACCGCGCCGAGGTCAGGGCATTGGTCGTGGCGCGTGCTGCTGTCGTTTGGTGACGACGGCGAGCACGATGAGTATCACCCAGCCGCTCTCGATCAGCATCCGGCTTTCGGCGATGCTCTGCGCGATCAGCGCGGCGAGCAGCAGCAGCGGAAGCAGGGCGCTGGCGGCGAACGGTTCGGTGTCTTTCACGCCGAGCCGAGGCCGGTCGACGGCCAGAAACCAGGCCCGCCACAGGGTGGAGAAGACCAGGGCGGCGAACAGAATCACGCCGATGATGCCGAGCTGCAGCCATACGTCGAGCCAGGCGTTGTGCGCCTGCAGGTAGGTGACGCCCTTGCGCACGGCGAGGTCGTTGAACGGTTCCACCCACGGCACCCAGTAGCTCACCCAGCCCCAGCCGAACACCGGACGTTCCAGGGCGAGGTGAGTGACGCTGCCCCAGATGTCGAAGCGGCCGGTGAGGTCGTCGCTGCGGCCGAGCACGCCGAACAGCTGCCCGGAGAACAGCGCGAGCGCCGCTGCCACCGCCAGAACGGATGCCGCCGCCACGACATACAGCGGCCGGCGGTGCTGGTCGTGCACTCTGCGCGCCCAGAGGGCGAAGAGCAGGGCGGCGACGACCGCGACGAGCGACACGGTGACCGTGGCGGAGCGGGTGAGCAGCAGCATCCCGATGGCCAGCGCCAGCCAGACCAGGCCGGCGTTGCGCTTGACGGTGTGGGCTCGTAGCTGAACGGCGAAGACGATAATGGCGGTGAGTGCGATAAATCCGAGCAGGTTGCGGTTGGCGACGATGCCCTCGATGGGGCCGCCGGCTAGCAGCAGGCCGCGGCTCCAGTAAAAGGCGTTCGGTACGTCATTCGTGCCGTAGTCGACGAAGAACGGCAGCACTTCATGTTGTACGACGACGGCCACGAACAGCTCGAACACGAGGCTGAGTGCGAGCACCCAGCGCAGGGCGCCCCCCAGGGTGCGCAGCAGCTCCGGCCAGGTGAGGGTGACGGCCAGGAACAGCGCGGCGAGGGTGGTGATGAGCTGCAGGGCCACACCCAGAGCGGATGCCCCCGGGTAATACGACCACGCGATGGACAGGGTCGCCAGTAGCAGGAACGCGGTGATGGTCTTGGGAAACTTGCGCCAGTTCAGGGCGGGGGCGAGGGCGGCCTGGTAGGTGTTTCCGCGGGCGATGTCGCGGTCGGTGGGGGTGTCGTTTGCGGCGTTGCCTGCGTTGACGAGTTTTCGGGCGGCGGCGCGGTTGCGGGCGTTGGTGCGCTGGGTGCTGAGGCCGATCACGCTGCCGACCACCACGATGAGGGCGATGGCGCCGAAGCCCCACCAGCCGCCGAGGTTGCGCCAGAACTGGCCGGCCAGAACGGTGAACCAGACGAAGGTCGCGAAGAGTCGAATGACGAGGCGACTCTGCACGGCGGACATGGCTTCAGATTACCGGTGTTGTTGTATCGGCAGGCGCGACACCGATGCGCCAGGTCACGCGAGAGCGCAGAAAGTGCCCGATTGAGCCCTCCAATCGGGCACTTTTTGCGCTCTCGCAGAACGAGGAGGGACGAGGCGGGACGAGGGGACGCGGCTACTCGGCGTGGCCCTCGGATAGGTAGGCGAGGCGGCGCAGGGTCTCGGTGTTGCGGTAACCGATGGCCAGATTGCTCAGCGAGGTGGGAACCAGGCGGGCCGGGCCAGCGACGACGTCTTCGGTGATGCGCACGCGGCATCCGCTGTCGTGATTTTGGATGTCGATCGACACGTGCGCCTCACCCATTGGCCAGCCGCGGGCCTTGAGCATGACATGGCGGGGCGCGTTCCACTCGAGCACGGAGGTGGTGTCGTCGATGAGGGCGGGCCAGACTCCGACCGAGTGGTGGATGCGACTGCCGACCGCGGGCCAGCTCGCGTCGACGTCGCGCATGCGGCTCGCGCCGACGACCCAGGTGGGGTAGAGCCATCCGTTTTCGAGCACCGCGAAGACCTGCTCGGGGGTGCAGCTGAATTTTCGGTAGTTCACGGCCATCGGGGCTCCTTCGGGTGGTTGCGGCGAGCGGATGCTGCCAAGCGATTCGCGAGAGCGGGTGAAGTGTTGCTTCGGAGCGGCCGAAGTAACACTTCACCCGCTCTCGCGGACCTATTGGGCGGGGGGAGCGAGGTCGGGGGGCGTGAGGATGTTGTATTCGTGGGCCAGGGCGCTCAGAGCAGCTCGGTAGCCGCACATTCCGTGCACGCCGGGGCCGGGCGCGGTCGACGATGAGCACAGGTAGACGCCGTCGAGCGGGGTGCGCCACGGGTCGGGCGAGAGCACGGGACGGCGCACGAGTTGGGCCAGGCTGATGGCTCCGGCCGCGATGTCGCCGCCGATGTGATTGGGATTGTGGTTCTGCATCTGCGCGGCGGTTTGGCTGGCCGTGGTGAGAATGGTGTCGCGAAAGCCCGGGGCGAAGCGTTCGATCTGGCGGGTGATCTGCTCGGTCTGGTCGCGGGTGGAGCCCGCCGGCACGTGCGTGTAGGCCCAGAGCACGTGCTTGCCCTCCGGGGCGCGGCTGGGGTCGATGATGCTCGGCTGGCTCGCGAGCACGTAGGGGGAGTCGGAGTGCTGCCCGCGGGCGACGGCGTTTTCGGCGCGGGCCTGGTCGGCGCGGGTTCCGCCCACGTGTAGTGTCGGCGCTCGCCGCAGGTCGTCGGCGCTCCACGGCACCGGTTCATTCAGGGCGAAATCCACCTTGGCGACGGCGTTGCCATAACGAAACCGGCTGAGGGTCGTGGTGTACCGGTCGGGCAGGGCCCCGGCGGCCAGCTCGACGAGCGCCCGGGGCGTCACGTCGAGCAGCACGATTCGGGCCGGTGGCAGGTCTGTGAGCTTGTGGATGTCAGCATCCGTTATTATTTCGCCGCCGTGCGCGAGCAGGTCGTCGGCGAGGGCCTGAACGATGGCGCCGCTTCCGCCGGTGGGGATGGGCCAGCCCCCGGCGTGCGCGTGTGCGGCGAGAACGAGGCCGGCGCCGGCGGTTGACGGGCTCGGCAGCCGCCCGATCGAGTGGGCGAACGTTCCGGTGAGCAGCGCCGGGGCGGTGTCGCCGGTGAAGCGCCAGTTCCAGGCAGGGCCGCCCTGCTCAAGGGTGCGCAGCCCGAACCGGGCCAGCGTGAGCGGATGCCGCGGCACCCGCAGCAGCGAGTCCCCGGTGAGTTCGGCGACTTCTGAGATGTTATCGACGAGGGGATTCAGCAGCTGAAGCCAGGCCGGGCCGTCGCGGCCGAGGCCGGCCGCGGTGCGCTCGATGTCATGCCAGGCCACGCCGGCGCGGCCGCCGGGCAGCGGATGCCCGTAGGAGATCTCGGGCACAGTGAGTTCGATGCGGTCTTTGAGACCGAACTTCTGAAAGAACTCGGAGGCCAGCGCGAGTGGGTGCACGGCGCTGCCCACGTCGTGGTGGAACCCGGGCAGGGTGAGCTCGGCGGTTGCCGCCCCGCCGCCGATCTGCGCGTTGCGCTCGTAGACGCGCACCCTGAGGCCGGCGCGGGCGAGGGTGACGGCGGCGGCGAGGCCGTTCGGGCCGGATCCGACGACGATCGCGTCAAGCCCCTGGTCGGTCGTCACGCGCGGCCGTGCTCGTCAAGTCTCATTCCGACACCGTAGCCCGGGGGTGTGGTTGTCGCACAGTACACGGCCGGTTTTGGGGGCGGGTGCCTAAGAATCTGCAGCCCTACTCGAGGCGGTGTTCACAACTGCGGAGATGTTCCCGCGAATGCGTGAAATCCGGCTATGACGACCCGGTTCGTGCGAAATCTCCGCAGTTATGAACGGCACTCCGGGTAGAGATCGCGGGAGCGGGGTCGCAGGCCATCCGTTTGGGTACGTAACGCCGGGAATCTGCGACACGCCGCGCCAAACGGATCGCGGCAGAGCGTGCGGCCGGGGTCGTTCTTTCTGGGGGCACCCCGTCTGGGGCTGCCGTTACAGCACATGCCGCCGGTACATTTACACATCGACGTGTGGCCCGCCCCCGGGCCACACGTCACCCGCGCCGAAAGCTCAGACGAAGGCGGCCTGGCCGGTGATGGTGCGGCCCACGATGAGGGTGTTCATCTCTTGGGTGCCCTCGTAGGAGTAGATGGCCTCGGCGTCGGCGAAGTGCCGGGCCACGTTGTACTCGAGGGTGACGCCGTTGCCGCCGAACAGCTCGCGGCACCAGGCCACACTTTCGCGCATGCGGCTGGTCGTGTAGGCCTTGGTGAGTGCGGAGTGCTCGTCGCGCTGCACGCCCTCGTCTTGCAGCTGCGACACCCGCACGACCATGCCGAGGCTCGCGGTGATGTTGCCGAGGCTTTTGACCAGCAGGTCCTGCACGAGCTGGTGCCCGCCGATCGGCTTGCCGAACTGTTCGCGCTCGTGCGCGTAGGCGACGGCGGCGTCGTAAGCACCGATGGCGTTGCCGACGGCCGCCCAGGAGACCTCGGCGCGCGTGGCCCGCAACACCTTGGCGGTGTCCTTGAACGAGTTGGCATTCTGCAGGCGCAGGCGCTCGGGAACCACCACGTCGGTCAGGGTGATGTCCGCGTTCTGCACCGCGCGCAGGCTGATCTTGCCCTCGATCTTGGTGGCCGCATAGCCGGCGGTATCGGTGGGAACGATGAACCCCAACACCTGGTTGTCGGCGGTGTCCTTGGCCCAGATGATTGTTATGTCGCTGAACGTGGCGTTGCCGATCCAGCGCTTGGCGCCGTTCAGGGTCCAGTTGTCGCCGCTGCGAGTGGCCGTGGTGCGCAGGCCCCGTGCGCTGTCCGAACCGCTGAGCGGCTCGGTCAGCCCGAACGCTCCAACGATGTCGCCCGAGGCCAGCTGCGGAATCCACTCGGCCCGCTGCTCGTCCGACCCGCAGGCTTCGAGCGACCCGGCCGCCAGGCCGTTCTGCACGCCGACAAAGGTGGCGACGGATGCATCCACTCGCGCCAGTTCCAGCGCCACGAATCCCCGAAACACCGCCGAATTCGCAAACGGCTTCGTTGACTCCCAGCCGAAGGAGTACATGCCGAGCTCAGCGAGCGGCTTGATGATCTGGGTGGGGAATTCGGCGCGGTCCCAGCATCCGTTTGCGATCGGCCGTACCTCTTTTTCGAGGTAGGCGCGCAGTTTGACGATGGCCGTCTGTTCGGGCTCGGTGAGAAGGTTTTCGTAGCCGAAGAAGTCGCTGCCGAGTAGCTCAAAGGTCATGGATGCTCCGTTGCAAGATGGGCGGTCGACGCGCGACCGGTGCGGTTTGGTCAGCCTAGGGTCGTTGGCTGAATGCTCGAAGTCGGTTGGTAGTTTGGTCTAAACACTTTGAGAAGGAGCCGAACATGTTTGTGGGCATCACCAACGCGCCGCGCAATTACGCCTGGGGGTCCACGCATGCGATCGCCGATCTGCTGGGTCGCACGCCGTCGGGTTTGCCTGAGGCCGAGCTCTGGTTGGGGGCCCACGCCGGGTCACCGTCGGTAATCGAGGATCCGTCGCAGGTCGGCGGGTCTTCGAACCTCGCCGAGTGGATCGCTTCTGCGCCCGAGGTGGCACTCGGCGCTGGCTGGGCGACGCGGCAAGCGGATGCCCCGCGCCTCCCCTTTCTGCTGAAGATTCTGGCCGCCGGACGCCCGCTATCGCTGCAGGCGCACCCCACGACAGAGCAAGCCCGCGCCGGATTCGAGCTCGAAAACGAGGCCGGAATCGCCGTCGACGCCGGCAACCGCAACTACCGCGACCCGTTCCACAAGCCCGAACTCATTTTTGCCCTGAGCGACAGTTTCGAAGCGCTCTGCGGATTCCGCCCGCTGCCCGAGGTGCGCGGCATCATCGCCGAGCTGCGCCTGCTCGACCTCGCCACCGAGAACCCGCAGGCCGCGGCCATCGACTCGCTGGAGAATCACCTGGCCGGGGGGCTGCGCGACACCGTCGACTGGCTGCTGCGCGACGGTCGCGGCGGCGACTCCGGCGAGGTGGAATGGCTGGTCGAGCGGGTGGTCGCGCTCGCCGCGCACGCCGAGTTCCTGGCCGCGGGCGGAGCGGCCATCGGCTACGCGCGCGAGCTCGCGACGGTGCGCGCGCTCGCCGCCGAGTACCCGGGCGACCCCGGAATCGTGCTGGCCCTGCTCCTCAACCGGGTGTCTTTGAAACGCGGCGAGGTGTTATATTTGCCGGCCGGCAACATCCACGCGTATCTGTCGGGACTCGGCGTGGAGCTGATGGCCGCCTCCGACAACGTGCTGCGCGGCGGGCTGACGCCGAAGCACATCGATATCGAGGAGCTGCTCGCGGTGCTCGACTTCGAGGCGGTGACGGCGCCGTACCTCGCGCCGGTCGCGCTCGCGGAGGGCGTCTCGGTGTATCGCCCCGGGGTGCTTGATTTCGAGCTCGTGCACATTGAAGCGGATGCTGCCGCCGCATCGGCGACACCCGTCACCATGCGACAGATCACCCTCACCGGCCCGGCCATTGCGATCTGCACGGCCGGCGGGTTTCTGGTCGCGGGTTCCGGGTCGTCGCGGGCTCTGAAGCGCGGCCAGGCTGTGTACGTCACACCCGACGAGGGCACGCTGACCTTCGCGGGCACCGGCGAGGTCTTTCTGGCGATGTCCGGCGCCTAGCCGACCTTGCGGGGGCCGAAGGCCCGGCGGTAGGCGGTCGGGGTGGTCTGCAGAACCTGCAAAAAATGGTGGCGCATCACGGCGGCCGCGCCGAAGCCGGTGTCGGCGGCGATCTCTTCGAGGCTGCGGGAGCTGTCTTCGAGCAGTTCCTGTGCGCGCAACAGTCGCTGCCGGTTGAGCCAGCGAGTCGGCGTGGTGCCGAGCTCAGCGCGAAACCGGCGGGCGAAGGTGCGCGGTGACATGAGCGACTTGCGGGCGAGCAGGTCGACCGGTAGTTCCTGGTCGAGGTGGCGCAGCATCCACTCGGTGACGGCGGCGAAGGATTCGTCCTGGCAGTCCACGACCGGGGCTTCGATGTACTGCGACTGGCCGCCGTCGCGTTGCGGCGGCACGACCATGCGGCGGGCGATGATATTGGCGGCCGTGGCGCCGAGCTCGGTGCGCACGATGTGCAGTGCGGCGTCGATGCCGGCGGCGGTGCCGGCGCCGGTGACGACGTGGTTGTCGTCAACGAAGAGCACGTCGGGGTCGACGGTGGTCTGGGGGAACGATCGGGCGAGGGCGTCGGTGTACATCCAGTGGGTGGTGCTGCGGCGTCCGTCGAGGATGCCGGCGTGGGCGAGCACGAAGGCGCCGCTGCAGACGCTGAGTACCCAGGCGCCGCGGGCTTCGGCGTCGCGCACGACCTGGAGCACGCGGGGGTCGATGGGTGCGCCGGACTCGTAGCCGGGAATGGCGATCAGGTCGGCATCGGCGGCGGCTGACAGGTCGTCATGCACGACGATGTCGAAGCCGATCTTGGTGCGGATCGGTCCGGGTTCGGCGGCCACAACGTGGAAGTCGAAGGCTGGCCCGCCCTGGGCGCTGCGGTTGATGCCGAACACCTCGCAGATCACGCCAAATTCGAACGGCGCCAGACCCGGGAGGGTGACGCAGACGATTTTCTGGAGCATGGGCATCCTCTCGTCAAGGTTGGCAGAAATGTGTCGAACGGTGTCAATGCTGCCACTCGCGGCAGAAAAGCACAATACATAGAGTTTCTGCCATGTTCATCTTTATGTTCCTCCTCATCGTCCTTGCGGTCGCGGGTATTGCTGCCACGATCCGCTCCCTGTACCTCGACGGCTACGGCCAGAAAACTCCCCACGTGACCGACGAATATGACGCTCTGATTCGCTGGCGCTAGCCTGTAGCGGTGGCGCATCGAGTGCCACGCGAACGAGCGGAGCCTCATGGCGTGGTTGGTAACCGGCGGGGCGGGCTATATCGGCTCGCATGTGGTGCGTGCTTTCCAGGCTGAAGGCCTTGACGTGGTCGTGCTCGATGATCTCTCGAGTGGACACGAGTCGTTCGTGCCGGCCGACGTGCCGTTCATTCGGGCCAACGTGCTCGATGGCGAAACCGTGTTGCATGCCTTCCACGAGCATCACGTGCACGGAGTCGTTCATGTGGCCGGCTTCAAGTACGCCGGTGTCTCGGTGCAGCGCCCGTTGCACACCTACGAGCAGAACGTGACGGCAACCGCCACGCTGCTCGCCGCCATGAGCTCGGCCGAGATCGATCGCATTGTGTTCTCCTCGAGCGCCGCTGTCTATGGCACGCCGCACACCGACCTGGTCACCGAGGAGACGCCGAAGAGCCCGGAGTCGCCGTACGGCGAATCCAAGCTGATCGGCGAGTGGCTGCTGCGCGACCAGGCCGTGGCGACCGGCCTGCGCCACACCTCGCTGCGCTACTTCAACGTGGTCGGCTCCGGTGACGTGTCACTGCGTGACACCAGCCCGCACAACCTCTTTCCCCTGGTCTTTGCGGCCCTGCTCGACGGCCGCACGCCGCGCATCAACGGCGATGACTATGCCACGCCCGACGGCACCTGCGTGCGCGACTACATTCACGTGGCCGACCTCGCGCTCTCCCATGTGGCTGCGGCCCGCCGCCTCGACGCCGGCGACGCAATCGAACCGGTCTACAACCTGGGCAGCGGCGACGGCGTCTCGGTCGGCGAGATCATGGCCACGGTGCGCCGGGTCACCGGCATCGACTTCACGCCCGAGATCGGCCCACGCCGCGCCGGCGACCCGGATCGCATCGTGGCCTCCGGCGCGCTCGCGGCTCGCGACCTGCGCTGGAACATGCGTCACACCCTGGAGCAGATGGTGCAGAGCGCCTGGGATTCCTCGCGCACCGCCGCGCACTGAGCTCAGCGACACGCCGGTCGGGCCAACGATCGTGCTACGTTCGCGACGTTGTTTTGAGCCCGCGTACCCCCGAATGCCAGATTTTGCCATCATCGGCGCGTCGCAACCCTCCAGCCCGTATTGAGGGTTTACGATCTGCGACTTGACGTTAGCGAATTACACCGGTGTAATTAGGTGCAGCACCAAACGGTGCGTAGCGAGCGCTGGGAGACGATATGGCTATACCTGACTATCGTTCCGGAGTACCAGAGGACTGGTTCGTTGACCCCGTCACCCTCGGTGTCCCGGGCGTACGACAAGATCTCGGCGACGAGAACCTTCTGGCCTGGCAGGCCGACTCGCTCTGCGCCCAGACCGACCCCGAGGCGTTCTTCCCCGAAAAAGGCGGCTCCACCCGCGACGCCAAGAAGATCTGCTCCGGCTGCGAGGTGCGCAACCAGTGCCTCGAATACGCGCTCAGCAACGACGAGCGGTTCGGCATCTGGGGCGGACTCTCCGAGCGCGAACGCCGCAAACTGCGAAAGCGCGCCTAACTCCTTCGGCGCTCGCAAGCAAATGCCGGCAGGCGAGCCGCTCCACAGACCGACGCGACCCGGTCTCTGAGCGGATGGCGCCGCATCCGCTTCGCTAATGCCTCGCCAATATTTGAGGCGCGCCCTCTCGGTTCAGGGCCGCGGGCCGATCCCGACCTAGGCTGGTTCTGTTATGCAACCCAGAGTCACCGCCATCCTTGTCGCCCGAAACGGCGCGAAACACCTTGAGCGAACTCTCAAGGCGCTGTCGCTGCAGACCCGTAAACCCGACATCGTCATCACCGTGGACTGCGGTTCGAGCGATGCGACCGCAAAGATGCTCGCCGGATTCGGGCCGACGCAGTTCATTGCCGCCGACTCCGATCTGAACTTTGGTCAGGCGATCGCCGCCGCAGTGCGCGTGAGCGCGCCGCCCACGCACGACCGCGAGCTGCTCTGGCTGCTCGCCCAGGACAGCGCGCCCGACCCGACCGCCCTCGAGGTGCTCGTCGACGCGCTCGAGATCGCCCCTTCGGTAGCAGTCGCCGGACCGAAGGTCATGGAATGGATCGCCGGCGAATATATCCACAATTTCGGCGAGTCGATGACGCCGACCGGCGCCACCGTCACCCTGGTCGAGAGTGAACTCGACCAGGGCCAGCACGACGGCCTGAGCGACGTGCTCGCCGTCAGCGCCGGCGGCCTGCTCGTGCGCCACACGGTGTGGGAGCAGCTCGGCGGGTTCGACCCGGCCCTGCCGACAGTGGATGATTCCCTCGACTTCTGCGTGCGGGTGCGGCTCGCCGGGTACCGCGTGTCGGTCGTTCCGGCGGCCCGCGTCGCCTCGGCCGGTGACGGCGTCGCCGGGCCCAACCAGTCCTCGCGGGGGAGCCTCCGCCGTCGCCGCGTGCGCGCGGAACGTTCAGCGCAGCTGCACCGCCGGCTGGTCTACGCGCCCGCCGGAGCCCTGGTTTTTCACTGGCTGTCGCTGCTGCCGCTGGCTTTTGTGCGCTCGCTCGGGCAACTGCTGCGCAAGGAACCCGGCGCGATCGTGGGCGAATTCGCGGCCGCGTTCGGCGCCGCGTTCAACGGCATGCGCGTCGGCAACGCCCGCCGCTCCTTTGCGAAAACGCGCACGCTCGGTTGGGATGCCATCTCCACGCTGCGGGTTCCCTCGAATGAGGTGCGCCGGCGACACTCGCTCAAGCGCGAGGCGAGCCTGTTCGGCCTGCACGGCGAACGCCCCGAGATTCGATTCTTCTCCGGCGGCGGCGCCTGGACCATGCTCGCCGCTGCGGTCGTGGGCATCATCATGATGGTGCCGCTGCTCGGCGCCGACACCCTCACCGGCGGCGGGCTGCTGCCGCTGTCTCCGACCCTGCCCGAACTGTGGGCGAGTGTCGGCTTCGGCTGGCGCGACCTGGGGCTCGGCTTCGTCGGCGCCGCCGATCCGTTCGCCGCGGTTGTGGCCGTGCTCGGCTCGATTGCGTTCTGGTCGCCGTCGTTTGCTTTCGTATTGGTCTACGCGCTCGCCTTTCCCCTCGCCGCCGTTGGCGCCTGGATGGCCGCGACCCGGCTGACCGACCGCGGCAGCCTGCGCGCCCTGGCCGCCGCGCTCTGGGTGCTGGCCCCGACCTTTCTGATCGCCCTCGCCGACGCACGTCCGGCCGCGATTCTGGTGCACCTGCTGCTGCCGTGGCTGTTCTTCGCCTGGTTCGCCGCCGCGCGCACCTGGTCGGCATCGGCATCCGCTGCCCTGCTGTTCGCGGCCGTCGTCGCCTGCGCGCCCTCGCTCGCCCCGGCCCTGCTCGTGGTTTGGGCGCTCAGCGTGGCCCTGGCCGGCCGCCGAGTGATGCGCTTCATCGGTATTCCGCTGCCGTCGCTCGCGCTGGCCCTGCCCCTGCTGGTCAACCAGGGACTGCGCGGTGACTGGCTGAACCTCGTCGCCGACCCGGGCCTGCCCGTGCCGAGCGGCCAGGCTCCTACCCTGCAACTTCTGCTCGGACTGCCCGGAACCGACGGCTGGGCCGGCGTGCTCGACCGCTTCGGCGTCGAGGGCCTGGACCCGCAGCTGTTCGTACCGATTCTGCTCGCGCCCCTCGCCGTGCTCGCCCTGCTCGCGCTGCTGCTGCCCGGCGCGCGCCTCGCCGGCGGCGCCTGGCTCGTTGCGCTGCTCGGCTTCGGCACCGCCCTCGCCGTCAACCAGCTCGTTCTCGCCGCGATCGGCGCCGAACCGGTGCGCGTCTGGACCGGCAGCGGCCTCAGTCTGTACTGGCTCGGACTAGTCAGCGCCCTGGTGATCGGCCTGCGCTCCCTGCACCGCTTCGCATCGACGCCCGGTGTGGTCGCCGCGCTCGCCCTGGCCGTGGTCGTGCTGCCGCTGGTCGCCTCGCTGCACCTCGGCACCGCCGCCGTGCGCGAGGGAACCGGGCAGACCCAGCCGGCCTTCGTCGCCGCCGAGGCCCAGATCGACAACCGGGTCGGCACGCTCAAGCTCACCCCGCAGGCTGACGGCGGGCTGCTCGCCACGATCGAGCGCGGTATCGGCGCCACACTGAACCAGCAATCCACCCTGGACAGCACCGATGCGACTCTCAGTACCCGCGAGAAAGCGCTCGCGGAGCTCGCCGGCAACCTGGCCTCGCACAGCGGACTCGACACCAACGCTGACCTGGCCGAGTTCGGCATCCGCTTTATTGTGCTGCAGCCCGGCGATACCGGCGTCGACGCGGCCGACACCGCGCTGCGCACCGAAACCGCCCTCGACGGCAACTCGAGCCTGGCCCCGGTCGGCGATACCGAGTTCGGCCGCCTTTGGCAGTTCGGCGAAACGGATGCTGCCGCCTCGACCCCGATACCGGCTCGCGCCGGCGGCGTTTTCGGCCTGGTGACCCTGCTCATTGCCTTCGCCGTGGTGGGCAGCGCCGTTCTGCTGTCGCTGCCGATCGGCGCCGGGCGCGAAGCCGTGCGCCAGGCCAACCGCGACGCGATTCGTCGGGCCGCCCGTGCCGACGCCAAACAGAAGCCCAAGCGCGTGCGGCGGTCGAAGGGTGCTGTGTCATCCGATCGTGACGAGGAGTTGGAGGTGCCGCTCGGCACCGATCTCGAAGCCGACCTCGCGATCGACCGGGAGACCGGCGTCGGAACCGGGTTGGAATCGGACGACGGGTTCGCCGACGACGATGCTGCGGCCGAACCAGCTGTTGCCGACCCGGCCGTTGCCTCAGGGGCTGGCACGCCTGGCGTCTCTGGCGTCGGCCCGGCTGCCAACGACCGACCGAAGGACGACAATGCCAGATAAAAGCCAACTCGCCCGCATCGGCGGCCGGGCCGGACGCGGTGTGCTCGGCCTCGTCGGCATCGCTGTCGTCGTCGCGACGCTCGGCGCGGCCACCCTCGTGACGCTGCCGACCGTTGAACGCAACCCGCAGTCCAGCGAGATCGCGCCGCTGCCCAGTGAGCAGCAGCGGGTCTGCCCCGGACCACTGCTGACCCTGGCCGAGGACTCGACGAAGGCGCAGTCCGCGTCGAGTGTGGGAGCGGCATCCGCTGTGTATGGAGCGGTTGAGGCTTCATCGCTGGAACAGATTCGGCCGCAGGTGACCGAGATAAGCGCGGTCGACGACTCGAACAGCCGGCAGCCGCCGTTGCTGCTGACCGTTCCCGTGCAGGATGGCGCGACCGTTCCGCCTCTCGTGGCCGGAAGTCAGTCGCAGGTCGCCGCCACCGACACCATTGGCGGGCTCGCCGTCGCCGCCTGCGCCGAAGCGGTCAGCGACAGCTGGATCGTGGGCGGCTCGACCGATATCGGGCGTACCAGCCTGCTGCTGCTCGGCAACCCGACCTCCGTACTTGCGACCGTCAACGTGACGGTCTACGGCGAGACCGGACTCGTGGACGCACCCGGCGCGAGCGGCATCCTGGTGCAGCCGGGCGAGCAGCGGGTCATCTCGCTAGCCGGACTCGCGCCGAACGTGAAATCGCCGGTTCTGCACGTCTCCTCGCGCGGCGGGCAGGTTGCCGCGTCGCTGGAGCAGAGCAGTATTCGCGGCATCGAACCGGGCGGAGTCGAGATCATCGGCACCACCGCGACCCCCGCCACCAACCAGATCATTGCCGGCGTACGCGTCACGGCGGCCGTCAGCGAGGAGACGGTGACGACGGGCGAGGGGTTCAACGCCGACACCGCGTCGATTCGGGTGTTCGTGCCGGGTGATGCGGCGGCGACCGTGCAGATCGGCGTGACGAGCGCCGACGGGTCAGGTTCCGGCACGTCGACCCAGGTGGATGTCGAGCCCGGCATCGCCACCGAAATTCCGCTCGCGCCGCTGGCCGTTGGCAGCTTCTCGGTGCAGTTGCGCTCCGACGAGCCGATCGTCGCGGCCGCCCGCACCGCCACTGACAGCACCGGCGGTAAGGACTTCGGCTGGTTCTCGGCGTCGGCGCCGCTCAAGGGCCCCTTCGTGGTGGCCGTGGCCGACGGCCCGTCGCCGACGCTGCACCTCGTCAACAGTGGGGCAGCGGATGCCTCGCTCACCCTCACCCCCGCCGCTGGCACCCCGGTAGACCTCACGGTGGGCGCCGGGGCCAGCGCCACGGTGCCGCTTCAAAGCGGAGAGCGCTACGTGGTGAGTGGCGGGTCTGAACTCTGGGCGCTCGTGGATTACTCCGGCGACGGGGTGCTGTCGTCGTTCGCGCTGAACCCGCCCGGGCCGCTCGCGTCGTCGATTCGCGTCTACACGCACTAGCTGTCTGTGCAACCGGGACCGGTCCCGGAAACCGGGCCCATGTTCTAGCGTGGTCCCAGCGACCGGTCCCGGTCCCGGAAACAGGCTCGGACCTTGGGCCGAGTTCGAAGTCCGTGTCGGGCGCCCATTTTCTGGTCGGGGCCCGGGCCCCGTCCCTGGGCCCAGCTTATAAACTGGGCCCGTGGACGGGGCCTGGGCCCCGACCGGGTAGGCGGGCTTGCGCGGGCACGCAGGTTTCGATGGCACACTGAACACTCGACTTTTAAACGCTGGGAGCCGCTTGTGACGTTTGACCCGACTGCCGACCAATTGGCTGCGCCCTCGGCCGAATCGCTGCCCGAACCTCTGGTCGACCCGACGGCGCGTGCCGAGTTTGCCGTCATCGGCGGATCCGGACTCTACGAACTCATCGACCCGGCCGGCGCCGTAACGCACCAGGTACAGACGCCCTACGGAACCACGCCCGTCACGATCGGCCTGCGAGCCGGTCGCCGGGTCGCGTTTCTGCCCCGGCACGGCAGCGGTCACAGCGTCGCCCCGCACCTGATCAACTACCGCGCGAATATCTGGGCGCTGGCCTCGATCGGCGTGCGGGCGATCATTTCGTCTTCGGCGGTCGGGGGAGTCACGCCGGAGTATGCGCCCGGGCTGCTCGTGGTCACCGACCAGTTCATCGACCGCACGACTGGACGTCCCGACACGTTCTACGACCGGGAATCGGTGCAGCATCTCTCCGCCGCCGACCCGTTCGATCCGCTGCTGCGCGGGTACGCCGTGAACGCCCTCGAAGAGCTGGGCGAGAACTTCGCCCCCACCGGAACGGTCGTCGTCATTCAGGGCCCGCGGTTTTCGACCCGGGCGGAGTCAGTCTGGTTCCGCTCGGTCGGCGCCCACATCGTCAATATGACCGCCTACCCCGAAATCGTGCTGGCCGGGGAGCTCAACCTGGGCACTGTGAACCTTTCCTTCGTGACGGATGCCGACGCCGGGCTCGCGCCGGTGCTCGCAGCGGATGCCGGGGACGCCGAGACCGCCGCCCGTGGTGTAACCTCCCTCGAAACGGATGCCGTGACCGCCTCGGTCGTGTTCCGGCGCCTGCGCGACGCCCAGCCGCGTATTCTGGCCGCGATCGACGGCATCCTGCGAGCTCTGCCGACTGACTTCGCTCCGCGTGAGCTCATCGACCCGGCCCAGGTCGCCGCCGTACTCGCTCGTGCCGTGGTGTCTGACCCGGATGCGCTGGCGTGAACATGGATCGCTCGGCGCGCGGTGCGTTTCAGCGGGTCGCCGGCGGATCGACGGGGAACGCGGAGCGCCACCCTGGTGCCGGCTGCGTCAGCACCGTCAAGCGGGACCAGCCATGACCGGCGAACACCTGCTGATCACTGGCGGAGCGGGCTTCATCGGATCCGCGATCGTCGACGCCGCCCTCGCCCGCGGCTATCAGGTGCGCGTACTGGACTCACTGCGCGCCGACGTGCACGGGCCTGCGCCGGCACTCGTGTCCGAGCCCGAGCGAGCGTCCGCGGCCGACCGCGAGCCAAGGTCCGAGGTTGAGTCCACGCCTGAATCCGCGTCCCCTATCTTTCCGGGCCCGGGCCCGGAAAGCGGGCCCATGAGAGAACCTGGGCCCAGCTTCCGGGCCGGGAACGCACGCCCGGCGGGCCTGGACCCACGGGTGGAGTTCCTGCTCGGCGACGTGACCAACCCGGACACCGTCGCCCGCGCCCTCGAAGACATCGACGTGGTCTGCCATCAGGCGGCCAAAGTGGGACTCGGCGTCGACTTTGCCGACGCCCCCGACTACGTGCACAGCAACGAGGTGGGAACGGCGGTATTGCTGGCCGCGATGGCCGAGCGGGGCATCCGCCGTCTGGTTCTGGCGTCATCCATGGTGGTCTACGGGGAGGGCAGCTATCGCGGCCCGAACGGTTTCACCCGGCCAGGCCCGCGCCTCGCGAGCGACCTCGACGCCGGGCGCTTCGACCCGCGCGACCCGGAGACGGGCCAGGCGCTCGAGCCCGTTCTGGTGAGCGAAACCGACCCGCTCGACCCGCGCAACGTCTACGCGAGCAGCAAACTCGGTCAGGAATATCTCGCCACGGCCTGGGCTCGCTCGACCGGCGGGCAGGTCGCCGCCCTGCGCTACCACAACGTCTACGGACCGGGCATGCCGCAGAACACGCCCTACGCGGGGGTCGCCTCCCTGTTTCGTTCGGCGATCGAGCGCGGTGAGGCTCCGCGGGTGTACGAAGACGGCCGGCAGCGCCGCGACTTCGTGCACGTGCGTGATGTGGCCGCCGCCAACATTTCCGCGCTGGAATTCACGGCCCATTCCGATTCCGGAATATTCCGCCCGTTCAACGTTGGCAGCGGAATCGTGCACACCATTGGCGATATGGCGACCGCCCTTGCCGCGGCGGCCGGTGGCCTCACCCCGATCGTGACCGGGCAGTACCGGCTCGGCGACGTGCGACACATTACGGCGTCCTCCGAGCGATTGCGCACGGAACTCGGTTGGTCCGCCCAGGTCTCCTTCGAAGACGGCATGCGCGAGTTCGCCACGGCCCCTCTGCGTGCTGCCGTGTGTCCCTGACCCAGCCCACGGGGCTATTCCGGTCGCCACAGACACCTGTGGGAGTGGCGAAAACGGCGTAACTCCTGCAAATTCTCGGTGACCCCGCGCGCAAGCGCGGAATTCCAGCCAACTTTCCGGGCACCTTCTGCAAATTGCAGGAGTCATGCCCTGGGAAGTGATTGAACCCTGAAGAGAGACCGGGAGATGCTTTGGCCTGCCGACCGATCAGGCCAGCGGATGCTGCGGCAACAGCATCTCAAACCGGCATCCGTTCCCCACATTGGTCACCGTCACCTGCCCAGCATGAGCCCGCACGATGCCCTCGACGATCGCGAGCCCCAACCCGGCGCCGCCGCTCTGACCGGCGCCGGTTCCCCAGGCGGACACGGTCCGCGGTTCACTCGCTCGCCAGCCAGCCTCGAACACCCGACCGAGATCCTGCTCCGGAATCCCGCCGGCCGCATCCACAACCGAAATCACAGCCCTGCCGTCGACGTGCCGGGTGACCGAGACGACGATGGCGCTGTCGGCCGGAGAATACTGAATGGCGTTCATGACCAGGTTGCCGACCGCGCGGGCGAGCTCCCGGGCATCCGCTTGGAGGGTGACACCGCGTTCACCCTCGAAGCGCAGGTCGAGCGATTTGCCGAGGGCGACCGGCGCGAGATCTGCGACGGTGTCGCTGATCAGGTCATACAGGGCCACCCGTTCAAAGTTGAGCTGCAGCGCCCCGGCGTGGATCTTGGACAGCTCGAACAGGTCGTCGACCATGCCGCTGAGCCGGTCGACCTGCCCGCGAATCTGCGCGTAATACCGCTGTGGGTCGGGAGCCATGCCGTCTTCGAGGGCCTCGGCCATGGCGCGGATGCCAGCGAGGGGCGTGCGCAGGTCGTGCGAGATCCACGCCACGATTTCGCGACGCGACGACTCGATGCGCTCCTCCCGCTGGCGGGATTCGGTCAGCCGATCGGCCGTCGCGGCCAACTCCCCGGCGAGCGAGGCGAACTCCGTCGATGTATGCCGATCCGGAGATATAACAGATTCGCCCCGACCGATGCTTGCCGCAGCAGCCCGAAAGTACTGGTTGTCGCGAACCAGCGACCGCCCCAAAACAGAGGCCATGACGAGCGACACGATTCCGGCGACGGCGGCTACCGAGTAGAACACGTTCAGGTCGTGCTCCGACAGGTACATGAGCGACGCCACCGCGGAGGTTCCGCTGACCACCGACACGACGGTCGCGAACGCGACGACGACCACCTGCATCACGAGCGACCCCCGCGACAGCAGCCGCAGGGTGAGCAGGGCGAGTGCTCCCACAACCAGCGCGCAACCGAGCGCGATGCCGGCCACGGTCGCAAAGACGCCAGCGGTCACGGTGTGCCACCCGCTAAACGGATGCCGCGGGCCGGCCAAGCCCCGGTGCCTCCCGCGAGCCTCGAATACCAGACCACCGTGGTGACGACCTCGCCCGGCGCGCTCATCCCGCGCTCCTCGATGCGTCGTTAGCGGGCGTCGAACCGGCCCCAAGCGGCACCGGATCGAACCGGTATCCGACCCCCCACACGGTATTCACGAGCAGCGGATGCGCCGGGTCGGCTTCGACCTTCTCCCGCAACCGCCGCACGTGCACGGTCACGGTGGACAGGTCCCCGAATTCCCAGCCCCAGACCGAACGCAGCAACTCCTCGCGGGTCAGCACCCGCGACGGCCGCCAGATCAGATAGGCGAGCAGGTCGAATTCCCGGCTCGTGAGCACGAGCGGCTTGTCGCGCAACCGAATCTCGTGTGCGGCGAGGTTGAGCGAGAATTCGCCGGCGTCGAGGATCCCCTCCGGAATGGATTCGGTGCCGCTCCGCCGCAATACTGACTGCACCCGCAGCACCAGCTCGCGCGGAGAGAACGGCTTCACCAGGTAGTCGTCCGCGCCCGCTTCGAGCCCTTCGATGCGGTGTTCCTCCTCGCCGAGCGCCGTCAGCATGATCACCGGAAGCGCGCCCCAGCTCACGCGGATGCGGCGACACACTTCGATGCCATCGAGCAGCGGAAGCATGCGGTCGAGCACAATAAGGTCGGGCTGCGCGAGTTCGGCCTGGCGCAGGCCGGCAAGCCCGTCCACGGTTTCATCCACGACGAATCCGGCGGCGCGCAGGTATCGCCCGACCACCTCGGATACCGTCGGGTCGTCCTCGATCAGGAGCACGCGACGGCCGGCGAGGGCATCCGCTCGGGGCGGCGCAAAATATTGGGAGGGAGACACCCCCTCAGACTAGGCGCGCGCACCCCATACCGCGCGGGGCGCGCGCACCCACCTGTCGGTCGGTCCAGCGGATGCCCCGCCTCACGCCGTCCGCCCAACCGGACGGGGCCCGGGCCCCGTCCACGGGCCCAGCTTCTAAACTGGGCCCAGGGCCACAACATGGGCCCGGACAACCAACCCGCCACCGGCATCCGCCAATTGTGCGTTGAGCCACTTCACATCAAACGCCCAGAAACATTCAGCGGTTCGTAACCTGTTTCGCCCCGAAGCCCCAGACCTCCCCTTTAGGGTCGAAGAATGATGAATATTCGGGTCGATGTGGTGTTGCCCTGCCTCAACGAGGCGCAGGCACTGCCGTGGATCCTCGAACGCCTGCCCGCCGGCTACCGCGCGATCGTCGTCGACAACGGGTCGACCGACGGGTCCGCCGACCTCGCCCGCATCCTCGGCGCGTACGTCGTGCACGAACGCCGCCGTGGATTCGGCGCCGCCGCCCACGCCGGGCTCCTCGCCGCGACCGCCCCGATCGTGGCCTTCTGCGACGCCGACGCCTCGATGGACCCCCGCGACCTGCCTCTCGTGGTCGATCCGATCAGCGCCGACGAGGCTGATCTCGTGCTTGGTCGCCGTCGCCCCACGACCCGAAACGCCTGGCCTCCGCATGCCCGTCTAGCAAATACCTATCTTTCCTGGCGACTGCGCCGAATAACAGGTGTGAACATTCATGACCTGGGCCCCATGCGAGCGGCCCGCCGCGACCACCTCCTCGCCCTCGACCTGCACGACCGCCGCAGCGGATATCCGCTCGAGATGTTTCTCGGCGCGGCCGCAGCGAATTGGCGCATCCGCGAGGTGGACACGGGCTACGCGCCGCGCGTCGGCCGCAGCAAGGTAACCGGAACCGTGCGCGGAACCCTGACTGCCATTCAGGACATGTCCGCGCTGCTCAGCGCCAACAACGCCCAAAGTGCCAACAACGCCCAAAGTGCCAACAACGCCCAAAGTGCCAACAACGCCCGAAGCGCCAACAGCGCGAGCAGCACCGGGAACCCAAACACCAACGAGGCCCGCTCATGACCGCTATCGTCGTCATCGCCAAGGAATGCCTTCCCGGCAAGGTCAAGACCCGCCTGCACCCGCCGCTCTCCCTCGAGCAGGCCGCCCAGCTTGCGGCCGCCAGCCTCGCCGACACCCTCGCCGTCGCCGGCGCGCTGCCCGCCACCCGTCACATCCTCGCGTTCGACGGTGTGACCCCGCCGCCGGAGGCATCCGATTGGGAGATTCTGCCGCAGACCTCCGGCAGTCTCGACGAGCGACTCGCCGCCATCTTCGACCACCTCGACGAGCCGACGCTCCTGCTCGGCATGGACACCCCCCAGATCAACGCCGCCGCGCTCGCGCCCGTCTTCACCGGCTGGGGCGACGAAACGGATGCCTGGTTCGGTCCCGCAGACGATGGCGGTTTCTGGGCGCTCGCGCTCAAAAACCCGACCGGCGCGCTGCTCCGCGGCATCCCGATGAGCCGCGCCGACACCGGCGCCCACCAGCTGCAACGCCTCGACGAGGCCGGCCTCACCGTCGGCCTGCTGCCCTCACTCACCGACATCGACACCATAACGGATGCCCACACCGTCGCCTCCAGCGCCCCCCACACCCGGTTCGCGCGTGCTTTCGCGGGGGTGACGGCATCCGCTCTGTTGCGGAATGCCGAATTGCCCACCGTGAACGGGGCACGCTCATGACCCTCGTGTCGCCGCGCCTGTGGGAGCAGTCGGCCGACTGGGAACTCGACGACGCTGCCAGAGACCGCGCCACGGCCGAGCGTTTTCGCCGCCCGACCACGTTCGGGTCCGGCGGATCCGAACCGTATGCCCAGGCGCTGCAATCCGATGACAACGTGCTGTACCTGCACGGCAATCGAGCCGATGCCGATCCGGGAACGCCGACGCGCGTGTCGACCATGCACGCCGGGCGCTGGAGCGCCGGAGCCGATGCAATCGACCGTTCCCTGCTCTGCGGCGTCGCGGGACCGGTGCTGGACATCGGCTGTGGACCGGGCCGCATGATCCAGGCCGCGATCGACGAGGGACTCGATGCCCTCGGCGTCGACGTCTCGCCGACCGCCGTGCGCATCGCCCTCGCAGCCGGTCTCGCCGTGCTGCAGCGCTCCGTCTTCGACTACATTCCGCTCGCGGGAACCTGGGCGACCCTGCTCCTCGTTGACGGCAATATCGGTATCGGCGGCGACCCCGACGCTCTGCTCGACCGCTGTGTGTCGCTGCTCTGCGCCGACGGCGTGCTCGTCGTCGAGGTGCACCGCGACCCCGAGCATGACCTCGCCTACGAGGGCACCTTGCACGACGCGGCCGGACACACGAGCGATGCGTTCCCCTGGGCCGAGATCGGCGTCAGCGCCCTGCGCCGCCGCGCGGCCCGCGTTGGACTCGTGCAGGTCGCCGAATGGACCCGCGGAGGCCGTTCCTTCGCCCGCCTAGCCCGCGCCTGACCGTACCTTCTTTCCGGGCCCGGGCCCGGGCCCGGTAACTGGGCCCATGCTAGATCATGGTCCCAGTTCTCAAAGCTGGGCCCGGCCGCTCCTCAATAGCGGGCCGCCGACAACAGCCACCCACCTCAGCGCCCGGAGTCGTCCGGAAAAGCCACGTCCGGTCGTCGCCCGCGCAGAAACGCCCACACCGACAGCCCCACGGTTACCACCGCGAGCACGAGCCAGAAAATCCCTAGGTTGAGCCCGTAATTCAGCGGCAGCACCGTTGGGTTGGCCGGGGCGAAGTTTTTTGCCACGATCAGTGGCACCGCCACGAGCGAGACCAGAGACCCGACGACAATGCCGCCCTGCACGATCGCAATGATCGTCCCGGTCGCCCGTCGTCCGACCCGCCGCAGCGCAATCCCGAACGCAAACACGATCGGCGCCAGAATCGCATCGTGCAGCACGATCGCCGCCGCAATCCACAGCGCCACCCCGGGAATGCGGGTCAGCCGCACCGAGTCGAACATCACGAACGCGCCCCAGGCCAGCATCAGCACGCCGACACCCAGCAGCACCAAGCGGATGCTGCGCATCCGTTGACCGGTCGACGCCTCGATTCCGGCCGGCGGTGGTGTCAGACCGCCTTGAAGAGAAGTCATCAGATCGCCTCGATTCGGCTCAGCCACTTGGTCTGCAACACACCGGGCCGGCCGGGCGCGATCATGCGGGCCGGATACCCGTGCTCAAGGTCGAGCGTCTCTCCGTTGAGCTCGAGCGCAACGAGCGTGAGCGGGTCGCGCACATACTCGCGCCCCATCTGCGTTTTGCTGAAACTGCCGCGTTCTTCGAGGCTGATCAGACGAAACGACGTGTCAGGGTCGGCGTTCATCAGATCGGCGAGGTCGCGCAGTCGCACACCCCGCCACGAAGCCATCTGGCTCCAGCCCTCGACACAGGCGATCGGCAGTTGCACGGACGTCTGCGGCAGTGCGAGCAGCTCGTCCCGAGTGAACGAGCGTTCGGTGCCGGAGACAGCGAGGGTGAGGCTCCACGCGGGGGCCATGGCGGCATCCGCTACCTTGGCCTGTTCGCTCGTGCGGTTCACCGGAACTCCCTGCTGGCCGACGCCCTTCTTGCGCGGCGCGAACAGGTTGACCGCGTTCAGCGGTGTGAAGGTCTGCCCGGCGGTGAGACCGACGACGGCGGTCGTAGCCACACCGACCGTGGTGAGAAACCCGCGCCGACTGACCCGCGACGCAGTGCGCGGCGTCGCGTCAATGTAGTCGAGCACCCGCCCGGTCACGCCATTGGGGCGGGTCGTGCCCCAGAGGCGCACGGCCTCGGCATCGGAACCGCGGTCCCCCGACACCGCATCGGAGAGATGCTCGTCGTCGGAGGACGGAGATTTGTTCCAGTACCGCGTGATCACCGGAAGCTTGACCGCGATGTGGATGACCAGCAGCCCGATCAGCACCCAGCCGAGCGCAAAGTGCACCTGCCGAAACGGAAACGGCCACGGGTACCACTGGTAGGTGTTGAGCAGCCCGATCGTGATCTGAACGAGCGAGGCACCGACAAACAGGGCGATCGACGCGCGCTCCAGAAAATGCACGATGCCGCGAACCGGGGGATACGCAAACAGGTTTGGAAAGACGATGTACAGCTTGGCCAACAGCAGCGGAAAACAGGCGATGCCCGTGATGATGTGCGTGCCCTGGGTCACCTGGTAGAGAAACTCGGGCCGGGTCGCGAAGCGCATCCAGTCGAGCGGTTCCTGCAGAAAGTGGCTGTACAGGCCGGTGCCGAAGCAGATCAGAAAAGCGGCGCCAAGCAGCCGCCCGATCACGGTGGCCATGCGCGGATTGCGCACCGGCGACGCCAGCGCTCGCTGGGCCTCGTACATCAATCGCCGCATACCTTCATTGCACCACCGCGCCGCGCTCAAAAAGGGTAAGAATTCCTTACGATGTGCGGGTGAATGGGTGAACGGTCCCGGAAAAGTCACGACCCATGAGACAGACTGAACCGTGCGCATAACGATCATCGCTGCCCTGCTGGTGGCCAGCGCTGCCCTCACCGCGTTCGGCGTGCTCACGTTCGACCTGTTCAACCCCGACCGCGACGAGGTGCAGCTCGTGCTGGTCACGAGCGCGCTCTGGCTGCTCTTCGGCCTGGCCTGGTGGCTGTTGCGCCGTGTCCGGGGCAAAACGGTCGTTGCGCTGATCCTCGCCGGTTCCGCTCTGATCGGCGGCGCCGCCATGGTCGGCCCACCCAACACGAGCACCGACTCGGCCCGTTACGCCTGGGACGGCATCGTACAAACCAACGGCATCAGCCCCTACGCTTTCACGCCAGCGGATGCCCGCCTCGATTCCCTGAGACCAGATTGGCTCTTCCCCGCACCCCAGACCAACGCCGTCGGCACAGAAGTCTGCGTCGGTGAACGCATCGTGCGCGCCCGCACGACCGATGGCGACCTGCTCTGCTCGGCCCTGAACCGTACGGCCGTACCCACGATCTATCCGCCGGCCAGCGAGATTTTTTTCGCCGGTGTGCGCTTTCTCACCGGACCAGGGCCGGAATATTGGCCGCTGCAGCTCACCGGGTTGCTGCTGAGCCTCGGAACGACCGTCCTGCTCCTGAACGGCATGCGCCGCCGCGGCCTGAACGAGAGAAACGCGGCCCTTTGGGCCTGGTGTCCGCTCGTGGCGACCGAAGCCATCACCAACTCGCACGTAGACATGCTCGGCGTCATTTTCGTGGTCGCGGCCGTGTTCCTGGTCTCGAGCAAAAAAGTCTGGCGCGGCGGCATCATGCTCGGAATCGCAATCGGCACCAAACTCATTCCCGTGCTGGCGGCACCGGCGCTGCTGAAAAGGGGCGGGTGGCGCATGGTGGCGGCATCTGTTCTGAGTTTCGCTCTGCTGTACGTGCCCTATGTGCTCGCCACCGGAATCGGGGTGCTCGGCTACCTGCCCGGCTACCTCACCGAAGAGGGCTACCAGGACGGCTCGCGGTTCGCGCTGGTGTCTCTGGTCGCGCCGGGGGCATCCGCTGTGATCGTGGCGGGCATTATTCTGGCGATCGTGGCCGTTCTCGTCATCATCAAAACCGACCAGACCCAGCCCTGGGTCGGTCAGCTCGTGATGATCGGCGCGACCCTGCTCGTGCTCAGCCCCCGCTACCCCTGGTATGCGCTGCTGCTGCTGCCGTTCGTGGCGCTCAGCGGCCGCTGGGAATGGCTGCTCGTGCCGATGGCGCTCACCCTGCGGTTGCTCCTGCCGAACCCGCAGCTCACCCAGGTGTCGATCGCGGTCGCGGTGATCGTGATCGTGGCCGTCTCGCTGCGCCGCGCCGGCCCCGGTGCGCTCAAGCAGATGCTGCCGCCCCGCCTGACCGCCCGTCGCGCGTAACGCAGTCAACGTGTTAACACAGAGTTCATGCGCCTGACCGCTGCGAAGCGGATGCCGGCCACCTCGCCTCCTTAACGTGGGCAGATGCACGCCTCTCGGCGTGCTTCGATCCACGAAAGAGTGCCGCATGCGCAAGATTGTGATCATCGCGGCGGCTGCCGCCCTCAGCACGGTCCTGGTCGGCGGTGCCGTGGTGGCCGCGCAGGGGGAGCCGGCGCCCGCCGCGCAGACACCCCGCGCGACACAACTCGCCGAGTTCGACCTGCAATCCCACCGCGGCGGCCGCGGCGAACATTCCGAAGAGAGCCTCGCCGCCTTTGCCGCCTCGCTGGAGCTGGGCGTCAGCACCCTCGAACTCGACACCCATCTCACCCGCGACGACGCCGTCGTGGTCTGGCACGACGATGTGCTCACCGCGACCAAGTGCCGCGACACGGATGCCGCCTTCCGCGGCGACCCGCAATTTCCCTACGCCGGCAGCCGGGTGCGCGAGCTGACCCTGGAACAGATCCAGACGCTCGATTGCGGCTACCAGCAGCTTCCGGGCTATCCGGAGCAGCAGAATGTGCCGGGAAACACCATTGCCGAACTCGCCGACGTGTTCGCGCTCGTCGACGTTCACCAGGCCGACACCGTGCAACTCAACATCGAGACCAAGATCGAGACCCCCGGCCCGGCGGGCGCAGACGAAATGAAGGCGCTCACTCGCGCCGTCGTCGCATCGATCGAAGCGTCGGGCCGCGCCGATCGTGTGACGGTGCAGAGTTTTGACTGGGCGTCCCTCAACCTCGTGCGTGAAATCGCCCCTAAGCTGCGACTCGTCGCTCTCGCCCAGGACGAGGACTGGCTCGGAGTCGGCCGGCCCGG
The DNA here is from genome assembly GCF_900103805.1 of Cryobacterium flavum. GTDB lineage: Bacteria > Actinomycetota > Actinomycetes > Actinomycetales > Microbacteriaceae > Cryobacterium > Cryobacterium flavum. The sequence goes on along the minus strand of NZ_FNIB01000017.1, from coordinate 11,253 downwards.
CGCGAGCGTGCACCTGGGCGGCATCGACATCGACGACTACGACGGATCCGTCGCCCGCGCCGCTGCCGCGCAGGGGTATGACGCGCTCTCGCCGATCTTCGAGACGGTCACGCCCGAGCTCGTCGCCGCGGCGCACGCGGCCGGACTGCCTGTGATCCCGTGGACGGTCAGCGAGACCGCGCTCATGCACACCCTCATCGACCTGGGCGTCGACGGCATCATCACCGACTATCCGACCCGGCTGCGCGCCGTGCTCACCGAGCGCGGCCTTGCCCTCCCGACCGCCTACCCAAAGCTGTGAGCATGATCGCTCGGCTGCTCGCCACCGTGTTCACGGAGCCGCGTCGCCGCCTCGCGCAGGCGGCCGGTCGCATCCGTCGTGCTCTGCGCTATGAGGCCCATGCCTACTGGCGCTCCCGCCCGATCAACCCGCACGCGGTGCTGTATGAGGCGTTCAATGGGTCCGGCCTGCTCTGCAAACCCGAAGCCCTGTTCCGACAGCTCCGTATTACCCCCGATCAGGCTCATTTGCGGCACAATTAGGCGCTGAAGAACCCGCGCGCGGCGCGCAAAGAGTTTCGCCGCGATCGAACGGTGCGCTTCGTGAAAAGCGGCTCGCCCGCCTATTATCGGGCGCTCGCCACGAGTCGCTACCTGGCAAGCCGATGCCGCCCCGGCAGACGCAAAAGCGGGCCCGCCAACCGGCGAGCCCGCTCTCCTGCACCCGGAGTTACAGGTACGCGCTCACGTTCTCGTCGAACGAGGTCGCGATCGCCGTGCTCGCAACGGCGAAGGCCTCGGCCGGGGCGGCCTGCTGCAGCATGATCTTCTCGAGCGCGGTGGTGAGCTCCTTGTCGCCGTTCGGCACGAAGACGCGGCCCCAGTCCTGCGAGCGAGTCGTCTCGAGCTGGTCGACGGCGGTACGAAACTGCGGGAACTCGGCGTAGACCTTGGTCATGGTCTCGCCATCGCGGGCCGAGGTGCGCACCGGCATGTAGCCCGTGTTCGAGGAGAAGTACGCCGTGTTCTCGGAGTTCGTCAGAAACTTCAGGAACATGCCGGCGGCCAGCTGCTGTTCCGGCGTGCGGTCGGAGGCGATCGCGACGCCGGTTCCGCCGGTCGGGCAGGCCTGCCCTTTCGGGCCTTCCGGCAGAAAACCGGTGCCGACGTCAAACGTTGCGGCCTTCAGAATGCCGGTCAGCGAGCCGGTCGAGCCCATGATGCAGCCGGTCAGGCCAGCACCGAAGTCGGCGACCTGGTCGACCGCGGCCACGGTAGCGATCTTGCGGTCGTAGATCAGGGACTGCAGGTAGTCCGCCGCTGCGATCGCTTCGGGAGTGTCGAGAGTCATCGTCCACTCGTCGGAGTAGGCGCCGCCCTGGCCCCACAGCATGTTGCAGAACCACCAGGCCGCCCAGGATGCGCCCTTGCCGAGTCCGAGCGGCATCACGCCGCCGTCGGCCGCAATCTTCGGTGCCCACTCATCAAATTCGGCCCAGGTCTTCGGTGCCCGGTCGGGCAGCCCGGCCTTCGCCCAGACTGCCTTGTTGTAGTAGAACAGCGGGGTGGAGCGGGCGTAGGGGATAGCCCAGTGGTTGCCGGTGAAGGTGTAGTCGTCGTACAGCGTCGTGTTGAAGTCGGCGGTGTCGAACTCGAGGTGCTTGGCGAGGTCGTCCAGCGGCAGAATCTGGCCGTTGATCATGTACCGGAACCACCACACGTCGCTCGCCAGCACGAGGTCGGGCACGCTGTTGGTGCCCGATGCCGCCTGGAACTTCTGCGCGATCTCGTCATAGTTGGCGCCGGCCGTGACCAGGTTCACCGTGATCTCGGGGTTCTCGGCCTGGAAGCGCTTGATGATCTCTTCCTCGATCAGCTTCGAGGTTCCCGGGTGGTTGCTCCACCAGGTGATCTCCTTGGCCGGAATGACTCCCGTCCAGTCCGTGACCGGTGCGTCAGCGGCGCCGGCACCCGCTCCGAGCGAGGGCCCGCTGCACGCGGCGAGAGTGGCGGTGGCTCCGAATACCGCGGCGAGCTTCAGAATCTGCCGGCGGTTGATGGTGAACGTGGGTGTCGCGGTCATAGAACTCTCCTTGTAGGGGTAGGCACAAGCGGAAAAGAGGGGGGCATCCGCTTCAATAAAACGGATGCCCGCAGATCAGCCGGTCACGCCACCGGCGGTCAGTCCGGCGATGATGCGTTTCTGCAGCGCAAAGAACGCGATCAGCACGGGCACGGTGACCAGCACGGTGCCGGCCATCAGCACGCCCCAGTTGGTGACGCCGTCGTTGTTCTGCAGCAGGGTCAGGCCCACCGGCAGCGTCATCATGTCGGAGCGGTCGACGACGAGCAGCGGCCAGAGGTATTCGTTCCACTCGGAGACGATCGAGACCAGGGCGACCGCGGCGATGGTCGGCGCGCTGATCGGCACGATGAACCGCCAGAGGCGCATCCAGTGGCTCGCACCGTCGAGGGCTGCGGCTTCGAGAATACTGATCGGCAGGGTCAGAAAATGCTGACGAAACAGAAAGGTGCCAAACGCGCTGGCCAACCCCGGAACGATGATGCCCTGGTAGGTGTTGATCCAGCCGAGCGAGGCTACGAGGGTGAAGTTCGGGATCATAACGATCTGCTGCGGAACCAGCAGGGCAAAGATGACCAGCCCGAAGACGAATTTCTTGAACGGAAACTCCAGAAAGACGACCGCGTAGGCGGTGGTCAGGCCGAGCAGCATCTTGAGGCCGGCGCCGATGACGGTGGTGATGGTGCTGTTGAGAAAGAAATTTCCAAACGGCACGGCGGCCAGGGCTGCCGCATAGTTGGACAGGTCATAGGCTTCAGGCAGCCACTGGATCGGCACGGTGTAGATCTCGTCGCGTTCCTTGAACCCGGCCAGGAACATCCAGGCCAGCGGCAGGATCATGATCGCGATGGCCAACACGAGGCCGAGGTAGCCGCCGAGCTGCAGCGGCTTGCGGCGGCGCGGTGCGGCCGCGGTCGTTGAACGGCTAGGCGTGGCCATTAGTAGTGCACTCGTTTCTCGACGTACTTCATTTGAATCAGCGTGACCACGAGCAGCACGGCGAACAGAATCGTCGCGACGGCGGAAGAATACCCCGCCCGACCGGCCTGAAAGCCCTCCTGGTAAATCTGGTACATCATCGTGGTGGTGCCCTCGAGCGGTCCGCCCTTGGTCATCGCCTGAATGATGTCGAACGACTGCAGAGAGCTCAGCAGGGTGGTGATCGACAGAAAGAAGGTCGTCGGGCCGAGCAGCGGCAGCACGATGTTGCGAAACGCGCGCACCGGCGACGCGCCGTCGAGCGAGGCAGCCTCGAGCAGGTCGCGCGGCACCGACTGCAACGCCGCCAGGTAGATGAGAGCTACGTAGCCGACGTTCTTCCACAGGTAGACGATGATGACCATGACCAGCGCCCAGTGCGGATCGTTGTACCAGGGCGGTGAGGCCACGCCGATCGCGTCGAGCAGCGCCGCGGTGATACCGAAGTTCGGGTCGAACACGAACAGCCAGAGCAGGCCCACCGCCACTCCGGAGAGTACGTACGGTGCGACCACAATGGTGCGGGCCGCGCCGCGACCGTGCAGCTTGCGATTCAGAAGCACAGCGAACAACAGCCCGATCACCATGCCGCCGCCGACGGTCGCGATCGTGAAGATCAGGGTGACCGTGACGACGCGAACGGTGCCGGGATCGTCGAACCAGGTCACATAGTTACCGAGGCCCACCGGAATCGCCGATGCCGAGCCGAGGTTCCACTGCAGTGTGGAGTAGTAGAGCGACTGCAGCAGCGGCTTGTAGGTGAAGACGATGAGCAGCGCCACGTTCGGCCCGGCGAACAGCAGAAACAGCAGCCACGATTTCCACGGCTTTTTCTTCTTACGCGGCGTGAAAGTACGGGGCATCACGGGCGACACAACGCCGGTCGAAACCGATACCGCCACCGCTGAATCGGTGCTGCGGTGCAGGTCCTCGATGGTGGGCATACGCTGAAATCTCCCTGAAAAATACCGTCGGCCAAGCAGCGGACTCTGTCAGGTTAGGGAGCGCCCGTGGCGCTGATCGGCCAATTTGATTGTTTGCGCGCACTCTTCGCGAGTCGTTCGCCTGCACCGCGTCGAAACTTCAGCGGGTGTTCACCTGAGCGGCTATCGACGTCACCCGGCACCGTTACGGTGTGCAGATGCCCCCTCTTGTCATCGGTCACCGCGGAGCCAGCGGCTACCGCCCCGAACACACTCGTTCCGCCTACGACCTCGCGTTCGAGCTCGGCGCCGACGCCGTCGAGCCCGACATTGTCGCCACCCGCGACGGCATATTGGTGCTGCGCCACGAGAACGACATCTCCGCCACAACGGATGTCGCCTCCCGCACCGAATTCGCCGGCCGCCGCACGACCAAGGAATTCGCCGACCACACCCTCACCGGCTGGTTCACCGAGGACTTCACCTGGGCCGAACTCGCCACGCTGCGCGCCCGGGAACGCCTCGCCCACCTGCGGCCGACGAGCGCCGTGCACGACGACCAGTATCCGATCCTTCGGCTGAGCGACCTGTTTCACCTCATCGACGAGGCCTCGAACACCTATCGGCGCACCCTCGGCATGGTCGCGGAAATCAAGAACGCCGCCTATTTCGAATCGATCGGCCTGCCGCTCGACGAATTGTTCGCCGCCGAGGTGCGCGCGGCCGGCTGGAGCAACGACGACGAGCGCCTCATCATCGAGAGCTTCGAACCGACCGTGCTCGAGCAGCTCGCTGCCCGGGGCATCAGCGCTCAAAGCGTGTTTCTCATCGCCCCGACCGGACAGCCGCTCGACAAAATCATCGAGCTCGGCGCCGCAGCCCCGTACTACTCGGACTATCTCACCGACAGCGGCCTCGCCGCTCTCAGCGTTGACGGTATTAGCGTTGACAAATCCCTGATCATCCAGGCGGATGCCGCCGGCGAGTTGGTCGTCTCGTCTCTCGTCGCGAACGCCCACGCGGCCGGGTTGGACATCCTCTGCTGGACGCTGCGCCCCGAGAACGCCTTCCTCACTGAGCCGCATCGCCGCGGTGAACAGGCCGCCGAATTTGGCCACTGGCGCGGCGAGTTCGCAGCGGTCATGGGCAGCGGCATCGACGGGGTCTTCGTCGACCACCCCGACCTCGCCGTGACCGTGCGCGACGACCTGCGCAGCCGGGCGGCGGCATCCGTTTGACGCGCCGCGCGGATGCCGCCGCGCAGTCCCGCCGCCTAATCCTGCCGTGGCACGCGTTTGAGAAGTTGGCACTGGTTTGAACACGTGCCAACTTCTCCAAGACGTGCCACGAGCCCGCCGCGCGCGCACGTCACGTGCGACACACCGCCCGGGCACGCAAAAATCGAGGCCCGCCGTGTGGCGAGCCCCGATTCGTGCTGTGACGCTGACTCTCTTGTGAAGAGCTACTTGGTGGCGGCGGTGATCGTCGCGATACCAACGAGCAGCTGGTCAGCGACGGCGTCGGTCTTGAACGTGTCGTTCAGCAGGCCGGCGGCGACGGAGGAGATGTGCACCGTGGTGCCGGTGAGGATGGCGTTGTCGCCGTCCATCTTGAGGGGCTCCAGGGTTCCGCCGTAGAGGTTGAAGAGGAGAACCTGGGTCGCGGCGGATGCGCCGTTGACCGAGACGTCACCGAAGAGCTCCGAGGTGCCCGGGTCGATGGTGAAGTTGGTCAACTCGACGACGGTGTCGCCGGCGGCCAGCGAGAAGCCGGAACCCTCGTGCTGAATGGAGCCCTGAACGAACGGGCGGTAGCTTTCGGCCGGGTCGTAGTAGTCCACGTTGCCGCCGGTGATCGGGAAGTGCAGGCTGCCGTCTTCGAGGGTGGCCGTTCCGACGGTTCCGGCGGTGAGGCCGAGGCTCGTCAGGGCAGCGGCGAAGTTGGCGTCGAGTAGCACCGCGGTGTCAACACCGGAGAGGCTGGGGATCGAGGCGAGCGGCGTCGGGGTGGCTTCGGCCGAGCTGGACGAGCTGGCGGCAGGCGCCGGGGTGGTCGTGGTGCCGGTCGCCGAGCAGCCGGCGAGGCCGGCGATGAGAATTCCAGCAGATGCGAAACCGATGGTGGCCTTGGTGAATGTACGCATGGGATAAATCCTTTTCTGTAGTTCGAGCAGGTGGTGTTGGGGTCTGCATGGTGTTCGGTTCCACCCCCGAAATGGTTTGGAATTACCCCAATCCGTTACCGTTCTGTTACTCAATTCAGCAAACGTTCAGACAAGCGCGCGCGCTAATAGCGCCGCGATCCCAGTCGCAGAAAGGGATCGCGGGGTTGCCGCCCTGCGAATGCCCGCCCCGCCCGCATTCTGCGCGTGGCACATATTGGGGAAGTTGGCACTGGTTTGAACACGTGCCAACTTCTCAGACACATGCCGCGACGCCCAGTGGCCGACGCTTCTCTGTGGCGGTGCTCGCCGGAAGCGCGCCCGGCGGTCTAGAAGTGGCGGAAGCGATCCGGCGCGAGATCCCAGGGGTCTTTGCCGAGGAGTTCGGCGACGCCGCGAAACACGCAGGTCTCGATCATCATGCGCTGGTGCATCTCGTCGTTCTCGTGCAGGCGCGACAGCCGCTGAATCGGCAGGCGGTAGAACACCACGCGATTCGTCTCCGGCGTGACCATCCAGCGCTCGACCCCGACACCGGGGATGACCGAGGGCGGTCCGGCGGCCACCTCAAAAACCGACTTGCCCAATTCTTCGGGCCAGACGCCGCGCAAATACTCGATCGTCGAGGCGATCGTCATGTCGAACAGGTCGATGCGGGTGCGCAGCGGCGGCAGAAACGGGCCGGTCGCCGAACTACGGATGCCGCGGCCGTGCCGGTCACGCCCGCGGCCGCGCACGGTCGGTTCGGGCGAAGCGGATCGACGGGATCGGGACATGCTGCCATCCTACGGCGGGCTGGGAGCGGCTACCCTTATAGGCAATGACATTCCGCCCGTGTTCTCGCGTTGCCTGCCTCGAACCCTCGGTGGCCACGCTCACCTTTGACTATGGGGAGTCCCTGGCTGTGCTCGGCCCGCTGTCCGGCCGCAAAGAACCGCACAGTTTTGACCTGTGCTCGCGTCACGCCGAGCGCACGAGCGCTCCCCAGGGCTGGCAGCTCATGAAGCACCGCTTCGTGGCCGACGACCCCGACTCTCCCCGCTAGCATCGGTGGCAGGGCCCGGCCTCCGACCGACGCGCTGACGCGGCCCGGGGGAACGCTGCTGAACCGTTCGGACCGGGCTAGCCGGCGATAGCTTTGACGAGACCGGCCAGTGCCGGTGCCAGCCGAGCGGATGGCAGTGCTCGCTTGAGCGCGGCATAGTGCGACGTGCCGAGCCGTTCGGACCGGGCTAGCCGGCGATCGCGTCGACGAGACCGGCCAGTTCCGGCGCCAGCCGAGCGGATGCCAGCGCCCGCTCGAGTGCCGCATCGTGCACCGGGCGGGCCCGATCGTGCAGGGCGTGCCCGGCCGCGGTGAGTTCGGTGTAGATGCCGCGCCGGTCGTCGGCGCAGAGAACGCGGGTGAGCAGCATCCGCTCTTCGAGGCGGTTGACCAGGCGGGTGGTCGCGCTGCTCGACAGGGCGGTCGCGCCGGCGAGTTGCTGCATGCGCATGTGCCAGCCGTGTTGGCGGCCGAGCGCGTCGAGCACGGTGTACTCCACGACCGACAGTTCGACCGCGCCCTGGAGTGCTCGCTCGAGTTCGGTGTCAATGGCCGCGTGCAGGGATGCCAGGGTACGCCAGCCCTGGGCGCGCACCTCGACGGCGTCGTCTGCAATACCCATGGATCCTCCGGTGTTCACGATGGTTGCTTGCGCGGATAGCTAGCGTGTGCAAGTATTTGTAGCGCGCCTGCAACAAGTGTTGGCTGCAACTACCAGCGCGTTCAATTACCAGCGTAGGTGGTCAATCTGTGTCCCGCCAGAGTTGGCGCTCATCCGTCCCGTTCAAGGAGTTTCGCCATGCCCATCAGCCTGATCGCCCTCGCCCTCGGTGGCTTCGGAATCGGCCTCACCGAATTCGTCATCATGGGCCTGCTGCCCGAAGTTGCCGCCGACTTCGCGGTGACCCCGGCCGTGGCGGGCTGGCTCATCTCCGGCTACGCGCTCAGCGTGGTCGTCGGCGCGCTCGGTCTCACCGCCGCCGTCAATCGGTTCTCCCGCAAACGCGTTCTCGTGGCGCTCATGGTGCTCTTCATCGTCGGCAACCTGCTCTCGGCCATCGCCCCCACCTACGGAATCATGCTCAGCGGCCGCATCATCGCCGCCCTCTGCCACGGTGCCTTCTTCGGAATCGGCGCCGTCGTCGCGGCCAGCCTCGTTCCCGAGAACAAGAAGGCCGGCGCGATCGCGATCATGTTCACCGGGCTCACCGCCGCCAATGTGCTCGGTGTGCCGTTCGGTACCCTGTTCGGCCAGGCCTTCGGCTGGCGCTCCACCTTCTGGGCGATCACCGCGATCGGCGTCGTCGCCCTGCTTGGTCTGGTCTTTCTGCTGCCGGCCATGGCGCCGCCGCGCGCCGGCACCGCGAGCCTGCGCCAAGAGCTGCGCGCCTTCCGGTCGCCGCAGGTGTGGCTGTCGATCGCGGTCACCGTGCTCGGCTTCGGCGGTATGTTCGGAGCCTTCACCTATATCGCGTTCACCCTCACCGAGGTGGCCGGCTTCGCGGCGAGCATGGTGCCGTGGCTGCTCGTGGTGTTCGGCGTCGGACTCTTCGCTGGCAACGTGCTCGGCGGCAAACTCGCCGACCGCAACCTCGACGCGAGCCTGCTCGCCTTCCTCGGCGCCCTGACCCTCGTGCTCGTTTTCTTTGCGCTCACCGCTGCCAACCCGATCGCGACCGTGGTCTCGCTCATTTTGATGGGCGGATTCGGCTTCGGCGTCGTTCCCGGCCTACAAATGCGGGTGATGCGCTACGCAAACGGCGCCACCACGCTGGCTTCCGGCGCCAACATCGCGGCGTTCAACCTCGGTAACGCGCTCGGTGCCGGAGCGGGCGGCAGCCTCATCGCCTCCGGCCTCGGCTACACGGCGCCGATCTGGGCCGGAGCGGCCGCCGCGCTCGTGGCGTTCCTCGTGATGGCGCTGGCCGCAGCGGGCGCGCGGCGCCGGGCCGCGGCATCCGCTCTGCCAACGGACCGCGGCCAGCACGAGGAAAGCCGCAGCGAAGTGGCAGCGCGAGCGTAGCGGCGAGCGTAGCGGCCAGCGCGAGCGATTACGCGCACAACGAGCGTAAGAATGTCGAGTTCATTCAGGCTGAAATGGCAAGATAGTGCCATGACTGTCGCCGCACCCACCGTGCCCTCCACCTTCACCTACAAAATCGCCGATCTGTCGCTCGCGGAGGCTGGGCGCCACCAGCTGCGCCTGGCCGAGAACGAGATGCCCGGCCTCATGGCCCTCCGCACCGAATTCGGTGAGACCAAGCCGCTTCTTGGCGCCCGCATCGCCGGATCCCTGCACATGACCGTGCAAACCGCCGTGCTGATCGAGACCCTCGTGGCCCTCGGCGCCCAGGTGCGCTGGGCCAGCTGCAACATCTTCTCCACGCAAGACGATGCCGCCGCCGCGATCGCGGTTGGCCCCACCGGCACAACGGATGCCCCGGCCGGCGTTCCCGTGTTCGCCTGGAAGGGCGAAACCCTCGAGGACTACTGGTGGTGCACCGCGCAGATCTTCGACTGGAGCGCCGAGGCGGCTAGCGCCGGAGCCAGCTGGACCGGCCCGAACATGATCCTCGACGACGGTGGCGATGCCACCATGCTCGTGCACAAGGGCCGCGAATTCGAGTTGGCAGGTGCCGTACCAGCGGATGCTGCCGGTGACAGCCACGAATACGGCGTCATTCTCGCCGCCCTCCGTAAGTCCCTGGCGGAGTCGAGCGACCGCTGGACCCTGGTCGCCGCCGACCTCATGGGCGTCACTGAAGAAACGACCACCGGTGTGCACCGCCTCTACGAGCTCGCCGCGAGCAATGAACTGCTCTTTCCGGCCATCAACGTGAACGACTCGGTCACCAAGAGCAAGTTCGACAACAAGTACGGCATTCGTCACTCACTGCCCGACGGCCTCAACCGCGCCACCGACGTGCTGATCGGCGGCAAGGTCGTCTTCGTCGCCGGATATGGTGATGTCGGCAAGGGCGCCGCCGAAGCTCTGCGCGGCCAGGGCGCCCGCGTAATCGTGAGCGAGATCGATCCGATCAATGCGCTGCAGGCCGCGATGGACGGTTTTCAGGTGGCCCGCCTCGAGTCCGTTGTCGAGCAGGTCGACATCTTCGTCAGTGGCACCGGAAACTTCAACGTCATCGGCGTCGACCACATGCTGCGCATGAAGCACCTCTCCATCGTCGCCAACGTTGGACACTTCGACAACGAGATCGACATGGCCACGCTCGAGTCGCTGCCGGGTGCCGTCAAGGTGCAGATCAAGCCGCAGGTCGACGAATGGCGCCTCCCGAGCGGACGCAGTGTGCTCATTCTGTCGGAGGGGCGCCTGATGAACCTCGGCAACGCCACCGGCCACCCCTCGTTTGTGATGAGTAACTCCTTCACCAACCAGGTGCTCGCGCAGATCGAGCTCTACGTCTCGCCGGAGAAGTACCCGGTGGGCGTGTACGTGCTGCCCAAGCTGCTGGACGAGAAGGTGGCACGCCTGCACCTCGACGCCCTCGGCGTGGAGCTGACCGTGCTGACTCCCGAGCAGTCCGCCTATATCGGCGTTCCCGCCGAGGGTCCCTACAAGGTGGACCACTACCGCTACTAGCCCCTGCCCGTATTGCGGACGGGGCCCAGGCCCCGTCCGTGGGCCCAGTTTATAAACTGGGCCCGTGTTCATAGGGTGGGCCCGGTAGGTGCGACACGCCCGGGTGGGGTGCGTTTTGACGGGTGGGTGTGGTGGCCGTAGTGTATCTATACGTACCCCAAAGGTGCGAAAAGCCGCAGTGCTTTTCGGCCTCATGTGGGACCAGATCGTAGCCAGATCAGCTGAGAGTGCTTGTTTCAAGTGCGTTGAAGTTGGGCTAGGATAGTAAGCCTCCCATCGAGTGTGTGTTGCTGGTTGAGTCGGGTTTTCTGAGCGTTTTGGTGTGCTTTGCATGCCGAAAACTGCCCGGTTTGGCCGATTTGACAGCGACTGGCTGGGTGGGTAAGTTAGACAAGTTGCCCCGGAGCGACAGCCCAGAACAGGGCCTGAAGTCGGGTGTGTCCGATCCTTGAGAACTCAACA
>NZ_FNIB01000012.1 GCF_900103805.1 Cryobacterium flavum | reverse complement strand
AACGATGAACGCGACTATGGACGGTTGCGAGGGTCGAGCTCCCTGAGCTCAAGAAAGACGCCGCTGCTTTCAGGATCTCGTTAGTTTCCCGAAGATCCCGGTTTTCGCGCTTGAGGCGCTTGATCTCCTCGAGCTCTTCGCTCGTTGGGCCGGTCCGTTCTCCCGCGTCGGATTGCGCCTGCCTGACCCACTTCCGCAACGTTTCCGGGCCGACGTTGAGCTTGGGGGCCAGTTCGCGGCACGCGGCCCACATCGACGGGTAATCCTTCACACGATCAAGCGTCATACGAACCGCTCGCTCACGAACCTCATCTGGGTAATTTCTTGGGCATAACCGAATCCTTTCACTAGAAAGAAAGCGGCAAGAAATCAGGGACGGTTCACAGTGTCATTTGCCGGAGAGGTAGTTCACCTTGGTGTTGATTCGGCCGAAGCGCATCGTCGGGGTGCTGGTGAGTGAGCGGGTGCTCGACACTCCTACGCTGGGGCGCATGCCACATTTTGCCCACACTTGAAAAAATTCGGCGTGATTCACTAGGCGGTACAGTGACCCAAAATCGTTGATTTTGCGGGGAAGTTGACCTCTCACCAGGCGGTGATTGGGCGGGACTTTGGGTTCAAATCCCACCGGTACCGCCCTTTTTATCCCTGATCAGAGGGACTTCTGCTCACTGTGGAGTGCTGTTTTGCCCACAATTCACCCACATCATGGTGATTGACGGGCAGCCGTCCGGTCGCAATCCTTCATCCGTGAGCATCCAGGCGAGGGCTATTTGTTGGCACTGCCTCGCTCGCCATCGCGACTCAAACAAGCATTTTCCTGCTTCGCTCAAACATTCCTCGGCTGGCCCAGTTGACGTGAAACACCCTCTCCTGTCGAATGACCACAGAAGGGGAGTAATCCTCGCTCCGCACCGTCAATATGTTCCCGCCGCGGGTTCCGGTGCGCAGGGCCGCAAGGCCGATGAGACCTTCACGAAAATTTCGTGGAGGTCGTGTCATGACTGTCCCCCTGTGGGCGTGGTTCGCTGTCCTGGGTGTGATCCTGCTGATGCTCGCCGTCGACCAAGTCGCCCACCGCAGAGCTCACGTGATCGGTGTGCGGGAAGCCGCCGTCTGGTCGATCGTGGGGGTGACTCTCGGTGTCGCATTCGGCGTGCTGGTGTGGACGCTGACCACGTCCACCCCGAGAAATCCCGCATTCTCAAGGTGTTTCGTCGGTTCGTGCCGATGACCGACGCGTACCCTGCGCTGAGGTTTCTGATCCGCAAGGCAGGAATCGCGGTGGCGACCCCCTTGCTGGCCGTGCTGGTGCTGGTGGAAATCACGGACGTCATCTTCGCCGTTGACTCGATCCCGGCTATCTTCGCCCTCACTAGCGAACCGTTTCTGATCTGGGTGGGTATTAAAATGCTGCTCTTGGATGTCTTCTACATCCCGACCACGATGAGCCTGGCAGTGGTCGTGACCATCATCACGGTGTCCATGGTGGCCAGCCTCCGAGCCACCCGCGGTCAAGGCCGAAGCGAAGTGCATACCGAGCCTGCAGGGGTGTTCCGGATCGCCGCCGACGAGGAACTTGCAGCGGTCGAGCCGGTTTACCGCCGCCGTGGACGAGTGCCTGCCGGCAGCGGGAGGGATCGCTCCGATGAGTGACGCTGATCCCTCGGTGGACATGGCCCCTGATCCCCACACAGCTTCGATCAGGGGCCGGCTCGACAGTGCGGACGCCTCGGCCGACTCCGCAGGGCAGCAAGTCGCGCGCTGCGGGTACGCTCGGGCAGTGAGGCCGCTCCCGGTGTGGAGCGGCCTAGCTAGCGATCGCCGGGATGATGGCACCCGAGAAGACTTGCCAGGCCAGCGCGGTCTTCGCCACCAGGCTCAAGGTGATGTAGGTGCGTTCGCCCTGCAGGTAGCTTTTCCATTTGCCGACCTGCTTGTACTGCAGCCACTGGTTGACAGCAAAGGTATTGAAAAACAGGAACAGCGAAATCACGATGCCGACGACGAAGCCGGGGGCCGCGACGTCACTGACGCTGCCTGGACGCAAGAAGTAGATCAGAATCAGGATCCACGGCACGATGCCGACCATCGACCCAAAGATGAAGGGCAGCAGCCCGCCCGAGCCGGGCTGTTCGTATTTCTCCTGCAGAGCACCGAACAGGATCATGGCCGCGTTGACGGCGAAAACGGCGAACAACGCACCGATATCGGTGACCCCGTTGATCGCCAGGATGAGCCAGATCATGATCGACGAGCTGAGGGAGTACTCGACCCATCGAAAGTAGTTGTGGTTGTTTTGCAACCCATTCTTGTAGCGCGCAAAGAACCAGGGACTTGAGATAAGGAAGTGGAAGAAGGCGCTAAGGGCCAAGAACGCGACGACGCCGACACCGATGTTCACTTCGAAGAGGATGACCCGTTCCGGTGGAATCGGAACTCCGGGAGGGCCAGCCAGGTAGTCCGCCGTCACGGCGAACAGAACCTGCGAGCTCAGCATTGTGAGAATCACCGCAAATCCGGCGGCTTGGAGCAGGTGCAGACTTCCGGCGACAATGTTATAGATCCGCAGCCGATCGATCTGCTCGTCGGGTGAGTAGACCCTCTTGGGCATGGGGCGGCTCCTTCGTTCGTGGGGGCGAGTGCCCTTGAGAACATCTTGGCACCGCCGAATCCACTGTCGGGTTCGACGAGTGAAAACCGGGATGAGGATGGCCATTTTTCCAGCTGTGGCGTGCGCCTTCCCCGCGAGCGATCGGAGTCGGCCCCGAAGGTTAACGGCTGCTCTGCCGCCGAGCCGTGCAGGCTTCTACGCACGCGTCCAAGACCGCGATCGCTGCAATCCGGCTCACTTGTCGTCCACGACAGCACTCTGCGTGTCACCGCTCCATGAGCGACACGAGTGATGGTCGCCCGTGCGGCCGGAAGCACCGCAAGAATGCGGACACGCCGGACACGCCGGTTGCAACTCCGGACACGATGCGGATGCCATAGATCGCGGCCGCGAGGCCAGCCGGGCCGCCTCCGACCACAACGACATCGGCCTGGAGCGTGTCGGTCACCGGCTGTCTCCCTGCGCGCCGGTGTCGTGCTGGTTTGACCCCGTTGTGATCGGTCGGAAGGCGATCCAGCTGAAGCGCCCCGACGTCATCACGACCTCTGACGTTCCTGCCACGAGGGCGGTGATCGCGGCCTCGAGGGCCGTGAGATCGTCAGCGGAAAGGTCTTCGGTTAGACGAGCCAGGCTCATAGTGAGCTGCAAGGCCAGGCGCGGCCCACGCAAGGTCGGCCTCGTGGGGCAGCACGGCGGGCCAGTCGCCGTCGAGGTCGACCACGTGCGTTTCAATGCGGTCGTCGACGTCTGCGGTCGCCGCTGCTGCGGCTAGCCGGTCCAGCATCGACGGCGAGGCATCGAGGCTGTGAATTTGCGCGTTTTGAAACTGCGCCACCAACGCCAGGGTGCCGGTTCCTGTTCCGGCGCCGAGGTCGACGACGGTTCGGGGAGCGGTTCCGAGCGCACCGGCAGCGGCGTTGAGCGCCGCAGCCAGGACCGGGGCTCCGAGCACGCCGTCGAGGTTGAGGAACTCAGCGAGGTTGCTGTCATCTCCCAGCGCGGGACCGTGGCCGGGCCGATCGTGGTGCGAGTGGTTCGCGGGAGTGTGGGTCGGTGTCATGCCTACTACGCTATGCGGTTCATTCGCTAATGGCATAGACTCTTGCGTATGACGCAAGAAATAGTCGAGAACGTCGTTCGCCAACGCATTCGCAGCCTGCGCGTGGCCCGAGGGTGGACGCTGGACGCACTCGCTGCTCGCTGCTTCCTGTCGGCCTCAACGCTCAGTCGCATCGAGACGGGTCACCGCCGCATCGCCCTCGACCAGCTGGTGCCCATAGCTCATGCGCTGGGCACGACGATCGACCGGCTCGTCGAGCCCGACGGCGACGACGACGTTGTCATCCGCCCGGAGCCGGAGACGATGGCCGGATCGACCCTGTGGATCCTGTCGCGCGAGCGCGACCGCCGCGGCGTCACGATCGCCAAGATGCGCATCACGCCCAACCGTGTGATCAGCGAGACGAAGGTGCACCCCGGCTACGAGTGGTTCACGGTGCTGAGCGGCACGGTGCAGCTACGGCTCGGCGAGCGAACCATCCTCGTGCGCGAGGGCCAGGCAGCCGAGTTTTCCACGATGACCCCGCACACCATCGAGGCGTACGAGGGACCCGTGGAAATACTGACGATCTTCGACCACGACGGGGAGCGGGCGCACTTACCGGGCCACCGGCATCCGCAATGAGTCTGCCGGTGCGGGTCTGCAGGGGCAGGGTCAGCTGATCGGCCGCACGGTCAGGATCTGCTCGGCGCGGCCCACCGGCCCGGACTCATCGTGGAGCACGCTGCTGGTGATGCCGTGGCCGGCCGGCCCGAAGGTGACGGTGGTCTCCAGCCCCACCCATTTGCCAGTCGGCTGCCGGTGAAAGTGGATGGTGAGGTCGAGGTTGGGGTACGCCCAGTCCAGCGGCGACTGGCGAACGGCGATTCCGTTGGCGGTGTCCACCAGGGTGATGAACGAGGCATGGGGGCTTATTGCCTCGCCCGCGACGAGTGCGATGTCGGTGCGAAGCCACGCGCTCGTTTCTCCGGGTAGGGGAGGTGCGACGGCCTTCGTCTCCAGGGAGGCGACGTACCCTCCCGGCCAAATGTCGGTCATCGACCACGGGGTCGCCGTGTCGGGTGCGGGTAGGGAGACCGATCCGCCACCAGCGACGGCGGCGGTGTCGGCGGTCGCGATGAACCAGGCGCGAGCGAGCACGGCCGGACGGCCGGCGATGATGACGGTCGCCTCGATGAGCTCGATGGTGCGGCCGGGACGGATCGTCTCGACCCGGACCTCACAGTCCTCGGCGGCAAGGAAGCCCAGAATGTCGAAGCTGATACGCCCGAGCTCCTTGCCGTTGGCGCCACCCGCCTCGGCTGCTCGGTGCAGGTCGATGGCGTGCACGATCAGGCCGCCGAGCGGGCTGAAGTGGATCTCGTCGGCCTGCCAGGCGCCGCCGGCATGCTCGGTCGGCCGGTAGCGGCCGGGCGCGATCGGCTCGAAATAGGCATTCGCTCGAGGGGGTGCTTCGGGCATACGGCTTCTCCTTTGTCAGACGCGGGCGTTGCCATCCACCATAGGTGTGTTTGAGCGCGGCGATTCAGCCCGGGGTGCCCGATCAGGCTGGACGACCCGGGGAAGGGCGTCTAGGAGTTCTGCGCGAACGTGGCGTCCACGTAGTCGGCTTCGGGAATCGGGTCGGTGTAGACGATCGCCCCGAGTTCCATCCACATGCGTTCCATCGCGGAGAGCTGCTTCGGCAGCGGCGCAAGGTCGGGCAGCCAGCGGTACAGCGGTACCGCGGCCACCTGCTCGGCGGTCTGGCCGGTCGCGGCACCAATAATGGCAAGGTTCTCGTCGGTGTACCGGTCGTCGCCCTGCAGGTCCTGCGCGCCACGGGTCAGTGCGGTGAAGAACTTCTGTGCGAGTTCAGATCCGGCGAAGTCTCCGCCGTAGATGACCCCGGTACCGGATGTCCCGGTGGGCGTGGTCCACAGGCTCACCGCGGTTCCGTCTTCAACGGGCATGTTCCAGAACGGTGCCGATGCGAATGCGGCGTCGATGCTGCCGTTGGCCAGCGCGGTGGGCATGTCCGGGTTGCCGAGGGTGACCAGTTCCACGTCGGTGATCGAGAGTCCGGCTTCTTCGAGCGCCATCCCCACGTAGAAGGCTCCGGTTCCGCCGGCGCCGCCGGCGACCGCGATCTTGCGCCCTTCGAGGTCGGCGACGTCGGTGATGGTGTCGTCATCGACGAGCTTCTTGGCGGCAATGAGCGCCGAGGGCGGTTCTTCCTCGTCTCCGGCCGAGACTCCCATAGAGCCGACCACCTTGACGTCGAGGCCGGTTTCTACCGCGCTGAACAGGCCGGCCGAGAAGCCGGACACGACGACGTCGAGCTTGCCGCTCGCGGCAAGCGGTACGGCGTCCTGCCCCGACTTGATCGCTTCAAGCTTCAGCTCGATACCCTCGTCTTCAAAATAGCCCTTGGCCTCAGCAACATAGAGCGGCGAGAAGATCGCGAGCTGAACGTGACCCACGTTCACCGTTTGCAGTTCGCCGGACGCAGTGGGGGCATCCGCTGCTGCACATCCAGACAGCGCCAGCCCGACCAGCGACATTGCTGCGACGATTTTCAGTTTCTTCACTTTTTCGATTCCTTTTTCTTGGGGCTGTTCGAGTTGCGCCATGGCAGGAGCACCCGTTCCAGCACGATAATGAGCCCGGTGACGAGCGCGCCGATGACCGAGACGACGATAAGGCCGACGAACATCGTGGCTGGCTGAAACAGCTGCCACGAGTTCCAGATGAGGTAGC
Organism: Cryobacterium flavum; assembly: GCF_900103805.1. Taxonomy (GTDB): domain Bacteria; phylum Actinomycetota; class Actinomycetes; order Actinomycetales; family Microbacteriaceae; genus Cryobacterium; species Cryobacterium flavum. The sequence goes on along the minus strand of NZ_FNIB01000012.1, from coordinate 92,890 downwards.
CGAGGCCGTTGTTGGAGGCCACGAATTCCACCGCGGTGACGACGATCACCGACATGCCGGCGGCGACTCGCAGACCGGTCATGATGGCTGGTGCAGCGGCGGGCAGCAGCACGTTCACAAATAAGCGGATGCCGGTGGCCTTGTAGGCGCGCGCCGATTCCAGAATGCGGGCGTCGATCTGCATGATGCCGGCCAGGGTGTTGATCTGCACGACGAAGAACACCGAGATGGCCACGGCGAGAATCTTCGGGGTTTCGGTTAGGCCGAAGATGAGCAGCAGCAGCGGCAGGATGGCGATCTTCGGCAGCGCGTACAGCGCGGTGAAAGTGGGGCTGAGGGCCGCGCGAATCGGCCGCACAACACCCATGATGAGCCCGGCGAACACACCGAGAATGGAGCCGGCGATGAAACCGAACGCGAGGCGGCCGACCGTGGCCCAGATGTGCACGAACAGGGAACCGTCCGCGACCATCTCCGCGCCACGTTCGCCGATGGCACTGGGCGGACTGAACAGGCGTGCGTCGAGCACTCCCGTTGCGGCGGCGAGTTCCCACAGGCCGAGAAGCACGATCGGCGTGAGAATGGCCAAACCGAGGTCGCGGGCGCGCAGTCGTTGCTCACGTTTGAATTCCTGGTCGATGGCTTGGTCGAGTTCGGTGACGCGGCGGGCGACGCCCTCTGTGACGGTCATTTGAAGCTCATCGAGGCTTGAACCTCATCGCGCAGCGATTCCCAGATGTCCTGTTTCATGCGTGCAAACTCCGGGCTCGCTTCCATGGCGACGCTGCGCGGGCGACCGAACGGCACGTCGATGATCTCTTTTACTCGACCCGGCCTGGCCGACATTACGACGATCTGGTCGCCGAGCAGCAGTGCTTCTTCAATCGAATGGGTGACCAGCACCACGGTCTTGCGCTCGACCTCCCACAGGCGAACGAGTTGTTCCTGCATCAGGATGCGGGTTTGAGCGTCGAGAGCGCCGAGCGGTTCGTCCATCAGCAGTGACGGCGATCCGGTCGCGAACGCCCGAGCGATGGCGATGCGCTGGCGCATCCCGCCGGAGAGCTGGTGCGGGTAGGCGTCTTCAAAACCGGTCAGGCCGACCTCGGCGATCCAGTTGCGGGCTTCGCTTTCGCGTTCCCGTTTCGACACCGACGCCATCTTCTGGCCGAACGCCACGTTCTCGAGCACGTTGAACCAGGGAAACACTCCGTGCTCCTGAAAGACGAAGGCCGAGCGCGGCACCCGGGTCTGCCTGAAGTTGATCTGCACGTCACCCGACGTGGGCGCCTCGAGGTCTCCCAGAATGCGCAGCAGAGTGGACTTGCCGCATCCGCTTGGCCCAACAATGCAGGTGAACGAGCCCTTTTTCAGATTGAGGTTGATATCGCTCAGGGCGTGCACCTGCCCCGCACCACCAAAGACTTTGGAGAGGTGGCGTACGACAAAGGCATCTTTGCCCACGGTGTCGGTCATTTCTGTTCCTGTCTGTGTAGCGAATCCCGAGGTCAAGGGCGTGGGGGATGGCCGCCGAAGCATGGTGGTTGCGGCGAGCTGAAAATGCCCCCGATGTAGGCGCGATCCCAGTCGGAAGCCAGGAGCGACGGGTCTGTGTCACTGGCAGCGAACATCCGTTCGGCGAAACGTTCGGAATCGTCCTCGGGTCTAAAGCCTATTGCAGCGCCGCCCTCCGCGCTGAGATACCCCCGGGTGTTCGCCGAAACGCCCCAGATTGTGCGATAACCCGGGCTGGGAACCTGTAGGCAGGCGTCGAACAGGCGCACGGCGTCGGCTGGGGAGAGCCAGGTGGAGAGCGTGCGTTCACCGGTCGGTTCGGCGAAGCGGGACGCGATCCGCAGGCAGATCACGTCGAGCCCGAACCGGTCGTGATACAGGCTGCCGAGCGCTTCGACGGCAGCCTTCGAAACTCCGTAGAAGGTATTCGGGCGCACCGGCACGTCGTCGGGCACGAGTGAGCCGTCGGTCGGCACCGGTACGAAACCAACAGAGTGGATGCTGCTGGCCAGCACGACCCGCCGGACTCCGAGTTGCTCGGCCACCTCGAGGACCGCCTGCGTGCCATCGATATTGGCCCGCAGAATGTCGGCCCACTCGGCCTCCAGCGGAATTCCGGCCAGGTGAATGACGGCGTTGCAGCCGCGCAGAGCCGAAAGCATTGCTGCGCGGTCGTTGACCAGACACTCCACGAACTCGCAGCCGAACGTGTCCACGGGCGCGCGCTGGTCGATGCCCACGATCGTATGGCCGCGGGCCAACAGTCCCGGAATAATATCGGCCGCGAGCGACCCGGCCGCCCCGGTGAGGGCGATTCGTCGAAGGGTCATGAGATAAGGGCTCCTTGCTCGTCGAGCAGAATGCGGGTGCGGGCATAGTCGTGGGCGTTGCCGGCGGCATACACGGCGGCGGCGACTCCGCAGGCATGCCCGGTTGCAAACGAAGTGCCCATCACCCGCAGCGAGGCGTAGGCCCGATTGTCGCTGCTCACCAGACGGCCGCCAGCCCACAGGTTCTCGGTGGTGTCGGAGCAGATGGCCCCGTACGGCACGTGATACCAGCCCTTGTCGGCAATGCCGCCGTACTCGGTGACGCCGACGGTCACGTGCCCTTCCATCGGCCAGCCGCCCCTGGCGATGGGGTCGAGCGCGTTCTTTCGGCCGGTAGACACGTCATCGGCGCTCACCGACTGTCGGCCGCGCAGCCGACGGGTCTCCCGAATGCCCAGTTGCGGCCCGGTCGAGGCGAGAAAACTGTTCTCCCAGCCGGCCAGCGACTGTTGGAACGCGGCGAGGTACTGCCAGCTCAGGCGGCGTGATTGCACCTCGGCAGCGGTGAGGTCCGTCACGTCGAGGACGTCGCCGTGGTGGTCGGCGATGAGCAGCATGACCTCTCGGGAGAGCGGCATGCGCACGGCGATGCCGTTCGAACGCACCAGGGGCATCTCTGAACGGGGGCGGTAGGCATCCACTGCCCTGGTCATTCCGGCCATCGAGAGGTCAGCGTCTTCACTCACCGCGCCGACCCGCATGACGAGCGTGCTGGCCTGCCGTTCGGCGGGCACCGACACGATCGCGCCCGCGCCAGCCGCGTCGATGAGTGCTCCGTCGCCGCTGCAGTCCACGAAGGCGCGGCCGGTGATGGTCTCGATGCCGCCGCGGTGCACGACGTCGACCGAGCTGATCGCGCCGCCAGTCGTCGTCGCCGCGATCAGCTGGCTGTGCAGCAGCAGGCGCACGCCGGCGGCGGTGATGAGGTCGTCGTAGACGCTCTTGGTGGTTTCCAGATCGAGCAGCACGATGGTGTTGCCCGTCTCCGGCATCGTCTGGGTCTGATAGATATCGCGGCGTCGCAGCTGGTCGAGCACCTGCTGGCCAACGCCGGCCACGACCTGGTTCTTGTTCTGGTCGAAGAATCCGCACAGCGCGAGCACCGAACTGGTCGTCGCGGCACCGCCGAGAAAACCGTACTTTTCAACCAGACACACGGATGCCCCGGTGCGGGCCGCCCCGATGGCCGCCGCGATTCCCGCGGATCCGCCGCCGATGACGACCACATCGAATTGGGTTTCACGTGTCACGAATACACCAGCACTTTCAAGTTCACGTCGTTGTGACGGAAGTTGCCGCCGGCCCCAGTCTGAATGACCGGATGCCATAGGTAAAATGCCTAGAAAGCACGGGGGCGATACCCTGAGGTTATGGAACTGCGCCACCTCACCTACTTTGCCAAGGTCGCCGAGCTCGGGTCGGTGAGCCGGGCCGCCACGGCCCTGAACATCACGCAGCCAGCCCTCAGCCGCCAGATCAAGGATCTGGAGCGCTCCATTGGATACATCCTCTTCGATCGCGGCCCACGCGGGGTGACCCTGACGGCCGCAGGCGCCGGACTATTTCGACACTGCGAGACCGTGTTCGCGCAGGTTGATCGCATTCCCGAGGTATTGCGCACGGCCGCCCAGAACCGCCAGATGCTGCACGTTGGCGTGCCGCAGGGCCTGCCGTACGATTGGTTTCTGGCGCTGCTGCAGGCCGTCGACGCCCAGGTTCCCACGATTGCGTTGACCCTGCATGAGGCGACGACTGACGAGCAGTGGCAGATGCTGCAGAGCAAGCTGGTCGATGTTGCGCTGCTTCACCGCGAGGCACCGGAGGCTGGCGGGTCGATGCTACTCATGAAACAGACCATCGGCGTGGCTGTCGTGGCTGATTCGCCGCTTGCGGGCCTGGCCGAAGTGGGGTTCGCCGAACTCGATGGCCTTTCGGTGATGGCCCACGCGGTCGGCGAAATCGCCGCAGAGGAGATTCGACTGCGTGCCGCGGCGGCGGCCGCCGGAGTCTCGATGCAGTGGGTGTTTCGACGGTTCAGTGAACACAGCGGGCTGATCGCGGTAACCGCCAAAGTGGATGCCGTGCTCCTCACCCAGTCGTCGGCCGCCCGTCACCTGCCCGACTGGGTGTGGATTCCCGTGCGGGCCGAGCGTGACCCGAGCTTCGACCTGGCCATTCGCACCTGGGCCACCTGGAACGAGCCAGGCACCCCGCACGTGCAGGCACTGCTCTCGGTTATGAGCGCGCAGGCACGCCCGCTCGGATAGGGCGTCAACGCGATCTAAGTTCGCAACCGCGCCCGATGTGGGTGGCGGCTACGGTAACCGGCGTAGCGGCCACCGATTTCGGGCGCGGTCATCTCGCGGATGGCAATAACTCGGCGAGAGGGCCGTTCGGCAGCACGATCCAGCCCTCGCGGCGGGCACGATCGAGCATGGCCGGCGCAGGCGGTTCGTAGAATCCCAGCGCGGCGCTGCGGGCGGCGAGGGCCGCGATCACGGCGTCGAAGGCATCCGCTGAGGTGATCATGTGTGGGGCGTGCGGGCCGAGATCGAGCCAGGGTGCGGCATCCTGAATCTCGGCCAGGAGGTGCGAGCGCCTGGCGGCGTCGGTGCGGTACCCCGTCGTCGAGAACCCCCACAGGCGAAGCGATGCGCCCGGGTAGATTTCTGCGACAACTCCGGAACCGGCCCGGTCGACGGGAATACCGGCCGCGGAGATTCGGGAAAGCAGGCCGGCGCAGCGCATAGCGGTGAGTCCGAGCCGGTCGGTGGAAACGCTGAGCGGCCAGCGGCCGGTGATCTTTCGCACCTCCCGGTCGGTTTCGCGGTAGGCCAGGGTACGTCGCCAGGCCATTCCGCCGTCGACTCCGGGCAGGTCGCCGCTGGAATGCGCGACCACGAACTGCACGAACTCGTCGGGCCAGCCGAACGCACAATCGATGCCGAGCTTGTCAACGGTGCCCGCCGTGCGCACGATGATCTCGTCTGCGACGCCGAGGTGCAGTTCAGACAAGAACGCCCTGGCGCCGGTCCAGTCGATGACAGCAAGCGCGGTGCCTTTGGGCTCGGCGGCGAGGTCCACTCCGGCGGTGCGCATACGCTCAGCTTACGGTGGACCCGACTGACCGATTCAAGCGGATGCGAGAACGCTGGTCAGGTTGGTTCTTCTTCGTTGGCGACCGTCTCGATCCAGTCGACGTCGTCGTCGCTCAGAGAGACGCCGGATTGCTCACTCTCGCTGTCGGTGGCGACCCCGCCGCCGGCCCTCGTGATCTCGGTCACGAGTTCCGGCGGCACGGCATCGCCGTTGTTCTGCATCAGCCACTCCCGCGTTGACGGAGTCAGCGTGGGCCACCACAGCTCGATATCCATAGGCCGCAGTCTGCCACGCCGCCGGCTGCTGCGCGAGAGCTTGCGGGCATCCGCTTGTGCGCGTTGGACCGGCACGCTCTTCCGGCACGTCGAGGGCGGCTGGTGGTCGATAAACTCGAACCATGTCAGACCAGCACTTCGAGCAGGATGAAACCCTGCGCCTGCCGACCGTTCAGTTTCGCGTTGTTCTCGATCTGGGCCCCCGACTCGCCGCAGCGATCACTCTGCCGCCGGAACTGGCCCACCCGGATCTGTTCGCCGACCGCGACGACGAGGGCGGAGCGCTCAACCTGTCGATCGACTACGACAGCGGCCAACTGCACGTGCTGCTCGACGAAGCCGGCCCGAGCTTTCACTTTCACGGCACGATCGACCCGATGGAGAGTCCGTGGCCGGCCGACCAGACCCAGATTCTGCTGGAATGGGCGCTCATTCTGGTGCAGGAGGTCGATGCTCTCGACGAGTTGCTCGATTCGATCTACGAGGCCGCCGAGTGGTTTGAGCAGGGGTTCACCCTCTACGTTCCCGAGACCGAACCGACCCAGCTCGAGCTGATCGAGGTTGGCATCATCGGCGAGCTGCTGACCTTGCCCTGGCTCGGCTCCGGGCGCGTCGACCACGAGCACATCGACGGTGACAACCATCCGATCGCCCTGCTCTGGAATGTGAACAACGACGACCCCGACGTTCCGATCGCTCGCGCCTGGCTCGACCCGCTCACCGGCGAACCGCGCACGGGGGCTGAGCCAGGCGTGGACTGGAATGCCGTCGCCATGAGTGAAAGCGAAGTGCTGCAGTGGCTGGTGGGGATCTACACGAACCACCACGTGGCGCCGACACCGGAGGCACAGATCATGCGCGCGGCGCTCGAGCGTATTGGTGGCATCAGCTGAGCCGGCCCGGTCGTGGAGCCTGAGTGAGTGCGGCGAGCACGCGTTCGAGTGGCCCCTTGCCCAGAAAATACCGCCAGAGACCGGCACCGATGAACGTGAGCAGCAGCATCCAGAGCAGCAGCGGCCAGCCCGGATAGTCAATGTCGCTGCCATTGGCGACGGCGCCCAGAGCCAGAATCTGCACCGTGTCAACGGTGAGTGCCATTGCGCCGGTGGCGCCGATCGGCCAAAGGATGCCACGCAGCGCACGATTCAGCGGTAACGCGCGGGGCGGCGTGGGCGATAAACATCCCGATGATCGCCAGGCCCCGGGCGATGTCGATGGCGACGACCCGGCTGCTCGCGTCGGATCTGATCTGCATGGAATCAGGCTCCGCGATCCGGCGGCTGTTCGGCACATCGGGGTCAGGAAGATCAACGTAGATGTGCTCGTCGCTCCGTACCCGGGCGTCCGCTGTATCGAGCAGGAACTGCGCGGTCTGACGACGGTGAGGCTGATGTGCTTACCAAGGATTCTCCAAGGGTGTCGTGGGCAACTGACACCGGAGCCGGGAAAGGCTGTTCGACGGGGTCAGCGCAGGGACTGCGGCGCGAAACCGACGAGAATCTTCACTGGTTTAAACCTCACACTGGGAACAAAATCACTTCCAGTCTCGCAGGCCGGCCGGGGGGTCGCAATTCGCCGGGAGCGGATGCCGTGGGTGCCGAACGGGCTCGCAATGGGCACGTATCCGCAAGCGGTAGCCTGAAGTTGTCAGCAATTAAGAGGAGTGATTATGCAGGTCATCGTGAACACCGACAGCAACGTCGACGGCACCGAGCGGGTTGCCGGAGCGCTGGAATCCATCGTCGAAGAGTCCCTCGCGCGCTACGGCGAACGCCTCACCCGGGTTGAGGTTCACCTCTCCGATGGCAGCGCCGGCCGCAGCAGCACCGACGACATCAAGTGCACCCTCGAAGCTCGCCCGGCCGGTGGAACCCCGGTCGTCGTCACCGAGAACGCCAACGCCGTGGAGGAAGCCCTCACCGGCGCCCTGCACAAGATGAAGAGCTTGCTCGAGACCCACTTCGGCAAGCTGGACGCCCGCAAGGGCAACCTCCCGATGGGCGAAACCGTCTAACTGCCCACGCGGCCGATGCCGGTGGCCAGCGCCGCGGCATCCGCTCTCGTGGCACGTGTTTGAGACGGTGGCCCCTGTTCAAACCAGGGCAAACCTCCTAAACACGTGCCACGAGCCGGTTCAACCGCAAGGTCAGAACAGGGTGTCGCCTATGTACCCGCCAGTGGCGCAGCCCGGCGGGATCGCGAAGACGGCCGAGCCGATCGGTGTGATCCACACGTTGAGCAGGTCGAGGGCGTCGATGCGGCGCTGAATAGGCACGAACTGGGCGTCGATATCCGCTTGAAAAGAGACGAAGAGCAGGCCGGAGTTCGACACGCTGCCGCCCGTAGGCGCGTCGTCGTAGTTGTAGCCCCGGCGCAGGATGCGTTCGTCGGGGTTTTCGCTGCGGGCCCGCCGCAGGTGCGAGAACTCCGGGATCACCGGAAAACCGATGGCGGTCTTCGCGGCAAAATCCGGGGCATCCGTTTCGTTGGTGCCGGTCAGCGGCGCGCCGTTGCTGAGAGTGCGACCAACGGATGCCTCCCGCCCGGACCGATCGAGCTTGTCCCACTTGTCGAGACCCATCGCGATGCGCCGCAGCACGAAGCCGGTGCCGCCGAGCATCCAGCCGGGGTTGCTGGCGGCGCCCCAAACCAGCCGTTCGAAGTCGGGCGTGCCCGGCACGAAATTGACGGTGCCGTCGACCTGGCCGAACAGGTTGCGCATGGTCGTGCCGGTCTTCACCGACCCCGGTGCTCGTCGAAAGCCGGTCTGCACCCAGCGCACGGTGCCGAACGAGCGACTGTCTTTCAGCAGCATGCGGGTGGCGTGCGCCACGGTGAGGGCGTCGTCGGCGGCAATCTGCAGCAGCAGATCGCCATCGCCCCAGGCCGGGTCGAGCCGGTCGACGCCGAAGGCCGGCAGGGGGCGCAGCCAGGTCGGCGCGGTGCCGCCGGCCAGGGCGACGAGGCCAGGGCCGAAGCCGAACGTCACGGTGAGCCGGGCCGGCGCGACGGCCAGCTCCGGCTCGGAGTCAGCCAACGCCGCCTCACCCTGGCTGAGCCGGGCCGCGTCGCTCGTGAGAACCTTCATGAGTCGCCGCAGGGCCGCAGCATCGGTCGTCGGGGCCAAGTCGAGCGCGATGATGGTGGCGTTGCTCTGCGGCACGGTGTCGATTCCGGCCTGGTGCACGCCGTAGAACGGCACGGTCTGCGTGCCGTTGAGCGGCTGAGCCACGACCTGCGGGCGCGCATTCGTCGCCAGTTCGATGCCGACCGCGCCGACCGCGCCGATGCCGGCCGCGGCACCTCCCAAAAGGAGGTGACGCCGGCTGAGGCGACGACCAGGCTGATCGACCAACATTATTTGTCGTAGCTCTCGTTTGCGCCCGAGTAGTCCTTGGCCGGGGCGGTGAACTCTACCGTCGACCCGTCGGACAGGGTGAGGGTGAAGGTGTTCTCGGCGCCCGCAACGATCAGCTCGGTGAGGCCCATGAGCATGAGGTGGTTGGCGCCGGGCGCGAGCTCGTAGGTGCCGTTCGCCGGAACGACGAACCCGCCCTCTTTCTGCTGCATCACCATGGCGCCGGAGTCGTCGGCGACGGTCTCGTGCAGCTCGATCATGGTCGCGGCCGTTGATTCGGCCGAGACCACGTTGATGTCGGTGTCGCCGGCATTCGCGAGTGTGCCGAACGCGGCGCTCATTCCGGTCTCGGCGCTCTTGACCCAGGGGTCGGTGATGGTGAGGCTCGCGGCTGCGGTCGCCGTGCTGGTCGCCGCGGTGTCGGGGGATGCGGTGTCGGTGGTGGCGGCGCAACCGGTCAGGGCGAGCAGGCCCAGGGCGGCAACGATGAGAAGGCGGGGTGTGGTGGAGGTCATGAGTGTGTCGTTTCTGTAGTGGGGGGATTTGTGCGTTGACGAGCGGATGCTGCACGGCGCGTCAGCGCCACAACCCCGAGAAAGAGGCCGAGGCCGACGAGGGCACCGATGAGCGCGGTGACGCCGATCGGGAGCCCGCCGCCGGTGCTGGCGGCCGTGTTGGTGGTGACCACGGTCGAATCGGTCGGGGTGGTGATAACGGGAGCGGCGGCGTCCGTTGTCGGTGTGGCCACCGCGCTGGCGTCGCCGACACTGAAGTCGAAGGTGCCGGAGATGGGATGCCCGTCGGCCGAGACCACCCGCCAGCGCACCTGGTAGGCGCCGTCGGGCAGGGCGGGGTCAACGGCCAGGGTGGCCGTCGGCCCGTCGAGGGCGGGTTCGCCGGCGCTCCAGTCGGTGCCCGCTGAATCAACGACGAGCATGATCGCGCCGAGCTGCATGATGTTGTCGGTGAACCGCATCGACACGGTGGCGGGTGCCAGGTCGACGTGTTCGGTGTCGGACGGCACGGTGGACGCCACCGAATCGTGCGCGCTCGCGGCCGGTGCGACGCCGCCGATCGTGAACGCTGCGGCGAGCGCGAGGACACCGAGACCGGCGAGGAGCCGGTTTCGGGCAGGGAAAGAGAGCATGCGGTACCTCCGAGGAGTTCGCGAGAAGGATGGGTGCGTCATGGCACGTGTTTGGGCTCGGGGCACTGGTTCAAACCAGTGCCGGCTTCTCAAACGAGTGCCGCGAGCGAGGCGCGGCGCGAGGGCTTAGAAGCCGGCGAGCGCGCGCGGCGGCCCGCGGTGTCGCATCGGCGACAGCAACACGGCCAGGTCGACTGGTTCGATCACGCGGTGCAGCGCGGCGCGCAGTCGAGCCACGCGAAGCGGAACGAGTACCAGCCCGAGCGCAATGACCACGGTCACGAGCGCGGTGCGCGCCAGCTCGACCAGCGCCCAGAAAGTGCGCTCGCCGCGGCGCAGTGCCACGATCGTCACGATCGCTGCCAGGGCGTGGGCAATCCACATCCACCCCATCGCAGGCGAGGTCAGCGAAGCGGATGCTGCCCCCACGATCACGGTCGCCGACCCGTGGTGCCCGGCCATCGTCATGGAGCCGGCCGTTCCGCCGAGCCCGAACAATAGGTGGAACAGCACCTGGCTGAACCCCACAGACACACTGAGCTTCAGCAGGGAGAGTTTCTTGCCCGCCAGAGCGACGCTGACCATGCCCGCAAAGGCGAGAGCGATCGAGACGCTGACCGGCGCGGGCGCCTGGCCGCCAGCGGCCACGTGCGAGAGGGCGGCGACGAGCACGGCCACAACGGCGGTCAGCCAGCCGCGAGCGAACCGCGCCCACCTCGTTGCCATGTCACCCACCCGACGAAAAGTTACCAACCAAAAGTACGGTCGTATCTTCAGGCTAGTGGGTCGCGGGGCCGCCCGATTCTGACAACAGCCCGCCGGACGGTGCGTCAGCCGCCGAGCAGCTTGTGGCAAATGGTAACGTCGCCTAGGTCTAGCAACTGGTTTGACGGCCGACGCCCTTCTGCAAGGAACCTCTAATGCCCCAACGATTGAATCTTTCCAAGAACCTTCCACGCACGTTGACGGGGCTGTCGGCTGAGATACTGCAGGATCTGCAACAGCTCGCGCGCACCCCCTCTCTCCTCGTGGCCTGCAACTACGGTGGCACCCTCTCGCACCACGTTGCGTCGAATGTGCCGTCTGTGCTGCTGGAAGAATCCGCGACGGCTTTGCGCGCCCTCGCGGCCCTGCCCAACACCCACACCGCCGTCATGTCCGGCCGCCCGCTGCGCGACCTCGCCGCCGATTCCCGGCTGCCCCGCGAGGTGCACCTGGTGGGATCGAACGGCGCCGAGTTTGACTCGGAATTCTTCGACGCCCCCGAGCCCTCCGATGAGTCGCAGGATTCCGGCGTCGCCCTCGACCGGCTGCGCATCCGTCTCGGCGTCAGCGCGGCCTTCTTCGCCGGCGACGCGGCGAGCGACGAAATGGCCATGAATACCCTGCACGGCCCCGACCTCGGCATTCGCATCGGTGACGACGAATCCGTTGCCGCGCACCGCATCAGCGGCCCCGAAAAGCTCGCCCAGATTCTGGCCCTGCTGTTCGAGCTACGCAAGGACTGGCTGTTCGGCCAGCACGTCGTGGCCATCGAACGCCACTCCATGCTCGGCGACGGCACCTCGACCGCCCTCGTGACGCCGGAAGCGCGCATCTGCTGGATGACGCATCCGCTGCCCGATTCCGGCTCGCTGTTCGCGAGCATCCTCGGCAGCGAAGAGGCCGGACACTTCTCGATCGAGCCGGTCAAGAAGAGCCGCGTGCTCGGCCAGCGCTACGTCGACAACACCATGGTCGTCGAAACCCGCTGGGCCGACGTCACCGTCACCGACTACATCGAGCCGTCACCGCTTGGCATCACCAACCTCGTGCGCAAGCTCACCGGCACCGGGCTCGCCCGCATCGTCTTCGCACCGCGCCCCGACTACGCCGTCGCCTACTTCAACATGCACGCCGCCGACGGTGTGGTGACCATCACCGGAACCCCCGACCCGATCGTGCTGACGGCCGCCGGCGTCGACTTCACCGTCACCAGCGACGGCCGCAACGAAACGGCCACCGCCGTCGTCGACCTCTCGCAGGGCGCGATCATGCTCAACCTGCGTTGCGGCGACACCGAAGCATACATACCGGATGCCGCCGGCGAGGCCGCCCGTCGCGGCGCGGTCATGAATGACTCGCGTTCCTGGGTGAATTCACTGTCTCTGCCGAGCGTGAAGCCCTCTCTCGTCGGCCGCTCGGCCCTCGTGCTGCGGGCCCTCTGCTATGAACCGACCGGCGCCGTGCTCGCAGCCTCGACGACGTCGCTGCCCGAAGGAATCGGCGGCACCCGCAACTGGGACTACCGCTACTGCTGGCTGCGTGACGGCTCGATGACCGTGAAAGCGCTCGTCGACCTGGGATCGACCGATGAAGCCGACGGGTTCTTGCGCTGGCTGGCCGGGGTCGTGGCGGACAGTCCCGGCGCGCAGTGGCTGCATCCGCTCTATTCGGTCACCGGCTCATCGCTGTCGACCGAAGCCAGTCTCGAATCGCTGCCCGGCTATGCCGGATCGCGCCCGGTACGCATCGGAAACGCCGCCGACAATCAGGTGCAGATTGACGTGTTCGGACCGGTCGCCGAGCTCATCGACACGCTGAGCGCCCGGCAGGGAACGCTCTCGGACTTTCAGTGGCACCTGCTGACCGAGATGGTCGACGCCGTCACGAGTCGCTGGCAGGAACCCGACCATGGCATCTGGGAGGCGCGGCGCTCGCCGCGACACCACACCTACACGAGGACGATGTGCTGGGTGACCGTTGACCGGGCCATCCGCACCGCCGAGCGGCACGGCAGGGACGTCGGGGTCGGCTGGGTGGAACTCGCCGCCACGATTCGTGACGAAGTGCTGCGCGAAGGCTGGAGTGAGGAAGCCCAGTCGTACACAGTGGCCTACGACAGCCCCGACCTGGACGCCGCCGTGCTGCACATCGGCCTGTCCGGCCTGCTCGACGTGACCGACGAGCGTTTTCAGCTCACAGTGAGCGCGGTCGAGCGCGAGCTGCGCGTTGGGCCGACGGTGTTCCGCTACCGCTACGACGACGGCCTGCCCGGCCTCGAGGGCGGCTTTCACATCTGCACGACCTGGCTGATCGAGGCCTACGTGCTCACCGGGCGCATCGACGAGGCCGAAGTACTGTTCAACCAGCTGATCGCCCTGGCCGGCCCCACCGGTCTGCTCTCCGAAGAGTTCGACCCGGCCACCGAAACCCACCTCGGCAACCACCCGCAGGCTTACTCGCACCTCGGCTTCATCCGCTGCGCGCAGCTGCTCGACGAGTACCGCGGGCGCTGAAATTCTCGGCTGACTCGGGGTTTTCCGCGAGTCAGCCGTGAAAACGTTGCCCGTCTCGGACACTTGTCCGAAAAGTGTTAGTATACTTGAATGACTTCGTTGACTGCGCCCGCCCCGCAGGCGGCAGTGCAGCCAATTCTGCAGCCAGACGAGTCGAAGCACGACCCGCGCGCTGAACGCACCCGGCAACTCATTCTCACGGCGATCCGCACGCTGATCGCTCAGCCGGCGGCATCCGTTTCGGTGGCCGAGATCGTGCGCCTGGCCGGGATCAGCCGCAGCTCCTTCTATGCGCACTTCAACAGCCTCGACGTGCTCGCCGCCGAACTGCTGCAGGCGCAGTTCGCCGACATCGGCTCGGCCGGGCTCGATCTGCCGCGGCCGCGCACCGGCGAGAACGCGTCACGCCTCGGCTATGCCCGACTCGTCGCCCATATGGTCGAGAATTTTCCCCTGTACGCGAGCGTGCTCGAACTGCCGTTGACGCGCAGCGCGCACGACCAGATCATCGAGGCCTACGCCACCCGCATGCTCGAGTCGGTGCTTGTTTTCGACGACGCCGTCAACGCCGAACTGGTCACGACCTATGTCGCCGGCGGAGCGCTCACCCTGATCGGCGCCTGGATGCGCGGTCACCTCGACGTCTCCGACGACGAACTCGTCGACCAGCTCGTGGCCCTGCTGCCCGGCTGGCTGCTCGAACCCGAAACCTCAAGCGCAACGCCCGTTCGCGTTGCATCACCCACACAACACTGAAGGCGCATTCTATGAAGATTGAAATCGGCGAAACCCTGGTCTACCCGCACCACGGAGCGGTCACCATCACGGCCCTCGCGACCCGCACCATCAAGGGCGTCGAGAAGCAGTTCATGACCCTCAACGTGCACACCAGCGCGCTGACCATTCAGCTGCCGGTCGACAACGTCGAGCTCGTCGGCGTGCGCGACGTCATCGACGCCGCCGGCGTAAGCGCCGTCTACGAAATTCTGCAGAACGCCTTCACCGAGGAGCCGGGCAACTGGTCACGCCGCTACAAGGCCAACCAGGAGAAGATGGCCAGCGGCAGCGTCTACCGGGTGAGCGAGGTCGTACGCGACCTGTGGCGTCGCGACCAGGACAAGGGTGTCTCCGCCGGCGAAAAGCGGATGCTTGAAAAGGCCCGCCAGATCCTCGTCTCCGAACTTGCTCTGGCCCAGGGCCTGACCGACCAGGAAGCCGGCGACCTGCTGCTCATCGAGATTCAGAACTACGTCGTCAGCGACGAGCCCGTCGAGGTCTCCGTCTAGCCTGCCTTTCGCATCCGCTTGACCGCGCCCGATCCTGGTGGGCGCTACGGTAACGGTCGTAGCGCGCACCCGTATCGGGCGCGGTCGTGCGCCAAACGCTAGACCAGTGCGGCGCAGAGCAGCAATGCTGGCCAGGAAGCAACGAGCACGGCGGCCAGGTAGACCAGGTTGCGCCGTGTGAGGGTGATGCTGTCGATACCGTACCGCGCACTAAGCAGCATGGTCAATCCGGTGACTGGGCCGACCGCGGTCGACACTCCCCAGCCGATGCACGCGGCCAGCACGAACAAAGTGGGGTCGGGCGACAGGGGCTGCACGAGCGCCGCGACGATCGCAACCGACACCACCGGGTGCACCCCCACGATCGCGCACAGAATCATCGCGAGCATCATGGCCCAGGCCACGGGAACGGTGAACTCGGTCACCGGCAGCTGCAGGTCGAACAGGGGAAACAGCATCCGCAGGCCGACGGCGAGCACCCCGGCGGAGGCGAACAGCGTGACCTCACCGCGCAGCTGCGGCAGGTCGTGCCGGGCGTGGCGCGCCAGCGCGCGCAGGGCGCCACGCCCGTTCATGATCAGCAAGCCGATCAGGGTGACGCCGAGGCCGGCGAGCAGCACGATCCGCGGCACCGGAACCGTGGGAACCAGCTGGTGCGCCAGCACCACCAGGGCCACGAGGGCGAGCGGCACGCGAATGAGCTCCCAGCTGAGCGTATAGCCGGTGTACGCGGGCAGTTCGCGGCCGAAGAGGTGGAAGATGTCCCAGACGCTCAGGCCGATGGTGACGAGCGCGAGCCCCAGCCCCACCAGCACCAGCACCAGTGAATTCGCGCCGGGAACGAGCGTGGTCGCTGCCGCGGCGGCCGCCCAGAACGGCGACCAGTACGCAGCGGTCGAGTAGGCCCGGGAGATCAGCGCCGCATCGGCGAGCCGCAGGCTGGAGCGACCGCGCAGGTGGTCGCCGACAATGCCGACCGCACCGATGTTGATGATCGCGCCGAGCGCGTGCGTGGCCAGTGCGGTGCGCACGACGGCGAGTCGGCCGTGCAGCCGGGTGCGGGTGATCGGCGAGGTCGGTGTGACCAGTCGCAGAAACGACACAGCGGCGAGCATGCCGATCAGGTCCTGGTTGACCAGGAACAGGTCGCGGCCCACGATCTGTCCGCCCAAAACCAGACCGACCACAACGGATGCGATCCCCACACCGATCAGCACCCCCGCAATGATGCGCTGGGTGCGGTTGACCAGCGTTAGCCCCACCGCCGCGGCAGCGATGGTGAACCCGCCGGCGACGAGTGTCGCATCGGGCAGCGCCACCGAGAGCCCCACGGTCAGGATGATGCCGGAAAGGAGCAGCGCGTAGAGCAGTCGCACTCGTGCCCCCTGAATCGTTGACAGTGTCCGCGGTCGGACACTCTTTCCTATCCAACCAGTCTCTGAACACGTCGTGATGCGGTGGTGGCAAAGGTATCTACTAACCATAACAAGGGTATATCATGCGGCACACATGCTCGTTAGTGTACAGATCAGCGAACCGCACAGAGTTGAATTGTCGTCTTCTCTGCGCCGGCATCCGTCGTCATAGTGCCCACAGCCGCATTCGACCATGGGCGGATTCTTTCTGAAAGTGGTTCCACATGAATGTGTCCGGTCCGGACCGTCCGCCGACCATGATCAGACAACCGGATGCCCACGCCCGCCCCGCCAGCCAGGGCTCGCGCTACGCCCAGTCTCTGCGCGCCGTCACCCCGGTGATGCGCCGCACAGGGCTATTGATCGTACTCGCGCTCGGATCCACTCTGGGCACGCCGGCGTTCGCCATGGAGTCGCTGCAGGGAAGCGCGACCACAATGACGGTGACCGAGCAGTTTCCGAGCCAGGCGCGGGTGGGTCTCCGGATGGGCTTCACTATCACTCTGGACGCTGTCGAGCCCACCGGTACCATCGAGGTCTACACCGGCGCCACCTTGTTGGCGACGACCGACGCCCGAGACCGGGCGTGGACCTCCGTGCCCACAGAAACTCTTCTTCCCGGCTGCGTACCCTTGCGCTTCGTCTATGTATCGACCGGTGATTTCGAGGGGGCGGAGGCGACCATCAGTGTCGAGTTGCACATGGCATCCACTCGCGTCACCATCACGGCCAGGCGTCCGTAGAACGCCGGAGTTTGCGAGCGTGGTGAAGTTGAATGGAGAAGCGTCGGGGGTCTCCCTTCTCCTAGTCTTGCGGGGCGGCGTTCGCCTTGCGGATGCGCCGGCCGTCGGCGACGGTCTGCATCTCCTTCAGGGCGGCCTTTTGGCTCTTCTTCGTGCCGCGCGGCGGCAGCTGAATGTTCTGTTCGGCGGTAATTCCCGCCTGCAGCTGGCGCCCGCGTTCGAGTTCGGCGTCGAATTCAGCCCCGAACAGCAGGGCGAGGTTGGTCAGCCAGAGCCAGAGCAGAAAGATCACGATGCCGGCCAGCGAACCGTAGGTCTTGGCGTAGTTCGAGAACGTCGTGACGTAGAACCCGAACCCCAGCGAGGCAACGACGATAGCCACCAGGGCCACGAGCGCGCCGAGCGACATCCAGCGAAACTTCGGCTGCCGCACGTTCGGCGTGAAGTAGTACAGCACCGCGATCAGCAACACGACGGCCGCCGCGAGCACCGGCCACTTGGCAATGGACCAGACCACCTGCACGGTCTGGCCGAGGCCGAGGGCCGCGCCCACGGCATCCGTTATGGGTCCCGAAATGGCCAGGATCAGCACGACGACGAGCAGCAGGGCGATCCCGATCACGGTCACGAGCAGCTGGGTGGGCTTGAGCTTCAAGAATGACCGACCCTCGTCGATCTCGTAGATGCGGTTCATAGCCCGGCTGAAAGCACCCACATAACCGGATGCCGACCAGATCGCGACCGCGATTCCCGCCACCAGCGCGAACCCGGCCGACGGCGACGTGCTGAACTGTTCGATCGGCCCGCGAATGACATCGAGGGCATCGCCGGGAGCGACCGAGGCGAGAATCGTCAGCAGGGTATCGGCCGACTGCTTGCCCTGCCCGAAAACCCCGAGCAGCGAAACCAGGGCGATCAGCGCCGGAAAGAGCGACAGCACGGCGTAGTAGGTGAGCGACGCCGCGATATCGGTGCACTGATCGGTGCCGAATTCACCCAGCGTGCGTTTGACGACGTACTTCCACGACGTCTTCGTGACGTCGGTCGGCGAGTCGGGCTTGCGGGCGTCGTCGGGCGCTGGCGCGTCGGCGAGGTCCTGGCTCTGGCCTTCGTCCACCATGAAAATCTCCTGCTCGGGTCGAGTGAGGCCGGGGGTCGCGATCCCGGCGCTGAAAATGTACTGCGTTCTCACTGATCTGGCGCTGGGTTGGCTGCCAGAAAGTGTCGATTCCTATAACGGATGCTGCGGCTCGGGCGAGCCGCAGCCTCCGTTTGATGACTCAGTATCGTCAATCAGTAGAGATCGGAGTCGCTCTTGTGCTTCGCAGTCGCGGCGTCATCATGTGCCGTCTCGGTAACCGTTTCCTTCGCCGACGCAGCTTCATCCTTCACATCGCTGGCCGGAACCAGTGACGCGGCCAGCCAGCCGATACCGAACGCGATGAGTTCGACGGCCATAGGGTTTCCCTTGGCCTTGTTCGCGGCCTGGTGCGGCAGATCACCGATGGTGTGGGTCGCCGAAGACACAGCATCGCCGGTCTGCGTGGCCGCGCCCATGACGCGTTCCGATACTGAACCGAAGGCGGACTTCACTTTGTCGGTCTGGCGCTGAATGATTTTGGACGGTGTCACTTTGTCGGCGAGGGCGTCGACATCGCCGCCGAGCTCCCGCCGGGTGCGCTCAATATCAGACCGGATCTGATCGGGGGTTCGGTCGGTGTCGGTCATCGGTTTTCCTCATTTCGTTTCAGTATGTCGGGAATTTTCTTAAGGGAATTAACGGTGCGCGGCGCACCCTTGACTGCTTTCAATTCCTTGCGGCCGATCAGGAACAGTACGAGCCCGATGATCGCCCAGAGGCCGGCCACGAGAAGCCCGGACCAGCCGTTACCGACCAGGTAGCCAAGAGCCCACCAGAGTGCGATCGACAGGAATAGAACAGCCATGATGGCGGCGTAGCCGGCTCCACCCAGCATTCCGGCACCTTTACCGGCCCGGGTGGCCGTTTGGCGAAGCTCGGCCTTGGCCAGTTCGAGTTCCTGACGCATGAGCGTAGAGAGATCACGTGTGACTTCTCCCAGCAGATCTCCCAGCGACGTTTCCGCCGCTTTTTGCTCTGACGGACTATGCAGGTCGGTCATCGTTCCCGAACCGCCAGATCGAGGTCGTCACCGAGGAGACCCGGCTGGCCATCTGGGTCAGTTCGTCGCTGATCGAGCGCAGGCCTTCAGCAACTCTCGCCTGCTGTTCGCCGGCCTGCTCCGTAAGTTGGCTGCGGGCATCCGTGAGCAGGTCCTTCGTCTGTTTCTTGGTCTCGGCGGCGACTTTTCCGACTTCATCCTTCGTGACGTCGGCGACTTCACTGGCTGCGTGCGCGGCGGTGTCGCCCACGTTCGCGGCCTGATCGGCGGCGACGTTCGCGGTGTGCGAAGCGGCGTCCTTCGCGGGTGAAGACGTATCCGCACCGGATAGGGCTAGTCTTTGAAGTCGTCCTTGACGTCTTCACCAACCTTCTTAGCGCTCGCGGCAGTCTGGTCGGCACGGCCTTGGGCGACCTTGGCGTCGTCGTTGGTGGCCTTGCCGACGGCCTCGGTGGCCTTGCCCTTGAGGTCCTACGCGGCGTTCTTGATCTTGTCGGCTGCACTCATGGTGTTCTCTCTTTCGTGTGGTGTTTCCGGGGAACGTTCGGTGCGGGGTGCGCCGAACGCGAGTTGGGGGATCGCCGATCAGCGGATGCGGGTGCTGCGACTGGTGCGCACCCGAAAGCCGCCGCTGATCTGCAGCAGTGCCGGGATGCGCAGCCCGAGCAGCTCGTCGAGGGCGATAAGGGACTGTTCGACGATGCGCACGACGTCGGTCGGGGACGTGCCGCGGCGACAGGTCACCGAGACCTTGAGCACTGCCTCTCCCACCACCTGGTAGGTGGAGACGCGCGTTGACAGAAATTCGGGGTGCTCACCGAGCGCTTGTTGCAGTGACTGCTCGGCGACGGCGGAATCGACCTGGGTGGCGCCCCAATCGGTTGTCTGCTCGCTGACCAACCGGCCGGAGTGGCCGCCGCCCTGCCGCAGTATGAAACGAAGCAGCAGGCCCACGACCGCCAGCAGCAGAGCGAGGGCGACGATCCAGAGCCAGCTGTGCGTGCTTGTACCCAGCGGCGTGGCCTGGAGCCAGCTGGCGACGTTCGCACGGGTGGCGTCGGAAATGGCGCGCCAGGCATCCTGCACAGCGGTCTGGGACGCGAGCAGACCGAGCAGGCCGGCCACGGCGAGCAGCAGCAGGCCGGTCAGGAGTAGAAGGCTGCGGTTGAGCGCTCGATTGGTGTTGTTCACGCTCCGACCTTTCCGCCGACGGCCACCACGACCCGCGTCTGTAACGCCGGGCGCAACTGCAGCCCGTCGAGCTGATCGCGCACCGCCGTGAGTACAGTGTCGCGGTGCACGGCCTGGCCCGAGGCGGGCACCAGGTGCACCGTGGCGAGGCGGCGCGAGATATTCACACGGGTGTTGTCCGGATCGATCCCGCCCGTGCGAGCGGCGCGCCCCGCGAGAGCGGATGCGATGACCTCGTCATCGACGATGGTCACCGCCCGCTCGGAAACCATCACGTGCCGGGCCCTGCGTCCGGGCGAGAGTGCCAGGACCAGCAAGACGAGGCCGACCAGCGCGCAGCCGACGGCGGTTCCGATGAGCAGTGGCAGGGGTGCGCTCGACGCGGACGCCACGCCGTCGGCCAGATCGGCCGGCGCCGTCAGCAGCGCTGGCTGATCTGTCAGCCGCAGCACGATCTCCGTGCCTAGCCAGGCGCACAGCAGGATGACCACGATCGCCGCTGAGATGGCTGCGGCAGCCCGCGGCGAGTGCAGTTCGCGACGACGGATGCGCCCGTAAGTAGCCGATGTCGACGCACTCATCGCACGCGCCGTTCGCGAGCGACATCCGTCCCGTTCACACGCACGGTAACCCGACCGATGTCGGCACCGGTGAGCTCGCCGACGCGGCGTCGAATGTCGGTCTGCGATTGCGCGGATCGAGCCAGGATGGTTCCCCCGGTACGAGTGATGAGGGCCGCTTCGCTCGTGACACGCTGCAGGGAAACCACGCGGATTGAGGTGCTGACCGTGAGCGCGAGCATCCCATGGTCGTCGCCGAGTTCGACGCCGACCTGATTGGGCGTCACGCCGAGCGACTCCGCAGTAACCATGGACACGATCTGCCGCAACGCCCGCGGCACGATGCGGGTTCGACCACGGCTTGTGGCCGCCGGCAGTGCGGCATTCGCTGGTTCCATGGGAGTGTCACTGGGGATACCTTCGCCGAGAAACCAGCCCGGGGAGTCTGTCGTCACGCTCACGACGATGAGCGCTTTCCCTGAAAGGCTCCGATCAGTGAGCTCACGTCGAGACGGCCGTCAACCACGCGGCCAAGGAGCGCGCCGACCAGTATCGCCAGGCCCACGAACAGAAATACCCAAAAGCCCAGAATCACCCAGGTTAGCGCGAGAACCGCACCGACCAGCATTCCTGTTCGGGTTGCGCTAGTCACCGCAGTGCGGCTTTGCTCGGCTCAGCGTCGGCGGCGTCGTCGCTGGGCAGGTTAATATCGACGATCGTCACGTTGACCTCGGTAACTTCGAGTCCGACCAGGTCTTCAATGGCCCGAATGACACTCGAGCGAATGTCGTTGGCCACCTGCTGCAGCTGCACGGGGTACTCGGCGACGATCGTCACGTCTACGGCGACTTGCGTTTCGCCCACCTCCACCGAGATGCCCTGGCTCACGTCGGTGTTGTTCATCGCCTCACGAATTGCGCCGAGGGCTCGGGCCGCACCGCCACCGAGGGCGTGCACGCCGGTGACCTCGCGCGCGGCGATTCCAGCGACCTTGGCCACGACTCCATCATTGATCACGGTCTTTCCCGTGCCGGTGAGCGGCTCGCCGGCTAGAGCTGTGCCGGTCGGCGCACTGCTGCGGGGAGACTTGCTGGCGGAGGCGTTGCCGTTGGTGTCGATGAGGTCCATGATGTTGCTCCTTCATGTCGGGCCGTCGGATCAGACCGAAAGCGGATTATTACCTGTAGGACGAAACTTGTGACATATTCGTCACGCGAAGATGAGAAATATTTAGCCTCAGAGGAGGGACAATGCCCGGCTCTCTGCGTGAGCAGGTCGCGTCGCCGCTCGCATCAGCGTCGGATCAGATGCTTGCCGACCGAGCCGCCGACGGCGACCTGCGGGCCTTCGAGGTGCTGGTACGGCGGTACGGCCCGCTCATGCGGGTCTACGCGACGCGGGTGCTCGGCTCCAACGACGAGACCGATGACGTGGTGCAGGAGGCGTTCATCACGGCCTGGCAGCAGCTCGGCACGCTCGAGGACGGCAGCGCGGTGAAGAGCTGGCTGATGCGCATCGTTAGCCGCAAGAGCATCGATCGGGTGCGCGCGCGCCGTCAGCACGTCAACATCGACGACGCGGATGTCCCGGCGCCCGACGAGCACGCCCCGCACGTTCTCGCCGAGACCGAATCGCAGACCGAGGCTCTCGCCCGAGTGCTGGCCACCCTCCCCGAAGACCAGCGCCGCTGCTGGACTCTGCGGGAACTCGCCGAGTACAGCTACGGTGATATCGCGGCCGAGTTGGGCCTGCCGCTCTCGACCGTGCGCGGATTGCTGGCCCGTGCCCGAAAAACCCTGCTTCGCGAGATGGAGGAATGGCGATGACCGAACTGACGCCGGCAAACAGGCGCTTCCTCGCATTCGACCTCGGTGATACCGAGCGGGAACAGGCCGGGCTCAACGGCCAGACCATCGAGCAGCTCAGCGACTACTTGGATCGCGACCGAACGCCAGCCGACCCGAGTATCGACGATTCGCCGGAGTGTGAGATTGCCCTGCGTGGTCTCGAACGCTTGCGCCGGGCCCAACGGCTACTGCTCAAGCTAGACCTCGAACGTGAATCGCGGCGGGACGACAGCTGGGTGTCGGCCATTCTCGACAACATCACCCTGGAAGCTCACGCCGGCCGGGATATTCCGCTGACCCATCCTGTCCCGACCGCGCGGCTGGTCGTGACGGAAGGCGCCGTGCGCGGCATTCTGCGAGAGTCCGGCGACCGTATGCAGAACGTGTTCGTAGGCCGGTGTGTGCTGGTCGGCGACGTCAACGTACCCGGCACGCCGATCGTCATCGAGGTCGATGTGACCGTATTCCCGGGGGAGAAAATTCCGCTGCTCGCCGATCAACTGCGCCATGCGATGTACGCCGCGCTCGGCAAATACACGGAACTTGTCGTGACGGCCATCGACATCACGGTGAGTGACCTGCAGCCCCTGCCCGATGCATCCGCTCAAGAAAAGGAGCACTGATGACCACGGTTATTCCGTTCACCGACCAGCTTGACGCGCTGGTACGCCAGGTTCCGGGGGTCGACGCGCTGTACCCGGCTCGGTCGATCGTGGCCACAGTACTCACCACCGCCCTCGATGCGGTGGCACACCACGCGCCCGCCGCGCCGCTGGTGTACACGGTTGCGCAGTCCGATGGCGTGCGGGTCACGGCGAAGATCGGCATTGGGGCCGCCGAGTCCTCGGCTGATGTCAGTGGGCGGGTACACGACGCCATCGCCGAGCACCTGCGGCAGGTGGGCAACCCGACGGTCGCGCAGATCGCCGTAATCGTGGCCCGGATCGGTTGAGCGTCTAGCCGATCGGGGTCAGCCGTGCTAGCTTGCCCCGATGAAGCAGAGAGAGATGTTCCTTCAAGCGGATGCCGCGCTGCGCTCCGTCGTAGACCAGATCACTCCCGCGCAGCTCGACCTGCCGGCACCGGCCGAGTGGTCACGCAAGTCGAATCCGACGCTGCGCGACATGCTCGCCTTGCACGCCGAGGACGAAGCCTGGCTGCCCGCGGTGCTGGAAGGCCGCACGATCGAGGAGGTCGGCGACACCTATAAGGGCGACCTGCTCGGTGACGATCCGATCGGCAATTACGACCGCCTCAAAGAATCGGCGACGAAAGTAGCCAACGGCGACCTCGACCCCGACAAGGTCGTACACCTGAGCTACGGCGACTATTCTCTCGGCGAAGCTCTGCAGCACACCGCCCTCTACCGGGCCTTCCAGGCCTGGAGCATCGCCAAGCACATCGGTCTCGACTACTCGCTGCCCGACGTGCTGGTCGAAAACCTCTGGGAGCAGATCGCGCCCGACATCGAAATGTGGCGGGGTTTCGGCGTTTTTCCGCCCGAGGTGGCGGTGCCGGAGGGCGCGAATCGCGAGGTGCAGTTGCTCGGCAAGGTCGGCTACTGGCGCGCCTGAACTACTCTGGCGCGACTCCGTTGTAGAAGTGCTCGAACACCATGCTCGTTCTGGTGGAGGCGACTGCGGGGTTGGCGGAGAGGTTCTCCAGCACGAAATCGCGCACATCGTCGGTGTCCCGTGCCGACAGGTGAATGATAAAGTCCTCGGAGCCGCCGAGGAAAAACAGCTGCACCACGCGGGGCATCACCCGAATCGAATCGCGAAACGCGGGAATGTGGGTGCGGGCGCCCGCGCGAATGCTCACACTGATGAGCGCCTGCAGGCCGAGACCGATCGACTTCGGGTCGACCATGGCCGTGAAGCCGGTGACGATTCCGCGGCTGACCAGGGAACGCACCCGGGACACACAGGTGGACTCGGCGATGCCGGCGGCGCTGGCGAGCCGGCTGTTGGTGGTGCGGGAATCGGCCTGCAGTGCCGCGACCAGAATGCGGTCGATTTCGTCGAGGGTCTCGGTGACCCGAATCCTCTTCGTTTCTGCCATCGCACATCTCCAACTAGCCGCATATTTCGTGGAATATTCTTGAAGTCTGGCAGATTCTACGGATTTTACCTAGCGGGAACGAATCAATAGCAGTCTTACCTCTATCAAAGCCGAGTCGTTCGGCAGAAGTAACCGAGACGGAGCACTTATGTTGGTCGGCATTCCCACTGAGATCAAGAACAACGAGAACCGCGTTGCGATCACCCCGGCCGGCGTCAACGAGCTCACCCGTCGCGGCCACGACGTCATCATCGAGAAGGGCGCCGGACTGGGCTCGAGCATCACCGATGATGCTTTTCGCCTCGCCGGGGCATCCATTGTCGACACCGCCGCCGAAGTGTGGGCCGCGGCCGAACTGCTCCTGAAGGTCAAGGAGCCCATTGCTAGCGAATACCCGCTGATGCGTCAGGGCCAGGTGCTGTTCACCTATCTGCACCTCGCGGCATCCGCTGAGTGCACCGACGCGCTGATCAAGTCGGGCACGACCGCGATCGCGTACGAGACCGTGCAGTTACCCGACCGCAGCCTGCCGCTGCTCTCGCCGATGAGCGAGGTCGCCGGCCGCCTGTCCGTGCAGGTCGGCGCGTACCACCTGCTGAGCGCCAACGGCGGCAGCGGAATCCTGCTCGGCGGTGTTCCCGGAACCCCCAAGGCCAAGGTCGTCGTGATCGG
This sequence comes from Cryobacterium flavum, assembly GCF_900103805.1. Lineage (GTDB taxonomy): Bacteria > Actinomycetota > Actinomycetes > Actinomycetales > Microbacteriaceae > Cryobacterium > Cryobacterium flavum. The sequence goes on along the minus strand of NZ_FNIB01000012.1, from coordinate 67,472 downwards.
CGGCGGTGTCGCGGGCGAGCACGCCGCGGCCAACGCCCTCGGCATGGGCGCCGACGTGACCATCATCGACCTGTCGCTGGCCCGCCTGCGCCAACTCGAGGCCCGCTTCAATGGCGAGATCCAGACGCGCGCGTCGACCCAGTATGAGATCGCCGAGCAGGTGCGCGAGGCCGACCTCGTGATCGGGTCCGTGCTCATTCCGGGCGCGCAGGCACCCAAGCTCGTCACCGACGCCATGGTCGCGTCGATGAAGCCGGGCTCCGTGCTCGTGGACATCGCGATCGACCAGGGCGGCTGCTTCGAGGGCTCGCACGCTACGACCCACGACAACCCCACCTTTGCCGTGCACGACAGCGTCTACTACTGCGTCGCCAATATGCCCGGTGCCGTGCCAGCCACGTCGACCCGCGCGCTGACCAACGCGACCCTGCCCTACGTCGTCGCCCTGGCCCAGAAGGGCTGGAAGAAGGCCATCGCCGAAGACGCTGCCCTGGCCAAGGGCCTCAACGTGCACAACGGACGCATCACCAACGCGCACGTCGCCTCGGCCTTCCACGCCGAGCTGCTGACCGTCGCTGACGCTATCGCCTGACCCGCGTCGTCTGACCCGCGTCACCCGGGCCGACATCCATCAGCGGATGCCGGCCCGTATCGTCCATGCGTCCTGAGGGCCTATTCAGGAAATTAGCCCGAACGTGTCAGGAGGTTGCGGCCATCACTCGGTGCAGCGCGTCGCGCAGGGTCGCCAGGTCGTCGAGGGGAATGTTGAGCGCCTCGACGACCCGCGGCGGAATCGATTCGGCCACCGAACGCAGGTCGACACCACGCTCGGTCAGAGTGATATCGAGCGTGCGTTCGTCGGCCACGCGACGCTGGCGGCGCACGTAGCCCGACGCTTCCAGGCGTTTGAGCAGCGGGGAGAGGGTGGCTGGCTCAAGGCACAGCGTCTGGCCGAGGCCCTTGAGCGTGCGCGGGCTCTGGTCCCAGAGGGCGAGCATCACCAGATATTGCGGATGTGTGAGACCCAGCGGCTCCAGTATGGGACGATACAGCGCAATGACGTTGCGCGAGGCGATCGCGAGCGCGAAGCAGACCTGGTTGTCGAGAGCGAGGGGGTTCTCAAGCGTTGACGATGTCATGGGGGCGTTCCGTTCCGGCTGGTTGTTCTTCCTGCATTTAGTTAGTACACTAACAGTTATGACACACGGTAAGGATTCCCACCCGCGCATCAAGGGACCTGGCGGACTCACGGCTTGGCTCAACGGTCGGCTGTTTCCCATTCTCGGGCCGCCGCCGGTCGGTCCGAGCGGGTCCGATCTGCTGCCGGCAGCGCCCGCGCTCGTGCGCGGCTGCCCGGTCTGCGCCCAGCCGATGGACCAGCACGACATCGACCGCACCGGTGAGCGCACGCAGCTGCACTGCCCGGTCGCCCTGCACTAGCCCCGCCGTACGGAGCCTCCCTCGGCAGTTTGCCCACTAGGCTGGGCCGCAATCACGGGAGGCCAATGACGGCAGATCAGGCTGCGCTCGACCTTGCCATTACCGAGCTGACCGACGGAAGCCAGCGGTGGGCGGTGACCACCCTCGAGGCGCGCGACGAACTGCTGGAGCACACCGGGGCATCCGTTGCGGCGGAGGCCGAGCCCTGGGTGGCTGCGGCCGCCCGGGCCAAGGGCCTCGAGCCCTCGTCGCCGCTCATCGGCGAGGAATGGCTGACCGGACCCTACGGCGTGCTCACCTCCCAGACTGCGCTGGGCCGCACGCTCCGCACGCTCGCCACCGGGCGGAGCCCCCTCGCCAGCCGCACGTTCGGGCGGGCGCCCGACGGCCGGGTCACCGTTGCCGTGCTTCCGCACAACGCGTGGGACGGCCTGTTGCTGCACGGCTTCACGGCCAGGGCGTGGCTTCGACCGGGCGTCTCGGCGGCGCAGGCCCGTGCCCAGGCCGGGCTGGGCCAGCTCACACCGACAGCGCGCAATGGCGTCGGCCTCGTGCTCGGCGCCGGCAATATCTCCTCGATCGCACCCCTCGACGTGCTCTACGAGCTGATCGCGCGCAATCGGGTCTCGATTCTCAAACTCAATCCCACCTTCGACGGTCTGCTGCCCGTCTATCGCGCGGCGCTTGCCCCGCTCATCGACGCGGGACTGCTGCGCATCGTCACCGGCGGCGCCGACGTGGGCGCCTACCTCGCCCGTCACCCCGGCATCAGCCATGTGCACATCACCGGCAGCGCGGCCACACACGATGCGATTGTGTTCGGCGGCTCAAGAACTCCCAGCCTGGGTAAACCGATCAGCAGTGAGCTCGGCGGAGTCTCGCCGATAATCGTGCTGCCCGGCCGCTGGAGCGCACCGTCGTGCGTGGGCCGTTTCGGCCGTTTCCACGCTCGGTGGTGCATGGTGAGTGGGCTCTGCTGCCGAAGCCGCCGTGGTTCGTGTCGGCTCGCAGTGGCACTTTGACCGCCCGCCTGCTGACCGAATTCGCCGCGCGCCCGTCGGTGCGCAGGCTGCCCGGCATTCTCGCTGCCGCGTTTCGAGCCTGAGTGGGTGCAATAGATTGGCAGCACAACCAACAATGCGAGGTTCACGATGACTGGCTGGCGATTGCGCGATTTTCACTCCGACGACCTGGACGGCATTCTGCGCCTGTGGGAAGAACTCAAGGCCTCCGACACGGAGCCGGTCTACGGTCTCTCCGAGGTACTCGCCTCCTGCGAGAAGGACCACGCCGTCGTGGCGGTGCACGGCGATGAGGTCGTCGGTGCCGCCGTCGGCCGGGCCGCCCATGCCCAGGGCTGGATCGTTTTTCTTGCCACCGCCGAGAAATGGCAGAGCCAGGGCATCGGCACGGCCATGCTCGCCGCGCTGGAAGCCCGGATGGCCCCGCACGGCATGACCAAACTCTCGGCGCTCATGCCCGAATCCGAGACCAAGGTGGATGCCTTTCTCAACCGCGGATTCGAAGTGAAGAAGAACCTGCGCTACTTCGAACGGCACATTCCGGTGCAGCGCGAGGAGCTCAAGCTGCTCGCCGAGCTTGGCGGCCGGGTGTTGCCGCGGGACCTCTGGCAGAAGGTCGGCGGCATGGCGCACGAGAAGGAACTGCTCGAGCGCCGGTTGGTCATGCCGCTGGCCAAGCCCGAACTCGCCGAGCAATACGGGGTCTCACCGCCCAAAGCCGTCGTGTTGTTCGGCCCTCCCGGCACCGGAAAGACCACCTTCGCCAAGGCGATCGCCTCCCGCCTGGAGTGGTCGTTCATCGAAGTCTTCCCGTCGCGACTCGCTGCCGACCCGCAGGGGCTCGCGGGAGCACTGCGCGAAACGTTTCTGAAGATCTCCGAGCTCGAACACGCGGTCGTGTTCATCGACGAGGTCGAAGAGATCGCCGCCCAGCGCTCCGGCGAACCGCCGTCGGCCATGCAGGGCGTCACCAACGAGCTGCTCAAGATCATTCCGGCCTTCCGCGAACAGCCCGGTCGCCTGTTGGTCTGTGCGACCAACTTCATTCGCGCGCTCGACTCCGCCTTCCTCCGGCATGGCCGCTTCGACTATGTCGTGCCGATCGGCCTGCCGGATGTCGCCGCTCGCCAGGCCATCTGGGAGCGGTACATTCCTCAAAGCGTGTCCGGCGAGGTCGACCTCGCCGTTCTGGTCGAGAAAAGCGACGGGTTCTCGCCCGCCGACGTCGAGTACGCCGCCCATAGGGCTTCGCAGCACGCGCTCGAGAACGCGCTCTATCGTTCCGGCGACGGGCCCGTCATCAACGGCCCGAGCACCGACGACTATGCCCTGGCGATCTCCGAAACCCGCCGCACCGTGTCCGACGATGTTGCCGCCGAGTTCCTCGAGGACATCGAGCGCCTAGCCCGGCTGTAGCCGGGCGTGCCCGGGCCCACCTCACGAACGCGGGCCCAGTTTTCAGGCTGGAACCGCGTCACCGTAACGGTGAGCCCGAATGGTCAGCGCGCCTTGCGGTGGTAGACCAGCGCGGCCACGAGCGACTGCCAGATGGCGAAGAACTCGACGGCGAGTGACAACAGGCCAAGCGGTTCCAGCCAGTTTCCAATGTCGCCCGTCGCCATCGGCATGCCGACCGTGCGATTGATGACAAAGCCGACGATGACGGCCGCGGACAGCGCAGCGGCGGCGAGGAAGTCGATTCTCGATCCCACGATGAGAACCCGTTCGATCAACACGGCTGCGGCAATGATGATTCCGATGTACGCGAAGGCGAGGTAGGGAGTTTCGGCGAATTTGCTCGGAAGGTCGAGAATGTGAATCGCCCCGATGACGGCGAGCGACAGCGCAACGGTGATCCGGCGCGTGAGCAGGCGCTGGTCGATCAGACGCGCGGTCGTGCTGTCGGGATGAGCTGCAGCGAGCCGCATCCGTTCGTCAGTGGATCGCGTGGCGGTCGTAGTCATAAATACCTCTCCATGGGGTGTCTCCCCGCATGAACACTGACAGGCGTGTGGCCTGCCCGGGCGATTCATCGGCAGTGCATAGGACACTCCGTGGTCGCTGCCAGAAAGAGGCCTCCTTCCTGAGATCTTCACAGGAACAGCGGGTGGCGCGGCCGCAAAACAATGCATCGCCGAACCTCTTATGGGGAAGTGGGTTCGAGATTCGCCCGGGGACGGGGCCTGGGCCCCGACCAAGATTGGGCGGGCGGTTGTCGATGTCGGAGGGGATTACTAGCATGGCATCGAACCTGATTGCACCCCCGATACGGCAAGGATTCCACGTGATCATTGAGGCCCAGGGCCTGACCAAGACCTACCAATCCAAGAGTGGTCCGGTGCACGCGCTCGCCGGGCTCGACCTGCAGGTGCCGCGTGGCACGGTCAAGGCCCTCCTCGGTCCCAACGGTGCCGGAAAAACCACCGTCGTGAAGATGCTCACGACACTGATTCGACCGGATGCCGGCACCGCCGTCATCGACGGAATCGACGTCGTGCGCCACCCCAAATCGGTGCGCCGCATCATCGGGGTCTCCGGCCAGTATGCCGCCGTCGACGAGAACCTCACCGGATTCGAGAACCTGGAGATGGTCGGTCGGCTGTACCACCTGGGCGGCGCGGCTGCCCGCAAACGGGCGCAGGAGCTCATCGACCTGTTCGAGCTCACTGCCGCCGGTAACCGGCCGGTCAAGGGGTTCTCCGGAGGCATGCGTCGTCGCATTGACCTCGCCGGAGCGCTTGTCATCAATCCCAAAGTGCTCTTTCTCGATGAACCGACCACCGGGCTCGACCCGCGCAGCCGAATCGCCCTGTGGGATGTCATCAAGCGTCTCGTCGCCGACGGAACGACGGTGCTGCTGACCACGCAATACCTCGAAGAGGCCGACCAGCTCGCCGATGACATCGTCGTCATCGACGACGGCCGAGTGATCGCCGAGGGCACTTCTGATCAGCTCAAGGCCCAGATCGGTGGACACCGTGTGGTGGTTGCCCTGGTCGACGCCGCCGACAGCGCCGCTGCGCAGGACATCCTGGCCCGGTACGGCTCGGGTGATCCTACGGTCTCCGCCGACGGTCGAGGGGTCGACGTTGCCGTCACCGATGGGCCTACCGCCCTGCAGAGTATGCTCGCCGATTTGCGTGCCGCTGAGATCACCCTGCACGATGCCGGAATGCGCCGTCCCACGCTCGACGACGTTTTCCTCAAGCTCACCGGGCACAAAGCCGATCTCACAGCGAGCGATGACGACTCGGACGGGCCGAAACTCTCGAAACGGGCGCAGGCCAAACGGGACCAGTCGCGCGGGGCGAACGCCGACACGGCAGACCTGGCGGAAGTGAAATGAGCGCCAGGCACGCTTCGGTTCCGGTAGAGTCGCCGATGGCGACCGGCCTCGCCCCGGGTGAATCCCGCGTGGCCACCCTGCCGCCGCTACCGACGTGGAATCCGCTGTCGCTCTGGTACTCCGACGGCTGGACCGTCACCAAGCGCAACCTGATCAAGATCAAGCGGTCGCCCGACATGCTGGTATTCGCCGTGATCCAACCGATCATGTTCGTGCTGCTGTTCAGTCAGGTCTATGGCGGCGCCATCGCCGTGGCGGGCAGCGACTATACGCAATTCCTGATGGCGGGCATCTTTGCCCAGACCGTCGTGTTCGGTGCCACGTTCTCGGGAGCTGCCATGGCGCTCGACCTGAAAGAGGGCATCATCGACCGGTTTCGGAGCCTGCCGATGAACGCATCCGCTGTGCTGATCGGTCGAACCAACGGCGACCTCGTGCTCAACACCATCTCCATGGTGATCATGATGGCAACCGGACTGGCCGTCGGCTGGCGGGTGAACACCTCGCCGCTGGAGGTTCTGGCCGGAGTGGGCCTGCTGCTTCTGTTCGGCTACGCCTTCAGCTGGGTGATGGCGCTGCTCGGCATGAGCGTGAAGAGCCCCGAAGTCATCAACAATGCGTCGTTTCTCATTCTGTTTCCGCTGACCTTCGTCTCGAACGCGTTCGTACCGAGCGAAACCCTGCCCACCCCTCTGCGCCTCTTCGCCGAGTGGAACCCGGTGTCCTCACTCGTGCAGGCGGTGCGCCAGCTCTTCGGCAACCTCGGAACCGCGCCGGTGCCTGATATCTGGACCATGCAGAACCCGATTCTCACCGTTCTTATCGGCATCACCGTGATGTTGCTCGTGTTCGTGCCACTATGCATTCGCAAGTTCGCGTCGATCAGCTCCCGCTGACTGACCTTTCATCGACAAAGGAGTCACCTCATGACCGAACACGCCGTCGGTATCGTCGCCGGATTCAGTGGTTTCGCGGTCTCCGACCTCGACGCCGCGCACACCTTCTATGCCGAAACCCTCGGCCTCGAAGTCTCCGTCGGGGAGATGGGCATGCTGCGTATAGCTCTGCCAGGCGGAGCCACCGTCATCGTCTACCCCAAGCCGGACTTCGTGCCGGCGACCTATACGATCCTGAATTTCGCGGTGACCGATCTTGATGCCACGGTCGACGAACTCACCGAACGCGGCGTAGATTTTCTGCGCTACGACGGCTTTGAGCAGAATGACAAGGGAATTGCCGCCGGCGGCGGACAAGGGCCGGACATCGCATGGTTCACCGACCCGTCCGGCAACATTCTGTCGGTGCTGAAAAACCCCTAGTTCTTCTAGTGCCCGCGGCCCTTGCCCTTGTTGGGATTCTTGGTCGGGCGGGTGCGGCCGGGTGAGCTCTCGGTTCTTTTGCGCACGGCCGGCTTGGCCTTGGCTGCCGCAACTCGGATGGCTTTGGCCGCGGCCTTGGCTTTGTCGGTCTTCTTGGGTTTGCGCGGCGGTTTTCCCGGGCGGCCATCGCTATGCACCGGTGCCTCTTCGGTGTCAGCGGATGCCGCGGCGGCGGCACCGGCATCCGTTCGCGAGCTCTGCCTGGAGCGCCCGCGCACGATGCCGATGAACTCTTCGATGTCGTCGCTGGTCTCGCGGGTGATCCAGGCCAGGGCGATCTGGGTGTCGGCGACCCCCGTCACCGGGCGGGAGACCACGTCTTTGCGACCGTACAGTCGGGCGATCGAGTGCGGAACGATGATGATGCCGACGCCGGCGGCAACCTGCTCCATCGTCTCGTCGAGATCACGCATGGGCGGCAGGGCGCGGCGGGTGCCGTCCCGAATCTCGTCGGCGATATCGCGCCATTCAGGCACGTCGTCCGGGTTCTGAAGCAGGTGTTCACCCGCCAGGTCGGCCAGGAGCACGGTCTCGGCCTGCAGGGTTTCGTGGTCCTTCGACGCGACAACGACCGGAATCTCGTTGTACAGGTTGATGACGCTGAGGTTGGTGTCGTCGATCGGAAGGCGTACCAGACTGACGTCGGCCCGGCCGTCGTGCAGCACCGCGATCTGCTCCGCGGGCTCCGTGCGAAACGCGGAGAGGGGAACGTCGGGGCGGCGGTCATTCCAGATGCGGGTCCATTTGGTGGGGGTGACACCGGCGACGAAGGCGATGGAAAAGCTCACCGGCATCCTTTCTCGTAGTAGTTGAGGGCAGCAGAGGTCGATTTGCCCAAACGAGGGCCCTCTCAGGCTATACGCTTGAACAATGAGTTCCGAGAAGAAGCCCCAGACAATGAAGCCCGCCACGGCGGCCCAGAAACTCGGGATTCTGCCGGGCGCGGCACCGGCCGAGTTCCAGACCGAATTCGTCAGCCGCACCGAGCTGGCCGACCTCATGGCTAACCCGCCGGAATGGCTCACCCTGCTGCGCGCCAACGGCCCGCACCCACGCCAGGTCGTCGCCGCCAAGCTCGGCGTCTCGATCTCCGGCTTGGCCCGCAGTGACATCATCGACCCGCTGACCACCGCTGAGATCGCCGCCCTGCTGCAGCAGCCGCCGGCCTGGCTCGTGTTGGAACGTTCCACCCAGGCCGGCGTGCGCGCCGACCAGATCGCCGTGAAAGACCGCGACGCCCAGCGCGCCGCTAAGAAGGCGCACGTCGAGCGTCAGGCTTCGCAGGAGCAGGCCAAGCGCGACCGCTCCTGACCCGCTGAAAGCGGATGCCGGTGACCGGCATCCGCTTTTCGTGTGTTTAGGCGGTCGGCTCGGCCGCGACTGAGGCGTACTGGGTGCGCAGAAAATTCACCACGTCGCCGAGTTCGGCCTGCGAGATCGAGTGGGGAAGTCCCTCGTAGATGCGCTCGGTGAGGGTGCTGTGGTCGGGCAACCAGGCCTGGGTGCGTTCGATCGCGCTGGGCGGAATCACGCCGTCGGCGGTACCGCGCCCCCAGAACACCGGAAGCGGCTGTTCGGCCAGCTCGGCGTCGCTGATTTGCGGGCCGGTCGCGATGAATCCAGAGAGGTTCACCGCGAAACTGAACCGGTCGGGCGCGGCACGCAATAGTTCGAGCGCCATCGCTCCGCCCTGCGAGAATCCGAGCAGGCCGATCGATGGCGGTTGTTGCGGCAGGGCGTCGAGCCAGTCGAGCACGGCGTTGACCGCGGCGGTGACGGTGGTCGGGTCTGGGCTGCCCGGTTCGCTGATCGGAAACCAGGCCCAGCCGTCGGTGACCGGGAGCGGCGCTGGCAGCGGCGCGCGCAGGGCGGCAATCACCGGTTCGAGCGGCAGGTGCGGGGCCAGCGAGAACAGGTCGCCCTCGTGCGAGCCGTAGCCGTGCATGATGATCAACAACGGGCGGTCAGCCTGGTCGGCGCTGGTCGCCGACCAGAGTACGGCCGAGTTGTCGATGGGGGTGCTGGTGGTCATGGGTCCTCCCGGGTTCGCGGCGCCGTGTCCTCCCATACTTCCATTGCCGCGCCGGTTCTCCACATCGCGTAACGGCTCGAGTGCACGGCCGAGGCCGGCGTAGGACAGAATGGCACTATGAGCGTGCGAACCCCTGACCCAGACCCGGACTGGACGCCGAAGCCCCCCGCGGGAGCCCCGAATACGAATCCGGGCTGGCTGAAAGACGTCGAACTCGCCGAGATTCGCCGCCGGCTCCCAATTCTCTACATCGAGGCCGTGCCCGTGCGGGTCGATGGCCTCGGTCAGGTCGTCGAGGTCGGCGTTTTATTACGCGCTCGTCCTACCGGCGAGATGACGCGCACCCTGGTCTCCGGCCGCGTGCTCTACGGCGAGACCCTACGCGACGCGCTGTTCCGCCACCTCGAAAAAGACCTCGGTCCGATGGCCTTTCCGCAGCTGCCGGCCAGCCCTGTGCCGTTCACGGTCGCCGAATACTTTCCGATGCCGGGCATCACCGCCTACACGGATGACCGCCAGCACGCCGTCTCGCTGGCCTACGTCGTTCCCGTAACCGGCACCTGCGACCCCCGCCAGGACGCGCTCGAAATCACCTGGATGACGCCGGCCGAGGCCGCCTCGCCGGGGGTCTCCGCCGAGATGGAAGGCGGTCGCGGCACCCTGCTGCGCGCGGCCCTGGCCTCCGTGGGTCAGCTGTACTGACCCGCTGAGCGGATGCCGCGCGCGGCATCCGCTTGGTTACTGCTCCAGCGCCGATCCGAGGCCGAGCGTGTTGAGGAACAGGCGTACGTAGCGGTCGACGTCGACGTCGAGGGCTACCTCGGCGGCCTCCCACGCGGTCGCCAGCCCGTGCACGATGTCTTCTCCCGGGTGGATGCGCTTGTCGACCAGCGTCTGTCCGCGCCCGTAGCCGGCGAGCTGCACCCGCAGCGGCAACATCTCGATGGTGAGGGCGCAGGGATCGACGAGGGCACAGAGGGCTCCGGCGTCACCAATGAGGCCCGTGTATTCGGCGTTGCGGCCCGACCCGAGCGCGATCCGGTTGCCGAGTAGTCGACCGACGACCTGGGCGAGGTTGGAGTCGCTCTGCACGAGGGCACCGGCGACATACTCCGGGATCGACACCTGGTTGAACACGTCGAGACCGTACATGAACGTGGGCACGCCGGAGTCGAGCACGATGGCCGCGGCTTCCGGGTCGTGCCAGACGTTGAATTCGGCGACGGCGGTGGCGTTGCCGACCGTGGTGGATCCGCCCATGAACACGATGCGCTCGATGTTGTTCACGACGTCGGGGTACTGCCGCAACAGCAGTGCAAGGTTGGTCTGCGGCGCCAGCCCAACCAGGGTGACCGGGTGCGGGCTGGCCTGGATCAGTCTGTGCATGAGCTCGATCGAACTGATCGTCTCCGGCTGGCGGTCGGTCGGCGGAAGCTGCAGCGTGCCGAGGCCGCTTTCGCCGTGGACATGCGCGGCCGATCGGGCTGGTTCGAGCAAGGGGCGGCGGGCTCCGGCCGCGACCGGAATGTATGGGGCCTCCGCTACGTCGAGAATACGCAGGGTGTTTTCGACGACGCGCTCGAGGGAGGCGTTGCCGGCCACGCAGCTGATGCCGAGCACGTTGATGCCCGGGTGCGCGAGGGCAAACAGAATGGCCAGGGCGTCATCGACCCCGGTATCAACATCGAGGATGACAGGGATCGCCTCGGGGGCTGCGGAAGGACTCATCCGCTCACCCTATTGCTTTGAATATGCCCAAAACCCCCGTTGGGGGCTTTTGGGCTGCATTCGAGCGCTGTACGGCGAACTTTGCACTTGTGAGCGGGACCTAGCGAACCAGACGCACCTCGTGCAGCTTTTCGCCGAGCACCTCCTCATTACGCTCGAGGCCGTCCGCGACGTAGCCGTTGCGGGCGTAGAAGGCGTGCGCCCGGGGGTTGTCGGCGGCGACCCACAGCGACGAGGCACCGGGGTCGACCACGGAATCGAACAGTTGCTGGCCGACACCCGAGCCGTGGTTCGCCTCCAGCAGGTACATGAAAAATAACTCGTGCGGGGTGGGACGGTCACCGTCGCGCGTCGGTCCGCTGCCGGCGAATCCGACGATCTCGCCATCGACAAGGACGACTTTTTGACGGTATTCCGCGCCCTGAGTTGTGAAACGGCGCCAGAGGGCCGCGAGGCGCTGGGGCCGCAGCTGTGATAGGGCGGCCTGGCTGAGCAGGTGATCGTACGTTTCATGCCAGCAGGCGGCGTGTACGCGGCCCAGGCTTTCGGCATCCGCTTCTTCAACGGGTCGAACGACAACTGTGGTGTTCATGATTCGACACTAACCGTGTTTGCGGGTGCCCCGTGACGCGGGGCACGCAAAACGGGCCGGCCTCCGAGGAGACCGACCCGTTTTAGTAGGCGGATGCTGCGGCGGTTTAGCCCTGCGAGCGGCGGGGAGCAGAACGGCCGGCTCCACCCGAGCCGGGTCCGCGAACGAGTCCGCCGACCTGGAGGCTGCCGACGCGGGCTCCGCCGGAGCGGCCGGCGGCCGAACCGGAGCGGGGCGCGCTGGTGGCAGCGCCGGCCGGACGACCGGTGCGCTCACGACGAGCTCCACCGGCGGGAGCCGAGTCGCGGCTGCGGCCGCCGTCGTTGCGGTCAGTGCGAGCGCCGTCGCGGCCTCCGCCGGAGCGGCTGGCGCCGGCATCGCGACCGCCTTCTGAACGGCCACCCTGCGAGCGACCGCCTTCTGAGCGACCGCCCTGTGAACGGCCACCCTGCGAGCGACCGCCCTGTGAACGGCCACCCTGCGACTGGCGCTGTTGCTGCGGCGCTTCGACTCGGGGCGCCGGCTTGACGTAGGCGGCGACATCGCCGACGAGGGCGTCGACGGCGGGGGAGGCGGCATCGACGCGCTGCGGGGTCACCTTGATGGCGGCCTTGCGCAGAAGCGCGTCAGTGTCGCGCTTTTGCTCCGGCAGTACGACGGTGACGACGTCACCGGTGCTGCCGGCCCGGGCGGTACGGCCCGAACGGTGCAGGTACGCCTTGTGCTCGGCCGGCGGGTCAACGTGAATCACGAGTTCGATGTCGTCGACGTGCACGCCGCGAGCGGCGACATCCGTGGCGACGAGAACCTTGACCGTGCCGGCACTGAAGGCGGCGAGGTTACGGTCACGAGCAACCTGCGAGAGGTTTCCGTGCAGGTCGACGGAGGGGATGCCAGCGTCGGTGAGGCTCTTGGCGAGCTTCTTGGCCTGGTGCTTGGTGCGCATGAAGAGGATGCGACGGCCGGAGCCGCTCGCGAGCTTCTGCACGAGCTCCTTCTTCGCGTCAACGCCGGAGACCTCGAACACGTGGTGGGTCATGGCCGAGACGTGGCTGTTGGCCTCGTCGACCGAGTGCATCACCGGGTCGTGCAGAAAGCGCTTGACGATCTTGTCCACGCCGTTGTCCAACGTGGCGGAGAACAGCATGCGCTGGCCGTTGCCGGGGGTCTTGTCGAGGATGCGGGTGACGACCGGAAGAAAGCCGAGGTCGGCCATGTGGTCGGCCTCGTCGAGCACGGTGATCTCGACGGAATCGAGGTTCACGAAACCCTGCTTCATGAGGTCTTCGAGGCGGCCGGGGCAGGCGACGACGATGTCGACGCCGGCCTTGAGCGCGGTGACCTGACGGCCCTGCGAGACGCCGCCGAAGATGGTGGTGGTGTTGAGGCCGTAGGCCTCGGCGAGCGGGGTGATGGCGTTGGTGATCTGCGTGGCGAGCTCGCGAGTCGGCGCGAGAATCAGGCCGAGCGGGCGACCGGGGCGACGCTTGCCGCCGGCGAGGTTGCCACCGAGGCGAGAGACCATCGGGATAGAGAAGGCCAGGGTCTTGCCCGAGCCGGTCTTGCCGCGGCCGAGTACGTCGCGGCCGTTCAAAGTGTCAGGAAGGGTGTCGACCTGAATGGGGAAAGCGGTGTCGATTCCCTGTGAAGAGAGAACCTTGACCAGGGGAGCCGGCACGCCGAGCGTACTGAAAGTTGTAGATAAAGCTGTAGACAAAGTGGTGCCTTTCGGGGCATCAGTCTCCTCGCCCGTTTGTTTACCGCGCAGCGATAATCGAACCAGGAGGATTCACATGGCGAAGGTGCCGAAGGGCACATCCGTTCGCCGTAAGAATGTTTCATTCGAAAAATCAGGTCAGCTTGGTGGGCCGCCGGATAGAGAAGAGGGCGTTCTACGACGCAGCGAGCACAACTACGCACTCGCAAGTACTCCCACTCTAGCGGATGCTGTCAAATCGGCTCCGTGCCCACCCGTTTTTACCCTCGTATCCGGGGTGCTGGACCGAACTGCGGAGCTTTTCGGAAAATTCGGACAATATCGCACCCGGAGGCGCGCGAATCGGTGAATTCTCCGCAGTTATGAGCGGGCACCCGGATAGCTAGGAGTGGTCGCCGTGGTAGAGCTCGCCGACGGGCACCGGGGTGTCGATGATGTTGCCGACCTGCGGCAACGGGCAGGCCCACATCGGGTCGTACGCGCAGGAGGGATTGTAGGCGAAGTTGAAATCGAGAATGAGGGTGTCGTCGCCAACACCCGGGCCGAGATCAGCGCCCTTCATGGTGTCGAGCAGGTAGCGCCCGCCGCCGTAGGTTCCGTCGTTTTTGCCGGCCAGGGCGTCTTTCAGCGGCAGGAAAAGTCCGCCGCCGTAGCTGGCGAGCCGCCACACGTCGAGCGAGCCGAGGTACGGCAGCCGCACGGTTCCGACCAGATCGAACGGCACGGTGCCGTCGGTTCCGGTCTCCACCTGCATGCGATACGGCTGCTCGGCGCGGTGAACCTCGACCTCGAACCGCCAGTCCGGGTCGTAGGCGGCAATCGGAAGCCCGGTGAATGCCGAGCGGTCATCCGGCAGTAGCGGCGACGACGGATGCCCGGCGAACAGTTCGTCGCGCCCGGAACGCCACAGATCGTGCCCGCTCTTCGGGCTGCTCGCGCTCAGTTGCCGCACCCCGGCATACAGTCCGGTCACGCGACGGCGCCAGTCGGCGATCTGCAAGGCTCCGAGGGAAGAACTCATACGGGCTACGCTACCGCCGCCGGGCGCGGCGCACAGCAGGCATCCGCTAGTCGCGGGCGGTTTCGGCGGTGCCGGTGGAGTCCGCTGACTGCGCCGGCGGCACGAAGTTCGGGTCGTCGATGCCGAGGTCGTGCTGCCAGGTGGGGGCGAGGCGCTTGAGCCGCAGCAGGCGCCACTGCCAGAACGCCCAGAAGGTGGGCCAGAGCGCGAGCGTGGCAGGCCGCCCGCGAAAGATGAGCTGGTCGCGGTAGAGCGTTTTTCCGGTGCCGGCCGGGTCGGGCGCGATGGCCATGCGGTGGTCCCACAGCGTGACCGCGCTGAGCGCACCGGATACCCCGCGGCCGGTGTCGCGCAGAATGCGCACTCCGTCGGGTCGGTGCGTGGAGTCAGCGAGTCGAATGACCTGGGTGCCCATCGGTACGAGGCCGAGCGCGGTGAACACGGCGGGGTGTTCGCCGGGCTCCCAGCGGGTGGGAAAACCGTCGGCTTCGAGGGACTCGACCGCCATGAACGGGCTGCTCACCTCCCGAAACACGGCGGGGCTGTGAATGGCGTGCCAGGCGGCATCCGGTGTGCAGTCGAGGATCTCTTTCAGCAGTACGCGCATGGTTCTAGTTTGGTCTGACGACGGCATGCAGTACAACTAGACAGGTGGCAATTCGGTTCTGGCTGGGCGTTGTGCATCGCGAGCATGTGCTGCGCGGTGTTGATTTGGGAATTGCCCGCGCCAACCGTGGTGCCGGCGACATGATCGCGCAGATGGGCGAGGCTGACGGTATCGTCTACTACTCGCCGAAGACCGCGATCGAGGGCGAACCGCTCAAGGAATTCACCGCGATCGGTCGCATAGCGGATGCCTACGCGTACCAGGTCGGCGACCCGGGTAACGAATTTCGTCCGTGGCGACGCCGGGCGGACTACGACCTGGATGCCTGGCCCACCAGCATCCGCCCGCTGTTGCCCGTGTTGCAACTGACCCGCGACAACCTCAGCTGGGGTTTTCAGCTGCGAGCCGGCGTGCTGGAGATCTCGCGGCACGACTTCGAGATGATTCGGCAGCAGATGCGCCGGCCCTCCGCCGACGACCGGTAGGGCGTTTGGTCAGTAATCCCTTATTAGACTCAAGCCCATGAATGGCGATCTCTGGTGGGTACCCTCGGTCATCGTTATCGGCCTCGTTGTGGCCGGAGTCTGGGCGCTGGTGGGCGCCTCGCGGCGGCGCACCCGGGCCAGGCTCTGGCAGGTGAGAGCAGTGGCCACCGAGCTGGAACGCAACGCGTCGAGCAGCCTGGTGCGCGCCGACGACGTGGTGCAGGACGCCACCGACGAACTCAGCTTCGCGATCGCGCAGTTCGGGGAATCGGCAACGCGGGAGTTCGCCACCGCGCTCGCGACCTCGAGGCGACAGCTCAGCGATGCCTTCGCGCTGCAGCAGAAACTCGATGACGCGGTGCCGGACAGCGCTCTCGAGCGCAACCGCTGGAACCACCAGATCGTGCAGCTCGCCGACGAAGCGACCGGTCGGCTGACCAACCAGGCCCGCGATTTCACGGCCAAACGTGGTGTGGAGCGCAATGCGCCGCAGCAGATCGACGAACTGCGCCGTCGACAGGGCCGGGTGTCCGACCGCGTTGCGGGCGGAGCGAGCACCCTCACGAGGCTCGGCCTCAGCTATTCGGCCGCCGCGCTCGCGCCGATCAGCGGCAACGTCGACCGGGCCCGCACGGCTCTAGACGCTGCGCGGGCGAGCGCCGATGCGGCGGCGGCGCGCCTGGCAGCTACTGAGCCGGTCGGCGAGCAGCTGCAGGCAGCCGAGCACGCCCTGTTCCAGGCGACGCAGCTGCTCGACGCGATCGAAACCGGCGAAGACCAGCTCCACCGCGGCTTCGCAAACCTGCAGAAGGCGCTGGATGCTGCCGGTACGGAACTCGCCGAAGCCCGTGCCCTGCGCGATGGCCACGAAGAGTCCGACACGAGCGCGTCGCTTAACCAGGTCATCGCCGACGCCGCCTCCGTGCAGGCGTCTCTCCGCGAGCCCGGGCGGCCGAGCGACCCGGCCGCGGATCTGGTGACCCTCGAGGCCGCGATGAACGGGCTGGACAGCATCCGCTCGGAGGCGCGCAACCGCCAGCTGCGCCTCGACAACGCGCGCACCGCCCTGGCCGGGGCGCTGCTCACCGCGCGCAGCCAGATCACCGTCACTCGCGACTTCGTGGCCGCGCACCGCGGACGGGTGCAAGCTGCAGCCCGCACGCGCCTGGCCGAGGCCGAGCGGCAGCTGGCGCTCGCCGTGGCCGAAAGTGACCCGGTGACCGCGCTCGACACCGCGCGCCGGGCGATGACCCTCGCAACGGATGCCGACGCCCTCGCCCGCTACGACACGCACTGAACCCGGCCGGTGACGCACTAGGGCCCAGCGGATGCCGCGGCCCGGCGCCGGATCGCCGGTGTGATCTCCCGCCTGAGCCAGGTGATGGCGTGCGCTTGGTCGAACCGGCGGGCGCAGAGCCCGCAGGCCAGGGGCCGGGTGGGCTGCCGGTACCGAAAGTGGGTGTGCCCGGCGGGGCAGGTGCCCACCCACGGCGCGAGCTCATTGGCGATCTCACCGTCGTGGGTGCGCTTGCCGTCGTAGCCGAGGTCGTGTGCCATCTTCTTCCACCGCGGGCCGTGTCCGGCGCGCGGGCCGGCCAGGGCATGCGCGAGCTCGTGCAGCAGAATTTGGTAGACGTCGTCGTCGACGTAGCGCGAGGCGAGGTAGCGCGACACGGTGATGTGCTTCTTGCTGAAATTGCAGAGGCCCGCCCGCTTCTTCGCGTTGTCGAAGCCGAAAGTCCAGCTGGGGTCGAGGTGCAACACGATGAGTGCGTCAGCCCAGCGGCGCACCTGAGCGAGGTCGGCCATTAAGGACCAACCTGAACTTGGCGCAACTCGACTTGGTAGAGCCGGTCGTCACCGGCCGCCGGCGAGCCCCGGCCATCCGTGTTATTACTCACAAACCACAGTGTGCCAGCAGGCCCGGGCACCACGTCGCGCAATCGACCGAAACTGTGCGCAAACCACTCGGTGGGGGTGGCTGTGGAGGAGTCCGTCGTGATCGGGATGCTCCACAGCCGTTCTCCGCGCAGGCTCGCCATGAAGATGGTGTCGTTCACGATGGTGATGCCGCTCGGGCTGGCCTGGTCGGTCGACCACTGCTGCTCCGGGTCGATGTACGCCGAGTTGCCGGCCTGGCCTTCGACCAGCGGCCAGCCGTAGTTGCCACCGGGAACGATGCGGTTGAGCTCGTCCCAGGTGTTCTGGCCGAACTCACTCGCCCAGAGCTGTCCGTGCGAATCCCACGCCAAACCCTGCGGATTCCGATGCCCGAACGAGTACACCAGCGTGCCGAACGGGTTGTCGTCGGGTACCTGCCCGGTCGCGGTCATGCGCAGGATCTTGCCACCGAGGGCATCAAGGTTTTGGGCGTTGACGGTGTCTCCCGCGTCGCCAGCGGTCGCATAGAGCAGGCCGTCCGGGCCGAACGCGATGCGCCCTCCGTTGTGGTTGCCGGCCCGGGGGATACCGCTCAGAATGACGGTGGGCGCCCCCAGGGTGTGGCTGCCGGGGGAGCCGGCCAGCGGCATCCGCTCGATGCGGTTGTCGTTGGCCGTGGAGAAATAGGCGTACACCCAGCCGTCTCCGCCGGGGGCTGCTTCGTCGGCCAGAAAGGCCAGGCCGAGCAGGCCGCCTTCACCGTTCGGCTGCGCGGCCGACACTTTTCCCGCCTCACGCAGGCTGCCGTCGGTCAGCAGCTCCCGCACCCGGGTCGTGTCGCGTTCGCTGATCAGCGTGGCGCCGTCTGGCAGCCGCAGAATCGACCAGGGCGCCTCGAGTTCCGAGGCGATGACGACCGGTTCGCCGAGCGGATGCACCGGCGCGAGCGGGCCGGCGTCCGTCGCGGTCGGTGCGGGCCCGGCTGGTGTCGAGGTCGACGGAGTAGCGCTCGGCGCGTCCGCGCTGCAGGCGGCCAGCACGAGAACCAGCAGGGTTGCAGATGCGACGGCCGCCGCTCGCCCAAAAGTCACCGTTCACCTCGCCTTCGTGGTGAACACAGCATGCCGTAGAACTCGCTCGGGGGCCACTGTCTCCGGCCGACGGGCAGCACAACTCCTGCAATTTCTGGCTGAGCGCATCGGGCGCCGCGTATTTTCGGACCTGTATCGAGCGCCCGCTGCGAATTGCAGGAGTTTTGCGCGGCAGCCAAAGTGGAAGGTGGTCAGGCCGCGGACCCGCGGGCCGCAATGTGCGATTCAACGACGGCCACGGCGAGCAGCGAGCTGTCGAGTTCGTCGGCGTCGGCGCCGTCCTTCTCCCGAAGAAACACGGCCGCGGTGAAGTCAGCCAACGCGACCTCGAGGTTGCCCTGGTCGAAGTACACCTTGCCGCGGTGCTGCCGGGCATAGGCGGCGAGGCGGGTCCACTCGTGCACCTCGGAGTCGAGTATGCAGTGCGTCAGCTCGCTCGCGGCCTCATCGAGCTTGCCCTGAAATTGCAAAACCTGCGCACGACGGATGCGACTGGCCACCGCCTGCTCCCGGTTGCCGGTAAAGCGGGACTGCCGCAGCGCCTCATTCGCGATCTCCCAGGCCTCATCGAGCCGCCCGACCAGCCGCAGCAGGGCGACCTTTTCGTTGAGGGCGGCCAGGCTGCGCAGATTGCCGAGTTCGACGAGTCGCTCGCCAGCGGCCAGCAGGTCGACTTTTTCGCGCAGGGTGATGGGATCGTAACCGATGATGAAGCTCAGGGTGTGTTCCTGTATTGACGAGGGCGGCCGCGGCCGCAGGGGAAAGAACGGGTGTGCCCAGAGTACCGCCGCCGGTGAGAAACCGGCCGAAGCCGGGGCGGTGTCGCGCCGGTGGGGGTCGCATCGGGGGAGTTATCTAGGGCAACGTTCACAACTGCGGAGATCTGGGCTGATTTGTCAAACCAAGGGGTGCGGTGACCCGAATTGTGCAGAATCTCCGCAGTTCGGAACGGATGCTCGGCTAGTGCCCGATCTGGAAGACCGTGCGGCCGGGCAGCGGCGACTGCGTCGAGGTCTCATCGGTCGCCACGAGCGAACCGGCCATGAACGCCTTCAGCTCGGCGCCCTCGATCACCTTCGCCGGGTGCGGCCCGTTAGCGAGCAGCCGCGGAATCCAGTTGAGGTCGATCGGCGTGTGCGCCGCCACGAACACGATGTTGCCAAAACGGCGGCCCTTGAGCACCTGGGTCTCGGCGAATCCGATCACGTGCGGGAACACCGCGGAGAGGGTGGCGGCCTGGCCACGCGCGAACGCGAGGCCGGGGCCATCCGCTACGTTGACTGCGAGCACGCCGCGCGGCGACAGCAGCGGGGCGGCGAGCGCGAAGAACTCACGGCTGGTCACGTGCTTGGGGGTGCGCGCGCCCGAGAAGATGTCGACCACGACGAGGTCGACCGCGCCGTTCAGCCCGGCCGGCAGCTTGCCGAGCACCTCGCGGGCGTCGCCGTGGCGCACCCGCAGCTGGGCGCGCTTGTCCCAAGGAAGAACCTCGCGCACGAGATCGATCAAATCGCTCTCGATCTCCACCACCTGCTGGCGCGAGCCCGGTCGGGTCGCCTCGACATAGCGGGGCAGGGTGAGGGCGCCGGCTCCGAGGTGCACGGCGGTGATCGGCTCGTGCGGCTCCCCGAGCAGATCGATGACATGCCCGATGCGCTGGATGTACTCGAAGAAGAGCTCGTCGGGGTGGTCGATGTTCACGTGCGACTGCGGAGTTCCGTCGACCACGAGTTGAAAGCTGCCGGGGGTGAACCGGTCCGGTTCGATCACCGCCGTGTGTCCGCTCAACTTCAATACGACAGAGGGATACCCGTCCGTCGCCACTTCGCCCTTGCGCCCAGTACTCATCCCCCCAGTCTGCGCCCTCTGTGTGTGCGGTACCGGCAACATCCGCTTTCGAGCGACGGGGAAGAGTGGGTTATACCTGAGAATCTGCTCGATCGCAACAATGAGGTGGACACATCAGTCAGGAAGGCATATAGTTAGCCCTTGCGCTCCCAGACAAACTATGCCTTCATATTGCGGTCGGCTTTGCGTGTTCAAGCCACCTTGAGGCACACCTCTTTCGAGGGTCTGCGGAGTCATCACCAATAACAGTAACTAGACCTGACGGGGTCCACGGAGGTTATTTCCTTGGCTGCTGCGCGCAACGCAACCACCAACTCACCCAAGAACGGCCGCTCCCACGAGCGTCTGTCGTTCGCAAAGATCAGCGACCACTTGAACGTTCCGGATCTGCTCGCTTTGCAGACCGAGAGCTTCGACTGGCTCGTCGGCAACGACATCTGGAAGGCTCGCGTCGCCGAGGCCCAGAAGGCCGGACGCCAGGACCTGCCGAATCGCACCGGGCTCGATGAGATCTTCGAGGAGATCTCTCCCATCGAGGACCTCGGCGAAACGATGCAGCTGTCCTTCACCAACCCGGAGCTCGAGCCGGAGAAGTACACCATTGACGAGTGCAAGGAAAAGGGTAAGACCTATTCAGCACCCCTCTATGTGAACGCCGAGTTCATGAACCACCTCACCGGTGAGATCAAGACTCAGACCGTGTTCATGGGTGACTTCCCGTTGATGACCCCCAAGGGCACCTTCGTGATCAACGGCACCGAGCGTGTCGTCGTGTCGCAGCTGGTGCGCTCCCCGGGCGTGTACTTCAACCGCGAGCAGGAGAAGACGTCTGACAAGGACATCTACTCCGCCCGTGTCATCCCGAGCCGTGGTGCCTGGCTTGAATTCGAGATCGACAAGCGCGACCAGGTTGGCGTGCGCATCGACCGCAAGCGCAAGCAGTCCGTGACCGTGTTCCTGAAGGCCCTCGGCCTCACCAGCGAGCAGATCCTTGAGGAGTTCAAGGGCTACGCGTCCATCGAGCTCACCCTCGAGAAGGACAACATCCTTACCAAGGAAGAAGCCCTCAAGGACATCTACCGCAAGCTTCGTCCCGGCGAGCAGGTTGCCGCCGAGGCTGCGCGTGCGCTCCTCGACAACTTCTTCTTCAACTCCAAGCGCTACGACCTGGCCAAGGTTGGTCGTTACAAGATCAACCGCAAGCTCGGCCTCGAAGCGCCGCTGAGTGACTCTGTACTGACGCTGGCGGACATCCTGGCCACCATCAAGTACCTCGTCGCCCTGCACGACAACCAGACCACCCTTCCGGGTCTGCGCGACGGCAAGATGACCGACATCAACATCGACATCGACGATATCGACCATTTCGGTAACCGCCGTATTCGTGCCGTTGGCGAGCTCATCCAGAACCAGGTTCGCACCGGACTGTCCCGCATGGAGCGCGTCGTTCGCGAGCGCATGACCACGCAGGACATCGAAGCGATCACCCCGCAGACTCTGATCAACGTGCGCCCCGTCGTCGCCGCGATCAAGGAGTTCTTTGGTACGTCGCAGCTGTCGCAGTTCATGGACCAGAACAACCCGCTCGCAGGCCTCACGCACAAGCGTCGCCTGTCCGCGCTGGGCCCTGGTGGTTTGTCCCGTGACCGCGCTGGCGTCGAGGTGCGAGACGTTCACCCCTCGCACTACGGCCGCATGTGCCCCATTGAGACCCCTGAGGGCCCGAACATCGGCCTGATCGGTTCGCTCGCCTCGTTCGCGCAGATTAATGCGTTCGGTTTCATCGAGACGCCGTACCGTCGTGTGCAGGGCAACAAGGTCACCGAGACGATCGACTACCTCACCGCGAGTGAGGAAGACGACTTCATCGTCGCCCAGGCCAACGCGCCGCTCACTAAGGACTCGCACTTCGCCGAGGCCCGCGTGCTCGCTCGTAAGAAGGGTGGCGAGGTCGACCTCGTTCCCGCTGAAGATATCGGCTACATGGATGTCTCGCCGCGCCAGATGGTGTCGGTCGCGACGAGCCTCATCCCGTTCCTGGAGCACGACGATGCAAACCGCGCGCTCATGGGTGCCAACATGCAGCGTCAGGCGGTGCCGCTGCTTCTCAGCGACAGCCCGCTCGTCGGAACCGGCATGGAGGTCTACACGGCCATCGACGCCGGTGACGTGCTCACCGCGCTGAAGCCCGGTGTGGTCTCCGAGGTGTCGGCTGACGTTGTTACCATCCAGCTCGATGAGGGCGGCACGCAGGACTACTACCTGCGCAAGTTCTCGCGCTCCAACCAGGGCACGAGCTTCAACCACCGCGTGATCGTCAACGCCGGTGAGCGCATCGAAGCCGGCGAGGTCATCGCCGACGGACCCGCCACCGACCAGGGAGAGCTCGCCCTCGGAAAGAACCTGCTCGTGGCATTCATGCCGTGGGAAGGTTACAACTTCGAGGACGCGATCATCCTGAGCCAGAACCTGGTGAAAGACGACACCCTCTCCTCGATTCACATCGAAGAGTACGAAGTGGATGCCCGCGACACCAAGTTGGGTAAGGAAGAGATCACCCGCGACCTTCCCAACGTGTCTCCGGACTTCCTCGCCGACCTCGACGAGCGTGGCATCATTCGCATCGGAGCCGAGGTTCGCCCCGGCGACATCCTCGTCGGCAAGGTCACGCCCAAGGGCGAGACCGAGCTTTCCGCCGAGGAGCGCTTGCTGCGCGCCATCTTCAACGAGAAGAGCCGCGAAGTTCGCGACACCTCGCTGAAGGTTCCCCACGGTGAGCGCGGTACCATCATCGGTGTCAAGGTGTTCGACTCGCAGGACGGCGACGACGAGCTCGGCTCGGGCGTCAACCAGCGCGTGGTCGTGTTCATCGCCCAGAAGCGCAAGATCACCGAGGGTGACAAGCTCGCCGGCCGTCACGGCAACAAGGGTGTCATCTCCCGCATTCTGCCGATCGAGGACATGCCGTTCCTCGCCGACGGAACCCCGGTTGACATCATCCTCAACCCGCTCGGTATCCCCGGTCGTATGAACTTCGGTCAGGTGCTGGAAACCCACCTCGGCTGGATTGCGAAGCAGGGCTGGAACGTCGAGGGCAAGCCGAAGTGGGCTGCTCGTCTTCCGGAGCACGCCTTCAGCGCCGCCCCCGGCACGAAGGTCGCTACCCCGGTATTCGACGGCGCGCTCGAGATCGAGATCGAGGGTCTTCTGGACTCCACGACCCTGACTCGCGACGGCGAACGCCTCATCGGTTCCTCGGGCAAGACTCAGCTCTTCGACGGCCGCTCCGGCGAGCCGTTCCCGATGCCGGTGTCCGTTGGATACATGTACATCCTGAAGCTCCACCACCTCGTCGACGACAAGATCCACGCACGGTCGACGGGTCCGTACTCCATGATCACGCAGCAGCCGCTGGGTGGTAAGGCGCAGTTCGGTGGACAGCGTTTCGGTGAGATGGAGGTGTGGGCGCTCGAAGCATACGGAGCCGCTTACGCCCTGCAGGAACTCCTGACCATCAAGAGCGACGATATCCTCGGCCGCGTCAAGGTGTACGAAGCCATCGTCAAGGGTGAGAACATCCAGGAACCCGGCATTCCCGAGAGCTTCAAGGTTCTTATCAAGGAAATGCAGTCGCTCTGCCTGAACGTCGAAGTACTTTCGGCCGATGGCACCGCAGTCAGCCTGCGCGACACGGATGACGAGGTGTTCCGCGCTGCGGAAGAACTCGGCATCAACATTTCCACCCGGTTTGAGTCGTCGTCCATCGACGACATCTGAGCTTGTCAAGGCAGGGCCCGCCCCGCAATCTTCGAAAACTTTCCAAGGAGAGAAATTGCTCGACGTAACAACATTTGACGAGCTTCGTATTGGCCTGGCTACCGCAGACGACATCCGTCGTTGGTCGCACGGTGAGGTCAAGAAGCCCGAAACCATCAACTACCGCACGCTCAAGCCGGAAAAAGACGGCCTGTTCGGCGAGCAGATCTTCGGACCCTCACGGGACTGGGAATGCTCTTGTGGCAAGTACAAGCGTGTTCGCTTCAAAGGCATCGTCTGCGAGCGTTGCGGTGTAGAGGTCACGAAGTCATCGGTGCGCCGTGAGCGCATGGGCCACATCGAGCTCGCTGCTCCGGTCACGCACATCTGGTACTTCAAGGGTGTGCCCTCGCGTCTCGGCTACCTGCTGGACATGGCTCCGAAGGACCTCGAAAAGGTCATCTACTTCGCCGCGTACATGGTCATCACGGTGGACGAAGACGGTCGCCACCAGGACATGCCTGGCCTCGAGAACGAGCTTCGCCTCGAACTCAAGACCATCGAGTCCAGCCGCGACTCGCGCATCGCCGATCGCCTGCAGCGCCTTGAAACCGACCTCGCAGCACTGGAGGCCGAAGGCGCCAAGAGCGACCAGAAGAAGCGCACGAAGGACGCCGCCGAGAAGGAAATGGGCCAGGTTCGCAAGTCCCTGGACGAGCAGATCGCGCACCTCGAGCGCGTGTGGGAGGACTTCCGCACCCTCAAGGTCGGCGACCTGAAGCCGGAAGACTCCGTCTTCCACGAGCTCCAGGACCGTTTCGGAATGTACTTCGAGGCCTACATGGGCGCCGAAGCCATCAAGAAGCGCCTTGAGGCTTTCGACCTGGTCACCGAGAGCGAAAACCTGCACCTGCAGATCGCTGAGGGCAAGGGTCAGAAGAAGATCCGTGCCATCAAGCGTCTGCGCGTGGTCAACGCCTTCATCATGACCGGCAACTCGCCGGCCGGAATGGTGCTCGACGTCGTACCCGTGCTCCCGCCGGAACTGCGCCCGATGGTGCAGCTCGACGGTGGGCGTTTCGCCACCAGCGACCTCAACGACCTCTACCGTCGTGTGATCAACCGCAACAACCGCCTGCGTCGTCTGCTTGACCTCGGTGCTCCCGAGATCATCGTGAACAACGAGAAGCGGATGCTGCAGGAGGCCGTCGACGCACTGTTCGACAACGGTCGTCGTGGTCGCCCGGTCACCGGTACCGGTAACCGTGCCCTCAAGTCCCTGAGCGACATGCTCAAGGGAAAGCAGGGTCGTTTCCGTCAGAACCTGCTCGGCAAGCGCGTGGACTACTCTGGCCGTTCGGTCATCGTGGTCGGCCCGCAGCTCAAGCTGCACCAGTGTGGTCTGCCCAAGCAGATGGCACTCGAGCTGTTCAAGCCGTTCGTGATCAAGCGTCTGATCGACCTGAGCCACGCTCAGAACATCAAGGCTGCCAAGCGGATGGTCGAACGCTCACGTCCGCAGGTTTGGGACGTGCTCGAGGAAATCATCCGCGAGCGCCCGGTCATGCTCAACCGTGCACCCACCCTGCACCGCCTCGGCATCCAGGCCTTCGAGCCTCAGCTCGTTGAAGGTAAGGCAATCCAGCTGCACCCGCTCGTCTGCGCGGCGTTCAACGCCGACTTCGACGGTGACCAGATGGCCGTCCACCTTCCGCTCTCGGTTGAGGCCCAGGCCGAGGCACGCATCCTGATGCTCGCCTCGAACAATATCCTCAAGCCGTCTGACGGCCGCCCGGTGACCCTGCCCACCCAGGACATGATCATCGGTCTGCACCACCTCACCACGATGAAGGAAGGTGTGGTCGGAGAAGGCCGCGCATTCTCCACCGTGTCCGAGGCCATTCTCGCGTTCGACCAGAAGTCGCTCGACCTGAACGCCAAGGTGCGCATCCGCTTGACCGACAAGTACTTCACCGAGGGCACGCAGCCCGAAGGCGTCGAGCTGGTCAACGGCCAGGCCGTCGGAACCGTTCTCGTCACCACGAGCCTCGGTCGCGCCATCTTCAACGAGGCGCTCCCGGCCGACTACCCGTACTTCGAAGACGTTGCCAACAAGGTCACCATGTCGACCATCGTCAACGACCTCGCGGAGCGGTACGTCAAGGTGGAGGTTGCTGCAACCCTCGACCGGATCAAGGATGCCGGTTTCTACTGGGCAACCCGTTCCGGTGTAACCGTTGCGCTCAGCGACATCCTCACCCCGCCGAACAAGCCGCAGATCGTTGCCGGCTACGAGAAGCAGGCCGCCAAGGTTCAGGCACAGTTCGAGAAGGGTCTCACGACCGACCTCGAGCGTCGCCAGGAGCTCATCCAGATCTGGACTCGTGCCACGGAAGACGTCGCCGCAGCGATGCAGGCGAACTTCCCGGCCGACAACACGATCAACCGCATGGTCACCTCGGGTGCTCGTGGTAACTGGCTGCAGGTGCGAAACATCGCCGGCATGCGAGGCCTCGTGAACAACCCGAAGGGTGAGATCATCCCTCGCCCGATCATCTCGAGCTACCGCGAAGGCCTGTCCGTCGCCGAGTACTTCATTGCTACTCACGGTGCTCGTAAGGGTCTGGCCGACACTGCTCTGCGTACCGCTGACTCGGGTTACCTCACCCGTCGTCTGGTGGACGTCTCGCAGGATGTCATCATCCGCGAAGACGACTGCGGAACGACGAAGGGCCTTGAACTGCCCATCGCCGGAACAGACGCCACGACCGGTGCGCTCCTGCGGGGCGAAGACGGCGGCCTCCTGGTCGACTTCAACGTCGAGAACGCGGTCTACGCCCGCAGCCTGGCCGCAGCCGCGGTCAACGCTGCCGGTGAGGTCATCGCCGACGCCGGAGACGACGTCGGAGACGTGCTCATCGCGAAGCTCATTATCGGTGGTGTCGAAACCATCAAGGTGCGCTCGGTACTGACCTGTGAGTCGGCTGTCGGTGTGTGTGCGGTCTGCTACGGCCGGTCGCTCGCTACCGGCCAGCTCGTCGACATCGGTGAGGCCGTCGGTATCATTGCCGCACAGTCCATCGGTGAGCCCGGCACCCAGCTGACCATGCGTACTTTCCACACGGGTGGGTCGGCATCCGCTGACGACATCACCCAGGGTCTGCCGCGTGTTCAGGAGCTGTTCGAGGCGCGTACCCCCAAGGGTGCATCGCCCATCGTCGACTCTGCCGGACGCATCACGATCGAGGATTCGGACAAGGGCCGCAAGGTCATCCTGACCCCCGACAGTGGCGACGAAGCTATCGCCTACCCGGTGCTCAAGCGTTCAACCCTCCTCGTTGAGGATGGCCAGCACGTTGAGCTGGGGCAGCAGATCATCATCGGCGCCGTCGACCCGAAGGAAGTTCTTCGCGTCAAGGGCGTTCGCGCGGTGCAGAAGCACCTCGTCTCCGGTGTGCAGGAGGTCTACCGTTCGCAGGGTGTACCGATTCACGACAAGCACATCGAGGTCATCGTTCGTCAGATGCTTCGCAAGGTGACCGTCGTCGAACACGGTGACACCGGACTGCTTCCGGGCGAGCTCGTTGACCGGTTGAAGTACAACGACCTCAACCGCACCGCGCTCACCGAGGGCAAGAAGACGGCATCCGCTCGCCAAGAAGTCATGGGTATCACCAAGGCATCGCTGGCGACCGAGTCCTGGCTGTCGGCCGCTTCCTTCCAGGAGACCACCCGGGTTCTGACCCAGGCGGCCATGGAAGGCAAGAGCGACCCGCTGATGGGCCTCAAGGAGAACGTCATCATCGGTAAGTTGATCCCCGCTGGCACCGGCCTTCCCCGCTACCGCGACGTCACCGTCGAGGCCACGGAAGAAGCCAAGGCTGAGCGTTACCCGAACCGCATCTTCACCGAAGATGCAACGTTCAATGAGGGTGACCTGAGCTTCGTCGACTTCGACAGCTTCTCGTCGGACGACCTGGCGCCGGGTACGTATAACTAACCCGCAGTTCTAAACGGATGGCCCCTGCTTCGGCAGGGGCCATCCGTCGTTTAAGCACTCGAGCGCGGTGCCGGGCAGCGGATGCCGCGTGCTGGCTTCGCGCGCCCGCCCCGCCGCCCGGGCCCACCGTAGGGAACCGGGCCCATGATCTATCCTGGTCCCACTTTCCGGGCCCGGGCCCGGAAAGTAGACGGAGGGCGAAGGGGAGAGGACGGGAAACGGGGTGAAGAGACGTATACTCGGGTTCTACTGCAATTGTGCCCAGTTTGGGGGAGCCGTGTGTGGCAACCCTGACTGAGATTCTTATTCTGCACGGTCTGCTTCCGATCGAAGCTCTCGACACCCTGTTGGCGGGGGATCCGGCCGATGAGGGCGCCGTTCGGCGGCTTGTCGACAGCGGAATTATCACCGAGCTGCAGTTCGCGAAGGCACGAGCCGCCCAGGCTAATCTTCCCTTTGTCGAACTGCTCGAGTATGCGGTCGAGGCGAGTGCCCTCGCCCTCGTGTCGCCGCTGGTCTGTCGACGACACGAAGTGCTGCCAATCGGAATTGAGGGCGGCCGGCTCGTGCTCGCAATGGTGGATCCCGGTAACGTGTTCGCGCTCGACGATGTCGGTGAGGCCTCTCGCATGCGAGTGTCTGCGGTGGTGGCCGAGCGCAGCGATCTGCTCGCGGCGATCGCTCGGTTCCATCGCGCCGACGACGAGCTCAGCAACCTCACGACCACGCTTGAGGAAGAACACGACTCGATCCTGTCGACGCCTGATCCGAGCGATGAAGCCAGCGACGATGCTGCACCCATCGTGCGCTTCGTGAACCTGCTCGTGAGTCAGGCCATCCAAGACAAGGCCAGCGACATCCATATCGAGCCCGGGGAGGTCAGCCTGAGGGTGCGGTATCGCATCGACGGAGTGCTGCACGAGATGCCGAGCGCACCGAAGAGCATTCAGAACGGCGTCATCAGCCGCCTGAAAATCATGGCCGACATCGACATCGCGGAGCGTCGCAAACCGCAGGACGGCCGTATGTCGGTCAGTCACGGCGGCCGCAAGATTGACCTGCGCGACCTGTCACTGCTCGACCACAACTACGACGCCTTCAAGGCGGCTTACTCCAAGCCCTACGGCATGATCCTCGTGACCGGGCCGACCGGGTCGGGTAAATCGACGACCCTGTACACCACCCTCTATTCGGTGGCCAGACCGGAGATCAACGTGATCACGGTCGAAGATCCGGAACGCCTGGTGCTCCACCCGCGCCTCGGCCAGCCGCCGAGCCGTGACATCCTTCAACTGGTAGAGCAGCCCGGTGGCGAGTTCACCCTCGTGGATCTCGGCGATGCTCACATTGACCCAGATCTCTTCGCCTTCGCTGCAGCGTATCTGCCGCTCGGAGCGTTGGCGGGCGTGCTGCTCGGCGCGGAACGGTGACGGGGCTGCATCGGGTTCCTCGATGACACAGAAGATATCCTCGACCGGCTTGTTGAGCACGCTGGCGGGAGCGCCGGTCAGCTCGAACAAACGCCGATTGCCTTCCAGAACGCGGCCGTCGAGGGTCACGATGGCGGTTCCCAACGGGGATGACGCGAACGCCGCTTCGAACCTGGCCTGCATGGCTGTCACTCTCTGTTCAGCCAGCCGCAGGGCCGTGACGCTGGCCAGGTGGCCGACCAGAACGCCGTTGTCATAGGTCGGCGCTGAATGTACCTGCACCCAGTTCACCTGGCCGTTCGGTGTGCGAAACCGCAGACTGGTCTGGTACGCCGTGCCGTCGGCCGCGTGCACGGCCCATTCGCTGCCCACCCGCTCAGTGTCATCGGGGTGCATGGCAGCGGCCCATCCGGAGCCCTGGGACTGCTCGGGGGTGAGTCCGCTAAGCGCCAGCCACTGGTCGTTCGAGGTGAGCAGGCCTCCGGTCGAATCCAGCTGCACGATCCCTGGAGATCCATGGTGGC
This sequence comes from Cryobacterium flavum, assembly GCF_900103805.1. Classification (GTDB taxonomy): domain Bacteria; phylum Actinomycetota; class Actinomycetes; order Actinomycetales; family Microbacteriaceae; genus Cryobacterium; species Cryobacterium flavum. Next base: position 37,573 of record NZ_FNIB01000012.1, on the reverse strand, counting down.
TGCCTCGTTCGTCGACGCGCACGAAGACAAGGCAAGCGTGATGGCGAGCGGGACGCTGATGGCGGCGATTCTCCCGCCGAGACTCAGAAGTGGAGCGGCATTTTGCCGCGTCAATACTCCATGCCGGGCTTGAGACCGTCCTCCATCTCGAAACAGGGCGAGAAGGAGTCGATTTTCAGAGTCTTCCCAGAGTCCCAGACCCCCGCGCTGTAGGAGTCTCCCTGTGTCGCGATCATGTCTACCCGGAGTGTGCCGCCGCGAACGGCTTTTCGTTCCACGGTCACCCCGGGCTTTTGCTCCCACGCGGATGCGATCGCTTCGATGAGCTCCTCGCCATTCACCTCACCGATCAAAGTGAGGGTCGTGAGGCCGGGCCAGGTATATCCGCCCGCCGAACATCCCATGAGGTGTGCCGTCGTGAACTGAGACTGATCGCCCACATTTTGCGCTGGGACAAGGGCCGCAGCCTCGTCCGCCATCGCCACTGCGATGCCCTTAGCTGTCTGCAGATCCATCATCGCCTCACTTTCCGGGTCCGTCGACGTATACGACGCCAACACTGCTGCCAGCGCGACAATCCCGACGATGGCCGCCCATTTTCCTGTGGGATTCATCCGTAAATCAGCTCCTCAAGATCTACAAGGACCAGTCGATTGTTCACATCCGGAGAGGCCTAGGTTGTTGCTGTCAATCGGAAAGCCCTGCCTCATGGAGGACCCGGACGACTCAATCAATACTTCATGCCAGGCTTCGTGCCGCCCTCCAGCTCGAAACACGGCGAGAAGGAGGTGATTTGAAGTTCGGTGCCAGGAGCCCAAATCGACGCACTATAAAAGTCTCCCTGAACGCCCGTCATGTCTACCCTCGGTGCGCCCTGCCTGGTCTTGCGTCGCTCCACGACCACTCCGTCCTTCTGCTCCCACGCGGAGGCAATAACATCGATCATCGCCTCCGCATCGACATCACCGACCAGAGTGACAGTCGTTCGACCAGGCCAAGCCAACGTGTCATTCGCGCAGCCCAACAAATAGGTCATCTGCAACTGAGACTGGTCGCCCACATTCTCGGAAGGAACGAGTGCAGCGGTCTCGTCCTCTAATGCCATCGCGATGCCCTTCGCTGTCTGGAGATCCATGGTCGTCTCGCTTCCCTGATTTGTCGGCGCACATGAAGTCAGCACGGCTATAAGAATGAGCAATCCAGTAATTGCCGTCGTCTTTCCCTGGCGATTCATCCGTAAATCAGCTCCTGTAGGTCCACAAGAACCTCTTGATTATTCAAATCGTCGGTGGCGACGAGGTTGTGATTGTCCAACGGTACGCTCGGGTTCAATATCAACGCCCCTTCCCTATCCATTGAGATGAAGGGCTTCGGGCCTTGGTAGAACGGCCCGGCATCGAAGGCGCCGTTGGAGCGCGGGTTGTTCCCGTCTCCGACGACGCCAAGGCCTTGCGCGGATTGCAAAATATCTTCATAGGAGAAGTCGGCGTAGTTAGTGTCGGGATGGGGCTCCCACTCTTCTGGCATCCACGCTCCGGACAACGAGACGACCGAATCGTAGTGGGCTCCGGCGACCTCCGCCGAGGTGATGTTAGCGAGCCCCCAGCTGTGGCCGATAGCTATCGACGCGGTATCAGTGAGCCAGGGATCTAACGCCAGACCCGTTTCGAAGGCGGCGAGGGTCTTACCCGTCTTGTCTGCGAAGGCTGCGGAATTCGCGTCCGCTACCCCCACCGGTGTCCTTAACGCCGACTCTCCGAAATAGCCAACTTTCTCGCCGAGAGGACCATCCGTGTCTCCCGGAAATAGCCCGTCCTTATAGACGAATGCCACGGTGTCAGGATGACTAACGACGAACCATTGAGACAGTCGTTGAACCGAACCGTCATAGAACATGCCCATCTTGCTCATGGTGCCGGGGACATAGGTGATGCGGTGGCGTGTCTCGTCCGACGGCGTCCCCAGCATTTCCACGATACGCGACGCATCACGGTCGTACAGATACAGCTGGATATCGCCGTCCGCAGCGGCTTGCAAGTAGTCGCGCTCCAACGCAAGCTCCTTCAGGAGCGCCACGGCTTCGAAATACCCTTCGACAGACTCCAGCGAGGACCCGAGCTTGGCGGATTCGGCGTCGATTTCGGTGATTCTGGTGCTGGCGTTGAGGCGGTTGGCGGCGACGCGGGCGAGGGCTGGTAGTCCGTTCAACGATCCGAGCAGGGCCGGGGCCCCGGCGATGAGGGCGAGCTGAGCGGGTTCGCCCAGCTGCTGCCACCGCTCGGCGACGGTTTCGGGGGTGGCGGTCAGCATCCGCTTCATCAGGTCGGGATTGGTGGCGATCAGAACGGCCAGATCGGCTTCCGACAGCGTATTCATGCGGACGATCAGATCGTCGACCGACGACCCTGCTGCCCCAGACGAGCCAAACCAGGCGGTCGCACCGAGCACCTGATCCGACTCCAGATCGCGCACGCAGACGTCATCGGCGGTGCGGCGCCTGGTCGCCAACTCGTCCCACACCACATCGATGGCGGCGATCGCCGCGTAGGCGACCTCGAACGCTTCCTCCCGGCGAGTCTGGAGAACTGTGGTGGGCATGAAGATGAAGGTGTCACCCGGCTGGGCGAAGTCGGTCTTGCCGAATTGCAGGTCGTAGAGATCAGTGTCGGCGGTAATCCGCCGCGCTTCCAGCAGACGCTGCTCGCCCTGAATCTCATCGACCGTGACGGAATACGTTTGGAGCGCGGCGGCCTGGGCGTCCAACCCTCGAATCAGCAGGTCGATCTCCGGTACCAGCGCCACGAGCCGGTCAACAAAAGCGTCACGCGAGAGCGCGGTCCACCCGGTCGTTTCGGCGCAGGAATGCGCGCTGGTCAGCGTCGTCTGCAACGTGCGCAGATTCGCGGCCTTGGCGGAGCGAATTCTGGACTCGGACAGGATACTGTCCGGCTCGCCCAGCCCCGGATTCGCGACGGTCCACACGGTCAGTTCAACTTTCGGCCGAGGGCGCTGTCGGTGGCCCGAAACGTCTCGGCCACGGTTGCCGGAAACGCGCTCAACTCGGTCAGCGTGAGCGCGGCGAGTTCGGCGCGCTCAACCTGTTGCGCTGTGCCATCGCGCAACGCGGCTGCGACAGCGTCGCTCTGCAATCCGCCCTGTGGCCACCGAAAAGTCCAGTCTGAAAAGCTCAACTGCCCGGCCGCCCCCGACAACGTCGACGACAGATCGTCGAGCACCGAATCAGTCACGCGTAAAGCCGCCATCAGCATCCCCCGGCCAGATTCGACATGCCCCTTGTTGAACCGTACTGGTTCGAGCTTAGCGGCGGAAGGCGCTGACCTCGGTGGCCGGGGATTTGCTGACGCCTTGCCGTGCAGGCAGACCCGATTGCTGGATCGCCTTCCGCTTGGCGTTCCCACCGTAGAGGTCTGTCACGCGGGGTACGCTCGAGGAACGGGTTTGTCGCCGATGCGCCTGAACTCGATCCTGGGGGCGCACGTGCGGTTGAAAGTTACGTTGGCTCGGTCCAACGGTCAGAATGACGACATCGTCGTCACAACGGATGCCGCGGCCAGCATTTCCGACGTGGCCGGCACGATCGCTCGGGTCGATCCGCGATCGCCGCTGACACCGGGAACCACCGCGCAGCCGCTCACCCTGCGCACCGTCGCTCCCGGCGGCACCGACTGGCTGCTGCTGCCTCCCGACGCCCTGATCGGTGAGGACTGGGTCGGTTCCGGCGCCAGCGTTGCTCTGGCCGACTCGGATTTGTTCTACCTGTCCCAGGAGCACGGTGCCGCTCCGACGCTGGCCGTGATCCACGTGCTGACCGGGCCCGACGCCGGAGCCCAGATCGCTCTTGGGCGCGGTACGACCATCATTGGTCGCGGCGCCGACTGCGACGTCGTGCTCAGCGACAAGCTCGTCTCGAAACGCCATGTGCGTCTCGAAGTCGCTGCGGGTATCGACCTGATTGATCTCGGTTCGGCCAACGGCGTTGTCATCGACGGCGGTCTGGTGACGCGGCTGCGCATCGAGCAGAGTGAGATCGTGCAGATCGGCGACACCCAGCTGCGCATCACCGTCGTGGAGACGGTGGCCGCGACCGGCGACGAACACCGCGACGGTCCGGTGTATTTCAACCGGTCGCCGCGCGTGGAAGGTCGGTATGCCGGGCAGGAGTTCGCGGCGCCCGAGGTTCCGACCGAGAAAGACGACCAGCCGTTCCCGTGGCTCGCCATGGTGGCACCGGTGTTGCTGGGCGTGAGCATGTGGCTCATCTTCGACCGCCCGGCCGCCCTGTTGTTCGTGTTGATGAGCCCGATGATGCTCATCGGCAACTTCTTCATGAATCGCTCCAAGGACAAGCGGCTGCTGAAGCGATCGATCGGCCGGTTCGACACCCGTCTGGCCGCGTTGAGCGCCCAACTGCTGACCGAGCGCACGCTGGAACAGCAGGCCCGGCTTGGAGAATCGCCCTCGACCAATGAGACCCTCACCCAGTCGCTCGAGCGGGCCGCGCTCATGTGGACGCGCCGACCGGAGCATTGGTCCTTTCTCAACGTGCGGCTCGGCCTCGGTACGATGCGCTCACGCAACACGATCGACGCTTCCCTGCGCGGCGAGCTGCTGCCCGAGTTTCAGGAGCGTCTCGACGCCGTCATCACCGAACACGCCACGGTCGATCAGGTACCGCTCATCGACAACCTGTTCGATGCCGGCGCCCTGGGGATCGCCGGCAGCGCCCCCGCCTGTGTGGGCACCGTCAACTCCCTGCTCGTGCAGCTCACCGCACTGCACTCGCCGGCAGAATTGGCCGTCGCGTCGCTCGTTACCCCGCAATGGTCGAACGAGCTGGAATGGCTCAAATGGCTGCCGCACACCTCGTCGCCGCAGAGTCCACTGGCTGGCGGCCACCTGGCCGACAGCGCGTCGAGTGCCGCATCCGTTCTCGCTGCCCTTGAAGAGGTCATCGCCCAGCGGAATAAGTCCACGAAGTCTGCGCGGCGCGGCGCGATGGAGCAGGAGCGTGCCGCCCTCGAGCGGGGCGAAGAAGTCGGGTCGAGTAACACCGGCGAGGGCACGAAATCGCCCATCCCGGCGATCATCGTGGTCATCTCCGACGACGTCGCCGTTGACCGGTCACGTCTCGTTCAACTCGCCGAGAACGGTGCGGATGCCGGTGTCTACCCGGTCTGGATCGCTCGCACCGTGGCCGCGCTGCCCGCCGCCTGTCGGACCGCTGTCGAAATCGACGAGAGTACCGGGCTCGGCACCGTCTCGTTCGTGCGACTCGGTGAGACGATAACGGATGTCGCGGTCGAGTCGGTCGATTCGCCTACCGCCCTGCACTTCGCCCGCCGCCTCGCCCCGGTCATCGATGCCGGCGCCCTGATCGCCGACTCGAGCGACCTGCCCCGCTCGGTGTCGATGGTCACGCTGCTCGGCCACGACCTGGTCGAGGCACACGACGTCGTGATCGATCGGTGGCGCCAGAACGCTTCGATGCACGATCGTACCCCCGGTGCGGTGCCGCGCTCCAAACGCGCCGGAACCCTGCGCGCCATTGTCGGGTCCACCGGGGTGCAGGCGATGCACCTCGACCTGCGCACGCAGGGCCCGCACGCCCTGGTCGGCGGCACCACCGGCGCTGGCAAGAGCGAGTTCCTTCAGGCCTGGGTGCTCGGCATGGCCGCCGAATACAGCCCCGACCGGGTGTCCTTTCTGTTCGTCGACTACAAGGGCGGCTCAGCGTTCGCCGACTGTGTGTCGCTTCCGCACTGTGTGGGGCTCGTCACCGACCTGAGCCCGCACCTGGTTCGGCGGGCGCTCACCAGCCTGCGGGCCGAACTGCGCTACCGGGAACACCTGCTCAACTCCAAAAAAGCCAAGGATCTCATCGAACTCGAGAAACGCGGCGATTCCGACAGCCCGCCGGCGCTCGTTCTCGTCATCGATGAATTCGCGGCCCTGGTGAGCGAGGTGCCGGAATTTGTGGACGGCGTCGTGGACATCGCGCAGCGCGGTCGATCGCTCGGCATCCACTTGATCATGGCCACGCAGCGCCCCGCCGGCGTCATCAAAGACAACCTGCGGGCGAACACCAACCTGCGCGTGGCGTTGCGCATGGCCGACGAATCCGACAGCAACGACGTCGTCGGGGTCAAGGATGCCGCCCACTTCGACCCGGGGCTGCCCGGCCGCGGCATCGCCAAGACCGGGCCGGGGCGGTTGCAGCAGTTCCAATCCGGATATGCCGGCGGTTGGACGTCGCGTGAACCCGAAAATGCCGAAATAGGCATTGCCGAGTTGCGTTTCGGTGGAGAAACCGCGTGGGAACCGCCGAGCGACCCGCTCGCCGGGCAGGAGCGTGAGCTCGGCCCGACCGACCAGCAGAAGCTCGTTGCGGCACTGGTCGGTGCCGCCGGTGCGGCGCAGATCCCGCCGCCTCGGCGCCCGTGGCTCGACGAGCTGCCCCTGCTCTGCGATCTGGGCCCTATTCTTCAGCAAACGGATGCTGCACTCGTGCTCGGCCTGGCCGACGCACCGACCGAGCAGCAGCAACGCCCGGTGCGTTTTCTGCCGGACATCGACGGGCACATCGGCATCTACGGCACCGGTGGCTCCGGCAAGAGTGTTGCGTTGCGCACCCTCGCGATCGCGGCCGGCAGTACGAGCGACGGCGGGCCCGTCGCGGTGTACGGCCTCGACTTTGCCGCTGGCAGCCTGCGCATGCTGGAACCGCTACCGCACGTGGGCAGCATCATCGGTGGTGACGACACCGAGCGCATCATTCGGCTGTTCCGGCTACTCAAAGCCGAGCTGGAATCGCGTGGCAACCGCTTTGCCGAGGCCACCGCATCGACCATTGCCGAATACCGCACACTGGCGAACCGCCCGAACGAGCCGCGCATCCTGCTGCTCATCGACGGGTTTGGGGCGTTTCGCGAAGACTGGGAAGTGGCCAGCGGCCGGTCGAATTGGTACGACGTTTTTCGCAGCATCCTCTCCGACGGTCGTCAGCTGGGCATCCACGTTGCGTTCACGGCCGACCGTTCCGGCACGGTGCCCAGTTCCGTGCGTTCCAGCGTTCAGCGCCGCGTGGTGCTGCGGCTCGCTGACGATACCGGTTACAGCCTGCTCGACGTGCCCGGCGACATCCTCAACGCCAAATCGGCGCCCGGCCGCGCCATTTTCGACGGACTGGAGACGCAGATAGCGGTCTGGGGCGGTTCCGCCGTCGCCGCAGAGCAGGCCGCAGCGGTGCGTGTGCTGGCCGACACTTTGCGGGCGCAGGGCATTCAGGCCGCCCTGCCCATCGGAAGCCTGTCGCGAGATTTTCCGGCGAGCGAACTGCCTGACCGAGTCAAGACCCGACCCGCTCTGGGCCTCAGCGACGAGACGCTGTCCCCGGTGGGTTTCGAGCCGCGCGGCACTCTGCTCTTGTCTGGGCCGCCAGCCAGCGGGCGCAGCAACGCTTTGCGCGCACTCATGCACGCCTTCGAACGCTTTGACCCCACGATCGCCCGGTACTACATTGGCAACGCACGGTCAGGGCTGGCCGGGCTGCCCGGCTGGGTGGCGACTGCGACGACCGTCGCCGAGGCCGTTGACCTGGGCAAAGAAATCACCCTGGCGGTGAGCGCCGACCTGGCCACACCCAGAATCGTGATCGTCATTGAAAACCTCGCCGATTTTCTGCAGACCCCGGCCGATGCAGCGTTGGTCGAGCTCATCAAACAGGTCAAGCGCAGCGACCATTTTCTGGTCGCCGACGGTGAGACCGCGTCGTGGAACTCGTCCTGGCCGCTGTTCGCCGAGATGAAGAACACGAGGCGCGGTCTGCTGCTGCAGCCCGACACCATCGAGGGCGACATCCTGCTGAAGACTCCGCTGCCGCGCCTGAACCGCGCCGAATTTCCGCCCGGCCGCGGCATGATGGTATCCGGCGGCAAGGTTGTACGCGTGCAGCTGCCGCTCGTGGAGTAGTTGGGACTAGACCGAGGGTTCACCCCCCACTCGACCCGACGGGGTATTGCAGCTAGGTTAGGATCACACGCAGCCCGTTCGGGCTCATATCTTCTGGGGGACATCATGGCCAATCTCAACGTGACCTATTCCGACATGACGGATGCCGCTGGTCGGCTGACCTCGGGCAAGGACGACGTCATCACCAAGCTCGGCGAGCTGCAGACGCTCGTGAACAACCTGGTCGGCTCCGGCTTCGTGACCGACTCCGCATCCGGCGCCTTCCAGACCGCCTATGACGCTTTCACCCAGGGCACGACCCTCGCGGTCAACGGCCTTGATGGCATGAGCCAGTTCCTCTCCGCTGCTGCCGACGCACTCAGCAACGCGGACACCGAGCTCGGCAACGCCATCCGCGGCTAAGTATCCGTCGTACCACAGGGTTGGAAGAGAACTATGTCTGATTTGCTGGTTGATACAACCCTGCTCCGAGACATGGCGAGTGACGTCTCGCTGATTCGAACCGAGTTTGATACAGCGAAGACGACGAGTCAGAATTTAGCGGATGCCGTGGGTCACGCCGGTCTCGCCGACCGCGTGACCGCGTTCGCCAGCAACTGGGATCACCGCCGCAGCGAACCTGCGTGCATTGTCTGGCTGCGAGGGTATGGTCAGCGAGGCTGTGTCGGCTCTCGCTGAGCAGGCTGACGCCGTGGCTGAGCGCATTGAGCGCGCCCAGGAGCGCTATGAGGGTGTCGGCCTGGCGCTGATCAACTATGTGACCCCACTCAGCGAAGCGCAGGCAACGTCGGTGCAGGCGCTGAGCAATGCGAACACGGCCGGTCAGGCCAAAGCGGATGCCTATGCCGCCCAGACCAAATATCAGTATCAACTCTTTGATCCCAGCCTTAGCGCGGAAGACCGCCGCGACTACGAAAAACAGCACGACGACGCTGAGACTGACTGCGCCGACGCGGCCGGCCTGCTCGATGCCGCCGTCGCGCTGCTGCAGACTGCCATCGACCAGCGCGATGTCGCCGCGACCGTCGCCGCCGAGGCCATCTCTGACGTCGAGAACTCCGGCGACCTCAATGACACATTCTGGGACAACGTCGACCAGGTCTTCGACCAGCACGCCGCATTGATCGACAACTTGATTCTTGCGGCGGGGATCCTCGCCGCTGCCTTAGTCCTCGTCGCGCTCGCCATCCCCATCGCCGGGTGGGTGATCGCCGGCGTGGTCATCGCCGTTACGACGGCCACCATTGTGAATGCTGCCGCTCAGACCGCCACCGGGCACAAATCACTCACCGAGGGCATCATCGAGGTCGTTTTTGCGATTCTCCCGCTCGGGATGGGCAAGATCGCCGGAAGGCTGATCAGCCGGCAGGTGACGGCCGTGCACAGTGCCACCGCAGACGCCGCGGCCAACGCGCTCATGAAGAGCAAGGCCGGCCAGGGGATCTCCGGGTACACCAAGGCTGTTGCGAAAGCCGAGATTGATCAGATCGCAGCGAGCACTGCGCCGCGACTGCTCGCCCCTCCCGTAGTCGAATCACGTTCGGTGCCCCGCGCTCTCGCAGAGTGGGACGCAGTGTCCCGCCTCGAGTTGAAGTCCGGCCTCGTCTCCGAAAAGGTCATCGCTGCCGCCCAACCCGGAAAAATGTGGACACTCGGCGGCGCGTGGGCCCTTAACGAATTCGGAGCATCCTTTGCGGAAGAGGGCGTCAAAGCCGTCGCCAAGCCGTCGTACGTCGAAACATTCACGGTTCGGAATGAGGATTGGTGATGAGTCTCGCGCAGATCGAAGAAAAAGCACGTGACCGACTGATCGCCGTGCGCAGTTCGTATGCCCTCGTGGTGACGCTGTTCGTGATGGTCGCTGTTATTCCGCTTGGACTCGCCTTCAACGTGATCATGGTGGTCGTGCTGAAGATTCCCGGGAATATGGAGCCGGGTCCCGGTGTGACTAATGTTGATCGCCTCGCGGGAACTTTGCCATACCCGATACCGGCGTGGACGGCCCTGCTGTGTGCGCTCTCTCTTGCTGCGCTTCTGAAGATCTGCTGGAAGCGGAGTCGGCAACAGATGGTTTCCGCCCCCGGTGCCAAACTCATCTTGCAGATCTCTCCGATGTTCATCGCCCTGCTGTCGATCATCGGCTCCTTTGGGTCCGCAGCGTGCGCAATGTACTATCCACCTTCTGACGGATGGTTCTCCTGGTGGTGGGTCAACATCGCGGCTTTCGCCGCGGTGGCCGCGGTCGCCTTCTGGCACGGTAATCGTCGGCCGCAAAAGAAGAAGAAACGTCGTGGCGCCCCACGAAAGCCGCAGAATGCCTGACCTCGTCGACTATCTTCTGGTGCTTCCGCCGGGATGGGCCAGAATTCCCCTGGACGAACGTGCGAGCGCCGCGAGCAGCGCGATAGTGGACCGCGCCGTTGCCAACGCCCCCGCTGACGCCCAGGCCAACGTGCGTCGGTTCGTGACTGCACGACTGCGTGAAGTGGTGCGCGGTGCCCAGATTGTTTCGGGAACCGACCTGTACCTTCCGACGGAACTCATCCACGGTGCGCCGGTACCGCTGTCGATCATCGTGTCAGCCCCCCAGCTCGCCGCTGGCGAGAACTCGGCGGCAGACGCCCTTCTGGCCTTTGCGGCTCGTGGCGGTGCGACGGCGGTCGAGGTGGGTGGTCGACTCGCCGTACGCCAGGCCGGTGACGTACCCGTCGTCCTCACTGCCAACGGTGAGCTGCAGATTCCCGCATCGCGGCGCATCAGCTACGCCATCGTTCCCCCGACCGGGGATCGATTGCTGGTCGTGACGGGGAGCATGCTGCGGATGGACACACCGGAGGCCGACGATTTGCTGGATGCAGTCGAGCAATTGTTCGACGCGATGGCGCTGACGATCAGGTTCGCTCCGACGGCTGCGCGAGCCGCAGTGGCCGGAATGTTATGAGCATCTTCGTCGACCATCCGGATGACTGGATCGGGGTGCCGACCTTCGGCGTGGACGACCGCTGGCAGCGCCGGGAGGACTGGGCCCGAGAACTGGTCGACGCGATTGCTGACGGCGAGGGCGTTTCTCGTGAACAACGCGACCGCATCGAGAGCGTCTTCGCGATGCTTGCGAAATCCGTGGAGGAGCGCGGGGCCTCAGCATCGTTCCTTCGCCTCGGCGACTGGGACGGCCCGCTCGTTCTGGCGGACCTTCGGGTCGAGTCACGCCGGTCGGCGGGAACGATCTCGGTCGAGGACTATGCCGGCGCAGCGGACCCCGACGCCATCGATCCCCCCGTGGTCGAGCCGTTCGTCACCACGAGCGGCCTGGTGGGAGTTCGGTGCACGCGGTATCTGACCCCGGACACGTCCGTTCCGGGGGTCGTCGCGACCCGGGACTACGCCTGGGAGGTTGGTGAGACCCTGGCGGCGTTGCGCACAGCGACCTACGACCTGATCGAATTCGAAAAGTCCCTGCCGCAGGTCGATGCCCTTGCCAAGACCGTCTATTCCCAGTGACGCGCACGACTACTTAGCTAGGCACCCCCATTTTGGGGGTGTATCATTTGCCCCAGTGTGTGTCGAGGTCGAGTGTCGCCGTTAAGATTGAATCTGAGACCAGCTGCGTCTTTGCGAGTGAACACAAAGATGCAAGACAGAAACAATGCAGGTCGGGGGAGCGATGGGCAGGCGACTTCCTTCTGCTCCGCCCGTTTTGTCGGGCTACACCTACGTGCGCCCCCTCGGCACCGGTGGATTTGCCGACGTTTTTCTGTTCGAACAGAACATGCCCCGCCGTTCCGTGGCGGTCAAAGTGCTGCTGCAGGACATCGTCGACGCCGACGTACTGCGTTCCTTCAATGCCGAAGCAGACGTCATGGCGCGCCTCAGCTCGCATCCGTCCATTCTCACCGTCTACAACGCGAGCATCTCGGCCGATGGCCGCCCCTACCTGGTTATGGAATTCTGCCCCGGCTCCTATTCATCCCGGGAGCGTACCCAGCCGCTGCCCGTAGCCACCGTGCTCAATATCGCCGTGCGAATTGCCTGCGCCCTCGAGACAGCGCACCGTTCCAAGGTGCTGCACCGCGACATCAAACCGTCCAATATTCTCACCACGACCTTCGGCGGCCCGGTGCTCGGTGACTTCGGCATCGCCGCGTCGCTGGCCAGCGGTGCCCGCGACGAGATGTTCGCCATGTCGCTGCCGTGGAGCGCTCCGGAGATCGTCGACGAACGCACCACCGGTACGATCGCCACCGAGGTCTGGTCGTTCGGTGCCACGATGTATTCGCTTCTGGCCGAACGGGCGCCGTTCGAACTGCCAGCCGGTTCCAATGGGTCGCGGGTACAGCTGAAACAGCGCATTGGCCGCGCCAAATACACCAGCATCGGGCGAGCGGATGTTCCCGCCTCCTTTGAAAGCGCCCTCGCCCGCATGATGAGTCGCGACCCGGCAGCCCGCCAGGGGAGCATGCTCGAGTGTGCCTACGACCTGCAGCGGGTGGAACGCGACCTCGGCCTGCCCCTCACCGCGCTGGAGGTCGCCGACGAGGCCTGGGCATCCGCTGGTGCGCCGGTGGATTTTGATAACCACGAATCGCGTGGCGCTGTCATCTCGAATGTCTCTATTCCCACCCTTCGCCCCGGCCCGCGGCGCAGTACCCGCCGCCCCGCCTCGCAGACCCGCGAGGGCACCCTGCCGGACTCGAGCGACACGGCTCGCACCCGATTCACCCCGCTCACACTGAGCCTGCTTCTGTCCAGCGCTGTCATCGTCGGGATCGGCGCCACCGTGGGCGTGCTCGTGATCACCGGGCTGCTCTGATGGCCGGCAAACGGACTCGCCGCCGCCTGCCCGTGCTGTCAACGGCTCGTCTCGGCGTCATCCGCATTGCCGCTGTGTGCGCGATCGGCGCGCTGTTGGCCACCGTGGCGATCGTCGTCGATGGTTTCGACGTGAAGCAGACGCCGGTGAACGCGAGTTCGATCTGGGCTTTGCAGAGCGGCGACGGCAACCGGTACGCCCGCGTCAACACCGACCTCGGCGAACTCGACACCGTGAAAACCGTGCCGTCGCCGAGCGAACTGGTGCAAACCGATTCCACCGTGCTGCTCTACGCGCAGAACAACGAGAAGGTCGTCGACGTGAGCCTCGCGGCACCGATCGACCTCGGTGACGACGCCGGCGACTACGACAGCACGCCGGCCGGCACCCGAACCATCGTGTCGTCGGGTTCCTGGGTCGGTTATCTCACGAGCGCCGGAACGGTCTTCGCCGGAACCGTGGGCGCCGCGGAAGCACCGCGCGCGGTCAATCCCTACGCCGACGACGAGATAGCCGAGGGCGACACCCCGCGCGTCTACCGCTCCGACGCCATCGCGATCACACCGGACGGGGTGCTCTACAGCTACTCCAGCGAGGCCGCAAGCGTGCTGCGCTATTCCATCGTCGACGACAAGATTCGCAATAGTGACGACGTGACCGACGGCCCGGCCGAGCCCGGAAGCCAACTGAGCGTTGTCGGCGACAGCTGGGCGCTGCTCAGCGTGGTCGGCGACGAACTGTGGCTGGCCGGGCAGAACGCTCCGACCCCGACCAACCTCAGCGAACTGGCCGTGCTGCAACGCCCGAGCACCACCGCCGACGACGTGCTCGTCGCCGACCAGACCGGCCTGATCTCCTTCGCGCTCGCCGACGGGGCCCGCACCGAACTGGTCGGCAACTCTGAAACCGTGCTCGGCGCCCCCGCCGCGCCGACCCCTTTTAAAGGAGAACGCTACGCCGCCTGGCTGCCCGCCTCCGGGGTCGGCGGCACCCTGTTCAGCGAGAGCGACGGCGAATCCGCCCTCAGCTACGGCGCAGCAACTCCGACCGGCGACGCCGCCCCCGCCTTTCGCGCCAACGAATCGCTCATGATTCTCAATGACACCCGGAGCGGATGGGTGTGGACCGTTCCGGGCGGCGCCCTGGTCGCCAGTTCCCAGGACTGGACCCTCGCCGCGGCGGAAGAACCCCAGCGCCAGGACGACGTGGAGGAAGCTTCAGAGGTCGTTGAACCCAAAGCACCCATTGCCGTGCCCGACGCCTTCGGTGTGCGCATCGACCAGCTGGTCACGCTGCCGGTACTGCTCAACGACCACGACGCCAACGATGACGTGCTGAGCGTCGTGCCCGCCTCGGTCACCGGCCTCGACCCCGATTTCGGCACCGTCACCGTCACCGATCAGAACCAGGCTCTCGCCGTGCAGGTGGCTCCCGGCGCTCGCGGCTCTGCAACGTTCAACTACGCCATCACCGACGGATCGCGCGCCGACGGCCTCGACTCCGCGCCGACCACGGTCACCCTCACCGTGCATGGCGACGAGATCAATTCTGCCCCGGTCTGGTGCGGCACCGACGGCTGCCTGCAGGACTGGCCGAGCCCCGAGGTACAGCCCGGCGGCACCGTGACCATTCCGGTGCTGCCCGGCTGGGTCGATCCCGACGGCGATCCGATCTTCGTCGCATCCGCTCTGAACACCACCGCTATCGGCTCGGTCAGCGTGACGCCGGCCGGCGTGCTCGTCTACAAGCACCCGAACGCGGCCGAACAGGCCGCCCAGTCGGCCACGATTCTGGTGCGCGTCTCGGACATTCACGACGCTTCGACCGAGAAGGTGCTCACGATCGTGGTCACGCCCACGCCACGGCTCACCGTTGAACCGTTCGCACTGCTCGCTTCGGTGAACGAGCGCCTCACGGTGAACCCCGCCGAGTACATTTCGGGCGCTGCCGGGCTGTACCGCATCACGTCGGCGACGACACCGTCGAGCACCGAGGGCGGGGCCGTGAGCATCACGGCGAACGGTACTGCCTTCGACTTTTCCGCGACCGTCGTCGGTAACTACACCGTCAGTCTCACCATCGCCGACGACGTGAGCGAGGTCGTCACGCTCGCGCGCATTTCGGTGGTGTCAGCGGATGCCCAGGCACTCACGACCTCCCCCGTGACCGTTTTCGTGCGGCCCAAGGCCGACACCAGCGTTGACGTCTTCACCGCCGTCTCCAACCCGGCCGGCCGGGTGCTGCTGCTCGGCGAAGCCATCCCGGAGACCGTTCTGGGCGCCTCGCTCAGCGTCGATGTCGTCGGGCAGAACATTCTGCGCGTACGCGGTTCCACCGCTGACGAACGACCGGGCAAGCTCGGCACCGTGCGTTACACGGTGTCGGACGGCACCGAAAACCCGCTGTACACCGTGCGCGGTGAGGCCACCGTCTACCTGCTTTCGGCATCCGTTCCGCAGACGCCGATCGCCATGAACGACAGCGTCTCGGTGCGCGTTGGCGCCCAGATCGACATCCCGGTGCTCGCCAACGATGTGGCCCCCGACGGCAACATCGTGATGCTCAACGCCGAATCGGTGCAGAACCGCAGTGACCGTGGCCTCGCTTTCGCGGCCGGCGCCGAGGTGCGCTACCTCGCCCCCGACGAACCGGGCAGCTACGAGGTGGCCTACAGCGTCTACACCGCCGGCTCGCCGGAACTCATCGACTCGGCCGTGGTCTCGGTCGAGGTGCTCGCCGACGGGGAGAACACGGTGCCCCAGCCGCACACCCTCTACGGTCGGGTGCTGTCGGGCGAGACCATCGAGATTCCCTTTGACAGTTTCGGTACCGACCCCGACGGTGACACCGTCGTGCTCGACCGGGTGCTCACCCAGCCGGCCCGCGGAACGGCCTCGCTCAACGCCACCGGCGACGCCGTCGTCTATTCCAGCCCCCGCGACTATCACGGCGCCATCGAATTTCAGTACCGCGTACGCGACACCGCCGGAACCACCGGCGTCGCCCTCGTGCGCATCGGCGTACTTGACCAGCGCTCCAATCCGAGCCCGATCACCTTCAGCGACTACGTCGAGGTGCAGGCCGGGCCCGACAACCAGGTCGTCGTTTTTCCTGCCGCCAACGACATCGAACCCGGCGGCGGCAGCCTCACCCTGAGCCAGGTCACCCCCGACGCCGCGGCTGGCACCGCTGAGTACGACGCGCTGGCTGGGCGCATCGACTCCGTCACCGACGCGCGCGTGGTGTTCACGGCCGGCGACGAGCCGGGCCTGCTCACCTTCGTCTACTCGGTGACCAACGCCAACGACGACGTCGGCCAGGGACTCATCGTGGTCAAGGTGGTGCGCACCTCGGTTCCCGACTACCCGGTCGTGATCGATACCACCCTGACCCTCGACGAACGAGACGGGTTTCCCAAGGGCATCGACGTGGTCACCGACAAGGTGTCCTGGAACTCCGGGGATGTCTCCGATCTCACCCTGACCCTGTGGGGAAACCACCCCGGCCTTGACGTGTCGGGCTGGAAGATCCGCGGCGACGTCCCCGACGAGGGACTTCTCGCCCCGTTCGCCCTGACCGGCCCGAATTTTCAGGGCGCCCTGGTGACCACCTACGGGTTCCTGCGCATTCCGGCCAAGGATGCGATCATCATCGCGCTCAAGAAGGGGAACGTCGACCAAAACGTGCGGGAAGATGCCTCGGTCAGTTTCGATCTGACGAGCCTCGTGTCGATTCCCGCCGGGACCACGCTGGAACTGCAGCGCACGGGCATCCGTTCGTCGGGGGAGCGCGGCAAGGCGACCTGCACCTTCGACTCCGGCACGACGGTCACCTACACGGCCGGTTCCGATGCGCCCTGGACCGACTCCTGCACGGTGCCGGCACGCATCGATGGACAGGAGGACTACACGCAGCTGGTCGTACCCATCGTGGTCGAGCCGCTCGACCCCCAGCCGGAACTGCGCCCGGCCGCGCTGACCGAGAGCCCGGGAGCCGACGCCGTTCGCTACGACCTCAGCCACATGGTCGAGTGGCAGGGCAAGGGCGACGTGCCGGCGCTGACCTTTGCGATCGAGTTCTCCTCCGACCAGTTCACCGTCACGCAGGACGGCTCGATTCTCACGATCTCTGTCGCCGACAACGCCGTGGCCGGCCGGGAGGCGGCGGTCACCGTGAGCCTGTCGAGCCACCGCGAGGCGATTCCGGCGGTGCTCGCGCTCAAGGTAGGCCCGGCACCGAGCGAACTGCCTAAGGGCGGCACCGTCGCGACGACCTGCACCCAGTCGTCGGGATCGAGCTGCTCGATTGCCGTCGTCGGCACCCCCGGCGAGGTCAACCTGTACCGCGGAACACCGCTTGAATTGGTCTCGGTCACCGCCCCGAGCACCTGCGTTGGGGTGTCGTTCTCGGTCGAGAATTCCAAGAATGTTCGAGCCAGCTGGTCGGGCGACACCGCCGGCGGTGTCTGTGAGGCGAGTTTTGTGGTGCGCGACGCGCAGGGCAAGCTCAGCGCCGGCACCCGCAATGGGTCGATCACGGTTGACCTGCAGGGCTACCCGAAAGCGCCGAACGCCGTGGCCCAAATCGCCTACGACGACCGGTCGGTGACTCTCTCGGTGAGCCCCGGCGGCGCTAACGCGGCCTACCCGGCCCTCGAAGGCTTCAACCTGTACCGCAACGGCGCTTCGGTGGCGAGGTGCGACACGTCGGGCGACTGCGGCAACATCACGACGTCGGCGAACGGTGACAAAGCTGACTACGAGGCCAAAGCCTTCAATGCGGTCGGGGAATCGCGCACCGCGGTGAGCGTGACGGCCTGGTCGTATGACACTCCGGGCATGGGCACACTCACTGCGGAGCCGGTCTTCGACGAACGAACGACGACGGCGCAGGGCGTTGTGACGGTGACGATCGAGAACGACGACCCGTCAACCAACCGTTACAGCGTAAACGGTACCGAAGAACCCGTCGCCGTTCCCGGCGTGGGAACGACAGAATTCAGCCGCACGCTGCTCGTCGGCGAGCAGACGATCACTGTCACCCCGCTCAGCAAGGATGACCAGCCGGCGGGCAGCGGGCCCACCAACCGTTCGGTCGATCAGACGGTGACTGTAGCGGGAAGTCCCTCGATCACGGCTGGCACCCTAACCTCCGAGAACACCTCGATCACGGTGTCGGGCACCGAGCCAAACAAGAACTTCAGCGCAGAGCCCGAACACATTCTGTACGTGGCATCAACCACGCCGGATCCTGTCTGCACGTTCACTCGCGCGGCAATCACTTCGGCCGGCAACCGCACCTCACCGGACTCCACGATCGGTGGCCTTACCAAGCACACCAGGTACTACGTGACGGTCTGCTATTCCAACGGATACGGCGAGGCGGTGGGCAGCGCGGGCTCCGTCACAACGTGGGTGAAGCCCTCCGCTCCGGGCGACGGCTCGTACACCTACGGTATGGCGACGCCAGCTAACGGACAGAGCACTGGCCAGTACCTGCTCACGACGCCCACGTCGAAGGCAACCGTTCCCGATGATTTCGTGGTCGACTTCGATGCCTACGACGTTTCGACCGGCTCGACCGTCTTCGGCGCCGACCCGGGCATCACGGTGCGGTACTGCACCGACAACGATGACTCGCTCTGCAGCGACTGGTCGGCGGTCAAGGCAGCGGATTCCGGTCAGGCGTGGCAAGTCAAGTACGAGGTCACCGCGCTCACCAACACAGGGTGCGTCATCGGCGGCACCCTGAAGGTCGCAGTAGACGCCACCTCGGTCGGACTCGCTGAGGGAACTGTGACGAGCGCCCAGTACGACGTGTCCGACGGAAACGGCGGCCGCACGTGGGCTTCCCGCGACGGAGCAGCGGTTCCCGCCGACGCGACCCAGACCAGAAACGTGAACTGGACCATCGCCTGGACCGCAGCCGCAACCAAGAACCTCCCCGCCGTCTCCGGTACCCTCGCTGGCCCCTTCCGCTGTAGCGCAGCATCCGCTCCCACCAACTAATCTTCGCCCCACTGAAAGAGCCATATACATGACAATCACGACGGAGCAGTCAGACTGGTTTTCCGCGACCTTCGCGATGATGGTCGACAATGTGGAGCAGGTCGTTCTCGGCAAGCGCCACGTAATTGAACTCGCCTTCACCGCGATGGTCAGCGAGGGCCACCTGCTGCTCGAGGACTACCCGGGTACCGGCAAGACCTCGCTCGCCCGCGCCATGTCGCAGACCGTGCAGGGAGTCTCCACGCGCATCCAGTTCACCCCGGACCTGCTGCCCGGCGACGTCACCGGCATCACCGTCTACGACCAGAAGACCGGCGAGTTCGAGTTTCACAGCGGACCGATCTTCGCCAACGTCGTGCTCGCCGACGAGATCAACCGCGCCAGCCCGAAGACCCAGTCCGCGCTGCTCGAAGCGATGGAAGAGGGCAACGTGACCATCGACGGCGTTACCCGCTCAACCGGTGTGCCGTTCCTCGTGATCGCCACCCAGAACCCGATCGAGCAGGCCGGCACCTACCGGCTGCCCGAAGCGCAGCTCGACCGGTTCATGATGAAGGCGTCGCTCGGCTACCCCGACCTCGCCTCGACCATTCGCATTCTCGAGGGCACCGCCGACGTGCGCCACGAACTCGCCCCGGTGATCACCCCGCAGGCGCTCGTGAGCATGAGCGACATCGCCCGCGGAGTGTTCGTGAACCCCCTGGTCTACGACTACATCGGCCGTCTGGTCGAGGCCACCCGGGATGCCCGCCAGGTGCGCATGGGCGTCAGCGTGCGTGGCGCCCGCGCCCTCACCAAGGCCGCCAAAACCTGGGCCGTCGCCCACGGCCGCACCTTCGTGACCCCCGACGACGTCAAGGCCCTCGCCGACCAGGTGCTCGCGCACCGCATGGTGCTCGACCCGGAGGCCGAGTTCGACGGCGTCACCGCGAGCGCCGTCATCGGCCAGATTCTGCTCGACGTCGTACCGCCCAGTCGGAGTGACCTGGCGTGAGCTTCCACACCGAATCGCGGCGCTCCCAGACCTCAAATCTGGCGCGAACCAGCACCCAGACCAGGTCTGCAACGCACACCCGGTACAGCACCACGCGCACGAACCAGTCAACAACGTTGACCCTCGTGGGCGCCGTCGTGCTCTGGATGCGGGTTTCGCGAATTGTGCGAAACGGTGCGCGGGTATCCGTCGAATGGGTGGGCGAAACGGTCACGCCGGCCGGCTGGGTCGTCGTCGCCACGGCGATCGTGCTGCTGCCGCTCGGCCTCGTTTTCGGCTGGACCGAACTGATCGTCACCGGCTGTGTGGCGGTCGCCCTCATTCTCATCTCCCTGCCCTTTCTGGCCGGCGGGCGCGCCTACAGCGTCGACTTCGTGCTGCCGGTCGACCGGGTGGTGGCCGGCTCCGAGGTTTTGGGCACCCTCACCGTCACCAACGTGTCCAAACGGCTCGAGCTGCCGGGTCGCGTCGACGTTCCCATTGGCAAAGGCCTGGCGGATGTCTACGTGCCGCTCCTCCGCAGCGGTCAGGTTCACGAAGAGCACGTTCGCGTGCCGGCCTACCGCCGCGGTGTGATTGACGTGGGCCCGGTCACGACCGTGCGCAGCGACCCGCTCGGTGTGCTCGGCCGTGAAGTGGCCTGGGCCGACGTCAACCGCCTGTTCGTGCATCCGGTGACCGTATCGATTCCGAGCACGAGCGCCGGGTTCGTGCGCGACCTCGAGGGCAACCCCACGAGTGACATCGTCGACTCCGACATCTCCTTTCACGCCATTCGCGAGTACGCGCCGGGTGACGGGCAGCGGCACATTCACTGGAAATCCACCGCGAAGACCGGCAAGCTCATGGTGCGCCAGTTCGAAGAAAGCCGCCGCTCCCGCCTGGCCATCGTCTTGAGCCTCAACGATGCCGAATACGCGTCGGAGGACGAGTTCGAGATGGCGGTCAGCGCCGCCGGTTCGCTCGGCGTGCGCGCCATTCGCGACGGCCGCGATTTGGCCGTCGTAGCGAGCGAGGAAATCCCCGATATCGTGCGGAAGAGCATCCGTTCGGTACGCAGCCTGAGCGTCGTGTCGACGCGCACTCTGCTCGACGACCTCACCGCCATCGAAACCAGCTCGCACGCGATGCACATCGAAGACGTCTGCGTGCTCGCAGCGCAGGTCGTGCCCGACATCTCCATCGCCTTCGTGATTTGCGGTTCGGCGATGACCGCTCGGCGTCTGCAGGCTCTCACCCTCAAATTTGCCGGCAACGTGCAGGTCGTCGCCGTATTGTGCAACCCCAACGAACAGCCGAGCTTTCGTGACCTGGCCGGCACCAGCGTGCTGACCATCGGTGTGCTCGACGACTTGCAATCCCTGCTGAGTCGACGAGCAGCATGAGCGCGCCCGAAGTTCAGCCCATGCGACCTGCGACCGGTGCCGTGCCGACCACCCGCCCGCGCCGTGGGCCGGTCCCACGCCGGCGTGCCTGGGTGATCAACGCCGTGTTCATCGTGGCGATGATGCTCGTTGCCGTGTGGGCGGCCTGGCCGATCTACCAGGACGTGAGCTACCTGATCATGGCGGCCGGAGCGATTCTCACCGGCCTGGCTCTGGCCTGGCTCGGCGCCCGTCGAGGCTGGAGCTGGTTCACCGTGCTGCTGACCGTGCTGGGCGCTTACCTGCTGCTCGGCGTACCGCTCGCGGCGCCGACCGCCCTCACGAGTGTGCCGAACGCCGTCGGCGGGCTGCTCGACCTGGTGACCGCGACGGTCTTCAGCTGGAAAGAACTCGTCACCATCCAACTGCCGGTCGGCTCCTATCAGTCGCTGCTCGCCCCCGCCTTTCTGCTGTTTCTCGGCGGCACCACTGTGGCACTCTCGCTGGCCTGGCGCGGCGGCCGGCTCATGGCCCTGGCCGTGCCGCTGATCTTTGCCGTGCAACTGTTCGGCCTCGTCTTCGGGTCGAGTGCCGTGAGCGTTCCGCTGACTTTTTTTAGTGTGAGTTTGCCGGCACCACGCGAAAGCCTGATCGGCCTGGCCGCCCTGCTGCTGGCCTTCGGCTTTCTGGCCTGGCGCACCCACCTCGCCCGCAGCGAGGCACTCGACCTGGCTGCCCGCACCACCGGGGTGCGGCGCACTCCCGGCGGCCTCGGCGGTCGCCTGCGCCGGGCCATTCTCGCCGGCGGGGTGCTCGTTCTCGCCATCGGCGTCACCCTCGGCGGGCTGTCGGCCGTTGCCGCGACGCCGACCCGTGAGGTGCTGCGGAGCAGCATCGACCCGGCCGTCGAACTGCGCGAATACGTCAGCCCGCTCAGCCAGTACCGCAGCTATTTCAGCGCCGAGCAGTACGACGCCGAGCTGTTCACGCTATCCGGCCCGGCCATCGACGACGGCACCGACTCCCGCGTGCGCCTCGCCGTGCTCAGCTACTACGACGGAGAAGTCTTTCGGGTCGTCGACCCCGCCGCGGGCGAGAGCGACCAGGCCACCGCCTTCGCCCGGGTGCCGCACGCGCGCGGGGCGAGCGCGGACAGCGTCACGACCCGGTTCGACATTGCCGGCTACAGCGGCGTCTGGATGCCGGGGGCCGGCGCGCTGTCGAGCATCCGCTTTGCCGGTGATCGCGCGGCTGACCTGAGCGACGGCTTTTTCTACAACGCGGGTACGGCATCCGGAATTCAACTCAAAGCCCTCGAGCGCGGCGACCGCTACACGATCGTCTCCGACTCACAAGCGGATGCGACGGACCTCGCCTCTCTCGCCAGCCCGGCCGGTGACGCGATCGATGAAACGCTGATTCCGCAGAGCCTGGTCGACTGGGTCGACGCCCAGGCCGTCACACGCGATGGCACCGGCCTGGCCGAACTCGTCACCCGCCTGCGCGAGCGCGGCTACCTCAGCCACTCCCTGACCGTGCCGGCGGTGGACTCCTGGACCGCCGACCTCGGCGACTACCAGTTCTCGCCGAGCTTGTCCGGACACTCGGTCGCCCGCATCGACGCTCTCTTCACCGCGCTGCTGGAGAAGCAGAACAGCACGACCGCCACCGAGAATTCCCAGCTTGTGGCAGCTATCGGCGACGACGAACAGTTCGCCGTCGCTACCGCACTGCTCGCTCGTCACCTCGGCTTTGAGTCCCGCGTGGTGCTCGGATTCACCCTGGGATCCGGCGCTGATTCGGGCGCACCCGGGGCGTGCCGGGGCGGAGTCTGCTCGGGCCAGAACCTCGCGGCCTGGGTCGAAGTGGCCAGCGGCGACGGCGGCTGGATCACCCTGGACGCGACCCCGCAGTTTCAGAACCCGCTGTCACCCATCGACGACACGACCCGCGACCCGCAATACAATACCGAGGTCATCGCCGAAGGTGCAACCGAGCAGCGCGCGCCCGAGGCGAACCCGACCAACGGTGAAGACCAGCCGGAGCAGGACCCGGTCACCGGCACCGATCTGGCCTGGCTGTTCGCGATCCTGAAGGTCGGCGGCATCAGCCTGGCCGCGCTGCTCGCGATCAGCACCCCGTTCCTGGTCATTCTCGGTGCCAAATTCAAGCGTCGACGTGACCGGGCCCGCGCGGCCGACGTATCGGCCAGGTTCGCGGGCGGCTGGGACGAATACATCGACGCCGCCGTCGACCGCGGTTTCAGCGACCAGGGCAGCATGACCCGGGTCGAGACCGCCTCGTACTACGAATCGGCGGGCGGTTCCCAGCTTGCGACCCTCGCCGACCGGGCTGTCTTCGGGCCGGTGTCACCTCAGGTCGACGAGAGCGACGCCTTCTGGGCGCTCGTCACGGCCGAACGCGCCGGCCTCGCTGCCAGTGGAACCCGGCGGCAACGCCTGCGCGCAGCCATCTCGCTGCGCTCCTTCTCTCGACTGGCGGATGCCCGCCACCTGTTCACTTTTCGCCGACGCTCAGCTCGATACGACGTCATCACCGTTCGCCCGAACCGGCGCGACACCAGCAGATTGGGGGAGCGGCCGCCGATCAGCGGCCGTGAAGCATAAATGGATGAATCATCTGGAGCGGCGATAGCCGTAGTTGTGGTGGCCGTGCTGCTCGGCCTCGGCCTGTATGTGTTCTCGTCGATCGCCCTCGGCAAGGTCTTTCTGAAACTCGGCGAGCAGGCTTGGAAGGCCTGGGTGCCGATCGTCAACACCATCACCCTGCTTGAGCTCGGTCGGTATTCGGCCCTGTGGGTGATTGGCATGTTCATTCCGGCCGCGAACCTGGTAGCCCTCGTCGTGTTCATCATGGCGGTCAACAACGTCAACCGACGTCTGGGGCACGGCGGCGGGTTCACCCTGCTCTACCTGATCTCCTTTCCCATCTGGGCCGGCGTGCTCGGGTTCGGAAAGTCGGTCGACACCGGCTGGATGCCGGGCATAGCCGCGACCGGATACGTACCGTTCGCCCCCGTGACGCTGCTGTCACTGGCGCCGGCACAGCCGGCCGTTCCCACGCCGGTCGGCCACAACGCTGCACCTTCGATGCCGCTGGCCTCCATGCCGCCGGCGCCCCCTGCACCGGCGGCTCAGTTTGCCGGACCACCACTGCCACCCTCCCCGCCCGCAGCGTTTGCGGCGACCGCCCCACCGGCCCCGCCGGCCCCGCCGGCACCAGCAGCGCCGCACGGTCTGCCGACCAGCCCGCCGCCGTTCTACGTGAGTGCACCGCCGGCGCCGCCGGTATTCTCCGCCCCGCCTGCCCCGCCTGCCCCGCCTGCCCCGCCTGCCCCGCCTGCCCCGCCTGCTGTGCCGGTGCTGTCGGCTCCGGCCGTTGTTCCAGCCCCGCCTGCCCCACCCGCCCCGCCGGTATTGCCGGCACCGCCGGCACCGCCGGTAGCCTCTGCTCCGCCGGCGCCGCCGGTTGTTGCGGCACCGCCCGTTGCGGCCGCCGCACCGGCCAACCCGTGGGCTCCGCCGGCGCCGGTCGTTCAGGTGAGCGCCGCACCGGTCGCTGCTGCGGCTAGTGGGCCAGGGACCGCGGAACTCCCCATGGCCTTGCCCGGCGAGCTCGCCGCAGCCGCCGCCGAGATCGCCGCCGGGGTAGCCGTCGCAGCGGTCCCCGCCGCACTTCCCGCGCCAGTCGCCGCTGAAGTCGACGACGAAGCCGGCGACGACCTCGACGAAACGATGATCGTGGCGCGCCGCATGAAGCCGTGGACGCTCGAAACCGAGCACGGTCTCAAAGTGTCGCTCACCAAACCGGTCGTGCTGCTCGGGCGCAACCCCGCACGTGGCGGCGCACACACCGACGCACAGTTGGTTCCGCTGCACGACCCCGGCAAGACGGTGTCGAAGACGCACGCCCGTCTGGACTTTGTCGAAGGTGCCTGGGGTATCAGCGACCTGCACTCGACCAACGGCGTCGTGCTCATTGATGGGGGCGGACTGGAGAATGAACTCGATGCGGGTGCGAGCGCGCCCCTGACCGATCGGTTCCTGCTGGGGGAGCTCGCGGCGCGCATCTACCTGGAGGCCTGAGTCGTGACGCACCTCGCCGAACAGCGAGCGACCAGTGCTGGGGTGTCGCTGCAGTGCGGCTCGCGCACCGATGTCGGCCGCAAACGGCACGAGAATGAAGACTCGCTGCTGGCGTCCCAACCGGTGTTCATCGTCGCAGACGGCATGGGCGGGCTGGAGGCCGGCCAGCGGGCCAGCTCCGCTGTGATCGCCGAGTTCCGGGGCTGCGTCGGCCGCACCTATGTTGCGGCCGGTGACGTGGTGGCCGCGGTCGAGCGCGCCCACACCAGCGTGCGCGCCGTGTCGGATTCGACCGGGCGCGGCGCGGGTAGTACTCTCACCGGCCTGGTGCTCATCGACCACGAAGATGCCCCACACTGGCTCATCGTGAACGTCGGCGACTCGCGCGTCTACCGCCTGCACGGCGGCGACTTTCAGCAGCTCACCGTCGACCATTCCCTCGCCCAGGAACTCATCGAGGAAGGGTCACTGCTCAAAGCGGATGTCGCCAGCTTCGCCCGCAAAAACGTCATCACCCGCGCGATGGGTGCCGACAACAGCAGCGCCGACTACTGGCTGCGACCGGTCGTGACCGGCGAACGACTGCTGGTGTGCTCCGATGGCCTCAGCGGCGAGCTCTCCGACGAAGCGATCAAGGCCGGTCTGACCCTCGGCGGCAGCACCCAGCAGACGGCCGACGCGCTGCTCGCCGGGGCCCTCGAGCACGGCGGCCGCGACAACGTTTCGGTGATCGTGATCGATGTCATCGCCGGCGGGGTCAGCTCCTGGCACGGCGTCGCGATCGGCGACGACCACTCCGACACCATCGATACCCGCACCGAAGACACCCGACCGGTGCAACGAGTGGCCCGCAATGCAGCCCGCTGACCCGAGCGCGCCACCCCCGGAACCGGTGGCAGACCTGCCCGACATCGACGACACCGATGACACCGACACCGATGACACCGACGACACCGACAGCGACGACACCATTATCGTTTCGCGCACGATGGACGAACACACCCGCATCGTGCAACGCGGCAGTGATGAACACACCCGCCGTGTGCTGCGACCGGCCCGTACGAAGGCACCAGATGCGGCCGACCCGACTGATGACCCGACTGATGACCCGACTAATGGCCCGGACGACGAGGCCACCGTGCGTTCCTCCCGGGGCAGCACGGCGGCCGATACCCTCCTGAACGGACGGCGAGCGGCCGCCCCCCTGCACACACCGGTCGTGGATTCCCTGCAACGGCGCTACCAGCCGCCGCAGGTGCAGAGCGGTGAGAGCGTGCGCTACGCGGCGCGGCCGACACCGGCCATCATTCCGCCAAAGAACCCGCTGCCCCTCGCCGACGTGCAGCCCGACCTGGCCCGTCTCCGTCTCGCCGACGCGGCCGCCGAGATTCGCGAGCGTGCCGCGGTCACGAAGCGTCGCCGTCGCCGAGTGACCCTGACGTTGATCATCTCGATCACCGTTCTGGTCGTTCTCGCAGCCGCCGCGTACACGGTCTTCACCATTCTCACCTGGTAATGGCGACCGCTACCCGCTACCGCCCCCTCACTTCGTACCCGTCTACCAGCACTGACCATCTAGGAGCATTTCTCTCGTGACAGATTCCACCTCCCCCCTCTATCGGGAAGCCGCCGACCCGGCGACCTCGCAGGCCCGGCTCGCCGAAATCGCTGCCGCCCACCACGAGCTGCACCCCGTCATCGCCGGAAATCCGTCGTGCTACCCGGCCCTGATTGAGTGGATGCTCCAGCTCGGCACGATCGCGCCCGTGATCGCGCCGCCCGCAGTCGCGCCCGCCGTTATCGCGCCGGCGACCGAGCCGGCGGCATCCGCTTTGGTGAATCCCTATGCCCAGCCGGGTCAGGCTCAGGCTGGCCAGGCCCAGCCGGGCCAAACACCCAAGAGACCGCGCAAGAAACTGCTGATCTGGGGCTCAATCGGGGTCGTCGTGCTGTTGGTCGCCGGCGGCGGCATCTGGGCCTACGGGGCCATCTTCTCGAAGCTGGGCGGGGCATCCTCACCGACTGCTGCGGTCGAAAAGCTGCTCGAGGGCACCGCCGATATGGACTTGATCAGCCTGTACGGCTCGCTGTCTCCCGCTGAGATCGAATCGTTCAAGGCTCCGATCGACCAGCTCGGCACCATCGCCATGGACGACGAGAACGGCGACCCGGTTGATATGCCGGAGCTCATCAACACCGTCGTCGACAGCCTCAACATCACCCTGACCGGGCTCGAACTCGAGTCTGAAGACATCGAAGAGGGCATCGCCGTCGTCACTATCACCGCGGGTGAGATGACCATGAACGGTGATGCTGAAACGATCACCGACGCCTACCTCGAGGTCGTCGCGCCGCAGCTGCGCCTGCAGCAGGAGTCGTGGGGCTACGACGACAGCGACACCGATTCCATGATCGCCGACCTGCGCGAGTCGTCGATCGACGAACTGAACGACATGCTGCCGTACACGCAGACCGCCGCCGACCTGGCCGACTCGCTCGGACACGACGCCAGCATCGTCACCGTTCGCGAGGGTGGCTCCTGGTACGTCAGCCCGCTGCTGACGACCGGCGAGAACATTCTGCAGAGCGGATCGAACGCCCGAGGCAGCCTGGTCCCCGAAGGCGACGTGGCGTCGTTCGACACCGCCGACGCCGCTGCCGAAGGATTCGCCGAAGCCGTGATCGCGTTCGGCGAGAACGGCGACTACGGCGACCTCGCCGCGGTTCTGCCCGAGGCCGAACGTCGCTTTCTCAGCCTCTACGGTGACGCCCTCATGCCCACCGACGGTGACGGCGACTACGACAACCTGCAGATCACCGATTTCGCTGTGACTCCGCAGATTGAGGGCAATACGGCGCGCCTCGACATCGACAGCATCGTGATCGAGGGCGACGGCTACAACTGGCCGTACCGCACCGAATTCAACGGAGTCTGCGTCACCACCGATTCGGGCTACTCGTCGTTCGACGGATGCCTCGACGACGCGTCCTGGATGAAAGAACTCGGCGCCGACAGCTGGCGAGTTCTCTCCGTGCAGGAGAAAAGCGGATGGTTCGTCAGCCCCATGCGCACCGTGGCCGACGTGACCGGCATCGCCGTGGACAACCTGGTGCGACTCAGCCAGGACGGCAAACTCGACCGGCTCTACCAATAACCCCCGCGCAGCACCGTGACACGAAACCAGAACGAAGACAGAGGACTCAGATGACCTTCGACCCGAACGCCCCCCAGCAGCCGCCGGCAGTTCCGCAGTATGCGGCGCCCGTCGCGCCGCCACAGTACGCGGCCCCGCAGCAGTACGCCGCGCCCGCAGCTGCGCCACAGTACGCCCCGGCACCGACCCGACCGAACCCGTTCGCCGGCATCCCCGCCTCCGACTGGGCGCGCGACGGCGGAGCACTGCTGTTGCTCCTCATCTCCCTGGCCCTACCGTGGATGAACAGTCCCGACACCTACAACATGAGCGAAACGATCGGAGCGACCGGCCGCATCGAGGTCATCCTGATCACGCTGCTGTCGCTGTTCTCGCTCAGCCTCACCTACCTGCTGCGCGCCGGCGTCTTCGGGCCGGGCGTCGGGCTCGCCCAGATCTGGTTGATCCGACTGTTGGTCAACGTCCCATACGCGCTCCTCGTGCTGGGGTTCATGCTCATTGACGCCTTCTCGAAGGATCAAACGACCGGGCTCGGCTACGCGGCTGCCTTCGGACTGGCCGGCGCCTTCCTCGCCGCCCAGCCTCGTTCCGCCGAACTGGTCGGCATCGTCGGCTACCACCCGATCGCTCGAATCTGGCACCGCATCGTGATTGGATACGGCGCCGTGGTGGCATTGACCGTGCTGGGCGCGCTGGTTCTCGGACTGGTCGCGTCGACATCCGCTCAGGTCAACGCCGTGGTGCTGCTCACCGCGGTCGTGGCCGTGCTGGCCGGCGTCGCTGCCGTGCTGCTGCCGATCTATGGGATCATTCGCGGCAGCGCGATCTGGCTCACCGTCGGCCGCACGCTCGGCGGCATCGCCGTCGCCGTCATCACGATCGACGCATTCACCGATTTTGCTCTGTCCGTGGGCGGTATCGAGTCGCTCAGTTGGGGAGGCTACCCGCTCATTCTGCTCGCCGGGCTGCTCGGCCTGGCCTCGGCACCGGCGCTGCGTTTGGCGATGGTGCCGATCGAACCGATCGCCAAATGGTTCGGCGTGGCCTCGCTCACTCTCATTCTCATCATCAGCGCCGCGGGTCTAAGCCTGCTGCTGGTCATCGCCAACCTCATTGGGAGCGGTACCAATACCGGTTCCACCGGTCTGAACATCGGTGCCACGATCGTGCTCTCCATCATCATTGTGGTGGCCATCATCGCCCGCACAACGCTGCGGTCGAACCCGGCCGGCAGCCAGTGGCTCGTGCTCGGGCTGACCGGCGTCGTCACCGTGCTCGGTATCGTCTTCGTCGTGCTGCGCGCCCAGACCCTCAGCTACGAGAACGTCGGCGAGCTCTATTCCTGGATGTTCGATGGCGCGGCGTACAGCTCCTTCTCGCTGATCATCCTCACGACCGCGGCGACGCTGAGTCTCGCCCTCGCGTTCGGACTGCCAGCCCTGGTGTTCTACTCGCTCACCGCCCCGGCCGCCGTTCGTGGCTACTTCACCCAGTACGGACCGGTTCGGGCCCAGGCTCAGGCCACCTACACGGGCTATGCGCCGGTTCCGCCGGTTGCGCCCGTTTCGGCTGTTCCGCCGGTTCCGCCGACCGCGCAAGCGGATGCCGCGGCGCCGGTCGTGCAGGCACCCGCCGCTGTCGCAACCGTGACTCCGGCGGCCTTCGTTGCGCCCGCAGCACCCGTTGCTGCCGCAACCGTGACTCCGGCGGCCTTCGTTGCGCCCGCAGCACCCGTTGCTGCCGCACCCGCAGCGGCTGCACCTGTCGCGCCGCCGGTACCCCCGGTCGCGCCGCCAGCTCCGCCGGCACCGGTCGAAGCGCCAGCCGAGCCGGCACCCGAACCGGCAGCCGCAGCGCCCGTCGCAGTTCCCAGCCCGGCCAGCCTCGCGGCCGGCGATCCGGCGACCTCGGCCGCCGAGCTCTATGACCTGGCGCAGAAGCACCCGGAGGTCTGGCCGCAACTAGCGGGCAACCCGAGTGCCTACCCCGACCTGCTCACCTGGTTGGCGCAGTCGCCCGACCCGCTCGTGCAGCAGGCGCTGCGCGCCCGCGGCCTCTAGCCCCACCGAACACCTGCGACCGCACCCCACTCATCCCCAACCCGGAGCCAGCCCGTGAATCCCACGCTTATCGCCCTGCAGAACCTCGCAGCTGACCCTCAGAGCAGCCCGGAGCGGCTCGCCGAGCTCGCCCAGCAGCATCCGGAACTGCGGGAGATCATCGTGAACAACCCCGCGAGCTATCCCGGGCTTCTGCAGTGGATCGCCGATGTGACAGCGGCAGATCTGGCTGCAACAGATCTGGCTGCGCCCGACCCAACGAGTACCGATCCGGCTCCCGAGCCGGCCGCTCCAGAGACCAAAACGGTGCCGCCGGAACGCAAGGCGCGCTGGTGGATCGCCGTGGCTGCGGCATCCGTTCTGGCACTCATGCTCGCGAGCGGCGCCGGCGGAGTCTTCGCCGGTTGGGCCGTCGCCAACCATCTGGTGGTCGCCGAGGTCTCCCGCACGAGCCCGGAGGTGATCACCGTAGCGCTGCCCGAATACCAACCGGGCGACGTGGCCATCATGCCCGATGTGCGCGGACTCGACACCGAGCGGGCCATGCAGGCCATCGTCGACGCGGGGGTGCCGGCCGAACTCATCGAGGTCGCCACCCGCCCGGCCGCTGGCGTGGTCGGCGTCATCGTGCAGCAGACGCCGGTCTTCGGCGCCGAAAACCCCACGAGCGTGACGATCCTGGAATCCACGCCCGCCATTGTGCCCGACTTTGCCGGCCGCCCAGCCGCCGAGATCATCGATGAGCTGCAGGGTATGGGCGCCCGGGTCGAGCAGACGCGCCAGTATGTTCCCGGCGCCGTCATCGGCACGGTCACCAGCATTGTTCCGGCGCCCGGATCGGCCCTGCCCGAATCGGTCGCCATCGTGATTGCCGACAGTGCGTCACGTGTCTCGCTCGACGACATCGATCCGACCAAGGGATCGACCAGCTTCGGCAGTACCCAGTCGGTCGGCGGCCAGGACTACGACGACGCGGTGACGGTGTCGGCCAGCCCAGACACCGAGACGGTCACCTGGACGCTCGGCGGCCACGTCGCGGAGGTTACCGGCTCGCTCGGCCTCGAAGACGACCAGTACAGTGACGAGTCCATCACCGTTGTGGTGCTCGCCGACGGTGCCGAAATCGCCCGCTACGCGCTCGCCGAGGGGCCTCCGGTGGCGTTCAGCTGGCTCGTCTCCGGCGTGACAACCCTGTCGGTGCAAGTCACGAGCGCCGAATCTGATTACGGTTCGTACCTCGTGCTCATCACCCCGGAAGTCCTCGGCAGCATCGACGAACTGGGAAAACTCTAAGTGAGCGCCTCGGGGGCCGCTCCTAAGCCGCGTCGCCGCGCGGCACTCATCCTGATCGCCGCCGGAGTCGTCGTCACCCTGGTGCTGGCGATCGGCGTGGTCTGGTTTCTCATCGACGGCCGAAACAGTGCCGCCGCGGGCACCCTTGATGGCCTCGACGACGCCGGCTCGGCCGGAAGCTGGCACGCCGTCGAACCGTTCGACGTCGGGTCAGACGACCTGGTGGCGAATGCCGGGACCGAGTTTTCCATTGACCGAGCGGATGCCGCCCTCCCGAAAAATACCACCTCCGTTCTGCTCCAACTCGAGATCGTTCCCGGCACCGAACCCGGCGCCATCGTCATCGGCTCACAGCCGACCGTCACCCCCATCGTGAGCTTCAGCGCCAACGCGCCGGGCACGACCTCGCAGCTCGTACGGCTCGACGACACGGGCTCGTTCACCCTCACCGCCGACCAGTCGGTTGCCGTCACCCTCACCCTGTTCGCCTACCTGCAGGTGGCAGGCAAGGGCGAGCCGGCGGTTGCACCGGGCGGCAGTGCGGCCATCGAGCCTCGCCTCGTGATCGACACGAGCGCCGGTCTCGGCGGCACGCTCGCCGCCCTCAACTCACCGATCATGCTGAGCCCCCAAGGTCTCGGCGCGGTACCGACCGACGACGTGGCGGCCGTCTGGCTGCAGGTTGCCCTGCTCGGTTCCGACGCGCGGCTCAGCCTGCCCACCGCGGGCACCGATGACGCCCCGGCGGTCGTGCACAGCCGCGGATCATGGAGCAACGCCCTGATTCTCGTTCCGCTCGATGACCGCGGCCTGTTCCAGTGGAGCTTCAGCGGCACTGTCGACGCCGTGCGCGCGAGCGTCACCGGCTGGGTTGCCGGCCAGAGCCGCTCGCTCGACGCCGCCACGATCGTCGGCGGGCTCGTTCCGGTCGCCACCACAGCCCTCGACACTGCCCTCGAATCGAATGGCCTCGCGCCGACCCTGCCGAAGGGCATCGCCACGGCGTCAGTCGGCTCCGCCCTCTACAGCGTCGAGGTCACCAGCGCCACTCCCGGTACCGTAAGCGCCGACGCCGGTGACAGCCTGGCCGACGACCGACGTGAGACGACCCTGCCAGTGCGCGGGGCGGCATCCACTCTGGTCATCGCCGGCCCCGGCGGCACCATCAGCCTGCCCGACGGCGCGATCGCCGACTCACTCACCCTGCTCGGCTACTTTCCCACCGCGCTGCCGGCCAACGACAACCCGCCCACGCTCACCATCACCGAACCGGCACAGGACGGCACGGTCAATCTCGGCGACGCCGGCGGAACCTTCGTCATTCACGGCACGATCGACGAAGCGGATGCCGGCGTGCAGCTCGTCGAGGTGCGCCTCGGTAATCGCCTTATCGGCAGTGCTCGCGTCGACACCACCACGACTCCGCCGCGGTGGAGCATCGAGACCTCAGCGACCCCCGGCAGCCACGAGGTGAGCGCCACGGTAACGGACTGGGCCGGCCAGACCGGGCAGGACGAGGTCGCGTTCACCGTGGAGGTACCGGCTGCAACTGAGGCGGTCGCCAACAACCGCACCGTCGTGCTCGAGGAGGCGAGCCTGGACGTGGCGTCGAACCTGACCGCCTCGTCGATCTCGTTTGCTGGGCTGTCTCCGGCCGTCGTCGGCGAGTTCATCGTTGCCGGGGTGTCGGAGGCGACGCCGGACGGCATCATGCGCGAGGTCATCGCGGTGGAACTCATCGACGGGCTCGTGGTCGTGACGACTCGGCCGGCGGCATTCGGCGACATCGTGCTGCAGGTGAATCATCGGGTCGTCGAGCAGGCTCTGCTTCCCGACACGGCCCTCACGCCGCCGGCCACTGCCAGTGGTGCCGCGAGTAGTTCCACCGAAGGCAACCGCCCGGTCGTGCTGCCGGCGTCGTACAACGCCGCCGCCGACCCGGCCGGCCTCCCCACGACGGACCTGGCGGAAACCAAGCGCATCGGTGTCGTCGACCTCAGCGCCACCGTCTCCGTCACGACCGAGCCCGAAGTCTCGGTGGAGTACGAGAGCAAGAGCAACGACCTCAAGATGAGCATCACCGCGTCCGCCGAGGGCGCCGATGCGAGCTTCTCGGCCGGCGACACCGAGCTGTCAGTGCCAGAGCCCGCCGCCAGCCCCAGCCCCACGCCGGCACCGGCGCCCAGCGCCGCACCGACTCCGAATAAACCCACGTTCAGCGGCGAAGCGAGCCTCGAGTTGGGTGTCGCCTTCGAACTGGTCAGCTACGCCACCCTGACCATTGAGATCGCACCGTTCTGGGAGTGGACCCGCGACGTGCGCACAGTGCTCGCCGACTTCGAATCGAGTGTCAAGCAACAACAGACCCAGACGATCGAGGTGAGTTCCTACGGCGAAATTGCCGTCGCTTACGGCTCGGGCAAGAAGCAACGCCGAGTGGGCCAGGTCGGCTCACCGCTGCAGGTGACCGCCGGCGACCTGCCCCACGTTTCGCTGGGGCGTCTGCTCGGAGTGATTCCGACTCCGGTCCCCATCCCCTGGGTGCTCACCTTCGACCTGAGCGCTGAGTTTGACTGGTCCCTGTCGCTGACCGGCACCACAACCTTCACGGCCGTTGAACGCATCACCCGCGAATTCGGTGTGCGCCTCGAGAACGGCAAGCTGCGGTCGTTCAACGACACCATCACCGAGACCGCCCCCACCGTGTGGAAGAGCGAACTCGAGGTCGCCCTCGGCGCCACTCTTGCCCTGCGGGTCGACGCGATGATCTACGACATGGCCGGGGTTTACTTTGGTATCAATATCAAGCCGGCCCTCACCGTGGGCTCGGTGGCCGAGGGCACCGTCGGCGAGGCGCCGGCATCCGTTGTCTTCTCGAGCACTTTCGACATCGTCGTGGAGGGTGTCATCGGCGTGAAACTCGAGGTTTTGGACAAGAATCTGCTCAGCTGGGAGGCTGAGCCGCTGCAGTTGTACAAGAAGGTGTTCTGGGACGAGGAGTACACCCTCGATGAGCTCGCCTACGCTCTGACCGGGGATGAGGCCTTTGCCCCGGACACCGAGCCCGACACGGCCACCGGAACGGGTAATCGCCCCCTGCTCGTGGTCGTTGACCTCTCCGGTTCGATGTCCGGTGAACGCATCGAGAAGGCGCAGGACGCCCTCACCGAGCTGGTGATGAGCCAGCCGCTCGGTTCGGAAATGGGAATCTGGACCTACGGCGGCGGCTGCGATGCGCCGGGGGATTACGCCATCGAGGTCGCCCCGGTGATGGGCACCGGCGACCTCGTCTCCGAGATCGCCGGCTTTACCGCGTCTGGAGGCACGCCCACCGCCGAGGCGCTGCTCGCAGCGACCAAACAGCTGCAGGAAGACGGCCTCAGCGGGGCCACCGTGGCCCTGGTCTCCGACGGGGAAAGCGGATGTGGAAACCCCTGCGAGGCTGCGGCGCAGATTCGCGCTCAGGGTTTCGACCTGCAGGTGCAGACCGTGGGTTTCCAGACCTCCGAACTCGGCGAAACCGAGCTCAAGTGCATCGCCGAGGAGACCGACGGCACCTACACCTCGGTCGACGACGTCGCTGCGCTCGCCGACAAGCTCGCCGAACTCGGTCGAGCCAGCATCGACCTCACGGTCGCGGCCGGCGACACCATTCTGGCCAACCAGCCCCAGAACGTTGACGTCACGGTGACGAACCCCTCGGGTCGAGACGCGGCCGACATCACCGTCGCGCTCACCTTTCCGAGCGGCGACCTGGTGCCGCTGGTCAGCCCGTCACCGCAACTTCTCTTCGGCAACCTGCCGCCCGGCGCCACCAGCACGCAGAGTGTGCAGCTCTACAGTGCAGTGCAAGACGCCGTCGGCACCACTGACTATCGGGTGATTGCCTGGGGTTCGGAGGTCGACGCCGTCATCGTCGAGGGCAGCTATGAGACCCTGCTAGAGCGCACTGATCCGATCGAGCCGGGAGCGATTTTGGCGGATGCCGCGGCGAGTGACTATCCCGCAGCTCTCGTCGGTGACGGCCCGGCCTCCGGCGGTTCAGACACGAACTGTGAGGCCGGTGAGAACAGCGGAGCCGTCGGGTACGCCGGCGCTCTCGCCGCATCGACCGACCTGGTCGTACTCGCCTGCGCCGCAACGTCGGGCAACAACCTGCTCGGCGCTGAGATGCCAGGTGGCGCAGACAACCAGCTTGAACGCCTCGCGGCCGAGCCCGCAGTGAGTGAGGTGGTCGTCTCGGTCGGCGCCGCCGACGTGGGGCTCGACGCCCTGCTCGCCCTGTGCGCGAGCTCCGGCTGCGCACTCGACGACCAGGCCGTTCGTACTGTGATCGGCAAGGTGCAGGAACTTGACCTCAGCCCGGTCTACCGCAGCATCTGGGCCACCGTGAACACCAAGCAAGCCCGCGAAGCTCGCGGCGGCACCCACGCACCGGTGATCGTGACGGCCTACCCGCAGCTGTTCTCGAGCGACCGCGGAATCGACTGCACCAAGGAATGGGGCCGCGCCGAAGCACGGGTGGGACACACCGTCATCGCCTACCTGAACGCGTCCCTTGAAACGGCAGCCCTGCGGGCGGCCGCTGACGGCTACGAGGTGTACTACGCCGCCGGGCCCGAAGATGCCCTGCAGCCCAACCACACCCTGTGCGACGACGACAGCTTCGTCACGGTGACCGATGAGGGGCAGCTCGCACCGGGCGTCGACGGCTTGACCGCGATCGGCGACACCCTGCTGCTCTGGAGCCAGAACCGTGCGCGTGTCGAACCGTCGGCATCCGCGCTGGCCAGCGCCGAGCTCTACGCGGTGCCGGCACCCGGACTGCTCAAGAGCGTTGACCGTGCGGTCTCCGGCCTCGCCAACCCCACGAAGCTGGCCGAGCTGGGGGTGAGCGGCCCAGCCGTGCACGTGTCGCCCGGGCAACAGGTGCGGGTGACCGGTTCCGGCTACCTGCCGGGCTCGCCGGTGGTCGTGACCCTCAGCGGTGACCCGAGCATTCTCGGTACCGCCACAGCGGATGCCGCCGGCCACGCCGAACTCACCGCCATCGTTCCACAGCACACGGCTCTGGGTACAGCGACCCTGACCATGAACGGTGCGGCTGAAACCGGAGTAGAACTGGAGCTGGTTCGCGAGCTGCGGATCGGCGCCCTGGTGCCGGTCTGGATCGTGGCCACGGTGTTCGGCGGTCTGATGATGCTATTGGCCGCGATCGGACTCGCGCTGTTCGCCCGGTGCCTGTTCGGTCAACGCCTAGCCGGCGGAGCTTCGCGTCGCAGCGCCAAGAAACTCGTTGGGCACCCGCGGAATCTCGCGCGCGGAGATGTCGGCGCCTGAAAGCACGGCCCTTTCAGGATGTGCAACCGAAACACTCTGGTGGACAGCGCGGTAAGGCTTAGGTGCGCCAGGGTGGTTCGGGGTTGGTGGTGTTGGCGCGGTGGCTGTGGGCGGGGCGCCAGGTTTGGGTGGGGTCCCAGAGTAGGGGGCCGCGTACTTGGGGTCGGCTGTTGATCATGCGGATTTTCCATCCGCTGGTGTCGATGGTGTGGTGGTGGAACCAGCAGAGGAGGGTGCCGTTGTCGATGTCGGTGCGGCCGTGTTGTTGCCAGGGGATGACGTGGTGGGTTTCGGTCCAGCGGGCGGGGATGGTGCAGCCGGGGATGATGCAGCCTCCGTCGCGGGCGGTGATGGCGGCGCGTTGTTTGGGGGTGAAGCAGCGGACTGTGTCGCCGAGGTAGAGCACGTCGCCGGTGTCGCCGACGATGACTTTCTGGGCGCCGCCGGAGCAGAT
>NZ_FNIB01000013.1 GCF_900103805.1 Cryobacterium flavum | reverse complement strand
CCGACATCCGCTCTGAAGGGGGAAACTTTGCGTTCATCTGTACCTATGCCGGGGAACCCCTGGCCTCATGACATGCTCATCACCGTCGATGATGACCCGAACTCGTTGGTTGATCTGCTCTGGGTTCGAGAAGCGTGGAATCTGAATCCGGTCGGCGAGGACCTTCCTTCGCTCCTGTCGGACGATTCGGTACGCGCACACGCACCGACCGGATCGACCGACGCGCCCGCAGCGTGGGTGGAGGCGTGGCCGGGGATGTGGAACGCCTGCATTCACCACGCCGGTCTGCTCGAAGACAGCACGATCTTCGACCAGCTCCAGCACACTCTGGACGGGTCACCCGAGCGCGCCAACCTGTTGGCCAACATGGTCGGGCCGTCCTGGAAGAGCTCCTTCGGCGACGAAGCCTTTACGGAGAAAAAGAAGACGTGGAATCGATCACAATTCCAAGCACGCACGCAGCGTCGCCCGACTTCCCTCGCGGATGATCCGGAACGGTTGTCGCTCAGCGCGCTGATCCCCGCCTGGCAAGCCGGGCTGACGAAAATTGTCACCATCCCTTGCCAAGGCTCTTACACGCGCGTCATCGGACAGCACACGCTCCTCGTGACGGATGAGACCCGTGACGATCAAGAGCGGTATAGCGAAGCTCTCAAACAGTTCCGATAAGGGTTCCTCTTGCGGTCCCGCCTGAGCGACTTGCCCCAAAGCCCTGCAGCGGTTCGGCGGTCGCACAGCGTCCGTCCACCGGAAACGTGTTGAAATTGGCCCTGGCTAACTTAGCTGTATAGGGGTGGTTCGATCAGGTATGAGACGAAGCTTCCAAACTGGACTGACCGTGATCCTCATCGCCGTCGCCTTGCTTTGTGGCATACCCGTTGCCGCTGCCGCCTATCAGGCAGGAGTCCCGGACTACCAGTGCGCCATTTCCCAACAGATACCGAATGGTGCCGTGCGCGAGCTCGGCGCTTCAGGAACTTTTTCTGTCTGGCCGGTAGGACTGGAATGTCGCTATTTCGATGCAACCGGATCGGAGTTAGTTGTGTCGCCCGGCTGGTTCGCCACCGGGCTTGGCATCGGGAGCCTGACAGCATTGGTGACGCTGACCGTGCTGTCTATCGTCGCCTGGGTGCGATCGCTCCAATCACGCAGCCGTGTACTCGACCTGCCTGGTGGACACGAACCGTCTCGCTGAGGGTTGGCGAATTCAACCGGTCGTCGCAACACTCGATTTCTGTGAGGTGTTGTAGGTGTAGTCGAAGTTTGAGTTGGTGGAGAAACAGGCGCGGTTCTGGGTGTTGATGGCCCAGGGCTCGACTCTGATTGCAGCGTGTGATGCTGTGGGGGTGAATCGACGAACTGGACGGCGTTGGCGTCAAGCAACGGGTGGGCGGATTCATCCGAGGCAGAGCGGAGGACGCCTTCTCGAGTAGTCAGGTGGGTTCCGTGCGGTGGCCCGTCATCGATGACGGGCCACCGTCGGTCGTTGCCCAGAAAGGGTGTTGAGCGCGTGCTTAGTCGAGGACGCCGCAGGCGGCCGGGTCGGTTGCTTCTGCAGGCAGGTTCGGGTCGAGTTCGCTTGCACCCGCACTGAAGTCGTACTCACCGTTGCCGTTGTAGTCGACACCATGGATCACGACGACGCCTTCGCCTTCGCGGATAGATTCGGCAATTTCTTTCGCCGTTCCTGTTCCGTCCGGCCCCGGGTAGCCCGTTCCCGCCACCTTGGTGATGCGGATGTTATCGCGGCTGTAGTGGTAGCTGCCGCTCTCAGACACCGGAAAACGAGTCACATCCAGGAAGCTTGTGGGAGTCGTGTCGCCTGTCGTGGTAAGCGACACAACGACCGGACCGTACGCGGGAACCCCTTCCACGGTGTTCAAGCGGCCATCACCGTTGCTGTCCAGAGCCAGGGTGGGGCACTCGTGCAGCGCTTGCTCGCCGTAGTGGATGTGTTGGGCATGCGGAGCGTCTGGTGTCAGACCAGAAGCGTGCACTTCAATGTGCTTGATCCTCTGGTTACGAACTGTTGCTGTGGCAGTTCCTGACGCCCCGGAGCCGTTGAGCTCCGTGAGATCGGCGGACAGCGATACCGTTTTTTTGTCGCCGGAGTGTCCAGGATCGTGCGCTTGAGCTGCGCCGGCCCCGAATGTAGCCGCAGCGAGTAACGCAACGGTCGAAGCCCCCAGAATCCCCATGGAATATCGTTTCACGATTATCTCCTTGAGTAACCGCCAGCAAGAAGGTCCCGCTGGTCGTGGATAGTTCGTAATA
This sequence comes from Cryobacterium flavum, assembly GCF_900103805.1. GTDB lineage: Bacteria > Actinomycetota > Actinomycetes > Actinomycetales > Microbacteriaceae > Cryobacterium > Cryobacterium flavum. Next base: position 77,319 of record NZ_FNIB01000013.1, on the reverse strand, counting down.
AACACTAATGAAATTTAGTCATATTAAGGGATTTGTTCACTTTTTTATTTCCCAGAGTCCGAGCAATACTCGGCGCCGAACCAGTCGACGTTGGGCCACGGCGACTCCGATCCCTCGCCGATCAGCACAGGACGACAGACAAGGTCCTCAGATCCGCAGCAGGACAAATCCGTTTCCTCTGTTGCCAGGAGCGACCGTCCAGTGCAGACCGGGTTCTGCCGGTCGGTCTCAGAGGTGCTCGGCGGGGTGCACTGAACCTGCCCCTCCTGCAGGGCCATCACGTCGGCCGCACCTGCGCACCGCCCCACGCTCCCGGTAGGGCAGAAGGGTGGCCGCCATCTGAGCCGGGTCGACCGTGTAACGGTTGCGGAACACCTGAATTCAGCGGTGAAGCGTGCCAACTCTTGACACTTAATGCTCTCGGTAGCAGGGCGGATTCAAATGGTCGTCGCAACGATGGGCTTTTCTGGTTTGAGAGTAGTCGTTGCATAGCTTGAGTGGGTGCGATGCCGCCGAGTGTTTTGGGAGTCGATTGTTGAGTTCGGTAGCGACTTCCAGGAGACCTCCCACCAAGCAACAAGCGCTCTGAGCTGGGCCCACGTTCCGGACCCGAGCCCCGCACAGAGCAGCGGGTACCTGAGCGTCAGAGAATGGTGGTGCGATAGGTCAGAATCTCGGTGCCGTTCCCTTCGCCACCATCGTCGGGGGCGACCCACATCGTCACGGACCCCGCGTCGACAGAGACCGAGAAGGGGTTTCGAGTGACCGTGTGCCCAGCAGCCGAATACAGCGACATTGGAAATTCATGCACGATCGCGCGCTTGGCGGTGTCGATGAGCGCTAAACCTCCCAGCTCACAGGTTCCGGATGCCGCGGGCAGCACCGCGATACCGCTCGCGACGATGACACTCTCGCCGACGAAGCGACAGTCCTGGTAGTCGATGAAACCGCTCGGGTTCTTCCAGCGCGAGATGAGCGCCCCGTCGATTGTCCAGGTGTAGAACTCGCGTGAGCCCCAGCTGGCGCCGTGCACCAGCGCATTCGCCAGGTCGCAGACCACCCAGCTCACGTGGTCGTCAACCCGAAATCGCTCTCGAATCTCGGCGGTTTCAGGGTCGATCGTCATAATCATGCTTTGGCCGCCCGGGCGGTACTGCGCTACCGAAACCCACACCAAACTGCCATCGAAGTCGATGCCTCCCGGGTGGTACATCTCGCCGTCGCCCACGATCAGGTCCCGCTGCAGCGCTCCTTGCTTGTCTACGATGAACACGTGACCCACCCCGCGATTTTCGGCCTGAATTTCCACCGAAGACAGAAAGGTGAGCCCCGCGGCGAAGGCAAGCCCCTGCGGGTGGAAGGTGGCAAAGTCGAGCGGTAACCGGTCAACCAGGTTCCAGGGCGTGTGGCGGTCGAGGCCGTCAAGTGCGAGCATCACCTCGCGCCCACGGCGGCTCGCCACAGGCCATACACTTCCGTCGCGGCCTCCGGGGCGGCCACCAGAATGCCGCCGTGCTGAGGAAACGCGTTCGGAATTCCGTCTTCGTCAAGTACGACGCCACCGGCCTCCTGCACGATCAGCGTGCCGGCCAGATGGTCGACGGCGCTGAACTGACCGATCACCGAGGCGGCTCCCCGTCCGGCGGCTATTCCCACGACGGTCAGGGTGGCTGAGCCCATCACCCGCATGATGCTGAATCGCTCGCCAAGGGCGGTCAGGAGTTCGATCATGCCCGGCCACGGCAGGTGCCCGGCGAGCTCCGTGTGCACGACCCGTCCGGCCAACGACAGTGGTCCCTCGCCGGCTCGGGGCAGCGCCAGGGCAGCGCCATTGAGCCGGGCGCCCTGCCCGGCCACCGCTTCGAACAGGTCGCCGCGCCAGGGTTCGGACACGACGGCGACGTAGGGAACGTGATCCACCGCCAGGGCGAGTGAAAACGACGTCCACGGAATCAGGTTGGCGTAGTTTGTCGTGCCGTCGACCGGGTCGAGGTACCAGCACGGCACACCGGCCTGCGCCTCGCCGCCCATTTCTTCGCCGACGAAGTTGTGCGACGGAAATGTGGCCGCGATGCGCGCTCGCACGTGGCGTTCGACGGCAACGTCCACCTCGGTCACGAGGTCACCGGGGTTCGCCTTGGTCGAAATTGTTCCCCTGTCGGCGGATCGGCTATAGTCCTGCGCCCAGATCGCGAGTTCCCGGGCAATCGCACTGGCCTCGCGCAGCTCGTCCGCCGAGAACGCCGAAACCGCAGAGAAAGCCGCCGGCTCAGGCCCGACGGCCTCGCGCACGGTCTCGGCGAGCAGAGCCAACCGATTGGAGGTCACGGAATCCACGCCCAGCGCGAGCACCCACCGCATGATCGCGGCGCTATCGACCGTCCAGCAAGCGACCCCTAAGCCCAGGGCATGAATGTCGTCCACGAGCTTTCGGCTGAGCACGACATACTCCGCGTTCACAAACTCCGGCCGGAGCTCATCGATCAACTCGAGCGGTGGAACCTCGCGCCGGTCCCACGGCAGCCAGATGCGAGCCTGTGCATCCAGAGAACGGATGCGCCGCATCCCGGCCAAACTTCCACACCACGCGACGTCCAGGCCGCTTTCTCGCACTACTTCAAAAGCCGGTGCGGCCGGCGCTTCCTCGTCCATGTCGATAAGCAGCAGGGTGGGGAAATCTTCGAACAGCTTCAGCGCGTCTCGCAACAACGGGACACGAAGATCGTCGCCGCCCAACAGGGCGACCTGCGCGTAGGTCAGGTCCGAGATGGCGGCGTCGAAGCCCCACAACCGAACGAGACTCGCATCGTGCAGCAACACCACCTGGCCGTCACGGGTGACCCGAACGTCGACCTCGACGTAGTCCGCTCCCGCCGCAATCGCCGATCGAATCGCTGCGAGGGTATTCTCCCGAAAATTCTGGGAATCCCCGCGATGAGCGGTGACGGCGGCGACCCGCTGGGCGGCCGCGCTGGGCGCGCTCATAACGCCACCCCGCCGGTCGTGACGAGCCGGCCCTGCCGAAAGGTAAGCGCGTTCTGGATGGCGGCGTGACCGCGATCACCGGGCGCCGGTGGCAACCCGGAGGCGAAGGCGCGAAGAGTGGCGTCATCGCGCTTCAGGTAGATTTCGTGAAAATGCCCGTGGGGCACGACGCGCTCGACGACGGCCGGGCGTGCATCGAATGATGCGTGCAGGGTGAACACCACGTCTTCCGGGCGAATGCCGATGACGTCGTCACCGGGCACGACGGCGCCGTTCACCAGCGAACCCTCGATCCGGTTCAGGCTGCCGATGAAGGTGGCGACGAATTCGGTTTCCGGCCGGGAATACAGCTCGGCCGGCCGGCTGAACTGCTCAATTTTTCCGGCGTTCATCACGGCGATTCGGTCGGACATCGACATCGCCTCCTCCTGGTCGTGCGTCACGATCAGCGTCGTGATGCCCAGGCGCTGCTGAATTTCACGGATGTCCTCACGCACTTTCACCCGCAGCTTCGCGTCCAGGTTGCTAAGCGGTTCGTCCAACAACAGCAGCTCCGGCTCCTGCACCAGGGCGCGCGCCAGGGCAACGCGCTGCTGCTCCCCCCCGGAGATGCGGGCCGGCCGCGAGTGCTTGTGATGCAGCAGGTTGACCAGCGCGAGGACAGCGTCCACTCGCTGCTCGATCTCCTTCTTGCCGAGGCGACGCAGTTTGAGGGGGAAGCCAACGTTCTTCACGACCGTCATGTGCGGCCACAGCGCATAGTTCTGAAACACCATGGCACTGGGCCGTTTCTCGGCACCGAGGGCGGACACCTCGCGGTCGTGCACCTGGATCGAGCCGGCGTCGGGCGCGAGGAATCCGGCGATCATGCGCAGGGTCGTGGTTTTTCCACAGCCGGAGGGGCCAAGCAGGGAGACCAGTTCCCCGTCCTGCACGGTCAGGTCGAGATTGTCGATGATGGTGCGACCACCGAGCACCTTGTGTAGGCCGCGCACGCGCAGACCGCGCGAGCCGCCGGCATCCGTTTCACGGTGTGTGGGTGTCGTGGAATGTATTTTTTCGATCAAAGTCATGGTCTTCTCTACACTTCTTGCGATGCTCGGAGTGGGGCTATTTGATTTGGAATCCTTCGGCGAGCGTGCCGCCGACGATGTGTTTGTGCGCCGCTAGCAGCAGGGCGACCGAGGGGATGGCCAGCAGAATGGAGAACACGGCCGCCACCTGATTCGGGTAGTTGAGCACGAGGGTGTACATCTGCGTTGGCATGGTCATAATGTCGGGTGCGCCAATGAGATAGGTGCCCTGCGCCTCGTCGAACGACGCCAGAAACGACATGACCGCTGCTACCAGAATTCCCGGCAGGGCCAGGGGAAAGGTAACGCTGATGAAAACCCGTAGCTTCGTGGCGCCCGCGTCGCGCGCCGCTTCCTCGAGACTGCGTGGCACCGCAGCGAAGGCCGCAGCGGGAATCCAGGTCATGAACACCACGGTTCCCAACACGTGCACGATTAGCACGCCCATCACGGTACCCATCAGGTTGAGCGCATAAAACAGCGAGGCGATGGTAACGTACAGACCCATTTTCGGGAAGGCGTTGAGGGCGAACAGCCCGATCAGAAAAGTTCGCCGACCCCAGAATTCGTAGCGCGCGAAAGCATACGCGGCCGGCAGACAGATGCAGGCAGACACCAGCACGGTCAACGCGGCTAGCGCAAGCGAATTCTGCACGGCCCGGCCGAGCGTTTCGTCGCCGAGCACCACGCTCCACCAGCGGAGGGTCCAGCCGTCCGGGCCGAGGTTGGGGAAGGTCCAGGATTCGGCGAATGCTCGAATGCCCAGCCAGGCCAGCGGACCGAGAATGAAAACGACCATGAGGACGAAAAAGAGCCCGCTGAGCGGACCGCTGAAGCTGAGCCGCGCTGCGGACTTTCGCGCGCGCTTGGTGATCATCGTCATCAGACTTTTCCCTGATCCTTTGCTGATCGAAAGTTGGCCCAGACATACGCTGCGGCAATACCGGATGCGATCACAAAGACGATAAAGGCCATCACGACGGATTGCTGCGGCTGATTAAAGGCCGAGAAATAGTTGGACATGCTCACGCCGAGCATGTTGGGCGCATTCGGCCCGGTGAAGTACGGAACGGTGAAGGAGCCGACCACGCCAATCGCGGTGAACGTGACCGCAATCAGGATCGGCACGAAGGCCATGGGAATGAGAATGGACACGACGATGCGCAGAAAGCCGGCACCGGCATCCCGCGCGGCTTCGATCATGGCGTTGGGGATTGCCTGCAGGCCGGAGGTGATCATGAGTACCGCGAACGGCAGCGAGGTCCAAACGGACCCGATCACCACAGCGACCATGGTGAAGGCCCACACCGGCGCCTCGACACCGAACTGCGCAAAGACGCTGCGCACGAAGCCGTCACCGGAGTAGAACGTGACGATCGCCCAGGAAGCGATGACTACCGGGATGAACAGCGGGATGATCGCCAGACCGGACAGTAGCCGAGCCATCCGTCCATCGCGGAGCTTGAGGAACAGACCGATTCCCAGGGCCAGAAAAATGACGATGACCGTGCTGAGCGCTGTCACGCCGACGGTAACCGAGAGGTCGCGCAGGATGCGGGAGTTCGAGAGCACCTCGATATAGGCTGCCGGTGTTCCCCACCAATTCTCGGCTTCGTGCACGTTCAGGCCGATCGAGGCGATCACATGGTTCAAGCCACCGGTCAGACCAATGCTGAACGCAAAAGCCAGGACGATCGGGAATCCCACGAACAGCAGAATCAAAATGATCGGAGGAAGGGCGAGGAAGAAACCCAACGGGCGACGCGCCACAGCCGGGGTGGCTATGGCGCGTCGCTTTGAGCCCCTCGTCGGGGCGAGAGTCACTGTCCCGGCACTTCCTGATCCCACAGGTTGCTCAAGTCACTGCCCATCTGAGAGAAGTAACCCTTGCGCAGGTTGCCGGTATCGGCATCAGCGAACTCGTTTTGAATGTCGGTCGAAAGCAGGTCGAGGCTGATTGCCGGGAAACCAGCGATCTCGTTCACGATCATTTCCTGGGCGCCGGGGGTCAAGACGAAGTTGGCGAGCTTGAGCGCACCCTCCTGGCGGGGGCTGGCAGCCGGAACTCCGAGGTAGGCCGCGCTTCCGGTGAAGGACGGGTCAGAGATCTGCGTGTAGTCCACGGACTCGCCAATCGCGCCGTTCTTCTTGCCCGAGATGAACATGTCGGACCAGACCGGCGCCATCGAGATTTCACCGCTTGCCAGCAGGTCCAGCGTCTGCTGGTTGCCGTTGGGGTAGAAACCATTCTGGTAGATGTACGGGTTCAAGCTGCGAAGCGTTTCGAACCCTTCGGTCCACTCGCTTTCCAGTTCTTTCTCGTAGCCGACGGTCATTTTTGCGCGGGCATCGTCAGAGACGTACTTGTCGAGGACCGTCGCGACGAAGGCCGAGCCGGATCCGCCGGACTTCGGGGAGTTGTAGGTGAATTCGCCCGGGTTTGCCTCGATCCACGCCAGCAGCTCGTCGAGGGTCTTCGGAGGTGTCGGGATGGTGGCGGTGTCGTATGCCAGCAGAACGACGGAGCCGCGGTAGGCGATTCCACCAGCGCCACCGGCCTCGACGACGTCTTCGGGAATGTCGTTGAAGGCGGAGATTTCGTCTGCGGTCATCGGCGTCAGCAGCCCAGCCTCGGCGGCCATGGGCACGAATCCGCCGTCAACCAGGTCGAAGCCCGGGTCCTTTTCCTGCTCCGTGGCACTCGTCAGCTTGGCCATGGTCTGGGCATCGTGCTCGCCGTGCAGATCGAGGTTGACAGCGACCGTGTATCCGGGGTTCTCCTCTTCGAAGGCCGGAATCAGGTGGTCTTCCCACAGCGCCTGGATGTTTTCACCGCCACTGATGAGTACCGTGAGGGCCTGGTCGGCTGAATCGCCGGGGCCGGCCAACGATGTTGCTGCGTTGCTTTGCACGCAGCCGGCCAGGGCCATCATGGCAAGTGACGCCGCGGCGGTGGTGGCAAGGAGCCGAGTGGTTTTCATTGCTGTCCATCTGTTAGTAAGGGCGCACCTCAGAGTGAGATCAGAAAGATAATCTGAAATGAAGACAACGAGAACCTATCCCACAGGTAAACGCAGAATGACGCTTAACTAACGCGAAGGTGAACGCAGATCGCTTGGTCTGGCACTCAATGGGCACGCGGACTGCGGCTTTGGACCGCGATGCATCAGCTGAACCCAACCCAGAGAACCGGGCCCAGGGTATAGAGCTTGTTGCGCTTTGCCCTCGGGCTAAACATTGACTAGAAGTATCGACGCTCTTGGATTCAAGTGGTCGTCGCAACAAAGGTCGATTTAGGTATTGAAAAGGAGCTTACTGACGAGTTCTCCAGGGTTTGCCAAGTTGAGGAATTTGCGCGGTCGGTTGTTGAATTCGTGGGTCACTCGTCCCAGCTCCGGCAGGGTCTGCGTGCTGAGATCGGTGCCCTTGGGAAAGTATTGGCGCAGGAGGCCGTTGGTGTTTTCGTTTGATCCTCGCTGCCACGGGCTCGCGCGGTCGCAGAGGTAGACATCCATGTTCGCGTCTTTGCTGAATGACTTGTGGAGCGCCATCTCCACTCCTTGGTCCCAAGTGAGGGAAGTGTGGATGTGGGCGGATAGGGAGCTCAGGGAGGCCAGGAGACCGTCGCGGACGGCCTGGGCACTGTGATTGCCCGGAAAGTGAATGAGAGCAAGAGCGCGTAGTCAATTCGATCAACAAGCGCCGCGACGCCGGAAAAGATCTGGGCAGGCGACCGCGACTCATCACAGACAGTCAAATCCGGAATGCCCGCGGCAGCCCAGACTTCACCGGGCTTAACCAGACCAGCCAATACCCATTACAGAGGCTAGGACCCGACCCCAACGATCCGGCAAGGCACCGACCATCGAACGCGCTGGGTCGAACTGATCGACACGGCAGAAGGCCACCTATAAACCACATCAGATCATTTACAGCCAGCTCAGACCTTCGCACGGAGATAGACGTAAACAGTTTCGCGGCTGATCCCAAACTCACGAGCAAGCACAGACTTCGGCACACCAGCAGCAGCCTTCTCACACAGCTCGGCCGCACGGAACGTGTCGAGTGACGGGGTACGACCCCGGTAAACGCCCCGCTTCTTCGCCAAGGCAATACCCTCGCGTTGACGTTCACGAATCAAAGACCGCTCAAACTCGGCAAACGCCCCCATAACGTTCAAAAGCAGGTTCGCCATCGCATTGTCATCGCCGGTAAAGCACAGCTGCTCTTTCACGAACTCAACCCGGACCCTCTTCGCTGTAAGCCGGCGCACGATCAAACGAAGGTCATCCAAGTTACGGGCCAGACGGTCCATAGAATGCACGAGAACGGTATCGCCCTCGCGGACGAACTTGATCATCTCCTCCAGCTCGGGCCGGTTCTGATCCTTCCCCGACGCCTTATCCTCAAACACCCGATCGACGTCGACTCCAGCAAGCTGACGGATGGTGTTCTGGTCGAGGGTACTCACTCGCACATATCCAACTCGCTGACCCGTCATGTGACTTTTTCCCTGCTCTGTTAGGTTGAAGTCTAAGACCCGGCCATGAGGGGTGTCTACCAATCAAAAAGCGACCCTATCTTGACAATATTAGATAACGGTGCCTGACGCCTAGTTGGGGTACACGTCCCGGCGAGGGTAAATGTGTATGAGTGTGCATTTCGGAGACATCGGACACACCGCACATTCCCAGATACGTCGGGCGTGTTGAGGCCGCGCATCTCCATGCGCTCACCGGCAACGCATCCCCTCGCCGTGACCGATGCGGGGACGTCGAACCGGTGCTCTCGAGCCGCCACAGCGCACCATGGAGATCGTCGCCAGGAAGGTGCGGGCTACCAGGCAGTCGCGTGCGTCACCACCCACCGCATGCCTCAACTCGCACTTGCTCACACCCACTCACAGATGTTCCGTTACCGCTGCGTTACTGCTGGGTCAATCTGGGCAATGAAAAACCCCTACTCCCCAGTGAAACACTGGGATGTAGGGGGTCCTTCGTGGCGGTACCGGTGGGATTTGAACCCACGGTGGAGTCTCCCCCACACGACTTTTCGAGAGTCGCACCTTCGGCCGCTCGGACACGGTACCGCCGTTGATTCTAGTAGAGACTGGGGTCCGACGCGAATCGGCGAACATGCAGCAGACACACGGATGCCGCGGAGTACCCTCAGTGGGTGCGCGAATCAACCCCGAGCATCCGCCCGTTAATCGCTACCGGTATCGCCGTTGTCGCGACCGGCATTGTGCTTGCCACGACCTGGTTTCGTCGCGACCTCGAACAGCAGAAGGCCATTCTGAACGAAACCCTGCCGGTGCATTCCGCCTGGTGGCGCGACAATGCCAAGCAACCGGGTGAGCTGCTCTACGTCGCGATGGGCGACAGTGCGGCCCAGGGCATCGGTGCCTCCAGCCCGAACAGGAGCTACGTCGGCGTGCTCGCCGATCACGTGCGGCTGGTCACCGGCCAAACCGTGCGTGTTGTGAACCTCAGCGTGTCGGGTGCCACGGTGGCTTTGGCCGTGCGCGACCAGCTTCCCCGCTTCGAAAAGCTTGAGCCCGACCTGGTGACGGTCGCGATCGGTGCCAACGATATCGCCCAGTGGAACCCCACAACCTTCGAAGCGGGCATTCGCACCATTTTCGCCGCGCTGCCGCCGCACACCCTCGTCGCCGACCTGCCGTGCTTTCACCTTCCCCACAACGAGGTCAAGGTGGCAGAGGCCAACGAGATCATTCGACGCGTCGCCGACGAACACGAACTGACCGTGGTCCCGCTGCACTCGACCACCAAACGGGCCGGGTTCCGCAGCATCCTGACCCACGTCGCCAAAGACTTGTTTCACCCCAACGACCGCGGCTACCGTTCCTGGGCCGAGGCGTTCCTGCCAGCGATGAGCGCGGATGCCGCGCGGGTGTCAGCGCATCAGGGAGCGGCAGTAACCTAACTCGCTCACTGCTGCGCAGCGACCGAATCGGCGTCCCCCATGGGAGTCTCCAGCTCCCATACCCCCGACAACACAATATTGTCCATCAAGGTGAGCAGTGTGTCAGCCAGGTCAACGTGCGGGCTGGAAAAAGTGATCAGGCACAAGCCGCGATGGTCGGGAAACTCAATCCAGTAGTCAACGATGAGAAGCGGGAGGTCTGGCGTGCCCACGTCGGCCGACGCGCTCGCGACCCTGCTGTGCCTCACGAGTGGGCCCGCCGGGGTGACCGCGCTGAGAAGCTTTGCCTCGGGTGCCAGCCGTTCGCTCAGCCGCTTGGCCATACTGTCAAGATGGGTGCGGCCTCCCTGGGCCGGCCCGAGTTGCTGCCAGTACAACACAACATTCAGCGCGAGTGCCCCGGTACGGTTGCGCTGCAACAGGTATGCCATGAATTCGGCTCCGCCGGCAGCCGCACGAATGCAGGTTTCGGTGAGCCAGCGGGCGAGTTCTCGTCGCAACACCGGCGCCGCCGGCAGCCCCTTCAGCTGGCGATTGACGAGTTGCTTGACACTCGCGTCTCGTGCTGCGGCATCGTCGAGAGCGATCGAAAACCAGTCTCCGGAAAGCGGCAAGTCAAAGCCGGTGACCCGCGACAGGGTCGGGTCTCCATCGCTTCGAAATTCAGACGGGTGCGTATCTCCGGCTACCCAGGCCGCCTCATCATCGCCGGGTTGCGGCTCCAATGCGGCGATCACGTCGGCAACGGAGGCCGACATCGTGTGCGGGCCAGCGGGATCAAACACGACCGCGTTGAGAAAATCGGCATGCTGGATCAGAAACGGTACGAGTGCTGCACCGCGCTGCAGGGCGAACTCGCGGTCGGAAATGTCGCTGATGAATTCTGCGAATGTCTCAGTGGAGGAGAACAGACAGAGGTTGAAACGTGGAGCGCCCGCAGGAGAGTCAGCGGCGGCGAACACCCGGGTCTCGAGCACCCCGACTTTACTTCGCAGCAACGGCACGACGACAAAGTCGAGGCGCAGCGCTCGGCCGATAGCCTCGACATCCTGATTCTCAAGCGCGACGGCCAAATGCGCCGACCCGACCTCGGTCGTGGCAGCAACGACAATGCCGTCCGGCAGATCATCCGTCATGACAATTTCTCCGCATCAATCTCGTCCTTTGACCCTATCCGCACCGTGCACAGCGCCTCGCGTCGGCCAAGCAGCGCGTCCTCGGTCACGTCGACTTCGTTCTCGCGGGCACCAACGGAAAACAACTCGAACCGGTCTTTGATCGGCGTCGGATTGGCGAGCACGAGACTGGCACTTGGCCACCCCGGCGGAGGCTTGAGCGCCGCGAACATGTGAAGGAACGGGGGGTACTCCCGTTTGAGAAGATTAATGGGAAAGACGCCGAATGACCCGCTCAGGTCCTGCGCCCACTGCGCCGCCGCAAAATCGCCCGCATAGGCCGCATCAGTGATCCACGGCGTCTCGGCGCGACGTCCATTGTAGATCTGGTCGGCATCCGCTTGCAGCTTGCCGGCACGGGCTGCGTCGGCGACGAATTCCACCTCGGCGAGCGCGGTCGCCGATCCCCGCCTCATGATTTCGGCACGAGCGTTCGCCGGCGTCTCCGAACCGTCAACGGCGTAAACGGCCGCTGAAACCACCCAGCTCTCCGGATCGGAACGATCGGCCACGGCGCGAGCACGAGCCTGGGCAAACAAGTACGTCGAGGGGAGGCTGGAATCCACGCTGGCGTTGCGCAGAAAGACCCCACGATTCCAGCCACCGATACGAGCGGATGCCTGCAGCCCGCGCGCGACAAAATGGCCCGGCTCCCCCCACACACCCACGTCGTACGAGTACGCCAGCTGCGCAACCGTGCGTCGCCATACGCTCATGGAACAACGAACGGCAGGTCGTTCAGCACCGTAATTTTGCCTTGGGCATCCCACGGGATGCGATACTCGGGCGCACCGCCAAGATTTCCTTCATACGGCAAACCGTGGCGGAGCGTCTGCACTGCCTCCACGTCATCGAGACGCGCGACGACCACACGACTCATACCATTGTCACCGGGAAGGCCCATCTGCATTCGCGGATTGCTTAGCCCCTGCACATCGACCGGGCTCCACGAGCCTCCAGTGGCGTTGGCCTTGCCACCATAGGCACGCCAAATGGTCTGCCCATTCACGGGCGGGGGCACTGGAGTGCGCATGTCACCAGCCCACTGTTTCCAATCGGCAGGACGCAACCGCAAGGACTGCTTGACCGTGATCTGCTGCCCCACCTTCATGGTGACTTTCTCTGCCATGAGCACTCGTCCGACCACTTTCACCGCTGCCCCCATGCCGATGAAGGACAGCGCCACCCCCGCGATGCTGAGTCCGGCCTCTCCCCAACTGCGTTCTCCGGAGGAGGCGAGCACGATATTTCCGATCGCGTTGACCACCGCTGCGAGTCCGGCCACCACGAGAAGCGCCGCGGCCAGCAGCTGGCCTACGACCGGAATCCACGAAACCAGCAGGGCCAGTACGCCCGCGATCGCCGAAACCCAGCCGGCGATGTCCGTGATGACGGCGAGTGCGTCCTTACCCCAGTTGTCCCACCAGCCGTCGTTGAGGTCATCCGAGGATGTGATATTTTCAATGCTGCCGCGTGCAGTCTCAGCGCCCCGGTCACGACTGGTGACGGCGTCATTAATTCGAGTGATGGCCAAGCCGACGCCAGCGGATGCCGACACAGCATCCGTTTCAAACGTCTCGGCAACATTCGTGTACATGAGCGCCTGCACAGGATCGGTGTCATCGGCGGCCAACCGCAAGTAATGACGCTGATGCGCGCTGGATTCGTCTGCCGTATCCCGGGCGATACGAGCGCTTTCCAGCGCGGACTGCGACTCCTGCTGCGCGGATTCCAGCTGGGGCGCATAGTCGAGCAACGCCTGACCGACGGCTCGGTAGCGCTTCTCGGCCCGCAGAATGTTGTCGGCGACCGTGTTCGCGGTCTCCTGCAGCGCTTCGACCGCCTCCGAGACCACGCTGCCCCCGGCGTCGAGGTTGCGCAAGCGCCGCTCAGCACTCCGGATCGCGTCGGCCACCTCCAGATAGGACAACCCGCCGCTCTGCACGATCCCCGGCTCCCCCGGAACCGGGTCGGAGCCCAAGTTGACCGGTGTCCAGTCGATGGATCTCATTGCGCCACGCTTCCCGTGGACGTCGCCGCCATCGGGGACGGAACTTCAATCGACTTCGCCAGTTGGTTGTCGACGTCCTCAAAGGTGTCCGCGCAGCCAGCCGCGCCTTCTGCGAGAAAAGCAATCGAGTCGACCATCTCGGAGCGACGGTCGTCCCATCCGTGAGCAAAATCCGTCACAGCCTCGGCCAGCCCGGAATGCCCAACGGCCGCCGCAATCGTGTCACTTCGCGTGTTCGCATTGTTGAATTCCTGCGCGACAATGGTCAATTCGTCACTCAGTCCCCTCAAAGACTGTGTGCTGACACATAGGTCGGCCATTGTTCCTCTTTCTCCCCACTGCTGGTTCGTTCTGTTCAGGATACGACCGGGTCTGACGTTCTGCGACCGCAACGGCCGGTTCAGGCAGCCGATTGCCGCCGCAGAGCCGACTGTCGGTGGCCCCGGCTAGGCTCGAAACATGGCAAAATCCGTCTCTTCTTTCCGCTGCTCCGAGTGCGGCTGGACGACCCTGAAATGGGCGGGCCGTTGCGGCGAATGCCAGCAGTGGGGCACCGTCGTCGATGCCGGCCAGACAGCCGGCATCACCCGCAAGCTCAAGGCCATCACGCTCGTCGGCGATGGCATCGCCCGCCCGATCACCCACGTCGAAACGGATGCCGCCGCTCACTGGCCGACCGGCATTAATGAATTCGACCGTGTGCTCGGCGGCGGCATCGTGCCCGGCTCGGTGATTCTGCTCAGTGGGGAGCCTGGCGTCGGCAAGTCCACGCTGCTGCTCGAGGTCGCGTCTAAGGCGGCCGCAGCGAAGAGCCGCGTGCTCTACGTCAGCGCCGAAGAGTCGGTGAGCCAGGTTCGGCTGCGCGCCGAACGCACCAACGCACTCGAACCCGAACTCTATATCGCCGCCGAAACCGATCTCGGAGTCATCCTCGGGCAGATCGATGCTGTCAAGCCCGACCTCATCATCATTGACTCCGTGCAGACCGTGTCGAGTGCGCTCTCCGACGGGTCGCCGGGTATGCCCAGCCAGGTGCGGGAGGTGGCATCCACTCTGATTCGGGTCGCCAAGGATCGCGGCCTGCCGGTGCTGCTCGTCGGTCACGTCACCAAAGACGGCTCGATCGCCGGTCCGCGGGTGCTCGAGCACCTGGTCGACGTGGTGTGTCAGTTCGAGGGCGACCGGCAGACCTCGCTGCGGTTCATTCGCGCTCTGAAGAACCGGTTCGGGCCTACCGACGAGGTCGGCTGCTTCGAGATGACCGGCGACGGCATCGCCGAAGTGCCCGACCCGAGCGGGCTGTTCCTGAGCCGGGCCACCGAACCGGTCGACGGCACGTGTGTAACCGTCGCGTTGGAAGGCCGTCGGGCGATGCCGGTCGAGGTGCAGGCGCTCGTCACCGACACCCAGGCACCGAATCCCCGCCGGGTCACGAGCGGCGTGGACTCCGCCCGCGTGGCTATGCTGCTCGCGGTTTTGCAGGAGCGCGCGGGAATGAACCTCTCCACCAAAGATGTATACGTGTCGACGGTCGGTGGCATCCGTCTGAGTGAGCCGGCCGCCGACCTGGCCATCGCGCTGGCTATCGCGTCCGCGTTCACCGGGCTGGCCGTGGCACACAATGTGGTCGCCTTCGGCGAGATCAGCCTGGCCGGCGAGGTACGCGGAGCACTCATGTCGAAGCAGCGAGTTAACGAGGCCGTTCGCCTCGGGTTCACCACCCAGATCGACGCCGCCTGTGGGTCGATCCACGCGGCGGTCGCCCTGGCACTCGGCACCACCCGCAAACCGCGCGACGCCGAACTCGATCGGGCGTTCTAGCCCCGGCCGCCCCCGGGCTCGATTGTTCCGTCGGGCGCACCCGGTGCGCGATTCAGTTAGTCGGCGTCGCTGTGGCCGAGCTCAGGGCTCAGGGCGTTCAGCAGGTCGGCCGGGGCGGCCTGCATCACGTTGGGTCCGGCAATGTCGAAGAAGACCATCTCCAGCGTCGCGGCGTGCACGGTGAGAAACTCCCGCAACCACTGGCCGTCGCACACCATGACCTGCGGGTCCACGTCGTCGGGAACCACTCGCAGGTAGTTCTCCGCGGCGGAGAAGAGCAGCAGCATCCGCTTGTCTGAGCCTTCGCGGCCGAACACGCGCACCTGGGCCGCCTCGCCGTTGACCACGAGTTGCGGCACGATCATGTAGTCGTTGCGCAACGCATAGGCGACGGCGACGACGTCCTGCGCTGCCAGTGCGGCGGCGAGCGCCTCGGAACGGGTGTTGGCAGTCGTATCGGTCACACATTCATTCAATCAGGCGAAGCTCCAGACGCCCAGCTGGCAGCGCACGCCACGAGCGAACGGATGCCCGCTCGCCCCCGCGGCGCGCAAACCGGACCCCGTGTGCGGGAGCTAAACCGTGCGCGCGGGCTAAATCAAAAAATCATCCGGGTGCCGAAGCAGCCGTCCCACAGGTACGGCGGTCCTGATTGCTCCCGCGACCGGATCCCCTGAATTAGCCACCGAGCCGTGTGCCAGCCGGTCGACCGACAGGCCCTAGTTTAGGATCATCAAGGCCGGGTCGGCCGCCTCGATGCCGTCCACGGTCACGTGCAGGTAATACGAGGCTCCGCCGGCCGGAACCGCGGTGCGGGTTTCGGCTTGACAGGTATCGACGGCCGAGCGGGTGCGATCCCAGGTGATCGGTGTTGCCAGCGGCATGACCACACCGGGCTTGAGGGTGACCTGGGCGTCGATCGGGTTGGTCTGGCAGTCGGTGGAGGTCCAGTAGACGTCCTGCCCGCTCATCACGGTGAACACCTGCTTGGCGTTGCCGGCGTTGATCACACAGTCGGTGGTTCCAATGTTGGTCAGGCTCAGCGACAGCTGCGGCAGGACTCCAACTGCATAGTTGGTCGCGTCCGTGACGGCCGCAACCTGCACCGCGGACGGGTCGCAGGCCGCGCCGTCGACGGCGGTGGCTACCTCGGGGATGGTGGTGGCGGCATCCGTCGGCGCCGCCGACTCGGTCGTGTCGGCCGCGGGCGTTTTCGGGGAGTCCCCGTCGCCCTTGCTCACGCCCGGTTGCACGATGATGAGAAACAGAATGACGAGCACGGCGAGCAGGCCGAGCCCCACTACGAAACGCCGGCGCCGGTACACCTTGCTGGACTGGCGGCCGACCGGTTGCTTGATCGTCGACATGCCCCAAGGTTATTGAAGTTCAGCGGCAGAACTCGGTAATGGTGTGCGTGTCGGCGGTAATTGCTGCCGGAAAGACCCGCTCGCAATCGAAAGACTGCGAACGGGCACTCCGGTGCCCTCTGTTTAGTGGTGCCCGTGTTTGGGCGGTTTCGGTGCTTTCTTGGCCTTGTCGACCTTCACATCGGTCCAGCCGATCACCTCACCGTCCGCGTTCTGTGCGGACACTGTGTATTTGCCGTTCTTGAGGTTGTCTGCGAGCGTGACGCTCACGGTACCCTCGGCGCTCACGAGCAGCCAGCCGCCCAGGTCGTCGGTTTTCTTCTTGGAGTAGGCCCACACCGACACGTACTCACCCGCGTGTTTGACACCAACCTCAATAACTACCGTGTCACCAGCCCGATAGGCCTTCTTGTCAGTGTCGATCACGTTCTTGAGCTTCTTGGTGAGCTCCTTCTCACCAGCCGCGGTAGGCGCATCGCCCGGTTCGGCGGTCACGGAAACCGCCACGGCGAGCCGCACGATCGTGCCCGACTCCGCTGCGGTCATCTCGAGCATGCTGTTCTCCACCGCATCCGCCGGCACCGTGACGCTGACGGTGGCCGTACCCGTCGAATCAACGGATGCCGTCCCCACGTCGGTGCCCGACCAGCGCAGCGCGAGCTGCGTGTTCTTCGGAGCGCCAAGCGAGGTGAGGTTGAGGCGGCCGACCGTGAAAGTGACCGAGTCACCCGGGTCGACTGCCGCCGTGGGGGCACCGGTGATCGAGGCCTGGTTTGCCTTGAACGACGGCGACAGTGGGCTGTTCGTCTGGATGTAGGAGATCCAGGCGTCCCGGTCGACGAGACCGGAGTCCCGGGTATCGGTGCCGTTCAGGAACTCGCGGAAGTTGTCGCCGCCGGTGAGCAGAAAGTTGAACGAACCGATGCGATATGACTGCGCAGGGTCGATCGGGGTGCCATCGATCCAGACGCCTGTCACGCGGTCGCCAGCGCCACGGTCGGCGTCGAACGTGTAGTTTACGTTGTCGCTCAGGCCGAGCTGCAGGAACGGACGACTCGGAATCGTGCCGTCGGCGTTGGTCTGCCACTGCTGCTCGAGAACGGTTTTGAACTGCGCGCCCGTGAGGCTCGTGGTCCAGAGATTGTTTAGGAACGGCAGTACTGCATTTGCCTCGGCGTAGGTCACGACACCGTCGGGATCAAGAGACAGGTCAGCACGCATCCCCCCGGGGTTAACGATGCCAATCTCGGCGCCGCCGATGGTGGAGTCGGCCAGGGAGGCGCGCAGCGAGTTTGCCACGAGCGTGCCCATGGTAGAGGGAGCCATGCGGTCTTCGGCGCACGGCGCAACTCCGCCCGTGCAGGCCCGAGTGATGTCAGCGGTGACCGAACCGACGGGCACGTTGCCCTGGACCGCGGCCTCGGCCAGCGCGGCGTTCGTGATCGTCTGAACCTCGGCAGCGCGCGGGTACGCGGCCACGAGGTCGGCGTCGGGTGTGGTGGAGCGGGCCACGTTCCGGTTCTTGACCGTGGTCGTATCCCCGGTGGCGATGTCGTAGCTGAGCACGACCTGGCCGATGTTCTCTCCGTAACTGCCAGTCTGCAGCACCGGGCGCGTCACGCCGTCAGCTGCCCCGGGAACCTGTGCGTCCCACGCGTACTGCTTGTGCGTGTGCCCGGTGAAGATCGCGTCGACCTCTGCCGAGGTGTCATTCACGATTGCGGCGAAGGCGCCGCCTTCGGTGAGCTCCTGCTCGGGCGTGGCACCATCGGGAATCCCCGCGCCGGCACCCTCGTGGTACTCGGCGATGAGAACATCCGCTTCACCGTTCGACGGGTCGCCGTCGGTGAGCTGGGCGGCCACGCGGTTGACCGCGGCGACCGGGTCACCGAAGCTGAGGCTGGCGATGCCGTTGGGCGAGACAAGCGCCGGGGTCTCTTCCGTCACGGCACCGATAACGCCGACCTGCACGCCGGCCACGTCGATGATGGTGTACTCCCGCATGGCTGGAGTTTCAGTGCCCGCGTTGTAGACGTTGGCACCGAGGTAGTCGAAGTTCGCCGTGTCGGCCACTCGACCGCTGAGGTCGCTAAACCCCTGGTCGAACTCGTGGTTTCCCACACCAGAGGCCGCGAGGTTGAGTGCGTTCAGCACATCGATCGTGGGCTGGTCGTTCTGCGAGGCCGAGGCGAACAGCGAGGCGCCGATGTTGTCGCCGTCCGAGAGGAACAGCGAGTTGGCGTCGCCATATTCCGCCCGGAGCTGCTCAATGGTTCCGGCAAACTTGACGGTATTGGCGTCGATGCGTCCGTGGAAGTCATTGACGTTGAGCAGGTTGAGCTCAACAGCGGTGGGCGTGGCGAGGTTTAGTCCGAGCACGACCGGGTCGTGATCCGACGAGCGGAACGCGTCGGCGACGTAGAAGTCGGTGACGTTGTTGTTGTACCTGCTGTACTCCAGCGCGACCGATTCCACCGAGTTGATGTTCCAGACGTCGACGGCGTCGACCGTGACAGCCGCTTCGGGCGAGGCGAAGACGTGGTCGAGTGAGCCGACAGTGCCGCCGAAGGCGTACGTATACTCGCCGCTCTTGTCGCCCTGGTTGATGTAACCGGCGTCAAGTAGCACCCGAATCGGGTCTTCGAGGTCGTAGGCGTTGAAATCGCCGGTGAGAAAGACCCGATCGATGCCGGAATCGGCCTTGACCTGGTCAGCGAAGGCTACGAGCGCGTTGGCCTGCTCGATGCGGGTCGGGTTGGATGCTCCCTGACCGTCACCCTGATCGGCGTCGTCACCGGTGCCTGATCCCTTCGACTTGAAGTGGTTCACGATGGCGAGAAAGCTCGACTCGTCGTCCCCGACCAGCTGGAATGCCTGGGCGAGTGGTTCACGTGCGCGGCCATTGAAGGCGACGGATTCGGTGAGGATGACCGACTCCCCCACCGTTTCAACAGCGGCGGGCTTGTAGATGAAGGCGGTGCGAATCACGTCCTCGCTGGCCGGAAGCGCGGCCGGCGAGGCCACGAACGCCCAGACGTCACTGCCGGAAGCCGCGTTGAGCGCTGCGGTCAGGTTGGCGAGGGCGTCGTCGCGGTCCTTGCCGAACGCGGCCGAGTTCTCGATCTCCTCGAGCGAGACCACGTCGGCATCGAGGGCATTGATCGCCGAGACGATCTTGGCCTGCTGGCGTTCGAAACTGAGCTGGGTGGCGGCGCCGCGGGCGTCACATCCGCTGCTCACCGTGGTCGGAACGCCGGCCCGGTCGTTGTAGAATCGGCAACCGTCGAGCGAGTCCCCCGTGGTCGAGAAGTAGTTCAGCACGTTGAAACTCGCCAAGCGGATGTCGCCGCCCACGTTCTCCGGCGCGCTCGTGCGGGTGTCGGCGAAGGTCACCGGCTGTACGGTAGCTGCATTGGACGATACGAGGGCTGTCACCGGCTGGAACTTCCAAGCGTCGTTGCGAAAGTCGAAGATGACCGGCGAGAGGAAGGAGACCGCGGCGCCGATGCGCACCGGTGCACTGGTCGACAGGTACGGAACCGGGCTGCCCTGGTTCGCTGCGGCCAGGTAGTTCGTCGTGGCGCCGTCGTCGAGGGTGACTGCTCGGCCGGCATTCTCGGCGAGGGCCGACTGATACTCGGCGGAGCCGGGCAGGGCCGTGACGCTCGGGTTAACTAGTGGGGTCGTTCCAGCGGCGAGGCCAATTTCGGCGTATTGGTTGGTCGTGTAGTTGTTGGTGACGGTGAAGTCGCCCTGCGGGGCGAGCAGCATACCCTCGAGGGTTTCGCGCCCTTCTGCGCCGGTCGGCAGCGCCACAGTGACCGGGGTCGGGGCGACCACGTTTGTGGTGGAGAGCTGAGTGACGTCGTCGACGGTGCCGAAGGTGACCTCGGTCATGCCGAAGAATTCCACGACGGTGCCGACGACCTGAACGTGGTCGCCGATCTTCACGTCGGCGGTCGCCGTGCTGGAGTAGGCGAACACGCCGTGCGAGGCAGTGTGGCTGGCGAAGTCCAGTTCGCCGCCGGTCGCTGCGGTTTGCAGGTAGAACCCGTCGAAGCCGCCGGTCGGGTAGGCGGCCGTGACGACACCCGAGGTCTTGACGACGGTTCCGGCGAGCGGGCTCGTGTCGGTAGTTCCCTGGATCGCGTCGATCGCGGTCAGTTCGTCGGGCGCCGGGGTCGGGTCGGGGTCCGGCTCGGGTTCGACCGGTGTGCCAGTGTCGCCGGCGGCGTTCGTGGGCGTCGGGGCCGACGCGGTGAAGTCGGCGGCATTGACGTCCGTATCGACAGATCCAGTGCGGTTCACCGATGTGGTGACGGATGCCGCGGTGGCGGTCGTTCCTTCAAAAGTGTTCGAGCTGCCGTAGCCGATCAGGTCGAGGATCTCGGTCTGGCCGGTCAGTGAGCCGGTGGCCGGAGCCGTCAGTGCCGTCGACTGGTTGGCGAAGAAGATCGTGCCAGAGCCGGCGGCAAAGGAGGTGCCGAAGGCGGCATCCGCTGTGGGCAGGGTTGCGCCGTTTGCCGCATTCGAGCTGCCCTGCACGAGGTAATAGCCACCGGCAGCAATAGTGCCGGTCAGGGCGACGACCCCGGTGGGGTTCGACGTGCCGCTGGCCGAGCGGTACTGAATGGAGGTGCCGTCGAGCGACACGTCGGCGTCGCTGGGGTTGTAGAGCTCGACGAACTTATTCAGGTAGGTCGCGCCCGAGCTGCCGCCGTTCAGGTACGCCTCGTTGATGACGACTCCGGTGCCGGCGGTGTTGGCGCTGGCCGGCATAGCGATGAGCGGAGCGGCCGCAAGGCTCACCCCAAGTAGTGTGGCGAAAACCAGCCTGGTACGGCGATGATCGGCGGATGACATGGATCTCCTCATTCATAGAATGATGCGTGTGTCATTGCGCCCGGGGTCGTGCTTATCGGAAGTTCCCCCAGCCCACGGTTGGCAGGTGCAATAGTTCGCAGCCTAGCGACGGCCCGTGTCCGGGGGGTGAACTCCGCGTATTTTGCTCCTATGAGCAGCGCTTTAAGCCGTGATCGGGCCGATCGCGCCGACATTCGCTAGTTCAAGCGCTTCACCATGCGGGTGTTGCCGAGCGTGTTCGGCTTCACTCGGGCCAGGTCGAGAAACTCCGCGACGCCCTCATCGGGCGAGCGCACGAGCTCGGCATAGACGGCCGGATCGACGGTCTCGGTGCCCATGTCACTGAACCCGTTGCGGGTAAAGAAACCCACCTCGAAGGTGAGGCAGAACAGGCGGCTGAGGCCGAGGTCGCGGGCATCCGCTTCGAGGCGCTGCATCATGGTGTAGCCGACCCCGGCTCCGAGCCACTCGGCGTCGACGGCGAGAGTGCGCACTTCGCCGAGGTCCTCCCACATGACGTGCAGTGCGCCGCAGCCGATCAGTGTGCCGGACGAGTCAACGGCCACCCGAAATTCCTGCACGGCCTCATAGAACACGACTCGGTCCTTGCCGAGCAGAATGCGCTGCTGCACGAGCGGTTCGACAAGCGCTTCGATGCCGGGCACGTCGCTGGTGCGAGCACGGCGCACCGTGTATCTCGTTTCCAATTTCACTCCCCTAGTCTATTGACCGCCCCACCACCCCCGTTTCTCCCGCGAGAGCGCAAAAAGTGCCCTAATGGACGTCCATTGGGGCACTTTTTGCGCTCTCGCGAGCAGGTAGAACTAGTCGCTCGTGATGGCCAGGTCGGGAGTGGCCGGACCGGTCCCCACTGCGGCGGCCGTGTTCACTCCGACGCCGACCGGGTCAACCCGGGTCGTTGTGGTGAAGATGTACTCGCCGTTGACGTAGTCCACGTGCACGTGATCGCCAGCGTTGAGCTCGCCCTGCAGAATTTTCTCCGACAGGCGGTCCTCCACCTCGCGCTGAATCGCGCGA
The DNA here is from genome assembly GCF_900103805.1 of Cryobacterium flavum. Lineage (GTDB taxonomy): Bacteria > Actinomycetota > Actinomycetes > Actinomycetales > Microbacteriaceae > Cryobacterium > Cryobacterium flavum. Next base: position 55,040 of record NZ_FNIB01000013.1, on the reverse strand, counting down.
CGCAGCGGGCGAGCACCGAGCGTCGGGTCGAAACCGACCTCGATCAGGTGTTCCTTCGCCGGAACGGTGACCTCGACGGTCATGTCCCTGTCGAGCAGACGCACGCCGAGGCGCTTGATGAACAGGTCGACGATCTGCAGCAGCTCGGGCTTGGTCAGCTGCGGGAACACGATGATCTCGTCCACGCGGTTGAGGAACTCGGGCTTGAAGTGCTTCTTCAGCTCGTCTTTCACCTTGCCGGCCATGCGCTCGTACCCGGTCGTGCTGTCCCCTTCCAGCTGGAAGCCGACCGGTCCGCCCGAGATGTCCTTGGTACCAAGGTTGGTGGTCATGATGATGACGGTGTTCTTGAAGTCGACGACGCGACCCTGACCATCCGTCAACCGGCCCTCTTCCAGAATCTGGAGCAGGGAGTTGAAGATGTCGGGGTGGGCCTTCTCGATCTCGTCGAACAGCACCACGGAGAACGGCTTGCGCCGCACCTTCTCGGTGAGCTGGCCGCCCTCTTCGAAGCCGACGAATCCGGGAGGAGCACCGAACAGGCGCGACACGGTGTGCTTCTCGCCGTACTCACTCATGTCGAGCGAGATCATGGCGGCCTCGTCGTCGAACAAAAACTCGGCGAGCGCCTTGGCCAGCTCGGTCTTGCCGACGCCGGTGGGGCCGGCGAAGACGAAGGAACCGGAGGGACGCTTCGGGTCCTTCAGGCCGGCACGGGTGCGTCGGATGGTCTTGGCGAGGGCCGAGATGGCCTCTTCCTGACCGATGACGCGCTGGTGCAGTGCCTTCTCCATGAAGACGAGCCGCGAGGACTCTTCCTCGGTGAGCTTGAACACCGGGATGCCGGTGGCCTGAGCGAGCACTTCGGCGATCAGGCCTTCGTCGACGACCGCGGTGGTCTTGACGTCGCCGGACTTCCACTTCTTCTCGAGGCGCAGACGCTCGCCGAGGAGGTTCTTCTCCTCGTCGCGCAGGCCGGCGGCCTTCTCGAAGTCCTGCTCTTCGATGGCGAGCTCCTTGGCGGCACGCACCACGGCGATCTTCTCGTCGAATTCGCGCAGCTCCGGCGGCGACGACAGGATCGACAGGCGCAGTCGGGCGCCGGCCTCATCGATCAGGTCGATGGCCTTGTCGGGCAGGAACCGGTCGGAGACGTAGCGGTCGGCGAGGTTCGCCGCGGCCACGAGGGCACCGTCGGTGATTGACACCTTGTGGTGCGCTTCGTAGCGGTCACGCAGTCCCTTGAGGATGTTGATGGTGTGCGCCAGCGACGGCTCGTTCACCTGGATCGGCTGGAAGCGGCGCTCGAGGGCGGCATCCTTCTCGAAGTGCTTGCGGTACTCGTCGAGGGTGGTCGCACCGATGGTCTGCAGCTCACCGCGAGCGAGCAACGGCTTCAAAATGGATGCTGCGTCGATGGCGCCCTCGGCGGCTCCCGCACCCACCAGGGTGTGGATCTCGTCGATGAAGACGATGATGTCGCCGCGGGTGCGGATCTCCTTGGTGACCTTCTTCAGGCGCTCTTCGAAGTCACCGCGGTAACGGCTGCCGGCGATGAGCGAACCGAGGTCGAGCGAGTAGAGCTGCTTGTCCTTCAGGGTCTCGGGCACATCACCCTTGACGATGGCCTGGGCGAGGCCCTCGACGACCGCGGTCTTGCCAACGCCGGGCTCACCGATCAGCACAGGGTTGTTCTTGGTGCGACGCGAGAGGATCTGCATGACCCGCTCGATCTCTTTCTCGCGCCCGATGACCGGGTCGAGTTTGTTATCGCGGGCCATCTGGGTGAGGTTGCGACCGAACTGGTCGAGCACCTGGCTGCCGGCCGTGTTGGCCGCCTGCTCGTTGGCACCGACCGCGACCTGCTCCTTGCCCTGGTAACCGGAGAGGAGCTGGATGACCTGCTGGCGCACTCGATTGAGGTCGGCACCGAGCTTCACGAGAACCTGGGCCGCGACGCCCTCGCCCTCGCGAATGAGGCCGAGCAGAATGTGCTCGGTTCCGATGTAGTTGTGGCCGAGCTGCAGCGCTTCGCGCAGGCTCAGCTCGAGAACCTTCTTCGCACGGGGCGTGAAGGGGATGTGGCCGGTGGGCTGCTGCTGCCCCTGGCCGATGATGTCCTGAACCTGCTCGCGCACGGCATCCAGCGAGATGCCGAGGCTCTCGAGGGCCTTCGCGGCGACGCCTTCACCCTCGTGAATCAGCCCGAGCAAAATGTGCTCGGTACCGATGTAGTTGTGGTTGAGCATCTTGGCCTCTTCCTGGGCCAAAACGACGACGCGACGAGCTCGGTCGGTAAATCTCTCAAACATATGATCGCTCCCTTGGCGCCAGGGCAGTTGGTGCCGTTACATCGAGAGTAACCAGCCTGCGCGCCTCGCGGGCGTTTGTTCGCCGTAGGCGTGACTAATGCTGCGGAGCATCATTAGTCACGCCTTGTTTTTATAGGAACAGCGTGACGGATGCTGGGCGCGGCCGCCTATTGCACCGCGGACGTGAGGCGGGCGAGGTTGTCGAGGATGGTGGAGCGCAGCGGCTGCTTGAGCCATTCCTCGAGGGTGAGCTCGCGGCTGTTGCGCCGGTTCTCGTCTTCCATGGCTCGCAGGTTGCGCACGAACGACCGGCCGCGCACCATGAGCGACACCTCCATGTTGAGGCTGAACGAGCGCTGGTCCATGTTGCTGGAGCCGACGACCGCCACCTCGTCATCGATCGTGAAGTGCTTCGCGTGCAGAATATACGGCGCCTTGTACATGTAGATGTGCACGCCAGCGGTCAATAGCTCCTCGTAGTAGGAGCGCTGTGCGTGATACACCACGGCCTGGTCGCCGATCTCCGACACGAACAGTTCCACGTGCAGCCCCCGCTGCACGGCGGTCGTGATGGCATACATGATGGATTCGTCTGGCACGAAATACGGGCTCGTGATGATGATGCGATCCTGCGCGTAATAGAGCAGCGCGAGGAACAGGCGCAGATTGTTTTCGCCCTTGAACCCGGGGCCGCTCGGCACGACCTGGCAGTCGAGAGCATCCGTTACCGGTCTCGGATGCACCGGCTCGATGTCGCGGGTGAGCAGTTCGTTGGTTTCGCTGTACCAGTCGGTGATGAAGATGGCGTTGAGTCCCGACACGATCGGGCCCTCCAGCCGCGTCATGAAGTCTTTCCACATCAATCCGCGACGAATGTTTTTGCGCATGTTGTAGGTGCGGTCGATGATGTTCTGCGACCCCATGAATCCGACCAGGCCGTCGACGATGAGCAGCTTGCGATGGTTGCGCAGGTCGGGCCGCTGCCATTTGCCCTTGAACGGCTGCACCGGCAGCATCAACTGCCACGGAATACCGGCATCCGTCAGCCGTTTCTTGGTCTGGCGAAAGCCGGGCTTACGCATCGACTGAATGTGGTCCAGGAGCACCCGCACGCTGACGCCGCGTTTGTGCGCGTTTTCGAGGGCGTCGAAGAAGGGCGCGGTGGTGTGATCGAGCGAGAGGATATAAAACTCGACGTGCACATATTTCTTGGCCAGGTTGATGTCGGCGATCATGGTGTCGAAGGCCACCTGGTATTCGTTGATCAGGCTGGCCGTGTTGTCGCCGACGAGCGGCATCGCCCCGAGGTTGCGGTTGAGTTCGACGACCGATTCGAGCCAGCTCGGCCACGGATGCTCGCGGCTCACCAGTTCCATACCCTCGGTGCTGTCGAGGATGAACTTGTTGATTTCATCCTGCATCAGGCGGCGCTTCTTCGGCAGGGTGCGGTAGCCGATCATCAGAAAGAGCAGCACACCGAGGTACGGAATGAAGAAGATGGTCAGCAGCCAGGCCATGCCCGACATCGGGCGGCGATTGCGCGGGACCACGATGATGGCCACCACGCGAACGGAGAAGTCGGCGATCAGGGCCAGCAGAACGGTGATGGTCAGGCCGTCGATGCCGAACATTGGTACTTAGGTGGCCGGTTTGTCGAGACCGAGCCTGGCGCGTTCTTCGGCTTCGATTTGGGCGTACACCTTGCGTTCGGTACGGTCGGCGCGCAGGATCGAGCGCATCAGCATCCAGAAGACCAGGCCGAGCGCAATGGTGGGTACGACCGAAAAGAGCGCGTTACCCCAGAAGTTCTCAATCACACCCCCAGACTACGCGCAAAGGCGCCCTACTTGCTGAGCAGGCCGAACATGCCGGTGCCCAGGTAATACACCCCGACACCGCCGACGATCACCCAGAGCGCGATGCGGTTCATCGACAGCTTGCGCCCACCCTTGTCCGGCTTCAACTCGTCGTCGGGCAGATAGTTCATTACTTCACCAGTGGAAAGAGAATTGTTTCGCGAATGCCGAGCCCGGTCAGGGCCATCAGCATACGGTCGATGCCCATGCCCATGCCACCGGTCGGCGGCATGCCGTATTCGAGTGCGCGCAGAAATTCTTCGTCAAGGCGCATAGCCTCCGGGTCGCCGCCGGCGGCGAGGCTGGCCTGTTCGATGAAGCGTTCGCGCTGCACGACCGGGTCGACGAGCTCGGAGTAGCCGGTGGCCAGTTCGAAGCCGCGCACGTAGAGGTCCCACTTCTCGACGACGCCGGCCACCGAACGATGTCCACGCACAAGGGGGCTGGTGTCGATCGGAAAGTCCATAACGAAGGTGGGGCGCACGAGTGAACCCTTGACGAAGTGCTCCCACAGTTCCTCGACGTACTTGCCGTGGATGGGGTGGTCGATCTCGATGCCCTCGCGCGCGGCGAGCGCAACGAGGTCGGCGAGCGGTGTCGCTGGCGTGATAGTGATTCCTGCGGCCACCGACAGGCTGTCGTACATGCCGATGCGGTCCCAGTCGCCGCCGAGGTCGAACAGGGTACCGTCGGCCCAGGTCACCACGTATGATCCGGCGATAGCAAACGCGGCATCCTGAATAAGCTTCTGGGTGAGGTCGGCGATGGAGTTGTAGTCGCCGTAGGCCTCATAGGCCTCGAGCATCGCGAACTCGGGTGAGTGGGTCGAGTCCGCGCCCTCGTTGCGAAAGTTGCGGTTGATCTCGTAGACGCGGTCGATGCCGCCAACCACAGCCCGCTTCAGGAACAGCTCGGGTGCGATACGCAGGAACAGCTCGGTGTCGAAGGCGTTGCTGTGGGTTTGGAACGGGCGAGCGGATGCCCCGCCATGCATCGTCTGCAGCATCGGGGTTTCGATCTCGATGAAGCCTCGGTCGGTGAAGGTGCGACGCAGGCTTGCGACAGCTTTGGAGCGCGAGAGCACGTTGGTACGGGCCTGCTCGCGGCTGATCAGGTCGAGGTAGCGACTGCGCACCCGGGTCTCTTCGCTGAGCTCACTGTGCAGGTTGGGCAGCGGCAGCAGCGCCTTCGAAGCGACCCGCCAGTCGGTCACCATGATCGACAGCTCGCCGCGGCGGCTCGAGATGACCTCTCCGGTAACGAACAGGTGGTCGCCGAGGTCGACCAGCTCCTTCCAGGCAGCGAGGGACTCGTCGCCGACGGCGGCGAGGGAGACCATGGCCTGGATCCGGGTGCCGTCACCCGACTGCAGGCTCGCGAAGCATAGCTTGCCGGTGTTGCGCAGGTGCACGATGCGGCCGGCCAGTCCCACGGTGACGCCGGTGACGGCATCCGCTTCGAGGTCGCCGAATTCGGCGCGCACGGCCGGAATTGTGTGGGTAACCGGAACCGAAACCGGGTACGCGCCGCCGGCCGGGCTCGCGGCGGCAGCGTTCAGGCGGTCGCGTTTGCCGAGGCGCACGGCCTTCTGCTCGTTCATCTCCGCGTCGGAGAAGCCCTCGTCGTCGGTCGCGGCGGGCGTGGGATTCTGGCTCATATACTTCTTTCGTTGGTGCTGTCTGTTCACAATAAAGCGGATGCTGCCCCTCACCCCAGGGTGAGCGACACGTTGTCGATCAGCCGGGTCGCGCCCACCCGCGCGGCCACGAGCATCCGGGCCGGCCCGCGATAGTCGCCCGGCACCGTCAACAGCGTCAGTGGGTGCACGATCACGAGATAGTCCAGTTTAACAAGCGACTGGGAGCCAATGCGCGCATTCGCAGCCGCGAGGGCAGCAGTCGGGCCGGCCGGCGCCGCCTCCACCGCCGCGCTGAGCCCAGCGAACAGGGCCTGCGCCGCCGTGTGCCCGGCGTCGTCGAGATAGCGGTTGCGGCTCGACAGGGCCAGACCACTCGGTTCGCGTACGGTCTCGACGACCTCGATGACCGTGCGCACGTTGAGATCGGCAACCATCCGCTGCACCAAAAACGCCTGCTGGCCGTCTTTTTGGCCGAACACCGCGGCATCCGGTGTGACGATGTTCAGTAGTTTTGCCACGACGGTGAGCATGCCGTCGAAGTGGCCGGGGCGCGCGGCACCCTCGTAGAGCGAGCCGACCGGGCCGGTGGTCACCCGGGTGTCGCTGGCACCGCCCGGATACATCTCGCGGGCGCTCGGCGCGAACACGAACGAGACGTTCTCGGCCGCCAGCGCAGCGAGGTCGGCGTCGAGGGTGCGCGGGTAGCTGTCGAGGTCTTCGCCAGCGCCGAACTGCAGCGGGTTCACGAAGATCGACACCACCACGATGTCGGCGAGCGCGCGTGCCCGCCGCACCAGCGCGAGGTGTCCGGCGTGCAGCGCCCCCATGGTCGGCACCAGCACGATGCGCGTGTCTCCGCCGGTCAGCGCCGCACGGTCGCGGGCCTGCCCCAGACGGTCGTGCAGTTCGGCAATGGTACTGAGAACTTCGATGGTACTCATTCGACCTCCCGGTCGTCATCAAACGGATGCTGTCGCTGCTCGATCTGGTCGAACCCGGCCAGGTCCAGTCGTTCGGGGCTCGTGCGCCCGAGGGCGTTTTCCATCGCGGAGCGCAACAGCGGACCAAGAATAGCCCCCGGATGCTCGAGGCCGATTCCGTCGAGCAGCCGGGTGGCCTGCTCGACGATCGAGCTAGAGAAGGCGGTGGCGATCTGGATGGCTTCGGCGTAGCTGGTGCGGTCCGCCTCGGCGACGATGAGCGGTTCGCCGCCCATCTCCACGACGAGCGCCTGCCCGATCGGCAGCACCGGGCCTGGCGCGGTCACGGCGAAGTAGCTGTCGGCGAGGCGGGCCAGGTCGAGACTCGTTCCGGTGAAGGCCATGGCTGGGTGGATGGCGAGCGGAATCGCGCCGGCGGCCTGCGCGGGCGCGAGCACCGCGGTGCCGTAGCGGGCGGAGGTGTGGAGCACGAGTTGGCCGGGCTGCCAGGTGTTGGTCGCGGCGAGGCCCTGCACGAGGCTTTCCAGCTGGGCGTCGGGCACGGCGATGATGACCAGTTCGCTGCGTTCGACGACCTCGGGCACGGGCAGAATCGGCACGAGCGGCAGAATGGCTTCGGCGCGGTCTCGACTGGCCTGCGAGATCGCGGAGATGCCGACGATGGCGTGGCCGGCGCCAGCGAGGGCTGCTCCGAGAATGGGGCCGACGTGGCCGGCGCCGATGATTCCGACGCCGAGGCGTCCCGGTTTGGCGTTCATTCGGTGGCCTCCGTGGCTGGCACTGGAGTCGCAGTCCGACTCCAGTGGTGACTGGTATCGGCGAGGGCCGATCGCACCGCGCCCGTCGACATCCACTCGAACAAGACGAGGGCTTCTTCAACGTCGATGACGCTGAGCGACGCACTGACCGGTCCGGCGACCGTGTGCAGGTCGGCCGAAGCGAGGCGCAGTCGGCGCCGAACGGCGCCCTGGCTGATGCGCACTCCCTGCATGCGTGCGAGGGGCACCAGAATGAGGTCGCGCGACAGCACGCCGCGACGTATCAGGGCCACCGGGCCAGAGACGGCCCAGCCGGTGCGCCACCACGAGAACGGGCGCAGCCAGACGGCCCGCGCTGGGGCGTTGCTGTAAAAATCGGCGAGGCCGGCGTCACGTTTGCGGCCGCCGAGCATGCCGTTTTCGACCAGGGCACGGTGGGCGTCGGTGTCGAACCCGGGAAGCGCCAGTTGCAGTACTTTTTCGACGTCGGCGAGGGTGCCGACCGGCAGCAGGGTGGTGCTCGTCACCGCGCCACTGCTGCGGCCGGACGTCTGCCCGGCGGTGTTGATGCTGATCTGCCACCATCCGAAACGGCGCCAGAGAATGGGCTGTGACACCTTGATGGCGTGGATGCGCCCGGGCGGCAGGGTCTGGCTGCTGGTCGAGAGCAGCCCGTAGCCGACGCGCACTCCGTCGGTGGTGCCCGCGATGCTGAATCGCAACGTCTTGGTGATGCGGGAGAAGTAGTATCCAGCGCTGCCGATGAGGCCGGGCAGCACGGCTACGAGCACCCAGCCGCTGCTGCCGGCGATCACGCTGATGATGAGGCCGACACCGGCCAGCAGGAGAAAGACGGTGAAGCCGCTCAGCACGACCGACCCGATCAGCCGCCCCGGCGGAATGCGCACGATCGACTCCGGTGGGGCGGCATCCGGGTCCAGTTCCGGCGCCCGAAACTCGTTGAAGCGCGCGGTTGCGAAGTCGCCGAGGGCGGAGTGGGCGGTGGGCGGGCCGATCAGCGGTGGCGCGGCGCTGTCACCGGGCAGGGGCTGTGCGGCGGCCGCGAGGGCGCCGGGTGCGTCGGGTGCCGTGCCGGGCTGCCTGGCCTGGCGCAGGCCCGAGGCGAGGTGCAGGATGTCGCGGCGCAGGTCATCCGCTAGTTTCGAGCCGAGGTAGGCGAGCTGCACGTTGCCATCTTGCCCGGCGACGGTGATTTCGAGTCGGGCGGCACCGAACAGGCGGGGAATCAACGGCCGGGCGAGGTTGACGCCCTGCACCCGGTCGAGGCGGGCCTTGCGGTGACTGCGAAAAACGAGGCCGCTGCGCACTTCGACGACTTCGCCGTTCACACGAAAGGTGTGCATGCGCCAGGACAAATAAAAGGCTACGAGGATGACCAGCAGAATGCCGGCGATGATGAGCAACGCCCAGCCGGTGGCCCCGCGCTGGTAGATCTCGTCGATCGGATCGCCGCCGTAATTCTCTTCGCCGATGAACAGATCGATGAGGCGTTCGCGCAGGTTGGCCACGATGAAGCCGATGATGGCCACCATGAAGATTCCGCCGCGCAGCAGCGGGGTCGCCGGGTGCAGGCGGTGCCATTCACCGTCGGTGAGGTCGGTGCGCGGTGCTGCGAGGGGCGCCGGAACCGCAGCGGCGGGCTCGGTCACAGTCCCGCCCGGCGGCTCTCCGCGAGTTCCACCAGCCGGTCGCGCAGGCTTTCAGCGTCGGCCTCGGCCAGGCCGGGAATAGATACCCCGGCGGTCGCCGCGGCGGTCACGAACTTGAGATCGGCCAGGCCGAGCCAGCGGGCGACCGGGCCGCGGGTGATGTCAATGAGCTGCATACGCCCGTAGGGCACCGCGACGAAGCGTTGAAAGAGGATGCCGCGGCGAAAGAGCAGGTCATCCGCACGCAGCAGGTAGCCGATGGAGCGCACGCGCCGGGGTTCGAAGATGAGGTTGATGATCGACAGGACGAGCACCACGATACCGACCCACATTGCCCAGGTCGCATCGAGCAGCAGCCAGAGCAGGCTCGCTCCGCCGCAGACGACGACGGCGTTCACGATGGTGCCGACGATCTCGACCAGCACGTACTTCGGGGAGACGCGCTTCCACTCCCCCACGTCGGCCAGTTCGAGGCGTTTCGACGGCTCGGGCAGGTCAGCCGTCGGAGGCAGCGCTGCCGGCAGGTTCACGTCGGTCAGGTCAGGATCAGGCACGGGTACCTCCAGACTCGTCGGTGTCGCCGTTCCTGTCATTGTCGGGCGGCAGGGTGCAGAAGTGTTCGGCCACCAGGCCGGCCGTGAGCATGAGGGCCGCCCCGATGGCCGTACCGATCGCGAGCCACAAGGACGTGACCGCCGGAACGACCGATCGGGTGAGAATGTACAGCACGATGCCGAGGGCGGCACCGAGCAGCAGCGACGCCGACAGCGAGGTCGCCTTCGACAGCACGGCCACGCGCATCGCCCAGAACGGGTCGATGCGGCGCAGCGCCTTGCGATGGCTGCCCTGGCGCACCTGCCAGGCCAGGCTGACGACCACCGCACCCAGCAGGATCAGAGTCAGCGGCAGGGTGACCGGCGGAACGACGATCGGGGCACCGGAGGCCGCGAAGGCGATCTCGAGCAGAAAGCCGATCACGAGGCCGATCAGCAGAACGACGAGCAGCCCGGTCGCGTGGGAGCGCTTCATTGCCCGGCACCCAGCGCGAGGTCTGCGGCATCCGCTGCCCGGTGCACCGTATTGCCGGTCGCGGCCAGGAGGTCGCGCACCAGACCGCGGCCCGGGATAACGGCTGCGGAGTCGACGTCGAGCCAGGGAGCGAGGACGAAGTCTCGTTCCGCTGCACGCGGATGCGGAAGGGTCAGGCGGTCGTCTTCGACGCTCAGATCGCCGAACACGATGAGGTCGATGTCCAGTGTGCGGTCGCCCCAGCGTTCGGCGCGTACCCGGCCGTGCTCCGCCTCGATGGCGTTGACGGCGTCGAGCAGGCCATGTGGGTCGCCCGCGTAGTCGATGGTCAGCACCGCGTTGAGGTAGCGCGGCGCGCTCTCGTCGACGCCGCCCGGTTTCACCGCGGCCGATTCGTAGACGGGCGAGACGGCCATGAGCGCGGCACCGGGCAGGGCGGCCAGATCGCGCACGGCCTCGGACAGAGTGGCCGCGCGGTCGCCCAGATTACTGCCGAGGGCGAGCACGACGCGTTCCGTTGACCCGGTCATGACCGCGACCGGGTGATTTGCACGGCCACATCGGTGAACGGCACGGAGATCGGGGCCTGCGGCTTGTGCACCGTGACCTGCACGCGCAAGGCTGGCGGGTGGGCCAGCACGATGCCCGCGATGCGCTCGGCGACGGTTTCGATGAGGTCGACCGGGTTGTGCGCGGCCGCGGCCGTGACCTCCTCGGCGAGTTCGCCATAGTGGATGGTCTGGGTCACGTCGTCGCTCGCCGCTGCGCGCACCAGATCGAGCCAGACGGTGACGTCGATGACGAAGTCCTGGCCGTTTTCCTTCTCGAAGTCGTAGACGCCGTGGTGGGCGTTCACCCGCAGGCCGGTGAGGGTGATCGAATCAGTCATGGGTCCATTGTGACGGACTCGACGCGGGTCCCGGCAATTCCTCCGTGACGCAGGGCGTCGACCGCCGAACACTGGCCAGTACGTTCAGGGCCGTGCGGGTCGCCGCGACGTCGTGCACCCGCACCGCCCAGGCGCCGGCCTGGGCGGCCAACACGCTGACCACCGCGGTGGCCAGGTCTCGCTCGATGACGGGGGCACCGACCGGCAGCACGCTGGCGAGAAAGCGTTTGCGGGACGCCCCGACCATGACCGGGAGGTCGAGTGCGGCGAAGGCGTCGAGCCGGTGGAGGAGCTGCCAGTTGTGTTCGGTCTTCTTGGAGAATCCGAGGCCCGGGTCGAGCACGATTCGATCCCGGGCCACTCCGGCGGCGGTGAGCGCGTCGACGCGGGCGCTCAGTTCCGCGACAACGTCGGTGACGACGTCGCCGTAGTCGGCGAGGGTGTCCATCTGCTGAGCGTGGGCACGCCAGTGCATGGCGATATAGGTGAGGCCGGTGTCGGCGGCGACGGCGGCCATGCCGGGGTCGGCGAGTCCGCCGGAAACGTCGTTGATGACGCTCGCACCGGCTTGCGCTGCTGCGCGGGCGGTCGAGGCGTTGAGCGTGTCGATGCTGAGTTTGAGGCCCTGCCGGGCGAGCTCTGCGACGACGGGAATGACCCGGCGCTGTTCCTGCTCGGGCGACACCCGGGTGGCGCCGGGCCGGGTGGACTCGCCGCCCACGTCGATCAGGTCAGCGCCCTGGGCGTGCAGTAGCAGGCCGTGCTCGATGGCGGCATCCGTTGACGCCCACTGGCCGCCATCGCTGAACGAATCGGGGGTGACGTTGAGCACGCCCATGATGAGCGTCATCCGCCGGCCGCAATCAGCGCGATGATCTCGGCGCGAGCCGTCGGATCGGTCAGGGCGCCGCGGGAGGCCATGGTCACGGTCGAGCTCGCGCTCTGCCGCGGGCCGCGGGTGCCGACGCAGCCGTGCACGGCGTCGAGCACGACGAGAACGCCGAGCGGGTCAAGGCCGGTCTGCAGCGCATCGGCGATCTCTTCGGTGAGCCGCTCCTGCAGCTGGGGCCTGGCTGCGATGGTTTCGACCACGGCTGGTAGTCGGCCGAGCCCAACGACGCGGTCCCCTGGCAGGTAGGCCACGTGCGCGATGCCGAGGAAGGGCAGCAAGTGGTGTTCGCAGATCGAACGAAAGGCGATGTCGCGCAGCAGCACGAGTTCGCCCGTGCTTTCCCCGACCGGAACGGAGTCCGCAAGCAGGTCCTGCGGGTTCTGGTCGAGGCCGGCGAAGAACTCGGCGTAGGCATCCGCTACCCGTCGCGGGGTGCTTTCCAGGCCCACTCGCTCCGGATCCTCGCCGATTGCAGCGAGGATCTCCGAGACGGCCGCCTGGATGCGCGCCCTATCCACTGCCACGGGCGCCTAGGCGGTTGCGGGGCGGGGGTTGCGGGCCGGCGCGCGCTTTGGTTTGGCGGGAACGGCGTCGCCGCTGGAGATGCCTCCGTCAACGGCAGCGCCGTCGATGGGAGCCTTCGGGGCCGGCATGGCGATGGGCGGCACGTCGGAAACGGGACGCTTGTCGCTGGAGAGCCACTGCGGGCGCGGCGGCAGCTTCTCGACGTTGGCGAAGATCTCGGCCAGGGCGGTCTGGTCGAGAGTCTCATGTTCGAGCAGGTGCGCGGCGAGGTTGTCGAGAATGACACGGTTCTTGATCAGAACTTCGTAGGCCTCGTCGTGGGCGTCTTCGAGCAGCTGGCGCACCTCGCGGTCGACGCTCTCGGCGACGCGCTCCGAGTAGTCGCGCTGGTGGCCCATGTCGCGGCCGAGGAAGACCTCACCGGAGCCCTGGCCGAGCTTGAGCGGGCCGACGACACTGCTCATGCCGAATTCGGTGACCATCTTGCGTGCGGTCGCCGTGGCCTTCTCGATGTCATTGGAGGCGCCGCTGGTCGGGTCGTGAAAGATGATCTCTTCGGCGACGCGGCCGCCCATGGCGTAGGCCAGCTGGTCGAGCAGTTCGTTTCGGGTGACCGAGTAGCGGTCTTCGAGCGGCATCACCATCGTGTAGCCGAGGGCCCGGCCGCGCGGCAAAATGGTGATCTTGGTCACCGGGTCGGTGAAGTTCATCGCGGTGGCGACGAGGGCGTGGCCGCCCTCGTGGTACGCGGTGATGAGCTTCTCTTTGTCGCGCATGACGCGGGTGCGGCGCTGCGGTCCGGCCATGACCCGGTCGACGGCTTCGTCGAGCGCACGGTTGTCGATGAGCTGGGCGTTGGACCGGGCGGTGAGCAGCGCGGCTTCGTTGAGCACGTTGGCCAGGTCGGCTCCGGTAAAGCCGGGTGTCTTGCGGGCGAGCACTTCAAGGTCGACGCCTTCGGCCATCGGCTTGCCCTTGGAGTGCACCTCGAGGATGCGCTTGCGGCCGAGCATGTCGGGTGCGTCGACGCCGATCTGCCGGTCGAACCGGCCCGGGCGCAGCAGCGCGGGGTCGAGGATGTCGGGGCGGTTGGTGGCGGCGATGAGGATGACGTTCGCCTTCACGTCGAAGCCGTCCATCTCGACCAGCAGCTGGTTGAGGGTCTGCTCGCGTTCGTCGTGGCCGCCGCCCATGCCGGCGCCGCGGTGACGGCCGACAGCGTCGATCTCGTCGATGAAGATAATGGCGGGAGCGTTCTCTTTGGCTTGGCTGAACAGGTCGCGCACCCGGCTGGCGCCGACACCGACGAACATTTCGACGAAGTCCGAGCCGCTGATGGCGTAGAACGGCACGTTGGCCTCGCCGGCGACCGCGCGGGCGAGCAGCGTTTTACCGGTTCCGGGAGGGCCGTAGAGCAGCACGCCCTTCGGGATGCGGGCGCCGACCGCCTGGAATTTGGCCGGTTCCTTGAGAAAGTCTTTGATCTCTTCGAGTTCTTCGATGGCTTCGTCTGCGCCGGCGACGTCGGCGAAGGTGACCTGCGGGCTTTCCTTCGAGACGAGCTTGGCCTTGGACTTGCCAAACTTCATGACCTTGCTGCCACCGCCCTGCATCGAGATCATGAGCCAGAAGAAGGCACCGATCAGCAGCACGGGGAGCAGGAAGCTCAGAACCGAGAGCACCCAGTTGGGCTGGGGTACCTCGTCGGTGAAGCCGTCCTTGGGGTTCGCGGCGGTGACCGCGGTGATGATCTCTTCGCCACGCGGGGCGACGTAGTAGAACTGCACCTGGGTGCCGAGGTCACCGCTGGCCTTGGTCAGCGTGAGGTCGACGCGCTGTTCACCGTCGACGATGGTGGCTTCGGCGACGTTGCCCGACTTGAGGTAGCCGAGGCCCTCTTGCGTGCTGACCTCGCGGAATCCGCTCATGGTGATGAGGCTTGACCCCACCCAGACGGCGATGACGGCGAGCACAATGTAGAGAATCGGGCCGCGGAGTAGCTTCTTGACGTTCATGGTGACCTCAGGCTAGCGCTCGATTGCAAGGGAATGCCGTGTGTTCGCCCAAAGGAAAACTTGGGGCTTGGTGCAGGCTGTGGCTAGAGCGCGGCTGCGGCGGCGGTGGAGTAGACGTGCGGGGCGAGAATGCCGACGGAGCGCAGGTTGCGGTACTTCTCGTCGTAGTCGAGGCCGTAGCCCACCACGAACTTGTTCGGAATGTTGAAACCCACGTATTTCACGTCGATGTCGACGCGCGCGGCATCAGGCTTCCGCAGCAAAGCGCAGATCTCAATGGATGCCGGACCGCGCGTTTTCAGGTTCGCCAACAGCCACGAGAGGGTCAGGCCGGAGTCGATGATGTCCTCAACGATGAGCACGTTGCGACCGGAGAGGTCGGTATCGAGGTCCTTCAAAATGCGTACGACGCCGCTGGACTGCGTTCCGGAGCCGTAGGAACTGACCGCCATCCAGTCCATGGTCACCGGGTGATGCAGTTCGCGGGCCAGATCGGCCATGACCATGACCGCGCCCTTCAGCACGCCGACCAGCAGCAGGTCGGTGCCGGCGTAGTCGACTTCGATCTGGCGTGACATTTCGGCCAGGCGAGCCCGAATCTGCTCCTCGCTGATCAGGATCTCGGTGAGGTCGCCGTCAATGTCGCGAGGTTCCATGTGAAAGGTGCAGTCCTTTTCTTTAGATGTGTCAAAGAACGGAAAAAATCAACATTCCGTCCTGCCGTACAACTCTAATACCTGGCAGGCTGAGCGCTCCCTGTCCGTGCCAGTCGGTCACCAGCGCCGCCACGGCCAGGGTCTGCACTCGAGTCAGCCACACGCCGCACATCGCCTCGACTCCGAACCGAATCACGCGCTGCCGCACGGCGGCCGACTGCGCGTCCAGCAGGTCCGTGGCGATCTTCCCATTGGCCCAGTTTTCCCGCAGCATCGTGCGCGCCAGCTCGTCGAGGGCGTCCGAGTCTTCCCGCAGGGTCTCGGCGGTGCGGGCGAGCGCCCCGGCGACCCCGGGGCCGAGTTCGGTTTCCAGCAGCGGCAGCACCGTTTCTCGCACCCGCACCCGGGCGTAGCGCGGGTCGAAGTTCTGCGGGTCGCTCCACGGCTCGAGGCCGGCATCGGTGCAGAATTGCCAGGTTTGGGCACGACGAATGCCCAGCAACGGCCTGAGAATCGGCCCGGTTCGCGCCGCCATGCCTCGCAGGCTGGTCGATCCGGAGCCGCGGGCGAGGCCGAGGAGCACGGTTTCGGCCTGGTCGTCGAGGGTGTGGCCGAGCAGTACGCCGCTCGCGCCGGTCTTGGCCAGGGCAGTATCGAACGCCGCGTACCGTTGAACGCGTGCCGCGGCCTCCGGGCCGGTCCCGTCACGCTCGACAGTCACGCTCAGCACCAGTACAGGGTCGAGGCCCAGCCGGCTGGCGGCCTCGGCGGCCCGCGCCGCGACATCCGCTGACCCGGTTTGCAGGTTGTGATCGACGATGACCGCGCCGGCACGGATGCCCAACCGCCCGGCTTCGAAAGCGGTCGCGGCGGCGAGCGCGAGCGAATCGGCGCCGCCGCTCAGGCCGACCAGGACGAGGCCCTCCGGCGGCAGCAGCTCGCGCACGGCCCGGCGAATGTCGGCGACGGCCGGGGTCAAGCGCGGGCGGCGGGGAGATTCCATCCAGTAACGTTAGCGGCAGACTTTGATCAAGGGAGAAACCAGCCATGGCCGAATACGACGCAGTCATCGAAATCCCTCGCGGGAGCCGCAACAAGTATGAGGTGGACCACGAAACCGGTCGCGTGTACCTCGACCGCGTGCTCTACACGAGCTTCATGTACCCCACCGACTACGGCTACTTCGAGAACACGCTCGGCCTCGACGGCGACCCCGTCGACGTTCTCGTGCTGCTCGATTACCCGCTGTTCCCGGGCGTTGGCGTCTCAGTGCGCCCGGTCGGCGTGTTCAACATGACCGATGACGGCGGAAGCGACGCCAAGGTCATCGCCGTTCCGGCCGGCGACCCGCGCTGGAATCACATCCAGGATGTCCTCGACATTCCGGAGTACACCCGCAAGGAAATCGAGCACTTCTTCGAGCACTACAAGGACCTCGAGCCGAATAAGTGGGTCAAGACGGAGGGCTGGGGCGACGCCGAAGAGGCCAACCAGATCGTGGTCGACGGCATTGCGAAGCTGGCCGCAGAGGGCCACTAGCCCGGTACCGACGAAGGCCCCCTGACTGACCAGGGGGCCTTCGTTTTGTCTGTGGGCCTGCTCGCGGGGGCTAATTCAGGAAATCGGCCGGGAAGGGCCGCAGCGCGCGCACTGGTCCGCCAGCCATCGTGCGATGCCGCGAGGATCTCCTGAATTAGCCAACGGGCGGCCTATCCGGCGCGGTGTTAGGCGGCCGGGCGACCCACGTAGGGCGCCACAGCCCAAGACGACCAGATGCTGTGCACGCGCACCCGCGACGAGGGGTTTGGCGCTTCGAGAACCTGGCCGTTCCCCGCGTAAATCGCCACGTGGTAATAGTTGCCGGGGCTGCCCCAGAACACCAGGTCGCCCACCTGCACCTGGGCGAAGGAGACCAGCTTGCCTTGGCTGGCCATGGTGTTGTACTGGTTCGTGGCTGAGTGGGTTCCGATGTAGACACCAGCCGCTGCGTAGGCGGCCTTTGTCAGGCCGGAGCAGTCCCAGGCGTCTGGACCGGAGCCGCCGAAGACGTAGCGGTCGCCGAGCTGGGCGTTGGCGAACGCCAGCGCGGTGTCGACGATGCTCGCATTGGGCAGGGCGACGGGTGGGGACGGCGTTGCCGGCACGGACGGCGCAACCGACCCAGAACCCGAACCTGATCCAGAACCGGCACCTGAACCAGAGCCGGCGGCTGCTGCGGTATCCCGCACGGCCTGCGCGGCCGCGGCATCCGCTATGGCAGCAGCGGAAGCCTGCGCCTGCGCGAGCGCGCTGGCCGCAGCGGCCGCGTCTTCGCCGGCATGGAAGCTGCGTTCGGCCTCGGCCGTGGTGTCTTTGA
Source organism: Cryobacterium flavum (assembly GCF_900103805.1). GTDB lineage: Bacteria > Actinomycetota > Actinomycetes > Actinomycetales > Microbacteriaceae > Cryobacterium > Cryobacterium flavum. The sequence goes on along the minus strand of NZ_FNIB01000013.1, from coordinate 37,502 downwards.
GCAAGGCGAGTTGTTCGAACAGTTCGCTCGACTTGCGTTGCTGAGTGTTGTAAGCGGCCTCGGCTGCGGTCGAGCTCGCCGTGGCGGCATCAAAGGTGGTCTTGGACTCTTCGGTGAGACGTTCGCGTTCCTCTGTCGCCGATGCGGCCTGCTCGCCGAGGGACTCGGCCGCGTTCTTGTCCTGCACGGCCTCGGTGTAGATCTGCTCCGACTGCTCACTCAGCTTGCTGGCCGTTCCGAGCTGGCTGAGCAGGTCATCCGCGCTGTTGCCGTTCAGGAACAGGTTGAGTGACAGACCGCTGGCACCAGACTTGGCGAGGTGCGCGGCGATGAGGCCGGCCCGCATCTTCGATGTTGCCGCGGTGGCTTCGGCCGTTGCAGCCTGCTCACTGAGGCTGGTTTCGCGCAGGGTAGCGGCGTCCAGGGCATCCTGCGTCACTCGGTAGGCCTCGGCCGCAATCTGCGCGGTCGTGACGGCCCTCGCGGCCTGGCTGGCCAGCCCGTTCAGCAGCTCGCCGAGAGTCGCGATCTCGGCCTGCTTGGTCGATTCGTTCTGCTTGGCCTTTTCGACGTCATTCCAGCTCGGATAGTCGGGGGCAGCGAAGGCTGCCCCGCCGGCAGCGGCAACGGATGCTGTGACCGCCGAGACCGCGCCCATCGCCACCGCCGACAGCAGCCGCTTCGACTTGGTGCGAACCCGTGCGCGTGCGGTGGTGCTCGGTGCGGTTGTAGTGCTCTTAGCCAAGTGATGCTCCCCGGTCGGCCATGAATGGAACGGGATTGATGCGGTTTCCACCAATCCACACTTCGAAGTGCAGGTGGCAGCCGTTGGCGGCGCCGGTATCCCCGGAATAGGCGATGATCTGCCCGGCGGACACTGACTGGCCGGAACGAACGTTATAGCCGCCGTTTTGAATGTGGGCGTAGCCGGTTGAGACGTTGTCGCCGTGGCTGATCTTCACGAAGTTGCCGTACGTGCCGAGAACGCCAGCCCAGGTGACGACGCCGGCGTGGGCGGCGTAGATGGGCGAACCGCAGCCGGTGCCGAGGTCGGTGGCGTAGTGGAAGCTGCCGCTGCACTGGCCACCGTTACAGATGACCGACCGAGGGCCGAAGCCGCCGGTGATGCGACCGCTGGCCGGAACGGCCCAGCCGGTCATGCTCACGGAACCACCGGAGCCTCCGCTGTTGGCACGCGCCGCTGCGGCAGCGGCGGCCTTTGCCGCCGCTTCAGCCGCAACCCGGATGGCTTCAAGCCGGGCGCGTTCGGCAACTCCGGCTTCATACCCGGCTGTCGTAGTGGCTTGGGCGTCGCGCATGAACTGCAGCTGCTGCTCCAGTTCCACGCTCTTGGCCTCGGACTCGGCCAGCGCGTTCGCTGCTGCTTCGGCGGCAGCCTGGGCTGCGGCGAGCGCGGCCTCGGCGGCGACGCGCAGAGTCTCGCGTTCGGACTGCGCGACTTTGGCCTGGTCTCCGAGCGACTGGGCGTTGTTCGTGGCCGACTGCGCCGATTCGTAGACGTCGGAGCTGCGCTCAACGAGCTTGCTCATGTTGCCGAGTTTGGCCAACAGCAGGTCGGCGTCGGCACCGTCTCCCTGGCCCTCCAAGAACAGGTTCACGCTGAGATCGGTGCCACCGGTGCGGTAGAGCTGGGCGGCGAGCTGGCCGGCTTGCTTGGTCGCGGCATCCGCTGTGGCCTTGCTCGCGTCGGCCTGGGTCTGGATATCTTCGGCACGTCGGGTGGCGTCGTCGAATTCCTGCTGAGCCACCTCGAGTTCATTGGCACTCTTTTCGGCTGCAGCCTGCGTCTCTTGTACCTGCACCTGTAGGCCGGCAATGAGATTCTCGATAGCGGTGACCTGCGCGGCCGCCGAGGCGGTGTTCGCCTTGGCGTTTTGCAGGTCCTGCCAGGAGGGGTAATCGACGGCGCGGGCGGGCGCGACGGGGCTCACCAGGGTGATCAGTAGAGTCATGGCAGCCATGATGCTGGTCAGCGCCAGGGTGTGCCTGGGCCAGCGATTGGTTACACGCAAGCGGCGGGCGGGCGGGTCAGTCCTAAGGCCGGTCACGGTTCTGGTACGAATCATTGTTTCCCAACAGGCTTATAGCAGTCGCCACGTGCGCCGAAGCAGACTCTTCAGAGTAACAAGCTGGGCACGATTCACCCAGTCTTACCGGTGAATCTAACCCGCGAAATGCCCGCTGGCCCGCTCATTTGCTGGCGCGGTGCGAACCGGCGTCGAAAACAATTAACCAATCGAGCGGATGCTGCGCGCGCCGATTTGGCCTTCTCTCCACAAGACCGTATGCTTACTCTTCGGCAGCCATGAACTTTGTGGCTCACGGCCCCATCGTTTAGCGGCCTAGGACGGCGCCCTTTCACGGCGTTAACACGGGTTCGAATCCCGTTGGGGCTACGCAAACTGCACGTGCACGAAGCATTACTCGAAATAGAATAGTCTTACCAAGTGCCTCGCACACAGATTCACATTTTTACATCGAGGCCCTGTAGCGCAGTTGGTTAGCGCGCCGCCCTGTCACGGCGGAGGTCGCCGGTTCAAGTCCGGTCAGGGTCGCAAAGGTAATAGCCCTTTCGAAAGGAAGGGCTTTTTTCCTTAGAAGAGGCGTTTTTCAACGCAGCTTTGGGGCCCTGTAGCTCAGTTGGTAGAGCGTTCGACTGAAAATCGAAAGGTCACCGGATCGACGCCGGTCGGGGCCACCACCGCCACTCCCTAGGAAACACTGGGGAGTGGCCTTTTTTTATGCCCATTTTCGGGCTCCACATCAGCCTCATTTTCTCCCTGTGGCCACATTTTGGACACAATTGAAATCATTTTGTTCTGATTGAGGGCTGTTGCAACGGCATCCAAGTCGTCATCGAAGAGGTCCGCGTAGACGTCTAACGTCATCGCGGCTGATGCGTGGCCGAGCATGCGCTGAACGGCTTTGACATTCGCACCCACGGAGACCGCAAGGCTCGCGGCCGTGTGTCGCAGGTCGTGCGGGGTCACCTTGGGAAAGTCCGGATCATCAACTTGAACTCTCGCTAGGGCTGGGTTGAACGTTCGAGTGCGGAAGTTTCCATTGCGAAGGACTCCTCCGTCCGGTGCAGTGAAGACAAGATCATCTTCTCGGCGATCCTGGCACCGCGACTTCAGCGATTCATCCAGGAACTCGGGGAAAGGAACCGAGCGCCGTTCGTGTGACTTTGGCGTGCCCCAAATGACTTGACCCCGCGGGTCCGACACGGCTTCGGCAACTTCAATGCGGCGCCGATGACGGTCGACTCGCCCAACCTTAAGGCCCGCGAGCTCGCCCCACCGCAGCCCTGTGTAAGCGAGAAGCAGCACGACATCAGCGTCTTTCCCGCACTCGCCCGCAAGACGGTCCACCTGGTTGTGGCTCAAGTACCCACGGGACTTCTTGCCGATTCGAGGCAGACGAATGTCATCCGATGGATTCGTAGAGATTCGCCTGTCCGCAATTGCGAACTTCATAATGCTAGACAGCACGAGATGAATCTGCCGGACCGTTGACGGCGCGAGATTCACTGAGAGGCTGTTCACCCATTCCTGCACATCTCCGTGACTGACATCGCCCAAACGAGTTTTCCCCCATCGCGGAAGTACGTGCTTGTCGAGGCTATGCCGGTATCCAGAACGAGTCGTTGGCTTCAGCTGCACCTGGGCGCTGAACCACTTCTCTGCCCATTCCAATACTGTGATTCGTGACTTGGTGGGATCGACCCATTCGCCGCGATCCTTCGACACTTCGACACCAGCAAGAAATCTTTCTGCGTCTCGCTTCGTGCTGAATCCGCGTTTACTCGTCTGGCGACGATCGGGCATGCGATAGCGTACGCGGTACAGTTTGCCGCTTGCGGTTGAATACGACTCGATTGTCGCCATCGCGATCCTCCACGTCGAAGAATAACATTCCGTTTACTGCCATTATTCTTTCCTAGATTTCGATGCTTGCGGAGTTTGATTCGTGTCGAAACTTTGTCCACTCGCCCCGTGCAGCAGGTGTAGGGCCCGGACACATCGCTGACAGGTTGTACGCGGGACATCCCTGACACTCTTTCCGAATGAGAGTGATGAGTGTGAACGAGCGTTGGCTTGAAATCCTGTTGACCCCGCAACGCGATGGAATCAGCGTCGCTGCTGCTTGTCGCCGGTACGGCATATCCCGGCAGTCGTTTTACGAATACCGGCGATGACTCTGGTCCGAAGGAGTCCCTGCACTGCAGCCGCGGTCAACGCGGCCGACAACCTCACCGTCGCGTACGGCGTCGGAGGTTGAATCGTTCATCGTGAAGCTGCGTGTCGATAATCCGCGGTGGGGCGCGCGAACCCTGCACACGAAACTGGTGCAGGCGGGTCTGGCCCGCCCGCCGGTCGTGTCCACGATGCACCGGGTGTTGCAACGGCACGGCCTCGTCGTGGCGCAGGAACACCGGGCGCCGAAGGAGTGGAAGCGATTCGAACGTCACGCACCGAACGCTCTGTGGCAGATCGATGGCACCATAGTTGCCTTGGCCGACGGGTCGAAAGCATGGATCGTCGACCTGCTCGATGACCATGCCCGCTACGCGATCGGCGCAACCGCCATCCGGCGCTTCACGGTGCACGCAGCGTGGAAGGCGATGGACACCGCAATCACCGAGCACGGCGTGCCGCGGCAGCTGATCAGTGACGACGGGCTGCAATTCAAATCCCGCAAAGGACAGAAGCCCGTGTTCTTCCAGGAGCGCCTGGCCGCGCTGAACATTCACCAACTCAACTCCCGGCCCCGGCACACGCAGACCTGCGGAAAGCTCGAGCGGTATCACCGCACCTTCAAAGAGTTCTATGCCGACAACGGCCCCGCCGCCACGATCGAGGACTTGCAAGCACTGTGTGACCGATGCCGCTGGTACTACAACCACGAACGGCCGCACCGCGCCCTCAACCAACAGACGCCCGCAGTCGTCTCCGACACATCGCGGAAGATGACCCCCGACGACGTGCGCCGCGGAGGAAACACCGGACCGCGCGTGCTGATTGTTTCCGCAAGCGGTTCGATCAAGTACCGCAGGCGGCGGATCAACGTCGGGATGCCACTGTCGGGTCAGAAAGTCCGCGTCACCGAAGCGAAAGACTTCGTCACCGTGCACCTCGTCGAAGACGGACGACTACTCCGGGAGATCGTCGACCTCGGCCCCGTCGGCACCTATCACGGCAAGGGCAACAAGCGCGGCCGGCCGCGGAAGGTCCCGCAGGCACGGGCTGGAACACCGGAAGGTAAACTGTCAGGCATGTCCTGACCACGACGTGTCAGGGAAGCCCCGGGCCCCACACCCTCCATAGCGGCTGGTGGCCCTATTTTCGGTCGGCGTTAACACAGCCGCGCCGTACTTCATGACACATATTGTCGATCCGGCCAGCGTCACGCCGGCCTTACCGCGTCAAACCCGTCTCGCCGACCTCGCTCATTCCCACGACCCACGACTGGTCGCCGCCGCATTAGGCATCAAGCCGACGGCGCATTGCATTACGTCTTCGATACGATCGACCGCGAGGAAGAAGTCTTCGCTTCAACCAATGAAGATTAGGTATCGACTCGCATACGGCAACTTGAACATATGCGGCTTGCAGAAGTCCTGGTTTGTGATGATGATCAAGTTTTTTCTTCGTTGCTGTCTGACTTGGGCCGGGCACCCTCAGTATCGATTGGGAGACGGGTCATGCGACCTCTTCGGTCAGAGTGTCGACGGTTGTGAAGGTGTTAGCGGTGAAGATGCCTTAGACGCTCAGGTCCGCGTTCTCCGCCGCCGGACTGGTCCCGTTGCCGTTCCTTAGGACGAGCATGCCCAACGCGGCAATGTTCAGGGCGCCGCCGCGCTCTATCAGCACGCCGCCGGCGCCGAGTGCGTCTTCGATTGGTGACCGTGACTTCCTTGGCAGTCCGATCATCGAGTACCTGCCCGGCCTCGTCAGCGATGTGGGGATGGTAACGTGACGAATCAAACTCCGGACCATGCCATAGACACGGCGCCGTTGTGGGCGAAGAGCTTACTGTCGGGCAGGCACTTGCAATATTCATGGCCGCGGCCACCGCCATGCACCGCGCCAACAGCACCTCGTTGAGGCATTGCAACATGGCCGCATCCAGACCGCGGACCGTCAAGTCTTAGCGGAGGAATCGACGAAGTTTTCCACGTCCCATTTATGTGGAACTAGGATGCGTGAAACCGGCACTTGTCAGGTCAGCCTCGATCGCAGAGCGCGCTGACATTATCTCTCTTACGGTTCCCTGCTGGATGAGTCCTCGTAATTTTCGCAGTGGGGTGGCTAGGGAAATCGCCGAGAAAGCGTTGCCCTCGGCATCGTGAAGTGTTACACCAATAGCTCCGACCCCCTCTTCGGTCGCACCAGTATTCGATGCATAACCTTTGAGCCTGCACTGGTCAAGTTCACGCAAAAACTCGCCGAATTCGATAGGGTCAAGCGCGTCGCCGGAGACTTCGGCCATACTACTGAGATACAGACGCTTGAGCGCAACAAGTGAAAGCTCGGCGAAAAGCGCTTTCCCCCCTGAGGCATGGCGCGCGGGCAAGACCACGCCACGCCTATCGGTGACTCGAAGAACGTTTGAACTCTCGACAGTCATGATAATACGGACGTTTGCGCCAACGCGGATCATGAGGTTGGCAGTCTCACCGGTGCGCCTAACGAGCGTTTCTAGGTGGGGTTCGACAGCATCGCGCACTTGATTTGTCCACGTTATACCTGCGGCAACGGCACCGAGCGAAGGCCCCGGCCAATACAAACGGTTCTCGTCTTGCATCGCAAACCCATGGTAAATGAGCATCGCAAATAGACGGTGCGCTGTCGAAGCAGCGACTCCAACTTCAGCCGCTGCATCTTTAAGCCGGAGGCTTCCCCCATCGCGGAGCATCTCTAGGAGACGGAGTGAAGTGTCAACAGAGGCCACTGCATAAGTTGGTGGCTGTCGGTCTGGATCCGCATACATATCCGAATCCTAATCTCCAATATCTAGGTAATTCTCAGCAATTCTGGTCGACAGAATCCATTAGGCACCTCAGTCCACCGCATCTATCGTCGAGACATCGAAGGCAACGAGGCCCGAAGACGAAAGAGGGATCTAAAGAAGTGACACCTCAGAGTACAAATCCGTGGTCCGACGACGCGCTGCTTCGTGCCCTCGAACAGGCCGAACTCCCTTCTCTGCTAGTAGCTCTTTGTCAGCTCACAGGAGATACCAGCCTCATTGACCCGGCGCTTCGTCCGGACATAGTTCCATCAGCTGGTGCGATCCCTCCTCAAGGCGGAATGACAGCTGAGCAGCAGCTGAAAGCGCGTGAGATCTCATTCTGTGCGCTTCGACGCTACCGCGACAATGGGTTTTCAGTCGCAGCCGAGCCGGACCAAGAATTGCTGCAGCGTCTGATGAGTTTCATCGCTGCAGAAGCAGACGACACATACTTACCGCTCCTGTCTCATGAACTGAACATCCCTGAGGGTGTGAGCGATCCCGATTGGAACCTTGCTGAGCTCGCACCGGGTCGACAATTTAGGGTTGCAGTAATCGGCGCGGGCATGTCCGGCGTCGCCGCCGCTTTCCGACTGAAACAGGCCGGCGTGGACTTTGTCGTGTTCGAGAAGAACCCCTCAGTGGGGGGCACGTGGTACGAAAACAGCTACCCTGGCTGCCGACTTGACACGCATAACTTCGCCTACAGCTACTCTTTCGCCCAGAAGCGCGATTGGCCTTACCACTACTCGCAGCGCGACGATATCTTCGGATACTTCAGTAGCGTCGCTGAAAAGAAGGGGCTGCTCGATTCAATTCGCTTTGAGACGACGGTCCTTTCGGCCGCATACCGGGCGACTGACTCCCTCTGGGCTCTTCGCTACCGGACCGCTGATGGAGAGGTACTGGAGTACTTTAATGCGGTCATAAGTGCCGTCGGACAGCTCAATAACCCCATGATTCCAGACTTTGTTGGGGCGAACAAGTTCACAGGGGAGGCATGGCATACTGCGGCATGGCGTCATGACGTCGACCTGAAAGGTAAGCGCGTCGCTGTCATCGGTGCTGGCGCGAGTGCATTTCAAGTGATACCGGCGATCGCATCCGAAGTCGATCACCTCACGGTCTTTCAGAGAAATGCGCCGTGGATGTATCCGACGCCGAACTACCTGGAGGCCATTCCCCTCGAGTTGTCATGGCTATTCGACGTGATTCCGTTCTATGCACGGTGGTTCCGGTTCTTCCAGTTCTGGACGGCGGTGGAGGGTCGCCGTCGATTCGTCACTGTCGATCCCGAGTGGAGTAAGGCGGGATCAGTCTCAGCGCAGAACGAGCACATGCGTAAGAACCTGACCTCATACCTCGAGGAGCAGTTCGCGGAACGCCCAGATCTACTCACCAAGGTGATCCCGACCTACCCGCCGGGAGCCAAGAGGCTGCTACGTGATGACGGTACTTGGGCACGCACGTTGAAGCGTCCGAACGTAGCCCTTGAAACTGAGGCGATTGCCGAATTCTACGAGCACGGTATTCGTACCGCTGATGGCGTCGAGCACGAAGTGGATGTCATCATCTATGGCACAGGATTCACCGCGTCGGACTTCTTGTCTTCTGTGTCGGTGACCGGGGTTGCAGGGCGTGATCTCCATGAGTACTGGGCGGATGACGCTCGGGCGTATCTCGGCATATCAATCCCAGGATTTCCTAATCTGTTCTGCCTTTATGGTCCCAACACAAACCTCGTCGTCAATGGCAGCATCGTGCTCTTCTCGGAACTGGCGGTGAATTACGTCCTCGACGCCATCAGCGGGCTTCTGCGTCGCGATGAGGCCGCTATCGACTGCAGACAGGATATCTACGACGCATACAACCGGCAGATTGACGAGGGCAACGGACTCATGGCATGGGGCGCGTCAGAAGTTAGCAGCTGGTATAAGAACAAATTCGGTCGCGTCTCGCAGAACTGGCCGTTCCCTCTCATCGATTACTGGAGCGCAACGAGCTCCGTCGATCGTGAAGCGTACGACAGCGTTCCCCTTCGAGTTGAGCGAGAGGCATAAGCATGAGCGCAGAAAGAGAACTGAGTGACAGCGTCGTCGTGGTCACCGGTGCCGCTGCAGGAATCGGCGCGGTCCTGGCCCGCTCCTTCGCGGACCTCGGTGCCGACGTCGTTGCGATCGATCTTCCGGCACTCGAGGGGCAGGGACAGAGCCTCGCAGAGAAGGTGAACAACTCCGCAAAAGGGCACATCCGCTTCTTCGCGGGCGACGTGACGGATTCCGTGAGCATGACGGCAGCTGTCGCGATGGCCGAGCGAGACTTTGGTGGTGTCGACATTCTCGTCAACAATGCAGCGATTTACCGAACGCTCTCCGGGCGAAGCGCTTGGGCGGATGTCGATCCCGATGAATTCGATCGGGTGATGAAGGTAAACGTGCGCGGTGTCTGGCAAGCAACAGCCGCCGTAACACGGGCCATGGTGGTGCGTGGGGGTGGATCAATCATCAACTTCGCGTCGACCACGGCACGCTTGGGCATCACGGGATTTCCGCATTATGTCGCTTCGAAGGGTGCCGTCGAAGCATTGACACGCGCGGCAGCTCGTGAGTTCGGAGTAGATCGCATCCGAGTGAACGCGGTGTCGCCTGGGCTCATAAGCGACGAGGCGACTCGGTTTCACAACGACGAAAGCTACATAGCCCGCGCAGTCTCGGCGCGGTCGATCCCGGGTGAGCTCATTCCCGAAGACCTGGTGGGTGCTGTGCAGTGGCTTGCCTCATCCGCCTCGAGTTTTGTCACGGGCCAGGTACTCGTCGTTGACGGGGGGCAGGTTTTCGCCTGATCGAGCCAGGCACGCACTATTTAGTTCAAGGTGATGCAGCCCAGCTGCACGAGAGGAAAATATGAAAATCAAGACAAAGATGTCTAGAGCAGTGTTCGCTTCCGCAGCGGCAGCGACCGTTCTGCTGACAGCCGCATGTTCAGGTGGTGCTCTCGGAGGTGGCGCGACCAGCGATAGCGAAGGCCCTATCAAGATCGGTCTGCTCCTGCCCACGTCCGGTGTCTATGCTCCGATCTCAGACGACATGATCGCTGGATTTGAGCTTTATTTGGAGCAGAACGACAACAAGATGGGCGGCCGAGAGGTCGTTCTCATCATCGAGGACACTGAGGCGACGCCGGAGACCGGGCTTCGCAAGGCGAACAAGCTCCTTCAAGAGGATGAGGTTGATTTCGGCTCGGGCATCGTGAGCTCCGCTGTCGCGCTTCAAGTTGCTGGTGCCTTTGAGGCGGCGGAAGTCCCTCTCGTCGTCTCGAACGCTGTGGCCAACGCGGTGACAGGCGATGCGCGCTCAGACTTCGTGTTTCGCACGGCGCAGTCGAGTCATCAGCTGAGCTACCCGGTCGGCGAATGGATCCATGAAGAACTTAACGGGGTCCCGCTCTTTCTCACTGCATCGGACTATGCCGCCGGACATGAACTCGTCGACGGTGTAAGAGAGGGATATATCGACGCGGGCGGAAGCATCGCTGGTGAGGCATTTCCACCGTTTCAGAAGACCCAAGACTACCAGCCCTACATCAGCCAGATCGGCTCGTCGGGTGCCGAAGCCACCTATGCTTTCTTCGCGGGAGGCGAGGCAGTCAACTTCGTGAAGCAGTACGACGAGTTCGGGTACAAAAACCAGATCCCCCTAATCGGACCAGGTTCGCTCACGACGCCTGACGTGCTCTCCGCTCAGGGAGAGTCGGCCGAGGGCGCCTACAGTGTGCTTCCTTACGCATGGACGCTCGACAATGAGATCAATGCCGCCTTCGTCACGGACTACAGGCAGAAGACCGATCGCGCACCGTCATACTTTTCGCTCTTCTCCTACGACGCGGCACAACTGATCGCGCAAGCGGTTCAGGAGCTCGCGGGCGACACCAGCGACGGAGCTGCGCTTGCAGCCGCGATGGAGGGCACTGAGATCGACAGCCCCCGTGGTCGCCTTCTGATTGACAAGGAGACTCACGGCACGGTGCAAACGATGTACCTTGCCCGGATCGAGAACCTGGACGGAGAGCTTGCGCCAGTCATCGTCGGCGACCTCGGTGAGTTTGGCGAGCAGCCGTAGTTGAAATCTCGGGTGGGGCGACGTGCGCTCCACCTCAGGACCTGCCTTGAAAGGCTAACAATGATCGAGATCCTCTTCACGTTCCTAAATGGGCTGGGACGAGGACTGTTGCTATTCACTATGGCGGCGGGACTCTCCCTTGTGTTCGGCCTCATGAGTGTGCTTAACCTTGCCCATGGTTCGCTCTTACTGCTCGGTGGCTACATTGCAGTGATGCTGGCCAGCGGAGCGGGTCTGGCCGCTGCTCTACCGGTCGCACTAATCGCGGGGGCTGCCTTCGGCGCGGTATTGTACTTCGCTGTCAAACCAGTTATGAACAGAGGACACCTGGACCAGGGACTACTCACGCTGGGCATCGCGTTCATCTTTGCAGACGTTGCCAAGCACTTTTGGGGGAACGACGTCTATCTTCCCGCGCCGCCTGAGATTCTGCGAGGCTCCGTCGGGGTTCTAGGTATGCAGTATCCCGTCTATCGACTCTTTGTCATCGTTGCTGCGGCGGCAATTGCGCTCGTAATATTCGTTGTCGTCGAGCGAACTCGCCTCGGTGCTATCGTGCGCGCCGCGGTCGCAGACAAGCAAATGGTTGCTGCACTCGGCTACAGGATTTCTTTCATCATGGGCGGCGTTTTTGCCGGTGCGGCCGCACTCGCGGCGATCGGTGGAGTAATCGGTGCACCGGTAATCGGGGTTCGCCCCGGTCTGGACACCGAGATGCTCATCTTGGCTCTCGTGGTAGTCGTTGTTGGAGGACTCGGCTCGCTACGAGGGGCTCTGGTGGGCGCGCTTTTGATTGGGCAAATCCAGACACTCGGAGTGGCTCTTCTGCCGGAGCTGTCCTCATTCCTTGTCTTCGGCGTCATGGCACTGGTTCTGCTTGTGAAGCCAACGGGCCTATTTGGAAAGGTCAATCGATGAATCCCAACATGTATGTACGGTGGGCCATCCGCATCGTCATCATCGTGGCGTTGGCTCTCGCCCCCTTCCTGCTGAACACGTTTCGGCTGAGCCTATTGTCCGAGATTCTCATCCTCGGGCTCGCTGCAGTTAGCCTCAGCGTACTCGTCGGGGTAACTGGCTTGCCGTCCCTCGGCCACGCCGCGTTCTACGGACTGGGAGGCTACGCAGCGGGGCTCCTCTCGGTCCATGCGACAGATTCGGCGATTCTCGGTCTCCTTGTGGCCGCGGTCGTCGGCATAATCTTCGCAATTCCGGCCGGTTGGCTTTCAGTTCGCACGACTGGAATTGTGTTCCTCATGCTCAGCCTGGCGTTTGCCGAGCTTCTCTTCAGCCTGAGCCAGTCACTCCGGTGGCTTACGGGAGGGTCCGACGGGCTTGCCGGCATCAGGAACCCCGTACTCCTTCCCGGCATCGAACTTTCTACTGTGCCCTCGCGGTACTATTACATCGCCGCGGTCGTCGTCGTCGTGTACATCATGGTGCGACGTTTCGTTGACTCACCCTTCGGGCACGCGCTGAGTGGCATCAATTCGAACGCCCTGCGAATGGATGCCCTCGGTTACAACGTCAGTCATTATCGGCGAGTCGCGTATTCTGTCGCCGGAGTTGTGGGGGCGGTGGCGGGGGCCTTGAACGTGCAAAATGCCCGCTTTGTCGCGCCCGAGAACTTCGGATTCATGACGTCGGCGTTCCTGCTTGTAATGGTGATTCTCGGCGGCGTAAAGCGGCTGCATGGCGCCCTTGCGGGGGCCGCAATTCTGGTCGTGGCAAGGGACGAGCTGTCATCACGTTTTGATAGCTGGGAACTCGGATTAGGCCTAATTTTGGTCCTCGTCATATATTTCCTCCCCGGTGGTGTCGCAAGCATCGTGGAGAGGATAGCGGCACCGTTCAAGAAACGTCGAGAGCCGCGGGCGACTCCACTCGGAACCGATGAAAGCGTGGTATCTCGATGACCGAAACGAACGTAACCGAGGTCATACTCGAACTCGACCATGTCTCCAAAACGTTCGGCGCTTTGCAAGCAACGGACGATGTTTCGACCGTCGTACGTCGCGGTGAGAGGCGCGCCCTCATCGGCCCGAACGGGGCAGGCAAGAGCACACTCGTTAAGCTCATAAATGGGCACCTCGTGCCGACCTCGGGAACGATCCGGTTCCTCGGGAATGACATCACAAGGGTGCCATCGCATGAGCGGGTTCGCCGTGGGATGGCGATGACGTTCCAGCACAGCAGTCTGCTCGACGACATGTCAGTACACGACAATCTAGTCTTGGCAGTGCAGCGAACGCTTGAGCACAACGGCAGTTGGTTCACGAGCATGCGAAAGCACCGCGATGTCACTCAAAGAGTCGCCGAGGTGATCGAGCGACTCCGACTCGATTCCGAGTCGTTGCGCCTCGCGGGGGACCTGGCGCACGGTCAGCGACGTCGGGTGGAGATAGCCCTCGCCTATGCCACTGAGCCGCAACTTCTCCTCCTCGACGAGCCCGCGGCGGGAATGTCGCCGGGTGAGATCGAAGATTTCCTGGAATTTCTTTCGGGAATGGATGAACTTACGTTCATCCTCATCGAACACAACATTGACGTTGTCATGCGGGTGGCGAGCTCGATCTCCGTGCTCGACGCCGGGCGGATTATTGCATCGGGAGACCCCGAGACGGTATCGAAGTCTGAAGAGGTGCAGCTCGCCTATTTGGGTAGCTCGATGGGAGAAGATCTGTTCAGATGAGCGCACTACTCGAGGTAAAAGATCTTCACGCTGGATACGGTGCAAGTCGCATTGTGAGAGGGGTATCGCTCTCCGTTGAGGAGGGTGCCGGAATCGTGCTCTTCGGCAGAAATGGCGTAGGCAAGTCGACCTTCATGCAGGCGCTCATGGGCATGGTCACTCCTTCGAGCGGGCAAGTGCTGCTCGCCGGCAAGCAGCTTGCGGGCAGGCCCGCGCATGAGATCGCTAAGGCGGGGCTCGCTATCGTCCCCCAAGGCAGACGGCTCTTTCCCGATCTGACAGTGCAGGAGAACTTGATGTTGGGTATCCGTCAGACTCCGAAAGGCTGGACCCTCGATACTCTCTATGAATTGCTGCCACGGCTCGCGGAGCGAACAGCGCAACCGGCGGGACTGCTTTCAGGTGGCGAGCAGCAGATGGTGGCGATCGGTCGCGCACTGCTGCGAAACCCCAGCGTGCTCCTCTTAGACGAGCCGTCGGAAGGTTTGGCTCCCCGGATCATCGCTGAACTCGCCGGCGTGCTTCGCACTCTGCGCGCCGACGGACTCACCGTTCTGATCGTGGAGCAGAATCTCAAGCTCGGGCTCACGATGAGTGACCATGTCGCGATCATGGATGTGGGCAAGATCGTGCACGAGAGCACCGTCACTGAGTTTCGCCGCAGCCCTGATATCGCGCGCCGGTATCTTGGCGTCATATGACTGCGACAGGAGTGTCGACCCGGCATGCGGAGCTGGACCGGCTGTTCTCACTCGATGGTCGGAGCGCCTTCATCACTGGTGCCGCCGGCGGGTTGGGATTTGCTATTGCCCGGGCGCTCGGGCTCGCAGGCGCTACGGTCACGATCACAGATATACGCGAAAAGGAGGTAGCGACGGCTGCAGAGGTGTTGGCCCGCGCAGGTATTGACGTGGACTATGACGTGCTTGACGTGACTGCAAGCGGTGCGGTTGAAAAGGCCGTGGCGGCGAGTGCGCGTAGCGGGCTCTCAATCGTCGTGGCCAACGCCGGTATCTCGGGAGGTCCTGGGCCGCGTCAGCCGGAAGGGAAGCTCTCAAGGATAGACGAAGCACTCTGGAGTCGCGTGGTTGCCACCAACTTGACGGGCGTCCGGAACACGGTTGCGGCTGCAGCGCACCACGTCGACGACAAGGGCAGCGGCCGCGTGATCGTCGTATCCTCCGTGGCCGGTATCCGGCCTGAGCCCATGGTGGGATACGCATACGCCATCTCGAAAGCTGCCGTCGTCGGGCTGGTCCGCCAGGCGGCTATCGAACTAGCCGAACGGCGGATTCTGGTCAACGCGATTGCTCCGGGAGCATTTGCAACAGGCATCGGAGGTGGAAGATTAGGCGACCCGGCGGTAGCGAAGGCGTTTTCTGACCGAAGCTTTCTTGGCCGGGTCGCTGATGCGTCGGAGATCGAGGGGCTGGCGCTGTTCTTAGCGTCGGACGCGTCGAGCTACGTTACTGGCGGCGTATTCACAATCGATGGGGGAATGAAGTGATGGGCATGGTTCGGGAACAGTGGATCAATGCAGCGGGTGTGCGCACCCGATATCTTGAGGCGGGTGACCCAGCGCGGCCCACGGTGCTGTTGCTCCACGACGGCGCCTGGGGCGGCTCGAGTTCGACCACTTGGGGGAATGCGATTTCGCTGCTGGCGACCGCGTATCATGTGCTTGCACCTGACCAACTCGGCTTCGGCGGAACGGACAAATTAGTGCATCTTGACCGTTCGCCTTACGACGGTCGCATCGCGCACATCACTGAATTTCTGGATGCCCTCAGAATCCCAACGGTTCACCTCGTAGGCAACTCTTTCGGGGGTTCACTCGCGCTCCGAATCCTCTGTACGCCGCTCGAGGGTCGCGTGCGGTCAGCAGTAAGTATCAGCGGAACCGGGGGGCCTTGGCGCACTCCGCTAGCCCACGAGAATTTATCCTATTGGGATGGCACTCGGAACGGCCTCGAGCGAGTCGTATCTGTGCTTATTGATCGCGAGAGTGGCTATTTTGAGGACCAACTCGATGAACGGTATCGGTGGGCAATCGAGCCGGGGCACTACCGAAGCGTAATGGCGTTGTCGATCCCGATCCCACCCGCGATTCCAAGCCGACGGCCGTTGGATCCATGGCCGAAGCAATTGGCCGAATGCGACATTCCCGTGCTGCTGGTAAGCGGAGATCGCGACGTGCTTTTAGAAAAGGATTGGACTAATCACCTTGTGGAGGTGCTGAGCAATAGTGCTGTCGAGCGCATCGACTCGATGCACGAGCCCAACATCGACCGCCCAGATCTACTTGTATCTGTGGTGCTGACATTCCTGCGCAGACAGGAGCAGCACGCCGGGTCACCACCCGATAGTTCGGTGGGACCCGGCCGCTAGCTGTACTGCCCAGGCAGGTCGGTTGAGTAAATGTGAGGACACGCTGTAGTTCTTAGACGTAGGTGAGGACCTCCGGTCGTGGAGTGGAGCTGTCAAAGGCCAACCACTTCAGACCAGGAGGTCCTCGTGTCCCACGCTAATGCTGCTTTGACTCCGCGTCACCGTCTTCGGCTGGCGCGTCTGATCGTCGAGCAAGACTATTCGATCGTGTCCGCCGCCCGCATGTTCAACGTGTCGTGGCCGACCGCGAAGCGGTGGGCTGACCGCTATGCCACGATGGGCCCGGACGGGATGGACGATCGGTCCTCCCGCCCGCACCGTATGCCGGCCAAGACGCCGCAGGAGCAGGTCCGGAAAGTTGTGCACCTGCGTTGGAAGAAACGCCTCGGACCGGTCGCGATCGGCGCAAGGCTAGGCATGACCTCCTCCACCGTGCATGCGGTGTTGACGCGGTGTCATCTGAATAAGCTCCATCACGTTGACGTGCGCACCGGGGAAGTCGTCCGCCGCTACGAGCACGCCACGCCGGGGTCGTTGATCCACGTCGACGTCAAGAAACTGGCTCTCCTGACGTAACCGTGGGTTAAAGCCGGCCCGGGAGCACCGGTTTGTGCCCGCCGAGGCTGAGCATCGCGAGGGCGATGAGGGCGTCGGGTGATGTGAAGCCGAACGCGACGCGGGTCATGAGTCGGATCTTGGTATTCATGGATTCGACCCGGCCGTTGGAGAGCCCGTGCTCGATGGATACGAGGATCTGGGCGTGGTGTTTGACGATGCTTTTTTGGAGTTTCACGAACTCGGGGATCCGGCAGCGGCGAGCCCCGATCACCCATTTGTCGTGGGCTTCGGTCGCTTCTGCGAGGGGCAGCTTGAAGACGAGTCGGAGTCCTTTTTTTCAGGTAATACGCACGGCCGAGGCGTGGGTCGGTTTGCACGATCCAGGCGAGCTTCAGCTGCTGCTTTTCGGTGAAGTTTTCTGGGTTCTTCCAGAGCGCGTAACGACAGTTCTTGATGCCGGCATCACGAGCACTGTGGGGCGTGCCGGGGCGTCCTTGCAGGCCGACCAGCGGGCCGTTTCGGCTCGTCGGTGCGGGCGGCTTTCCGGGCGTCGTTCCATGCGGTGCGGCGTACTCCGTCGAGGGCGGCTGATGCCCACTTAACGACGTGAAATGGATCGGCGCAGCGGATAGCGTTCGGGCATTTCTTCTACGGTTCTTCGGACGAGTTCGTACGTGACCGACTCCGGCACATGTACTCCCGCCGCGTCGGCCCCGGAAACGCGAGCTTCCGATGGGCGGCGAAGTGGTGGGAATATCCGGAAGCTCTCGCCCGCATCGATGCCCTCTGGCGCGCCTGGGAACATCTCCGACTCGACGGCGCCACCAGGTCAAGCACCTGGTGGATCGAACACGCCGACCACCACATGCCAATCCTCATGGGCACAGAAGGACCGTTCGCGAAATCAGAAGACACGAACAAACCCGGTGATCCGCTGCCCTACACCGCACCGCCGGAAGGTTTCTCCCCGATGTGCGCGAGAACTGAACGACCGAGCCCTCAGCGGTCGGTTTCGTTCCATTACTGCTCTGACCCCGATCACAGAACGCCGCCAAAAAGCGCCGAAGTCCACACGTCTCCTACAACTGGACTGGGAGGTTGGCCTTCTCCGCAGAAGTCTCGAATCAAGGCGATGACTTCCTCAGGATGGTCAATGTTGGGCTCATGCCTCGTGTCGAGCTTCTCGACGCGAGCGCTCGGCACAACGGCCTTGATACGATCGACCCAGTCGGGTTCGAGCAACACATCGCGCACACCCGCCACAACCATAAGGGGCGTTTCGACGTTGGCCAGTTGCTGCGGCCATGGGTCGCTGATGGCTCGCTTCAGCACCTGTGGCATCGGCATGGCCGCCGATGCCACAGCCCTGAAATGGCCGGGTTGTGATGCCGAAACAAATCGGACATCAATCCACTCGTCGAAGCCATCGTTCTCTTTGTCGACCAGCAGCGCGACGACGCGCGCCAGATCGTCCCGACTGCCGTCCCAATGGGAAAGCTCCCTGGACGACAGCTCAGACTTCCACGGGCCGCCGCTTCCCGCAATACTGATTGCGGTTCGAATCCAATCTGTATCACCGGCGGCTAGCATCCGAAGTATCAGCGACCCACCGTAGGAATTGCCAACCACGTTAACAGGGCGATCGCCGAACATCTCGCAGGCAAATGCTCGCACGTGCGGACCACGGAAGTCATATGAAGAACGGTCAAAGAAGGTGACCTTGTCGGATTCACCAAAACCGAGCAGGTCGGGCGCCATGACATGGAACGACGTGGCGAGCTTATCGATCGCATTGCCCCACGTCACCTCGGCGCTGCCACCCCACGCGCCGTCGTGCAGCAGCAGCAGCGGCGGTAGGGAGGGATCACCCGCGCTCAGGTAGGCGGTGTTGAAGCCGCCTACCTGCACGAACTCACGAGCAACGCCCACGAATTATTCCGCCTTCCAGAGCAGTTCGTCGATCGGAACCTCGTCTTTGATCAGGCCGTACTCCAGCGACATGTCGATGATGTCTTGCACATCATCTTCGGCGAGTTCCGAACCGAACTTCGGGATTGCCATCTCGTCGCGAACAGCCGGGTCAAGTTCAAGGTACGTGTCAGTGATCGTGCGCACCTCGCCAGGGTTTTCCTCTGCGTAGTCAAGGGATTCGCCCATAGCTGCGGCAAATTTGGCCGCTACATCAGCACACTCCTCGGCGTATGCACCGCTGGTGAAGTAGGCACCGATCAACGTCTCACCGTCATCAGTGACGTCGAACAAGTGCGAGATCAGGCGTGCACCTGATTGCCTGCCGATCGTGGTGAAGGGCTCGAAGGTTGCGATCGCGTCGACCTCGCCCGCCGAGAGCGCAGCCGGCATGTCGCCGAGCTTCATCTCAACGACCTTGACCGCATCGGGGTCGCCGCCGTCCCGCGCTACGGCGTCACGTACCATGACCTCGGTGAGGCTTTCGACCGAGTTGACCGCAACGACCTTGCCTTCAAGGTCCGAGGCATCCCTGATGTCAGAACCCTCAGCGACCGAGAGACCACCCTGCTCAGAACCGGTGCCCGGCGACGAACTGCCGTGCGTCACCACCACGACATCAAGGGTCTTCTCACGGGCCACCAGCAACGAGCCGACGTTGCCGTATGCGAAGGTCAGAGCACCGTTAATCACGCTAGGCAGCAGCGCGGCGCCACCACCAGAGATGATCTCGGCCTCAACCGCGAGCCCGTGCCGTTCGAAGATGCCGTTCTCGATGCCGAGATAGAGCGGCGCAACGTCGACATAGGGCCCGACGCCCACAGTGACGTTCTCGGCGTCACACTTTGCGGAGCTGCCACCACCCGCGGAAGGTCCGGTCGCGGTTGCGGTTGCGCTGCAGCCAGCAAGCATCGTGGTGCTGGCAAGTCCGACGATAAGCGCTGCACTGAGCTTACGTTTCATCATTTTTCTCCTTGAGGTTGGTTCGCCATCGTGTACGGCGGTTAGATCTTGATTTCGTCGATCGCTTCGGGAGCGAAGAGTTCGGATTCATCCCAGAGCTTGTCTGCGAGGCCTTGCTCGTGGGAGTAACGAAGGAACGTCGACAGGGTCTTGTCATCGTCGTGCAATCCGTAGCGCCAGTAATCGTCGCCCATGACCTCTCGGGTCTTGGTGATGTCATCGAAGAGCCACGGGTGCACCGTGGGCAGCGCTGAAGTCTCTTGGTACCAGCGCTCGCTCACCGCCTTGGCCTCTTCGAAGGCGGTGAACAGTTCGCGCGCGATCCAGCGATTCTTTTCGTACACCTCGCGACGGATGGCCACGACGTGCATGATCGGGAAGATGCCGGTGCGCCCGTAGTAGTCCTCCTCGACGGCGCGATAGTCGGGGAAGAGGCGCCTGACATTCGGGTGCCCTTCAGTGAATGGCATCGGAGTTCGCGGCGTGTAGAGCGCGTCGATCTCACCGCTTACGAGCATTTCTGACAGTGTGCGATCGCTCGGAATCGGCATCGTCTCAACGCCGTCAGGGATGTTCGGCACGATCTTCTCTTGGCGGCCCGCGTCATGCAAACCGCCGGTGCGATACGTCGAACCCGCGATCTTGACGCCATACTCTTCCTCGAGGAATCCGCGAATCCACACCGCTGCGGTGACCTGCCACTCGGGGATACCGATGATTTTGCCAGCAAGGTCTTTCGGTTCGTTGATTCCCGAGTTGACGTTCACATAAATACCGCTGTGTCGGAACATCCGCGACGGAAAAACCGGGATAGCCACGAAAGGACGCCCCTGAGAGAGCGTCATAACATACGTCGACAGCGACATTTCGGCGACATCAAACTCGCGGTAGCGTGCCATGCGATAGAAGGTCTCTTCCACACGGTTCGTGAGGTAGTTCAGTTTAATGCCGCGCGGCGAAACCTCGCCCGTGCGCAGCGCCTCGGTGCGGTCGTAGTGTCCGCAGGCCAACGTCAACAGGGTAGAACTCATGACAGCACCGCCGCTGCGTAAGCATCGGACTCGGCAGCCACATCGGCCTTCGAAAACTCGAAGCCCTCATACCCGCTTTCTGCCACCTCATGAATGCGGCGATGGTAGCCAGGACCGTCGAGATGCACCATGAACTGGCGCGGCTTGCCGGGAATGTTTGAGCCCATGTACCACGACTCAGCCTTCGAGTACAGGCTACGGTCAGCGATTGCGGCGACCTCTTTACCCCAGGCGGGTTGCATCGCAGCCTGCGCCTCGACGGTGTCGAAACCGCCGTTTTTCGCATGCCTGATGATGCCCGCGATCCAGTCGCCCTGGAGTTCTGCACCGAGATGCATCGGGTACTTCACCGCCGGGGTCTGCGGACCGTGCATGATGAACATGTTCGGGAAGCCGCTGACCGCCAGCCCCAGGTAGCTCTGCACTCCCTTAGACCACACGTCACGCAGTCGCACGCCATCGCGACCACGAGGGTTTAGGCTCGTCAGCCCGCCGGTGATCGCATCGTACCCAGTCGCGAGAATCAATACGTCCAGCTCGTAGAACCCGTCGGAGGTCTCGACACCACTGTCGGTGATGCATACGATCGGTGCCTTCTTCACGTCAACGATCGAGACGTTGTCCCGATTGAAGGCCTCGTAGTAGCCCGTGCCTAGGATCAAACGCTTCGCACCGAAGATGTAGTACGGCAGCAGCTGCTCTGCAACATCAGGGTCGGTAATCGCCTCGCGAATCTTCTTGCGCACGAACTCGGCAACAAGCTCGTTCGCCTCGGGATCCGACATGTGGTCGCCGTAGCAGTCGCGAAGTGACATGCCTCCGGTGAGCCATGCTTGTTCGTAAACCGCGTTTCGCTCTTCTTGAGATGCTTCGACGGCCAACTCCTGCGCCTTCGGCAGTGGACGACCCGTTGCAACCGCTCGCTCGCGCAGCTCGGGCCAATTCTCTTTCGCAAGGGTTTTCAGCTCTTCAGCCAGCGGGCGGTTACGCGCCGGAAGCACGTATTGCGGGGTCCGCTGGAAGACCGTCAGAGCAGCTGCCGACTCGGCGATGATCGGAATGAGCTGCACCCCAGATGAGCCGGTGCCGATGATACCGACACGCTTGCCCGTAAAGTCCACATCGTGATCCTGCGGCCAATGGCCCGTGTGATAGACCTCTCCTCTGAACGAGGCGAGCCCGTCGAAGGCCGGCTTGTACGCGTCAGACAGCGTGCCGACGGCCGAGATGAGGTAGCGAGCACGAACCTCTTCACCTTTGCTCGTGGCTAAGACCCACAGGCCGGAGTCTTCCTCGTATGCGGCATCCGTAATACTCGTCGCCAACTGAATGTCGCGACGAAGGTCAAAGCGGTCTGCGACATGGTTCAGATACGAAAGGATAGCGGGCTGGTCAGGCTGCGTTTCGAGCCACTCCCACTCCGCCACGAGGTCTTCAGAAAAGGTGTAACAGTAGAACGGTGCGCCAGGCGAGTCAACGCGAGCGCCAGGATACCGGTTCCACCACCACGTGCCACCAACTCCATCAGCACGGTCGAAGACGCGCACCGCGTGGCCTTCTTCGCGCAGCTTGTGGAGCGCATACATGCCGGTGAGTCCGGCGCCGATGATGGCAACGTCGAGAATACCGTTGCTGGATGTATTCACATTGTCCTTCTTTCTCTTTAGGCGTACTGGCATTAGGCGGCGTCGCCCGGTCGACGACCGGCCTTCGCCTGCTGAACTCGCTCATAGACCTCAGCGCGAAGGCGGGCAAACTCGGGTTCGTTTCTCGTGGTGAGCTGGTCGCGCTCATCGGGAAGGTTTATGGCGATATCGTCAAGGATCTCGGTGGGGCGGTTCGAGAGGACGAGCACTCGCTGGCCCAGGTAGATCGACTCATCGATGTCGTGCGTCACGAACAACACGGTCAAGCCCAGTCGGTGCCAAAGGTTACGAACCAGGTCTTCGAGGTCGGCGCGTGTCTGTGCGTCGACGGCCGCGAAAGGCTCGTCCATGAGCAGAATGCGCGGCTCGTATGCCACGGCACGGGCAAGCGCCACACGCTGCTGCATACCGCCAGACAGCTGCCATGGGTAGCGCTTCGCAACGTCAGCGAGGCCAACGGCCTCAAGTGCCTTTGCAGTCTTCTCGGCGCGCGTCGCACGATCGACCCCCTGAGCCTTCAGCGGCAGGGCAACGTTCTGCGCGATCGTGAGCCACGGAAAGAGCGAGCGAGCGTATTCCTGAAAGACCACAGCCATGCCCTTCGGCGGCTCAACGATCTCTTCACCATCGAGCTTTGCACTGCCGCCCGAGGGTGTCAGCAGGCCAGCCAACGAACGCAGCAGCGTGGTCTTCCCGGCACCAGACGGGCCTACGATGCAGACCAGGTCACCCGCGTGAATGTCGAAGGTCAGCCTACGGATCGCCTCGATGGGGTCATTGCGGACCTCGTAGGTCTTGCGGAGCCCCCTCACTTGCAGCAGGACGTCTGGCGATTGGACGCTTACGGAATCGCTGATGGTCATTAGTTGCCTCCTCGTTGTGACTGGCGAAGTCCGAAGTACCACTTCAGTGAGATTGATTCGAAGAGCTTGAAGATGAGAGACAGCACGATGCCGAGAACGCCGAGTAGCAGAATGCCGCTCCACATCTCGGGCATCGCGTAACTCTTCTGGAATCGAATGATCGTGAAGCCGATGCCGTCTTGTGCGGCGAACATCTCAGAGATGACCATGAGGATGATCGCGACCGACAGTCCCTGGCGAGCACCCGTAACGATCTGCGGGCTCGCGCCGCGCAGGATCAGTGTGCTGAAGCGCATCATGGGAGTTAGTCGGTAGACACGCGCGGTGTCCCGCAGTACCTCGTCGATGGCGCGCACACCTTCGATAGTGTTCAGCAAGATCGGCCAGAGCGCACCGATGGCGATGACCACGACGCGCATCTCTGCGCCGATACCGAGAAACAGGATCAGGATCGGAATCATGACCGTCGGCGGAATCGCACGCAAGAACTCGAGCGCCGGCTCAGTAAATGCCCGCAATACCGGAGAACTGCCGAGTAGCGCTCCGAGCCCGATGCCGATCACGCCGGCAACGAGGTAGCCCCCCAGCAGCCGCCAAACAGACGGCAAGACCTCGGTCTCAATGGCCCCCGTGAACCAGGTCGGCTGGAACGCCGTGACAATCTGCTCGAGCGGGGGGAAGAAGAAGTTCTGCGAACCCGCAGAGGAAAACCACCACGTCACGATCAATACGATCGGCAACGCGACGACGGCGAGCACTTTTCGCACCTGCTTGCCGATTCCGGAGTCACGCTTCATACGTGCCGTACGAACCAACTCAGTGGCGCTCATTTCATGCCCTCCCGTCGCACAGAGGCGTGCCAGTGCAGGACCCGGCGCTCCATCATCCGAACAATCACGTTCACTGCGAGGCCCAAGAAACCCGTGACGAGCACAAGTGCGTACATGCTCGCGACGGCACCCGACTCCTGCGCAATCACGATCAACTTGCCGAGCCCAGGGGTGCCGATTATCAGCTCACCGGTAATGGCAAGAATGAGGGCAACAGATGCTGAAAGTCGGAAACCTGTGACCGCGTAGGGCAACACCGTCGGCACGACGACATTGATCAACGTGAACCCCTTCGGGAAGCGGTAACTGCGGGCTGTGTCACGGGCGACAGGGTCGACGTCTTGCGCCCCGTAAGAGACCTGAATAAGCATTTGCCACACAGCCGCGTAAATGATGAGCAGCAGCGTCGCATCACGCCCGGTGCCGTAGAGCAACACAGCAAGCGGGATGAACGCGACAGATGGGATCGGACGCAGGAACTCGATCGTTGACGCGGTGAACTCGCGCACCACCGGAATTCCACCGATCAACAATCCAGCCACTACACCGATCGCTACCGAAATGCCGAGGCCGATGCCCCACGTTGTCAGCGTGTTAAGCAGTGCTTCCCAAAATTGAGGTGTGGCTAGGCGGCTGACGAGAGCTGAGATGACCTCTGACAGCGGCGGCGTGTGCTTTGGGTCGACGGCGCCCGTAAGAGGCAAAACCTGCAGACACACGAGGAAAACGACAACGCCCGCGACGCCTGCCCACGCTCTCTGAACTGCGTTGAGCGGTGTCCAAAGGAACCACAACCAGCTCCGACGCGTTGCGACGTTGTTACTCAAGAACGACTCCCACCACCGTTGGTTGGACAACTTTTTAGCGACGTTACTACCTGTTGGTATTTACGTCAACATTTAGGTAAATAATTACATACATGGCCTGTTACACTCGGGTTAGTTCTCTCAATACATAGAAGGGGTTCCATGTCACTGCGGCACGCGCTGCTCGCCCTGTTGGACGTTGGCCCGATGACTGGCTACGACCTCGCGCGCATCTTCGGCGACACCATCGAACACGCCTGGCGAGCGAATCACTCGCAGATTTATCCGGGACTCCGCATCATGGAGACCGAAGGCCTCATCGTGGCGACAGCCGTCGAACGTGGCGTACACGCTACGAAGCGCGAGTACACGATCACCGATCGCGGTCGAGAAGAGCTCGCCCGTTGGGCTGAAGAGCCCTTCGCAATACCGGCGGAACGCTCAGTGGCTCACCTACACGCGATGTATCTGGAATACGCGTCATTTGACACGGCACGACGTCAGTTCAGAGAACACCGCGATCACTATGCGGCGAAGCGACTCGGATGGCTGCAGCATTCCGAGGCATTGCGCAACCGGGATACCAACCTGATGCGACTGCGCCTCGCGGCGAAGCCAGAATACGCGCACGACGCTATCGTCGCCTACAAGGTACACGTCTACGACGGTCTCATTGCGCGCGCCGACCTCGAAATTGAATGGGCAGTGAAGGGCCTCACGCTCGTAGAAGAACTCGCTGCCACGCAAGAGAATGCTGCCCTCGGGCCTGGGCCGTGTCCCCTAACCGTTTGAGCCAAAGTGTGATGGCTCTGAGAACAGCTCCGCCGCAGTAGGTGAAAGCGAGTTTTTCGTTTCAGGTGGCAACGCTTATCGACCGGAGCGAAGGTGATGGAGTCGCGGCGACCTGGTTCCAGGGAATGAACCCGCAGCTGGGCGACCAGTCGTCGGCTCGCGTTCTCCACAAGGACCGCACTGACGAGGCCATAGTTCGGGTCCTCGGCGCCGCTAAGGGCTTAGTCTGCGACGCGCCCAGCGTCGCTGACACCGCCCGAAAGTTACTATATAGCTGAGACAGTTTCATTACTGACATCATCGGCAGAGGCAAACACCAGTGCAGGCGACTGACCATACAGCCAGTCGTTGTACTGATAGTTGCCATCGCCACGGCTCTTGAACAACATGTTTCGCAGGACTCGGCCGGTTCCGGAAACGTGCCAGGATTCGCCCCAGATCCGTGCTGTGCGCTGCACCTGGGCGGTGCGCGGAAACCGCGCCGCGTTGAACGTCCGTAGAACCTCGTCCCAGGCCTCACTTGTGCGACCTAGGTCAGTGAACACGGTGCCCTTACTTAGGTCTTGCAGAACCGCAGCGTCTTCCAGTGCCTGACAGGCCCCCTGGGCCAAATACTGAAGCATGGGGTGGGCGGCGTCGCCAATGAGTACCATCCGCCCCGCTACCCAGTTGTCGATGGGTTCACGGTCATACATGGGCCAGCGCATGGACGTACCCAGGTTCTTCAGCGCGTTTCGAACCTCCGGAACGCAGTCCTTGTAGGCCTTTTCCAGCTCGTCTACGCCCCCGTATTGTTCTTCGCCGCGCTCGAATGATGGGGATTTGAAGACGGCCACGGTGTTGAGCAGTTCGCCCTTGCGCAGCGGATACTGCACCAGGTGGCAGTTCGGTCCAAGATAGACGATGACGTCCTCCAGGTCGTCTTGGGGAATGGCGTCGGTGATCGGGACTGTTCCGCGATAGGCGACGAAAGCCGACGGCACAGGTCCATCATCTGAAACTGCCGACCGTAGGGTCGACTTCAATCCGTCGGCACCGAGGATGACATCCGCCTGGTAGACATCACCGTTGTGGGCATACGCGCGGCCGCGGCCGTCGACCGTTTCAACCCGGTCAATCATCACGTCGTTGATTAGGGTCACGCCGGCTTTGTCGCAGGCGTTGAGAAGAATCCGGTGCAGGTCGCTTCGGTGAATCACGAGATAGGGCGCACCGTACCGTTCTTCGAACTCGCTTCCCAGCGTCTGCCGCGTGAGCTCTTCTCCGCTTAGGGCATCTCGGAACACCAGGTGTTTGGGCCGCACGCCAATCTCCAACGCCTGGTCCAGAAGACCCCAGCGTTTGAGGACTCGCGCGGCGTTGGGCGACATCTGGAGCCCGGCACCGACTTCACCGAACTCGGACGCCCTCTCTACCAGTGTGACGCTGGCACCGTTCTCTCGCATGGCTAGGGCGCCAGCCAGTCCGGCCATACCGCCGCCGATGACGAGGACGTCTGTGGATGTTGTGCGATCAGACATTGCTCACTCCTACTGCTTTCGAGGTTGTTGACTTCAAGTTGGGTCCGATGACGACGAGGAGCAGCGCCGCAAGGGCGGCGCCCCGGCAAAGGCCAGGAAGTTCGAGTTCACTCCCAGGCCAGCCGCCAGGAGCGGCCCGCCAGCCGGGGGAGCGGCGACGGCTCCGAGGCGTCCCCGCCCAGTGCCCAGCCCGCCGCCTACCACGTAGGTAGTTAGCCGTGTCTGCTATGACGACGGATTGCATGGGATCCGTCCTCCGATAGTCGCTGATTTCACGGTTTGACCACAATATAATTCTGATATGCAGAATTCATCGTTGCAGAAGAAACCGTCGTATTCCATCAACGCGGTGGACAACGCGCTTCAACTGGTGCAGCTGCTGCGCGACATAGGTGGCATCCGCCTCAAAGAGGCCGCCGCGGAGCTTAACGTGGCCCCGTCTACCGCCCATCGGCTGCTGGCCATGCTGATTTACCGGGGCTTTGCGGTCCAAGACGAATCCAAACGCTACCTGCCCGGCCCCGCCATGGGCGTTGGACCCGCGGAGATGAGCTGGACCATGCAGCTGCGTTCGTTGGCGCAGCCGCACCTGGAGCTGCTCTCCATCCGGTTGAACGAAACGGTCAACCTCATGATCCGGGTCGGCACCAAGGTGCGCTTTCTCAGCACTGTCGAGGGCTCCAATATCCTGCGCGTCGGTGACAGGCGGGGAACCGTTCTGCCGGCCCACCGGGCCTCCGGCGGTAAGGCTATGCTGGCCGAGTTGGATCCGGTCATGCTCATGCAGCTTTTCCGAAGCACTAGTGCCGATATCGGCGGTGACAGGATTCCCGACGCCGATTACCCCGGCTTCCTGAGTGAGCTGGACGCGGTACGTGCTAATGGCTTCGCGGCCAATTTCGAGGGCACTGAAGAAGGCGTCGACGCCCTCGGTGTCGCGCTTCACAGCGGAGCGGGTCAGGTGGTCGGGGCGCTCAGCGTAGCCACACCGGCGGCCCGTTTTCGTCGCCTCTTTGATGAGGGGCTGGTTCCCCTGGTACTGGAGACCCGGCGTCAGCTGGAGCAGGATATCGCGGCCAATGCCGCCGACGAGGCTTAAGCCCACCAGTAGTTTATTCTGCTTGTCAGAAATTACGTATGCCTGAAGCGAGCAGCACATAATGTTGTGCAGTAATCCGTTTCACAGCCGGGCGACGAGGAGGTCACCATGACACATATCGATTCCACCACGGAACAAAGTCAACTTGAGCAGCTCTATCGAGATTTCGATACCGAGAACCTGATCCCCCTGTGGACCGAGATCGCCGACCTTATGCCCATGGCTCCCAGCCCGAAAGCGATCCCGCACGTCTGGCGTTGGAGCACCCTGTATCCCTTGGCCGCGCGCGCAGGTGATCTCGTACCGGTTGGCCGCGGCGGGGAACGCCGTGCGATTGCCCTCGCCAATCCGGGCCTTGGCAACGTCCCCTATGCCACCCCCACCCTGTGGGCGGCCATCCAGTATCTGGGTGCTCATGAAACCGCACCAGAGCACCGCCACTCTCAAAACGCGTTTCGCTTCGTTGTCGAAGGTGAAGGCGTGTGGACCGTTGTGAATGGTGACCCGGTGGCCATGCGCCGGGGTGATTTTCTGTTGACGCCGGGCTGGAATTTTCACGGCCATCACAACGACACGGACAAGCCGATGGCCTGGATCGACGGCCTGGACATCCCATTTGTGCACTACGCCGATGCGGGGTTCTTTGAGTACGGCACGGAGCGGGTCACGGATGAAGCCACGCCGCACATCTCGCGCTCCGAACGGCTCTGGGCTCACCCCGGGCTTCGCCCGCTCTCCGGACTGCAGGACACCGTCAACTCCCCCATCGCCGCCTACCGCTGGGA
Organism: Cryobacterium flavum; assembly: GCF_900103805.1. GTDB lineage: Bacteria > Actinomycetota > Actinomycetes > Actinomycetales > Microbacteriaceae > Cryobacterium > Cryobacterium flavum. Next base: position 8,408 of record NZ_FNIB01000013.1, on the reverse strand, counting down.
GTACACGGATGCTGCGCTCCGCGAACAGCTTCTCCTCGAAGACGAGGGCCAACCGGCCACGGTCAGCCAGGGCCACGCGGCCGTACGCTACACGAACCCGACCACAGGCGGCGACGTCATGCCGACCATCCGCGCCGAGTTCCACCGCCTGCGTGCCGGTGTCACCACCGAGGCACTGCGCGAAGTCGGCTCCAGCGTCTGGCAGGTCTTTGAGGGCCGCGGCAGCGTCGTCCTCAACGGCGAAACTCAGATCGTGGAGAAGGGCGATCTCTTTGTTGTTCCCTCATGGGTCTCTTGGTCCCTGGCGGCCGAAACAGAATTTGACCTGTTCCGATTCAATGACGCCCCCATTTTCGAACGACTGCATTTCAACCGCACCTACATTGAAGGACCTAACGAGTGAGACTTCTTACACTTCGCACCGAAGGCGGCACCCGCGCGGTACGCCAGGACGGCGACACCCTGACCGAAATCGGTGACTTCACCGATGTTGGAAGCCTGCTTCACAACCCCGATTGGGCAGAGCTAGCGGCCAAGGCATCGGGCACCGTACATGCACTGGATGGTGCCGATCTGGCCCCGGTCGTGCCGAGCCCGGGAAAAATCATTTGCGTGGGCCACAATTACCGTAACCACATCAAAGAAATGGGCCGGGACATCCCCGAGTACCCGACACTCTTCGCAAAGTACCAAGAATCGCTGATTGGTCCGAACGACGACATCGCCCTGCCGCCGGAATCTTCCGCCGTGGACTGGGAAGCCGAATTGGCCATAATCATCGGCAAGACCGGCCGACGCATCACCGAGGCGAACGCTGCCGATCACATCGCCGGATACGCGGTGCTCAACGACATCAGCATGCGCGACTACCAGTTCCGGACGATTCAGTGGTTGCAGGGCAAGACCTGGGAAAAGAGCACGCCCTTTGGTCCCGCGCTGGTGACCGCGGACGAATTCACTGCCGGACCACTGATGACCGCCGCCGTTGACGGCGAAACCATGCAACAGACGCCCACCGGGGACCTCGTCTTCACGCCGGAAATCCTGGTGGCCTACATTTCGACGATCATTACGCTCAATCCGGGCGACGTAATCGCAACCGGAACGCCCGGCGGCGTCGGTCACGCCCGCGACCCGAAGCGCTACCTCCAGGAAGGCCAACTGCTAGTTACCCGGATAGAGGGGCTCGGCCAGCTGAACAACCGCGTAGTCGCCGAGGCCATTACGGAGAACTAATGGTTGCCCGCCACGACCTGACCACCAATCCGTTGCTGCAAACGCAACTACTCCAAGCACGCCGTGGAACCGCGTTCTTCGCCCGGAAACTCAACGAGCTTTCCGACGCCGCCCTCGACGACGCCTCGTTGCTGCCAGGGTGGAATCGCCGCCATATCCTCGCCCACGTTGGGTACAACGCCCGGGCCATTGCCCGCTTGGTGGAGTGGGCACATACCGAGGTTGAGACACCCATGTATGAATCCATGGATGCTCGTACCCACGAAATTTCCTACGGCGCCACCCTGAGCCCGATCGCGCTGCGCAATCTCTTCGACCACTCGGCCGTGCACCTGAGCGTGGAATGGCGCGACCTGCCACACGAAGCCTGGTCGCGCCAGGTCCGCACAATTCAGGGTCGGGAGGTGCCGGCGTCAGAAACCGTGTGGATGCGCAGCCGGGAGATCTGGCTTCACGCCGTTGATCTGGACAATGGGGCCTCTTTCCGGGACATCCCCACGGAGATCCTGGAGCGTCTGCTCGGAGACGTGACCGGGGCGTGGAAAACCCGCGGCGACGACAGAGATCTTGTGCTCCAGATCACCCAGGCGCAGCACGTGTCGCAGCTGGGAGATCTCGAGTCGACCACGCCCACCATCGTCTCCGGCACCCTAGCCGGAATCGCCGAATGGGCGACCGGCCGCGGCACTACGCGGATCAGCTCAAACAACGGCACAGTCCCGACCGCCCCCCGCTGGATCTAGTGACCCACGCCGGTAGTTCGTTGACGAAGAAGTCGCATGAGGAATCGCGGCCTTCGTTCCTCCGGTTCTTCCGGTTGACTACTTACCTACCCGGGCACTGAGGAATGCGAGGTTGCACGCGTGGCCGCACCCGTCAGTTTGGCGTGAGCCTTGTCTGTTTGCTCATCGGGTGGTCCACCTCCACAGCGCCCCGATAACCGCAGGCGAAAATGTCGACTGAACCGTCTGTAAGTCTTTCTTGTGGCTGGCCTGGGGCTGGCTGGCTAGATTGGTGCTGGTTCTACTGACCGGGCGTGACTCGTGAACCGTCTGACCCCCGCGGGGTGTCTTGCCAGGGATCTGTCCACTCGGTTAGGAGGGCCGGTGTCTTTCTGGCCCACTACGATGACTTGATTAGAAGCTTGCCCGACGTTCACGTCGTGGCCCCTTACAGGCATGTCTCGCAGTGATCTTCTCCCGGGCTGACGCCGGCAACGACGTCCACCCACCATCAGGAGGCACCGCATGTCCATCGTCGCAGATCACTACAGAACCGTCGTGGGAGTCGACACCCACGCAGCCACCCATACCTACGCCGTCGTTGAGTCACCCTCGGGGAAGCTGCTCGACCAAAAGACTTTCCCGACGACGCCAGCCGGGTTGTCGCGGGCAACCGTGTGGATCAGACGCCGAGCAGACGGCAACGCAGAGACAGTCTTGATCTCAGCCGAGGGCACGGGCTCCTACGGAGCTGTCATGGCACGACGCCTCACCGAGGCGGGCTATCGGGTCGTCGAGGCCCCGACGCCCTCCGCCAAACGTCTCCGCGGCAAGGGTAAAACCGACAGCCTCGATGCCATCACCGCTGCCCGTTCAACTCTGATCATGGACATCGAACGGCTCCGAGATCGTCGCGCCGGCGAAGTCCAGACAGCACTGAAGCTCCTGACAGTAGGCCGAGAGCAGATGAACGCAGACCGGCTCCGGACCCTCAACGCATTGACCGCACTGATTCGGGCCCACGACCTTGGCATCGACGCTCGCCATGCCCTCACGCCGGGACAGATCGTCACGATCTCCTCCTGGCGGCACCGGGACGAACCCCTCGGCTTGACCATCGCCCGAAGCGAAGCCGTCCGCTCGGCCAAACGGATCCTCACCCTCGACACCGACCTCAAAACCAACAGGCTGCAACTCACCAACCTCGTCGACGAACATTCCCCAGCCCTCATCGCGATGCCAGGTATCGGAGCCGTCACCGCAGCGATGATCATGACAGTGTGGTCCCACCCCGTCCGGATCAGATCCGAGGGTGCTCTGGCGCAAATCGCGGGCACCTGCCCGATCCCCGCGTCCTCAGGGAAAACGATCCGGCACCGCCTCAACCGCGGCGGCGACCGCCAGCTCAACAGAGCGATTAACACCATCGCACTCACCCGCATGCGCACCGACGCCGCCACCCGCGAATACGTCCTGAAACGCCTCGCGGAGGGACGCACGAAAAGAGAGATCATGCGCTGCCTCAAGCGCTACATCACGAGACAGATTTACCGCACCCTGGCTGCAGCAGCCTCATCGCCAACCGCTTGACAAACATAGAAGCATCCCTGATTTCCTGCCGCTTTCTTTCTGGTGAAAGGATTCGGTTATGCCCAAGAAATACCCAGATGAGGTTCGTGAGCGAGCGGTTCGTATGACGCTTGATCGTGTGAAGGATTACCCGTCGATGTGGGCCGCGTGCCGCGAACTGGCACCCAAGCTCAACGTCGGCCCGGAGGCGTTGCGTAAGTGGATCAGGCAGGCGCAATCTGACGCCGGAGAACGGACCGGCCCGACCAGCGAGGAGCTAAAGGAGATCAAGCGCCTCAAGCGTGAGAATCGTGACTTGTGGGAGACCAACGAGATCCTGAAAGCTGCAGCATCTTTCTTCGCGAGGGAGCTCGACCCTCGCAACCGTCCATAATCGCATTCATCGCTCGGATGAAGGCGAACGGCCATGGAGTCGAGCTGACGTGTGGCGTCCTGCGTGAGCAGGGCGTCGCGGTCACTTCACGGTCGTATCGTGCATGGAAGATTCGCGCTGCCGCCGTTCGGACCCGGAGCGACGCTGTCCTCTTGGATCGGCTCAAAGCGTTGAAGGCGCGGGACGTGCAGGGCCGGCAGCAGCCGGAGATTCTCTACGGCCGCCGGAAGATGACGGCCTGGCTGAGCCGGGGCGAGTTCGCCGGTGTGTCCAAGCACACCGTGGACCGGTTGATGCGGCTGGAAGGCATGAACGGCCTCGTTCGCGGCCGTAAGCCACGCAGCTCCGTCTCGACCGGGAAGGATTCGGCGCGCGCACCTGACCTACTCAAACGCAATTTCAGCGCGCCCCACCCGAACCACAGCTGGGTGACGGACTTCACGTATGTGCCGACGTGGGGCGGGTTCGTCTATGTAGCCTTCGCGATCGACTTGTATTCTCGAGCGATCGTCGGCTGGCATGCATCCACGGTCAAGGACACCCTGTTCGTTGAGGTGTGTTTGAACATGGCGCTCTGGCGCCGAGACAACGCCGGACACACCGTCCAGCCCGGCCTCATCCACCATTCCGATGCCGGCTCGCAAGGCGCATTCAACTGGTCGTCGCAACACTCCGATCATGGAGGTATTCGATGGGACGTCCCGCAGGTTGGATGAAGGAGTTAACGGGTAGGTCCCCGATGAAGTCGCCGGGGGCGCCGTCGCATCGGCGGGAGATTGAGCGAGCGTTCTGGGTCGAGATCGCGCGCGGGCTCTCGAGCGAGAATGCGGCAACGGCTGTTGGCGTGTCGCAGGCAGTCGGTGCCCGCTGGTTCCGACATCGTGGTGGTATGTCTCCCTTCACGCTCGCCCCTCTGGCTGGTCGCTATCTTTGGTTTGCTGAGCGTGAGGAAATCGCGTTGTTGCGGGTTCAGGGCACGAGTGTGCGTGGCGTTGCCCGGTCGATGGGCCAGTCGATGGGCCGGTCGGCGTCGACGATATCGCGCGAGTTGCGCCGCAACGCTGCCACCCGCGGGGGAAAGCTAGAATATCGGGCTTCTGTTGCGCAGTGGAAGTCGGACCTTGTGGCACAACGCCCGAAAACGGTGAAGCTTCTGGCCAATGACCGGCTGCGCGATTACGTCCAGGACCGCCTCTCGGGGGCAGTCAAAGACGCCAACGGTGTCCCCATCTCCGGACCGACGACACAAATGTGGAAGGGGCACAACAAGCCCCACCGCCAAGACCGACGCTGGGCGACGGTGTGGAGCCCGGAACAGATCGCTGGTCGCCTCCGCATCGACTATCCCCACGATCTGTCGATGCGGATCTCCCACGAGGCGATCTACCAGGCACTGTATGTCCAATCCCGGGGCGCACTCACCCGCGATCTCGTCACCAATCTGCGAACAGGGCGGTCGTTGCGGGTCCCGCGCTCCCGGGCGCGGCACCGGCCGGGCGGCCACGTCACCACCGACGTGATGATCGACAAACGGCCGGAGGAAGTCGCTGCACGAGAGGTCCCTGGGCATTGGGAGGGTGACCTCATTATCGGAACGGATGGGTCGGCGATCGGCACTCTCGTGGAACGCACGACCAAAGTCACAATGCTCATCCACCTGCCAGCGATGGAAGGTTACGGGGTGCAGCCGCGGATCAAGAATGGCCCAGCGTTGGCTGGGCATGGGGCCGAGGCCACGAGGAAGGCTCTGGTGATCCAGATGGGTGCTCTGCCGTCGGCGATGCGCAAATCATTGACCTGGGATCGAGGCAAGGAACTGGCCCAGCACGTGGAATTCACCAACGCGACCGGGATTGCCGTCTATTTCGCTGACGCCCACAGCCCGTGGCAACGACCATTGAATGAAAACACGAACGGACTGCTGCGCCAGTATTTCCCCAAAGGCACCGACCTCGCACGATGGGGCGCTAATGAACTCGACGCCGTTGCTCTAACGCTCAACAACCGACCACGCAAAATCCTTGGCTGGAGAACCCCCGCCGAGATGTGGGCAGAGCACCTACTATTGACCGAACAGGCCGGTGTTGCGACGACCAGTTGAATGCGCCGTCGACCGGCCCAACCGGTCAAGCGTCGTGACGACCAGTGTGTCCCCCGCTTCCAGAGCATCCAGCGCTGCATCGAATCTCGGTCGCTGTGCCCGCCCGCCACTGACACCGTGGTCAAGGTAGACGTCATCGCGGCGAACACCCGCAGCGAGTAAGTCGCTGAGTTGCCGATCCGTTGCCGGGCTCTTGGTGGAGACCCTCGCGTACCCAATTAGCTTTGCCAATGACGCCTCCTAATGTCTCGCAACCGTCCTTACCTACGTGAATCCTATCCACGAGTAAAAACACACGTCGCGAGACACGCTGCCTCGTCTGCTGCCTTCAAGTAACTATGACCTCATCCCCGTCCACATAAGGGATGCAGCTCTTGTCGCGCTGCACAATCGCGCATCATCGATCTGTCTCGCCGCGATGTCCCGCAGCCCACGGGCGGTTTCAAACGGTGGAAGCAACAGGGGCTAATTCCTTCTTCGAGACTAGCTCGCTGAGCAGGTCGGCTGGGGTGCTGCGTTTGAGGATTCTGCGGGGCCGATCGTTGAGTTCAGTAGCGACTTCGAGGAGGCGCTGAGCGCTGTGGGCGTTCAGATCGGTTCCTTTCGGGAAGTACTGGCGCAGGAGGCCGTTGGTGTTCTCGTTCGAGCCGCGCTGCCAGGGCGAGGCAGGATCACAGAAGAAGATCGGAACGCCGGTGGCCTTGGTGATGTCCACGTGCCGGGCCAGCTCGGTTCCCTGATCCCACGTCAATGAGCGCCGTAGCAGCACGGGCAAAGCGTCCAGGGCGCCGATGAGTCCGTCATGGAGTGCAGCTGAGCTGTGGCCATTGGGCAGATGCACCAGGACGACGAACCGAGTCGTGCGTTCAACGAGAGTCGCGATCGCCGATCCTGATGCGGATCCGACGATCAGATCGCCTTCCTTACGTTGTTGTGGTGGGTGATTTCGGGACTGTCGTAGTGTGTCGATCACCCTCGGGTGGCGGGTATGGCTGAGATCGCCTTGCCGCATAAACGGCTCACTGGGAATGGCCGCCCGCTGCCCGCAGATGACTCGACCGCTGATTGAGAATTGCGACATTGATCGCTGGGTAAGGACGTGCCGGCGTGGTTATCGACAGGGAAACTGCTATCAACGAGACGGAAGGAACATTCAGATGCCAGCAGTATGGGCGGGAATCGATTCAGGAAAGCGGGCGCATCACTGCGTCGTGATCGACCAGGCCGGGGAGATGCTTCTCTCCCAACGGATAGATAACGACGAGACCGTGCTGCTCGAAATCATCGCCACGGTCACCGAGATTGCCGATGGGCACGAGGTCGTATGGGCGACGGATCTGAACTCAGGCGGCGCAGCTCTCCTGATTTCCCTGCTGGTCGATCACGGCCAGCAGCTGCTCTATATCCCGGGCAGAATCATTCACCATGCGGCTGCGACCTACCGCGGTGAGGGCAAGACTGACGCGAAAGATGCCCGAATCATCGCCGATCAGGCACGGATGCGCACCGACCTCCAACCCGTTCGCGATAGTGATCAGATCAGCGTCGACCTGAAACTCCTGACCGCTCGACGCCTGGACATCATCCACGACAGGGTGCGCGCAATCAATCGGCTCCGCGCGACCATGCTGGAGTACTTCCCCGCGCTGGAGCGCGCGTTCGACTACTCCAAAAGCAAAGCCGCTCTCACCCTCTTATCGACCTACCAGACGCCCGGAGCGCTTCGCCGGATGGGAGTAACGCGTCTGGCGGCATGGTTGAAAGCCCGCGGCTGCCGCAACAGCGCCACCGTCGCCCAGAAAGCAATCGACGCCGCGCGTGAGCAAGAAACGACGTTGCGCACCGAGATTGTCGCCGCCACCCTCGTGTCGCGCCTGGCCGCCGTAATCACCGCAATCGACGCAGACCTCGTCGACCTCGACAAAACCATCACCGCCCGATTCAACGAGCACGAGAACGCTGAGATCTTGGAAAGCATGCCAGGATTCGGGCCTATCCTCGCCGCCACGTTCCTTGCCAGCACTGGAGGCGACCTGCGCAGCTTCGAAAGCCCGGACCGGCTTGCAAGCGTTGCCGGCGTCGCACCAGCTCCCAGAGACTCCGGCCGCATCAGCGGCAACCACCACCGACCCCGCCGATTCAACCGACGGCTGTTACGAACTTGCTATCTCGCAGCACTATCAAGCTTGAAGAACAGCCCCGCCTCCAGGGCTTACTACGACCGAAAGCGCCGCGAAGGGAAAAACCACAAACAGGCGCTGCTCGCTCTCGCCCGGCGACGCATCAACGTCCTCTGGGCAATGCTCCGCGACCACACCCTCTACCAGGAACCAGCCGAGATCCCGATGCTCAAAACCGCTTGACAAAGACATTGAGATTCCCAATG
>NZ_FNIB01000034.1 GCF_900103805.1 Cryobacterium flavum | reverse complement strand
GATGGGGGTTGTAATGGTGCTGGTCAGACGGGTTTTAGGGGTTGAGATGTCGGCATAGTTATAGGGCTGTGAGCCAGGCGAGGATGCTTGGTTCGGGATGGTAGTTGCCGGGAGTGACACCGGGCGGTCTGGTCCGTTCGATGGCGGCTTGCTTGATCGCCATGTCGGCGTGGAGGTAGGCGTCGGTGCTGTGCGTGTCGGCGTGACCGAGCCAGAGCGCGATGACGGCGATGTCGACCCCGCCAGCTAGGAGATTCATCGCCGTGGTGTGACGCAGGGTGTGCATTGTGACGTGCTTGCCGGCGAGGCTGGAGCTTGTGGTTCTCGCAGTGTCCAGATGTTTGGCGAGGCGGTGCTCGAGTGCATCGCGGGAGAGCGCTTGTCCATGAGGACCGCAGAACATCGCAGTTCCGGGTCGGGCCGCCCGTTCGGCGAGGTAGTGCTTCATGGTGTTCACGGTGGTGCGGGTCAGCGGGGTGGAGCGCTGGCGTCGGCCTTTGCCGGTGCAGGTGATTTGAGGCCCAGCGCCGAGGTGAATGTCGTTGAGCGTCAGTGCGCAGATTTCACTGATCCGAAGGCCGGTCTGCACTGCCATGGCCAGTAACGCGTAGTCGCGCCGCCCGGTCCAAGTCTGGTTATCGGGAGCTGCGAGCAGAACGTCGACTTCTTCAGGGGTGAGGAACTCGATGACCGGTCTGGTGGCGCGTTTGGGAGGGATCGCGAGGACCTGCGTGATCGTGGCGGCGTGCTCGGGGTGGTCGGGAAGTGCGCGACTGAGCACGGCTCGGATCGCGGTCAGTCGGGTGTTGCGGGTCTTGGCGTTGTTGCCGCGGTCGTGTTCGAGGTGGTCGAGGAATCCAGTGACGTTCGTAGCGGTGAGCGCATCGAAATCGACTCTTTCTGTGGGAACACCGAGCGTGGCGGTCAGGTGTTTGAGGAGCATCCGCCAGGTGTCGCGGTAGGAGGCGATCGTGTTGCTGGAGAGGTCCCGCTGGGTGCGGGCGAAGGTCGTGAAGTAGGTTTGCAGGCTCGTGGCCAGGGTATTCATGATGATTCTCCTTCGGTGGGAGCAGGGTCGAGCATGCCGGCAGCCAGTGCCATCAGCTCGCCGGTCGCGGTCAGATACCAGTAGGTGTGGGCGGCATCGGAGTGCCCAAGCCAGGTTGCGAGCAACGACAGCACCCTCTCGGGGTCGCCGCCGTGGGCGTAGGCCGCGGTCATGTGCGCGGTGGCGAAGGTGTGCCGCAGGTCGTGGAGCCGGGGCCGTGCTCTGCCGCGCGGGGTGAGTCCGGCCGTCTCCCGAACCCGTTTGAACAGGGGGAAGAAGGAGACGTAGAGGTATCCGGTCCCCTGGGAAGTCACGAAGACGGGGCCGTGCGGGTCAGGGCTGGTGGCAGTCCTTGCCGGGAGATCGATGTACTGCCTGAGCGCTGCCGTCGTCGACGCGTGCACGGGAACGAGCCGCTCGTCTGATTTCGCTGCCTTGATCACCAGCACGTCGTTGCGCTGATCGATGTCATCGATTCGAAGGTTCAACGCCTCGCTGATCCGCAGCCCCGTTGCGGCGAGCAAGCCAATGACGGTGCGCACGGTCTCAGCGACCCGCTCGTCGGCGAACTCCCCAGCGCAGGCAGCGAGCAACGCATCGACGTCGCCTTGGCTGTAAATGTAGGGCACTGCCCGGGGTTTCTTCGCTGACAGTAGGCCACTGGGGATGATGGGGACGTCGACACCGTTCGCGTTGAGGTGTGCGGCGAATCGGCGCACCAGCGACAGGCGTGTCGCCCACCACGACGGGTGCGCGTCAGGGTTCAGTCGTGCCCACGTGACGGCATCGTCGATGGTGAACGTCGCCGTCTGGCCTCGAGATTCGAGCCAGCCGCAAAATAACCCGACCTGCCGCTCAATGTCGTTCAGCTGGAATCCCAGGGCTCGGCGCATCGCCAGATACTCCTCCAGGCGTTCACGCAGCGTCGTCATCGCGGCACCTGGCCGAAGGGGACCGCCAGAGCGCGCAGGGATACGAGATCGACCTTCGCGTAAGCCATCGTGGTCACGGTGTAAACGTGGCCCAGGAGTTCCTTCGCCTCGGTCAAGGTGCCGCCGGCGGCCAGGACGTCCATCGCGGCGGTATGCCGTAGCCGGTGGGCATAGATCCGGTCGACGCCCGCCAAATCCGACAACCGGGCAATGATTCCCGAGACCCCCGAGGGTGTCATCCTCCTGCGCGGTGCCTTCATGCGGACGAACACCCCACGATCGAGTGCCGGGGGACGCGCCCGCAACCACGCTTCCAATGCTTCGCCGACATCGACCGGGATCGGCAGCGTGTGCTCGCGGCCCTTCCCACTGACCTTGAGCTGCCCTGCAGTCCAATCGATATCGTCGAGGGTGAGGCGGGCGGCTTCGCCGGCGCGCAGGCCAAGCCGCACGAGGATCGTGACCACTGCCCGGTCTCGTGCGCCGATCGCGGTGACCGGGTCGCACACGCTCAACAGTGCAGCGACCTGGTCCGCGCCGACCCCGCGAGGCAGGGCCCGTCTCGTTCCCGGAGGTTTCAGGACCCCAGCTGTCGGATCCCGCCTGATCCGCCCCGTGCTCAACGCCCACCGCAGCAAGCAACGAACCGCATCGACGATGTGAGCACGAGTGACGACACCGTGTGGGCGGCCCCGCTCAGCGACGTAAGCGTTGACGACCGGTGCGCCCAGACGGAACCACTCGACAGTGCCGTCTGGCGTCGCTACCACGTCCACGAGTCCGGCCCCGTAGTAGCAGCGGGCGTCGATGGTTTTCTCGAGCAGCCCGCGGTCGTCCCGCATCCACGTGCGCCACTCGGTCACTGCGGTCTGCGCTTCGGTGACCGCACACACCTCGTTCTCGCTCGCGGCGAAGTATCCCGCCGCGATCAAGAACCTGCGCATCGTGCCCATGCACGTGGTCACCGAGGCCGCCACCACGGCTCGCGAACGCTCCGAAGCCACGAACCGGTCAAGCAATGCCTGCCCGACCTGGTCGGTGCCCGCGCCCTCCGCCTGCATCCACAGGCTCAGCCGCACAAGCAAGTTCACGATGCCAGCCGCTGAACCTGGCGAGTACCCCTGTTCAGACAACCAGGATGAACACTCGGCCAACACCCCTGGAGCCAACGGCCCCACCGGAACACGCGGAATCGGATCCACATGCGGCCGAGCTGTGGGCGATTTCTTCGTCACGGCTCTCACCTCCAGACACTCTGTACCTGAAGCATGACCGCAGATCAACTATGCCGACATCTCAACCCCGAAAATCTCATCTGACCAGCACCATTACAATCACCATCGGCATAGCCCCAACGTCGGCATAGGAC
>NZ_FNIB01000016.1 GCF_900103805.1 Cryobacterium flavum | reverse complement strand
AATAAGCCGATAATTTGATAACACTCAGTTTGAAGAAGCTGCTTTAGCGTCCACTATGTGGTTCTCGATGTACGGTCGAGAACAACGTCCTCGTCACGAGGACTCTATATAACTACATAATATAGAATCGATTCATCGCAAGATGTTTCGGCGGCTATAGCGAGAGGGAAACGCCCGGTCACATTCCGAACCCGGAAGCTAAGACTCTCAGCGCCGATGGTACTGCAGGGGGGACCCTGTGGGAGAGTAGGACACCGCCGGACTTAACGTAGAAACACCAGGAAAGCCATCCCTCCGGGGATGGCTTTCCTGCGTTAACAGGCCACCCACGCGGGTGCCCTGTTTTCGTTTGGCAAGACGAAAGGCCACGCACAGTGTGCGTGGCCTTTCGATATTCAACAGCTAGCGACGGCGGAGGCCGTCCAGGGCCACGGCGAGCACGTCGTCGGCGAGGTGCGCGGCATCTTCGGGGCCTTCTGCGCGGTACCACTCGGCAATGGAGTTGACCATGCCGAAGAGCAGACGCGTGACGACTCGCGGGTCGATGTCGCTGCGAAGCGAGCCCTCGTCGCGGGCCTCGACGACGAGCGTTGAGACGGCACGGTCAAAAGCGCGGCGGCGGGTCAGCGCATCGCGCTCGACCTCGGTGTTGCCGCGCACCCGCAGGAGCAGCGTCACGTAGGGCAGCCGATCGGCGAGCACGAGCACGGCGCCGCGGAGCACGTAGGCCAGGCGGTCGATGGCGCTGCCGGTCACGGCGCCGGACTCGCGCAGAACGCCCTCGAGACCGTTGAGGGCCTCGTCGAGGGCGAGCTGCAGAACTTCATCTTTGGAGGAGAAGTGGTGGTAGATGGCCGCCTTCGAGAGGGACAGGCGGGTTGCGAGCACCCCCATTGAGGTGGCGTCGTAGCCGAATTCATTGAATGCGGTGACGGCGATCGCCAGGATGGCGCGTTGGTCGTAGCCGGGGCGCCCGCGTTTGGGGGTGTGTACGTCAGACATAGGTCTTGAGTCTCTCACGCAGGCGTGCCAGCTACGACCGATTAGCGCAGGTCGTAGACGCGCTTGTGCTTTCCGGTGCTGCGCTCCAGGGTACCCGGTTCGACGATGAGCACGTTGACGCTCGAGCCGATCCTGTCCTTGATGAGGGCGATCAGCAGGGCGCGAGCGACAGCCGAGGCGGCATCGTCGGCGTGCTCGTGCCGCTCGATGCGCACGGTGAGCTCGTCCATGCGCGACGGCCGGGTCAGCTCGAGCACAAAATGCGGGGAGAGGTGCTCGATGCCGAGCACGATCTCTTCGATCTGGGTCGGGAACAGGTTGACCCCGCGCAGAATGATCATGTCGTCGTTGCGGCCGGTGATTTTCTCCATGCGGCGCATGCCGGGCCGAGCGGTGCCGGGAAGCAGGCGGGTCAGGTCGCGGGTGCGGTAGCGGATGACCGGAAAGGCCTCCTTGGTGAGCGACGTGAAGACGAGCTCACCGGTTTCGCCGTCCGGGAGCGCAACGCCGGTGTCGCCGTTGATGATCTCCGGCAGAAAGTGGTCTTCCCAGAGGTGCGGGCCATCCTTCGACTCGATGCATTCGTTGCCGACGCCCGGCCCCATGACCTCGCTGAGGCCATAGATGTCGAGTGCGTCAAAATCGAGACGGTCCTCGAGCTCGAGACGCATCTGGTTGGTCCACGGCTCCGCACCGAGCACCCCGGCCTTGAGGCTCGAGCGTCGGGGGTCGAGGCCGGCTGCGACCATGGCATCGGTGATGGTCAGCAGGTAACTCGGCGTTGACAAAATCACGTCGGGCTCGAAGTCGGTGATCATCTGCACCTGCTTGTTGGTCTGGCCACCCGACATGGGGATGGCACAGGCACCGAGTGCTTCAATGCCGGCGTGGGCGCCGAGTCCGCCGGTGAACAGCCCGTAGCCATAGGCGTTGTGCACCTTCATGCCGGGCCGCACTCCGGATGCGCGCAGGCTGCGGGCCACCAGACCAGACCACATGGCGAGGTCGTTCTTGGTGTAGCCGACCACCGTGGGCAACCCGGTGGTACCCGACGACGTGTGAATGCGCGCAACCTGGTCCATCGGCACCGCGAACATGCCGAACGGATACGAGACGCGCAGGTCTTCCTTGGTCGTGAACGGCAGCAACGCCACGTCTTCGAGGGTACGAACGTCGTCGGGGTGCACGCCGGCAGCATCAAATTTGCGCGTATACAGAGGTACGTTCGCGTAGGCGTGCCGCACGGTGCGCTGCAGGCGGGTGAGCTGCAGCGCGCGAATCTCGTCGCGGTCCAGGCGCTCGGCCGCGTCGAGTTCTGCGAGAGCCGGTGCGTGCAGACGGGTCTTGGTCAGCGTTGACATGATGCCTTCCGGAAGGGTTAGAGGTGGTTGCGGGCAGGGACGGGCAGGTTGGTGGTGCGGCTGCGGCCGCGAAATTCGGCCACGGTGACGTCGTCGCCGATCGCGTCTCCGTTGACAGCCACGCGCACGTCGTAGATGCCGCTCCGACCGCTCTTCACGCGCAGCAGCGCGGTCGCGGTGAGATTCTGGCCGCTCGTGGTGGGCTTCAGAAACGTGATGTCGGCGCCGGCGGCAAGGGTGACGTGGTGCGAATCGTTGCAGGCGATGGCGAAGGCCGTGTCGGCGAGGGCGAACACGAAACCGCCGTGGGTCACATCGAAACCGTTGAGCATGTCGTCGCGTACGACCATCGAGACGACGGAATGACCCGGCTCATTGCGGTGCACGATCATGCCGAGAGAAGCAGATGCCCGGTCGCGCTGCATCATGGCCTCACTACCTACGGGCAGTGCTTCCGTCATTCGGTTCTCCTCGTTGAGTTGCCGTGCAGGTCGGGGGTTGCCCGACCGATAATGTGACTATATACTAACTGAACGATCGGTTGGTAATAGATTGCCGATCCGTGCGCAAAATTCCCGACGTGCATCACCTTAGCGTCGCCAGCTTGTGCACGATTACGATCCGACCACGACCACCGCAGTCAACGCAGACCAGGAGCCGATGATGACAAGCACCATCACGCCCGATACGAGCGCACCCGTCGCTATCAGCGTCGAAGAACAGCAGTTCAACGATCTGATCGAAGCCGATTCGCGCATTGAGCCGCGCGACTGGATGCCCGAGGGCTACCGCAAGTCGCTCGTACGACAGATCTCGCAGCACGCGCACTCCGAGATCATCGGTATGCAGCCCGAGTCGAACTGGATCACGCGCGCCCCGAGCCTCAAGCGCAAGGCCATCCTCATGGCCAAGGTGCAGGACGAAGCCGGTCACGGCCTCTACCTCTATTCCGCCGCGCAAACCCTGGGCGCTACCCGCGACGACATGACGGATGCCCTCATCGCCGGCAAGGCTCGCTACTCGAGTATCTTCAACTACCCGACCCCGAGCTGGGCCGACATGGGCTCGATCGGCTGGCTCGTCGACGGCGCAGCCATCTGCAACCAGGTGCCGCTCTGCCGCGCCTCCTACGGCCCGTACGGCCGCGCGATGGTGCGTATCTGCAAGGAAGAATCCTTTCACCAGCGCCAGGGTTTCGAGATTCTGCTCGAGCTCATGCAGGGCACCGAGGAGCAGCGCCAGATGGCGCAGGACTCGGTCAACCGCTGGTACTGGCCCGCACTCATGATGTTCGGACCGCCCGACGACGACTCGCCCAACTCGGCGCAGTCGATGGCCTGGAAGATCAAGCGCCACTCCAACGACGAGCTGCGTCAGCGTTTCGTGAATATGCTCGTTCCGCAGGCAGCGGTGCTCGGCGTCACCCTGCCCGACCCCGACCTGCACTTCAACGAAGAAACCCAGCAGTGGGACCTCGGCGAGATTGACTGGACCGAGTTCCACGAGGTGCTCGCCGGTCGCGGTCCCAACAATGCCCAGCGCTTGCAGCGTCGCCGTGACGCCCACGACGAGGGTGCCTGGGTGCGCGAAGCCGCGGCCGCTTATGCCCACAAACAGTCCGCACGAACCGAAGAAATGGCAGCCAAATGACGACTCCCGGCGATTCCGCAGCAGAAATCTGGCCCCTCTGGGAGGTCTTCGTGCGTTCCAACCGTGGCCTGAGCCACGTTCACGTCGGGTCCCTACACGCCCCAGACGAGACCCTCGCCGTGCGTAACGCCCGCGACCTGTACACCCGCCGCAGTGAGGGCGTCTCGGTCTGGGTCGTACCCGCCGCCGCCATCACCACGAGTGACCCCGACGCCAAGGGCGCCTTCTTCGAATCGCCCGCTGGCAAGAACTACCGCCACGCGAGCTACTACTCCAAGAGTGAGGGAGTGAAGCACCTGTGAGCGAAATTAAAGCGGATGCCCCCGCCAACGACCACGAAGATGCCCACGGCCACGTCGCGGTCGACGTCTCCACGCTCGACGCCGAGCTTATCGAGGGTCCGTCTCAGGCGACGGCCGACATCGCCGAATACGCGCTCTGGCTCGGGGACGACTCGCTCGTTCTGGCCCAGCAGCTCGGCGCCTGGATCTCCCGTGCCCCAGAGCTCGAAGAAGACGTCGCCCTCGGCAACGTGGCCCTCGACCTGATCGGCCACGCCCGGTCGCTGCTGCACTATGCCGGAACCGCCACGGACCGCAGCGAAGACGACCTCGCCTACTGGCGCACCGAGCCTGATTTTCGCTCGCTGCACATCGTCGAACAGCCCAACGGCGACTTCGCACACACCATCGCGCGCCAGTTCATCGTGTCCCACTACCTGTTCGAGTTGTACAGCCGGCTGCGGGCATCCGCTGATGCGACCCTCGCCGCGATCGCCGCCAAAGCGGTGAAAGAGGTCGACTACCACCGTGACCACTCGACCCAGTGGGTGCTGCGTCTCGCGCAGGGTACCGACGAGTCGCGTCACCGTATGATCACCGCGCTAAGTGACCTGTGGCCCTACGTCGAGGAGATTTTTCGCGACGACACGCTCATCGACCGCCTCGAAGGCATCGCGGTGCGCCCGTCGAGCCTGCGTCCGGCGTTCGACGCGGCCATCGCGCCGGTGCTCGCCGAGGCCGAACTCGAAATTCCGCGCGGTTTCGTTGCTTCCGGCGGCGGCCGCACGGGCAACCACTCCGAACACCTCGCCTTTCTGCTCGCCGAAATGCAGGTGCTCACCCGCGCCCACCCCGGAGCGTCCTGGTGACCACGCAGGTGCACGAGATCGTCGCCCGTCCGCGCCCCGCCGACGCGGCATCCCTCGCGGCCTGGACGATCGCCGCCCAGGTCGTCGACCCCGAGATTCCGGTGCTCACCATCGAAGACCTCGGTGTGCTGCGCTCCGTGAACGTGACCAGCGATGCCGTCGCCGTCACGCTGACGCCGACCTATAGCGGATGCCCCGCCATGGACGCCATGCGCGACGACGTTCTCGGGGTACTCACCACCGCCGGCTACCAGAACGTGTCGGTGCGGCTCGTGCTGAGCCCGGCGTGGACCACCGACTGGATGAGCGAGATCGGCAAGGCCAAACTCCGCGAATACGGTATCGCCGCCCCCACCGGGCATGCAACTGTGCGCAGCTCAGGGCCGGCCGGCCCGATCAGTCTGAAAATGGCTGTGAAATGCCCGCGCTGCTCCTCGCTCAACACCCGCGAGCTCGCGCACTTCGGTTCCACCTCCTGCAAGTCCCTCTACGAATGCCGAGACTGCCTCGAGCCGTTCGACTACTTCAAGGTGCTCTAATGGCTGCAACACGTCTCGAATCCACCAACCAGGGCGCCACGACCCTGGCACCGGTCAAGCACCGCGCACGCTTCCATACCCTGACAGTGGCCGAAGTACGCCCGCTCACCGCCGACAGCGTCGAGGTCACCTTCACCGTTCCGCCCAAACTGCAGGGCGCGTTCGACTACCTGCCCGGCCAGCACCTCGCCCTGCGCGCCACAATCGAAGGCCAGGAACTGCGCCGCAGCTACTCGATCTGCCGGCCCGCGGCGAGCCACGGGGGCCAGATCAGCGTCGCCATCAAGCGCGACCTCGGCGGTGCCTTCTCCACCTGGGCCAACAGCGAACTGCACCCCGGCGACGAGATCGACGTGATGAGCCCGCAGGGCAACTTCACCTCGACCCTGCACAACCTTGATCACAAGCACGTGGTTGGCGTAGCTGCCGGCTCGGGTATCACCCCGCTCATGGCGCTCGCGCACACCGTGCTCGCCGCGTCCGAGACGTCGACGTTCACCCTCGTCTATACCAACCGCACCGCCCTCGACGTGATGTTCCTCGACGAACTGGCCGAGCTCAAGGACCGCTACCCGGCCCGTCTCGCGCTGTACCACGTGCTGTCGCGTGAGCAGCGGTCGTCGTCGCTGCTCTCCGGCCGCATCGACGAAGAGAAGTTTCGGCGCATGCTCGACACCATTCTGCGTCCGGCGACGGTCGATGAGTGGTTCCTGTGCGGTCCGTTCGAACTCGTGCAGCTCTGCCGTGACACCCTCGAGAGCACCGGAGTAGAGCGGTCGCACGTGCGGTTCGAGCTGTTCACCACCGGTGAGCCCTCGGCCGCGAGCGGCGACCGCGGCCGGCCCGTCATCATCGGCCAGGGCGACAAAACCTTCCAGATCGAATTCACCCTCGACGGCCAGAGCAACACGGTGACCACTCCGATCAACGCGAACGAGAGCATCCTGAACGCTGCCCTGCGGGTACGCCCCGATGTTCCGTTCGCTTGCGCCGGCGGCGTCTGCGGAACCTGCCGCGCCAAGCTGGTCAGCGGCGATGTCACGATGACCGAGAACTACGCGCTCGAGCCCGAAGAGCTCGCTCGCGGTTACGTGCTCACCTGCCAGTCGCACCCGACCACCGACACCGTCGTCGTCGACTACGACGTCTAGCTTCAACCCCTCAGAAAGCGGATGTACGTGATTGAGCTCTCGATAGACAACAACGTCGCCCACGTGGTGCTGAACGCGCCCGACAAACTCAACGCCCTCGATGAGGCCGCGATCGTCGAACTCGACGCGGCCTACCAGGAAGCCGAGCGGGTCGGCGTGCGTGCGCTGGTGCTGAGTGGCGAGGGTCGGGCCTTCTGCGCCGGCCGCGACATTTCGGCCGTCGATCCGCGCACCGATGACGTGCTCGGGTATCTCGGCGACCTCGTCACCCCGCTGCTTCAGCGCATGAGCCGGTTTCCGGCTCCCACCTTCGCGGCGGCGCACGGCGCCTGCCTCGGCGTGGGGCTCGGCCTGCTCATCGCCACCGACGTGGTCTACGTCGCCGACACCGCCAAGATCGGCTCGCCGTTCGCGAACCTCGGCGCCACGCTCGACTCCGGCGGACACGCCCTGTTCGTGGAACGTCTCGGTGCTCACCGCACCCTCGACCTGATCTACAGCGGCCGCCTCATGTCCGGGACCGAGGCCGTCGCCGGCGGACTGTTCAGCCAGGTTTTCGCGGCCGCGGAACTGACCGAGGCGACCGTGCAGGCGGCGACACGCGCGGCATCCGGTGCCACCCAGGCTTTTCTCGCGAGCAAAGCGCTCGTGCAGTCACTGCGTGACGAACGCCTCGGGCTGTGGCAGAGCATGAGCGCCGAGACCGCAGCCCAGGCCGCGCTGTGCGCTACCGGCGACTACCGCGAGGGTTTCGCCGCCTTCCAGGAGAAGCGCAAGCCCGCTTTCACCGGTCGCGCCTGACCTGTCCCGGAGTTGATCGCGGTCCCCGAAAGAGTGCGGTCGAATTGGGGCTGGCACCCGAATCTCCTGAATAAGCCACCACTGTGGGACTGTGGAATGCATCGCCGTGCAGTTGATAAAACACACCCAGGTCGACCGGCTACTCTGGAGGAGACCGGAGAGGGGCCTCAATGCACACACGCTGGGCCCGCTTCGCGCGCGGCTGGATCGTCGCCGTGTTCTCGACCTTTGTCGCTGCCCTCTCGCACACGCTCGGCGGCGCCGCGGCGCCCGGCCTTCTGGCCGTCGTCGTGTCGCTCGCCTTTGCCGGCATGGTCTGCGTCGCCCTCGCGGGCCGCACCCTGTCCTTCTGGCGAGGCGCAGCATCCGTTTTGATCAGCCAATTCATCTTTCACGGGCTATTCTCGCTCGGAGCGCCGGGTGGGGCACTCGGCGCCGGGGCCGGTGCCGCACCCGGCACGCACCAGCACGCGGCGCCGCCCGAGCTGATCGACCCGATGGTTCTCGGCTCGACCACGCCCATGGCCCACGATTCCACGGCCATGTGGGGCGCTCACTTCGGTGCCGCGATCGTGACGATTCTGGCCCTGCGGTACGCGGAACGCGCGTTCTGGGGCCTGGTCGAGAACGTGCGTCTGGGCATCCGCACGCTGTTCGTTCCGGCCCACCTGGTGGTGCCGGTCGAGGCCCCGCAGCGCATTCGTCACGATGCGCCGGTATTGTCACCGCGCGATTTGGTTCTGGTGTTGTCGGCGATGCGGCATCGTGGTCCGCCTGCCTGCGCGCTCGCAGCCTGAACCGCAACCCGACCAGTTCGCCCATCGCACCGAACGAGTAGCAGAGGCTTCGCCCTGCACTATTCGAGTAGCGCCGGGCACCCACGTTTAAGGACAATCATGACGTTCACCACGCCCAAATCTACCGCCGCGGCCGCTCGCACTCTCTTCGCGGCCGCCGTTATTGCTCTGGCTCTCGGCTGGGGCGCGGCCCCGGCGTCGGCCCACAACGACGAGATTGGTTCCTCACCCGAGGCCGGCTCGGTCGTGACCGAGCAGCCCGGTGAATTCTCCGTCACCACGAGCGATCTGCTCCTGGATCTCGGCGGAACCGGAGCGGGAAGCGCCATGGTCGTAACCGGCCCGGCCGACGCGCCGCTTTTCTATGGCGACGGGTGCGCCATAGTCTCTGGCGCCACAGTCGAGACCGCCGCGCAGCTCGGCGCTGCCGGGCAATACACGGTGATTTGGCAGACGGTTTCCATCGACGGCCACCCCATCTCCGATGAGTTCACCTTCGACTGGCAGCCCGCCGCCGACCAGGTACTCGCCGACGGGGTCGCCACGGCTCCAACCTGCGGCACGACAGCGGATGCCGCCACACCGGATTCCGCCACATCGCCGCCCGCAGACCTCGGCGCGACCAGTTCCGGCTCCGAAAGCTCGGTCTCGACGTTCGTCTGGATCGGCGGAACCCTGGCGGCTGTGCTCCTGGCCGCCGCCGCGACCCTGCTGCTCCTGCGCCGCAAGCCCCGCCCCTAACCGCCCCCACCCAACTCGGAGGGGGAGAGGCGCGCGGGGGTACGTGTCAGGGGGCCCGGGTAAAGTTGGGCAGGTGAGTTGGAATGCTGAGCTGCCCTGGAACCCTGACGACGTCGAACCACCTCGCGACTTTGACGCACCGAGTGACTTCGACGCCCCCGAAGACTTCGATGCGCCGCCGCCCAAAGCTGACCGCCAGTTCGGCGAGCGGCAGCCGGCCTACTCGGGCGCGGCATCCGCTTCGCAGAGACCCGGCAGTCAGCAGCTGACTGCCGCTCGCGCCACCGCACCGATTCGCGCCGCCACCCGCAAGTTCGCCACCGCGGCCGAGGCCCTGCACACCGTGTTCGGCTATGACTCGTTCCGTGGTGATCAGGCCGAGATCATTGCTCAGGTCGTCGACGGCAAAGACGCCGTCGTGCTCATGCCCACCGGCGGCGGCAAGAGCCTGTGCTACCAGATTCCAGCGCTGGTTCGGCCAGGCACAGGCATCGTCGTGTCGCCGCTGATTGCCCTCATGCAAGACCAAGTGGATGCGCTCACCGCTGTGGGCGTGCGCGCTGAGTTCCTCAACTCCAGCCAGGACTCGCAGACCCGCGGCCAGGTGGAGCGCGACTACTTGAACGGCGACCTCGATCTGCTCTACGTCGCCCCCGAGCGGCTCTCCAATGAGGGCACCAAGCGGCTGCTCGAGCGTGGAACCATCGCCCTGTTCGCCATCGACGAAGCCCACTGTGTGTCGCAGTGGGGTCATGACTTTCGTCCGGACTACCTGGCCCTGGGCGAGCTGGCCGACCGCTGGCCCGACGTGCCGCGCATCGCGCTCACCGCCACCGCAACGGATGCCACCCACCAGGAGATCACCACCCGCCTGCAGATGGGCGACGCCAAACATTTCGTGGCGAGCTTCGACCGGCCCAATATTCAGTACCGCATCGTCGGCAAAGCTGAGGTGCGCAAGCAGCTGCTCTCTTTCCTGAAAACCGAGCACCCGGGCGACTCCGGGATCGTCTACGCGCTCAGCCGCAAGACCGTCGATGCGACCGCCGAGTTTTTGCGTCAGAACGGGGTCAACGCTCTGCCGTACCACGCCGGCCTCGACGCGGGACTTCGCGCTCGCACCCAGTCCCGGTTCCTGCGCGAGGAGGGCGTTGTCATTGTCGCGACCATCGCCTTCGGCATGGGAATTGACAAGCCCGACGTGCGCTTCGTCGCCCATATCGACCTGCCCAAATCGGTCGAGGGTTACTATCAGGAGACCGGTCGGGCCGGCCGCGACGGTGCCCCGGCCACTGCCTGGCTCGCCTACGGCCTGCAAGACGTGGTGCAGCAGCGCCGCATGATCGACGAGTCGCCGGGCGACCTCGGCCATCGGCGAAAGTTGTCCGCCCACCTCGACGCCATGCTCGCCCTGTGCGAGACGGTGCACTGTCGCCGGGTCAACCTGCTGCGCTATTTCGGCCAGACCAGCGAACCCTGCGGCAACTGTGACACGTGCCTAGAGCCACCCGAGGCCTGGGACGGCACGATCCCGGCCCAAAAGCTGCTCTCCACCATCGTGCGGCTGCACCGCGAACGCAACCAGAAGTTCGGTGCTGGCCACCTTATCGACATCCTCCGCGGCAAGGAAACACCGCGCGCCACCCAGTACCGGCACACCGAACTGAGCACCTGGGGACTGGGAGCCGACCTCAGCGACCAGGCCTGGCGCGGCGTCGTGCGCCAGATGCTGGCCCAGGGCCTGCTCGCCACGTCCGGCGAATACGGCACCCTCATACTGACGGATGCCGCGGCGCAGGTTCTCGGCGGAGGCCGCACGGTGCAGTTGCGCCGCGAACCAGACCGGCCGGCGCGCTCGAGTGCCGCCCGCCGGCCGAGCGCGGCAAAGGTTGCTGCCGCCGACCTCAGTACCGCGCAGGAAAGCCTGTTTGAGGCTCTGCGGGCCTGGCGCTCGGCGGAGTCGAAGGAGCAGGGCGTTCCCGCCTACATCGTTTTCGGCGACGCGACCCTCATCGCCGTCGCCGCGGCCAGCCCCACGACCCTCGCGGCGCTCGACGGTATCACCGGCATTGGCGCGAAGAAGCTCGAGGCCTACGGCGAAGCCCTGCTCGAGGTCGTCGCCGCCTCCGCCTGATCCCCGCCTCGCCGACCCGTGAGTTTCGACCCCAAAAAGACGGGCAAACGCCTTGATACTCACGGGGCGGCGGCGACTCCAGCAGTGAAGGGGCGTCAGTGGGCCGAGGTCTTGTGGAGGAACGCTGGTTCAAACGGCCCTAAGTTGTAGTGAACCTACAAAACCGATGCCGCGCGCGGCATATATCGTTGTCGCCCCCGTACCGCGCATTTCGCGACTGTACCCACGCGGCCCTAGCGTTGCGACCACCACTTCGCGCGAACAGTTAGGACCACCCATGGTTGACACAGCCCAGCGCTCCAGCACCCGATCGACGACGATCGACCACAGCCGCGATGTCAGCATCGACACCGGCCCCATCAAATCCATCGGCGACCCAACAGGGCCCGCGGTCAACGTCGAACAACTCGGGCGCCAGCTGCTCGGCACCTGGGCCGACGTGCGCCTCGCCGCCCGTGAGGTCACCGCGCGGCCCGACATGCAGCGCATCGAGGGTCTCTCCATGGCTGACCACCGGTTGCGCGTGCTCGAGCAGCTCAAGGTGCTCGCCGCCAACGGTCACGTGCTACGCGCCTTCCCCAAACACCTCGGCGGGCAGGACGACCATGGCGGAAACATCGCCGGCTTCGAAGAACTCGTCATCGCCGACCCGAGCCTGCAAATCAAAGGCGGCGTGCAATGGGGCCTGTTCGGTGCCGCCGTACTTCACCTCGGCACCAAGCCGCACCACGATAAATACCTGCCCGGCATCATGGACCTCTCCGTGCCCGGTGCCTTCGCCATGACCGAGATTGGCCACGGTTCCGACGTGGCGAGCATTGCGACCACCGCAACCTTCGATGCGGCGACCGGCGAGTTCGTCATCAACACCCCGTTTCGCGCCGCCTGGAAGGATTACCTCGGCAACGCCGCGAAAGACGGCATCGCCGCCGTGTTGTTCGCGCAGCTCATCACGCAGGGCGTCAATCACGGTGTGCACGCCTTCTACCTACCCATTCGGGGCATTGACGGCGACTTCCTCCCCGGCGTCGGCGGCGAAGACGACGGCCTCAAGGGTGGCCTCAACGGCATTGACAACGGCCGACTGCACTTCGACAACGTGCGCATCCCGCGCGAAAATCTGCTCAACCGCTACGGCGACGTCGCCGCAGACGGCACTTACTCCAGCCCGATTTCGAGCCCCGGCCGCCGCTTCTTCACCATGCTCGGCACGCTGGTGCAGGGTCGCGTATCGCTCGACGGGGCCGCCACCGCGGCATCTGCTCTCGCCCTGACCATCGCAATCACTTATGGAAGCCAGCGTCGCCAGTTCACCGCCGGCAGTGACACCGACGAAGAGGTTATCCTCGACTACCAGCGGCACCAGCGCCGCCTGTTTCCGCGCCTCGCCACGACCTACGCGCAGACCTTCGCGCACGACGAGTTTCTGGTGAAGTTCGACGACGTGTTTAGCGGCAAAACCGACACTGACGACGACCGGCAAGACCTCGAAACCCTGGCCGCCGCGCTCAAGCCGCTCTCGACCTGGCACGCACTCGACACCCTGCAGGAGGCGCGTGAGGCCTGCGGCGGCGCCGGCTTCATGGCCGAGAACCGCCTCGTGGGGCTGCGCGCCGACCTCGACATCTTCGCGACCTTCGAGGGCGACAACAACGTGCTGCTACAGCTCGTGGCCAAACGTCTGCTCACCGATTACAGTCGTAAATTCGCCACAGCGGATGCCGGCGCCCTCGCCCGCTACGTCGTGCAGCACGCCGCTGGTCGCGCTTACCACGGCACCGGCCTGCGCACCCTGGGCCAGTCCGTTGCCGACCGCGGTTCCACGGCCCGCTCGGTCGGTGCCCTCCGCGAGGCTGATGTTCAGCGCGAGCTGCTCACCGATCGGGTCGAGAGCATGATCGGCGAGGTTGCCGGCAAGCTGCGCGGCGCCACCAAGCTGCCGAAGAAACAGGCCGCCGACCTGTTCAACGCGCACCAGAACGAGCTGATCGAGGCGGCCAGGGCCCACGGCGAACTGCTGCAGTGGGAGTCGTTCACCCGGGCGCTCGACGCTACGACGGATGCCGGCACCAAGCAGGTTCTCACCTGGCTGCGCGACCTGTTCGGACTCGGTCTGGTGGAGAAAAACCTCGCCTGGTACCTCATCCACGGTCGGCTTTCGGCCCAGCGAGCCCAGGCGGTCACGGCCTACATCGACCGGCTGATTGCGCGCATCCGTCCGCACGCCCTCGATCTGGTTGACGCGTTCGGCTACTCGCAGGACCACCTGCGGGCCACGATCGCGAGTGGCATCGAACGTGAACGCCAGATCGAGGCGCGTGACTACTACGCCGACCAGCGGGCGTCCGGGACCGCTCCTGCACCCGAAAAACCGGTCAGGCGGTAAGGCGCCACACGTCGTACTCAGGTACGACATCGGTGGCGCACAACCATCCCCACGGTTGATGCGCCACAGCCGCCACAGACCGTACCGTTTGGTTGGGGGCTTCACAGCACGACACGGGGCCTCACCCACTACCGGAATGAGGCAGTCGTGATCCAGGCACAGTCCCTGACCAAGCACTACGGAAGCAAGACCGCGGTCGACGGGGTCGACTTCACGGTGCAGCCCGGCAAGGTCACCGGTTTTCTCGGGCCGAACGGCGCCGGCAAGTCCACCACCATGCGCATGATCGTGGGCCTTGACCGAC
Organism: Cryobacterium flavum; assembly: GCF_900103805.1. Taxonomy (GTDB): domain Bacteria; phylum Actinomycetota; class Actinomycetes; order Actinomycetales; family Microbacteriaceae; genus Cryobacterium; species Cryobacterium flavum. The sequence continues at coordinate 48,135 of NZ_FNIB01000016.1, read as the reverse complement.
CCAGCCTCGGCTCGGTCATCGTCAACGGAAAGCCGTACCACGAGCACAAGGCGCCCCTGCGTGAGGTCGGTGTGCTGCTCGACGCTAAAGCTGTGCACACCGGTCGCAGCGCCTACAACCACCTGCGCGCCATGGCCGCCACCCACAGCATCCCCACCAGTCGGGTGCACGAGGTCATCAACCTCACCGGTCTCGAGTCCGTCGCCCGCAAGCGCGTCGGCGGATTCTCGCTCGGCATGGGCCAGCGGCTCGGCATCGCCGCGGCGCTGCTCGGCGACCCGGCCACACTGATCCTCGACGAGCCGGTCAACGGCCTCGACCCAGAGGGCGTGCAGTGGGTTCGCAAGCTCACCAAGCAGCTCGCGGCCGAGGGCCGCACCGTGCTGCTCTCCTCGCACCTCATGAGTGAGATGGCCCTCACCGCCGACCACATCATCGTGCTCGGTCGCGGTCGGGTGATAGCGGATGCCTCGGTCGCTGAAATCATCGCCTCGGCAGCGCAGAATACGGTTCGCGTACGCACCCCGCACACTGCGGCCCTAGCAAGCCTGCTCGCGCAGGAAAACGTGACCATCACCAACGTCGAGCCGGACGTGCTCGAGATCACGGGACTTTCTGTGAACGAGATCGGCGACCGCGCTGCAGCCGCCCAGATCTCCCTGCACGAACTCGCGACGGTGAGTGCCTCGCTCGAAGATGCCTACATGAAACTCACCCAAAACGAAGTGGAATACCGCACGGGCGATACCCACACCGAAGAGGAGGCAGCCCGATGACCACCCAGACCGCGCCGACCACCACCCGCGCATCCTTCGTGCCGGCCGGATCGGGGCTCAGCTTCACCGGCCTCCTTCGTTCGGAAACCATCAAGCTGTGGAGCCTCCGCTCCACCTACTGGTCCTTCTCCCTCGTAGTTGTCGCTTCGCTCGGAATCGCGGTTCTGATGGCGTTCGCCATGTCGGCACAATCCATGGGATACGACGCCGAAACCGGTACCCCCATGGTTATGGGGGATGCGCAGTTGTTTGTGCTCGTCGCCACCACCGGCATCGGTTTCGGGCAGCTGATCGTTGCTGTTCTTGGCGTGCTGTCCATCAGTGGCGAGTACGCCAGTGGGATGATCAAGTCAACGCTCACCGCAGTGCCGAACCGCCTTCCCGCACTCTGGTCCAAAGTCATCGTGCTCTTCGCCTTCACCTTCCTGGTCGGACTGTTCAGTGTGGTCGGCTCATTCCTCGTGGCCATGCCCATTCTGGGATCCAAGGACATCACCGCGGACCTGTTCGACGTTGACGTGTTCCTGCCGCTGCTCGGAAATGTGCTGTTCCTCGCCCTCATCGCGGTTTTCGCTGTCGGAATTGGCACGATCCTGCGCAGCAGCGCCGGAGGCATCGCAACCGTGCTCGGAATCACTATGCTCCTGCCGGTGGTACTTGGCATACTTTCCAGTTTTGTCGAGTGGATTGGTGACATCATGCCGTTTCTGTTCACCACGGCGGGCACGGAGATAATCACCCCGAACACCATGGAATCCTGGCAGGCCTTACTGGTCGTCATGGCCTGGGTCGCCGTAAGCCTCGGCACGGCAGCTTTCCTGCTGAAGCGCCGCGACGCCTGACCCCTACCATCGAAGTATGAGCACAAAACCGTCTCCCTCCGTGCGCGGTCGTGCGCCGGGGAGACGTGCGCCAGAGCCTGACGCAGAAGGCCGTTATTGATTTCGTTCGTACCGCGCTGTCACGGTGAGTATGCCTGAAGAAGACCGAAACCTTGGAGGGGCTCGGGCAACTCGTTGAATAGGTCATTGAGCGCCGCGATCGCCCGTTCACTCTTGGTACCCAGTGGCAGTGGCAGTGGTATAGCGATCAGCAGACGCTTTGCCGTTCGATCAGGGTCACGATGAGTGAGGCGCTGTAGCAGCCCACGATCACGCCACGCTCCCAATGCCCTGGCCTGTGTCGATCGTCAGCCTCAGCCGGGCGATCCTTCTGCGGATCGAGGCCGGGTATCCGCGACCTCATTTCGCCCTATACGACCCGCCGTTGCGGATGTCGGCGCAGCCGCTTGGTGCGGAGTTTCACAGGCAATTCGGAATTGAGACCGGGCTATGCCTCCACGTAACATGGAGGTACAGATGGTCACCTACGAGACGCCATTGGTCTCGTCAGCCGGGAAGTCCGAGAGTTTCTGCTTGGAGATCTGTTGCGGAGAAAAGCACGCGTTCAGCTTGGATTCCACGTTCTGCCGCAGCCGATCGTCAAGGGCGAGTTTCCACAGTCGGGGCCGGCGTCTTCGAGCGTTCGGAGGACGTTTGGTTGGGGCCGCCCGATAGCTGCTCAAGCCGCCACGCAGTGCCTCGCGCGAAACGGTCGAGACCGACCGGCTCAGCTCGACAGCGATCGCTGTCCTGAACCGCTGCGCGGCGAGTCCGCGCGAAACTCTCACGCTCATCGGGCGATAGCGGCAAAGCCGACCGCGGCGTCTTCGCCCGTGGCCCACCCCGCGCGATTGCTTGAGCCAGAGACATTCGGTGGGCCTTGATATCCCGGCCAGTGTCGCAGGCTTTCGCAATGATGTACCAAAGGAACGCACCGAAAAGAATGTCATCCGTTGCTCCGGTGGCTTTGGTTTCCGTCCCATTCTCACTTTTTCGGCGAAGCTCACGAGGAGTTCGCTAGGCCACCCCGGTGCATTGACTGCTTGGAACTGTTAGTGCCTGGGGGCTACCTTTCCAAGAGCGGCGTTGAAATTCTCGGTTTCTGCTTACTTTGGCCAGTGGACCAAACCTGCGTCAGGCGTCTCGCGGTATTGGCCGTCAGGATCAGTGGCGGTGGGATCGGCAGTAGTGCGGAAAAGGTCCGCTGCCGCCCAAATGGGGAGCAACGGACCCCTTCACTTGGGGCCGAACTACGGCCGAATTCTCAGACCGTGTCTCGATCAAATCTGAGCCGAATTGAATTGTCACTATGCGGGATTTCTTTCGACGAGTCAGGCGCAATCGGCGGCTGGCATCTCCCTGATAGTGGTGCTATTGAAGCCGCCGATCGGGATGCTCCAGCATGTGTATTGGTCCCGATTTATTGATGAACCCCACAAGTTCCCGAGTGCTGCGAGTGTGTCTTTTGCCGTGTTAACCCCAACGACGCCGCACAAAGCCTTAAAGACTTTCAGAACCACGCTCGGGACTTTAGTGAGGGCACAACCTGCGCCGGCGGAAGCTACAGCGATCGTACCTAAGGCCTTTACCACCGCTTCCCATTCATAACCCCACGCGGCGATTACCGGAAAGGGAATCCACTGGATACTCGGATCAGCAACGATCGGGAATTCAGCACCGTCGATCGCAATGGTTTGCTGGAGGATGTCACCAACGATTGTGTAAGAAGTTTGAACACGCGTGCCGTTCGCATCTAGGGCCCAAGGAACCTCAATGAAGGGGGTGAGGGTCCCCGATTCAGATTTCAGGTCAACTGAACCGTCTGGCTGGATGGACGGTTCAAAACCGATAGGCAAACTCAGCTCGAATTCAGCAATGTTGCCTTTCTCGAGTACCGTGATCAGGCTCTGCTGAGATCCGGACTGCTTGACAATGGAATCCGCGGAGAGGGCTCTGAGCATCGCGTAGGCGGCGTCGCCACTCGCCTCGATATGCGGGGCGCCGGGGGCTACACCGGCAATGACTCGTGTCTCCTTCGTCTCAGCGTCATTCGAAACTAGACCTGGCGATTTTCCTAGAGTCTTGTCAACCGTTGCGATCGTTTTCTGTAGCTGTGCGCTGGATGCCTGGATGCCTGCACTTTGCGGCGAGGCGCTTGCCGCCGCGGTCGACGTCACACTTGATGTCAGCAGGCTAGCTGTTACAACGCTTGCGACCCCGATAAATCGTATCTGCCAAGATCCTCTTACTCTGGTTTTCATTACTCTGCCCTAATTCTGTCGTTTCACAAGTCCTCGCCTCTAATTGGGCTTGTCTGTGAATTCACTCAAGGCTATTCCCGTTTAAACGGTGGGCGAATCCGGCTCAAGGAGGAGACTTATTGAGGTCGTGATCGGACGCGTCATACCTGCGTACTAGCTCAGAAAGACGAGGACTAGTACCTCGGCCCGACCTTCCTGCCAATATGCGTCGATAATAGTTCTTTCATGGCGAGTGAGTGCGTCGGTCGATATGAAATTGAAGCGGTCGCCCACGCGGTGCCGTTCAACCCGGACATGCCAATCCCATCGACCAAGACTCAATGAATCTGCTCGGTGCGCATGTTGTTATCCGCTCGAAATGGCGCACAATGGCAGCCCTAATGAAGGAAAGCTTTACCCCGCTCGCCACGGGATGCTCCTTGAATCATCGACGGAGCAGCTTTTCTGCCCGAGAGCTGGGGCACCTAGAGTCATTAGATGACCTGTATCACCTCGTCTAACGGACAATTCCCGCCGCCGGGGGGAGATGTGCGCCTGCCCACCCCTCCCGGTGCGGTGCGCCGGTTCTGGACCAGGCATCCCCACCTCGCCGACGCGCTCGTCGTGGCGATCTACGCTGTGCCGATGGCTCTCGTTCTGGTGCTCAACCTGTTCGACGCCGAGCCTGCACCCGTCCGTGAGGTGCTCCTCAACGCCGCCATCATGCTCGTTCTGGCCGTTGCCCTGTACTTCCGTCGACGGATGCCGCGGCTCGTGTTGGCCCTGACCTGGCTCAGCCTGCTCACCTTCGCCGACTACGGCGAAGTCCACCTCATCGCACAGTTGCTCGCGCTGTATGCGGTCGCGGTCTACTCCGACGTGCGGAGCGCGTGGGCCGGTTATGGGGCATCCGTGCTGCTGGCCGTGCTGGCAGCGTGGCTCACCGACAACCCCGACGAGGTGCGCTGGATACCGGTGGCCATCCAGGTGGCCATTATGATGCTCGCCGCCACCCTGGTCGGCATCAACATGGGAAACAGCAAACGGTACGTCGTCTCGTTGCTCGACCTGGCCGCGCAGTTGACCCGTGAGCGCGACCAGCAGGCGCAGCTGTCCCGCATCTCCGAGCGGGCCCGCATCGCGAGCGAGATGCACGACGTCGTCGCGCACAGCCTGTCGGTCATGGTCGCTCTCGCCGACGGTGCCCACGCAATCGCGCCCAAGGATATCCAGCGATCCCGGGCGGCCATGCTCGACGTCGCCGCCACTGGTCGCCGATCCATGACCGAGATGCGGCGGCTGCTCGGGGTGCTCGATGTCGGCACCGAGCCGGCACCGCGCGCCCCACAACCGGGTATCGACCAGCTCGCCGACCTGGTCGAGTCTTTTCGGTCCACCGGGCTGCCGGTCGTGCTGGAGCGCAGCGGCCGTGATCCCGCCAACCCGAGCGTGCAGCTGACCATCTTTCGACTGGTGCAGGAATCACTCACCAACGTGCTGCGCTACGCCGATACGCCCACTCGGGTCGTGGTGCGGCTGGACTCGACGCCGGACACCATCGAGGTCACGGTCAGCGACAACGGTCGGCAGCACGAGCGACCGAACACCCAGTCCTTCGGGCGGGGATTGATCGGAATGCAGGAGCGCGTCGCCATCTACGGCGGCACCTTCGAAGCCGGAGCTGGCGTTCGTGACGGCTGGCGCGTGCACGCGACGATGACACTGGACGAAGAAGTCCACCAGTTTGTGGCGGAGGACACGTGACCGCCACGATTCTGCCGGCACCGATCCGCATCATGCTTGTCGACGACCAGGCGCTCCTGCGCGTGGGGTTTCGGATGGTGCTAGAAGCCGAAGACGACTTCAGCGTCGTCGAGGAAGCGGGCGACGGCGCGCAGGCAGTCGCGCTCGCCGCCAGTGCGCGCCCGCAGGTCATTTTGATGGACGTGCGCATGCCGGGGCTCGACGGCATCGAGGCGACCCGGCAGATCATGGCGGTCCAGCCCGAGACCCGCATCATCATCCTCACCACCTTCGACCTCGACGAGTACGCCTTTGGTGGGTTGCGCGCTGGCGCGAGCGGCTTCCTGCTCAAGAACGCCGAGCCGGGGGAGCTGATCACCGCCATCCGCACGGTCGTCTCGGGGGAGGCATCCGTTTCACCACGCGTGACGCGGAGGCTGCTTGACCTCTTCGGCACCCAGCTGCCACTCGTCGACGCCGAAAACGGATGCGCCGCCCAGGCCCTCGCGGCCCTCACCGAGCGGGAGACCGAGGTCTTCCTCGCCATCGCCGAGGGGCTCTCCAACCCCGAACTGGGCGAGCGGTTCTTTCTCTCCGAGTCGACCGTGAAGACCCATGTCGGCCGAATCCTGCATAAACTCGGCCTGCGTGACCGGGTGCAGGCCGTCATTCTGGCCTACGAACAGGGCCTGGTCGGCCGCTGAACCCGGCAGGCGCGTGGCATAGGCTCGACGCATGCGTACTTTTTACCCCGAGCTTGAACCCTACGAAACCGGCATGCTCGATGTCGGCGACAACCAGACCATCTACTGGGAAGCCTCTGGCAATCCAGACGGCAAGCCGGCGGTCTATCTGCACGGCGGGCCTGGCGGCGCGTCCGGCCCTGACCAACGTCGCGTGTTCGACCCGGCGAAGTACCGCATCATCCTGTTCGACCAGCGCGGCTGCGGCCTGAGCACGCCGCACGCGAGCGAGCCCGACGTTGACCTCAGCGTCAACACCACCTGGACCCTCGTGGCCGATCTGGAGAGATTGCGCGAGTACCTCGGAATTGACCGTTGGCTGGTCTGCGGCGGATCCTGGGGCAGCACCCTCGCCCTCGCCTACGCCGAGACCTACCCCGAGAAGGTCACCGAACTCGTCGTGCGTGGCATCTTCACCCTGCGCCCGGTCGAACTCGACTGGTTTTATGAGGGCGGCGCCGCGGCCATCTACCCCGACCTGTGGGAATCCTTCCTCGCGCCCGTTCCCGAGAATGAACGCGGTCACCTGATCGAGGCGTACGGCCGGATGCTGCACGACCCCGACCAGTTCGTGCGCGAACGTGCCGGCGTCGCCTGGGCCACCTGGGAATCGTCGACGATCACCCTGCTGCAGGAGCCCGACAAGATCGCGCACTTCTCGGACCCGGCGTTCGCGGTGGCCTTCGCCCGCATCGAGAACCATTTCTTCGCCAACAAGGGCTGGTTCACGCCGAACCAGCTCATCGACAATGCTTCCCGCCTCGCCGATATCCCCGGCGTCATCGTGCAGGGCCGCTACGACATGTGTACTCCAGCCTTCACCGCGTGGGACCTGCACAAGAACTGGCCGGAGGCCGACTTCCGCCTGATTCCCGACGCCGGTCACGCCTTTGACCAGCCCGGAATTCTCGACGCCATCATCGAGGCGACGGACCGCTTCGCTGGTTAGCCGGGCGTCTGCCGCGCACCTGTCAGGCTGATTCGCCGCGACCCCGTACGAGGCGCATCGCGTCGATCACGCCAGCCAGGTCGCGGCGGATGCGCGGCACCAGGAGGCCGGCGAGTGCGTAGGTGGCAACCACGGTGATGAACGCCGCCAGCACCTGCGGCACCGCGGGCCAGCTCGATCCCCACTCGACGACGAACCAGGCGATGGGCGTGGCGATGCTCGCGATGGCGAGTACGCGATAAGCCCCGCCGAATAACTGCCGGGTCGGAATACTCGTGCGGCGTGACAGCCACCATAACGAGATCGGCCACTCGATCGCCGGAGCGATGGCATAGCCGAGGGCGATTCCCACGACGCCCCCGGTGGAGCCGACCACCACGCAGGTGATCTTGATGAAAGCCCCCAGCAGGGAGAATCGAAACAGGTCGGCGGTGAGCGCCCGCGACAGGTACACCCAATACCCCACGAAGGCGAGGGACTGGAAGATGCCTGCGATGGCCAACAGCCGCAGAATCGGGGCGGCCGCTGCCCACTGCGGTCCGAGAAACACAGCCGTGATCGGTTCGGCCGCGCTCGCCACAACCGCGAGGGCTGCCACCAGGGTGTACCCGAGCATCAGCTGGCCGCGGCACAGCCAGTCGCCGAACCTGACCGTATCGTCGCTGAGCCGCGAGAGGATCGGAAGGGCCACCGTGGTCAGGGGAAGGCGTACCTGATTCACGCCGGTCATCAGCAACTGGAACGCCCGGCTGTAGATGCCAAGCGCGACCGGTCCGAATCGGAGGCCAATCAGCAGATTGTCCACGTTGTTGCTCAGATAGCCCACGAGTTGGGCGGCCACCATGTTCCAGCCGTAGCGAAGGAACCCACCGATCGGTGCGTCCCGGCGGGGCCGGCCCGGAATCCACCGCGCGGAGAGTACCAGCAGGATCAGCGTGACCCCGGCCTGGGCCAGCTGCTGCACCACGATCGCCCAGTAGTGCCAGCCGAGAAGCGCAGCGCCGATCGCCAGGGTCAGCGCCACCGCCGGCGCCACCACGTCGATCGCAGAGATCCTGACGAACCGAAGCTGGCGAACGAGGTCTGCACGGTACTGGGTTGCGCATCCGTTTATCACAAAGGTCAGCGAGAGCGCCTGCGCGATCGGACCAATCGACGATTGGCCGTAGGCCGCGGCCAGCACACCTGACCCGGCGCACACCAGACCGGCCAGCGCAATTCCCAGACCCACGTTGACCCACCACAGGTTGTCCCGCTGCTCCCGCGACAGCGACGGCGCCTGGATCGCGGCGGAGGACAGGCCGAAGTCACGCAGCAGCTCGCCCACACCGACGACGGTGATCACCATGGCGATGAGTCCATAATCGCTGGGGCTGAGCAAGCGCGCCAGGACCACGACGGAGGCCAGCTGGATGATCGCCTTGCCGGCCTGCCCCCCGAGAACCACGGTTGCACCACGCATCGCTCGCGCACCGAGGCCGTCCGGTCGCCGGTCGCGCAGCTGGGGGCCGCGCTGGCCCGGTGCCGTTTTTACCATCGTGATCAGTCCTGGACCGTCGAGGTGGGCCTGGCATACTCCTGATAGGTGAATCCCCAGGCACCCGCGACCATTCCCGCTCCGCGGAACACCGCGCGGAGACCGCGCGCTTCGTGGCGCAGCGACCCGGTCGCCAGGCCGAAGATTCCGCGCGCGCAGCCGCCGCCGATGCGCGTCAGCCCGCCTATCGTGTGTTTCACGCGACCCCCCACCCGTTGCGCCCCCGTTTCAGCCAGAAATACGGCCACGAGGCTCGTGGTGTTGCCGTGGCTCAGCGTGCGCATGAGCACCCACCGTCGGCCAGACCGCTCGACCGGGACGAAGTCGGTCGCTGCCGACTCTTCGCACCACACGATTCGGGCCTTCCGACGGGTGAGTTGATGACTGAACAGGGAATCCTCGCCGCCACACAGTCCCAGACGCACGTCGAACCGTAAGCCGAGATCGCGCACCTGCTGCAGGTCCAGCAGCAGATTATTGGTGGCGGCCACTTCAATTTCGGTGCCGGTTGTCATGCTCCGTCGTCGAAAGAAGCTGCCGGCCGCCACCCACGGGTCGAGATCGCCCGAAAACTCCGGAACGATGCGTCCCATCACAGCGGCTGCCCGGGATGAACGCCAGGTGGCGACGAGGGGACGCAGCCAGTCAGCGGTCGGGCGCTCGTCATCGTCGATATAGACGAGCAAGTCGGAGTCGCCGGTCTCGTCGAGCGCGCGGTTGCGTGCTGCGGCGATGCCGGGTTCCGGCTCGATCACGTAGCGCACGAGGTCTGCATCGAGCGTCGCGACGAACGTTCCGGCGCTGCCGTCGGCGTCATTGTCGACGACCAGAATGTTCGCGAGTACCGAATGATCGGCGTTGATGGCACGAACCTGCTCGACAATGGCCGGCAGGCCACGACGCAGCCCCTCCGGTCGCAGATAGGTCAACACGGCCACGGTGAGGGTGACGACCTGACGGGCCGGGTCCGCGCGCAGCGGATCGGCATTCGTGGGGAATGTCATGTCGGGTTCGCCATCGCCACGGCCAAGCGGTACGCCTCCACATGCTCGATCCCCGCGCGTGCCCAGTCACGGGCATTCAGATTCGGCGGCTCCCGCACGGTGTTGGCGTGCATCAGTGCCATCGTCTCCACGATCGCCGTGGCGCTGATCGCTCCGGAGTAGCGATACACCCAGCCGGGCCCGACCTCCGCTGCGAGACGTTGGTTAGTCGCATTGTCGGGCACCAGGATGGCGCGACCGAGCGAAAGCGCGGCCAGGGCTCCGCCGGAATTATGCATGAACCGGTACGGCAGAACCACCAGCTCCGCTGACGTGACGAGATCAACGAACTTCCGATCTTCCAGGAACCTGAGATCGATGGTGATGCGCGGATCACCCGCAGCGAGCGCGGTCACCTGCCGGGCGAGCTCGGCGCTCGAGGGCAGACCGCCGATCCGCAGGGTGAGTCCGTGTGAAATCGCATCCGTTTGGCGAAAAGCTTTGACCAGGTCCTCCACCCCCTTGTAGCGGCGAATCCACCCGGCGAATCCGATCCGACCCTCAACCATGGGTGCGCGCGGATGGTTGGCGTACCAACTCAGGTAGTGCCCGTGTCGAATCGTGGTGGCGCGCAGGCCGGTCGCACCGGCGGTCGTTTCGTTGAGACGAATCCGCAGTGCCGTCTGTCGATCGAGAAGAGTAAGCAGAACCTCCTGGCGCCGAGACAGCCCGACGGGACGATGCAGATTATGCATGGTGCGCACAATGGGCGTGCGAGTGAGGCGTAGTCGGCAGACCAGGGCGAGGGTGAGGGCTTGCCGCGCCAGTTGCCGCGCCGGGGTTCGGCCGGTGACCAGGATTTCCGGCCAGTGCACATGGAAGACATCGAACCGAGCTCCCAGCGCGGTGCGCCATCGAAAGTTCAACACCGTCACCTCCGGCGCGTCTCGCAAGGCATTGCCGAGCATGGACAAGTACGGGTTGGTGGTCGGTCGGGGGGTCGGAAATGATTGGAGCACGGTCAGTCGTGTCACGACCACCCTCTCGTCGGCGGCGCCTAAGGCGCCCACAGCGCCGCGCGGACACACTCTATTGCCCCACCGGCCTCCAAGTCGAATTTTCGTCAGTTTGACGAAACAGCTCCCGATTCCAGTCGGCCCGCATCTCCCGCATCTGCAACACTGAGCGGATGACCGTCCCGGCATTCGACACGCTCGCCATTGTGGTGGTGAACTTCGCGTCCTGCGCGCTCCTGGAGAGCAATCTGGTCCCCCTTGCTCGGTCAGTGCCCGCCGCGCAGATTGTGGTGGTCGACAACTTCACCCATCCGCGGGAGAGGGAACGCCTGGTCGAAATGGGTCAGCGCGAAGGCTGGGCTGTCGTGCTGTCCGACGCGAACGACGGTTTCGGCGGGGGCATGAACCGCGGCGTGGAACGGGCACTCGAGCTCGGTCGCACCGCGTTCCTGCTACTCAACCCCGACGCCGAAATTGCTGCTGACCAGGTGGGGGTTCTGCTGGCGGAGGCCCTGGCGCATCCGCTCACCCTCGTTGCCCCGCGAATCCTGCGGCCAGACGGATCCGTGTGGTTCGACGGTTGCGACCTCGATCTCAATGACGGCCGGATCCGCGCCCTGCGGCACCGGGCGAGCCACCCCGACGCGCGGGTCACGCCGTGGTTGAGCGGGGCCTGCTTGCTGGTCAGTGCCGCGCTCTGGAGTCGGGTCGGCGGGTTTGGCACGGAGTATTTTCTGTATTGGGAGGACGTCGACCTGTCCTGGCGGGTGCTGCAGGCCGGCGGTGACGTGCGGGTGTGCGCCGAGGCGGTGGCGGTGCATGCGGAGGGCGGTACCCAGGGAGCCGGAATCGAGCGTACAGCGCAGGGCAAATCAAACGCCTATTACTATTTCAACGTGCGTAATCGGATGCTGTTTGCCGCACGCAACCTGACGACTGAGGATGCCGCACGGTGGCGGCGTCACAGCACCCGGGTCGCCTGGGAAATTCTGCTGCAGGGCGGGCGTCGTCAGTTCCTGAGCTCTCTGCGGCCGTTGGCCTCGGCCGCCCGCGGCCTCAGAGATGGCCGCAAGATTCTGCTTGGCGCTCAGGGACTGACAAAATTACGCGCTGCCAAACGTGTGCGCGACTAGCAGTCAAGCGGATGCCGGTCAGCGCGTCTTGCGGCGCAGCATCCGCTTGCCGTAGCGACCGATGGTGGCAATGTCCGAGCGGCGCAGTCCATAGAACTGCAGCACGCCGATCCCGAACACCCTCGACAGGAACAACAGGTTCAGGTTGCTCGTGATGACGTTTCCGGCGAGTGTCGTGAGCGCCGCACCCATCGCGCCCAGCAGCGGCGCGAGAACAATGAGCAACGCGACATTGATGACGCAGGAAATGGTGAGTGCGAGGCTGCGCAACCCGGGGCGACCACGCGCGCTGAGGCCGGCGCCGGCAATGGAGCCCGGCGTGAGGAGCACGACCGCCACGAGGAGCACTGCGGCAATCGGGATCGATTCGCGAAAACCTTCTCCGAACAGAAACGGCAGCCACCACAGCATGGAAACTCCGAGTACGAGCGCGGCGAACGCCGACAGCGCCGTCGAGATTCGGGCAGACGAACTGAGCCGGTCATCGACGGACTCAGCTGCTTCGTTGACGAACGACACGTCACGTACCGCGTGGTGAATGATCAGCGGCAGCTCGCTGATGCTCACTGCCACGACGTAGAGCCCGAGCTGGTGCGTACCGGCGAGCGGCGTCATGAGCACCTGATCGAGACGGGTGAGCAGCACGCCAGACAGCGAACCCACCCACATTCGGCTCCCGTAACTGAGGAGACCGAGCATGCGAGCCTCGGGCGGAACCTGGAGGGCCCTCGGGTCAAGGCTGCGCATCCGCCCGATATAGACAAAGGCGCCCACCACCGGCATGGCTGCAACAGTGACGGTGGCCACGAGCGGGGTGAGCGTCCCCGTGAGCCAGAACGGGATGAGCACTGCGAGGCGCAGAGTCGACGAAAGGATTCGCTCCACGGACACGAGCCGCCAGCTGTTTGTGGCCGAAGCAACTCCGCGCAGAATCCCCACGAGAAGATTCGGCACGATGGCCAAACTGGCCACCACGATCAGACTTTGGACATCCGGGTCACCGCCGCTCAAAAGGGGCGGCGAGAAGACAATGGCGGCGGTAGCGAATAGTCCGGCGACGAGCAGAATGAGCATGCCGCGACCTGCTGCGTTTCGCGCCGAGGCCGGCTTGCGGGCGATCGCCCAGGTGACGGCTTCCGGAATTCCAAAAGTGGCGAGGGTGACGAACAGCGCCAGCGGCGCTGTCGCAGCAGCCACGGCACCGCGGCCGTCCACTCCGAGTGCCTGCGCCAGAATGGGGCCGGAGAAGAGTGCGACGAGCGGTGGAAAAGCGTTGCCTAGCAACGCGACCGTCATATTGCGCGAAACGGTGCCCGTCCGATTGGGGAGCAGGCCGGCCTTGCGTTGTGGCGGAGCTGCGGGTGAGGCGTCCTCGAGCAAGGCGGTGGCTCCCGTTGGGTCAGAGGCTGGATCAAGCTGAAACGCCACTGTACACGCAGCATGACAGCGGGAGGTGACCCCCGATCGGGGGGATCAAATGGGCGAATCCGCTCGGCGCTGACCTTGATCCCGCGCCCACATGGACCTACTGTTGTGCCGATGCGGTCGCGCGGCAGAGACAATACCCGAATTGTTTCGGGCGCGGCCCGGTGCGGGGCCCGAAGACCTACATGTGCGAGACGACCAAACAGCCGGTGACACCACAGCGCTTGGCAGCGAAGAAGTCACTACGGGAGCCGTTCCCTCCTGATTTTCCTCCCGGCTCCAGTCAGCTGCCTGCACCAGTGGTGCCACGCTCAAGCAAGATTCTCGCCGTCATCGTCGTGTTTTTGATCGGGTTGCGCTTGGACCTACCGCTCGGCATCACCGTGGGCTACCTCGCTGCCGCAGCACTCATTCCGCTCTGGCTGCCGATGCTTGGTCGGTATCGGGGCGCGCTGACTCTCATGCTGGTCGGCCTGGTCGCGGTCGGCTCTGGAATCTGGCTGTCCGCACTCGCCGCTCCGACCCATGTCATCGCACCGGGCGAGCTGGCCGGAAATTCGATCGGCCTGGTGGGCATCCTGTTCTCCTTCGGTTTCCTGCTCTGGGCGCGCAGCGTGTTGCCAGACCCCTGGGTGGCCCTGTGGTTTGGGCTCGGTCTCCTCTCGGGAGTCACCACCGACAACGAACGCTTTTTTGACAATCCGTGGCGCTTCGGATTCTCCTTCGCCCTCACAGTGGTCATCCTCGCCGTCGCACACATTCTCAATCGCCGGTGGTTCGACCTTCTGGCCGTGCTCGGTCTCACCGGTTTATCGATGCTCACCGATGCTCGTTCCTCATTCGCGATTCTGCTGCTGACCGCCATACTCGTCGCCTGGCAGATGCGCCCAACCAGTCGACGTCGCTTCCTGCGATCCCGGTCCGGAGCCGGGGTCGTGGTAGCCATTGGCGTGCTCGCGATCGTGGTGTACAACCTGGGACAATCGGCCATCGTTGCAGGACTGTTCGGCGAAGCCACCCGCCTTCGGACCGTCGACCAGCTCAACACGGCCGGATCACTCATCCTGGGCGGGAGACCGGAACTGGCCGCCACGGCTTCCCTCATGGCGCATCAACCCTACGGATTCGGGGCCGGTACGCTACTGAACCCGACCGACGTGCTCGCAGCCAAGACGGGAATGGCGTCTATTAACTACGCCCCCGACAACGGCTACGTTGAGAACTACATGTTCGGTGGCAATATCGAACTTCATTCGGTCCTCGGCGATCTGTGGGCACGATTCGGCATCCCCGGGCTGGTACTGGCCGGTGTCATCCTGTTTCTGGTCCTGCGGGGCGTCGGAGCGGCGGTGGCCGTGAACCGGGCCAGCGGAATTCTCCTTTTCCTCGTGGTGAACACCGTCTGGGTATTCTTCTTCGGCCCGCTGTACACCGCCGCGCGACTGCTCATCCTGGTGCTGGCATTGGTGCTGATTCCCAAGGACTCACTGACGCCGAAACTCCGCGATCGACAGTGGGCAGGGCTGCGTCGGTTTATCAGGTCGAAGGAATCGTTGCCGCGTGACTGACTCGGCATCCGTCGCCGTTTCCGGCCGGCCCCGTGAAGCCTGGATCGACGTGGCGAAAGGGGTCGCGATCACCCTGGTCGTGCTCTACCACGCGGTCATGTACCTCGACGGGGTCGGCCTGGCCGGCGCAATGGCACCCCTCAATCCCCTGCTCGACACCTTTCGCATGCCGCTGTTCTTCTTCATGTCCGGCATTCTCGCGGCCACAGCCATTCGGCTGCCCTATTGGCAGCTCTTTCGAAAACGGATGTCGCTGCTGCTGTATCTCTACGCGGTCTGGGTGGCCGCCCAAACCCTGTTCCTGCTCGCCCTGCCGCCGATCAGCCCCGACGGGCCCAATGCCAGCTGGACCAACCTGGTCACGCTGTTCATTCGCCCCAGTTCGAACCTCTGGTTCATCTACGCTTTGCCCATCTTCTTGACCGTGGCGTGGCTGACCCGGCGGTGGAATCCGCTCATTCCGGTTGCCGTCACTGGCGTCCTCGCGGTGTTGTTCGGCTCGCAAATTCTGCACACGGACACGCCGTGGGACAAGATGGGTCGCTATCTGGTCTTCTTTCTGGCGGCGATCTGGCTGGGCCCCCGTGTGCGTCGGATGGTGCCGCACATTCGCTGGTGGCACATGGCCGTGGTGTGCGGGGTCTACCTCGGCATCGTGCTCATCATGGTCAAGCTGTCCCTGACGCGCGTGCCGTTCGTCCTGCTGTTCGTGAGCATTCTCGCCGTCCTGGTCGGAGTCAGCGTGGCTGTCGTCGTGGCCCGCGCGCCCGGGTTCGATTTTCTCCGCGTGCTCGGAACCCAAACTCTGCCGATATATCTGGTCCACACTTTTCCCATGACGGCCCTCGCGGCAGTCCTGATGGCGACCGGCGTGAGCCTGCCGACGGTGGCGGCTACGGCCCTTCCTGTGTTGCTGTGCAGCTTTGCGATCATGTTTGCGTTGGCCGCGTACCGGAGGCTGGCAGCCGTGCCGGGAATCTTCACCGTGCCCGTTGCCTCCTGGGTAGACACATCGGCCGTGGCTCAGCGGGCTGAGCAAGCCGAAGCATCCGCTTAGTAGCCAAATCTCGTGCTCGAAGCATCTACGTCACGGTGGGCCCAGCGAGAAAGGTTGACGAATTATCACTATTGGGTAACACTCTAATAACTATCGGTGACTCCCTACGGTTGCTTCACGCGCATTCCCGAACGTGCACGACACGAAATGACTTAATGCCAAATCGCACAACGCGCTCGCATCGTCCTAGCCACACCAACTCAACACCTAACCAGCACCAACGACACCCCCGCATTTTTGTTCGCAGCAGGTTTCTTGTCGGCGCCTCGGCCATTGCCGCTACCGCCTTTGCCTTGACCGGGATCGTGAGCCCAGCGCAGGCGGTGACCGCTGTACACTTCCGCACCGCGACGGCGGGCGCGACCACAACGGGGGTCCCATCGGGCACAGCCCTCACGGTGCATTCGGGCGACCTGACGATTACCAAGGCCGGCACTATCGTGAGCGGTCTCGACATACGCGGCCTGGTCAAGATTCAAGCGGCCAACGTCACAATCAAGAACTCAATCGTTCGAGGTCGCACCATGAATGCTCCCGGCGCCCTAATCAATAACCTCGGTGGATTCTCGGGATTGAAGATCACCGATACCGAGTTGTACCCGTCCAACCCTTCTCCCGACGTGAACGGCATCTACGGCTATAACTTCACGGCAACGCGAGTGGAAATACACGGCGTGATCGATGCCGTACACATCACCGGAAGCAACGTCACAATCCAACAATCGTGGCTGCATAGCAATTTGCACTACACGAACGACCCGAATCAAGGTGGGTCGGCCAGCCACGACGACTCGATTCAGATTCAAAAAGGCTCCAACATCCGGGTGATCGGAAACACGATCAGCGGCGCGCACAGCGCGGGAGTCCAGATCACCCAGGACAGAGGTGATGTCTCCAATTTCACGTTCACCAACAACAACGCCGACGGCGGAAAATGCACGATCAACATCGCGCAAAAAACCTACGGCCCGATCTACGGCGCGGTCATCACTGACAATAAATTCGGCCGCAACACCAGGGTTGTGAATTGTGCCATCATCTCACCCTCAACAACCAAAATTTCCACGGCGCGCAACTACTACACACCCGACAGCAAGATTGTCTCGGTGCACACTGGATAGTGAGCAGGGAATTGTGACCCGCGAACGGCCCTGAAGTTGCGCCCGATATGGGCCTATCCACCATTCCGTTTGACCGTTATGACTGATACGGAATGCTCCCGATCGGCTGCCCCTACGGCGGCCCCGCACAGCACGCCCCGAAGCGTGTGCCGGACACGAAAAAAACAACCCCATGGTAATCAATTCGAAATTGTCCACAGGCTTACCCGCCGAAAAAGCTATCACTACGATCAGCAAGAAGCGTCGTTTCGCCTCCAGACTGGCCGGAGCCTCCCTAACGGCCGCTGTCGTCATCGGTCTCACCGGTGTTGCACTCGGTTTGGGCCAGGCGCACCCTGCCGGGTCTTCCCACGCAGAAAACGACATCGCGTCGAACAGCCGCAGTGCCGTGGCTGCCACACAGGCCGCTGAAAGCGATGCCGACCCGTTCGCCTCGGACGCGCGCACAACCATCGTCCCCGTCGTCTCCTCCGCCTCCGGGTTGGACCGCGGGGAGTGGCGCCGTCTGATCGGGCGGCTGTTCCCGCCGGTCCGACCGGCGCCCGCCGACCCGACACTCGCTCCAACGCCGGTACCGACCCCGGCTCCCGAACCGGTTCCCCTTCCCAATCCGGTTCCGGCCCCGATCGTCGTTCCGGTCCCGGTTCCTGTTCTCGCGCCCGTGCCGGTCCCCGCCCCAATTCCGACCCCCATCGTCGCGGACTCCGGCACACCGGGACCCACCAATACGGGCGTCCCCGCCGGTCCCGACCTCACCGTGCACGACGGCGACCTGCGCATCACGACGCCGGGCACGGTGATCAGCGGCCTTGACGTTCGGGGCATGATCACGATCGAAGCGCCCAACGTGACTATCAAAGATTCCATCGTGCGCGGTCGCAATCTGAACGGTCCCATGGCCCTGATCGACAACCTGGGAGGGTACGCCAATCTGAAGATCATCGACACGGAGCTGTTCCCCTCCTCGCCGTCACCAGACGTTCAGGGGATCTACGGTTACAACTTTGCGGCCACGCGCTTGAATATTCATGGCGTGGTGGACGGAATCCATTTGACGGGAGGCAACGTCGATATCTCAGATTCGTGGCTGCACGACAATCTTCATTTCGAGCGGGATCCCAATCAGGGTGGAACTCCGAGCCACGACGATTCGATTCAAATCCAGGAAGGTTCAAATATACGAATCGACGGCAACAGGTTTAGCGGCGCGTGGAATGCCACGGTGCAGGTCACCCAGGATCGCGGTAACGTTTCGAACCTGACCTTCACGAACAACATTGCAGACGGCGGAAAGTGTTCCATCAACCTGGCCGAGAAGGACTTTGGGCCGATCAAGGGGGTTGTCATCTCTGACAACTCGTTTGGCCGAAACACGCGAGTCGACGATTGCGCCGTGATTGCGCCATCATCAACAAAGGTTTCCATGGCCCGCAACTACTACGCCCCGGATGACATGCCCGTCGAGGTGCACCCGGGGTGACCGGCTGATTCCCTTGGGCAGCGCACACAACAGGAGCGGGCCCCTCATCGAGGAATCCGCTCCCGTTGTGGTTCGGCTGGTTGCGTTAGGAGGTACTGGTCCGTGGCTGCTGCCAGAGCGAGGCTGCCTCAGGGCGAGTGAGCGCGTCAAGTGCGCGGCGCAGTATCGTGCTCGACGTGTTGACCGTATACGGAAAGTACACGACATCGACTCCGACCTCGGCGAACTCGTGCTCAAGGCGAACCCCTCGCGGTGTGCCGCGCCAGTCATCGCCCTTGAAAAACACATCAAAGTCCAGCTCGCGCCACGTTTCCAATTTGTCCTCGACGACCTCGGCGACTGCCTCATCGACGAAGGAAATGTGCCCCACGATCTCGAGGCGCTCGACGAGCGGCACGACCGGAGACACGCCCTTGGTTAGCTGAAGCATTTCATCCGAAACCACGCCGGCGATCAAGTAGTCACACTGGCTCCTTGCGTGCTTGAGGATATTGAGATGTCCGACGTGAAAGAGATCAAAGCCGCCAGCCGCGTAACCGATCCGCAGGCCGTTCTGTCGGGCCGTGAGCCGCCCAGGGAGCTGATCGCCAGCAAGATTCCCCACGTCGGGGCGGCCGGGGACGATCTCGTGTGAAATATTCGGGTTCGATGGAGCCAGGGGGGTGTGATTTGGGTGCTTAGGGGTCACTGAATGCTCAGATTTCTCTCAGGCTGCAGCGTGAGCTTCAACAGGATTCGGGTAAGAGAGGTAGTGAGAAATCCTAACCTTTATCCGGCTGCCTGACTAGGGGCGAGGGGGAACGACGCGGCGTTCGACTACACGCGCGGCGGCAAGTCCAATTTTCGCAAAGGCAGAGATTTCTTGTGGTGTAAGCCCAAGAATCTGGAACTCAAGTATGATCACTGCACCACGGGGCTGCTCGACGGCCACCGTGCAAGTTGAAGTTGAGGTTCTCTTATGGCGCGGCCCTGGCGCTCTCCGGCAATAGCAACGATCGCTACAGCAGCCCTGCTGGCGACGATTTTTTTTGGTACCGGCACCGCGCAAGCGGACACGGCCCCCCCGAGCGCTTCCATCCCTAGAACCGTCGCTGCCGATGCGCTGCCCACAGCCCAGATCAACGGTGTGGTGTGGACGCAATTGATTGTCGGAAACACCGTCTACGTCGGCGGTGAGTTCACGCGTGCGCGCCCCGCCGGAGCCTCCGCGGGAACGAGTGAGGTATCGCGCAACAATCTGCTCGCGTACGACTTGTCGACCGGTGTCATGACCTCGTTCAACCCCAGCGTCAACGGCGCGGTGAGAGCGATCACCGCGGCACCGGATGGGTCCCGCGTATATATCGGCGGCGCCTTCACCAAGGTCGGTGCCGAGACGCGAACTCGGTTGGCGGCCTTCAGCACCGCCACCGGTGCTCTCGCGAATGATTGGAAGCCAACGGCAAACGGCACTGTCCGGGCCCTCGGCGCGAACGGGAGCACAATCTACGCCGGGGGCAGTTTCACAACGGCCAACGGGCAGTCGCGCCAGAGGATCGCATCGTTCACTGGTTTCACCGCAACTCTCGGCGCCTGGAAGGGTACCGTGCCCGATGGTGCTGTGAACGCTCTGACCATTTCACCCAACGGCGACCGGGTGGTCATCGGCGGTTCGTTCACGTCGTACAACGGCGCGACCGCGCCGGGGTACGGAATGGCTGCCACGATCTCGAGCACGGGCGCCGCAACGTCCTGGAACATCGGAAAACTCATTAAGAATGCTGGCGTGAATGGTTCCATTCTGTCGCTCACGTCCGATTCTGGCGGGGTTTACGGCACCGGGTACGACTACGGCGCCGGTGCCATGTTTGAAGGCACCTTCCGTGCCAGTTGGAGCAGCGGCAATATCATCTGGATCGAGGACTGTCACGGTGACACGTATTCGGCCGCTGCCGCAGGCGACGTCGTGTACACCACCGCGCACGCACATTTCTGCGGAAACATCGGGGGATTCCCAGAAACCAGTCCACGATCGTATCACCGCACTCTGGCCTTCACGGCGAATGCAACGGGCACCATCACCCGGAACAGCACCGGCGGTAGCTACTTCAACTTCGAGGGACGCCCCCGCCCGTCGCTGCTGACCTTCTACCCTGACATTAATGCCGGATCCTTCACCGGCCAAAACCAGGGGCCGTGGAATGTAACGGCTAACTCCCAATACGTGCTCTACGGCGGCGAGTTCACGCTCGTCAACAACAAGAAACAGCAGGGTCTCGTGCGGTTCGCGGTGTCGGCCATCGCACCAGACAAGGAAGGGCCGAGGGTATCCGGCGCGAGTTTCACTCCGGCGCTCACCTCTCCGAGCGCCGGAACTGTCAGAGTCAGCTGGACCTCCAACTACGACCGCGACAATGAGCTACTCAGCTACGAAGTGCTGCGAAACGGCGTTGTCGTGCGTACGCAAACGGGCCTCTCCTCAGACTGGAGCCGTCCGACGATCACGTGGACCGATACGGGCCGTACCGGAGGTACAACCTATTCGTACCAGATTCGGGTGACTGATCCCTTCGGCAACACCGTCACTGGCGCCGCCGCGAGCGTGAAGGCCGCTGGCGCCGTCGCACTCACGGAGACACCGAGCCCAACCCCAGTGACCGACAAGGAAATCGCCGCTGATCTGAACCTAGTGCCGGCACCGGAAGTGGTTGATCCGAAGGCTGTTCCTGTTCCTGTTCCTGTTCCTGTTCCTGTTCCCGTTCCTGAGGCGGAGCCTGCTCCGAAGGTCGTTCCCGACAAGCAGATAGTGCTGGAGCCTGACCTGGATCTCGATCTGGAGGTGGTGCAGGCGCCGAAACACAGGCAGGGCTAGTTCGCGCGCGCTGTTCGTTGGTTCGATCGAACGCCAGCCTGGGTCACGACCCGGGTCAGAAGCATAAGTCGCCGTTCCAGAGAGAACTTGGGGTTGACCGTCGACGGCGTCGGGAGGGTGGTCCTCGCTCGGATGGACTGCTCCAGTCGCTCCAGTGCCGACACAATGTCGGACACCGGGGCGCCGCTGCGGGCGACACCGATACCGCCGACAATGGGCAGAACCTCCCCGGCGCCTCCGTCAGCGAAGCCGATGGCGCGCACTCCCACCCGCCACGCTTCAACGGGGACGAGGCCAAACGGCTCCGGAGTCGACGGAAAGCAGGCGACAGCATCGATTTCTCCGGCGATCGCTGCGACGGATGCTGCCTCGCCCCGATACTCGATGCGTGCGTCTCCCGCAATCAGATCCAGCACGGCGTCCAGAGCCGCTTCCTGCCCAGGAAACGGTGCACCGAACAGTAACAGGCGCCACGAGGCACTGAAAGGAGGGCAAGCCGGCCGTGTTTCGGGGCTGAGCGACTGCAGCGCGCGCACCACCTCAAGGTGCCCCTTGTGGCCGTTGACTCGTCCAACGACGGCGATCGTGAGCGGGTCATGTGGTGCCTGCGCTTCGACCGTTGTCACCGGTTCGAACACGGGCGACGTAACGGTGAGGCGCGAACGGGCGACCCCATTGCGCTCAAGCCACGTTGCGGTCGCTTCGCTGCAGGCGCAGATCGGAAAACGGCCGGGTGCCAGAAGTGCCCGCACAAGGAGGTTGCCGACGCGACTGAGCAAGAGCTCGTGCACCGAGACATAGAAATTCTTCCGCTTTGCGCGAAGTAGGGGGATATAGACGGCGAGGGCGAGCGTCCAGATGACGACGAGATCAGCGTCAACGACTTCCGGCCGCAACCGAATTGGGTGCAGGAGGTCGGAGATATTGCTACGCCTCAGCACGGCCAGGCCCGGGTCAACGATTACGGTCGCCTCCAGGCCGGCCTGGCTGATTTCGTGGGCGAGCGGTCCGGTCTGCGGCACGACTACGACCACGGTGTGCCCGACATTGACCAGGCAGGAGATTTCTTGAATGAGCACTCGGGTGGCCCCGTAGGTGTCGTTGCTCCCGTGCAGAATGGCGATGCGCATGTCTGGGCCTTATCAATAGTGGGCAGTTTTCACACACTGTACAGGTAGCGGCGTGTGCCCCAGACGGGGTTCACCTGCCCCCTAGGAATGAGGGGCCTGAGCGTGTATAGATGGCTGCACGACGTCTCACGCCCGATTCGTTTTTCGATCGGGCCCCCACTCTGGAGTTTGAACATGGCAGTGCAACACCCCGTCGACGACAGCACTGGCAGCACGAGCCGGCGGCGCAGATTGTGGTGGATCTTTGGGTGCGGTGTGCTGGTCCTGCTCGTGGTCATAGTGCTCGTCGCTAATTCCTGGGCGTCGCAACGCGCCGATTCGGACGACGGCGTCTCGATGCCGTCAGCGACGAGTCCATCGCCGTCGCGGACTGCTTCTCCCACACCGGCACCGACGAAGAGTCCCACGCCGGCGCCCCCCGTGCCGAGCGCTCCGGACCCGGCGGCCGGAATCGGCGTTCCGTCCACCGAACTCGCTCCACCCCAGGTTCAGGCCCCTGTTCCGCTGGCGGATCCGGCGGCAGCTGTACCCGGTGTCGTCTTCAGCATCAGCGAACTTGAGTCCGTCGCCGGCGAGGCACGCGGTCCGGGCGAAGTTGCCGGGCCCTCACTCCGATTCGCCGTAACCGTTCGCAACGACACTGCGGTGTCGGTGTCGTTGACGTCGACGGTGGTCAACTTCTACTACGGGGGGGAGCAGTCGCCAGCGACTGAGCTCGCTGCCCCCGGAGGAGTTCCGCTCCCCGATGCGGTCTCCGCGGGAGGTGCGGCGCGCGGGGTGTTCATTTTCAACGTCCCCGACGATGGTCGTGACCGTGTGCAGATTGCCGTTGACTACTCGGCCGGTGTGCCGATCGTGCTGTTTGAGGGCCCGGCGCCGAAATAACCGATCCTCGAGGTCGACTGCCCCCCATCGGGGGTATTCCAGACTGAGAAAACCTCACTAGACTCCGTTGAATGCGATGGCCACCCGACGGCCCCGCTCCTCCTCCGAGTAAGGAAACTCCGTGGGATCTTTGTTCGCGTCTCGCACGAATCGCGCACGTCCAAGTTTGATTCGCGAACGATCAGCACGCGCTGGCGTCTTCGGCATGATGACCGCACTCGCGGTGGTCGCCGCCACCCTCACGGTGCCACTTCAGGCGGTCGCGGACACCGCGCCGGTTGATTCGACCACCCCGGTGACCATGGCCGCAGATTCCCTGCCGACCGCGCAGATCAACGGTGTGGTGTGGACGCAGTTGATCGTGGGTAACACCGTCTACGTGGGGGGTGAATTCACCAAGGCCCGCCCAGCTGGTTCCGGCGTTGGCGTGAACGAGGTAGTGCGCACCAACCTGCTCGCCTACAACTTGACGACGGGGGTGCTGATTCCGACCTTCAGCCCCAACCCCAATGGTGCCGTGCGAGCACTCGTCGCCTCCGCTGACGGTACCCGCATCTTTGTCGGTGGCTCGTTCACCAGCATGAGTGGTGTTGCCCGGTATCGACTGGCGGCTTTTGACGCCGGCACCGGGGAGCTCGTACCGTCGTTTGCTCCGGTGCTGAACGCCCAGGTCAAGGCGCTCGGTATTTCTGGAAGCACGGTCTACGCCGGCGGAACCTTCACGACGGCTGGCGGGCAGGCACGCAGTCAGATCGCGTCCTTCGACGCGTCCAACGGCGCGCTGAAAGCCTGGGCTGGAACCCCAGACGGCGGCGCAGTCAACGCGCTCACCGTCTCGCCCGATGGCACCAAGGTAATCATTGGCGGAGCGTTCACCTCGTACAACGGTGGCGTGAATCCCGGCTATGGAATGGCAGCCCTCGACGCCGTCACGGGCGACTCCCTGCCCTGGGCGGTCAACTCCCTGCTGCGCAACGGCGGGCTCAACGGGGGGTTCACGAGCCTGACGTCTTCGACCGATGGCGTGTTCGGCACGGGCTATGACTACGGGGCCGGCGCCAACTTCGAAGGCACCTTCCGGGCTGACTGGTCGAACGGTTCCATCATTTGGATGGAAGATTGCCACGGCGACACCTACTCCGCCGCACTCACCCAAAACGTTGTATACACCACCGGTCACGCCCACTATTGCGGCAATATGGGCGGGCCGGTCGAGACCGCGCCGCGCACCTACCACCGCACCCTGGCTTTCACCATGGCGACGACCGGTTTGCTCACGCCGAATGCCGTGGGCAGCTATGACAACTTCGTCGGAAAACCGCGCCCGAGACTGCTGAGCTACTATCCCGAGATCAACACCGGCACCTATACCGGGCAGGGGCAGGGGCCCTGGAACGTTGTCACCAACAGTCAATACCTGCTGTACGGGGGTGAATTCACCAACGTCAACAACAAGGGACAACAGGGCCTGGCCCGATTCGCCACCGCTGCAAGCGCGCCGAACAAAGAGGGTCCGCGGGTGGCCAATGCGGCCTTTGTCGCCTCGGCCTTCGTGCCCGACGTTCAGTCGCTGTCGAGCGGAACCGTGCGCGTCGCCTGGAAGTCCGCCTACGACCGTGACAACGAGCGACTCAACTATGAGGTGTTGCGCGATGGAGTCTCGGTCGGAACGATTTCTGGGCTGTCCGTGGACTGGTCCCGCCCGAGCATGGGATGGACCGATACCGGGCTCACCCCCGGCCAGACCTATTCCTACCAAGTCAGGGTGAGTGACCCCTTCGGAAACGTTCGCACCGGAGGTCCGGCATCCGTGACCGTCTCTGCGACTGGTGAGTACAGCGCCTATGCGTCCGCAGTGCGCGCCGACTCGCCGACGTCCTACTGGCCCCTCGGCGAACCGAGCGGAACGACGGCCTTCGACTGGGCCTCGGCCGCAAACGCCCAGACCGGCACCGGTGTGACTCGGGACGTCACCGGTGCCCTCGCCGGTAACTCCGGCTCCGCGTCGCGGTTCAGCGGCACCACCACCGGGTTCGCGGCATCGAGTGCGTTTGAAACGCCGCGGGACGCATTCAGCGTCGAGTCCTGGGTCAAGACGACGACCAGACGTGGCGGCAAGATCATCGGACTTGGCAGCAGCACGACGGGGAATTCCACCGCCTATGACCGTCACGTCTACATGGACAACTTCGGTCGCATCTGGTTCGGTGTCAAGCCGGGCACCCTGCGCACAGTCAATACGACCTCTTCCTACAACGACGGGCAGTGGCACCACATCGTGGCCAGCGTCGGCGTCAATGGGATGTCCCTGTACATCGATGGGGTGCTCGTCGCCCAACGCACCGACACGACATCGGCTGCTCCGATCCAGGGCTATTGGCGCATCGGCGGTGACAATCTGAGTGGCTGGACCAGCCGACCTCTGAGTGACTATATCGCCGCTGACATCGACGAAGTGGCCGTGTATCCAGCAGCGCTCGGGGCGGCATCCGTAGCGAATCACTACAACATCGGGCGATCCGGTCCGCCGGCAAATATGGTGCCAGAGGCTGCGTTCACCGCCGCCATCAACAACCTGGCACTCACCGTGGACGGCGCCGGATCAACGGATTCCGACGGCACCATCACGGGCTATAGCTGGAATTTCGGGGACGGAACCAACGCGACCGGAATCACTGCGGCGCACAGCTATGATACTGCTGGCTCGTACACGGTTACCCTCACGGTGACCGACAACGCGGGAAGCACTGCCAGCACGAGCCGGTCGGTGGTCGCCAACGATCCGCCGGCAAACGTGCCGCCGACGGCCGCATTCAGCTACCGGACTGCGCCACTGGCAATCTCGGTGGATGCATCCGCTTCAACCGACCCTGATGGAGTCACCACCGGTTACGCCTGGTCGTGGGGCGACGGCACGAACTCGACCGGGATCACGGCCACGCACAGCTACACCGTGGCGGGCAACTATCAAGTCTCCCTCACGGTGACCGACAGCTCTGCCGCAACAGGGTCGACGACGCAGGATGTGCTCGTTCCCAACGTCGACCCGAACCTTCCCCTGGCGACTGACGCGTTTTCCCGAGTTCTTAGTAGCGGGCTCGGCACCGCCGACAGCGGTGGGGTCTGGACCACGACCGGATCGTCGGCGAACTATTCCGTCAGCTCCGGTTCGGGGCGGTTCAAGTCCGCGGCCGGGGCCACGCTCAATGGGTACCTGTCCGGTGTCTCATCGGCTGACACTGACGTCAGTGTTTCGGTTGCCCTGCAACAGGACGCCACCGGGTCGGGAGCGTACGCATCGGTCATCGGCCGACGCGTCGGAACGGATGACTACCGAGCCAGGGCCAAGGTCTTGGCGACCGGCGTCGTGCAGTTGCAGCTGATGCGCGGGGCAACAACCTTGACCGTGCAGAACATTTCGGGCCTGACTTACACCACAGGATCACAACTTCGACTCCGAATTCAGGTCTTCGGCACCGCGCCGACGACGATTCGGGCCAAAGTTTGGAGTGCCGGCGGTACGGAACCGGCGGCCTGGCAACTCAGCACCACTGATGCCACGGCCGCGATGCAGGCAGCGGGTTCCGTCGGTCTGGCGTTCTACCTCGGGTCGACGGCCACGGTGACGCCGGTTACGGCGGCCTTCGACGATCTAGTCGTCACGCGCATGAACTGACCGTCGCCGAGACGGGCGGGAGTGAAGAAAGTGTACGGATGGAGAACGGTGTTCGTGAAGGATTCGGATCGGCGCAGTGCTGAAATTGGGGGAAGTCATGAATAGCGGGTATCCAAATACCGCGATCCGGGTGGTGATTTCGGTCCTCACCTACTGCCGCCCCCAAGACCTTGAGGAGCTGTTGCCTGAACTTCTCGAACAAGCCGGTACCGTTCCTGGGCCGGTCGAAATTCTGGTCGTCGACAACGATCCTCAGGGGGGAGCCCGCGACCAGGTGGCTGCGGCCAACACCTCGGACAGTCCGGTGCCGGTACGCTACGTGCACGAACCAAATCCCGGTATCGCGTCGGCTCGCAACCGGGCATTGACGGAGGCGGCAAAGGCCCAACTGCTGGTCTTCATTGACGACGATGAGCGCCCCACCGCGAAATGGCTCACCCAGCTTCTCGACACCTACTCGACGTTTCGCCCGGCCGCCGTGGTCGGTCCGGTGCTCTCTCGGTACGATACCGAGCCTGACCCGTGGATTCGCGGCGGCGGCTTCTTCGAACGTCGGCGATTCGCCACTGGCACTTCGGTTTCGCTCGCCGCCACCAACAACCTGCTGCTCGACCTCGTGGAGGTGCGCCGTCTGGGTCTGCGTTTCGACGAACGGTTCGGACTTTCCGGCGGCTCCGATTCGCTGTTCACCCGGCAGCTGCACCGACGGGGAGGGCAGATGATCTGGTGCGACGAGGCCGTTGTCATCGACGTGGTTCCGGCCGACCGGCTCACCCACGAATGGGTGCTGCAACGCGCTTTCCGCATGGGCAACACCTGGAGTCGAATCAACCTGGACGACACCGAGAATGGCGAGCGGATGCTGGTTCGGTTCACCCTGCTCGTTCGTGGAACGGTACGGGTGTTGGGCGGGCTTGCCCGCTACCTGGCCGGTTTGATCGTCGGGCAGCTGCCGCAGCGCGCCAGAGGATTACGAACCGCCGCCCGCGGAGCCGGCATGCTGAGCGGTTCGGTCGGATCGGTCTATCACGAGTACAAGCGCAGCTGAGCGCGACGGCTCGCCCCGTAAGGGGGGCAGTTATAAATGACAAAGATTCAATATACTGCGAATTAGTGCGGTAGCTACTCGAAGGCTGCGGTCCAAACCCTAAGTGAGGCCTCCTGGTGGCTACTCCCGTGTTCGTTCTTCCGCGCCGTTCTGTTGCGGACAATCCCAGCCCGCGCCTGGCCCGTTTGGCACGGGCGGGCTGGGTCGGGCTCGCCACGGTCGTGGCCGTGGTCGCCGCGGTTCTCAGCGCCCCCTCGGTTGCGCTGGCCGATTCTGCCCCGGCCGATGCCGCCACTCCGGTGACGGTTTCTGCCGATTCGCTGCCGACCACGCAGATCAACGGCGTGGTCTGGGCGCAGCTGATTGTGGGGGACACCGTCTACGTCGGCGGGGAATTCACCCGGTCCCGGCCGGCTGGTTCTGCCCGCGGCGTCAATGAAGTCGTGCGCAACAACCTGCTCGCCTACAACCTCACCACCGGAAAACTGATCACCTCGTTCAATCCCAACGTCAACGGGGCTGTTCGTGCCCTGGTCGCCTCCGCCGACGGCACTCGAGTGTACGCCGGAGGAGGCTTCACCAAGGTCGGTTCAGAAACTCGTTTCCGACTGGCGGCCTTCGACACCGGTACGGGCGCCCTGGTCTCGTCCTGGAAGCCGGTAGTAAATGCCCAGGTCAAGGCGTTGGGAATCTTCGGGAACACGGTTTACGCGGGGGGAACGTTCACCGTCGCCAGCGGTCAATCCCGCACCATGACGGCCTCGTTCGCGACGTCCAACGGCGCCCTCGGCACCTGGACCGGTCAGCCAGACGGGGGCGCGGTCAACGCACAGTATGCCTGGGCCTGGGGCGATGGAACGACCGAAAGGGCGGCGACTGCAACGGCAACGCACACCTACCCCGGTGCGGGAATGTACGAGGTCGTGCTCACGGTCACCGACACCGCCGGCGCGACCGCCAGCGACACGCAGACCATTGTGGCCACCGACCCACCGGCGCCGCCGATCACGGCGTTCGCCGGGGATGCCTTCGGCCGCACGATCACGAGGGGCCTGGGCTCGGCCGATATCGCTGGGCCGTGGACCACGACGGGGTCAACGGCGAACTATTCGGTCGGTGACGGTGTGGGTAAGCTTCAGGCAGCAGCCGGTCAGACGGTCAACGCCTACCTCCCTGGTGCGACATCCGTTGATACCGACCTGACCGTGAGCATGGGGACGCAACAGGCCGTGACCGGCGGTGGTACCTACCTGTCGGCCATCGGGCGTCGGGTGGAGGGCAATGACTACCGGGCCCGCGCGAAACTGCTCGCGTCGGGGGCGGTGCAGGTGCAGCTGATGCGTGGGGCGACGAGTCTGAAGTACTTGACGGTCCCTGGGCTCAGCTATGCGGCGGGCGACCAGCTGAAACTCCGACTGCAGGTGACCGGCACTTCGCCGACAACCCTCAAGGCCATGGTGTGGAAGCTGGGGGATGCTGTTCCCGAGGCGTGGCAGGTGAGCGCGACGGATTCTACCGCTGCGCTCCAGCAGGCCGGCTCAATCGGACTCGCCTTCTACGTCAGCGCGTCGGCAACCTTGAGCCCGATGACCGCGACCTTCGACGATCTGATTGCTGAACCATCGCACTAATGGCGACCAGAGGACTGACTTGATGCACATCGTGACCTCGCGGGCGCGGCTGTATCGAACGTTGCGCAGCGCCTATCTCGAACGCGCGCATCTGCTGCCGGAGGCCACCATTCTCTTTCGGGTCAAAAGGTATGACTTTCAGGAATCCCTCGTCGATGGACTCACGGTTATTCAAGCCGCGCCAGTGCGGGCTGCCTGGCTGCTGGCCCGGTCGGAGGTGACGACGCTGGAGATCAATGAACCGCTGATGCTCTCGAGCGTGTGGGGCAGCTCGCTGGCCATCATTGGGTTGCGGGCGAGGTCGCTGCTCGGTGGCCCCGGCGCGACAATTGTCAGCTACGCCATGGAGAATTCGAATCCGCTTCGGCGCCCGGTCGGAGGAGAGGGACAACTGCGACGCTTCGCCACCAGCCGTCTGTCGCGGTTCGTCTGGCGACACACCGATCGAATCGCCTTTGGAACGGATGCAGCGAGGGTCACCTACGGGAGCGCCATGCGCCACCGGCCCGGGGGACTCACGACCACCGTGATTCCGGCGTTGCCAGCGCCCTGTACCTGCCCCGCCGGTGACGGTCCAAACGAGCCGCGCGTGGTCTTTCTCGGAGCACTCGTGGCCCGCAAGGGTTTTCTCGACCTGCTCGAGGCCTGGCCAAGCGTCACCGCTCGGGTCCCGACCGCCCGCCTGACCATCATCGGGAAAGGGGCACTCGAGGACCGGGCGCGCCAGGCGGCGGAGCAGGACCCCACGATCGCGCTGGTTATCGACCCACCGCGGAGTGAGATACACCGGCACCTGCGCGGCGCCAGTGTTCTCGCCCTTCTTTCGCAGCCGACCGCCACCTGGCGAGAGCAAATTGGCCTGCCCATTGTGGAGGGCCTCGCGCACGGGTGCAACATCGTGACCACCTCGGAAACCGGCCTGGCCCGGTGGCTCAGCGAGCACGGGCATGACGTGGTCGCGCCAGGGGCTCCCTCGTCTGCGTTGGCGGATTCCGTGGTGCACGCCCTGCAGAAGCGCGGGGGCGCAACTGCTGCCAGCCTGGTGGCCGATCTTCCGGCCGTTGACGGGCGGCTGGCCGCCGACGCCTGGTTGTTCGCCGGGGCGAGCTAGCCGCCGTCGAATCGGTCTGCGCGATCGGTCAGTGCGATCGGTTAGCGCGATCGAGCGGCGCGCACTGCGCACTCATAGGCTTCCAGGTGCGCGGCCAGACCGGCCGGCCAGGCTCGGGCCGAGAGGTCTGGACGCTCGGTGTCGTGTCGGCGCCGTGCGGCAGCGACCGCGTTTTTGAGGTTCTGAGCGGAGAGCGCGCCGGGGTAGGTCGATACCCAGTCACCGCCCGCTTCGCTCGCCAGGGCATCGGTCACGCTGTTCTGTGGCACCAGGACCGGGCGGCACAGCGACAGGGCCAGAATAGCGGCCCCCGAATTGTGCATCTCTTGATAAGGGAGCACGACCAATTCGGCCTCTCCGATCTCGCGCGACAGGGCCGCATCGCTCGCGTACCCGAAGCTGAACGTGATGCGTGAGTCGGCGGCAGCTAGAGACTCGAGATTGTGGGCAAGTTGGGGGGTCTGGGGTGCACCGACGATTCGCAGGGTCGCGGCTGAGGCGGCGGCATCCGTTTCGGTGCTGAACGCGCTGATCAACGTGTCGATTCCTTTATAGGGGCGGATCAGTCCGAAATACAAAACGCGGCCGGGAACGGTCGGTGGGCTCGGGTATTGGGCGAACCAGTCGCGATAGTCGCCGTGCGCTATGGTGCGTTCGAGGGCGCCAGCCGGCACCGGCGTGAAGGAATTGAGCCGAATCCACACGGTCGTGCGGCGGTCGAAGAGCTCCATCAGTCGCCGGTCACGCGGGGATTGCATTTCGTGACTGCGCAGGTTGTGCAGGGTGCGCACCACCGCGGTGCTCCGCAACCGCAGCCGCGTCAGCAGGAGCGAAAACAGCGCTCGCCGCGCGAGCGCACGCGCGGGAGTGCGCCCCTGCAGCAGAATCTCCGGCCAATGCACATGGAACACGTCGTACGGTGCCGTCAGGGCGCGCCACCAGGAGAAACCGTCGACCTGAACGTGCTCGCGCAGTCCCCGGTCGAGTTGCACAAGGTAAGGATTGGTGGTGGATCGACCCTTCGGAAACGACTGGAGGACCCGCACTATGACGACCGCGTCGATTCCGACGACCGCGAGTTGCGGCGGCCAGCTTCGTCGAAGGATGTGCGCGGTGCCCGCGTGGCCGTGACCCGGTTGGCTGGCACCGATGGTGGCACGCTCGGGCCGGTTACCGCGGCGAGCGGGCCGTAGTAGACCTCGGCCCGGCGCTCGCGCACCTGGTTGAGGACGATGCCCAGAATGCGCGCATTGACCGCTTCGAGGGACTCGAGAGTGGTGGCGAGCTGCTGGCGGGTGGTCGACTTGTACCGGGCAACGACGATGGCGCCATCGGTGAGGTGAGACAGGCCGAGGGCATCCGTTGCTGGAAGCAGGGGCGGGGAATCAATGACGATGAAGTCGTAGTCCTGCAGCAGGGTCTTCATCAGGGTCTTCATCGCGTCCGAACCGAGTACCTGCCCGGGGTTGGGCGGTACGGCGCCGGATGGCAGCACGTCGAGGCCGTCCGACCAGCGCACGATGGCGTCCTCGGGCCCGACATCGCCGAGCAGGATGGTGGTGAGGCCCACGTCGCCTTCGAGGTCGCAGAGCTCGGCAATCGACGGACGTCGAAGGTCGGCATCGATCAGGAGTACGCGCGACGACCGTTCAGCCATGGCGAGGGCCAGGTTGATCGCTGTGGTGGATTTTCCATCCCTGGAGACCGCCGACGTGACGACAGCGCTGCGCGGCGGGCGGTCCACGTCGATGAATTCCAGGTTGGCCCGCACCCGGCGGTACGACTCAGCGAGTGCGCTGTGCGGCATGACCCGCATCACCAGACCGGCCGGGTCGCTTCTGCGTTTGTAGCCGACCATACCCAGCAGCGGATCGGAGGAGACCCGGTCGAGGTCCTTTTCCGTACTCACCCGGGTGTCGAACACCTCACGGGCCAGGGCATACAGCACGCCCAGGCCGAACCCGAGCAGGAGGCCGGTCAGAACTATGAGCTGCGTATTCGGTGCGAACGGACCGCCGGGGAGCTGCGCGGGCGAGACGGTCTTGACCGTGATCGACGGCAGGTTATCGGGGCCCTTCGGGGCCAGGCTCTCGACCGTGTTGGCGAGCGACTGGGAAACTGCGTCGGCCAGGTCGACGGACTGCTGGGCCGACCGACTGGTGACGGTGATATTGATGAATACCGTGTTCAGGGGAGTGACGGCGCTCACGCGCGCGGCGAGGGCCTGGCTGGAGACGTTCAACCCGAGCCGGCTGATGACCGGGTCGAGCACTGTCGGCGTCGTCGCCAACTGTGCGTAGGACTGCACGAGGTTCTGCGTGAACGTCGACGTTTGCAGAAGTTCGCTCGTGGTCTCACCTCGATCGCTCGTGACGAACACGCTGTTCGTGGCCTGATACTGGGCTGGCAGGGTGGCCGCGTAGCCCCACCCGGCTGCCCCACCGAGGATGCCCACGATGACAATGAGCAGCCACCGTCTCGTGATGGTCCTCAGATAGTCGATTGGTTCCACAGCATTCTCCGTCCGGTTGCGCCCACACTACAATCAAGATGACCAAAACTCACCTCTGAATGCGGGAGGGAGCATCCCCAGAAGGGGGCACACGGCAGAGCTGGCGCCTGAGGGCAGCGGATGCCTGACTACGGTCGCGCGACGTCCACTCGACCCAGCGCTGTCATGTCGCGAAACCATTTACCCAGCGCCAGTGCGAGATACAGCGCGTTGGCGACAAAGAGAAGGGTATACAAGCCGAAAAAGGCCAACGGAGCGCCCAGCAGCACGAAGGAGAGGCAAAGCACACCGTAGTCGGTGGGAAGACCAAGAAGCGACCGCACCACGGTGCGGGGGGCAGCGGAGAGGGCGGCCGTTGGCGCGTGCTTGGCTTTGAGCAGATCGTTCAGGATCATGGCGAAGAACGACACGGCGGCCACGGCCGCAAACCCGATCGGCACGAGCAGCGAGATCGAGCTCGACAGAGGAAAGTGCGTGAACATCGTAATGAGCACCGCGAGGTGCAGCGTTGAGATCTTGATGGAGTCAACGACGTGGTCGAGCCATTCGCCCGAGGGGGAGCCTCCACCACGCAGACGCGCGACCTGGCCGTCGGCCGAGTCGAAGGCGTACCCGATGGCCAGCAACAGCCACACGACGAGTCCAAGCCACCAACTGGGCTCACCGATCGCGAGCAGCCCGATCGCGCAGAACGTGAAGCCGGCACTGATCGCCGTGACGTTGTTTGGAGTCAGGCCTAAGCGAAACGCGCCCGCCGCGAGGTAGCGACCAACCCGGCGGTTGACATAGACGGAGTAGGGCGGGGCACCGCGGGCCGCCGTCTTCTGGGCGGACGACAAACGACGCACGGTGTCAAAGTACGTTTCCGTCGAGGCAGTGGCGTGGGCCGGGGTACTGGTCATGAGGTGATCCCCCTGGACGGTGCGGTTGACGGTTGGCGTTTCATGCTGTCGGGAAGGCTCCACGTTGAGACTCCAGCCCGGCCGCTGCTCTGGTGATGGGTGCTGTAGCCTACGGCCACCCGCCGAGCGAGTCTTTCGTAGCTGGCCGCGACGCTGTCCCAGTTGTACAACTGCTCGGCCCGCTGTTGCAGCGCCGCCGCGACCGCGGCGACCTGCTCGGGGTTCAGCTCGGAATCTTCGATCAGGCCACTGAGAGAATCGGCCCGCGAGAAGTAGGCGCCATCGCTGCCGAGGACCTCACGATTGAACACGACGTCCCACGCGATGACCTTGGTTCCGGCACCCATCGCCCGCAGCAGCGACGGATTCGTACCGCCCACCGAGTGGCCGTGCACGTAGGTGGCGGCGTGCGTATAGAGCTGGTCCAGCTGATTCTGGTCCCACACACTGCCCAGCATGCGAATGCGGGAATCGGATGTGGCCAAGTCACTGATGCGGTTGGTGTGGCCGGCCGCGTAGGGCGCGGAGCCAACGACAACCAGCGGGAGGCGCGCGTCGCTCGCGCGATATCCCTCGACAATGATGTCGACGTGGTTTTCCGGTTCAAACCGGGCGACGACGAGGTGGTAGCCGCCGGGGCGGAGTCCGAGTTCGGCGAGCCGATCAGTCGGGGTGTCGTGCAGAATTCGGGTGCCGTAGGAGATCAGTTCGGTCGGGATGGAAAACTCGTCCCGGTAGTAGTCGACGATTCCCTGCGCGTCGGCGATGAGGGCATCCGCTTCGCGCACCGAGACTTCCTCGGCCCAGCGGTAGTAGCGGCGACCGGCGCCGCCCCATTTGTCGCGCTTCCATTCGAGTCCGTCGACGTGCACGACGCTCGGGATGCCGCGCAGGCGCAGCAGCGGAACGAACGGAGCGTTGGCGGCATTGAACACGAACGCGACATCGGCCGGACGGTGCAGGGTCGCGTGCAGAACCGACAACCCGGTGTGGCTCAGGGTCTCGAGAATCTTGTGGCGCAGCGCCGGCAGCTCGACCAGTTTCATGCCGAGGTACTCTTTCGGCACCGGCTGGGTCGTGCGGCGACAATAGACGGTCACGTCGTGGCCGCGGTCAACGAGTCGCCGACCAATCTCCTCGACGGCCGTTTCAAAACCGCCGTAGGCTGCGGGAACGCCGCGGGTACCGATCATTGCGATGCTCAGACGCCGGTGGCTGGTGGGCGCAGTGTGTTCGATGCCCGCGGTCATGTCAATATGCCCCTACTGGTTGAATGACGGTCTTAAAGGTGCGCCAAATGATCATCAGGTCGCCGGTCAGGGACCAGTTCTCGACGTAGTACAGGTCGAGCCGGACGCTGTCTTCCCAGCTGAGATTGGACCGCCCGTTGACCTGCCACATGCCGGTCAGGCCGGGCTTGATGTACAGGCGGCGGTGCACGTGGGTTTCGTAGACCTGAACTTCTTCGGGCAGCGGCGGGCGTGGCCCGACCAAGCTCATCTCGCCAACGAAGATATTCCACAGCTGAGGCAGCTCATCGAGCGAGTACTTGCGCAGCACGCGGCCGATCTTGGTGATCCGAGGGTCATTGCGAATCTTGAACAGCACCCCGGATGCCTCGTTCTGGTCGAGCAGGCCAGCCAGGTCGTCCTCAGCGGTCTGCACCATCGAGCGGAATTTGATCATGCGGAAGGTCTGTCCGTTGCGGCCGCACCGTTCCTGCCGAAAGAGGACCGGGCCCGGGCTGTCGAGTTTGATGAGTACGGCGATCACGGCGAGCACGGGCAGCAAGAACACGATCGCGGCAGCCGTCGTTACGATGTCCAGAGTGCGCTTGAGGGCGTGGCGGCCCCCCTCGAACCGGGGGATTTCGACATGGATCAGCGGGAGGCCGTCGACCGGACGAAAGTGGATGCGGGGACCAGCGACATCCGTTAGCCGGCTCGACAGAACAAGCTCCGCGGAGGTGCCCTCGAGGTCCCAACCCAGGTTGCGAATGTAGGAACTGCCGCCGCTGGGCTGCCCAGCAACGATGACCGTGTCGACGCCCATGGCAGCGGCCGCCGCGGCGACATGCTCGAAATCGGACACGATCGGCACTATGCGTTCGCCGGCCGAGATCTCGTCACCAATGCCGTCTTCCAGAGCTGCGCCGACGATGTAGTACGCGGCTCCGGACTTGGTGTCGATCTGGCTGACCACGTATTCCACGTCGTCGCGATTGCCGACGACGATCACGCGGGAGAGGTAGTGGCCGAACCTGCGCTGGTGCAGCAGCCACTTGCGCCACAGCCACCGTTCGAGAACGAGCGCAACAATTCCGATAGGAAGCGCCAGCACGAAATAGAGCCGGGCGATATCGATGTGAACGATCAGAAAAACGATGGCCAGCATGCCGAAGGTCACGGCGCTGGCGTTGATGACCTGTTTGTACTCGCTCGCTCCAACACCCACGACGCGGGAGTCCCTGGTATGGAAGAGCTCGAGGGTTGTGAGCCAGGTCGCCACGATGAGCAGCGACACGAGCCAGTAGTTGGCGCTGAACGATCCAGGAACGGCCGGAATGCCGTCCACGCCGAACCGAAAGACCAGTGCGCTACCGACCGCGAGAATAATGACTACGACATCGGTCAGTCGCAGCTTGGTGCGGTACCGCCGAGCCCAAATCAGCCCTGACGAGGGGGTGTCCACCGCGATGTCGGCCGGCGCGGACGCTGTCTGGTCAACGAGTCGGAGTTTGGCGGTACGCCGAAGGGGCAGGGATTGCGTGAAAGAGGCGGGCGAATCTGATTCACTCATGCGTCATTCCCCCCTGCGATCGAACTGGAAGTGGTGCCGGGTGTCGTCGTGGTTGTGGTGCGAGGGCGCGTGTCGCGGGTTCTGGGGGTGGTTCGGCGGGGTGGAATAAATGTCACGTTTTCATTCCCTGCAGTCGGGTTTACAGGAACAGGTGGTCATAGTGACAAGGCGGCGATGCTGGCACTTGTCGTTCGATGGGGCGCGGCGGATGAAGATGATTCTTTCTCAGCAACTTACTGGCAGAGACTACCCCGTTTCAAGTCGGCGGCGCTGTAACCTTAATGGGGGTCAAAATGCCCTGTATGGGGGGACCTATTTGGGCGTGTTCACCCTGAGAGCGGCCGACGTCCCTGTCAGGCCCGGAATTGCGGGTAGAAATCAGGCAGGCACTGCCAGGGGGCAAACCGGCTCGAGCGCATTAAATGCCCGATGGTGAGGGTCCTAGGCTGGTATTTCGCACCGATTGCCGGGAAGAGTTCACATGACCGTAAGAAAACCGAAATTTGACGTTATTGACGGGCATAACGACCTCGCCTGGGCATGCCGCGAGCATAGAGACTATTCCGTTGCCGGGCTGGACTCCGAGCAGGATTCTGCCCGCAATCATTTGCAAACGGATGTCCCCAAATTACGGCGCGGAGGTGTGCAGGGGCAGTTCTGGTCGGTGTGGGTGCACACCGACCTTGAGGGCACCGATTCGGTGCAGGCGACGCTGGAGCAGATCGACTTTATTCACCGCCTGATTGCCGCCTACCCCGACGATTTCGAGCGGGCCGTCACCGCCGACGACGTTGAGCGTGCACGGCACGGCGGAAAAATTGCATCGCTCCTCGGGGTTGAGGGCGGCAACCAGATGAACAACTCTCTCGCGGTACTGCGCGAGTACGCCCGGTTGGGCGTGCGTTATATGACGCTCACCTGGAACTCGTCAACCGAGTGGGCCGACGCGGCTGCCGGCGAGGTGACCCACGACGGCATCAACGAGCGTGGCCGGGTCGTCATCGCCGAGATGAACCGCATCGGAATGATGGTCGACCTGTCCCATGTTTCGGCTGCCACCATGCAGGACGCCCTCGATGCCTCAACGCTCCCCGTTCTCTTCAGCCACTCTTCGTGCTATGCCCTGAACCCGCACCCTCGCAACGTGCCCGATGCGATTCTCAGTCAGCTCGCCGCCAACGGCGGCGTTCAGATGATCACCTTCGTGCCGGCCTTCATCTCGGCCGACTATCGACGCTGGGAAGACAACGGTTCGGTGGCGGAGAAGCCGCAGATCACCGTGGCGCACGTTGCTGACCATGTGGAGCACGCCCGAAGCGTGGCCGGAGTCGATCACATCGGTCTCGGTGGCGACTTCGACGGCTGCCCGGACATGCCAGTCGGGCTCGCCACCGTGGCGGACTACCCCAACCTGTTCACCGAGCTCGAGCGGCGCGGCTGGACCGACGCCGAACTCGCCAAGCTCGGCTCCGAGAACGTGCTGCGCGTACTGCGCGCAAACGATGCGGCCTACCGGGCGTTCGTGGCCTAGCCGCCGTAGCCGCGGCTGCGCGGTGCAATGATGCGACAGCTGTCGCTGATTGCTTGTGCTGCTGGCCGGCCACTCGCGCGAGCAGAAAACGACAGCCTGCGCAGCAGACGGGCGCGCGAAACGGATGCCGCGGCATCCGTTTCGAGGCGGGACGCGGTTCTGCACATCGTTTGCACAGTGGTTGTGCCTAAGGTCGAAGCAGGTCGCGATGCGCGGCCCCGGACGACGGATCAGTACCCGGCACAAGACAAGACTGGCCGAGGAGTATTAGTCATGTCGTGGATTCTGCTTATTGTGTCCGGAGTTCTGGAAGCGGTCTGGGCGACGGCGCTTGGTAAATCCGAGGGGTTCACCAAGTTGTGGCCGACCGTCATCTTCGGCGGGGCACTCGCGCTCAGCATGACCGGCCTGGCCTGGGCGATGCGGGAGATTCCGATCGGAACGGCTTATGCCGTCTGGGTCGGCATCGGAGCGGCACTCACGGTCACCTGGGCGATGGTCACGGGGGATGCGAGCGTGTCCTGGCTGAAGATCGCCCTGCTGCTCGGCCTGATCGGCTGCATCGTCGGGCTCAAGCTCGTCGACGGCGCGCACTGAACACTCAGGACGAAGCGAGGCCCTCGATGAAGTGCCGCACATCGTCGACGTGCGCGGCCGTGAGCCCGATGTCCATCTCGGGCTGCACCAGGAGTGTGGGCCGCGCCTGCGCGTCGGCCCAGCCGACGGCATCGTGGCGCAGGATATCGTCGATCCAGATCACCGCGTCGGGCTGCGGATCCTGCCTGGCCAGCCAGCGGGCGACCCAGTGCAGCTTCGCGGTGGGTGCGGGCGCTGACGGGTCGAAGTGCAGATTGCGCGGAAAAGCGATGCCCTCGGTGTCCGACGATAAGCCAAGATCCCGGGTCAGGTGAAACGTGTGTGTCGGCGACCAGGTGGTAGCCCACACGATGGATCCGAGTTTGGCCAGCCGCCGCACCAGTTCTGCGCGGGGTGGATCGAGCACAAGCCTCTGGTTGACGACCCGCGGGTTGAGCACCCCGTCGACGTCGAGCAGGATCAGAACGGTGCGCGTGGTCATCATTCGAGCCTAGCTGGCCGCTCACTGGACAACTTTGAGCGGTTGCGACCCCGCCACACCCCCCAAAATTGTCGAGTGAGAGTGGCGAGCATAAAAAAAGGCCACTCCCCGAGTTACTCACAAGTGAGTTTCCTAGGGAGTGGCGGTGGTGGCCCCGACCGGCGTCGATCCGGTGACCTTTCGAGTAAGAGTACGGCTCTATCAGGGGTTTCTGCGGGCTATCAGCCTCTTCGAATTCTGCTGATCAGAGCCGCTTTATGCTGCCATCTTCTGTCTTCTCATATTTCCAAATCTGCGGAATAGATGCGGGGTTCGTAGGCAGTCTTGGGTGTTCCCACTCGGTCCAGTGGAGGGCTGTCGTGGCCTTCTGCCCATTCGAAGGCACCGCCTAGTTCATAATGTGTTGAGACAAAACGGTCGAATAGTCATTGGGGGCTACATGCCAGATTCACTCGCGCCACTCGCGCCACTCGCGCCAGCCAAAGCGCAAACGCTCATTGACCATCCCGAGACGGAGGACTACCTCCTCGACAACCCCGAACAAGCCGAAATATTGGCTCGCATCCTCGAACACGCCAACGAATCAGCCAAATTCGACTTCTTGGGCATGACCAGATTTGTCGCGAAGCTGGACTTCAAGTACAAGAACATTCCGATTCATTTCGACAAGTACAGCGAGGCCAATG
Organism: Cryobacterium flavum; assembly: GCF_900103805.1. Lineage (GTDB taxonomy): Bacteria > Actinomycetota > Actinomycetes > Actinomycetales > Microbacteriaceae > Cryobacterium > Cryobacterium flavum. The sequence goes on along the minus strand of NZ_FNIB01000016.1, from coordinate 7,643 downwards.
ACCCGACAGGCGAACTCGCGCAGAAGTTCGTCGACATGTTCAACCGCACACCGTCCGGTGTGTACCGTCGCCTCAGTCCGGCCCCGGCGGCATCTGCCGCCAAGTTCAAAGCCGCCCGAGCGAAGGCAACCGCAGACCAGGAGGCGCATGATGCGCGCCATGCGGCCGTGATGGAAGAGGCAGCTATCTGGCGCGACAACAACCCGCCGCAGCTCTGGAAGCCGTCTAAGGCGAGACGGCTCTGGTGGAAGATCACCAGACCGGTGACGTTCTTGCTGTCGAACCATTACACCTACATCGTCGGCTTCGCCCTACTCGCTCTCGCGGTGGTTGGCGGGATCATTGCGGGTATTTGGTGGCTGCTGAAGATGGTCCTGGAAAGCGCTCCGGTGCAGAACACCACCTCGGTCCTCGGGTCGATTTTTGGCTGGATCGGGGACAACTTCGCGATGTTCATTTTCCTGTCGCTCATCGCGTGGGGGATTGGAGCGATCATCTACAAGCTCGCGCCGTTCTACTCAACTTTGGTGTTTATCTTGTGCTTCCTGCTGCCGCCGGTGGGTATTCCGTTGTTCATTATCTGGCTCATCTTTCGGGATAAGGACTAGCCAGCACGTATCTGCTCCGCACTATGGTTGTGATTTAGTGTTGACGTTGGAATGGTTGCTGACAGGAGACCTTCGAGTGGCAGATAGAGATCTTCGTGCACTACAGAGTCACCGCGCAGCACGCTGGTCCTAATGGTTCCGGGACGGATTCGCAGGCGGCGAGGAAGAATTCAACGAGCACGGGGGTATCTAGCCAAATGTCTGGTGACTAGTTGGACTCCAGCGCCTCGACCGCCACAGCCCACGGGGATGCCTGGATAGCCTCGTCAAACGTTGTAGCTGTGCTGGGTCGCGAAGGGCACGGGGTCGCGGCCGCACTCGGGGGCAGGTGCGGTAACCCTCCGTTGGATCCCAACAGTCGATCTCGAGTTCTTCAGGAATCCCGATCTGTTCGTCATCACTGTTGGGTAGGGAGCTCGGACCGCCGGTCACGTGCTGGAACCCGCGAGTTCGGTGGCGCGATGCTCGACGATGACGCTGTGAACAGTTCCGATTGAGAGTCCAGTGGCTGTGGCGATCGTGCGCACTGACTCTTCATCCTCCAGATGGCGGGCGAGAATCACTCGGCGCTTGTCGTCATCGACGACACGTGGTCGACCACCGACCTTGCCGCGCTTCCGGGCCGCCTCGAGACCGTTCTTCGTCTTGCGTACGATGTCGCGCCGGCGATCCTCAGCCAGCGCCAGTGCGAGGTCAAGGATGAGGCTGCGCTCGGTGTGCTCGCCCGCCGCGATGCCTTCGAGCACCTTGACGGCGACGCCGCGCTCGAACAGGTCTGTGAGGACAACCAAGCCCTCCAGAAGGTTGCGGCCGAGCCGGTCGACCTCTTGGACCGCGAGCATGTCACCGTCCCGCAGATAGTCGAGTGCCTCTCGAAGCCCCGGACGATCAGCTACGGCGAGCTTGCCGCTGACCTTTTCTTCGAAGACCTTCACGCAGATGGGGTCAAGGGCATCATGCTGTCGGGCCGTCTCTTGCCTTGTCGTGCTCACTCGCGCCAAGCCCACTAGCGCCATGACTACCTCTCGTTCGCTAAATGTGTTCAACAACTCGTGTCGACAATAGCAGTTTTCGAACGGGTTTTTGAACGATTAGAGCGACCCTGGGGGCGTAATTGCTACAGGCTAGAGGGTGTTCAGTATCCGACCGTTTGTTGAACGCAACGTATCGAGATTGCTGCGGCGTCAGGAGTGTCGGTTCGTTAATCGTGCTGCAGCAGGGCAATCATTGAGCAATGGTTAGTAATAACAAGTTTTCGCCATCGGTTGCGAATGAGATCGCGCGCACGGCGATGTATATCTGCTCGAATCCGGACTGCCTTCGGCTCACAGGATTTGAAACGAACGAGGGTCGTCCCCGGGCAATCGCGGAAGCAGCACACATTTCGTCGGCTTCGATTTCCGGACCACCACGCGTCGGAGTGGTCAATTTGCCCGGCACAAAGACCCCGGTCGATCTGGGTTCGAGCGCTAATGGGGTGTGGCTCTGCAGAAACTGTCACAAGCTCATCGACGCTGATGTCACTGAGTACCCTTCGCCGTTGCTAGAAGACTGGAAGAAGTCCCATACGGCTCGGCTGCGTTCGCTCGTTGGAAAGGATCTTGAGGCCTCACTTTTGATACTTAGCCAAGACCGTATGTACCATCGCGAAGCACATGAGCTGCTAGTTGAGTTACAGGATCGACGGGCACTTTTCAATGACATGGCCATCGAGTTCCCGTCCGAAGTCCAAGAATCGGTCTTCGTCCTTCGAGACAAGATTCGGAGCTTGAAGGGCCGAGTGAGCTTCGAGTCCGAGTCAACGCTTGCGCGAACTCTTGACGCGCTGGCTGTCGCGATCCGCCAGTTTCTACGGTGATCATCGCCATCCTCAGCCTCTACGCCATCGGCATCCCATTCGTCTCATCCCTCGGGCTCGCCAGCGCCATCGTAGTCAGCGCGACGATGCTCGCCGCAGTGACCTTACTGCCGGCGCTGCTGGCCATCTTCGGCCGGAACCTGGACCGCGTCCGGGTGCGCAAGATCGGCAAGAAGACGGCCCTGACGACGGATGCCGCGAGCACCCCCCACACGCAGCCCGCGTCGGGCTGGCGCGGCTGGGTCGGCGGCATCCAGCGTCGTCGCTGGGTCTCGGCGCTGGCCGCCGTGCTCGTGCTGGCGATTCTGGCTCTGCCGCTGCTGTCGCTGCGCCTCGGTACGGCAGACGGTGGATCCCAAGCCGCCGACACCACCCAGCGCAAGGCCTACGACCTCATCGTCGACGGCTTCGGTGCCGGCTGGGCCGGCCCGCTCTTGGTCACGGTCGACTTCGGCGCCGACTCCACGCCGGCCGAGAACCAGGCCGCGAGCATGGCCGTGCGCACCCAACTGGCGGCAACGGACGGCGTCAGCGCTGTCACACCCCCACGGCTGGCCGAGAATGGGACGACCGTGCTGTACACGGTGATCCCAACCAGCTCGCCGGATGACGCCGCCACCGAAACGCTGGTGCACGACCTGCGCGAGACCGTGCTGCCGGACGCGGTCTCCCACGTAGGCGGGGCAACAGCCACGAGCATAGACCTGGCCGACACGCTTCTGGCCCAGATCGGCTGGTTCGTCCTGATCGTGGTCGTGCTGGCCTTCATCGTTCTTTTGATCGAGTTCCGGGCGCCGTTCATCGCGGCCATGGCTGTCATCATGAACCTGTTCGCTGTCGGCGCCGCCTACGGACCCGTCGTCGCTGTGTTCCAATGGGGGTGGTGGCCCGCCGGCCTGCTCGGGGTGTCCTCCGGCCCAGTGGAATCGTTCGTGCCGGTAATGCTCTTCGCTGTGCTGTTCGGGCTTTCCACCGATTACACCGTGTTCCTACTTAGCCGCGTCAAGGAGGAGCTCGCCCGCACGGGAGATCCCGACCGGGCAGTCCAAAACGGCCTGGCAGCGACGGCCAGGGTCATCCTGGCTGCGGCATCCGTCATGGTCGTCGTCTTCGGGAGCTTCATTCTCAACGACCAGCGCACCGTGACGATGTTCGGCTTCGGCCTGGCGATGTCCGTCGCCGTGTACGCCCTCGTAGTGATGCTGGTGCTCGTGCCCGCGCTGCTCGCAATCGCGGGCCGCGGTGCATGGCGGCGCACCAAACGTCATCTGTCAGCCGAGTCCGAGTCCAGCCCCGATCTCGAACCCCTCCTTGCAACGCTCGGACGGGGTTGAGGAAGCATTGAACTGCCCCTGGAGGACAGCTTCCAGCTTGAGGCGGGGCGAGAGAGAGATTCCGGCGATCCGTATCGGCAAAATATGGGAGATGTGAGACTGCTCATATCCCCAGGGTTATAGGCAGCTTCCCTGCGTCCGTTTGCCGCCCCGCCTTCACCGCGTTATTTCTCGGGAGGTCCTAGGCCGATGTCGGGATAACGGGTCTTACGGGAATACCACCATAGAGAGCTCGCCAAGTCGGTGGCGCCGTTGCTTTGAGTCTTGTCTCTCGCTGATCGTCCGCTCTTTGCACCATCTTGGGCCGGGCCGGGCTGGTTGGTGGTGACCGGAATCTGATTTGACCGTGTGATACGCGCTGCGCACGAGCGTCACGCTCGTGCGCAGGTGATGCCCACTCAGGGGTGGTCGTCTCCGCGCATCCGCACGGCAACAACGATTCCGGATGCGGCGGTCAGGGCTGCGACGGCGGCGACGGCGGTGGGGATGCCGAAGGCGTCGGCGAGGAGGCCGGAGAGCAGCGCGCCGACGGCGAAGCCGCCGTCGCGCCACAGCCGGTAGGAGCCTACCGAGCGGGCCCGCCATTCGGGGTGAGCGACATCTCCGATCGCGGCCAGCAGCGTCGGGTAGACCATAGCTGTGCCGGCCCCTAGGAGCATGGCGGCGGCCAGCCAGATGCCAAAACTGTCCCCGGCGGCGACCATTCCCAAGGCGACAGCTTGCACGATCATCCCGCCGACGATGAGCCATTTGCGGCCGATCCGGTCGGAGAGCCCGCCGGTGATCAGCTGGCCCGCTCCCCAAACGGCCGGGTAGACGGCGGCCAGGATACCGATGCGTTCGATGCTGAGTCCGGCGGCGGCGAACAGGATGGGGTTTCTGAGCCCAGTGATCGCAAAGAGCGTGCTTGCACTCGTCCTGATGGTCTTGGCAGTCACCTTGATCCTGTTCGCGCGGAGCATCGATTCAGGTGACACGGCTGTTCTGAAGTGCTCAACGCCGAACGACTCACGAACGTTCACGCCTGTCTGTCCCTGACCCCCAAAGCGACTGTCGTCAATCCCGCAGGTGGAACCCCGTACGGGACGATTGCCCCAAAGAGGATCCGTGAACGGGCGCATTCACGGTTCGACCCAGCGGCGCTCGTTGGTGTCGCCCTAGGCTCAAGGCATGACTTCGGCACTGGACGGGGCCCTCAAATCGGCTCAAGCATTCGTCAGGAAGGTACACCCCGAGGCGGCAGCGTCCGTTTTAGCCGGCAGCATCGCGCTCGGCCGCGGGACCAGAACTTCTGATCTCGACATCGTGGTCTACTACGACGACCGTCCGGCGAGCTTCGCAGAAACGCTCAGACACGACGGCTGGCTGGTCGAATCGTTTGTCTACGGCCCCGAGGGCATCGATGAGTGGTTCGCCTTGGAGGCGAAGCAGCGCCGGCCTGTCGCCTTGGATATGTGGGCTGGCGGCATCCCACTGGTTGACAACGGAGCAACGGCGCTGCTGCAGGCCCGTGCGCAAGGGGTGATGGCCGCAGGCCCGGAGCCGATCGGCGCGACACAGAAAGCCGACCTGCGATACGGGCTCACGGCAGCCATCGATGATCTCCAGGGACGCCCGGATCCCGGAGAGGAGTTCGCCATCATCGCGGACGTCTACACGCGCGCCGGGGAACTGCTGCTCTTCGCCAACCGCAGCTGGCTTGGGAGCGGCAAGTGGCTGGTGCGACGCCTCGGGAATCTCCAAGATCCGACTGCGAAGCGTCTCGTCCAGTGGGCGGAGTCAGTTCCACGAACATCTGAGGAGCTCTGCCGCATCGCACAGGAGGTCCTCGAAAGCGTCGGCGGACCGTTGCAGGAAGGGCATACCCGAGGCTCCCGCGAGGTTGGGTAAGCGATCCTTCACCAGGCATCAAGGATGCCGGATGTCCCGCGTTCTCAGCGATCAAGCACTGAATCCGCGATCTGCTGCGCGGCTTGGTCCGCTGTGATGTGTGTGGTGTCGATGACCTCGGCTTCTTTGTGTAGCCAGGTATGAGCTGCCTCGGCGTATGGCTCCAAGTACGCGAAGCGGAACGTCGAGGGGCCGAGGTCTTTGTCGTTCTGTATGCGGTCGCGGAGCGTTGCCTGGTCGGCGTGGAGGACGAAATGGTGGATCGGTATGCCGTGCTCGGTAAGACCACCGCTGATCTCCCGCCAGTAGCTCTCGACCAAGACAGTCATCGGCATCACAAGTGTGCCTCCGGTGTACTCGAGCACGCGCCGAGCGGTTTCGACAACGAGCGGTCGCCACGGCTCCCAGTGCTGGAAGTTGTCCGTTGCAGGAAGTCCCGGCTTGATGTCCATGAGCACCTCGCCGACCTTCTCAGCGTCGAGGACGCGCGCGTCGGGCAGTAATTGCTGCACGAACTCGCTCGTCGTCGTCTTTCCCGCCCCACGGGTGCCGTTGAGCCAAACGATCATGAACTGAACTCTAATGCCAAGAAGTATCCTTCATGGCGCGCCCGTAAGAGGAACCCTGAGCGGGACAGCTGCAACGTTCCGGTCGTGGATCCCTTAAAGCGCAGGCCGAGTCGCTGTTTGGGCGTTGGGCTAGCGTGGGGTTATGACGCGCGTGTGGCTGACGGAATGGGAATGGGCGTGCTGCGGCGATGCTTTTGCCATCGGCGATGAGGTCGACTTCGGTATCGAGACGCGAACGCCGCATGCTGGTCTCGCTGACATGCTCGGACCGGAACTCATGGCCACGGTGGACGCGATGGAGTCGCACCATGAGGAAGAGTTCACCGATCGTGTGCGCGGCAGGGTCCTTGCAGTGCACGCGGTCACGCAGGACGTCATCGAGCGTCGGTCGCTACGTCGGCCCGGCCACGGCGCGCCGCACGAATCGATCATGCCGGCGGACGGCGACGAGTGGCCGATGGTTGGCCGCGACCTCGGTAATGGTGCGTTCCTGGGGACTTTGCCCTCTCGATACATGATCGAGATCGTGCCAGTTGCGAATACAGCGATGTTGGCCCCGGCTCAGGGCGTTCGGCTGCGCATCGATGAGGACGCCGAACCTGACGACGAAGAGTTTGCTGTCCTACCGCCCGAGCAACACCGACGCTCACTGGAGGGCTGGCTCGTCGACGTCCAGGAGCATCCGTAAGGTGTCCGCTCGCGGAACCCTCAGCGGGATTTGCGTAGCTTGGAGTCCAACTTGCTCATAAGGTGATCGACGCGACTCTTTCCCGTTGGTGCGTTTGGATAACGGCTGAGAACATCAATCAGGCCTGGGGTGGCGTGGTTTTTGGCTCGCGCAACGAAGTTGTCGCCAACCTCGGGATTGTCACCCGCGACCAACTCAGCGATACGCGCCGCACTTGCGGGACCGCGCAGGATGTGACTCACCTGAGTGGCTTTCGCAATTGGGTGCAGGTAGGCGGCGGCTGCGGCGTCGCCCGCGGTGCGAGCGGCAAGCCGTCCTGATTCGGTGGCGGCTTCTCGTGCGGCGCGGTGTGCGTCTGAAGCTGTGACACGCTGCAGGTTGGTCCTTTTTGCGCCGTTGACAAACTCCCACGCAGCGTCGACGGCCGCGCGTGGCCGAGGGTCATCTGGATGGGCGGCCTCAAACACCGGAAGCACTTCCTCTGCTGCCTCCACCACAAAGCGTGCCACGACTCGCAGTTCGTCCATGGTCAACTCGAAATCGCCGGTTCCCACAGTCATTATCCAATTTTCTCATTTCTGCGAAGCCCAGAAAGGGAACCCCCTGCGCGACGGATCCGCGGCCAATCGGGCCGATTGCCGAGCGCCCAGATTCTGGGTCAGTGGGGGGACCGTAGCTGGTCGCCCGGCTGGAGCG
>NZ_FNIB01000002.1 GCF_900103805.1 Cryobacterium flavum | reverse complement strand
TGCGGCATCCGTTTCGGTACGCCAGCGACCCGTTGCCAAGGTCGGTCTCGGCGCGCACACCGATGTCGGTGGTGGCGCGTGCGCGGTTAATTGGTGTGTAATCGCGTGACATCGTGGACAGTGGATCTCAGTACTTCGTGGACGCGGGGTCTCATGGCTTCGTGCACATCTACCGTCCTGGCTCACCGAGCACTGCGGGGAGATCAATCTGACGCTGGGCGAACTGTGTCTGATATTCCGCGTTCTTGCGTTCCCAGGGCTTCGTCGGGTGGGCCACTCCAACGCCCTGGATGGAGTATGAGGCAACGTATCGGCCCCGGACGTTCAGCGCAACCATCGGCAGCGGGAATGAGAACACGATCTCAGCGGTGACGGGATCGGTGAGCAAGAACGCGTCGTCGGTGATCGTCCGGTAGAACGTGCGGTCGGCGTACGTCGTCGGCAGGGAGACCTGGTAGCCCTGAAAGTAGACCTGCCGGTTGGCTTTGGTGACCTCCACAAGTGACTGATCCGCTGTTTGCGGCCGTGCGTTGTCGTCGGGCATAACCTGCCCGGACTTGGAGATCGTCAACGACGCCCGGTGAAGGTCTGACTGTCGTCGAGCGCGAGCCCACCGGTACTCCGAGGCTTTCGCTTCCAATACCGACAGCGGGATCGGCCCGGTCGCTGGCGTGTGCTCAAGCAAGTCCCACGCCGCCCGCGGCGTAGCTTGTTCGAGGGCTTGATGCGGTCGGCGGTTGTTGTAGTGCTCCCGGAAACGCTGGATCCGGACACGGAGATGCTCGAGAGTGGCCGGCCGATCGGCGTCGAGGAAACGGATCAACGTCTGGTGGGAGCGCTCATTCTTGCCCTGTGTGGTGGGCTTGCCCGGCAGCCCGCTGATCGGCATGGTGCCTTTCGATGCCAGAAAGATCTCCACGGAGCCGATCGTGCCTGCGCGCAGCTGGTTGAACGCCATCGAGTTATCCGATAACACTTCCTGGGGTGCCCCGCATGCAGCGATTGCCCGTTCGAGTACGTCCTTGGCATCAGCACTGTTCTCATGACGCGAATACGCGTCGGAGCCCACGTCGTATCGGCTTGCGTCGTCGAGCAGTTGATACACCGTGACGGTTTGCCCGTTCGCCAGCCGGTACTCGAACGCGTCCAGTTGCCACAGCGACATCGCCGTCGCGCGCACGAACGGGATGTAGGACGACTTCGGTCGCTTCTTTGGTGACGCGTCCACCTGCCCAACGCTGGCCAGAAGACGTGCGATCGTCGCCACCGACGGGACCTTCCCTCCAGGGAACCCGCTATCCATGGCCGCTTCGTAGTAGATCGAGCGGGGACCATAATCCCAGCCATCAGTCTTGAGCTGTTTGCGGATCTTCACCACCTCATTCACGACGACCTGCCCATAACGCCGGGCTGGGACATTCGGGGCGCGGGAGCGTGGGTGCAGCGCAGCAGCAGCCTCGTGGAGAGCTCGCCCGCGGATCTTGTAGAACACGCTCCGAGAGATCTTCAGAGAGCGGCAGAACCCGATAATCGACAGCGCGTGAGGCTGGGTCGGATCGTAATTCATGATCGCGGCACGAGTCTGGGGTGAAAGAGAATTCGACATTCCCTAACTATCATCGGCGCAAGTGTCTCCGATGCTGTGAGACATCGTGTCCACGATGTCATGAGATCGTGTGTCCACGATGCGCTGAGACAGGACAGCGCGGTTAATTGGTACTGGGCCCCATCGACCTTGCGGCCGAGCCCCTCCAACGCCGCGAGAACCGCAACAGCTTCAGCATCGTCGAGGTGACCGAACCGCACCTCGTCAAACGCTGCTGCCAGAATGGCACCGGCCTGAGCCACCGCTTCAACGCGAGAACCCTGCGGCATCGAGCCGGCTGTGGCGGGCGGGGCGGTGAGGGTCATGGCGTCGGTGCCTCCTTCACCACAAGTATAGACCAAATCGCCCCTAAACACGAGCAAATCTCAGTCAAATACAAACGAAAGTTCAAAAGTTTCTTCTGAAAGCCAAGTGCGGGAAACGGTCACTTCGGCCCTCCTGTAATAGCCGTTCACCCGCTTTCGTGGGGCGTAACCCGGCCGCAGTAGAGGCATAATCATCAATTATGGGCAAAGTTTCCCCCTGAACTGGGGTCGACAAAAGCACGGGTACCATCGGCGGGAACTGGTTCAGCCTTTACCCGCCGCGATAACGTAAAGAGTCAGTCTCGTGCCGTGACTGCGGTGTGCTTCCACACGAGCGCATTGAGATGACTGAGAACCGGGGGAGCAGCGCAGACGTGACCAGCCTGACCGAAATTCTGATCGTGCACGGACTGCTGCCGGTGGAGGGACTTGACACCGTTCGGTTGAGCGATCGCGCCGATGAAGCCGCCGTGCGCAACTTGGTGGAGGCCGGCACCATCACCGAGCTGCAGTTCGCCAGGGCACGCGCCGAGCAGAAAAACCTGCCCTTCGTCGAGCTGCTGGACTATCCGGTTGACCGGCTCGCCGTGGCCAAAGTGCCGGCCACCGTCTGCCACCGGGCCAATGTTTTGCCGATCGCCTTTGAAGACGGTCGCCTCGTGGTGGCCATGGTCAACCCCGGCGATGTGTTCGCCGTCGACGACGTGCGCGAGGCAGCGCGCATGCGGGTCAGCCCGGTTGTCGTCGAGCTGTCCGACCTGCAGGCGGCCATCGCCCGCTATCACCGCGCCGACAACGAATTGATCGACCTCAGCACCACTCTCACCGCCGACAGCGAAGAACCCGAGGAGTTTGCCGGTCCCAACGAAACGGATGACGCCGCTCCGATCGTGCGCTTCGTCAACCTGTTGGTCAGCCAGGCCATTCAAGACAAAGCCTCTGACATCCACATCGAACCCGGTGAGAACGATGTGCGCGTGCGCTACCGCATAGACGGGGTGCTGCACGAGATGCAGCGAGCTCCGTCGACCATCGCCGGTGGCGTCATCTCGCGCATCAAGATCATGAGCGACCTCGACATCGCTGAGCGTCGCAAACCGCAGGACGGCCGCATGTCGGTGCACCACAACGGGCGCACCGTCGACCTGCGCGTCGCCGTTCTGCCTACGGTGTGGGGAGAGAAGGTCGTGCTGCGAATTCTCGACAACGCCACCTCGTCGATGAGCATGGACGGCCTCAATCTGCTCACCGACAACTTCAACGAGTACGAGATGGCGTACACCAAGCCGTACGGCATGATTCTGGTCACCGGCCCGACCGGGTCGGGCAAGTCGACCACGCTCTACACGACCCTGCACGCCATCAATCGCCCGGAGATCAACGTCATCACCGTTGAAGACCCGGTGGAATACCGCATGCAAGGGGTCAACCAGGTGCAGGTGAATCGCAAGGCGGGCCTCACCTTCGCCGTTGCGCTGCGTTCCATTCTGCGCGCCGACCCCGATGTCGTGCTGCTCGGTGAGATTCGAGACCAGGAGACCGCGAAGATCGCCATCGAGGCCTCGCTCACCGGTCACCTCGTACTGTCGACCCTGCACACCAACGACGCGCCGAGCGCTATGACCCGACTAATCGAAATGGGCATCGAGCCCTTTCTCGTGGGGTCGGCCCTGGACTGCGTTGTGGCCCAGCGACTGGCCCGGCGTCTGTGCGACCGCTGCAAGGTGCCCGACGAGCGCACCGACCTGGCCTATCTGGGTTTTGTAGTCAACCCAACGGTGGGCTACGTCTCGAACCGTTCGACGGTCATGCCGGATCTCGGCCCGGCCATCGACCCCACCACGACGGGCACGATCATCTACAAGCCGACCGGGTGCTCGAGTTGCTCGCAGACCGGCTACCGTGGACGGCTTGGTATTCACGAGGTCATGACGGTGTCCGAAGAGATCGAGCGGCTGACCGTGGCGCACGCCTCGAGCGCGCAGATCGGAGCCGCCGCCCGCAAGCAGGGAATGATCACCATGCGTGAAGACGGCTGGGCCAAGGTCGCCCTCGGGCTGACCTCGATCGACGAGGTGCTCCGTGTTGTTTCCTAATTTCCGGGATGCCCCGGTTCGCCCCCGACGGACCGCGCAGGTCCCGCAGTGAGATCGCCCGATCTCGGTTATGCCGTCCAGGAATCCGATGACCCGCCCGCCTCCACCGTTGATATCCGTTCGAGGAGGCTTATGCGTTCCGAATCATCAGCCCAATTCAGCGCACCCATGCCCGATGCCGACCTGCTCCGGGCGCTCCGTCTCGTGCTGGACGAGGGAGCGAGCGACCTGCACGTTTCTGGCGGTGCACCGCCGAGCATCCGGGTGGACGGTTCCCTGCGGCCGATTCCCGGGTGGGATCGTTGGTCGCCGGAGAAGGTCGCTTCCGCACTCAACAGCATTCTGTCGCCGGAGCAGCGCGAAGAATTCGACCAGGAACTCGAGCTCGATTTCGCCCACACGGTGGAGGGCACGCGTTTTCGAGTCAATTTCTACCAGCAGCGCAACACGGTCGGGGGCGCCTTTCGGCTCATTCCCAATGAGATCAAATCATTGGCCGAGCTGGGCATTCCGGAATCGGTGGCGCGGTTCGCTCACCTGCCGCGAGGCCTCGTTCTGGTCACCGGTCCCACCGGCTCCGGCAAGACCACAACGCTGGCCGCAATGGTGGACCTGGTGAATCGCACCAGGGACGACCACATCGTCACGGTGGAAGACCCGATCGAGTTCATTCATGAGGCCAAGAAATCCATGATCAGCCAACGCGAGGTGGGGCAGGACACGCACAGTTTCGCATCCGCTCTCACACACGTGCTGCGCCAAGACCCCGACGTCATTCTGATCGGCGAGTTGCGCGACCTGGAGACGATCTCGGTGGCTTTGACCGCCGCCCAGACCGGTCACCTCGTGTTTTCCACGCTGCACACTCAGGATGCTGCCCAGACCATCGACCGCATCATCGACGTTTTTCCACCGCACCAGCAGGCGCAAGTGCGCGCGCAGCTCGCCGCGACGCTGCGCGGGGTGGTCTGCCAGACCCTCGTGCGCAAGATCGGCGGTGGGCGTGTGGTCGCGACCGAGATTCTGGTGACCACCGCCGCCATCGCGAACCTGGTGCGGGAGGGCAAGACCCACCAGATTGCCTCAGCCCTGCAATCCGGGCGCACCCTCGGCATGCACACCATGGACCAGCACCTCGCTGAACTCGTCGAGGCCGGCCAGATCACTCGGCAGGCCGCAGAGGAGAAGGCCATGGACGTCGACGTGCTCAAGCAACTCGTGCACAGGGTTGATCCCCCGGACACCCCGGTGGGCGGCCTGAGCAACGGCGAAATTGACTTCAATGACTCGTTCTCGTCCGGAAGGCGCTAGATGTCCACCGAAAGCTCTTTCAGCTACACCAGCAGGGACTCCCGCGACCGCGTGGTCAAGGGCCGCATGGACGCAGCGTCGGAGCGGGCAGCGCTGCTGCAACTGCGCACCATGGGGCTCTCGCCCATTTCGATCACGCCGGCCCATAAACTCACGGGTCTTCACGCAGATCTGAGCATTCCGGGGTTTCAAAAGCACATTGGACTCAGCGACCTCTCCGTGATGAGCCGTCAGATGGCGACAATGACCGCGGCGGGGCTGTCGTTGCTGCGCACGCTCAATATTCTGTCGGAGCAGACCGAGAACAAGCAGCTCGCCCAGGTGATCGCTGTCATTCGCAGCGACGTCGAAACCGGCGTGTCGCTCTCCGAAGCCTTCGATAAGCAGGACGTGGTGTTTCCGCCGATCATGATCAGCCTGGTGCGCGCGGGCGAGTCCGGTGGTTTTCTCGAAGACGCCCTCAACTCCATTGCCGACAACTTCGAAAGCGAGGTGAAGCTGCGCGACACCATCAAGAGCGCGCTCGCCTACCCCGTGATCGTGCTGATCATGGCCGTGCTCGCCGTGGTGGGCATGCTCATTTTCATCGTTCCCGTGTTCGAGAAGATGTTCGCTGATCTAGGTGGCGAGTTACCGCCGGCCACCCGGGTGCTCGTCGCGCTCTCCAACGGCATGGTCTGGGTGGCCCCGGTGCTGCTCATTGCCGTCATCGTGTTCTCCGTTTGGTGGCGCAAGAACAAGCACACCCTGGCCGTGCGGCGGGTACTCGACCCGTTCAAGCTCAAACTGCCGGTGTTTGGCAAGCTACTTATCAAGCTCGCCATCGCTCGCTTCAGCCGCAACTTCGCCACGATGATCGGTGCCGGTGTGCCCATTCTGAACTCGCTCAAGATCGTAGGGGAGACCTCGGGAAACTATGTCATCGAGTCCGCCCTGATCAAAGTTCAGGAATCGGTGAGCCAGGGTCGTTCAATGGCGACCCCGCTCGCACTCGAGCCGGTGTTTCCGGCCATGGTCACGCAGATGATCGCGGTGGGAGAGGGTGCCGGCGTGCTCGAGCAGATGCTCACCAAGATCGCCGACTTCTACGACCAGGAGGTGCAGTCGACCACGGAGCAGCTCACGGCACTGATCGAGCCGCTCATGATCGCCGTCATCGGCGTGATCATCGGTGGCATGGTCGTGTCGCTGTACCTGCCCATGTTCAGTGTTTTCGACTACGTCAAATAGCCGGCGAGGCAAGTAGCCCCCGTTTGGGCTGCACTCCCAGTGGGGGTAGTCAGCCCCCCGAAAAACAAGGTTCGGTCTGGGGCTTGAATCTAAGCTGACAACGGAGTAACTCCGCCGATTTACTCCTTGCAGAATCACTCAAAGGAAACACACACATGAACCGCTTCTTCACGACCGTCCTAGCCAAGCGCAAGGCCCTCGGCGACAAGGAGAAGGGCTTCACGCTCATCGAGCTCCTCGTGGTCGTTCTCATCCTCGGCATTCTCTCCGCGATCGCAATTCCCATCTACATCGGCCAGCAGGATTCCGCGAAGGACAGCGCCGTGGCTACTCAACTGGCGCAGGCGAAGGCCGCAATTTCCGTCTCAGTGGCTGAAGGTTCAACGGTCGACGCCGCCGTAGCTGCACTGGAAACCCTTCCCGGGTACTCCGCCAGCGAGAAAATTAGCGTTGTAGCCGCTGCGCCCGTTGCAGCCACCCCGGACGCATTCTTACTGACTGGAACATACGTGGACACTGCCGGGCAAGCCGGCACAAACGAGCACACAATCACGGAATCAACCTCGGCTAAAAAGAGCTAGAAATTCGAGTAGAGGGCGTCGATAATTTGGCGCTCTCGCTTCGTGCTGGAGATATCAGAATGAATAAGTGAAAGGAACGTTGAATGACTGTGCTCGGCGTTGAGTCCAGCAGACGTTCCGACGGCTTCGGCCTGGTTGAAGTCATCGTGTCGATGTTTCTTCTCAGCCTTATGGCACTGGTATTCCTGCCGGTGCTCACGCAGGCTATGCACCTCACTGCGTCCAACGCGTCGATCGCAACGGCAACTCAGCTACTTAGCGCGGATCTGGAGCAGGCGCGACCACTGGCAGTCACCTGTAATCCGCTTCCCGCAAGCACCGCATCAGTGCACGATGAATTAGCCGTTACCGGAGAGTGGGAACTCGCCGACGGATGCTCGACGGGTGTTCCCGCGATGGTGAAGTACACCAGCACCGTCATCGATCGCACAGACCGCAGTGTGCTCGCTCAGGTCGTTACGCTCATTCTGGTTTCACCGTGACCACGTGGTTCTTGGCCCGGTACCGTGGTGCAGAGGCACAAAGGTTGAATGTTGGCCAAGCCGAGAAGCTTGCAACCGCAAGCGCGCCAGGCCAGGACGGTATGTCGCTGGTCGAGTTGATTATCTACACTTCGCTGGCAGGGGTGATCCTCACCCTGGTTGGCGGTTTTCTGGTCACTACTTTGCGCGCGGAACGGGAGCTCGTTTCAGCCGTACAGACGACCAACACGACGCAGGTGATCGTTGAAGCGATTAGGGCCGACGTGCGCAATGCAAACCAGATCACAGTTCGAGGCCAGGATCTATTAATTGTGAAGACGGCAGGGCGAAACACAGACCTCACTTGGACATGCCAGGCATGGTACTTCCACGACGGCTCGGTCTACTCCAAGGAAACCGCATCCGGGACGCCATTGAAGGCTCCGAATAGTAGTGAGATTGTCAGTTGGACCAATCACAGGATCTTAATTAATGAGGCGACCGTCGGATTTAACGGAGACGAAGTCGAGTTGTCCCTTGGAGTCGGCTCAGCTACTTCGGACCGAGTAGATACGACGATCAAACCGCAAGGAACGCTAGAGATAGGACAAACATGCTTCGCAGGGTGATCCCGGAGTCTGGCGCTGGCGAGCGCGGGAGCGTGCTGATCGCTGTGATTGGCGTGATGGCCGTGCTCGTGATCGTTACCCTTACCGTAACCTCTTCTTCGTTGCAATCGCTCGGACTGACAACCTCGGTCCTCGCCGGCGTGCAGGCGCAGGCTGCGGCCGAGGCGGGGATCGCTGCCGGAGTGGTCCAGCTCAGCACTGGTTGCCCCCTCGTCGAAGACAACCGGCTCAGGAGGTCTGCGCCTCAATTCGAGGTGATTTTCTCGCATCTGGATAGCGGGGCTCCGGTGTGGGAAGAGGGTTGCCCAGCGGCGATGGGACAGGTCAAGATGGTTTCGACGGGTACCGCAGGGTCTGCCGGCCTCGGTGGCAAAGCGGCGGGCACCACCCGCAGCGTCGAGGCTGTCTACTCTGTGGCCGTATCGGGCAGCAGCCCGAGCGCCGGCATCGCGATCTACGCTGACCTCGGCTTTTCCATCATCGAGTCCGTGACCATCCATGCACCGGGTGCTGCGATCTATGTGCGTCAGGGTGACGCCAGTTGCATCAGTTCGGGCGCAAACACCGTGGATCTGATAGTCCATGCGGGCGACGTCATCCTCGGAGAATCCTGCGGTCTGTTCGGAGACGTGTGGGCATCGGGCAATGCCACAATCGGTGGATCCGCACTTGTCCACCAAAGCCTGATTGCTGCCAGATTGACCACATCGTCGACCGCGCAGGTTAGCGGCAATGTCTGGGTTTCAGGGCTTGCCGCGATTGGTCCGGGTACGGTCGTCGGCGGAAGTCTCACGGCGGGTGAAACGAGCGGTATTCTCGGCAGTTTGATCGGAAATTCATCGCAGACCAAACCTGGACCGGTTTCCGGCCTCGCCGCACCGGGATGGTACGACCTAAAGTACAAGTATTCATCGACAATCGGCACGTTCGTGAACGATAAAAGCCAAAAGGATATGGCATGGAACTACTTTGAAAATAAGGTCGTTCTTGGAGGGATCTGTGATCTGGCCGCCCTGCAAGCTGCTGCCGATGCGCTGACTGGCGCTCCTGGGATCATTGAATGCGCGAATGGGGTTGACGTCTCAGGTACGGGGATACTGAATCTTGGCAGTGACATCGCAATTATCGCGGACAACTTTCAATTTCGTAACAGCGCTCAGATCGATGCTGCTTCGAAGCACAAATTGTGGTTGGTAACCTCTGACAAGTCGCCAAACAGCAAGTCAAAATGTAACGCAAAGGCCGAGGATTTTTCGGTAATCGAATCATTTAAAGTCAACTTCAATGTTGATGTGATGGTTTATACGCCGTGCAACGTAAACATTTCCACTTCGTCCCAGTGGCGTGGTCAGATTTGGGGCGGTACCGTGAAACTGGCTACATCCGGCGTCTACACCTACGCTGAGGTCGGCTTTCCAGGCGCGACATCGACCGGTGGAGGGACGCCTGCCTTAGGTGCGCGGGAGTCGATTCGAGACCTGAATGGCTAGCACCGTTGCTGGGATCTTCGGTATTCTTGGCGCCGTAATCGGCTCACTTCTCAACGTGGTAATCTACCGCATACCGGCTGGCCGCTCCATCGTTTCCCCGCCGAGTGCGTGTGGCAGTTGCGGTGCGCGCATTCGGCCGTATGACAATATTCCAGTCTTGAGCTGGTTCGTGCTGCGCGGCGAATGCCGCGACTGTAAGGCACTCATCCCGCCCCGCTACCCCATGATCGAACTCGGCACCGCGGTGTTCTTCGCTGTCGTCGCTCTCTGGGTGTTCGCGTCCGCAAATTTCGGCTGGGCGGCCGTGACGACCGCCACCAACACCCTGGCCACTCAGCTCATCGTGCTCGCGGCGTTTCTCTACCTGGCGGCGATCAGCGTGGCCCTGGCCATGATCGACCTCGACACGCGCACCCTGCCGAACCGCATTCTGCTGCCCGCGTATCCGGTGGCCGCGGTACTGCTCGGGGCAGCCGCCCTCGTGGCCGGCGAGCCCGGTCGCCTGCTCACCGCCCTCATCGGGGCCGGAACACTGTTCGGCCTCTACCTGGCCTTGGCATTGATCAGCCCCGGCGGCATGGGCCTCGGCGACGTGAAACTAGCCGGCCTGCTCGGTCTCTACCTGGGTTATCTGGGCTGGGCGCCGCTCATCGTGGGCGCTTTCGGCGCTTTTCTGCTCGGCGGTGTATTCGGACTCCTTCTGCTCCTCAGCCGAAAGGCCAAGCGCCGCAGCAGTATTCCGTTCGGCCCGTGGATGCTGCTGGGCGCCTGGATCGGCGTATTCTTCGGCGACCAGATATCCATCGGCTACCTCACCCTGTACGGCCTCGCTTAACCGTCAGCTGCCGCCACGACCATTCGACCCGCTCCTCGACCACCGTTTACGAACCAACTTCTCACTGGGGGAAACAAATGACTACACGCGTGGTCGGAATCGATATCGGTACCACCGCCGTGCGGGCCGTAGAACTGCGGGATGGCGAGACGGATCACCCCGTGCTCGTGCGCTGCCACGAAGAGCCCCTCCCATTCGGTGCGGTCAGCCGCGGCGAAGTGCTGGAACCGGCCGTCGTCGCCGCGGCGCTCCAGCGAATGTGGGCGAGGGGCGGCTTCACCACCAAAGACGTCGTGCTCGGGATGGGCTACCACCGAATGGTCGTGCGCAACCTGACCGTGCCCAAGATGTCGCTGCGCCGCATTCGCGAGTCGCTGCCCTTTCAGGCGCAGGACCTGCTGTCATTTCCCACCGCCGAGGCGCTGCTCGACTTCTACCCGATTGCCGAAGTCGACAGTGATGGTGAGTCTGGCCCGCAAATCTCCGGCCTGCTGATCGCCTCCTTGAAAGATGTCGTGCAATCGCACATCAAGGCCGTAAAGCTGGCCGGACTGCACACCGTCACCGTTGACATTATGTCGTTCGCTCGCAGTCGTGCCATTCACCGTGCAGTGACCACCCCCGACGTGATCGTGCAGATTGATATCGGTGGCGGCTCGTCGAGCGTGCTCATCTCCTCGAACGGCGTGCCGCAGTTCGTGCGCGTGATTCCCTCCGGCGGTAATCAGCTCACCAAAGCGCTACGCGTGCGCCTCGGCATCGACGAGGAGGCGGCCGAGGTGCTCAAGAAGCGGCTGGGTCTGCCAAAGGAGGCGGCACCCGAAGATGAGATAGCCACCACGATCATTCGGGAGATCACCTCGGAACTTTTGGAGAGCCTGCGCAACACAGTCGCGTATTTCACCAATAACCGGCCGGAGCTACCGATCGACCGCATCGTGCTCATGGGCGGTGGTGCCCGACTCGACGGATTCGGTGCCGCGCTCAGCGAATTGACCCGTTTCCCGGTCGTTCCGGCGCAGCCCTACGGCGGGCTGGAACTTGGACCCGACGTCAATCAAACAGACTTAGAGAATTCCCAGTGCACCTTTGTTGCCGCACTAGGACTGGCATTGGGGAGCAAAGCATGAAACGGGCAACGGATATGCAGGAGCTGATCCTCGGCGGGGAGCCGCGCGCAGATCTGCTCCCCCCGGATCTGTTGGCCCGGCGAGCGAACCGAGCACTGCACCGAGCATTGACCATCACCCTCATGGGTGTCGTTGTGATCATGGGCGCGGGCATCGGCGCGGTCTCCGTGACGGCGGCATTAAACCAGAACGATTTGGCGGAAGCCACGCTGCGCACCGATGCGATCCTCATGGAGACCACCAAATTCGCCGAGGTGAGTCGGGTGCAGGACCAGTACGACACGACCCTGGCCGTGCGTGGTCTCGGCCTGTCGACCGAGGTGGATTGGAAGGCCTACCTCGCCGATATTCGCGCCATCCTGCCGGCCGACGTCACGATCGATTCAGTCACTGTGACCACGTCGTCACCCTGGGCCGGCTTTGTTCAGAGCGCGGTGCCACTCACTCAACCCCGAACTGCTTCACTCGCATTGGAAATCACCAGCCCGGGGCTGCCCACGGTGCCGCAGTGGCTGGTCGGCCTGAAAGACCTGCCCGGCTATGCCGACGCGAGCCCTGGATCCATTTCTCGCTCGCAAGACGGCAGCTATGTCGTGAGTCTCGCACTCAACATCAACGCGGCCGCGTTGTCGAACCGCTTTGCCGCAGAGGAGTAGAGAGATGAATAGGGACCGACTCTGGGGGCTCACCTGGGTCGCTATCGTGGGCGCCGTCGTGGTTTTCGGCACGCTGCTCGGTATCGCGCCGAAAGTAGCAGAGGCCAGTGCTGCCGCCCGCGAACTGACCAACGTGAAAGCCCAGAACACCCAGCACGAGCTGGCCCTCGCCACCCTGAAGGACGAGTTCGCGCACATCGATGTGCTCAAGAATAATCTGGCTGAGCTGCAGCTCGGCATTCCCCTGACCGCCGACATTCCCGCGTTTGTGGCGCAGCTCGACGCCATTGCCGCCGAGCACCAGGTGACGCTCGACCAGATTTCGATCAGCGACGGCACCGGTTACGTGCCGATCGAACCGGTCGCCGCTCCCGAGGCCGCCGCAGCTAGTACCGACGCGGCCACTGCCGACCTAGCGGGCGCCGACTCGGCTCCAACGATGAGCCCGCGCCTGTCGCCCGCGAACTACATCTCGGTGCCGGTTTCCATCGAGGCGAGCGGCACCAATGCCAGTGTGCTCGACTTTCTCTCCGGGCTGCAATACGGCGATCGCATCATTGCCATCAAGACCTTCTCCACCGGCGCGGGAGCGAGCGCGGGGGAGGCCACCGTCACCATTGCGGCCGAGATCTACGTGCTGGTCGACCCCACCGCACCAGCCGCCGAGTAACCCGGCGCAGCACTCCAAGGCCCCCGATACCTCCAGTATCGGGGGCTTTCGCATTCCTGCCAGCGTCTGTAGGCGGCTGCCCATGCCCGCCCGCAGACCCCCAGATCGCGGGACTACCGCTGAACCGCCAGTCTCAATAGCGTTGCGAGTTACGTAGGCCTCTCGCGAACAAGACTTACCCTCTGGCTCCACTCGCGAGGCCTGCCTCGACCGTGTGCCGCACCCTCGGCATCCGCTCGTGATCTACCCGCACGGCCGTACCTGTTCCGCGGCAGTCAGTACCCGACACTTGCTTTGCGAAAAGGATTCCTCATGGACGGCCCGAAAAACTCTGCGCTGATCGACCACACCGCGTCGCCAGGCGCTGGCCTGCTTTACGCCGATCTGGTGGGCTTCACCCCGGTTTCGGCCTCCGCCGCAGTGAACGCCACCCACCGCGACGAAATTCGCGTGCTTCCCACGAACCGCAGGCGCACGCATGGCGCTACGCAGTGTTCCCGGCGACCGCATTCTGCGAAGCGTCGGCCAGGCGGAGCCCGATGTGCTCGGCGCTCCAGACACCGACCTGATCGAAGCGCTCACCGAGGTTGTGCTACGCAAGGCTTCCGACCTGCATGTCTCCGTCGCAGCTCCGCCGAGCATTCGCCGCGATGGCGATCTGGGCCCGGTGGGCATTGGCCCGGCCTGGTCGCGCCAAAAGGCAGACCTCGCGATCCGCAGCATTCTCACCCGCGCCCAGCAGACCAGCTTCGATCGCGACCACGAACTCGACTTCGCGTACACGCTCGAGGACACCGCGGTCAGCGGCACGTCCAACCGCTTTCGAGTCAACGTGCACCAGCAGCGTGGCGCAGTCGGTGCGGTCTTTCGGCTCATTCCGAGCGAGATCAAAGACCTCAAGGCCCTGGGAATTCCGCAATCGGTGGCCACGTTCGCGGCGCTGCCTCGCGGGCTGGTGCTCGTGGCCGTGCCTACCGGCTCTGGGAAGTCCACCACCCTGTCCGCCCTCGTCGACCTCGTGAACAGCACCAGGGCCGACCACATCGTCACCGTGGAAGACCCGATCGAGTTTCTGCACGCGCACAAAAAGTCAATCGTGACCCAACGCGAGGTGGGGCACGACACGGCGAGTTTCGCATCCGCTTTGAAACACGTGCTGCGGCAGGGCCCCGACGTGATTCTCATCGGCGAACTGCGGGACCTTGAGACGATTCAGGTAGCGCTGACCGCCGCCGAAACCGGCCACCTCGTCTTCGCGACCCTGCACACGCAGAGCGCTGCCCAGACGATCGACCGCATCATCGACGTGTTTCCGCCGCACCAGCGGAACCAGGTGCAGGCGCAGCTCGCCCAGACCCTGCAGGGCGTGGTCTGTCAGACCCTGGTGAAGTGGGCGAACGGTTCCGGCCGGGTTGCCGCGACCGAGGTGCTTGTAACCACGCCGGCCATTGCCAACCTCATTCGCGAGGGCAAGACGCACCAGATCGAATCCATGATGCAGACCGGCCGCGACAAGGGCATGCACACCATGGACCAGCACCTCGCCGAACTGGTCAACGCCGGCCAGATCGCCCGTACGGCCGCGCTCGCCAAGGCCCACGATGTCATCGGCGTTGAGCTGCTCATTCACCGCACCGAGTCGGCGGCGGGCGGCGGAGCCTTCGCCTTCGCGGGCGCGAGCGGGTACAGCGGCGGCGGCTACGACACCGGCCGCGCTGCCGACTACGACGCCGGCTTTTCCCGCGCGGTTCTCTGATGCCGGAGACACTGGTCTTCAGCTACACCGGTCGCGACACCCGGGGTACGAACGTGAAAGGGCGAGTCGACGTGCTCAACTCGGGGCAGGCGTATTCGCTGGTGGCGCCGGCGGCGGCATCCGCTGGATAATGCGGCGGCGCGCCGAGTCTCCGTGGCATTTGCTGTGCCCTTGGTACAGTAGAGGTCAGTCACGGCGAAGGCCACGAGGAGTTCAGCATGAGCGACAACACGCCAACCGACGGCAAGAAGAACCCGGAAACGGATGCTGCCGCAGCGCCCGATTCGAGCGCGCCCGAGCAGGATTCCACCGACCAGAGCGGTGCCCCCGAGCACGCCGCGGTCGTGGTCGAGCCAACGGCTTCGCTCGCCGAGCCCGTTCAGGAACCCATCGTCATCGACTATGACGCCATCAACGCCAACCTGAGCGCTGCCGAGCGCGCCGACGTGGCATCCGCTTCGGCCGACGCCCGCAACCTGGCCCCCATGTCAACGGCCGCTCCGGTCGCGCCCCGCGATGCCGACGCACCGAGCCTTGCCGACGACTACTCCGACTCCTATACTCCCGCCGAAACGGTTCCGGCCACGAGCACAGCCATTGAGTCAGAGCTGGCGTCGCCCGTCGTGCCGGTCGCGCTCGTCGTGGGAACGGCCGCCACCGCGGAGACGCCGATCGACTACTCCGTCGTCGAGGCCCCCCGTGACGTGCCGGTCTCGACCCCGCCGTCGTACACGCCCCCGGCCCAGTCGCCGATCTACGTGCAGGCACCCACCAAGCCCAAGGACCGCAGCAACCGGGGCGGCGGCATTCTGATCGCCCTGCTCGCCACGGTGGTTTTCGCGGTGCTGTACGCCGTCGCGGCGTTCATCATCATCGGCGTGACGAGCGCGACCATGGCCGTCACCGTGAGCACCTTCACGTCCTTCGTCGGGCTGCCGAGATTCTACATTCCGGTCTTCTTCTTCTTCCTGGCCTATGCCGCCCTGATTGTGCTGGTCAACCGCGGCGGCTGGTGGGCGTACGTGCTGTTCGGTTTCTTCGTCGGCGTCGTGGTGTACTTCTCCTACATCGGCGGGGCCATGCTCGGCCTCGTGATCGACGGCCAGTCTGACGGCCTGACCCCGACCGAACTCAGCCGCATCGTATCGACCCTGTGGCTGAACCCCGGCGCCATCGCTGCCGGGCTCATCGCCCGCGAGGTGCCGATCTGGGCCGGAGCCTGGATCGCCCGCCGCGGACGCCGCGTCACCGCGAAGAACCTCGAGGCCCGCACCGAGTATGAGCGCCTGCTCGCCGACGGCCCCCAGGTCTCCCGCCCCTAGCTCCTTGCGGACGGGGCCCAGGCCCCGTCCATGGGCCCAGTTTATAAACTGGGCCCATGGCTCGGGCCCAGGCCCCGTCCGGCACCGGTAGCCGGCGGGCGGGCCTACGCTGGAGCCATGCGGGAATATCGAAAGTACGCGATCACCATGGCAGCCTTCTCGGTCGCCCTCTACGTTGCCTTCATCGTCGCGGCGTTCGGCGTGCTCAGTCTGCTGCTCAATCGTGACGTCATCAACGAAACGGATGCCGGCGCCCTCCTCGGCCCCATCATGGTCACCACAGCGGCCCTCGCGTTGGTCTGGGTCATGCTCAGCGCGGTGCTGCGCTCGCCCGAACGGCTGACGCAGGTTCCGCCGTTGCCGATCTTCATTGCCGGAGTCGCCGCCTACCTCGGCTATTGCGTCTCCGGGGGAGTGTTCTATAGCCTCGGCGCCGGCGAACTCTTTCGCTCGGTCATCTTCATCGGCGGCGAAATGATGGGCCCGTTCGCGATCGCCGTCGCCGTGAGCGGCTGGCTCATCGCCTTTCTGTTCTTCGTGGTGCTGCTCGCCAAACCCGCTGGCTCCGGCGCTCCCGAGTGGCCCTGGGAGAAGAACGACGACAACTAGCGCGCTGATGGGGCGTTTCGTGACGTCGCGCGCGCGGCACCCTCAGCAGCCCCATTCATGGGGCCGATGTTGGCATCTCGCGCACGACCCGCGTACGAGTAACCTTATGCATTATGGATAGGTCCATCGAGTCGCGCGTCAACCACGAGGTTGAGAAATGGCTGCGTTGGATCACCCGGTGGCGCCCCGCAACGCACCGCGGCCGTGCCCGCCTGTGCCGCCGATGCTTCGGATCCCCGATCATCGCCTCCGCCGGACTCGCCGTCGACGTTCCCCACGTCGTTCAGCACGCCCTTTCCATGCGCATGAAGATCGTCATCGACGCCTCGGTCGACGAATATACCGAGCGCAATCTGCCGCTGCTCGCGCACGAGCTCAACCTGAGCGAGCGCCGCGAATCCGCCCAGGCCTATCGGCCGGCTGAGGGCCTCGAACCGGAGTTTCGCGGGCTCGATCTCGACCCGCAACCCGCAGCGGATGCCCCGTACCTCTTCACCTTCAGCGAACTCGCCGACCAGCAGCCCGCCGAACCCCAGCCGGCACCCCCGTCCTCGCTCGATGCCGCAGAGCAGGAACTCCAGCTCGAGCTCCCCGCCCCGGCACCGTTCGAACCGCTTCCGCCGCTCAGCCCCGAAGAGAAGGCCGCCCTGAAGGTCGAGATGGCCCTCGCTGACGAGTTCGCCACCCAGGTCGGCCTGCGGGTTTGCGCCCAGCTCGCCCAACAAAAGCCCCGCTTGCTCGCCGCAATTGCGGAGTTCGTCGAGCCCCAGGTGCAGGCCTTGCTGGCTGACCTCGAGAGCACCCTCGACTCGCCGCTGTGGCCGCGCAATCCCTAGCCGAGCCGCAGCATCCGTTCTCGGTCCGGGCCCACCTTGTGAACGCGGGCCCAGTCTATAAACTGGGCCCACGGACGGGGCCCGGGCCCCGTCCGCAGAGGGCCTGTTCTGACAGTGCTAAACGGGGAAAAGGGCCGCGCGGCGGCGGGCCTGACGCGGGGCGCAACCCATTTGACCATGGAGGCTCAGCCGGGCTAGAATTACCCGGTGTGCACTTTGTCGTGCGCCTGAATTATGCCCTCTTGAGAGCACAGGTGCGAGATTCCACACATGTAGGGCTGGTCAAAGACCACGCCCCCACGGCATACCCACCAAAACACGCGCGAGCAATCGTGTGGGTTCAAGCGGGTCCAGATGAACTCGATCCCACCCGTCAGGACAAGATCGAATGCTAACCATCACAAAGCTGTCACCGTGCAGCAATATCAAGGAGTAATTAGTGCCCACCATTCAGCAGTTGGTCAGGAAGGGCCGTAGCCCCAAGGTCACCAAGACCAAGGCTCCCGCCCTGAAGTCCAACCCGCAGCAGCGCGGCGTTTGCACCCGCGTCTACACCACCACCCCGAAGAAGCCGAACTCGGCTCTTCGCAAGGTCGCCCGCGTCAAGCTTTCCAACGGCACCGAGGTCACCGCCTACATTCCCGGCGAGGGCCACAACCTGCAGGAGCACTCCATGGTGCTCGTGCGCGGAGGCCGTGTTAAGGACCTCCCCGGTGTGCGTTACAAAATCATTCGCGGCGCACTGGACACCCAGGCCGTCAAGAACCGTAAGCAGGCCCGCAGCCGCTACGGCGCAAAGATGGAGAAGAAGTAATGCCCCGTAAAGGACCCGCTCCCAAGCGCCCTGTCATTGCCGACCCGGTTTACGGTGCCCCCATCGTCAGCCAGCTCGTCAACAAGATCCTTCTCGATGGCAAAAAGGGCCTCGCCGAGCGCATCGTTTACGATGCCCTCGCGGGAGTCTCCGCCAAGAACGAGCTGGATGCCGTCGTCACGCTGAAGAAGGCACTCGACAACGTTCGTCCGACCCTCGAGGTGCG
The DNA here is from genome assembly GCF_900103805.1 of Cryobacterium flavum. Lineage (GTDB taxonomy): Bacteria > Actinomycetota > Actinomycetes > Actinomycetales > Microbacteriaceae > Cryobacterium > Cryobacterium flavum. The sequence continues at coordinate 401,414 of NZ_FNIB01000002.1, read as the reverse complement.
TTCGCGCCGCGTCGGTGGTTCCACCTACCAGGTGCCCGTCGAAGTGAAGCCGCACCGCGCCAACACGTTGGCCCTTCGCTGGTTGACCAGCTACGCCAAGGCGCGTCGCGAGAAGACCATGACCGAGCGCCTCACCAACGAGATCCTCGACGCGAGCAACGGCCTCGGTGCCGCTGTCAAGCGTCGTGAAGACACTCACAAGATGGCTGAAGCGAACAAGGCCTTCGCGCACTACCGCTGGTAGTTAGAACCATCGAGCATTCCTGATCAGCAGGCAGGCGCGTGTGAAACACGCGCCTGCCCAGCTGCTAAGCGGATGCTCAAGGCCTTGTTCCGCATTCCCACCCCTACCCTTCCGGAGGACCCCCGTGGCACTTGACGTGCTCACCGACCTGAGTAAGGTCCGCAATATCGGCATCATGGCTCACATTGATGCTGGCAAGACCACCACGACTGAGCGCATCCTGTTCTACACGGGTGTCAACCACAAGATCGGCGAGACCCACGACGGCGCCTCGACGATGGACTGGATGGCGCAGGAGCAGGAACGTGGCATCACGATCACCTCCGCTGCGACGACCTGTTTCTGGGACAACAACCAGATCAACATCATCGACACCCCCGGACACGTGGACTTCACCGTGGAGGTGGAGCGTTCGCTCCGCGTTCTCGACGGTGCTGTTGCCGTGTTCGACGGCAAGGAGGGCGTTGAGCCCCAGTCCGAAACCGTGTGGCGTCAGGCCGACAAGTACGACGTGCCCCGCATTTGCTTCGTCAACAAGATGGACAAGCTCGGCGCCGACTTCTACTTCACGGTCGACACCATCATCAAGCGCCTCGGCGCGAAGCCGCTGGTCATCCAGCTGCCGATCGGTGCAGAGTCTGAGTTCGAGGGTGTCGTTGACCTCGTTCAGATGCGCGCACTGACCTGGCGCGGCGACTCCAAGGGTGACGTGGAGATGGGCTCGAAGTACGCCATCGAAGAGATCCCCGCCGACCTCGTGGAGAAGGCTGCCGAGTACCGCAAGCTTCTGCTCGAGACCGTTGCCGAAACCGACGACGACCTCATGGAGCGTTACTTCGCCGGCGAAGAGCTGACGGTTGCCGAGATCAAGGGCGCCATCCGCAAGCTCACCATCAACAGTGAGATCTACCCGGTTCTGTGTGGTTCTGCGTTCAAGAACCGCGGCGTTCAGCCGATGCTCGACGCTGTCATCGATTACCTTCCGACGCCGCTCGACGTGCCTGCCATTGAGGCACACGACCCGCGCGATGAAGAAAAGGTCATCATGCGTCACCCCGACGCCGAGGAGCCCTTCACGGCGCTCGCGTTCAAGGTTGCGGTGCACCCGTTCTTCGGTCGCCTCACCTACGTGCGCGTGTACTCGGGCCGTCTCGACTCCGGAGCCCAGGTCATCAACTCGACCAAGGGTAAGAAGGAGCGCATCGGCAAGATTTTCCAGATGCACGCCAACAAGGAGAACCCGGTGGCCTTCGTCACCGCCGGTCACATCTACGCGGTCATCGGCCTCAAGGACACCACCACGGGCGACACCCTGTGCGACCCGAATGCCCAGGTCGTACTCGAGTCCATGACGTTCCCTGACCCGGTTATCGAGGTCGCTATCGAGCCCAAGACCAAGCAGGACCAGGAAAAACTGGGCCTTGCCATTCAGAAGCTCGCCGAAGAAGACCCCACTTTCCGTACCGAACAGAACCAGGAAACTGGCCAGACGGTAATCAAGGGAATGGGTGAACTTCACCTGGACATCCTGGTCGACCGCATGAAGCGTGAATTCAACGTTGAGGCGAACGTCGGCAAGCCCCAGGTGGCGTACCGCGAAACGATCCGCAAGGCCGTTGAGCGTCACGACTACACGCACAAGAAGCAGACCGGTGGATCCGGCCAGTTCGCGAAGATTCAGATCGCGATCGAACCGATGGAAATCACTGCTGAGAAGTCGTACGAGTTCCTCAACAAGGTCACCGGTGGTCGTATCCCGCGTGAGTACATCCCCTCGGTGGATGCTGGAATTCAGGATGCGCTCCGCGTAGGCATCCTGGCCGGCTACCCGATGGTGGGCGTTCGAGCCAGCCTGCTTGACGGCGCTGCGCACGACGTCGACTCCTCGGAGATGGCCTTCAAGATTGCTGGCTCGATGGGCTTCAAGGAAGCCGTTCGTAAGGCGAACCCCGTTCTGCTCGAGCCGCTGATGGCCGTCGAAGTTCGTACCCCTGAGGAATACATGGGTGACGTAATCGGCGACCTCAACTCGCGTCGTGGGCAGATCCAGACCATGGAGGATGCGCAGGGCGTGAAGGTAATTCGCGCACACGTTCCACTGTCGGAGATGTTCGGATACATCGGTGACCTGCGGTCGAAGACCAGTGGCCGTGCGGTGTACTCGATGACGTTCGAGAGCTATGCGGAGGTCCCGAAGGCAGTTGCCGACGAGATCATCAACAAGAACAAGGGCGAATAGCCCCTAAGGTGGCCTTCGGGCCAAAATCGCTTCGGCCACCTGGCCCTAGTAACATAAGTAGACACATCCAGCGCATACCGGCCGCTCATAACGGCGGCCGTGAATTTGCACGCGAGTCCTGAGGAGGACCCACAGTGGCCAAGGCCAAGTTCGAGCGGACAAAGCCGCACGTAAACATCGGAACGATCGGTCACGTTGACCACGGAAAGACCACGCTGACTGCAGCGATCTCCAAGGTTCTTGCCGATAAGTTCCCGTCCAAGATCAACGTTCAGCGCGACTTCGCGTCGATTGACTCGGCTCCGGAAGAACGCCAGCGCGGCATCACGATCAACATTTCGCACGTTGAGTACGAGACCGACAAGCGTCACTATGCGCACGTGGATGCTCCGGGCCACGCTGACTACATCAAGAACATGATCACCGGTGCTGCTCAGATGGACGGCGCAATCCTCGTGGTTGCCGCTACTGACGGCCCGATGGCTCAGACCCGTGAGCACGTTCTTCTCGCCAAGCAGGTCGGCGTTCCGACCCTGCTCGTCGCGCTGAACAAGGCCGACATGGTTGATGACGAAGAGATCATGGAGCTCGTCGAGCTCGAAGTTCGTGAACTTCTCTCCAGCCAGGGTTTCGATGGCGACAACGCCCCCGTCATCCAGGTCTCCGCACTCAAGGCGCTTGAAGGCGACGAGAAGTGGACCGGCAACATCCTTGAGCTCATGAAGGCTGTTGACGACTTCATTCCGGACCCGATCCGCGACAAGGACAAGCCGTTCTTGATGCCGATCGAGGACGTCTTCACGATCACCGGCCGTGGCACCGTTGTTACGGGCCGCGCCGAGCGTGGAACCCTCAAGATCAACTCCGAGATCGAGATCGTCGGCATCCGCCCGACGCAGAAGACCACGGTTACCGGTATTGAGATGTTCCACAAGCAGCTCGACGAGGCTTGGGCCGGCGAGAACTGTGGACTTCTTCTTCGTGGCACCAAGCGCGAAGACGTTGAGCGCGGCCAGGTCGTCGTCAAGCCGGGTTCGGTTACGCCGCACACCGACTTCGAGGGCACCGCGTACATCCTCAGCAAGAACGAGGGTGGCCGTCACAACCCGTTCTACGCGAACTACCGCCCGCAGTTCTACTTCCGCACCACGGACGTCACCGGCGTCATCACGCTGCCCGAGGGCACCGAGATGGTCATGCCTGGCGACACCACCGACCTGACTGTCGCGCTGATTCAGCCGATCGCCATGGAAGAGGGCCTCGGCTTCGCTATCCGTGAAGGTGGCCGCACCGTCGGCGCCGGCACGGTGACCAAGATCATCAAGTAATTTCCTTTACTTAGATCTGAAGAAAAGGGGTCGGACCTTCGGGTTCGGCCCCTTTTTTGTACCCCTGACGCAATCGAATATTTCAAGCGGATGACGATCGCTCACTACCCGACGCGGGATTGGGAATATCCGGTTATGGTCTGCGCATGCAGATATCGAAACTGGAAATGCGCATCCTCCTGGGGATCGCGATCGTTGTGGTGGCCATTCTCGCCGTGGTGATCGTGCCCCGCCTGGCCGGGTCCGCTCCCGCTGCCCAGTCATCGATCGCCCGGGTGACGCAGACGCCGACGCCGTCGGCGATCGCCACGTCCACACCCGCACCAGCGCCAACAGCCCAGACCGAACAGCAGATTCTCGACGGCATCGTGACCAGCACCGTCAGCGTCTACAGCGTGCTGGTCTGCGACAGCCTTAAACAATATGCCGCCCTGTCGATTCCCGAGATCATCACCAAGGTGCTCGCCGAATACCCGACCACTGGCCTGTCCGACCAATCCCGTCAGATCATGGCCCAGCGTGTGCTGACCGAATCCACCGCCAAGAGCTGCCCGGAGCAAAGCCCGCGAGTGGCCGCCGGAATCGTTCAGGGCTAGGTCACCCGCCGCACTAAAACGGATGCTCGTGGCTGGTCGGCCGCGGGCATCCGCTGGTATATCGCGCGACACGCCGCGCGCGACACGCCCGGGTTGCATGTAATGGCAACTGTGTGGCAGACTCTTCTAGTTCAACACTTTCGGCGTGCGCTACGCGTCGCCGGAATCACTGCCAGGCAGTGCATAGTCGCGTCACACCCTTTCGAATAACACGTGTCGAAATGTGCAGATCGCAGGCTAGGCCGCAGGGAGCAGAGCGCAGCATAAATCAACGATCTGGTCGGCATGGGTAAAACCGTGCCGTCCCCCAGGTTCTGCTTCTGGGAGTCGGCGTTGACGATGAGCGTCGATTATTTGGCGTGAATCGAAATTGACATATGAACAGTGGTGCTAATAGCAGCAGTGCTACTACGGCGTCCAATGCAACCTCGGCAAATCCTGCCGTGGTCTGTAAGACGCCTCGACAGAGAGAGAGTTCGACATGGCGGGACAGAAGATCCGCATTCGACTTAAGTCGTATGACCACGAGGTCATCGACATTTCGGCGCGCAAGATCGTCGACACAGTGACCCGTGCGGGCGCTACAGTCGTCGGCCCGGTGCCGCTTCCGACCGAGAAGAACGTGGTGTGTGTCATCCGTTCCCCTCACAAGTACAAGGACAGCCGGGAGCACTTTGAAATGCGCACCCACAAGCGTCTGATCGACATCATTGACCCGACCCCGAAGGCTGTTGACTCGCTCATGCGCCTCGACCTTCCGGCCGACGTCAACATCGAGATCAAGCTCTAGGGCCCGCGATGTCTTACTCCGATACCAAGACCACCAAGGGTCTCCTCGGCAAGAAGCTCGGCATGACCCAGGTGTGGGACGAGAACAACAAGCTTGTTCCCGTTACCGTCATCGAGATCGCGCCGAACGTTGTCACGCAGATCCGCACCAAGGCCGTCGACGGCTACAACGGCGTTCAGATCGCCGCTGGCCCCATCGACCCGCGCAAGGTCAACAAGCCCCTTGCCGGTCACTTCGACAAGGCCGGCGTCACGCCTCGTCGCCACATCACCGAGCTCCGTACCGCGGATGCCGCTGATTACAACCTGGGCCAGGAACTCACCGTCGACGGTGTCTTCGTTGCCGGCACCAAGGTTGATGTCATGGGCACCAGCAAGGGTAAGGGTTTCGCCGGTGTTATGAAGCGTCACAACTTCAAGGGTGTCTCCTCCTCTCACGGTTCGCACCGCAACCACCGTAAGCCCGGTTCCATCGGTGCTTCCTCGACCCCGAGCCGTGTCTTCAAGGGCATGCGCATGGCCGGTCGTATGGGTGGCGAGCGCGTAACCGTGCTGAACCTCAAGGTGCACGCTATTGACGCCGACAAGGGCCTCATGCTCGTCAAGGGTGCCGTTCCCGGTGCCCGTGGCCGCCTCGTATTCGTTCGCAACGCAGTGAAGGGAGCCTAGTCACTATGGCTACAGCACTCGACATCATTGACGCCAAGGGCAAGAAGGCAGGCTCTGCCGAGCTTCCCGACGAGCTCTTCGACGTTCCCGCCAACATTCCTCTCATCCACCAGGTCGTTGTTGCGCAGCTCGCTGCCGCACGCCAGGGAACGAGCAAGGTCAAGCGCCGTGGAGAAGTTTCCGGTGCCGGCCGCAAGCCGTTCAAGCAGAAAGGAACCGGTCGCGCTCGTCAGGGCTCCATCCGCGCTCCTCAGATGACCGGTGGTGGAATCGTCCACGGACCGACCCCGCGCAGCTACGACCAGCGCACCCCGAAAAAGATGATCGCCGCAGCCCTCAAGGGTGCACTGAGCGACCGCGCCCGCGGTGGCCGCCTGCACATCGTCGAGGCACTGTTCACGGCTGAGACCCCCAACACCAAGGTTGCCCTAGAGCTGCTCACGCAGATCGCCACGAGCAAGCACGTGCTGGTTGTTCTCGAGCGTACCGACGAGACCACGTTGCGCAGCATTCGCAACATCCCGACGGTGCACATCCTTTCGTGGGACCAGCTCAACGCCTATGACGTGCTCGTCAGCGACGACATTGTCTTCACCACCGGCGCGTTCAACGCGTTCGTGGAGAGCAAGACCAAGAAGGAAGAGGTGGCCGCATAATGACTATCGCGACCAACAAGGACCCCCGCGACATCATCATCTCTCCGGTTGTCTCTGAGAAGAGCTACGGCCTGATTGACGAGGGTAAGTACACCTTCATCGTTGACCCCCGCTCGAACAAGACGGAGATCAAGCTCGCGATCGAAAAGATCTTCAAGGTGCAGGTCGCTTCGATCAACACCCTGAACCGCGTGGGCAAGACTCGCCGCACCAAGTTCGGCATGGGCAAGCGCAAGGACACCAAGCGTGCCATTGTCACGCTCAAGTCTGGCTCCATCGACATCTTCACGGCCGTCGGCTAAGCGACAAGGCAGAGGGATAACTAATGGCTATTCGTAAGTACAAGCCCACGACCCCGGGTCGACGCGGTTCATCCGTTGCCGACTTCGCGGAAATCACGCGTTCCACCCCGGAGAAGTCGCTTCTGCGTCCGCTCTCCAAGACCGGTGGACGTAACAACCAGGGCCGCATCACGACCCGTCACATCGGTGGTGGCCACAAGCGCCAGTACCGTGTGATCGACTTCAAGCGCAACGACAAGGACGGCGTCAACGCCCGCGTCGCTGAAATTGAATACGACCCGAACCGCACGGCGCGCATCGCGCTCCTGCACTTCATCGACGGCACGAAGCGTTACATCATCGCGCCGAACAAGCTCAGCCAGGGCGACATCATCGAGTCTGGAGCCGGGGCTGACATCAAGCCCGGCAACAACCTGCCGTTGAAGAACATCCCCACCGGTACCATCATTCACGCGATCGAGCTGCGTCCGGGTGGTGGCGCCAAGATGGCCCGCTCCGCCGGTTCGTCGGTTCGCCTGGTCGCGAAGGAGGGCGTCTACGCCCAGCTTCGTCTGCCGTCTGGTGAAATCCGCAACGTGGATGCTCGCTGCCGCGCGACGATCGGCGAGGTCGGCAACGCCGAGCAGTCGAACATCAACTGGGGCAAGGCCGGACGTATGCGCTGGAAAGGCGTTCGCCCGACCGTTCGTGGTGTTGCCATGAACCCGGTCGATCACCCGCACGGTGGTGGTGAGGGTAAGACGTCCGGTGGACGTCACCCCGTCAGCCCCTGGGGCCAGAAGGAAGGGCGCACCCGCCACCCGAATAAGGAAAGCGACAAGCTCATTGTTCGTCGCCGCACCGTCGGCAAGAAGCGTAAGTAGGAGTAGACGATGCCAAGAAGTCTTAAGAAAGGCCCTTTCGTTGACGACCACCTGCTTCGCAAGGTGTTCGCGGCGAACGAAGCCAAGAGCAAGAACGTTATCAAGACCTGGTCGCGCCGCTCGATGATCATCCCCGACATGCTCGGACACACCATCGCAGTGCACGACGGACGCAAGCACATCCCGGTGTTCGTCACCGAGAGCATGGTCGGACACAAGCTCGGTGAGTTTGCGCCCACCCGCACCTTCCGTGGACACGTGAAGGACGACAAGAAGGGCCGTCGCCGCTAACGCGGGGACGTGAAGGAGGAGAAGAAATGGTGGAGTCGATCGCACGCGTGCGTCACATCCGCGTTACCCCCCAGAAGGCTCGTCGCGTCGTTGACATGATCCGCGGCAAGCAGGCGCACGAAGCGCTGGGAATTCTGAAGTTCGCGCCCCAGGGCGCTTCCGACCCGGTCTACAAGCTGGTGGCCTCGGCCATCGCCAACGCCCGAGTCAAAGCAGATGCAGCCAACACGTATCTGGACGAGCAGGACCTGTTCATCAGCCGGGCATTCGTTGACGAGGGTACGACCCTCAAGCGTTTCCAGGCTCGTGCCCAGGGTCGCGCATTCGAAATCAAGAAGCGCACCAGCCACATCACGGTTGTGCTCACCACTCCTGAGGAGGGTACGAAGTAATGGGTCAGAAAGTAAACCCCTATGGCTTCCGTCTGGGAATCACCACCGATCACGTATCGCGTTGGTTCTCTGACTCGACCAAGCCGGGTCAGCGTTACGCTGACTTTGTTGCAGAAGACGTCAAGATCCGTCGCCTGCTGAGCACCAGCCTTGACCGTGCCGGCGTCAGCCGTATCGAGATCGAGCGCACTCGTGACCGTGTTCGCGTTGACATTCACACCGCCCGTCCGGGCATTGTGATTGGTCGCCGCGGCGCGGAGGCCGAGCGCATCCGCTCTGACCTTGAGAAGCTCACCGCCAAGCAGATTCAGCTGAACATCCTCGAGGTCAAGAACCCCGAGCAGGATGCCCAGCTCGTCGCGCAGGGTATTGCCGAGCAGCTCTCCGCTCGTGTGGCTTTCCGCCGCGCGATGCGTAAGGGCCTGCAGGGTGCACAGCGCGCCGGCGCCAAGGGTGTTCGCATCCAGGTGTCGGGTCGTCTGGGTGGCGCCGAGATGAGCCGCAGCGAGTTCTACCGCGAAGGCCGTGTGCCCCTGCACACCCTGCGCGCGAACATCGACTACGGCTTCTACGAAGCCAAGACCACCTTCGGCCGTATCGGCGTGAAGGTTTGGATCTACAAGGGCGACATCACCAACAAGGAACTCGCTCGCGAGCAGGCCAACGCTAAGTCGTCCCGCCCCGAGCGTCGTGACGATCGACCGCGCCGTGCACCTCGTGCAGATGCTCCGGCAGCGGCACCGGTCGCAGCAGGAGTTGAGGCTAAATAATGTTGATTCCACGTAGAGTCAAGCACCGCAAGCAGCACCACCCGGGTCGCACCGGCCACGCTACCGGTGGCACCACGGTGTCCTTCGGTGAGTACGGCATTCAGGCGCTGACCCCCGCGTATGTGACCAACCGTCAGATCGAGTCCGCTCGTATCGCCATGACGCGTCACATCAAGCGTGGCGGTAAGGTGTGGATCAACATCTACCCCGACCGCCCGCTGACCAAGAAGCCGGCCGAAACCCGCATGGGTTCCGGTAAGGGTTCGGTCGAGTGGTGGGTTGCCAACGTCAAGCCGGGTCGCGTTCTGTTCGAGCTCAGCGGTGTCACCGACGCCGTTGCGAAAGAGGCGCTGACCCGCGCAATTCACAAGCTGCCCCTCAAGGCACGCATCATCAAGCGCGAGGAGGGCGACGCATAATGGCGATCGGAACCAAGGAGCTCGCCTCAGTCGAGCTCGATACTTTTGACAATGAGAAGCTGTTCGACGAGCTGAAGAAGGCCAAGGAAGAGCTGTTCAACCTGCGCTTCCAGTCGGCCACCGGTCAGCTCGAAAGCCACGGCCGCCTCCGCGCGGTCAAGCGCGACATCGCTCGCATCTACACGGTTCTCCGTGAGCGCGAGCTGGGCATTCGTGCCACCCCGGTCGTAGCCCCGGCTCCGGCCAAGGCTGAAAAGGGCGAGAAAAAGACCAAGAAGGCCAAGGCCGCAGTGGAGTCCACCGACGACGCTGCAGCTGAGGCCGTCGAGACGAAGGAGGCCTAGTCATGGCGAAGACTGACGAAACGGTCGTCGCGGGCGAAGCCACCGAGCTCGTACGCGGTTACCGCAAGACGCTGCGTGGTTACGTGACCAGCGACAAGATGAACAAAACCATCATTGTCGTGGTCGAAGACCGCGTGAAGCACCCGTTGTACGGCAAGGTCATCCGCCGTACATCCAAGCTGAAGGCGCACGACGAGGCGAACTCCGCCGGCATCGGCGACCTGGTCCTGATCAGTGAGACCCGTCCGCTCAGCGCTTCCAAGCGCTGGCGCCTGGTCGAGATTCTTGAGAAGGCCAAGTAAGCCTCGCGCTTACTTGACGTAAAGGAGTTATAAAGTGCTTCAGCAAGAATCACGAGTCAAAGTTGCCGACAACACCGGTGCCAAGGAACTCTTGACCATCCGCGTTCTCGGTGGCTCAGGCCGTCGCTACGCCGGCCTCGGAGACGTCATCGTCGCCACGGTCAAGGATGCAATCCCGGGCGGCAACGTCAAGAAGGGTGACATCGTCAAAGCTGTCATCGTTCGCACCAAGAAGGAGACCCGTCGTCCAGACGGCTCCTACATCAAGTTCGATGAGAACGCTGCAGTGATCTTGAAGGCAGACGGTGACCCCCGCGGCACCCGAATCTTCGGACCGGTCGGTCGCGAGCTTCGCGACAAGAAGTTCATGAAGATCATCTCGCTGGCACCGGAGGTTATTTAATCATGGCCAGAATCAAAAAGGGTGACCTCGTTCAGGTCATCAGCGGCCGCAGCCAGGCTCGCGGCGGAGACCGTGGCAAGCAGGGCAAGATCATCTCCGTCGACGCCACGAAGAACCGTGTCCTCGTTGAGGGCATCAACTTCGTGACCAAGCACGTTCGCGTCGGACAGACCCAGCGCGGCACAAAGACGGGCGGCATCGAGACCTTCGAAGCCCCCATCCACGTGTCCAACGTTGCCATCGTCGACCCGGAGACCAAGAAGCCGACCCGCGTCGGCTTCCGCCAGGAAGAGGTAACGAAGGACGGCGTCTCCAAGACGGTCCGCATTCGTTACGCCAAGAAGTCAGGGAAGGACCTCTAATGACTGACACCGCAGTTGTTGAAGGAACAGGCGGAGCCGCGCCCGTCAAGGCCCTGCCGCGTCTGAAGCAGAAGTACCGCGATGAGATCAGTGCCAAGCTTTCCGCAGAACTCGGCTTCACCAACGTGCACCGCATCCCCACCCTGACGAAGATTGTCGTCAACATGGGTGTCGGAGAAGCAGCACGCGACGGCAAGGTGATGGACGGTGCGGTTTCTGACCTCACCAAGATCACCGGCCAGAAGCCGCAGGTCACCAAGGCCCGCAAGTCCATTGCGCAGTTCAAACTGCGCGAGGGACAGCCCATCGGCGCCCACGTCACACTTCGTGGCGACCGCATGTGGGAGTTCCTGGACCGGCTGCTCAGCCTGGCCCTTCCTCGCATCCGTGACTTCCGCGGTCTGTCCGACAAGCAGTTCGACGGTGCGGGCAACTACACCTTCGGTCTGACCGAGCAGGTCATGTTCCACGAGATCGACCAGGACCGTATTGACCGCGTTCGCGGCATGGACATCACGGTCGTCACGACCGCGAAGACCAACGACGAGGGTCGCGCGCTGCTCAAGGCGCTCGGTTTCCCGTTCAAGACGGACGACGTCAAGTAGCAGTTCCTCACTACAGAGGAACAAATTCAACTAGAGTTGGGAGCTTGCGCTTGCAAGCTCCCAACTATGGTTGGCCTCGCCCACAGTTTTTCACTGGGCGCACACAGATTTTCACCCCGGAATCCGATCAACCGATCGGGTTCCTCACCACCACAGGTCGTCATTCGTGTAACGGATGGGCGAAACCAGGCGAGAAAGGCACCACAAAATGACAATGACAGATCCGGTCGCAGACATGCTGACCAGACTGCGCAACGCGAACTCGGCGTACCACGACACAGTGTCGATGCCGCATAGCAAATTGAAAGCGCACATCGCTGACATCCTCAAGGCTCAGGGTTACATCTCCGCCTGGACCGTCAAGGATGCAACAGTAGGCAAGTCCCTCACCTTGGACCTCAAGTTCGGTCCGAACCGCGAGCGCTCCATCGTAGGCATCAAGCGGGTTTCCAAGCCCGGCCTCCGCGTGTACGCAAAGTCGACTGAGATCCCCACGGTTCTCGGCGGCCTCGGCGTTGCCATCCTGTCCACCTCCAGCGGTCTGCTCACCGACCGCCAGGCTGAGAAGAAGGGCGTAGGCGGAGAAGTTCTCGCCTACGTGTGGTAACTGAGAATGTCACGTATTGGAAGACTCCCCATCCCGATCCCCGCTGGGGTCACGGTTGTGGCTGACGGCCAGGCCGTCTCCGTCAAGGGCCCGAAGGGCGAGCTCGCGCTCGTCGTTTCCAACCCCATCTCGGTGTCGATCGAGGACGGTCACGTTCTCGTCACCCGTCCGAACGACGAGCGCCAGTCGCGTTCGCTGCACGGTCTGACCCGCACCCTGATCAACAACCAGATCATCGGCGTAACCGTTGGTTACACCAAGGGTCTCGAAATCGTCGGTACCGGTTACCGCGCGGCGCAGAAGGGCACCTCCGTTGAGTTCGCCCTCGGCTTCTCGCACCCGGTCGTCGTCGAGCCGCCCGTCGGAATCGTTTTGACCGTTGAGAGCGTCAACAAGCTCACGGTCAGCGGAATCGACAAGCAGGCCGTCGGCGAGGTTGCCGCGAACATCCGTAAGATTCGCAAGCCAGAGCCCTACAAGGGCAAGGGTGTGCGTTACGCCGGCGAGATTGTTCGCCGCAAGGCCGGAAAGAGCGGTAAGTAACCATGGGACTCGGAACTAGAGGCAAGAGCAAGGCCGCAGCCCGCGGACGTCGTCACACACGTCTTCGCAAGAAGATCGAGGGAACGGCGCTTCGCCCGCGCCTCGTCGTCACGCGCTCGGCTCGCCACGTATTCGTGCAGGTCGTCGACGACAGCAAGGGTTTCACCCTTGCGTCGGCATCCACGCTCGAAACGGACTTGCGCACCTTCGATGGTGACAAGACCGCCAAGGCACGCAAGGTCGGTGAGCTTGTTGCTGAGCGTGCGAAAGCCGCCGGCATCGAAGCCGTTGTATTTGACCGTGGTGGCAGCAAGTACGCAGGACGCGTCGCAGCCATCGCTGAGGGAGCTCGAGAGGGTGGATTGAACCTGTGAGCACTGAAAAGATCGAAACCACAGCACCTGTTGCTGCCGTTGCCGAGGCGCCGGTTGAAACCGCTGCCTCCACGACCCCGCCGCAGAACGAGCCTCGCGAGGCTCGTCGTGGTGGCCGTGAGCGCAACCCGAACAAGGACCGCGGAAGCCGCGATGCCGACAAGAGCCAGTTTCTGGAGCGCGTCGTCACCATCAACCGCGTGTCGAAGGTCGTCAAGGGTGGTCGTCGCTTCAGCTTCACCGCTCTCGTCGTCGTCGGCGACGGTAACGGCCTGGTCGGCGTTGGATACGGTAAGGCCCGCGAGGTCCCGACTGCTATCTCCAAGGGCGTCGAAGAAGCGAAGAAGAACTTCTTCCGCGTTCCTCGCGTTGGCCTGACCATCCCGCACCCCGTGCAGGGTGAAGCCGCAGCCGGCGTCGTTCTGCTTCGTCCGGCAGCAGCAGGTACCGGCGTTATCGCCGGTGGCCCGGTGCGCGCCGTACTCGAATGCGCTGGCATCCACGACGTGCTGAGCAAGTCGCTCGGTTCGTCGAACACCATCAATATCGTGCACGCCACGGTCGAGGCACTGCACCAGCTCGAAGAGCCGCGTGCGGTTGCGGCTCGCCGTGGCCTCGCCTATGAAGACGTGGCTCCGGCCCGTTTTCTTCGTGCCGACGCCGCTGCAGCTGCAGCGGCCGCAACCGCGAAGGCAGGTGCCTGATGGCCCAGCTGAAGATCACACAGATCAAGTCCAAAATTAGTGAGAAGCAGAACCAGCGCGACACTCTTCGCAGCCTGGGTCTGCGACGCATTGGCGCCGTCACCATCCGCGAGGACAACTCGCAGAACCGTGGCTACGTCAACACCGTCGCTCACCTCGTAAAGGTCGAGGAGATTGACTAATGGCTGACGAGAAGGAAGCTACCAAGGTAGCCGACAAGCCCGCCACGAAGAAGGCTGCTGCCCCCAAAAAGGCCGCAGCACCGAAGAAGGCTACTGCCCCCAAAAAGGCAGCCGTTGCAGCAGAACCGACTGAGCCCCGCGAGCACGTGCTGAAGGTACACCACCTTCGCCCGGCTCCCGGAGCGAAGAAGGCCCGCCAGCGCGTTGGCCGTGGTGAAGGATCCAAGGGTAAGACCGCGGGTCGAGGTACCAAGGGCACCAAGGCACGCTACAGCGTGCGCGTCGGCTTCGAGGGTGGGCAGATGCCTCTGCACATGCGCACCCCGAAACTGCGTGGATTCAAGAACCCGTTCCGCGTCGAGTACCAGGTTGTCAACCTGGAAAAGCTCGAACTGCTGTACCCGGACGGCGGCGATGTCACCATTGCCAGCCTGATCGCCAAGGGTGCGGTTCGTGACAACGAAAAAGTCAAGGTTCTTGGAACCGGTGAAATTACCGTTAAGCTGAACGTGACGGTCGACAAGGTCTCTGCTTCAGTTGAGCAGAAAATTGTCGCCGCGGGTGGATCTGTAAAGTAAGTCCGAAGACGCTCAATCGAGCTTGTCGAATCCGTCAATCGAGTAAATCGTTTGGTGTGATTCGACAAGCTCGATCGTTTTAAGTCGATCTGCCGCTTTACATCGACATGCACTGTCGATCTGCGTAAAAATCTGGAGGCCTTTTTGTTTAGCGCCATTGCGCGGATCTTCCGCACACCCGACCTTCGTAAGAAGATCGGCTTCACCCTGGGCATCATTGCTCTGTTCCGTCTGGGCTCGTTCGTACCGGCCCCGTTCGTGGACTTCGGCAATGTGCAGCTGTGTCTCGCAGCCAACCAGGGCACGAGCGGCCTCTACGAGCTCGTCAACCTGTTCAGTGGTGGCGCCCTGCTGCAGTTGAGCGTCTTTGCGCTCGGCATCATGCCGTACATCACGGCCTCGATCATCGTGCAGTTGCTGCGCGTGGTCATCCCCCACTTCGACACTCTCTATAAAGAGGGTGCATCGGGCCAGAGCACTCTGACCCAGTACACGCGTTACCTCACCATCGCCCTGGGTATTCTGCAGTCGACCACGCTGATCACGGTGGCTCGAAGCGGCGCCCTGTTCGGGACATCCGCCAGCACCGAGTGCACGCAGCTGATCACCAACGACGCCTGGTACGCCATCATGCTCATGGTCATCACGATGACCGCCGGCACCGGCGTCATCATGTGGATGGGCGAGCTCGTCACCGAACGCGGCGTCGGCAACGGCATGTCGCTCATGATCTTCATCTCGATTGCCGCCCTGTTCCCCGGCTCGCTCGCCTCGATCGGTCAGCAGCAGGGTCCCGACACCCTGATCATCGTTCTGATCGTCGGAATATTGGTGGTCGCCGGCGTGGTTTTCGTCGAGCAATCGCAGCGGCGAATACCAGTGCAGTACGCCAAGCGCATGGTCGGCCGACGCACCTACGGCGGCAACAACACCTACATTCCGATCAAGGTCAACATGGCCGGCGTGATCCCCGTGATCTTTGCCTCCTCGCTGCTGTACCTGCCAGCCCTGCTCGCGCAGTTCAACCAGCCGGCCGCCGGAACCGAAGCGCCGGCCTGGGTAGTCTGGATCTCGCAGAACCTCACCGGCGGCGACCAGCCGCTGTATATGGCCATGTACTTCCTGCTCATCATCGGCTTCACCTACTTCTACGTGGCCATCACGTTCAACCCCGAAGAAGTCGCCGACAACATGAAGAAGTACGGCGGGTTCATTCCCGGCATTCGCGCCGGCCGCCCGACCGCCGAGTACCTCGACTTCGTGCTGACCCGAATCACGCTCCCCGGCTCGATCTATCTGGGCCTGATCGCGCTCATCCCGTTGATCGCGTTCTCGGTTATCGGCGCCGACCAGAACTTTCCGTTCGGCGGCGCGAGCATTCTCATCGTCGTCGGCGTGGGGCTCGAGACGGTCAAGCAGATCGACTCGCAACTGCAACAGCGACACTATGAGGGGCTTCTTAAATGACGCGCTTACTACTGATCGGCCCGCCCGGCGCGGGCAAAGGCACCCAGGCGGAGCGTCTGGCGCTCGCCTTCGACGTTCCCGCTATCTCCACCGGTGACATCTTTCGCTACAACGTGGTCAACAACACCCCGCTGGGGCTCGAGGTCAAGTCGTTCATGGATGCCGGCGCCTACGTGCCGGACACCCTCACCAACGCGATCGTCGCTGACCGTCTGAAAGAATCGGATGCCACCAACGGTTTTCTGCTGGACGGCTACCCGCGCACAACCGATCAGGTCGTTGAGCTCGACCGCCTGCTCGTTGCCGGCGGCACCCAGCTCGACGTGGTCGTTCTGATCACCGCCGACACCGACGAGGTTGTCGCCCGACTGCTGAAGCGCGCAGCCGAGCAGGGCCGCGCGGACGACACTGCCGAGGTCATCCGTCACCGTCTTGACGTCTACGCTGAGCAGACCGCTCCGCTCATCGATGTGTACAGCGCCCGCGGCCTCGTCGTCACCATCGACGGCCTCGGTGCCGTTGAAGTGGTCACCGACCGCATTCTCGCTGCGCTGGCCGAACGCGGCCTGCTCCAGGGCAGCAGCACTCTCTAGCAACAGTTTGGGGCTGGGCCGAAAGGCCCGGCCCATCATCATGTGCACCACCAATTGAATAATCGCTCCCGTTCTCGGAGCTAGTTTGTAGGAAATCAGTGAGTCTTCGACGTTCCATCTACAAGAACCCAGCCCAGCTGCGCCTCATGGTGGCACCGGGTCTGGCCACCGCGGCATCGCTCAAAGCTGCCCGCGCGGCCATGGTCATCGGCGCGACCACGCTCGAGCTTGATGCCGCTGCTGAGGCCGCCATCGCCCTGCTCGGCGGTAAGCCGAACTTCAAACTCGAACAGGGCTACCACCACACTGTGTGCGCCTCGGTGAACGACGACGTCGTGCACGGGATCCCGTCTGCACGTCGCCTCGGCGCCGGCGATATCGTCTCGATCGACAGCGGAGCGATCATCGAAGGCTGGAACGGTGACGCTGCGTTCAGCTTCGTGCTCCCCGACGAGTCGCGCCCCGAGCTCGTGGCCGAACGCCAGAAGCTCTCCGACGTGACCGAGCAGTCGCTCTGGCACGGTATCGCCCGACTGCACACCGCGCGCCACCTGAACGAGGTCGGCGACGCCATCGAGGACTACATCGAGTCGCAGGGCACCTACGGCATCCTCACCGACTATGTCGGCCACGGCATCGGCCGTTCCATGCACGAAGCCCCGCCGGTGTTCAACTACCGCGTGCGCCAGAAGGGCCCGGATGTGAAGCCGGGCCTCGTGGTAGCCATTGAGCCGATGGTCGTGCTCGGCTCGATCGACACCTACACCCGCGACGACGACTGGACCGTCGCCACGAGCGACGGCAAGGCCGCAGCGCACTGGGAGCACAGCGTCGCCGTGCACAAGGACGGCATCTGGGTGCTCACCGCCGAGGACGGCGGAGCTTCCGGCCTCGCCCAGTTCGGAATCGTTCCCGTCCCAATTCCGTAGCTGGCTGATCGCGTAGCTACTGGTCCATCAGGTGCACGTCGGCTCGGTCGGCGAGGGTGCTCGCCAGTTCCGGCGGGAGCGCGGTATCCCTGCTGGAGGCGATTCGCGCGGCTTTCCGCTTCGACGTACCCGGCGATTCGCAGAGCGCCAAGCTTCAGCGCCTGCTGGCCGGGGAAGCTGCGCCTCGGATTGCGGAGGTGGTCTGCGGGCTGGCGCCGGGGCATCCACTGTTTGACGCGGTCACCCGGGACATCGCCGCAGCCCAGCGGGTGAGCCGCTGAACCAGAACCCGAGCCGCGCCCACCGGCGCCCCTGACTCCTGCGGCCATACCTGCTTCCGCCGAGTCGGGGACACTGGTGCGCGGGAGATTATAGGACTGAATTGCCAAAAGGCAATCTCATACCATAAGATTGACCCTTGGTGTCTGGTGTCGTCTTTTGTGGCGTGTCAGGCATCAATCCCGCATGACCAGCAATCAATACAGAGCGACAGTGAGGGTATGGCCAAAAAAGACGGTGTCATCGAAATCGAGGGCGCAGTAGTCGAAGCTCTGCCCAACGCGATGTTTCGCGTTGAGCTGTCAAACGGCCACCGAGTTCTTGCCCACATCTCGGGCAAGATGCGCCAGCACTACATCCGCATCCTCCCGGAGGACCGCGTGATCGTAGAACTCAGCCCGTACGACCTGACCCGCGGCCGGATCGTCTACCGCTACAAGTAACGACTGCTGTAAGTAACGGCCCTCGGCATCCCGCGGGTACGAAGACAGCGAAAAACAAGGAATCACCATGAAGGTCAAGCCCAGCGTCAAAAAGATCTGTGACAAGTGCAAGGTCATCCGCCGTAACGGCAACGTGATGGTCATCTGCGAGAACCCGCGTCACAAGCAGCGCCAGGGTTAAGTCTCCCTTCGAGATTTACCTGAATAACTGAATATTTACTAGCAGTTCCGGGAGCCCGTGAGGGTGACACCATCGGTTGGAGGCCGGTGTACAGGAGCTGTTACAGACCTCCATCACTAACAGGAGACACAATGGCACGTCTAGCCGGCGTCGACATCCCGCGCGATAAGCGCGTGGAAGTTGCATTGACTTACATTTACGGTGTTGGCCGTACGAGGGCCCTCAAGACCCTCGCCGACACTGGAATCGACGGAAACATCCGCGTCAAGGATTTGAGCGACGACCAACTCGTCCTTCTCCGCGACTACGTCGAGGGTTCCTTCAAGGTTGAGGGTGACCTCCGCCGTGAGGTTGCCGCTGACATCCGCCGCAAGGTTGAAATTGGCAGCTACGAGGGCATTCGCCACCGCAAGGGCCTGCCCGTTCGCGGACAGCGCACCAAGACCAACGCTCGCACCCGCAAGGGCCCGAAGCGCACCGTAGCCGGCAAGAAGAAGGCGCGCTAGGCCCTCGGCCTAGCCCGCTAACGCCTTTAGGATTCAGGAGAAATTCATGGCACAACCCAAGTCGGCCGTACGGAAGCCGCGTAAGAAAGAAAAGAAGAACATTGCTGTGGGCCAGGCCCACATCAAGAGCACCTTCAACAACACGATCGTGTCGATCACCGACACGACCGGTGCCGTCATCAGCTGGGCCTCGTCGGGCCAGGTCGGTTTCAAGGGTTCGCGCAAGTCGACCCCCTTCGCCGCACAGCTGGCCGCCGAGTCGGCCGCCCGCCAGGCGCAGGAACACGGCATGAAGAAGGTTGACGTGTTCGTCAAGGGACCCGGCTCAGGCCGCGAGACCGCGATCCGTTCACTGCAGGCCGCTGGCCTCGAGGTCGGTTCGATCAACGACGTGACGCCCCAGGCTCACAACGGATGCCGTCCGCCGAAGCGCCGCCGCGTCTAAAGCACTCGCTGTATCTCGACGGGCTCGGCACTTCGTTGCTGCCGAGCCCCGTCGGGACTCTTTTCTTTCAACTTTTCACTCTCTCGTCATTGCAAGTGTCATATAGCGGACACTTAGCCGAAAGGAATCAACAGTGCTTATTGCACAGCGTCCAACGCTCACCGAAGAGAACATCTCGGAGTTCCGTTCACGGTTCATTATTGAGCCGCTCGAACCTGGCTTCGGCTACACCCTCGGCAACTCGCTTCGCCGTACCCTGCTCTCCTCGATCCCGGGCGCTGCTGTAACCAGCATCCGTATCGATGGCGTGCTGCACGAGTTCAGCACCGTTCCCGGGGTGAAGGAAGATGTCACTGAGATCATCCTGAACATCAAGGGACTTGTCGTCTCGAGCGAGCACGACGAGCCGATCACCGCGTACCTGCGCAAGCAGGGTGCCGGCCAGGTCACCGCCGCTGACATTTCGGCTCCCGCCGGCGTCGAGGTGCACAACCCCGAACTGGTCATCGCAACCCTCAACGACAAGGCGAAGTTCGAACTCGAACTGACCATTGAGCGTGGACGTGGTTACGTCTCCAGCACCCAGAACCGCAACGAGTTCTCCGAAGCCGGCCAGATTCCGGTCGACTCGATCTACTCGCCCGTGCTCAAGGTGACCTACCGCGTCGAGGCAACTCGTGCCGGAGAGCGCACTGACTTCGACCGCCTCGTCGTTGACGTGGAGACCAAGTCGGCCATCTCGCCGCGCGACGCCATCGCATCCTCTGGCCGCACCCTGACTGAGCTGTTCGGTCTGGCCCGCGAGCTCAACACCGCCGCCGAGGGCATCGAGATCGGCCCCGCGCCGGTTGACGCCGTGCTCTCGACCGAGCTTTCGATTCCGATCGAAGACCTCGACCTGTCGGTGCGCTCGTACAACTGCCTCAAGCGCGAAGGCATCAACAACGTCAGCGAACTGGTCGCCCTGTCGGAGACCCAGCTGATGAACATCCGCAACTTCGGGCAGAAGTCGGTTGACGAAGTGAAGGACAAGCTCGTTGAGCTCGGCCTGTCCCTGAAGGATTCGGTTCCCGGATTCGACGGCGCGCACTTCTACAGCGGCTACGAAGAAGAGACCAACTAAGGCTCGCGCTTCAACGCTGCCTTTCGATTTTTTGATACTGGAGATTACCCATGCCTAAGCCCACAAAGGGCCCCCGTCTCGGTGGCGGCCCGGCGCACGAGCGCCTCATGCTTGCGAACCTGGCCGCGGCCCTGTTCACCCACAAGTCGATCAAGACGACCGAGACCCGTGCCAAGCGCCTGCGTCCGCTCGCCGAGCGCATGGTGCAGTTCGCCAAGCGCGGCGACCTGCACGCCCGTCGTCGCGTCCTCGCGACGATCACCGACAAGTCCGTCGTGCACGAGCTGTTCACGGTCATCGCCCCGCAGGTCAACGAGCGTCAGGGCGGTTACACCCGCATCACGAAGCTCGGTTTCCGCAAGGGTGACAACGCGTCCATGGTGCAGATGGAGCTCGTTCTCGAGCCCCTGACCCCCAAGGTTATGCGCTCCAAGACCGCGACCGTTGCCGCGACCCCCATCGGGTCCGAGGACGTCGTAGTCGAGGACGTCGTCGCTGACGATGTTGTCGTCGAAGATGCAGCCGTCGAAGACGCTGCAGCAGAGGCCGACAAGAAGTAGTATCACCCCCCGCTCGCGAGAGCGCAAAAAGTGCCCGATTGGATCGCTCAATCGGGCACTTTTTGCGCTCTCGACGAAAGATAGGGTTGGGGGATGGATCTACACGAGACTTCGTTGGCCGAACGCGTGGGGGTCGCCCCGGCTCCGGTTCTTCCGCAGCACCCGGATGTCGCGGCGTGGCGGCCCGCCACCACCGCCGACATCGACGGCATCTGGCAGTTGCGCCGGGCCATGGGCGAAGTCGACCACCCCAACTACCTCACGGCTCGCGGTGCGATCGCCGCCGACTTCGGCTACTCCCACTTTCATGCGGAGCTCGATTCGCTCGTGGGCATCGACGCCGCCGGCAGCATCCTTGCGGTCGGCATGGTCATGTTCCCGCCCCGCCAGGTCAGCCTCGTGCGCTCGATGCCGATCGGCGGCGTACACCCCCGACTGCGCGGCCGGGGCATCGGCCGCCAGCTGCTGGCGTGGCAGCTCGGCCGGGCGAAACAGCAGCTAGCGAGCTCGACCACGACGCTGCCCGGCTGGATCCTCAGCTACGCCGACGAACGTTCCCCGCAGAACGCCGCCCTGTTCGAGCACGCCGGCCTCAGCCTCGCGCGCTATTTTCTCACCCTCGAACGCCCATTGGATGCGTCGGTGCGCGTGATCGACCCGGCCGCCGGCATCCGTGTCGCCGCGTATACCGCGGCGGTCTCGGCCGAGGTGCACCGCACCCGAGATGACTCCTTCATGGACCACTGGGGCAGCCAGCCGATGAGTGACGAAAACTGGAATGCCTTCGTGGGCGGAAAATGGTTTCGCCCCGACCTGTCATTCGTGGCTTACGGCACCGACGCGGCCGGCACCGAGCAGGTCGTCGGCTTCGTGCTCTCGACAGCGAATGAGAATATCTGGGCCATGCAGGGGTTCACCGGCAGCTATATCGACCTGGTCGGCGTCTTGAGCGGATGGCGCGGCCGCCACATCGCGCAATCCCTCCTGGCCGCCCAGCTGGCTGCCGGGCAGGCACTCGGCCACGAACGAGTGACCCTCGCGGTGGACTCTGCCAGCCCCACCGGTGCCCTCGGCCTGTATACCGGCATGGGTTTCGTGCCCACCCACAAGAAGATGGCGTACACGCTCGAGTTCTGAGTCTCGCCCCGTTCGGGACGGCGCGGATAGGGTGAAGCATGACCGATCACACGACTCCACTCTCTGCGCGCGTGACCGCTCCCGCGCAGCTGCCCGTTCCTGAGCATGCCGAGGTCGCACTGTGGCGCCCGGCGACGTCCGACGATATCGACGCCATCTGGGAGCTGGAGAAGGCAATCGGCCGGGCCGACCACCCCAACTATGTGCTGGAGCGGGATCAGATCGCCGAGATCTTCGACTTCTCGTTCGTCGACCCGGCGACCGACACCCTCGTCGCTCTCGACGCCGACGGTCACGTCGTCGCCGACGGCCTGGTCGTGCTGCAGCCCGGGCAGGAAACCCTGGTGAAAGCCAACCTGAGCGGCGGGGTACTGCCCGCGCTGCGCGGCCGGGGCATCGGCCGTGAGCTGCTGGGCTGGCAGGTCGCCCGCGCCCACCAGCAACTGGCCACCTCTGGCAAGATGCTCCCAGGCTGGATCTCCACGTTCTCTGACGAGCGTGCACCCCAGAACGGGCGCCTCTACGCACGGTTCGGTCTGGCCTGCACGCGCTACTTTCTCACCCTCGACCGCCTGCTCGCCGACCCGATCCGCGAGGTCACGGTGGGCGCGGGCATCCGCGTGGCCGGGTATACGCCCGAGCTGTCGGCGGCCGTGCACGCCGCGCGTGATGCCGCCTTCATGGATCACTGGTCGAGCCAGCCCATTCCCGACGAGAGCTGGAACGCCTACGTCACCGGGCCGTCGTTCACCAACGACCTTTCGTTCGTCGCGTTCGCGACCGAGCCCGACGGCAGTGAACACGTCGTCGGCTTTGTCATGTCGAGCGTGAACGAAGACGACTGGGCGGCGGCCGGCTACCGCAGCAGCTACATCGGACTGGTCGGCGTGCTGAGCGGATGGCGCGGCCGCCACATCGCGCAGGCCCTGTTGGCCGCGCAGCTGGCCGCCAGCCGGGCCGCCGGGCACGAGCGGGCCACCCTCGACGTGGACTCGGCGAGCCCGACCGGCGCGCTCGACCTGTATACGGGCATGGGCTTCTTCGCCACCAACCGGGAGCTCGCCTACGTGCTCGAGTTCTGAAGTGTCAGCGGTAGGGCGGCGAACTTGGCGCGTCGGAATCACGCATCAACCAGCTGGTGTCCGGCAGCGGCGGCACCGCCGCCAGACGCTGAACCGCGGCGTGCACCTCGTCGGCGTAGAGCTGGCCGCCGGTCGGCCCCGGGTGCACGTGATCGCCGGCCAGCAGGTCGAGTCGCCCCGCGATCACGTCGTGCCAGTTCGCGAGTTCGACCCGGCGATTGCCCGAAGCGAACTCGGCGAGCCTGGCATTGACGCCGTCGGTCCAATCCCGTTCGGCGTAGGCGTTCACGAGCACGAGCTGCCGGTCGGGCCCGAGAATGCGCAGAATCTCGGTGAGTTCGCTGGTCGTGATCGGCCCGTTGGTGCCGAGCCCGATCACCACAACCGGCTGCAACTGGCCCGCCGCCTGCAGCGCCAGCAATATGTCATCTGCGGAATACATCCCGCGGGAGACCGACGCGTCAACGGTCATGCCCGCGAAGGTTGCCTGCAATTCCGGAGCCGACGCCAGCATGACGGAGTCGCCGATCGCGGTGATCGGTCCGTCGACCAGGGCTGGGGTCGCGGTGGCCTGGCGGGCAGCCTCGGAGGCCGCAGCCTGCGCGGCGGCCCGGGCCGCGGCATCCATTGCCCGTTGACCCCGTTCGATGCGGAGTTGCGCCGAGGTCTGCGCCGGCGCGGCCACGACGGCGGCGGTGGTGCCGCCGACCAGTAGCAGCGACAGGGCGGACGTCGCCGCGATCAGGCGGCGGCGACGGGTGGGTCCGGTCCACAGCGCACCGATCTGACGGATGCTGCCGCGCACGCCGACCTGCCGGATCGGCACTTCCAGCCAGCGGTACGACACTGCGGCGAAGACCAGGGTGATGACCGTGGCAACGAGGCCGATCGGCAGCAGGCTGCTCGCGCGGGACGATGCCGGCCAGAGCAGCTGCACCAGTACGAGGATCGGCCAGTGCCACAGGTAGATGCCGTAGGAGCGCTCTCCGAGGTAGCGGAGCGGGGCCGCGTCGAGCAGACGCCCGAACCGGCCGCCGCGCACTCCCGCCCAGATGGCGACGGCTGTGGCGACGGAGACTGCGACGAGGCCGCCGCGGTAGGTGGCGGTGCCGTCTTCCGGCAGCCAGAGTGCGAAGGCGATGATCGTCAGGATGGCAGCCCCGCCGAGCCACGGACGCAGTCGGGGCACTTCATTGCGTTGTCCGCTGGGTCGACGGAGCAGCAGGGCCAGGGCGGCGCCCGCGAACAGGCCAAAACTGTGGGTGTCGGAGCCGTAGTACACCCGGGTCGGGTCCGCTCCGGGCTGGTACAGCACGCCCATCCACAGGGCCGAGGCGATGAACAGCGTGGTGACGATGGCCAGCCGAACGCGCGGCCGGCGAATCAGCAGAACGCCCAGCAGGAGCAGCGGCCAGACCAGGTAGAACTGTTCTTCCACTGCGAGCGACCACAGGTTGCGCAGCAGTTCGGGTTCGTTGACGCTGAAATAGCTCGCATCATTGGCGATCGACACCCAGTTGTAGCCGAAGGTGCTGGCCCCGACGAGTTGCGCGCCGAGCCCGACCAGCACGTCGCCGCCGATCACGAAGGCGATGGTGCAGCTGATCAGCACGACCGGAATGAGCGGGGGCACCAGCCGGCGGGCGCGGCGTTGCCAGAACCGGTGGAGCGAGATGCGCCCGGTGCGGGTGTGCTCGGAGACCAACAGTCCGGTGATCAGAAAACCACTGATCACGAAGAAAACGTCAACGCCGATGAAACCGCCGGGCAGCATCGCCGGAAAGAAATGGTAGAGCGCGACGGCAATGACGGCGAGCGCGCGCAGGCCGTCGAGGCCGGCCAGGCGAGAGCTGCGCGGGGCGTTCGTTGGCCCCAGCAGGGGAGTGTTGACCGGCCCGAGTGTTGCGGTCGCTGGCCGAGTTCTCCCGGTGAATGGGAACAAACGCGGGGAACGAGTCATGGGCAACACAGGGTTTCTTTGGCACTCATTATGGGGGTGGGCCATGGGCCGGTTTCAACGATAACCCGAGCGCGCCGCCTAGGCTTACCCTCGTGAATCTTTTTGTGCCCCGCGCCGTGAACGCTGCGCTCGGCTCCACGCGCATCCGTCTTGACCTCTCCTACGATGGCACTGATTTTACCGGTTGGGCCCGCCAACCGGGCTTTCGAACCGTTCAGGCCGACATTGAAAATGGCCTTGCCGGCATTCTGCAGAGCTTTCCCCCGCACCCCACCCTGATCGTCGCCGGCCGAACGGATGCCGGGGTGCACGCCCGCGGGCAGGTCGCCCACTTCGACCTCACCGCCGAGCAGGCGCACTCCCTGGTGCGCATCCAGCGCGGTACCGGAAACCGCCCGCCGGTCGACCTCGGCACTGCCGTGCTGCGCCGCCTCGGCGGCATCCTGGTGACCAAGCCCGACATCGTGCTGCGCCGCGCCACGGTCGTGCCCGGCGGCTTCGATGCCCGGTTCTCGGCCATGTGGCGCCGTTACGAATACCGCATCAGCGACCCCCTCGCCCTACGCGACCCGCAGCAGCGGCTGCGCACCACGTGGCATCCGTTTAAACTCGACCTCGCGGCCATGGACGCCGCAGCCGCGACGCTGGTGGGCCTGCACGACTTCGCCGCCTACTGCAAGCCGCGCCCCGGAGCGACGGCCATCCGAACCGTGCAGGACTTTAGCTGGTCGCGCGATGACGACGGCCTGATCATCGCCACGATCAAAGCGGATGCCTTCTGCCACAGCATGGTGCGCGCCATGGTCGGCGCCTGCGTGGCCGTGGGGGAGGGGCGCCTCGACGGCAGCACTCTCGCGCACCTGCACTTCGACAAGCACCGCATCAGCGAGTTCAAGGTGATGCAGGCGCACGGCCTCACCCTGATCGACGTCGGCTACCCCGACGACGCGTCCCTGGCGCAGCGCGCCATCGACACGCGCAACCGGCGCTCGCTTCCTGGGCAAGTTGCGTCCGCGGTCGCCTCCGACTAGTGTTGACCCTTGGTGTCTGTGCGTTGCAGCGCGGCACCCGAACGTGAGCCCTCCATCGACAGTGTTCTCCTTTAGAACACGCCCGGAGCGGGATTCACGAACACCTCCGTTCGAAAAAGAAGAAAGCAGCACAACAGTGACGCGCACTTACACCCCCAAGGCAAGCGAACTCCAGCACGACTGGGTTGTCATCGATGCCACCGATATCGTCCTCGGACGTCTGGCCAGCCACGCGGCAATCCTGCTGCGCGGCAAGCACAAGGCCACCTTCTCCCCGCACATGGACGGTGGCGACTTCGTCATCATCGTCAACGCCGAGAAGGTTGCCCTGACCGGCAAGAAGCTCGACCTGAAGATCGCCTACCGCCACTCCGGTTACCCGGGCGGCCTCACGGCGACCAACTACTCCGAGATGCTCGAGAAGCACCCGACCCGTGCGGTTGAAAAAGCGATCCGCGGCATGCTGCCGAAGAACTCGCTCGGCCGCGCCCAGCTCACCAAGCTGAAGGTTTACGCCGGCCCTGAGCACCCGCACTCCGCTCAGCAGCCCAAGCCGTACACCCTCAGCCAGGTCGCGCAGTAGCGCCGGCAACCAGACTTCTCGACTCTTAGATAAAAAGGATTCCCATCATCGTGGCGAAGATCGCAGACCAGATTGACCAGGCTCCGGAGAGCTACTCCACCGAGACTCCGGCCGAAACCGTAACCAAGGCGCCCCGCGCCGTCCTCAACGTTCCCGGCGCAGCCGTCGGCCGTCGCAAGCAGGCCATCGCCCGCGTGCGCATCGTCCCCGGCTCCGGCACGATCGTTGTCAACGGCCGCGAGTTCGCTGACTACTTCCCGAACAAGCTGCACCAGCAGCTCATCAACGACCCGTTCAAGGTTCTCGACCTGCTCGGCTCGTACGATGTCATCGCCCGCATCACCGGTGGTGGCCCGTCCGGCCAGGCCGGCGCGCTTCGCCTCGGCATCGCACGCTGCTTGAACCTGATCGACGAAGAGAACAACCGTGCCATCCTCAAGAAGAACGGCTTCCTCAGCCGCGACGCTCGAGTCAAGGAGCGTAAGAAGGCCGGACTCAAGAAGGCCCGTAAGGCTCCTCAGTTCAGCAAGCGCTAACCCGATAGCCGACGACGAAATGACTCGTCTGTTCGGCACGGACGGCGTTCGGGGCCTGGCCAACCGTGATCTCACGGCTGGCCTGGCCCTGAGCCTTGCCCAGGCCAGCGCCGCAGTGCTGACCAAGGGACGTCGTGCCCAAGCACGTCTTGAAGCGGGCCGCCGGCCCGTCGCCGTGGTCGCCCGCGACCCGCGAATCTCCGGTGAATTCCTGAACGCCGCCGTCTCGGCCGGCTTGGCCTCCAGCGGTGTCGACGTTCTCGACGCCGGGGTCATCCCCACGCCAGCTGCAGCCTTTCTGATCAACGACATCGGGGCCGACTTCGGTGTGATGATTTCTGCCTCACACAACGCGGCCCCCGATAACGGCATCAAGATCTTCGCCTATGGCGGAACCAAACTTCCCGACGACGTCGAGGACCGCATCGAGAGCTACATCGGTCGCGACACCCTGATGCCGATCGCCGGCGACGTTGGACGCATTCGTCGCTTTGCCGACGCCGAAGACCGCTACGTGGTGCACCTGCTCACCACCCTGCCGCACCGCCTCGACGGCATCCACGTCGTGCTCGACTGCGCGCACGGCGCCGCCGCCGGTGTGTCACCGCAGGTGTTCACGGATGCCGGTGCTCGCCTAACGGTGATCGGCGCCGACCCCGACGGCCTCAATATCAACGACGGTGTGGGCTCCACCCACCTCGACAACCTCGCCAAAGCCGTACTCGAGCACGGCGCTGACGTCGGCATCGCCCACGACGGCGACGCCGACCGTTGCCTGGCCGTGGACAAGGATGGCAACATCGTCGACGGCGACCAGATCATGGCTATTCTCGCCGTGTCGATGGCCGAACGCGGTGTGCTGAAAGACCGCACGCTGGTCGCGACCGTCATGAGCAACCTCGGCCTGCGCAAGGCGATGGCGGCCAACGACATCGCCATGGTGCAGACCAAGGTCGGCGACCGGTACGTGCTCGAAGAACTCAACGCCCACGGGTATTCCCTCGGCGGCGAGCAGAGCGGTCACGTCATCATGACCAAGTTCGCCACTACCGGTGACGGCATCCTCACCGGGCTGCACCTCGTGGCCGAAATGGCGCGCACCGGTAAAACCTTGGCCGAACTGGCATCCGTTATGACGGTGTACCCGCAGATTCTGGTCAACGTGCGCGGAGTCAACCACAAGGGTCTCGGCGCCGACGAGGTCATCGCCGAGGCCGTGCTCGCCGCTGAAGCCGAACTCGGCGACACCGGTCGCGTGCTGCTGCGCCCCTCGGGCACCGAGCCGATGGTGCGGGTCATGGTGGAAGCCGCCGACCAGCACACCGCCGACCGCCTGGCGCACTCCCTGGCCGACGTGGTCCGCGAGCGCCTGGCCCTCTAGTCCGTCCCGGGGACGGGGCCCAGGCCCCGTCCCCGGGACCAGTTTATAAACTGGGCCCACGGCTCGGGCCCGGGCCCCGTCCGTGTCAGGACGGGTCAGACCTTGCGCAGGAGCACCGTGGAGACCGCGTGCGTGGGGTCCTTGCGCAGCACCAGGGTCGCCCGCGACCGGGTGGGGCGAATATTCTGCAGCAGGTTGGGCTGGTTGATGCTGGTCCAGATGCTGCGCGCCTTGCCGCGAGCCTCATCTTCGGTGAGGTCGGCGTAACGGTGAAAGAACGAGTTGGGGTTGGCGAACGCGCCGCGTTGCAGCTTGAGAAAACGCTCCTCGTACCAGCGGGCAATGTCCTGGGTGCGGGCATCCACGTAGATGGTGAAGTCGAACAGGTCACTGACCGAGAGGCCGTGCCCAGGGCCGGGCGGCTGCAACACGTTGAGACCCTCGACAATGAGAATATCGGGCTGGCGCACCACAATCTGCGCGTCGGGCACGATGTCGTAGCTGAGGTGCGAGTAGAACGGTGAGCGCACCTCGGGGGCGCCGCTCTTTACCGCGCTCACAAAGCGCAGCAGGGCCCGTCGGTCGTAGGACTCCGGAAAACCCTTGCGTTCCATCAGCCCGCGGCGGTTCAGCTCGGCGTTCGGAAACAAAAACCCGTCGGTCGTGACCAGTTCCACCCGGGGGGTGTCGTCCCAGCGGGCGAGCATCTTCCGCAGCAGTCGGGCGGTCGTGGATTTACCGACCGCGACGGAGCCGGCCACACCGATCACGAACGGGGTCGGGCGGGCGCGTTCGCCCAGGAATCCACTGGTCGCGCGGTGCAGTGTGCGGGCATTGGCCGCGTAGAGGTTGAGCAGGCGGCTCAGCGGCAGGTAGACATCCGTCACCTCGTTGATGTCGAGCGGCTCGCCGATGCCGCGCAATTGCACGATCTCGGTTTCTTTCAGCGGCAGCAGAGTGGTCGGCGCGAGGGCCGCCCAGTCGGCCCGGTCGAGCTCCACAAAAGGGGTACCGTGACCGTTCAATACAGGGGCCAGCACCGGATCGGACATTCCCCCAAGCTTAGTCCGACTAAAATCGACTTCCATGTGCGGAATCGTAGGTTATGTCGGAAGCAATAAAACCGTTGACGTTCTCATGGGCGGGCTCGGACGGCTCGAATACCGTGGGTACGACTCCGCGGGAATAGCCGTCATCGATGAGTTCGGTGTACTCAACACCGCCAAGAAGGCCGGCAAGCTGTCGGCCCTCACCAATGACCTGAAGGCTCACCCCATCAACGACGGCTCGACCGGAATCGGTCACACCCGCTGGGCCACCCACGGCGGACCCAACGACGAAAACGCGCACCCGCACCTCGGCGACAACAACAAGCTCGCCCTCATCCACAACGGCATCATCGAGAACTTCGCCCCCCTGCGCGAGGAACTACTCAATGAGGGATACACCTTTCTGAGTGAGACCGACACCGAGGTCGCCGCGGTGCTGCTCGGCCGCGAATACCAGCGCGTCGGCGACCTGGCCGAAGCCTTCCGCATCATCGTCGCCCGTCTCGACGGTGCCTTCACGCTGCTCGCCGTGCACCAGGACCAGCCCGGCGTCGTCGTCGGTGCCCGCCGAAACTCCCCTCTCGTCATCGGCCTCGGCGAGGGCGAGAACTTTCTCGGCTCCGACGTGGCCGCGTTCGTCGAATACACCCGCCGCGCCGTCGCCATCGGCCAGGACCAGATCGTCACGATCACAGCGGATGCCGTCACCGTCACCGACTTCGACGGTCACCCCGTCGAGACGGAAGAGTTCGACATCGCCTGGGATGCCTCCGCCAGCGAAAAGGGCGGCTGGTCCAGCTTCATGGCCAAGGAAGTCTCCGAGCAGCCGGACGCCGTCGCCAACACCCTGCGCGGCCGCATCGATGACGACCAGGTCGTCGTTCCCGAACTGACCGCGTTCGGCGATGACGTGCTCGCGGGCATCCGTCGCATCGTCATCGTCGCCTGCGGCACGGCCGCGTATGCCGGCCAGACCGCCAAGTACGCCATTGAAAAGTGGGCGCAGGTGCCGGTGGACGTTGAACTGAGCCACGAGTTCCGCTACCGCGACCCGGTGCTCAGCGCCGATACCCTGGTGATCTCGATCAGCCAGTCCGGCGAGACCATGGACACGCTCATGGCCGTCAAGTACGCCATGTCGCTCGGTGCCAAGGCCATCTCCATCTGCAACACGCAAGGTGCGACCATCCCGCGTGAGAGCGACGCCGTCATCTACACGCACGCCGGCCCCGAGGTCGCAGTGGCCTCGACCAAGGCCTTCGTCGCCCAGATCACCGCGCTCTACCTGTTCGCCCTGCACCTCGCCCGCGTGCGCGGCAGCCTCACCGAGGCCGAACAGGCCGTGCAGGTCGCCGAACTGCAGGCCATTCCGGAGAAGATCCAGGCCGTTCTCGGCGTCGAAGACGAGGTGCGTCAGCTGGCCCGCTGGATGAGCGACACCCGCGCTGTGCTGTTCCTCGGCCGTCACGTCGGGTTCCCGATCGCGCTCGAGGGTGCGCTCAAGCTCAAGGAACTCGCCTACATCCACGCCGAAGGCTTCGCCGCCGGAGAACTCAAGCACGGCCCGATCGCGCTGATCGAACCCGGCCAGCCGGTGTTCGTGGTGGTACCGAGCCCGCGCGGCTCCGCCCACCTGCACCCGAAGGTCGTCTCCAACATCCAGGAGATCCGTGCCCGCGGTGCCCGCATCATCGCCATCGCCGAGGTCGGCGACGCCGCCGTGCTGCCGTTTGCCGACACCGTCATTCACATTCCGCTCGCGGCCCCCCTGTTTGAACCGCTGCTGGCTGTGGTGCCGCTGCAGATGTTCGCGATGGAGTTGGCCATTGCCAAGGGCCTCGACGTCGACCAGCCGCGCAACCTCGCCAAGTCCGTCACGGTCGAATAAGCCACGTTGAATCGAGCAGCGTGATCAAGGGCATCGGGGTTGACGTGGTCGACCTGGCGCGTTTCACCCGCCAGGTCGAACGCACACCGCGCCTCGTGCCGCGGTTGTTCACCGAAAACGAACGAAATCTGCCGGTGCATTCCCTCGCGGCGCGCTTCGCCGCCAAGGAAGCCCTGATCAAGGCCCTCGGCGACAGCGCGGGGGCCACCTGGCAAGAGATGGAAATCGTCAACGACCCGCACGGCAACCCCGAATTCAAGCTGAGCGGGGCTGCCCTGCACGCGCTGACCGGCCGCGGCATAAGCCGGGTGCACGTCACTATGACCCACGACGCCGGCGTGGCCTGCGCCTTCGTCGTCGCGGAGGGTGAAGCGTGACCGGCTTTCGCGAGGCCGTGATCGACCTCGCCGCCATTCGCCACAACATGGCCCACCTGCGCGCCGTAGCCGGCACCCCGCACGCGATGGCGGTGGTCAAAGCCAACGCCTACGGGCACGGTGCCCTTCCGGTGGCGCGCGCAGCCCTGGCCGGCGGGGCGGACTGGCTCGGCGTCGCCGACATCGACGAGGCCCTGGCCCTGCGAGACGCGGGCATCGACGCACCGATTCTGGCCTGGCTGCACGACCCCGACGCTGATTTCAGCGCCGCCATCGACGACGACGTCACCCTGGCCTTGTCGTCTGTGCGTCAGGTGCAGCAGGTAGCGGATGCAGCGGCGGAACTCGGCAGGGCCGCATCCGTTCACCTGAAACTCGAGACCGGCTTGAGCCGCAACGGCGTGCACGAATACGACTGGGCCGCCGTCTTCGCGCTCGCCGCCGCCCTAGAGCGGGTCGGCCTGCTGCGCGTCGACGGTGTGATGAGCCACCTCGCCAACGCCTCGGCCGAGGACGACCAGAACGCCCTGGACTGTTTTGAACGCGGCGTTGCGGCTGCCCGCGCCGCCGGCCTGACCCCCACGCTCGTGCACCTCGCGTCGTCGGCTGCGGCCCTGCGGTTGCCGGCCGCCCGTTTCACCATGGTGCGGTTCGGCATCACCCTGTACGGGCTGTCGCCGTTTGAGGATGCGAGCAGCGACGACCTCGGGCTGGTTCCGGCGATGACCCTGCGCGGCCGGGTGGCCCTGGTACGCCGGGTGAGCGCCGGCGCCGGTGTCTCCTACGATTACCTCTGGCGGGCGCCGCAGGATTCCACCCTCGTGCTCGTGCCGCTCGGCTACGCCGACGGCATTCCCCGGCAGTCGTCGGGAACGGCGCTCGTGCACATCAACGGCGAGAACTATCCCCTGGTCGGTCGGGTCGCGATGGACCAGTTCGTGGTCAACCTCGGCGCCGACAACCCCGGCGTCGCCGTCGGCGATGAGGTCGTGCTGTTCGGCGACCCGGCCACCGGTGCGCCGAGCGCCACCGACTGGGCCGATGCAGCGGGCACGATCAATTACGAGATCGTCACCCGCATCGGGCACCGGGTGATCCGGCGGCACCTCAATGGCTGAGCTCGTTCGTACGATTGCGGATGCAGCGGCGATGCATCGCTTCGGCGTGATCCTCGCCGGCATCGTGCAGGCCGGGGACCTCGTCGTGCTCACCGGACCGCTCGGGGCGGGCAAAACCACCCTCACCCGCGGCCTGGGCGAGGGGCTGCAGGTGCGCGGAGCCGTCACCAGCCCCACCTTCGTGCTGGCCCGCACGCATCCAAGCTTGGTCGGCGGGCCGCCGTTCGTGCACGTCGACGCCTACCGCCTCGGCAGTGCCATGGAACTCGACGACCTCGACATTGATTTCGCCCGCTCCATCGTGGTGGTCGAGTGGGGCCGCGGCCTGCTCGACGGCATCACCGAATCCTGGCTGGACATCGAGATCGAGCGACCGCAGGGTCGCGCGGAGGCAGCGTGTGAAACGGATGCGGCGGCATCCTTTCTCGACCTTGATCACGACCTCGACGAACCGCGCACCCTGACCCTCACGGGTCACGGCCAGCGCTGGGCGCGGCTGGCCGACTCGATGCCGTGACCTTGGGCTGTGGCGCCCACTATTCGATTACTCTCGCTCTGATCGGGCTGCGGCGGGACGCCCGTTCTCCCCCTACTTGAGCAGGGCTACGTCGGAGACGAGCTCGATGTGCGAGAGCATCGCCGCGGTCGCCGCTGTGGCGTCCTGCGCCCGGATCGCCTCGGTGATGGTGCGGTGTGAGGCGAGGGACTGCTCCGGCCGGCCCGGCTGAGCGAGGGATTCGAGCCGGGTTTCGAGTATCATCTCTGCGATGAACGTCATGAGTTGGGCGAGCACCGGGGAGTGAGCCGCCGCAGTGACGGCTTGGTGGAAGAGCTCGTCGCCGTGCGCCCCGCGGTCGCCGACGGCGATTTCCTCTGCCATCGCCCGGAGCGCATCCTCGATCGCGAGCAGGTCGGCATCCGTTCGGCGTTCCGCGGCGAGCTCGGCGAGTTTGACCTCGAGGGTGGTGCGGGCTTCGACAATCTCGGGCAGCCGGTTGCGGTGCTCCCGCAGCCCACTGATCACCGCTGCGATGCTCGGCCGGTAGACGAGAACGGCGCCGGTGCCGTGTTGAACATCGATGACGCCGAGCACTTCGAGAGCCACGAGGGCCTGGGCGAGCGTGGCGCGGGAAACGCCGAGGCGTTCGGCGAGGTCGCGCTCGGCGGGTAACAGGTCGCCGGGGCCGAGGTGGGCGGACTCGATGTAGGCGAGAAGCTGGGCCACGAGCTGTTCGTACAGGCGTGGTTTCGTGACGCGCATGAGCGGCTGGGGTATTGCATCCCTCGTCACGTCTGCCTCCCCATCAGTATTCGACCCAAGGTTACACGGCTCTTGACAAAGTCGCCTACTGTCTAGGAGGCTAGTCCAGTGAGCCAATAGCCCACATTCACCTGAACCTATGGAGGAACAACGATGTCCGCTCCCGTTATCTCAATCATCATCCTGGCGGTGATGTTTCTGATCGCCACGCTTTTGCCCGTCAACATGGGTGCGCTGGCCTTCGTGGGTGCCTTTCTGCTCGGTGCCGTCTTTCTCGGCATGGAGACCACCGATATTCTCGCCAACTTCCCGGGCGGACTGTTCCTCACGCTCGTCGGGGTTACGTACCTGTTCGCGATTGCGCAGGGCAACGGCACGATCGACCTGCTGGTGCGCGGCGCAGTGCGGCTCGTCGGCGGTCGGGTGGCCCTCATCCCCTGGGTGATGTTCGTGATCACCGCCGTGATCACGGCCGTCGGTGCGCTTTCCCCGGCCGCGGTGGCCATCGTGGCGCCGATTGCGCTCGGCTTTGCCCGCAAGTACAAGATCAGCCCGCTGCTGATGGGCATGATGGTGATCCACGGCGCGCAGGGCGGCGGATTCTCGCCGATCGCCGTTTACGGCGTGATCGTGAACAGCCTCATCTCGACCACCGGGCTCGACGCGAGCCCCACAGCGGTGTTTCTGTCGAGCCTCATCTTCAACTTTCTGATCGCCGTCGTGCTGTTCATCGTTCTCGGTGGCCGAAACCTTATGTCGAGCCGGGTCGGACATTTCGTGGAGCAAGCCGCCGAAGCGCGCATGGCCGTAAGTGTCGGTGCGCGCGCCGGCGGTGATGTGGCGTTCAAGGGCTTCGGCTCCGGCATCTACGGCCCCCGCGACCCCGCGGGCGACGGAGTCGAGGCCACGGCCACCCGAGGAGAGCGCATCCCTCAGCTTGTGACGGTGGCCGGCCTCATCGCCCTCGCCGTGATCGCGCTCGGCTTCAAGGTTGACGTGGGCTTCGTTGCCATCACAATCGCCGTCATCCTCGCCCTCGTCTCGCCCGCGGCGCAGAAGGGCGCGGTCAATAAGATCAGCTGGTCGACCGTGCTGCTCATCTGCGGCATGCTCACGTTCGTCGGTGTTCTCGAGGAGGCCGGCACCATCGAATACGTATCGGGAGCGGTGGCCAACCTCGGCATGCCCCTGCTTGCGGCACTCTTGATCTGCTACATCGGTGCCGTCGTCTCGGCCTTCGCCTCGTCAACGGCCATTCTGGCCGCGCTGATTCCGCTCGCCGTGCCGTTCCTCGCTACCGGGGATATCAGCGCCATCGGCGTGATCTGCGCGCTCGCCGTCGCGTC
Organism: Cryobacterium flavum; assembly: GCF_900103805.1. Taxonomy (GTDB): domain Bacteria; phylum Actinomycetota; class Actinomycetes; order Actinomycetales; family Microbacteriaceae; genus Cryobacterium; species Cryobacterium flavum. The sequence goes on along the minus strand of NZ_FNIB01000002.1, from coordinate 365,577 downwards.
GACCATCGTGGACGTGTCGCCGTTCTCGACCAATGGCGCTCTCGTGCTTGCCAACGCCCCCGACGACGTGGACAAGGACCGCTTCTACAAGCAGATTCTCGCCTACAGCGGAATCGTCGTCGTGGCCGGGCCGGCCATCGCCTGGGCCGTGCTCGTGCTGCCCGGTTGGCTGTAACCCGCCACCTGCCGAAATACTGAGAAAGGACCGAACATGAGTACCAACATCCGCTCCGAAACCGGTATGCAGGGCCCGCTGTCGGGCTATCTCGTCGTAGACCTGAGCCGCGCTCTTGCCGGCCCGCACGCCACCATGATGCTCGCCGATCTCGGCGCGCGCGTGATCAAGGTGGAGAACCCCATCACGGGAGACGATACCCGCGGCTGGGGCCCGCCTTTCGTGGGCCCCGCGAACGATCCGCAATCCACGTACTTTCTCTCCTGCAATCGCAATAAAGAATCCATCGCCCTCGATCTGAAGAGTGACGACGGCCGGGAGGTGCTCAGCGAGCTGCTGCTGCGCGCGGACGTTGTAGTGGAGAATTTTCGCCCAGGGGTGCTCGACCGGCTCGGATTCTCGCCCGAGGCGATGCACGCTCTCAACCCGGCGCTGGTGATTCTCTCGATCACCGGTTTCGGCCACGACGGCCCCGAATCGAGCCGCAGCGGCTACGACCAGATTCTCCAGGGCGAGGCCGGCCTGATGTCCCTCACCGGCTCTGGCCCCGACGACCCGCAGCGTGTGGGCGTGCCGATCGCCGATCTGCTCTCGGGCATGTATGGCGCGTTCGGACTGCTCGCCGCGCTGCTTCAGCGCGAGCGCACTGGTCAGGGACAGATTGTGCGCACCTCACTGCTCGCCGCGCTGGTGGGAGTGCACGCCTTCCAGGGCACCCGCGCCACGGTGGCCGGAGAGGTGCCGGAGGCCCAGGGCAACCACCATCCGTCGATCGCTCCCTACGGGCTCTTTCCCTGCCGCGGCGGCAGTGTGCAGATCAGCATCGGCAGTGAGAAACTCTGGGCCACCTTCGCAGCCGAGTTCGGGCTCGATGCTGCGCAATCCGAGTGGGCCACCAACGCGCAGCGCGTGCGCAATCGGGAGGGTCTCAAGGAGGCCATAGCGGATGCCTTCGCCCACTTCGATGCCGCGACCTTGCTGAAGAAACTGACCGACGCCGGAATCCCGGCCGGCAAGGTGCGTTCCCTGGATGAGGTCTATCAATGGGATCAGGTGCTCTCGCAGGGGCTGCTGATCGACGTTGAACACGAGGTGCTCGGCCGGATCAGCCTCCCCGGTCCACCGCTTCGGTTCTTCGGACCCGCCGATACGGTCGAGACAACGAACACGATGCACTCCGCTCCGCCGGTGCTCGACCAGCACGGCACCGACATTCGCACCTGGCTCAACCGCTCACTGGAAGGTATCTCACTGTGATTTCTCAATCCGCGCTCACAACTCGCCACCTGAACGCCACGGAGCTCATCGACGTGGTGCTCGATAACGGCTCCTTCACGAGCTGGGATCAGCCCGTGGTCGACCCCGCCCCGAACGAGGAGTACCGGGCCGACCTCGTGAAGGCCCGAGCGAAGAGCGGCACCGACGAGTCGGTGCTCACCGGCGAGGGGCTGATCCGCGGCCGCCGGGTGGCGATCGTGGTGAGCGAGTTCGCGTTTCTCGCCGGATCGATCGGGCTTTCTGCTGCCGACAGGATTGTGAACGCGATCGAACGGGCCACACGCGAGGGGTTGCCGGTCTTGGCCGGACCGGCATCCGGCGGTACCCGCATGCAGGAGGGCACGTTGGCCTTTTTGTCGATGGTGAAGATCACCGCGGCCGTGCGCGCGCACCGCGAGGCGAGGCATCCGTATCTGGTGTACTTGCGGCACCCCACCACGGGCGGGGTGATGGCCTCATGGGGCTCACTCGGGCACGTGACGGTGGCCGAGCCGGGCGCGCTGCTCGGGTTTCTCGGCCCTCGGGTCTATGAGGCGCTGTACGGTAAGAAATTTCCGGAAAACGTGCAGGTCTCCGAAAACCTGTTCAACCAAGGGCTGATCGACGCCGTTGTGCCGCCGGAGCAGTTGCCGGAGATCGTGCACCGCGCCCTCACAATCCTTACCGACCGGGCCTCTACGCCGGTGGCGGCACCGGAGACCCTGAACGTGCGGCCGGCAGCGAGCGGCGCGTGGTCATCCATTTTGATTTCGCGCAACCCGCGGCGACCGGACCTGCGCCAGCTGCTCGCCTACGGCGCGCACGACGTGCTGCCGTTGAACGGCACGGGCCAGGGTGAGAAGGACCCGGGGCTCATGCTCGCCATGGCACGGTTCGGGCAGCAGAGCTGCATCGTGCTCGGGCACATCCGGCCGCGGCCGTCGCAAGACACCAGGATGGGCCCCGGATCGCTGCGGGAGGCCCGCCGCGGCATGCGCCTTGCGGAAGAACTCGGGCTTCCGCTTCTCACCGTGATCGACATCGCCGGCGCCGCGCTGTCGAAGGAGGCCGAGGAGGGCGGCATGGCCGGGGAAATTGCCCGATCTTTGCACGAGCTGATCGGCCTGCGGTCGGCAACCGTGTCCGTGCTGCTTGGACAGGGTGCCGGCGGTGGGGCGCTCGCGCTGCTGCCCGCCGATCGTACGATCGCCGCCCAGCACTCCTGGCTGTCGCCGCTTCCTCCCGAAGGGGCCAGTGCCATCGTGCACCACAACACTGATTTCGCGCCGGCCATGTCGGAGGCGCAGGGCGTGAACGTTGCCTCGCTGTACGCCAATCGGATCGTCGACCACATCGTGGACGAGCGCCCCGACGCCGCAGACGAGGGACGGGCGTTCTGCCAGCGCTTGGCGTCGGCCATCGAATACGAGCTGTCCGCGCTCTCCACGGTGCCCGTTGATGAGCTACTTCCGCGCCGCCTGGCCCGGTACCACTCCCTCGGTCGCTGACCCCTCGTCATTTCGGTGTGGCGCATGGTGTCGGTTGCGCCCCGTTCGGCGATTACCCCGCGGTCCAGGTTTGCCATGCCGGCCAGAACGTTTTTCACCCCGTTGGCTCGGTGCATGTCGGTGGACCAGAGTATGCCCAGCAGCGCAAGCAGGACCACGCCCTGAGCGGAGCTGAAGTATCCGCCGTAGACCCCGGTGCCGTAACGCGCCACGCGAGGCTGGACTGCCAAGAGCACCGCGGCCAGCAACAGTAAAAACGGCACCATCGAGCAAAAGGTTTCCTCGGGCACAATGAGCAGCAGTAAACCGTCGACCACACCGCCGGGCCGAATTCTTGTCAAGGCTTGCCTAGGCGATAATCGAACGAGACGAGCAGGGGCCCTCAGACTGCCCGATGTTGGCCACGAAAGGACACGTCCATGATGCAAGCGATTCTGGTCGAACCGGGGACTGACGGACCGCAACTGATGCTGCGTGAACGTGCCGTACCGGTACCAGGGCCGCGAGACGTGCGCATTCTCGTGCACGCAGCGTCGGTGAACCGGGCAGATCTGGCCCAACGCTCCGGAACCCCTGAGCCGGCGGTTCCGGGCAGCCCCCCGTCAGTGGTCGGACTCGACGCGGCCGGCGATGTGGTCGAGATCGGTTCGGACGTCACCTCACTGCGGGTCGGCGATCGCGTCATGACCATCGTCGGCGGGGGACTCAGCGAGCACATCGTGGTCGATGCCGCCCTGCCGATTCCGATTCCCGACGGGTGGAGTTACGCCGAGGGGGCGGCGGCCGTTCTCGGACTCCTGACCGAACACAACGCGCTCCGCACCCACGGTCGGTTGCAGCCCGGTGAGACCGTGCTGGTGCACGCCGCAGCGTCCTCTGTCGGGTTGCAGTGTGTTCAGCTCGCCAAATACCTCGGTGCCGGGCTCGTGATCGGTACGACCCGCTCGGAGGGCATGACCACGCTGATCCGATCGGTCGGTGCCGACCAGGTGCTCGTCGTCGACGATGACGGCTTCGCCGAGCAGGTGCTGGCGTTGACCGATGGCCACGGTGCCGACGTCATTGTCGACCACGTCGGCGGACCCTACCTGGCCGGCAATATCCGCTCGGCCGCCATCGCCGGCCGCATCATCGGCGTGGGGCGACTCGGCGGCAGCGAGGGCACGCTCGACCTGGAAATGCTCGCCTACAAGCGACTCGCCCTGCACGGGGTCACCTTTCGCACCCGCTCCACCCAGGACAAGATCGACCTCGTCGCCGCGCTGCGTGCCGATGTCGACCTTGGCTCGCCGGTTCTTCGACCGCTCATCGACCGGATCATGCCGTGGACCGAGGCCGACGCGGCCCAGACTCTGATGCGCACCAACTCCTCCCTCGGCAAGATTGTGCTCGCCGTTGGCGACGCGGCCGCCGAGAATTCGAACACGGGAAACTCTCACTAAATGACACTTCTTGAAGGCGCGATCATCCTGGTCGCCGGAATTGCCGCGGGCATCATCAATGTGGTGGCCGGCGCTGGAACCCTGATCACCTTTCCCACCCTGCTCGCCCTCGGTATCCCTCCGATCACGGCGAACGTATCCAACACGGTTGGTCTGGTTCCCGGGTCGATTGCCGGAGCTTACGGTTATCGCCGGGAACTGCGCTCGCAGTGGCGGCCCGTGGCCTGGATGGCGGTGTTCTCGGCCGTGGGCGGTGTGATCGGCGGGTTGCTGCTGCTGGTCCTGCCCGAGGAGGCCTTCTCGGCGGTCGTTCCGTTCCTGCTGCTGCTCGCCGCGCTGCTCTCCGCGATCCAGCCCCGCGTGGCCCGTTACGTGCGGCGCAAGTCTCCCGAAGGCACCACGACCGACACTCGGCCGATCACGTTCGGCCTCGTGCTCGGCATTCTCGGCACGGGGGTCTATGGGGGATACTTCGGCGCAGCGCAAGGAGTGGTGCTGTTGGCACTGCTGGGTATTCTGTGGTCCACCGACATGCACCGGGCCAACGGTGCCAAGAATGTGCTGGCCGGCATGGCCAACCTCGTCTCTGCGATTATTTTCATCTCCAGCGGCACGGTCGACTGGGTGATCGCTCTGCTGATCGGCGTTGGTTCCGCCTTCGGTGGCTGGCTCGGTGCCCGCATCGGGCGAAGGCTCTCGGCTCCGGTGTTGCGTGCGATCCTGGTGATCGTTGCCCTGACAGCCGCCGTCGTGCTCTTTCTGACCTGATCGCGGCCCCATGAAAGCCAGCCGCGCGAAGCGCTGGCCTATGAAAGCCAGCCGCGCGAAGCGCTGGCCTATGAAAGCTAGGCTGAACGGGTGCTACTTGCCATCGACACCTCCGCCGGCACGAGCGTCGCCGTCGTCGACCTTGCCCGCGGAGTCATCGCGGAACGCGGTGAAGCCGACACGATGCGTCACGCCGAAATCGTCGGCCCGTTCATTCTGGAATGCCTGCAGGAAGCGCATGTCGCCCCGGCTGACCTCTCCGGCGTCGTCGGCGGCATGGGTCCAGGCCCGTTCACCGGCCTGCGAGTCGGTATCGCCTCGGCCCGCGTCTTCGCCCTCGGGGCTGGCACTCCGCTCGTACCGGTGATCAGCCACGACGCCATCGCCTACGGCCACTACCGCCGCGGCCACTCCGGCCCGCTCGTCGTCGTCACCGACGCTCGCCGCCGTGAAATCTACTGGAGCGCCTATTCCCAAGCGGATGCCGTTGGTCTGCCCGTGCGCGTCGGCCAGCCCGGCCTTGCCAAACCGGCCGACCTCGACGACGAGGGCTGGCTGCACGCCGGGTGGCCGCGCCTGGACGCCGCCACAGTGTCGGCCGGTGAACTCGGTCTGGTCGCTGAGTTGAGCTACGCCCACGGACGCCCGTTCGCGGCCAATGAGCCGCTCTACCTGCGCTCGCCCGACGTCACCCTCTCAAACGGTCCGAAGCGAGTCAGCCGATGACCTGGCAGCTGCGCCGCGCGCACGAGGCCGATCTTGAAGCCATCATGCACCTCGAGACGATCACTTTCGTCCATGACGCCTGGTCGCCGACCATGATGGCGCGCGACCTCGGCGACCCCGCCTGCTTCTACCTCGTGGCGTTTCCGCCCGACGAACCAAGCGCGGTCGAGGGCTACGCCGGCCTGCTCGCCCCGCGGGGAGCCGTCGAGGGCGACATTCAGACCATCGCGGTCGCCGAATCCGCACGCGGACGCGGCCTGGGCCGCACACTCATGCAGGCGCTCATCAATGAGGCCCGGAAGCGCGGCGCCCGGCTAATCTTTCTCGAGGTGCGGGCCGATAATCCCGGTGCCCAGCGCCTGTACGAACGCCTCGGATTCATCGAGGTTGGCGTGCGCCGCGGCTACTACCAGCCGGACAACGTAGATGCCATCGTCATGCGTCTCGATATTCCAGAATTGGAATCTATGCTTGTGGAGACCTCGTGATGACCATAAACCGCGCTGATCCGCTCGTGCTCGGCATTGAAACGTCCTGCGACGAAACCGGCATCGGCATCGTGCGCGGAACCACCTTGCTCTCCAACACCATTGCGAGCTCAATGGACGAACATGCCCGTTACGGCGGTGTCGTGCCCGAGATCGCGGCCAGGGCGCACCTTGACGAGCTCGTGCCGGCCATCAACGCGGCCGTTGCCGAGGCGGGCATCCGCTTGAGTGATCTGGACGCCATCGCGGTCACCTGTGGGCCCGGACTCTCCGGCGCGCTCATGGTCGGCGTCGGGGCCGCCAAGGCGCTTGCCGTGGCGCTCGACAAACCGATCTACGCGGTCAACCACCTGGTCGGCCACGTCGGAGCCGACCTGCTTCAGGGAGAGCTTCGGCACGGCGACACCAACACCGGCGACACCGCTCCGCTCGAGTACCCGACGATCGCCCTGCTGGTCTCCGGGGGCCACACCTCGCTGCTGCTCGTGCGCGACCTGGTCAGCGACGTCGAGTTGCTCGGCGAGACCATCGACGATGCCGCCGGCGAGGCCTTCGACAAGGTGGCGCGCCTACTCTCCCTGCCCTACCCCGGTGGACCGCAGATCGACCGGGTCGCGCTCGGCGGCAACCCGAAGGCCATTCGGTTTCCACGCGGACTCAGCCAGCCCAAGGACATGGCCGTGCACCGTTACGACTTCTCCTTCTCCGGCCTGAAAACCTCGGTCGCTCGCTTCGTCGAACAGCGCCAGGACGCTGGCGAACCCGTGCCGATCGGCGATGTCGCGGCCAGTTTTCGGGAGGCGGTCGTCGATATTCTGCTCACCAAGGCCCTCGCCGCCTGCGCCGACTACGGCGTACCGCGGCTGCTGCTCGGCGGCGGTGTCATCGCCAACAAGCGTCTGCGCGAGGTCGCCACCCAGAGAACGGATGCTGCCGGCATCGTTCTGCGCATCCCGCCCCTCTCCCTGTGCACCGACAACGGTGCCATGATCGCAGCCCTCGGTGCGCAGCTCATCATGGCCGGGCATGAGCCCTCAACGCTGCAATTCGGCGCCGATTCCACCCTGCCGGTCGGCCAGATTCAGGTCTGATCTGCCACAGAATTCGCCCACGCGCGGGCACACGGGATATTCTGGCTCTGCGACCCCGAACATTCCGCACGAAGGAGACCGCAGATGTCTGATCCCACCCAGCCCCCCGTCGATCCGACCAGCAGCGAACCGACCAGCAGCGGCCCGGCGAGCAGCGACCCGACGGGTTCGACTCCGGCCGACTCCAGCCTGCCGCCGGCCTACCCGGCCGCTCCGAGCTACCCGGCACCCGGCGCTCCGGCCGCTTCCGGATCTGGCCAGGCTCCCGCCTACGGGCAGCCCGCCGCGTATGGCCAGCAGCCGGCCTACGGCCAGAACCCCTACGGCCAGCAGAACCCGCAGGACAAGTACAACGTTCTCTCGATCATCTCGCTCGTCACCTCGATCCTTCTCATCTCGGTGGTCGGCATCATCACCGGCCACATCGCCCTGAGCCAGATCAAGAAGACCGGCGAAAAGGGACACGGGCTCGCCCTCTGGGGAACCATCCTCGGCTACGTCGGCCTTCTCGGCGGTGCTATCTTCGCCGCTTTCACGATCATTTTGCTACTCGCGGCGGCCTCCACCGGCACGAGCTACAACTACTAGCCACGCAGGTGGCCCCTTCGGGGCCACGCCGCACGTTTCGATCGACAGGGGCCACCCCCACAAGCTGACCGTATGCGCGGCCAGAGGACAGCCATGACTACACCCCATCCGCACGACGAGGCTTCGGCGCAGCTGCAATATACGCGCCCTCCCGAGCCACCCGGCAGCCAGTTGGACTGGGCCTCGACGGTCACCGCTCCTACCGAGTTCGTACCGTACAGCTACACCGAGGCCGAGGTGCAGCGCATCACCGGCCGCCGTCGGCTCGCGGTCTCCTCCGTCGTCTGTGGCCTTCTCGGTCTCGCACTCGGCGTGGTCGGGGTGTTTGGTCTGCCGATCGCTCTCATTGCGATCACTCTCGCGCTGATCGCGCGCACCACCGAGAATCGGGCGCGCACGCTCTGGCGGAGTGGCCTCGTGAGCGGTCTCGTCGGGGTTCTGCTGGCGGCCGGCTGGATCGTCTACATCAGCCAGATCGTGCTGCCGCTGCTGTAATCCGCTACCGCACGCGCTCCACGAGCAGCGCCACGCGATGCCCGGCCGCCCTGGTCAGAATCAACGTTGCGGCTTCAGGCCCCTTGAGCTTCAGCCGGGTGCGCAGTGTCGCCGGATCCACGTCTACGCCACGCTTCTTGATCTCGAGGGTGCCGATACGCCGTTCCAGCAGCGCCAGCCGCAGCTTCTTCTCATCGAAGGGGAGCGTTTCGAGCACCCGAAAAACGCTCGCGAACGGCGTCGGCGTGAGCGTGTCGTTGGTCAGGTAGGCGATGCCCTCACTCAGCATGCGGGCATCCAGCGAGCGGGCCAGATCGCCAATCAGGCGTGCCCGAATCACCGCGCCGTCCGGCTCGTAGAGGTAGTTTCCGAGGCTGCTAGCATCGACGTCTGCACTGTCGTCCGATGCAGTCAGTTCGTGCCTGCCGTCTGCTGTCAGGAGCAGGGCTGACCGACGGATGCCGGGGCGGGCGAGAGCGCCGAACCACAGCCCCATCTCCACCAGCTGGCCGTCCACCGACACCCACTGTGCTTCGGCGTCGACCGGAATCTGGTCGCGGTCGTGGCCGGGCCCGAGCTTCATACCGAGCGGCAGCTTCGTCGCGAGCAGATAGGCGAAGTCAAGCGAGGGGGAGTAATCCTCGGAGCGGGTCAGTCGCGTCGTGTTGCTGTGCCCGCTCGTGCGGCGGGCAGGATCGAGCCAGACCGCGTCGAAATCTTCGAGGTCGACCGTCTCGGCATCGGCCTGCAGCGCCGAGGCGTTCGGAAACGGCGCGAGGTTGAAGCTTGCTACGGTCGCCGTGACCTCGTCGGCATCAACGGCCACGACCGACAGATCCAGCGCGGCGAGGGCCATGGCGTCGCCGCCGATACCGCAGCCGAGGTCGGCGACCCGCGGCGTGCGGCCGAGCGCAGCGCCGAGACCAGTGAAACGGCCCGCGTGCACGGCGGCGACACGCAGCCGGGTGGCCTGTTCCAGGCCGGCCTCTGTGAAGAGCATCCGCTCGGCGAATTCACCGAACTTGAGGGCGGCTTTTGCCCGCAGCCGCGATTGGCTGAGCACGGCCGACACGAGTCCGGGCGCGTGCCCGGCCTTGCGCAGATCGCTCACGAGCTTCAGCACGTCGCCGTGGGTGTCGTAAGGCGGCAGGGAGTCCAGCAGCCGCAAACTCGCGGGGGAAAGCAGCTCAACGAGTTCGGTTCGATCCATGCTGCAACGCTACCAAAATGACCCCCATCTGGCACTCACGTTGCGTGAGTGCCAGAACCCCCCTAAACTTCACTTGGCACTCTCGCTGTGAGTCTGCTAACCCAAATCTTAGAAAGAGGTCAACCGTGTCGGTCTCCATCAAGCCGCTCGAGGATCGCATCGTCATCAAGCAGGTCGATGCCGAGCAGACCACCGCATCAGGTCTGGTCATTCCTGACACCGCGAAGGAAAAGCCCCAGGAGGGCGAAGTTGTTGCAGTCGGCCCCGGCCGCATTGACGACAACGGCAACCGCATCCCCCTCGACATCGCCGTCGGCGACAAGGTGATTTACTCCAAGTACGGCGGAACCGAGGTCAAGTTCGGTGGCGATGACCTTCTGGTTCTCTCCGCTCGCGACGTGCTCGCCGTGGTCGTACGCTAACACCAAGCAGTCGGTCGTTCTAGACTGAAAACTCCCGGATAGCCCCGCTATCCGGGAGTTTTCTGCTTTCTTCACCTCTGCCGAGTCAAGGACCCTCATGTCGGATGCCGTAAGCCCAGTCGCGACGACCGGTACCGCCGCCGGCACGCATCGCTCCGGACTCATCTTCGGCGGCCTCTCCTACGCCCTCTGGGGTGTGCTGCCGCTCTACTTTCTGCTGCTCGCACCGTCGGGTGCCTTTGAGATCGTGGCCTGGCGGGTGCTGTTCTCCCTGGTCTTCTGCGTACTGATCATCACGGTGACCCGCACCTGGACGGTTCTCGGGCGGGCCCTCAGGCAGCGGCGCCTGGTATTGACCATGGGCCTGGCCGGGGTCTTCATCTTCATCAACTGGCAGACCTACGTGATTGCCGCGACCACCGGTCACGTGGTCGAAGCGGCCCTCGGCTACTTCATCAACCCGATCGTCACCGTGCTGCTCGGCGTCTTCGTGCTGCGGGAACACCTGCGCCGCTTGCAGTGGGTGGCCATCACCATCAGCTTTCTCGCCGTGGTCGTGCTCGCCGTCGGGTACGGCTCACTGCCGTGGATCTCGCTCATCCTCGCTTTCTCCTTCGGACTCTACGGTCTGATCAAGAAGCGCGTGGGCCCGAGCGTCGATGCCGTCACCGGCCTCACCTTGGAGACCGCCTGGCTCGCACCGGTCGCCGTCATCCAACTGGTCGTGGTCTCCGGCATTTCCGGGCTCACCTTCGGCACGGTGTCGCCCTGGCATACAGCTGGCCTGCTCGCGGCCGGCATCATCACCGCGGTACCACTGCTGCTGTTCGCTGCCGCCGCGCGGCGCCTGCCGTTGACCGTGCTCGGGCTCATTCAGTTCGTGGCCCCGGTGCTGCAGTTTCTGGTGGGCGTGTTCATCCTGAACGAGGCGATGCCCCTCGAACGCTGGCTCGGTTTCGGGCTGGTCTGGGTTGCCCTGATCATTTTGACGGTCGACATGGTGGCCTCCGGCCGCACTCCCCGCCGCAGTACCCTCGAACCCGCCTAGCTGGCCCGGCCCGGCCCGGCTCGGACCGGCCAGCCGATACGCTGAACCAACAGCACGCGCCAGCCCAGACCAAACAGCACCAGCTCAGCCCAGCACCAGAGGATCCACATGCCCGTTCGCCCCATGATCGCCGCCGTCTTGCTGCTTGCCCTGGCTCTGACCGGCTGCACCGGTGCGTCGGCCGCCAAGCCGAGCATGACCCCAACACTCGTCGCCAGCACGGCGCCCACCGGCGACGGCACGCTTCTCATCGGCACGCTGTTTCCCATGACCGGCGATAATGCCGCGAGCGGTGCCGCTCAGGTAGCCGGCACCGAACTCGCCGTGCGTGACATTCTCGCCGACCAGACAACGCCCACCCAGCCCGTGCAACTCATCCACCGCAACGTGGCCGGCGACCTCGCCGCCGCCTACGCCGACCTCGCGACGCGCGGCGTCGATCTGGTGCTGTGGGACGCGACGACGGCATTGCCAGCGGATGCTGAAGGACTGATTGGCAGCGCGGCCATCGTTGCCCTGATCGACTTTGCCAATGGTGGAACTCCGCTCGCCGCCACGGACGAGTTCACCGCGCGACTCAAGACCGCCGATCCGACGCTGACGGCCACCGCTGGCGGTGCAGAGGCCTACGACGGAGTGATGACGGCCGCCCTGGCCGCCGTCATCACCGGCGACGACGGCGGTTCCTCGCTTGAGGCTGGCTGGCCCAAGGTGATTTCAGGAAGCGCCGTGTGCGCTTCCTGGGCAGAGTGCGTCTTCGCCATGACGGAGAAACAGATCATTGATTATCAGGGGATTACCGGCCGTCGTTCGTAACGATTTGGTCGCATTACAAAGTTCTCTCATCAGGGGGTATGTTTCTGGGCCCTTGATTGCCTACTCTGACACCACGGCAGTCAACCGGCTGACCAGTCTTACCCCTCTTTATAAATCAAGGAGCAACATGAGCGTTTTCGCGAAGGCCTCGGCTTCCCGCTCAGTTCGTACCCTCGTTACCGGTGTCGCCCTCATCGGCGTGAGCGCCCTTTTGCTCACCGGCTGCAGCAATGGCGCTGCGACCACACCCACCGACGCGGCCACAACCACAGCGGCATCCGACTTCAAGCCGGTCGCTTCCGGAGCGCGCGACCTGTCCCTGAAGATCGGCACTATTCTTCCGCAGAGTGGTGGACTGGCCTTCCTCGGCCCGCCCGAAGAAGCCGGAGTGAAGCTCGCCGTGCAGGACGTCAACGCGGCCGGTCTCGGTATCAAGGTTGAAGCGATTTATCGCGACTCTGGCGACACGACGACCGACACCGCGACAACTTCGGTCACCGACCTGCTCTCGCAGAACGTGACAGCCATCGTCGGAGCGGCCTCATCTGGCGTCTCCAAGACCGTGATCGACCAGATCACCGGTGCTGGCGTTGTGCAGTTTTCCCCGGCCAACACCTCTGACGCGTTCACGACCTATGCCGACCAGGGTCTGTATTGGCGTACCGCACCCTCCGACGTGCTCCAGGGTGAAGTACTCGGCACCCAGATCGCTGACGACGGCAACGCCACCCTCGGCCTGATCGTGCTCAACGACGCCTACGGGACCGGACTCGCCAAGTACGTTGGCGACGCGTTCACCAAGTCTGGCGGCAAGGTCGTCGCAACCGCACTGTTCAACGAGGGCGACCCGTCGTTCTCCGCGCAGATCGCCGAAGTCACCGCTGCGGCCCCCGACGCGATCGCTCTGATCACGTTCGACCAGGCCAAGGTCATCGTTCCGGACCTCGTGGCCACCGGTTTCCCGGGAAAGCAGTTGTACTTCGTTGACGGCAACCTTTCCGACTACAGCACAACCTTCGCTCCCGGTCTCGTCGAGGGCGCCAAGGGCACGCTGCCAGGCCTCGACACGGCATCGCTCGGCGACTTCACCGACCGCCTGCTGACGGTCGACCCGACGCTGACCGACTACAGCTACGCAGCCGAGTCTTATGACGCCGTCGTCCTGATCGCCTTGGCCGCCTATGCGGGCAACGACGTTTCGGGTACCTCGATCGCGAGCTACCTGCGTCAGGTCTCCGGCGGCACCGGCGACGGCACCAAGGCCACCGATTTCAAGTCCGCTGCTGCGGATCTGAAGGCCGGCAAGCAGGTCAACTATGACGGCTTCTCTGGTCCGATCACGTTCGATGAGAACGGCGACCCGACCGGCGCGACCATCGGCATTTACCAGTTCGGTGCCGACAACATGTACAAGCGCATCAACTAGCTCCACCGCTCCCGCTCTACTGAGCGATCTGAAGGGCCCCGGCTTCGGCCGGGGCCCTTCTGCGTACACGTGAGCCGATCCTGAAGCGCGAGCCGTGGCATCCGTTCGCCGGCATACATACAGAAGCGGCGCCCGAGGTGATCTCGGACGCCGCTGGAGGCTCGTGCAGGGGGTGAGAGCGCTAATCCTGCCCGAGGGTACCCAGGTACAGGCCGATCACCTTGGGGTCGTTCAAAAGCTCACGTCCGGTGCCGGTGTAGGCATCGCGACCCTGATCGAGCACGTAGCCGCGGTCGCAGATCTGCAGGCAGCGACGAGCGTTCTGCTCCACCATGATCGTGGTCACGCCGGCCTTATTGATCTCCTTCACGCGGAGGAAGGCTTCGTCCTGGCGCACGGGGGAGAGGCCGGCGCTCGGCTCGTCGAGCAGCAGCACGTGTGGACCCATCATGAGCGCGCGGCTCATGGCGACCATCTGTCGTTCGCCGCCCGACAGCGAACCGGCGCGCTGCGACATCCGTTTACTGAGCTCCGGGAAGATCTCGGTGACGAACTCGAGCCGCTCGATCAGACCCTTGGGCTTCTGAAAGATGCCCATCTCGAGGTTCTCGCGAATGGTCAAGGTCGGAAAGACGTTGTTGTTCTGCGGCACGAAGCCGACGCCCTGGGCGACGAGCTTGTTGGCCTTGAGATTGGTGATGTTGTTGCCGCGCAGGAGGATCTCGCCGTCGCGCACTTTCACCAAGCCGAAAATGGCTTTGAGTAGCGTCGACTTGCCTGCGCCGTTCGGGCCGATAATGCCGATCAGCTCGCCGTCGTAAGCGGTGAGGGAGCAGGCATTGAGAATATTCACTCCGGTGACGTAGCCGGCGGTGACGCTCTTGACCTCGACGACGGCGTCCCGGGTTTCGGTCGGTGCCGGCACGATTTGCGGATTAGCGTTCGTCATCGAGCAACTCCTTAACGGCTGAAACGTGCACGATCTCGGCATCGGGGTCTTCCCCAATGTCTTCGTCATGGTGCTGACCGAGATATGCGTCGATCACAGCCGGGTTCTTCATGACCTCGTGCGGGTCGCCCTCGGCGACCACCTTGCCCTCGGCCATTACGATCACCCAGTCGGCGATGTGGCGCACCATGTGCATGTCGTGCTCCACAAAGAGAACGGACATGCCCTGCGCCTTGAGGTTGAGAATGTGGTCGAGCAGCGACTGGGTCAGTGCCGGGTTGACCCCGGCCATGGGTTCGTCGAGCATTACCAGGGTCGGATCGCTCATGAGCGCTCTGGCCATTTCGAGCAGCTTGCGCTGCCCGCCGGAGAGGCTCGCCGCGTAGTCGTCTTTCTTGGTATCAAGCTTGAACCGGGTGAGCAGATCGAGTGCTTTGGCGCGGTTCTGCTCCTCTTCATTGCGCCAGAGAAACGGCATCAATGCGCGGAACATGTTCTCGCCGGTCTGGCCCTTGGCACCGAGCAGCATATTGTCCATAACGGTGAGCAGACCGAGCGCCTTGGTCAACTGGAAGGTGCGAATCTGGCCCATGCGGGCCACTCGGTACGCCGGAACACCAGCGAGGGAGCGACCGTTGAAGGTCCACTTTCCGTCGTCGGGCTTGTCGAAACCGGTCAACAGGTTGAACAGGGTCGTCTTACCGGCGCCGTTCGGGCCGATCAGTGCTGTGATCGCGCCGCGCGGAACCTCGACGTGATCGACGTCGACCGCGGTGAGCCCCCCGAAGGTGCGCCGCACGTTGTCGACGACCAGAATCGGGTCGACCTTCGCACAACCGGGTGCGGGTTCTCCGATGTGCAGGCCGGTCGCTTTGACCGGCTTTGTGATGGGAACGGGCGGCTCGAGGGGAGCGGCCGGAACAGCGTTATCGGACAAAAGCCAACTCCTTCTTATTGCCGAAGATACCTTGCGGTCTGAAGATGACTATTAACATGATCGCCACTCCCACCAGTACGAAGCGCAGCTGGCCGGCCTGAATGGACGTCATGAACGGCAACCAGCCTGCTTCGACGGCCCGAGCCATGAAACCCGAGAAGAACGACAGCAGCACCCAGAAGATCATTGAACCGATGATCGGGCCGAGCACCGTGGCGGCCCCGCCGAGCAGCAGAATCGCGTAGATGAAGAACGTCAGAGTCGTCTGATAATTCGACGGTACGACCGCTCGCGGCAGCGCGAAGATCATTCCCGCGATGGTACCGAACACACCACCGAGAATGAGCGACTGCATTTTGTAGGCATAGACGTTCTTGCCGAGGGCACGCACGGCGTCTTCGTCTTCGCGAATGCCCTTGATGACGCGGCCCCAGGGGCTGCGCATGATCTGCCAGACCAGCAGGGCCGCGATAATCACGATCGACCAGGCCACGATGCGCAGCCAGGTGTCGTAGGCGTTGTTCTCGAACGGCCCGGACCCATAGCTGCCATCAGCTAGCGGGTTGAGCGCCGCGAACTCGTTCTTGTACCCACTCAGGCCGTTGGCCGATCCGGTGACGGAGGCGAAAGTGTTCGTCGTGAACAACAGCCGCACAATCTCGGCGGCAGCGATCGTGACGATGGCGAGGTAGTCGGCGCGCAGCCGAAGCGTGGGAATACCCAAAATCAAGGCAAACAGCACGGATGCCCCCACGCCGACCAGAAAGGCTCCCCAGACGGGAAACCCGAAGGTCAAAATGGAGATGGCGTAGCCGTAGGCTCCGAGGGCCATGAACCCGGCCTGTCCGAAGTTCAGCAGGCCGGTGTAGCCGAAGTGCACGGCGAGCCCGAGGGCGGCGAGTGCGTAGGCGGCCGTGGTCGGGCTGATCAGCTCGACGGCGGCGTTATTGAAGATTGCTCCCCAGTCCATCGTGAACCCCTAACCAATTCTCTCTTTGCGACCCAAAATGCCTTGCGGTCGAAACAGCAGCACCAAGATCAAAACAACAAGGGCGCCGACCACTTTCAGGTCGGACGGGAGCCACAGCGTTGACAGTTCAACGAAGAGGCCGACGATGAGGGAGCCGACGAGGGCTCCGAACGCCGTGCCGAGACCGCCGAGGGTCACAGCGGCAAAGACTAGCAACAGCATCTGGAAGCCCATGTCCCAGCTGACTCCGGGGCGGAAGTAAGCCCAGAGAACGCCGCTGAGTCCGGCGAGTGCGGCCCCGACCACCCAGACGATGCGGATGACATGGTCGACGTCGATGCCGCTCGCCGACGCCAAGCTGGGGTTGTCGGAGACGGCGCGGGTGGCCTTGCCGATGCGGGTTCGCAGCAGAAAGTAGGCCACGGCCAGCAGTACGACGATGCTGATACTCATGCTGGCGAGGTCGATCGGGGAGAGTGAGATCGCGCCGAACTTGAGGTCGGCCATGCCGGCACCCGGCAGCTGGCTGGTGCTGCCGCCGAAGAAGTACTGGTAGAGATAGCGCAGTGCGAGGGAGAGCCCGATGCTCACGATCATGAGCGGAATTACCGCCACGCCCTTGCGGCGCAACGGTTTCCAGATCACCGCATCGAGGCCGAACCCGAGAGCGCCGCTGAGCAGAATGGCAATCAGAATGGCGAGCCAGATCGGCAGGCCCAACTGCACCGAGAAGACCAAGGTCATCAACGCGCCAAACGTGATCATCTCCGCGTGGGCGAAGTTGCTCAGCCCGGTGGTTCCGAAGATCAGCGACACTCCGATCGCCGCGAGGGCCAGCAGTAGGCCAAAGTTGAGGCCGTTGACAAACCGGTTGACGAACTGGTCGAAGAAGCTGACAGTGTTGCGGGTGCCCTCACCGAGGAAAAAGTTCACCGAGCGGCGGTCGGTGAGTCCGAACTCCGCGTCGATGACATTGCCACCCTTGGCGACGATAACGCCCTTGGGCAGGGTTCCCTCATCGAGAGTTACCTTGTAGGTTCCCTTTTCGGGAACTCCGATGGCCCACTTACCCTCGGCGTCCGTCACGGTATTGGCCTGGTAGCCGTTGCCGTCAACGGCGATGGCCACCTTGTCGAGGGCCTTGCCGTTGAACTGCACGTTGCCGGAGATAGTGAAGTTGTATTCCGTACCGACCGCATCGGCCTGCGCGCTGCCTGCCGAGAATGTGGCCATGGTGAAGGCTGCTAGCAGCGTCACAAACAGGATGGCGAGCATCCTGGGTATGTATCTCTGAGCCGTATGTGTGGGGTGCACGGGACCTCCATGTTGGTGCCGACCGACGGGTAACCGGGCGGGCGCCGGGTGACTACTGCCAACTTCTCTGTTGAGAGTATTTGCCGATTATGTCCTATAAGTTTCGAAACACCGCACCGTGTTGACAATGGTGTGCGGAATGTGATGAACCCAAACACGCTTAACATTGGAGGACCGGTTAATTTTCGTGACTTTCCGGTTAATTTTCTGTTTTTCAGCTACAGGTAAGGGGTTTCATGGATCAGCCAGATCCGTTCGGATTCACCGGGCTCACCTACGACGACGTGCTGCTCCTGCCGGGGCACACCGATGTCATTCCGAGCGAGGCGGTCACCAAATCCCGCCTGACCCGGCGAATCGACGTGTCGCTGCCGCTACTCTCCAGCGCCATGGACACCGTCACAGAGACGCGCATGGCGATCGCCATGGCCCGCGAGGGGGGCCTCGGCATTCTGCACCGCAACCTCTCGATCGGCGACCAGGCCGAGCAGGTCGACCTGGTCAAGCGCAGCGAATCTGGGATGATCACCAATCCGGTCACCACCTCGCCCGACGCCACCGTGGCCGAAGTCGACGCCCTGTGCGGCCAGTTCCGCGTCAGCGGGCTGCCCGTCATCGACGGTGACGGCATTCTGGTGGGCATCATCACCAACCGTGACATGCGCTTCGTGCCGTACGCCAAGAAGGCCCTCACCCGGGTGCGCGAGGTCATGACGACCTCGCCGCTGATCACCGGCAAGGTCGGCATGGCGCCCGAAGACGCCCTCGCCATCTTCGCCAAGCACAAGATTGAGAAGCTCCCGCTGATCGACGCCAACGGCAAGCTCACCGGCCTGATCACCGTGAAGGACTTCGACAAGAGCGAGGAATATCCCCTCGCCACCAAGGACGACGCGGGACGCCTGCGCGTCGGCGCGGCCATCGGCTTCTTCGGCGACGCCTGGCAGCGCGCGACCGCCCTGCTCGAATCGGGCGTTGACGTGCTCGTGGTCGACACCGCCAATGGCGACAGCGCCGGGGTGCTCGACATCATTCGTCGGCTGAAGGCCGACAAGGCCTTCGCCGACGTCGACGTGATCGGTGGAAACGTGGCCACCCGCTCCGGCGCCCAGGCTCTCATCGACGCGGGCGCCGACGCCATCAAGGTGGGCGTGGGCCCCGGCTCCATCTGCACCACGCGCATCGTGGCCGGTGTGGGAGTTCCCCAGATCACCGCGGTCTACCAGGCGTCCCTCGCCGCTCGCGAAACCGGCATTCCGGTCATCGCCGATGGCGGACTGCAGTATTCCGGTGACATCGCCAAGGCCCTCGTGGCCGGTGCCGACACCGTCATGCTCGGCTCCCTGCTCGCGGGTTGCACCGAAAGTCCAGGCGAACTCGTGTTCGTCAACGGCAAACAGTTCAAAACGTATCGCGGCATGGGTTCGCTCGGCGCTCTGCAGACCCGCGGCACCAAGACGTCGTACTCGAAGGACCGCTACTTTCAGAACGACGTTCCCAGTGACGAGAAGCTCATCCCAGAGGGTATCGAGGGCCAAGTTCCGTTCCGCGGTCCCCTCGCCGCTGTGGCCTATCAGCTCGTCGGTGGCCTGCGTCAGTCCATGTTCTATGTGGGCGCCCGCACCATCGCCGAGCTCAAACAAAAGGGCAAGTTCGTGCGCATTACGCCCGCCGGGCTCAAGGAGTCGCATCCGCACGACGTGCAAATCGTGGTCGAGGCCCCGAACTACCGTCGGTAGGGAGGGTCCGGCATCCGCTTGAAAAGAGGATGTCGGGGGTTCCCTCTAAACTGGAACCATGGAAATCGAGATTGGCCGTTCCAAGCGCGCTCGCCGCGTATATGCCTTCGACGACATCGCGGTGGTGCCGAGCCGGCGCACCCGCGACCCGGAGGACGTGTCGGTCGGCTGGACCATCGACGCCTACCAGTTCGCCATTCCCGTGCTCGCCGCCCCGATGGACTCCGTCGTCTCGCCGACCACAGCCATCATGATGGGCCAGCTCGGCGGCGTCGGCGTGCTCGACCTCGAAGGCCTGTGGACCCGGCACGAAAACCCGGAGCCGCTACTCGCCGAAATTCGCAGCCTGCCCGCCGATAAGGCGACCGCGCGCATGCAGGAGATGTACTCCGCTCCGATCCAGCCCGAGCTCGTCACCGCACGTCTCGCTGAGATTCGGACGGGCGGCGTCACCGTGGCCGGTGCCCTTTCGCCCCAGCGCACCCAGGAACTCTACGAAACCGTCGTCGCCGCCGGTGTTGACCTGTTCGTGATTCGCGGCACGACAGTGTCGGCCGAGCACGTGTCGCAGAACCAGGAACCGCTCAACCTCAAGAAGTTCATCTACGAACTCGACGTTCCCGTCATCGTCGGCGGCGCGGCCACCTACACGGCTGCCCTGCACCTCATGCGCACCGGCGCCGCGGGTGTTCTGGTCGGTTTCGGTGGGGGAGCCGCGTCGACCACCCGCACGACCCTCGGTATCCACGCCCCGATGGCGACCGCGGTAGCGGATGTCGCCGGCGCGCGTCGCGACTACATGGACGAGTCCGGCGGGCGCTACGTGCACGTCATCGCCGACGGCGGCCTCGGGACCTCGGGCGACATCGTCAAGGCCGTCGCCTGTGGCGCCGACGCTGTCATGCTCGGCACCGCACTGGCCCGGGCAACGGATGCTCCCGGCGGCGGATTCCACTGGGGCGCCGAGGCTCACCACCCGCAACTGCCGCGCGGCAAGCGCGTGCAGGTGGGCACAGTGGCCCCGCTCGAGGAGATCCTCTACGGCCCGGCACCGGTGGCCGACGGCACCGCCAACCTCATCGGCGCGCTGCGTCGGTCGATGGCGACCACCGGCTACTCCGATCTCAAAGAATTTCAACGGGTTGAAGTGGTTGTCGCGCCGTACCGAGTGAACTAGCGTCGAAGATAGCGGAACTTTTCGTAAATAACCCTCAACACTGTTGTCGCAGCACGCCCTGACCTCTCGTCTTGAACATTGAGTCTGAACAGGAGTAGCAATGACGTCCCACAATTCGGTCACCCGATCCACAAAAATGGGGCCTGAGGAGCGGATCGCCGCTCTCGCCAAGCTCAAAGACAAGGAACTCGACATTCTCGTTGTCGGCGGCGGCATCGTCGGTGCCGGCGCAGCCCTTGATGCCGTCACGCGTGGTTTGAGCGTGGGCATTCTGGAAGCCCGGGACTGGGCGTCGGGCACGTCGAGCCGGTCTTCGAAGCTCGTGCACGGCGGCATTCGCTATCTGGAGCAGCTCGACTTTCGTCTCGTTCGCGAAGCGCTCACCGAACGAGGGCTGCTGCTGCAGCGCATCGCACCACACCTCGTGAAGCCGGTGCGGTTTCTGTACCCGCTCAAGAAACGCTTCACCGAACGTTTCTACATCGGGGCCGGCATGCTGCTCTACGACATCTTCTCCTACACCGGCGGTCGTCCGCCCGGAGTGCCGCACCACCGCCACCTGTCCAAGAGCCAGGTGCAGAAGCTCATTCCGAGCCTCGCCAATGACGCCCTGGTCGGCGGCATCACGTACTACGACGCCCAGGTCGATGACGCCCGCTACGTGTCTTCGCTCGTGCGCACCGCCTCGTTCTACGGAG
This sequence comes from Cryobacterium flavum, assembly GCF_900103805.1. Taxonomy (GTDB): domain Bacteria; phylum Actinomycetota; class Actinomycetes; order Actinomycetales; family Microbacteriaceae; genus Cryobacterium; species Cryobacterium flavum. Next base: position 344,333 of record NZ_FNIB01000002.1, on the reverse strand, counting down.
CCCACGCGGCCAGCCGGGTGCGGGTCGAGGGCTTCATCAAGGTGGGGGAGCGCGTCGTCGGCGTGCGCGCCCACGACCTGCAGACCGACGAACACTTCGACGTGCGGGCCAAGCAGGTCGTGAACGCGACCGGCGTCTGGACCGACGACACCCAGCGCATGGTCGGCGAACGCGGCACCTTCAAGGTGCGGGCCTCGAAGGGCGTGCACCTCGTCGTGCCGCGCGACCGGTTCCAGAGCGCCATGGGACTGCTGCTGCGCACCGAGAAGAGCGTACTTTTCGTCATCCCGTGGGGCCGGCACTGGCTCATCGGAACGACCGACACCGATTGGCACCTCGACAAGGCGCACCCCGCTGCTACGGCGGCGGATATCGACTACATTCTCGAGCACATCAACGAGGTGCTGAGCGTTCCGCTCACCCGCGAAGACGTTGAGGGCGTCTACGCCGGGCTGCGTCCGCTGCTGGCCGGCGAGAGCGACCAGACCTCCAAGCTGTCCCGTGAGCACCTCGTCGGGCACTCCGTTCCCGGCCTCGTCGTCATCGCCGGCGGCAAGTGGACCACCTACCGCATCATGGCCAAGGACGCAGTGGATGCCGCGGCGTCGGCTCTCGACGGTTGCATTCCCGCGTCGGCGACCCAGGACATCCCCTTGCTGGGCGCCGAGGGTTATCAGGCCGCCTGGAACAAGCGCGGCAAGATCGCCAGGGCGTTCGGACTGCACACCGTGCGGGTCGAACACCTGCTCAACCGGTACGGCACCCTCACCGACGAGTTGCTCGACCTGATCAAGGCGAACCCGGCGCTCGCCGAGCCGCTGCCCGGCGCCGATGACTACATCGGTGCCGAGGTCGTCTACGCGGCGTCGCACGAGGGTGCCCTGCACCTCGAGGACGTGCTGGCGCGCCGCACCCGCATCTCGATCGAGGCCTGGGACCGCGGGGTGTCGGCCGCGCCGGTCGCCGCAGCTCTCATGGCTGACGTGCTCGGCTGGGACCAGGGGCGCATCGACCGGGAGGTCGGCTTCTATCTCACCCGGGTCGCCGCCGAGCGGGCCTCGCAGGAGGAGCCGAACGACGAATCCGCCGACCGGGTGCGCCTCGAGGCCCCCGACATCGTGGTCACGAACTAGCGCGCGCCGCAGGCGCCGCCGACCGGGTGCGCTACCGGGGTCCTCGGGTCACGCGCACCTCGACCTCGCGCTCGACAAAGGTCCATTCCGTCGTCCCCCGCAGCTCAGCCAGTAGATCGTCGAATGCGGCCGCGTTGATGGGGCGAACTCGAACCAGGTCAGAAAATCAAACGGTCCGCCCAGGTCGCGACAGTGATGCAGCTTCCTGGCCACGGCCGGCAGATAGTCCATGGCGCGGCGGATATGATGGCTCGTCTCCTCAAAGATGGCTCGTCGTTCGTCCTGGGCCAGTTCCCACCACGCGTTCGATTTCGTGATCGGAATGAGCGAGGCCACGGTGGCGTCCGGTCGGCCCAGCGCCGGGGACTGCGCGTTCAGTCGCGTCAGTTCTGCGGCGGTCGTGTAGCGCTGATTGCTGACGGCGCCGCGCAAAACCCAGTCGGGAGAACTCGTCGCTTCAGTCGGCGAAACCGGGCGCGCGACGCATGTCGTCGGCACGAACCCGCGCGCGGCGGAAAAAAGCAGCTCCGGTAGAATGAGCGCACTGCCCCTAAACCTCAGGAGTCATGACAATGGTTGATGTTCGGCGGGTCAAACTTCCCGGCGTGGGTGTGCTGCACACCTTCATAACGGATGACGGTGGCAAGGTCGGCGTCATCGCCCACCGTTCCGGCCACAGCGACCTCATTACCTTTGCTGACGACGAGGGCGGCCCCGACGCGAGCAAGGTCTCGCTTCGGCTCAACGAAGACGAGGCGCACACCCTCGCCGAGCTGCTCGGCGGCACCCAGATCACCGAGTCGCTCAGCGCCCTCGACCAGATTCCCGGCCTCAGCATCGACTGGTTCACCGTCGACTACGAAGACCACATCGCCGGCCAGGCGCTTGGCAACCCGGCCGATCGCGGTATCGCCGGACTCACCGTGGTGGCCGTCGTGCGCGGAGAATCCGCCAACCCGGCACCGGCCGCCGACTTCAAGGTCTTTCCCGGCGACACCCTCGTCGTCGCTGGCTCGCCGGAAAAGGTCGTCAAGGCCTTCGCGTTCTTCCGCACCGGTGAAGTGAAGGCGAAAACCGTCGACGCTCCACCCGGGGGATAACCGATGCACCTGGGCGAAGACCTCCTCGTTCTCGGCATCCTGCTCGTCGTCGCCTACGTTCTTGGCCGCCTGGGCAAAATGATCGGGCTCCCCACCATCCCGATCTATATGATCGTGGGCGTTCTCGCGAGCCCGAACACCGACTTCTTCCCCCTCGACTTTCAGTCCGGCGACATTGAACTCATCGCCGTGTTCGGCCTGATCCTGCTGCTCTTCAGCCTCGGCCTCGAATTCGACCAGGAAGAATTCTTCGGCAACGCCAAGACTCTGATCATCTCCGGCGGATCCTGGGTGCTCATCAACATGGGCGCCGGCTTCATCTTCGGCCTGCTCGTGGGCTGGGGCCCCCGCGAAGCCCTCGTCATTGCCGGCATGACCGGAACCTCCTCGAGCGCCATCATTACCAAACTGCTCATCGAACTGCGCCGCCTGGCTAACAAAGAGACCCCGATGATCCTCGGCGTGACGGTCGTCGGCGACATCTTCATCGCCATCTACCTCTCCATCGTCTCGGTCGTGCTGAGCGGTGAAACCGAGATCTGGCCGATCGTGCTGCAGCTCTCCATCGCGTTCCTGTTTCTGGTGGCCATGTTCTCGCTCGCCCGCTGGGGCGGCCGCGTCGTCTCGCGCCTGATGCGTACCAAAGACGACGAACTGTTCACCATTTTGTTCTTCGGGCTCGTGGTGCTGTTCGCCGGCATCGGCGAGATCATCGGCGTGACGGATGCGATCGGCGCGTTCCTGATCGGCGTCGTGCTCGGCGCGAGCAGCTATCGCGCCAGAATCGAACGCGTCGCCGTGCCCCTCCGCGACATCTTCGCGGCATTCTTCTTTCTCAACTTCGGACTCGCCCTCGACGTAGCCCAGTTCGGGTCGGTGATCGGAGTCGTGCTGATCGCCATCGTGATGACCTTCGTACTCAGTCTGCTGTCTGGGGCACTGCTGGCCTGGCTGCACAAGATGGGGCCACGCGAAGCACTGAACACCGCCGCGATCTTTGTCAACCGCGGCGAGTTCACGCTCATTTTGGCAACGCTGTCGGTGTCGGCCGGGCTGGATCCGCGGCTGCAACCGTTCGCCGGGCTCTACGTGTTATCGATGGCCATACTCGGCCCGCTGTTCGCGGCGAATTCCGAGAAGATCGGATCGGCGCTGCGTCGTCGGGTGCCGGCATCTGTTGCGCCGCGCGCACCGCGCAACCCCATGCTCGACGAAGAGATCGCGCTGGTCGAGGCGGCGACCGCCGCCCAGGCGGCCGATGCCGACGAGTTCACCCGCCGTACGGCCAAACGCGACTCGGCTAATTCCCAACCGGCGGAAGATACGGTTGCCAGAGCGAAACGCTCGCATTCAGATGTAGATTCCATGGCTGATTTCGCGCTCGGTCAGCATTCCCCAGAACCCGACGACGCGGCCGACCGGCCGGCACGCAAACCCGGGCGAGAAACTCACACAGGTGACTATTCGTGATCAGAATGATGGTGCGCCCCCGCTGGGTCGCTGCACTGCTGCTTGCCCTCGGCGTTGCCGCGGCGTTCGCCCTGCTCGGGCACTGGCAGCTCGAGCGCGCCATCGAATCCGGCGTGGTCGTGGAGCGCAGCACCGAACAGGTCAAGCCTCTCGCCGAGGTGGCGCAGCCCGACGGGGGAGTGACGCAGATCGCGACCGGCCAAATGGTCAGCACTGAAGGCACCTGGGTGCCCGGTGACGACACGCTCATCTCGACACGCTTCAACGGCGGCGTCGAAGGGTTCTGGGTGGTCAGCCATTTTCAAACGGATGCTGCCGCCAGTATCGCCGTCGCGCGCGGCTGGGCCCCCGATAAGGTCAGCGCCCAGGCTGTCATCGATGCGCTGCAAACCGAACCGGAAAACACCCCGGTTACCCTGACCGGACGCTTCCTCACCGGCGAGGCACCCGAGCTGCCCGACCCGCAGGGTGACTCAATGGAACTGACCAAGGTGGCGCCATCCGCTTTGATCAATTTGTGGGCTGATTTCACCGACGAGTCCGTGTATTCCGCGTATATCGTCGCCGCCGAAGCCCCGGGCGGACTCGACAAAATCGACTCCCCGGTGCCCGAAGTTGATCAGTCGCTCAACTGGCTGAACATCTTCTATGCCATCGAGTGGGTCGTCTTCGCCGGATTCGCCGTGTTCCTCTGGTATCGTCTGGTGCGCGACGCGCTGGAGCGCGAGCAGGAGGAGGCCGAGCTCGAATTGGTCTCTGCAAGCACTCCCAGCGCTGGCGCATAGAATTACCCCATGCCACTTGATCCCAAGCCCGCCGATATTTCCCGAATCCCCGGTGCGCTTCGGCTCTACCAGGTGTCGTCCATCATCACCGGTGTCTTTCTGCTGCTGCTCTGCGCCGAGGTCTATGCCAAGTTCATTCTCGGTTACGAACTCGAAATGAACGGCGCCGATGGCTTTCTCGCCTTCGTGCCGCGCGACACGGTCGCCGCAATCAACCTGAGCACGATCATCCTGATCGTGCACGGCTGGTTCTACGTGCTCTACCTGTTCGCCGACTTCCGGCTGTGGAGTCTCATGCGCTGGCCGTTCCCGCTCTTCGTGCTGATTGCGCTCGGCGGCATCATCCCCACGCTCTCGTTCTTCCTGGAAGGCCCCATGACCCGCCGCGTCAAACGTTCCCTCGAGCAGCTCGAAGCGAAAAAGGCCGCCGAGGTGCGTTCGTGAGTGTCGTCGACACAGCATCAGCGGATGCCTCACGCGCCGATTCAGCTGCGGTCGCCGACTCAGGCCTCGATCGCCCCGTTCTCGTGGTCGACTTCGGTGCGCAGTACGCGCAGCTGATCGCGCGGCGCGTGCGGGAGGCATCCGTTTATTCGGAAATCGTGCCGCACACGATCACCGCCGCCGAAGTTCTCGCCAAGAACCCGCGCGGAATCGTGCTGAGCGGCGGCCCGTCAAGCGTCTACGCCGATGGCGCGCCCGCCTTCGATGCCGCGATCTTCGAGCTCGGCGTGCCCGTGCTCGGCATTTGCTACGGCTTCCAGGTGATGGCGACCGCTCTCGGCGGCACCGTCGCCCACACTGGCGCCCGCGAATACGGCTCGACCCCGGTCACCGTGAGCAACGGCGACAACGTGCTGCTGGCAAACCAGCCGGGCAACCAGACCGTGTGGATGAGCCACGGCGACTCGGTTGCCACGGCGCCGGAGGGTTTCACCGTTTTGGCCTCCTCGGTCTCGACCCCGGTCGCCGCCTTTGCCAACGACGCCAAGCGCCTCTACGGCGTGCAGTGGCACCCCGAGGTCAAGCACTCCGAAAACGGGCAGCACGTGCTCGAGAACTTTCTGCACCGCGCCGCCGGCATCAACCCCGACTGGAACAGCGGCAACGTCATCGCCGAGCAGGTCGCGAAGATTCGCGCCCAGGTCGGCACCGGCAAGGTCATCTGCGGCCTGTCCGGCGGAGTCGACTCCGCCGTCGCCGCCGCCCTCGTGCACAAGGCGATCGGCGACCAGCTGGTCTGCGTGTTCGTCGACCACGGCCTGCTGCGCCAGGACGAGCGCCGCCAGGTTGAGGAAGACTACGTCAAGGCCACGGGCATCCGCCTGGTCACCGTGGACGTGCGTGAGCAGTTCCTCGTGGCCCTCGAAGGTGTGAGCGACCCTGAGACCAAGCGCAAGATCATCGGCCGCGAGTTCATTCGCACCTTCGAGCAGGCCCAGGCCGAACTTATCGAAGAAGCCAAGGAAATCGACGGCGACCCGATCCGCTTCCTCGTGCAGGGCACGCTCTACCCCGACGTCGTCGAATCCGGCGGCGGCAGTGGCACCGCCAACATCAAGAGCCACCACAACGTGGGCGGCCTGCCCGACGACCTCAAGTTCGAACTGGTCGAACCGCTGCGCACCCTGTTCAAAGACGAAGTGCGCGCGATCGGCGCCGAGCTTGGACTGCCGGCCGAAATTGTGCAGCGCCAGCCGTTTCCCGGCCCCGGCCTGGGAATTCGCATCGTCGGCTCGATCACCCAGGAACGCCTCGACCTGCTGCGTCAAGCGGATGCGATCGTTCGCTTCGAACTGACCGCCGCCGGCCTCGACCGCGAGATCTGGCAGTGCCCGGTCGTGCTGCTGGCCGATGTGCGCTCGGTGGGCGTGCAGGGCGACGGCCGCACCTACGGTCACCCGATCGTGTTGCGCCCGGTGTCTTCAGAGGATGCCATGACCGCCGACTGGACTCGCCTGCCCTACGACCTGCTCGCCAAGATTTCGAACCGCATCACCAACGAGGTCGACGGCGTGAACCGCGTCGTGCTCGATGTGACGAGCAAGCCGCCGGGAACCATCGAGTGGGAGTGATCGCGCAGTAAAAAGGGTCGGCTCGCGAGAGTCGGCCCTTTTTGTGTGCCCGGCGCCGGCATCCGCTCGTGGTCGCGCCCGAAACGGGTGCGCTCATACTCCTTCCACCGCGATGCGGTTGCCTTGGCAGAGCGGCGCGCAGTACAGTCGAATCATGTTCCGCTCCTGATTGTTCCGCGCTCTCGTGCATTCCGCGCGATTGAGCACCGAATTTTTCAACGATCAGGGACACGATGCTACAGATACGGGACTACCGCACTTCCGACGAACGAAGCTGGCTCACCTGCCGCTTGCTGAGTTTTTTTGACACCGATTACTATGACGAGGTCAAAATTTGCAAGACAACATTTGCGAGTGCTCGTGTGGAATTAGTTGCCTGCAGGGGCGACGTCGTCGTTGGACTGATCGACGTCGAGATCGACGGCGACACCGCGACGATCGACTCAATAGCCGTGCATCCGGATGCTCAACGCCACGGAATCGCCTCAAAGCTCCTGCGGCATGCCGTACAGCGGCTGCCGGAGCGAGTCACGTCGCTCGATGCCTGGACGCGAGAAACCGCGAGTGCAAACGACTGGTACACCTCGGCAGGATTCGCGGAGAACTATCGCTACCTGCACGTGTACAAGGAGTCAGCGAGCGGGGACGACGGATTTGAGTCTCCCGATGGACTGTCCACACCCGTGCACGCCTTCATGCACGCGCGCTTCGAACTCGAGGATGAGCTTCGTCAGCGCTACTCCCGTGTGTACGTCTGCCGCCAATATCTCTTGCGACTGCGGGCGCCAAGCCCCCGTTACCTTGTAGGTGGCCCTTGAAGCTTTGCTTCTGAAGGGTGTTGGCCTGTTAGGCCCGGCATGGTTATTGCCCCCAGTCATTGATGATCCGGGGGTGTTGTCAGGTCACGTCCCGCCGGGTGGTGTAATTCATCGTCACCGTGCGGGTCAGCTGATTTGATTATGCGGCAATGAGCTCGGGAACGGGAATCACCCCCGTCAGGGCGCTGGCGTCGGGGAGGGTGAGGGCGGCGTTGAAGGCGTCGAGTTGGCGCATGGAGTCTTCGGAGAGGTGGCGGCGGGCGCCTGCCTCCCACTCGTCGTGTTGCTCGACCAGGACGGCGCCTGCGAGGCGGAGCAGGGCGGCCGGGTTGGGAAACACACCGACGACATCGGTCCTGCGCTTGATTTCCTTATTTAAGCGTTCGAGTGGGTTTGTGGACCACACCTGTCGCCAGTGTTTGGGCGGGAATCCGCAGAATGCGAGGATGTCGGCGCGCGCGTCGTGGAGCATCGTGGCGACTTTTGGGTGAGAGCGTTCGAGCATGCGGGTGACCTCGTCGAACTGGGCCTGAACGTGCGTCGCGTCGGGCTGGGCGAAGATGGTGCGGATGACAGCGGCGACCATATCTTGACTGGCGCGCGGGACAATGGAAAGAACATTTCTCATGAAGTGGACCCTGCAGCGTTGCCACGCGGCACCCTGAAAAACGGTGCTAATGGCTTTCTTCAACTCTGAGTGAGCGTCGGAGATGACGAGCTTGACACCGTCCAGTCCACGGGCTTTCAAAGACCGCAGGAACTCGGTCCAGAAGATCTCATTCTCGCTGTCGCCGACGTCGAAACCGAGGACCTCGCGGCGGCCATCGGCGGCCACGCCGATGGCGACGACCATCGCTTGGGAGATGACGCGGTGGTTGACGCGAGCCTTGCAATACGTGGCGTCAAGGAAGACGTAGGGGTAGCCGGTAACGCCGAGGTCACGGTCACGGAATGTGGCGACTTCCCCGTCGAGATCCGCGCAAATCCGGGATACTTCGGACTTGGAGATGCCGGTGTCCGCGCCCAGGGCTTTGACCAGGTCGTCGACTTTGCGGGTCGAGACGCCGTGGAGGTAAGCCTCCATCACGACAGCGAACAGGGCTTGGTCCACGCGCCGGCGCCGCTCAAGGAGTGCCGGGAAGAAGGAGCCCTGGCGTAGCTTGGGGATCTTCAGATTCAGGTCCCCGGCCGTGGTCGTCAAGACGCGCGGGCGGGTCCCATTGCGCTGGTTGGTGCGATCGTCAGAACGCTCAAACGGGGCCGCGCCGATGTGGGCGGTGGCCTCCGCGTTGATGAGTTCTTGGTAGAGCGTTTCGGTCACCGTTCGGATTCGATCGGTGACATTGGTGAGCTTGAGCTCCGAGAGGAGCTCAAGCAAGGCAGACTGGTCTAGAGCCATCGTGTGATGTGTCTTTCTGTGAGGAACTTTGAACGGTTCTCACTGACCATCGCACGGTGGTTCGTTGCGTTGTTAATCCAACGATCAAACCCCGGAAACTACACCACTGCACGGGACGTGACCTGTTGTCACCGGGCCTGACTGGCATTGGATGATCAGGGGCAGGATCGCGGGGGAGCACGATGACAGCCAGCACCGCACAACACACGAAGACTCCGCCACCGACGGCGATCGGCAGTGCAAGGCCAACCACAGCCAGCAGGCCGCCGAGCGCCGAACCGAGCGCCAGCCCGAGCAGGCTGAGCACGCGGGACGCCGCGTTCACCCGTCCGCGCAGGGCGTCGGGCACGAGTCGTTGCCGGAGGGAGGTGGCGCAGATTCCCCAGACCACGGCGTGCAGGATGTAGACCGCGAGAAACACAGCGGCAACAACTCCGTTGGTGGCGATCGACAGCGCGAACAGTGCTGCCGCCCCCGTGACGAGGCTCGCAATAATCGTGCGCCGGTAGCCCATCGTGCCAACGACTCGTGCTGTCGAGAACGAACCGACCAATCCGCCGAGCGCTGAAACGGCCAGGATCACCCCGTAACCGAGGGCATCGAGGGCGAGGCGTTGCCCGGCGAACAGCACGAGGATCGAGAAGGGGAGCATGTAGCCCACACTGGCAAGCGCGCCGATCAGCGCGAGCCCGCCAACCGCGCGGTTGCCCGCGAGCCATCGCGCACCCTCGATCGCCTCGCGAAAAATGGGCTGGCGCAGGGTGAGGTCGGGGCTCGACCCACCGAGCCGCCGGATCGGCAGCGCCAGGGCGAGAATCCCGGCCGCAGCCCACAGCCCGCCCATGAGATACAGGGGAGCGGCGGCCAGGGCGGCAAACAGCAGTCCACCCAGCGGCGGTCCGGCGAACTCATCGGCGATCAGCTGCGCGGCTGAAATGCGACCATTGGCGCGATCCAGCTGCGTGACCGGTACGACCCCGGGCAAGAGCGAAACGGATGCGTTGTCCGCCGCGCTCTCCAGCGTTCCGACGACCGCAAACGCCGCGTAGAGCAGCGGTAACGTTGCGAGGTCCAACTGCACGGAGACAGCCAGGGCGAGCACCGCCAACCCACGGATGAGGTTCGCGCCGATCAGCAGCGTGCGCCGATCGACTCGATCGACCCATACCCCGATGGGCAGCGCGACCAGGAGCCGCACCAGGGCGTACGTCGTGGCCAGACCCGCGACCAACCGCGGATCGTCGGTGAGCGACACCGCGAGAAGCGGCATCGAGATGAACGCGACTCCGTCAGCGAGATTCGAGGAGGCACTCGATGTCCACAGCGCTCGAAATGGGCGACCGAGCGACATAACCCGAGTCTACGCAGGGATTCACGCGGTGCGCTGCGGGCGAACCCCGGACTGAAACCGTCGCCGTTGCGATTGACTGGGCAGATGACCCACACCCTAAGGCTCGGCGCGAAGGAGAATCATGGCCAGCCCTGAACTTCACGACTGGCCGGCGAGCGATCCGAAATTCCGGCGCTCGGAAGTGTCAGCGGTCGTGGGCAGCGGTGACGCGGTGTGGGAGCGCGCCGCCGGGGATGTGCTGCGCTGGCGGGTGAAGACGGCGAGCGGGTTTGCCGTGGATTCGGCGGCGCCGGTGTCGCCCGGCGACCGGGTAATCGTCACGGCACGCCTGATCGCGCTGACCGTCGTCGAACCGGTGGAGGTCGTTTCTGTCGTCGACGAGCCGAACCGGGTCGGGTTCGCCTATCGAACGCTGCCCGGGCATCCGGTCAGTGGCGAGGAGGCGTTCATCGTGCACCGCCACGGCAACGAAGTGCATCTCACGGTGCGATCGCTGACGCGGGCGGCCCCGCAGCAGCCGTGGCGCGCCCTCTACCCACTACTTCGGGTCGCTCAACTCATCGTTCGCCGACGCTACCTGCGTTCGCTGCGCTGATTCGTTCAGTCCGTGGGTTGCCGCAGCGTTGATCCTCTGCAGCAGCCCCACCAGAAGCGATTGTTCGTCGTCAGAAAGAATCTGGGTGATGGTTCGCTCGGTCTCGACGTGCGGGGCCAGGGCGGCGTCGATGAGCCGCTTACCGGCATCCGTCAGCGCGACCAGGATACCGCGGCCATCGTCGGGGTTCGCCTCTCGGCTGACCAAACCTCGCGTCTGAAGTTTGTTCAGGCGCTGGGCCACCGCGCTCGTCGAGATCATCGCATCGCGGGCCAGTGCCGCCGGGGAGATCCGGTAGGGCGCACCGCTCCGCAGCAGCGTCGCGAGCACGTCGAAAGAGGATGCGTCCAGGCCGTACCGCGCAAAGGTCGCGGCCAGGCGGGACTCGACGGCCAGAGCGGTGCGACTCAAGCGGCCGATGACGGCCATCGGGGAGACATCCAGGTCGGGCTTCTCGGTGCTCCACTGCTCGAGGATTCGATCGACCTGGTCTGTCATGGTTCCACACTATCAATTGCTAAGCACTTAGCTATAATAGCTAAGTGCTTAGCAACCGATTCCTTCTGTTGGCGACCACCGCCCTGGCTCCCGTTCTTTGGGGAACCACCTATCTGACGACGACGGCGTTGCTGCCCGCGGATCGGCCGCTGCTCGCGGCATTCCTGCGCGCGCTCCCCGCAGGGCTGCTGCTCCTGGTGCTCTGCCGCCGATTGCCGCGCGGCGAATGGTGGTGGAAGTCCTGGGTGCTCGGCGTGCTCAACATCGGGGCGTTCTTCGCGCTGCTCTTCATCGCGGCCTACCGGCTCCCTGGCGGAGTGGCCGCCATCGTCGGAGGCCTGCAGCCGCTCGTGGTCGCATTGCTCGCCAGTCGCGTGCTGCACGAGAGGATGACCGGACGCGTTCTGGCGAGCGGCGCGACCGGTGCCTTCGGCGTCAGCCTCATCGTGCTCCAATCGCAGGCGAGGCTTGACGCTATCGGGATCCTGGCCGCTGTCGGCGGCACGGTCTGCATGGCCTCGGGCATCGTGCTCTCCAAGAAGTGGGGGCAGCCGGCGCCGCTGCTGGCGACGACCTCGTGGCAGCTCATCGCGGGCGGGCTCAGCCTGCTGCCCGTTTTGCTCCTGCTCGAAGGCCTTCCGACCACGCCGCTGACCGTGGCCAACCTCGCCGGCTACGCGTACCTCGCTGTGGCCGGCACGGCACTCGCCTACGTCGCCTGGTTCCACGGCATTGCGCGCCTGCCCGCGAGCACCATCGCATTCCTCGGCCTGCTGAGCCCCGTCGTGGCCATCGTGCTCGGCTGGGCGATCGCCGGAGAGCACCTTGCCCCGATTCAGATCGCGGGAATCGTCATCGTGCTCGGCTCGATCGCGGCCGTCATCGTCGCCAGGACCCCGAAACGCGGTTTCTCCCTGCATCGACCCAGGTTTGCCCGTGGCCGCGCCCGAAACGGGTGACCGCTACGGTAACCGGCGTAGCGACTGCCGATATTGGGGGCGCACATGGGATGACCCCGGCGCGGGCATCCGTTTAGTCAGTCTTTGGGCGCTTTGAGGTAGCGGCGGATGGCGAGCACGACCACCCAGGCGAGCCCGAGGAGCACGATGCCGCTGCCGATGTAGCCGAACGTGGCGTTCACGCCGGTGGATTCGAGGGGAGCCAGCGCGTGCAGGTCAGTGAAACTCATTGCTTAAGCCAACCACAGTGTGGCGTGCGTGGGGTACGAAAAAGCGCCCCCGTTCCGAAATGACGAGGGCGCCTGATCAAGCGGATGCCGCTACTCGCGGGTCAGCACGAAGATGCGCAGCATTTCGACGTAGAGCCAGACGACGGTCATGATGATGCCGAACGCGCCGGTCCAGCCGTACTTGCGCGGCAGGCGGTTGTTGACGCCCTTCTGGATGAAGTCGAAGTCGAGCACGAGCGAGTACGCGGCCAGGAGTACAGCGAGCAGGCCGATGAGGATGCCGAGCTTGATGTCGAAGCCGAGAATGCTAATGCTCTGGCTGCGCATGCCGAAGGCCTGGTCGGTGGCGCCGAACAGCATCATGCCGAAGTTGATCAGCGAGAACGCGGCGTAGCCGATCATGGCGACCAGGAAGATCTTGGTGGCTTTCTTCGAGGCGCGGATCTTGCCGCTCTTGAACAGGGCGAGCGTGACACCGACGACTACGAGGGTGGCGAGAACCGCCTGCATCACGACGCCCCCGTAGAGGTCCTCGAAGAAGCGCGAGATGCCGCCGACGAACAGGCCCTGGGCCCCGGCGAAGGCGAGAATGAGCGGAGCGGACGGCTCCTTCTTGAAGGTGTTGACCAGACCGAGCACGAAACCGGCGATGGCACCCAGAATGAACAGGAACGGGAGCACCGGGGTAGCAACCCAGGAGATCATTGCCGCGACGAGCAGCAGCGCGAAGCCGAGGCCGGTCTTGGTGATGGTGTCTTCGTAGGTCATGCGTTCGGTGTCCTGCGCACCGGCCGAGGGCCGGTTGTACATCGACTGCAGATCGTTGTCCGAGAGGGCCTGCGACGACGCCACTGCGCCGCGAGGGCCGAACGCCTCGTTGCGGGAGAAAGCGGGGTTGGAGGATGCCATGTGTTGCTGTACTCACAATCAGCTGGTGGAGTTTGGGTGCGCCTGGTGCGGCACTTCTTCCACGGTACCCGAGAGCACGTGCGAATGTGCAGGGGATCAGCCGATTTGCAGCATTGCAGGCGGTGTTTCGCACCCATTTCGCTGTGAGCGGATGCCGGCCCCCAGCATCCGTTCTGGCCCCGTTGTTAGCCTGAAACCATGCAACCGATCGTGATTGGCCACCGCGGGGCGAGCGGGCACCGGCCCGAGCACACCCGCAGCGCATTCGACCTCGCCTTCGGCCTCGGCGCCGACGCGGTCGAACCCGACCTCGTCGCCACCCGCGACGGGGTGCTGGTGATCCGCCACGAAAACGAGATCTCCGGCACAACGGATGTCGCCACCCGCGCCGAATTCTCCGCTCGCCGCACCGAGAAACACATCGACGGAACGCTCGTCACCGGCTGGTTCACCGAGGACTTCACCTGGGACGAACTGCGCACCCTGCGGGCCAGGGAACGACTGCCCGCCCTGCGGCAGGGCAACACCACCTTCGACGACCAACAGCCGATCCTGCGCCTGCGCGACCTGTTCGACCTGGTCGATGACGCAGCCGAACACACCGACCGGGTGCTCGGTATCGTGGCCGAAATCAAGCACAGCAACTACTTCGCGAGCCTCGACCTGCCACTGCCCGAGCTGTTCGCCGCCGAGGTCTCCGCCGCAGGCTGGAACACCGACCGGCTCACCGTGGAGAGCTTCGAACCGAGCGTGCTCGCGCAGGTTCGGGCCCAGGGCGTGCGTGGCAAACGCATCTTTCTGCTCGAAGACCAGGGGCACCCGGCCGACCAACTCGCCGAGTACGGGGCCGGTGCGCTCAGCTACGCCGCCCACCTCACCGCTGGCGGGCTCTCGAGCCTGGCGGCGGGCCGCTCGGCCGGCGGCTCCCGCAGCAGCATGGGCTCGAGCACGGCCACGAGTGACATCGGGGTGGACGGCATCAGCGTTCCCAAGTCGCTCATCCTCAAAACGGATGACGCGGGTGACGTGATCGGGGCCTCCGCTCTGGTCGAGGATGCGCACGCCGCCGGACTGGAGGTCTACTGCTGGACTTTGCGCCCGGAGAACAAGTTTCTGGAGACAACCTTTCAGAGCGGCACCCGAAAGGCGGATTTCGGCCACTGGCAATCCGAGTTTCGCCTGATTTTCGACTCGGGCGTCGACGGGGTGTTCGCCGACCACCCCGATCTGGCCGTGCACGTGCGCGACGAGCGGCGCTGACCCGTGGGCGTCATCCCGGCCTCGTGTCAGGGGCCTCGCCTACACTGGAAACCGACATGACCACACCTCTGAACGCGGAATCCGCACCCGTCACCACCGGCCGCTCGGCCACGCCGATCATTCTCGATTCCAATGGGTATGCAGGCCCGGGCGGTACGCAGCAGAGTCCCTTGCTTGACGGGCTCAACCCGCAGCAGAAAGAGGCCGTGGAATACCGCGGCCAGGCCTTGCTCATCATCGCTGGCGCCGGGTCGGGCAAGACCAGTGTGCTCACCCGTCGCGTCGCGAGCCTGCTCGAAACCCGCGATGCCTGGCCGAGCCAGATTCTCGCGATTACCTTTACCAATAAGGCCGCCGCCGAGATGCGCGAGCGGGTGCACGCCATCCTCGGGCAGGGCTCAGACGGCATGTGGATCAGCACCTTCCACTCCTCCTGCGTGCGCATCCTGCGCCGCGAAGCCGAAAAGATCGGCCTGTCCAGCACGTTCAGCATCTACGACTCGGCCGACACCAAGGTCACGCTCAAGCGCATCATCAAGGGCCTCGACGCCGATACCTACGGATTCACGCCGGGGTCAGCGGGCGCCAAGATCTCCAAGCTCAAGAACGAGCTCGCCGATGCCGATTCCTATGCGCGCAACGCCAACATGAGCGACCCGCAGGAGGTCATGTTCGTCGAGATTTTTCGGCAGTACCAGGCCCGACTGCGCGCAGCGAGCGCGCTCGACTTCGACGACCTTATCGGCGAGACGGTCTACCTGTTCCGTGCTTTTCCCAAGGTCGCCGCGCTCTACCGGCGCCGCTTTCGGCACCTGCTGGTCGACGAATACCAGGACACCAACCACGCCCAGTACGCCCTCGTGCACGAGCTCACCCGACCGGTCACGCCCGAGCTCGCCCAGGAGATGGAAGACGACGGCGTGCACGTGCGCAACCTGCGCGACGCGTCCGGCGCCATCCCCGGGGCGTCACTCACCGTGGTCGGCGATTCCGACCAATCGATCTACGCCTTCCGTGGCGCCGACACCCGCAACATCAGCGGGTTCGAGCGGGACTACCCGGGCGCTAGGGTGATTCTGCTCGAGCAGAACTACCGGTCGACCCAGAATATTCTCTCGGCGGCGAACGCCGTGATCGGCCACAACTTCGACCGTACAGACAAGAAATTGTGGAGCGCCGGCGGCGACGGCGAGAAGATCGTCGGCTTCACCGCCTACTCCGGGCACGACGAAGCCCAGTTCGTCTCCGACGAAATCCAGGTGCTGCACGCGGCCGGCATGGCCTACCGAGACATGGCCGTGTTCTACCGCACCAACGCCCAGACCCGAGCGCTCGAAGAAATCCTGGTGCGCTCCGCGACCCCCTACCGGGTGGTCGGCGGCACCAAGTTCTACGAGCGGGCCGAGATCAAGGACGCCCTGGCCTACCTCATCGCCGTCGCCAACCCGGTCGACGAACTCGCCCTGCGCCGCATCCTCAACACCCCGAAGCGCGGCATCGGCCCGGCCACCGAAACCGGTCTGTCGAGCTTCGCCGACGACAACGAACTCACCTTTCGCCAAGCCATGCGCAATTCCGCCGCGCTCGGCCTCGGCCCCAAGGTGACCGGCGCCATCCTCGAACTCGCCGAACTGCTCGATGCCGCCGCGCTCATGCTGGTACCGACCTCGGTCACCGACGACGGCGTGCCGGTCGGCGGTGCCAACGTCTCCGAAGTGCTCGAATTTCTGTTGAACGGCAGCGGGCTGCTCGCCGGCTTACGAAACAGCCGCGATCCTCAAGACGAGGTGCGCGCCGAGAACATCGAAGAGCTCGTGGCCCAGACCAAGGACTTCAACAAGGAGAACCCCGACGGCGGTCTCGTCGACTTTCTCACCCAGGTGTCACTCGTGGCCGCCGCCGACGACCTCGACGATGCCTCGGGAACCGTATCCCTGATGACCCTGCACACCGCGAAGGGCCTCGAATACGAGGCAGTGTTCCTCACCGGAGTGGAAGAGGGGCTGCTTCCGCACCAGATGTCGGCGAACGAGCCCGGCGGCCCGGCCGAGGAACGCCGCCTGTTCTACGTGGGCATCACCCGCGCCCGCAAACGGCTTTACCTCTCCCTCGCCATGACCCGCGCTCAGTTCGGCGACATCAACGTGGCCATGCCGAGTCGATACCTACAGGAGATTCCGGCCGACCTGATCGACTGGAAGCAGTCGCCGGGCATGGCCAATTCCCGTGGTGGCACCCAGCCGCGAGCCCTCAATGCGCGACGCGACGGTGGCTTCGGTGGGTTCGGTAATTCACTGGGCACCGGCTCGAACGATGGTTACGGCGGGCGCAGCAGCTACGGCACCAGCAAACAACCGGTCGGCCTGCCGCCCGGCAAGCCGAAGACGGAGTGGGCGAACAAGATCACCGGAACGGTGCGCGACAACGGTGGCCTCGAGCTTCAGGCGGGTGACCGCATTCGCCACCACGACTTCGGCGAGGGCCGGGTCAACCAGGTCACCGGCGAAGGTACCAAGCGCATCGCGCACGTGCAGTTCGACACTGCGGGCGCCAAAAAGCTGTTGATCAAGATCGCCCCGATCGAAAAGATCTAGCGAGCACCCCGTTCAACCCGCGCCAGGGCCGGAACCGGGCCAGCCCGAATCCCTGCGCCAGCCCGATTCCTTGCGCCAGCCCGAATCCTTGAGGCAGTGGGCGCTCAACCTGCGCTCCTTCCAGTTCGAGGTCGCCACCCGGGCAGCGGTCGCCGCCGCGCTGCCACTCACCGTTCTCGTGCTCACCGGCCAGCTCGACTGGGCCGCCTACGCGGCCTTCGGCGCCATGACAGCGCTGTTCGGCCGGAACGAGCCCTACCGGGTGCGGCTGCGCACGGTCACCGTTGCCGGCACACTCATGCTCGCGATCATCTGCTGCCCGGCCCGTCAGGCCAGCTCGGCGCCGAGATTCTGATCGGCCGACACTACGGCGCCGCCCTGCTGTTCGTGACCCCGCTCGCCCTCACCGTGCTGCACCTCACCAGCCCGGTACCGGTTCCGGCGCTGCTGGTCGATCGCGTGCTCGAGACCGTGCTGCGCCGCGTCTTCGCCCTGGTGATCGTGCTGCTCGCGCGGGCGAGAGTCCGGCTGAAAAACAGGCATTGACGACACACAGACTGTTCACAGGTTATCGATAGCTGTTCGATGGCCCCCCGGTCGATGCTCTACTCATGAGCCTCGACACGCGCACCAACCGAACCGGCCAGGCGCCCACACGCCGCACCCGTACGGCGTTGCAGCATCCCGCCTACCAGAAGCGGATGCGCCTCGCCGACAGCCTGCAGATTCTCTGCGTGGCGTCGGTCGCCATCGTCATCGCCATCTTTCTCGCCGACGGGGGAGCAGCCAAGTTCTCCGCTCCGGCCGACGCTTTCACCTCGCTCGGAATCGTCGCCGGACTGGTCGGAACCGACCTGCTGCTCGTGATGCTCGTGCTGGCCGCGCGGCTGCCCCCGATCGACCGCGCTTTCGGACACGACCAAGCCATGGCCGTGCACCAGTCGCTCGGCAAGCCCGCCCTCTATCTCATCCTCGGCCATGCGGCGCTGCTCATCACCGGCTATGCCCTCGCCGAAAACGTGAACGTGTTCGTCGAGGTCTGGAACATGTTCACGACCCTGCCCGACATGCCGCTCGCCTTCCTCGGCCTCGCGCTCATGCTCGGTGTCGTGATCACCTCGCTCGTGGTCGTGCGCCGTAAGTTTCGCTACGAGGCCTGGCACGCCGTGCACCTGCTCGCCTACCTCTCGGTGCTGGGCGCCATCCCGCACCAGCTGAGCGTCGGCAACCTGCTCAGCGAGGGGGCCATTGCCCGCTACTACTGGCTCGCCCTCTACGTGGCGGTCGCCGGCTCCATCATCGTGTTTCGCTTTCTGCTTCCGGTCTCCCGGTCATTGCGTCATCAGCTGATCGTCGACCGCATCGACGCCGTCGCTCCGGGCGTGGTCTCCATCACACTGACCGGCCGGCAGCTGGACAAACTCCGGGCGACCTCCGGGCAGTTCTTCGTCTGGCGGTTCTGGTCCCACGGACTCTGGTGGCAGGCGCACCCCTTCTCCCTGTCGTCAGCGCCGAGCGAGCGCGGACTGCGCATCACGGTGCGCGGTCTCGGCGATGCCTCGCAGCAGCTTCCGCAGCTGAAGCGCGGCACCCGAGTGAGCTTCGAAGGCCCGTACGGGCTCTTCACCGAGAACGCTCGCACGTCGCCCCGCGTCGTCTTGATCGCCGCCGGCATCGGCGTCGCCCCCATCCGCTCGCTGCTGGAAACGGTATCGTTCGCGCCGGGCAACGCCACCGTGCTGCTGCGCTCGCACAGCCTCGGCGATACTTACCTGGTCGACGAGCTGACCGACCTGTGCCGGGTGCGCGGCGCTGAACTGCGCATCATCGCCGGAAAACGTCCCAAGGGCGTGAGTACCTGGCTGCCAGCGGATGCCGCCCGCGCCGGCATCACCCTGCGCAAGATCGTGCCCGAACTGCTCCACTGCGATATCTACATCTGCGGTCCCCGCCCGTGGACCGACGCCGTTGTGCGAGACGCCCGCGCCGGCGGGGTCCCCAAGAAGCAGATCCACTACGAAAGGTTTGACTGGTGAGAGCACGTGCCGTAGCACTGGCCGCACTGGCCTCCGTCTCGATCGTCGGCATCGGCTGGCAGCTCGGCTCGCAGGCTATCGACGCCTCGCAGAGCCTGACCGCAGCCACCGGTACCGGTACCGGCGCAGCCACCGCCGCCTCGGCCGCAACGGATGCCGCCGCCCAGGCCGCAGCGACCGCGAAAGCGGCCGCCGACGCTGCGGCCACAGCCCAAGCCCAGGCCGATGCCGCCAACACTGCTGCCTCGACGAAGGCAGCAGCGGATGCGGCGGCAGTAGCAACAGCCGCGGCCGACGCAGCTGCGGCTGCCAACGCGGTTGCAGCCACCGCGGCGACCGCATCGTCGCAATCGGGAAGCTTCACCGGCTCGGTCGTCGCCACCCAGTTCGGCAACATGCAGGTGTCCGTGACGATCGCCAACGGGGCGATCACCGAGGTCACTCCGCTGCAGCTGACCAACCGTGGCGGCCGATCGGTTGCCATCAGCAACCAGGCCGCGCCGATCTTGCGCTCCGAGGTGCTCGCGGCCCAATCCGCGAGCGTGCAAAACGTGAGTGGCGCCACCTACACGACCCAGGGCTACCTGCGGTCGCTGCAGTCGGCCCTCGATATGGCCGGGTTCTAGGTGCCTGCCGTGTGCCGCGACTCTGAGCGGATGCCCGCGCTCACCTTTGCAACGATGGGCACCGTCGTCAGTTTGCGACTCGGCGATTTCGCTGCCGATACCGCTGCCGGTGACCTGGTCGAGACAGTGTTTCGGCGCTGGGATCAGCAATTCAGCCTCTACCGAGACGACTCGGAGCTGTCTCGGGTCGCGCGCGGGGACATCCGTTTGACCGACGCGAGTGAGAGCTTGCGCAACTGTTACGCCCTCACGTTGGACTGGCGGGATCGCACCCGGGGCGTATTCACTCCGCATCGTGCGGATGGCGTGATCGACTTGTCCGGGGTGATCAAGGCGCTCGCCATCGCCGAAGCCGGGGCTGCCCTGATCGCGAGCGGCTTCGCCGACTGGTCGATCAACGCCGGCGGTGACGTGCTGGTCAGTGGTCAGCCGGGCGAACGATTTGAGGCGTGGGAGTCCGCCGACAGTGCGATGCCGACCGGGCATCGAGTGGCGACGCCGGCCGCGGTGACCGAGCACCTCGAATGGGTCGTGGCGATCGTTAATCCATTCGATCGGGGTGACGTGATTGCGAGCGTGCCGCTGCGGCATCCGCTTCGAGCCGTGGCCACCTCGGGCAGCGCGGAACGCGGCGAGCACATCTGGACGGCGTTGAACGGTGAGCCGTCGCCGTTTCGCCAGGTGAGCGTTTTTGCCGCCGATATCGTCACGGCCGACGTGCTCGCGACGGCGATCGTGGCTGGCGGCGAGGCGACGCTGAACGAAATGACCGAGCGCTTTCCCATCGATGTTCTCGCCGTGTTGCGTGACGGCCAGTTGCTCGCGACACCGGGGCTGCGCCGGGCCGAATAGGTCATTTCAGACTGCCCGGACAGTTTGTACCTGGCGCTTGATCGACCGCAGCTTCGACCTCGATCTGGATCCAGACGCCTACGCCGATCTCGACTTCGACAACGACGACCGGTACTGATCAGCTGTTCGGTCGTGGCTGACCGGTCGTGCTTGGTCAGTCGTTATCGAGCAGGCGGTGGTCGGGGTCGAGAGTGCCGAGCAGTCGACCGCAGATCTCGCTGAGTTGGCCGACCTGGCGGGCGGTGAGCGGGTCGAACACCACGGTGCGCACCTCATCGACGTGGCCGGGAGCGCTGGCGACGACCTTCTGCCAGCCCGTTTCGGTGAGGCGGGCCAGGGAGGCGCGGGCATCCGCTTGCGAGGCACAGCGGGTGATGTAGCCCTGCGTTTCCAGGCGGGTGAGCACGTGCGAGAGCCGGGAGAGGGAGGAGTTGGTGCGTGAGGCGAGTTCACTGAGCGGCAACGAGTGTTCGTCGTTCTCGGAGATCATGGCGAGCACGTAGTACTCGAAGTGGCTGAGGCCGGCGTCACGTTTCAGCTCGGACTCCAGGCGGGCCGGGAGCAGCATCGTGACCGCCATCAGGCGCAGCCAGGCGATGCGCTCGTCCTCGGTGAGCCAGCGCGGCTCCGGGGTGCGTGGGGGAGGGGAAGTCATAACAGACAATCTACCAGTTGACTTGACGTTTCAACTAAAAAGCCCTAGGTTTTAGTTGTTGCTTCAAGTAAGTTACATCCACATCGTGAATACGACCAACAGGCCTCACCCCCCCAATAGAAAGAGAATTCTAATGACTGACATCGTTATCATCGGCAGCGGCAACATGGCTCGCGGCATCGGAACCCGTGCAGTTGCGGCCGGCCGCAGCGTGCAGATTCTCGGCCAGGACCTGGCCAAGGCGGCGGCGCTCGCTGCCGAACTCGGGGCATCCGTGACCAACGGCCCGGTCGACTTCGCTGCCGTCGACGGCGACATCGTCGTGCTAGCCGTTCCCTACGACGCGGCTCGCACCCTCGTGACCGGCTACGGCGCCGCACTCGCCGGCAAGACCGTGATCGACATCACCAACCCGGTCGACTTCACGACCTTCGACTCCCTCACCGTCGCCCCCGGCACCTCAGCGGTCGAAGAGCTCGCCAAGCTCGCCGCTGACGGCGTCAACATCGTTAAGGCCTTCAACACGACCTTCGCTGGCACGCTCGTCACCGGGTCGGTCGCCGGCCAGCCGCTCGACGTGTTCGTCGCGAGTGACTCCGACACGGCCAAAGCCGCCGTCGAGTCGTTCGTCGCCGACGCCGGACTCAACCCCATCGATGTCGGCCCGCTGCGTCGCGCCCGCGAGCTCGAGGGCTTCCAACTGCTCATCATGACCCTGCAGGTCAACCCGGCACACGCCTCGTACAACTGGAACACCGGCCTCAAGGTGCTCGCCTAGGCGCAGATCCGGCTGGGCGCCGCCCGCCCGCCCAGGAGGCGGCGTGCAACACCCTAGGCTCGCAGCATGACCCTGACCGACGAACGGATGCGTCGGCCAGCGATGCTCGCCCGCAGTCTGCTCGTGGCGGTCGGCGCCGGGATCGCGACCGGGCTGCTGGCCCGCGCGCTGTATGCAGTGCTGCCGGAGCCGTGGACCACGCTCGCCAACACCAGCGCGCTGTGGGGCCTGCTTCCGTTCACCGTTGCAGCGCTGACCCGAACCCGCGGGTCGCGCGCGATCCTGCTTGGCGTGACCGCGCTGGCGGCGATGGTCGCAACCTGGGCCGTGCTCGGCCCGGAGTCGCAGCCACCCCGCGTGCTCGTGCTGTGGGGGATCGTCGCCATCGGCGCCGGCGCGCTGTGTGGGCTGGCGGGTGACCTGGCCGGCCGACGGCATCCGCTCGCGCACCGATTGGGTTTGGCCGTGATGAGCGGGCTCGTCCTCGGCGAGGCGTTCTACGGCGCGCTGCTGATCGGCGGCCCGCAGTGGTGGGGCGAGGGCGCCCTGGGCCTGCTCCTGGCTCTCGGCGGAGGTCGCCGCTGGCCAGACCGGGCAGTGGCGCTCGCGCTGGCCGCTCTGATGGCGGCCAGCCTGTTCGGCGTCTACCTGCTCTTTGACGCAATCGCCGCCGGCTAGAACCGTTGCGGCCGACAGACTAGGCGGGGGTCGGCATCCGCTGGCGAGAGGCGCGCTGCACGAGCGCGGCGATGGCCCGCCAGCCGAGCAGGAACACGCCGAGCACGATAGTCGTGACGATCGCGAAACTGAGCTGCACGCCCTGGCCGCTGGCCAGGCGCAGCAGCAGGCCGCCGGCCACGGTGGCGATCCAGATGCCGATGCCGGTCCAGACGATCGTGCGTGGGTGACGCCAGGCACGCAGCACCAGCCAGCCGATGATCAGACCGCCGAGGAACGGCCAGTAGGTCACGCCGATGCCGGCCAGGCTCTCGCCGTGGCTGAGACGGCCGATCGCGGCGAAGGCCAGAACGAGGACCGCGTCGAGCACGCCAGCGGTGCGGATTGATGATCGAGGAATGGGGCCAGCCCCGATGTGCAGTGATGCCATATTTTCAGCCTATCCACGCGATGAGGGCGTAACCCGGAGTTGCCTGTGAGCCATCGTCCTAGATGCCGCCGCCGATCAGCGCACCGATGACATAGGTCACCGCGAGGGCGAGAATGCCGCCGATGACGATGCGGGCGATGGCACGCGGCTTGGGGCTGTTGCCGAGGTGGGCGCTGAGCCAGCCGGTGATGACGAGGGCCACCAGCACCGCGAAGAAAGTGGCTCCGATGCGCCACTCGGCCGGTGGCAGCAGCACGGCGAGCAGGGGCAGTGCAGCGCCGACGGTGAATGCGATAGCGGATGCGTACGCCGCGTGCCAGGGATTCGACACATCCTGCTCGGTGATGTGCAGCTCGACTTCGAGGTGCGCGGCGAGGGCGTCATGCTCGGTGAGCTCGATTGCCACCTGTTGGGCGGTCTGGCTGGAGAGCCCCTTGGCCTCGTAGAATCCGGCCAGTTCGGCGAGTTCCTCGTCGGGCTCGTTCTCGAGTTCCCAGGTTTCTTTGGCGATGAGGGCGCGTTCGGAGTCGCGCTGGCTGCTCACCGACACATACTCGCCGAGGGCCATCGAAATCGCGCCGGCGAGCAGGCTCGCGACACCGGCGATGAGAATCACATTGGAATCGGTGGTCGCGGCGGCGACTCCGACGACGAGGGCGGCGACGGAGACGATGCCGTCGTTCGCGCCCAGAACACCGGCGCGCAGCCAGTTCAGCCGGGAGGCGAGCCCGGCGGCGTGCGGTTCCACCGCTTGAGCAAGATCAGTCATAGCACTAGATAAGCACTCGGTGGCGGCGTCGTCCAGCAAGGTGTGGCTAGCCTTCGCGCTGGCATTTTGTGGCGGCACAGCGCCGTTTCGGGCGCCTATGGTGTGCGCCGTGACGTTCAATTCACGCGATAGAGTTTTCAAGGGCCAGTATGTCTTGATGTCGAGCTAATTTACGGCCGGACTGCTGTTACCAACAACCTCATATATCTTCACCGGCGGTGTGATCGCCAAGACGCGGATTGGAAGAGCAGCGTGGATCTTTACGAGTACCAAGCGAGAGACCTCTTTGAGGAATATGGTGTACCGGTTCTGCCGGGCATCATCGCGGACACCCCCGCCGAAGTACGTGCAGCGGCCGAGAAGCTCGGTGGCGTTGTCGTCGTCAAGGCACAGGTCAAGGTTGGCGGCCGCGGCAAGGCCGGCGGCGTCAAGGTAGCTAAGACTCCGGATGACGCCGAGGCCGCCGGTCGCGACATTCTGGGCCTGGACATCAAGGGCCACACCGTTCACCGCGTCATGGTGGCCGGCGGCGCCCGCATCAAGGCGGAGTTCTACTTCTCCGTGCTGCTGGACAGGTCCAACCGGTCCTACCTGTCGCTCGCCAGCTACGAGGGTGGCGTGGAGATCGAAGTTCTCGCTGTCGAGAAGCCCGAAGCGCTCGCCTACACGGCCGTCGACCCGATGGTCGGCATCGACCTCGCCGTTGCGAAGCAGATCGCGATCGACGCCAAGTTCCCGGCCGACCTCGTCGACAAGGTCGCTCCGGTCTTCGTCAAGCTGTACAACGTATTCAAGGGTGAAGACGCGACCCTGGTCGAGGTCAACCCGCTCGTCCTCACCGAAGAGGGCGACATCATCGCGCTCGACGGCAAGGTCACGATCGACGAGAACGCCGACTTCCGTCACCCCAAGCATGCCCTCCTCGAGGATGCCGCTGCGGCTGACCCGCTCGAAGCCAAGGCCAAGGCTGCCGGCCTCAACTACGTGAAGCTCGACGGTGAAGTCGGCATCATCGGCAACGGCGCTGGACTGGTCATGAGTACCCTCGACGTCGTCGCCTACGCCGGCGAGAACTTCGGCAGCGTCAAGCCGGCCAACTTCCTCGACATCGGGGGCGGAGCATCCGCTGAGGTCATGGCCGCCGGCCTCGACGTCATTCTCGGTGACCCGCAGGTCAAGAGCGTGTTCGTCAACGTCTTCGGCGGTATCACCGCGTGTGACGCCGTCGCCAAGGGCATCGTGGGCGCGCTCGCCGAGCTCGGTTCGAGCGCCAACAAGCCGCTCGTGGTGCGCCTCGACGGCAACAACGTCGAGGAGGGTCGTCGCATCCTCTCCGAGGCGAACCACCCGCTCGTAACACTGGCCGCCACCATGGACGAGGGCGCCGCCAAGGCCGCCGAACTCGCCCACGCAGCGAAGTAAGGGACAACTCAGAATGTCAATCTTCCTCAACAAGGACTCCAAGGTCATCGTTCAGGGCATCACCGGAGGTGAGGGCTCCAAGCACACCGCCCTCATGCTCAAGGCCGGTACCCAGGTCGTCGGTGGCGTCAACGCTCGCAAGGCCGGCAGCGTTGTCGTGCACGGCGACGTTGAACTCCCCGTCTTCGGCACCGTCAAAGAAGCCATCGAGAAGACCGGCGCCGACGTCTCCATCGTCTTCGTACCGCCGGTGTTCACCAAGGACGCCGTCATCGAAGCGATCGACGCCGAGATTCCGCTGCTCGTCATTATCACCGAGGGTGTTCCCGTGCAGGACTCGGCCGAGTTCTGGGCCTACGCCATCAAAAAGGGCAACAAGACCCGCATCATCGGCCCGAACTGCCCCGGCATCATCACGCCCGGTGAGGCACTCGTCGGCATCACGCCGGCGAACATCACCGTCAAGGGCCCGGTCGGACTCGTCTCCAAGTCGGGCACGCTGACCTACCAGATGATGTACGAACTGCGCGACCTGGGCTTCTCCACCGCGATCGGCATCGGTGGCGACCCCATCATCGGCACCACGCACATCGATGCGCTCGAAGCCTTCGAGAACGACCCGGAGACCAAGGCGATCGTCATGATCGGCGAAATCGGCGGCGACGCTGAAGAGAAGGCCGCCGAGTACATCAAGGCGCACGTCACGAAGCCGGTCATCGGCTACGTGGCCGGTTTCACCGCGCCCGAGGGTAAGACCATGGGCCACGCCGGCGCCATCGTCTCCGACGGAGCCGGAACCGCCCAAGGCAAGAAGGAGGCCCTCGAGGCCGCCGGAGTCAAGGTCGGCAAGACGCCGAGCGAGGCTGCCACCCTGCTGCGCGAGGCACTCGCCGCACTGTAGATCGCTTTAATGAGGGGCTCGCCGGAACGTCGGCGGGCCCCTTTTGCGCGCGTGGCGTTCCAATCTGCGGATATTTCAGCGGATGCCCGAGGCGGGCCGCGCGACGACGCGGCGGTTCGCGCGCGCCCGAGCCGCGACGGCAGAATATCCGCAGTTATGAACGGAGGCCGGGGTAGAAGCTCAGCGTGGGCGCGTGCTGGTGAGCATTGTCGGCCCGGCGATATAGGCTCGCAACGGATGAACCGCATAACGACCGCCCTGCTCGCCGCTCTCGAGGCTCTACTTGTTGTCGCCATTGGTATTGGCATTGCCATGGTGCCGCTCACCGTACTCTGGGCCGCCCATTTCGGCTTGTCGGTGGAATGGTTCGTGTTCTGGCGGGCGGCCGCCGATATCTGGCTGCTCGGCAACGGCGTCGACCTCACGGTGCAACTCGGCCCCGACGTCGCCGCAGCCCTCGGCCTGGCCGGCGCCGACACTCCCTTCCTCATCTCGGTCGTGCCGCTCGGTTTCGCCATGCTGAGCGTGCTCATGGGCGTGCACACCGGCCGTCGCGCGGCCGAGACCCCGCACCGCTGGACCGGCGTCGGCGTCGCCGTGGGCACGTATGCCATTCTGGCCGCGCTCGTGACCCTGTCCGCCGTGTCGAAAACGGTGGCACCCAACCAACTGCAGGGGCTGCTGCTGCCGACGCTCGTCTACGCTGCCGGAGTTCTGGTGGGGGCCGAACTGGGGCGGCGCAAGGCTGCGGGGGCCGTGGAGGGTCTGGACCGTGTGAGTCGCGGCATCCGCTCGTGGTACCAGCGCATGCCGCAGACCACTCGCACCGTCATCGAGGGCGCCCTGCGCGGCGGAACCGCCGCCGCCGCCGGCGTTCTCATCGTTTCGGCTGTGGCCGTGACCGCGCTCATCGCCCTCAACTACGCGACCATCATCGGGCTCTACGAGGCGGTTCAGGCCGGCGTTTTCGGCGGCGCCACCATCACCCTGGCGCAGCTCGCACTCATTCCCAACCTGGTGATCTGGGCCGCCGCCTGGTTCGTCGGGCCCGGCATCGCGCTCGGCGTCGGCACCACCGTCTCGCCGATCGGCACCGTGGTTGGCACCCTGCCCGGTCTGCCGCTGTTCGGTGCGCTGCCGCAGGGCACTCCGGCCTACGGCTTTCTCGGGCTGCTCGTGCCCGTGCTCTTGGGCTTTATCCTCGCCGTCGTGACCCGGCAATTTCTTGACCGTCGGGGAGCGCCAGAGCGCACCAGCCTCGAGCACGTGCTCACCGGACTGGGCATGGGCGTCGTCGGCGGGGCGCTCCTCGGCTTGTTGGCCTGGTGGTCGGCGGGCGCCATGGGCCCCGGTCGCCTCGCCCTGGTCGGGCCAAATCCGCTGCTGGTCGGCGCCCTCGCGGCAGCCGAAATCGGCGTTGCAGCGGCCCTCGGCATGCTGGCCGGCCGCGTTCGGCTCCCCTCGGTGCGTGCCGCCAAACGGTAAGCTCAGGACCGTGCTGTCTATTGTCGTGTTGATCTCCGGCGGAGGATCGAATCTGCGAGCCCTGCTGGAGGCGTCAGAAGACGCCGAGTTTCCCGCCAGAATCGTGGCGATCGGCGCCGACCGTGACGCCGACGGCCTCGAACTCGGCGTCGAATTCGGCATCCCGACCTTCTCCGTTCCCTTCTCGTCGTTTCCCGACCGCGCCGCCTGGGGCGACGAACTACTTTCGCAAATTCAGCAGTGGCAGCCCGACCTGGTCGTGCTCAGCGGCATGATGCGCCTGCTGCCGCCGCGCGTGGTCGCCGCGCTGTCGCCGAACCTGATCAACACGCATCCGGCCTACCTCCCCGAATTTCCGGGCGCACACGCGGTGCGTGACACCCTCGCTGCCGGGGCCGTGCAGACCGGTGCGAGCATCATCGTGGTCGACAACGGTGTCGACGAGGGCCCCATCCTGGTGCAGGAACGCGTCGACGTGCTGCCAGGCGATACCGAAACTTCCCTGCAGAATCGCATCAAGATCGTCGAGCGTCGCCTGCTCATCCAGGCCGTGCTCGACATCGCCAACGGACACATGAACCTCAAGGAGAACTCCAACGCATGAGTGGACACACCAACGCGCCCAGCTCGTACCGTAACCGCGACCAGATCGTAATCGAGCGCGCACTCATCTCCGTGAGCGACAAGTCCGGCCTGGTCGAGCTCGCCGCAGCCCTGAAAGCGGATGGCGTCGAAATCGTCTCCACCGGTTCGACGGCGGCCACCATTCGCGCCGCCGGCATAGACGTAACCGATGTCGCGGCGGTCACCGGCTTTCCGGAGTCCCTCGACGGCCGGGTCAAGACTCTGCACCCCGGCGTGCACGCCGGCATCCTCGCCGACCTGCGGCTCGAAACGCACGAAGCTCAGCTCACAGAGCTCGGCATCAAGGCGTTCCAGCTCGTCGTCGTCAACCTGTACCCCTTCGTCGAGACCGCCCTGAGCGGCGCAGAGCCGGCCGATGTGATCGAGCAGGTCGACATCGGTGGGCCGGCATTGGTGCGGGCATCCGCTAAAAACCACGCGAACGTGGCCATCGTCGTCGACCCGGCCAACTACGGCGAGATCATCGCCGCCGTCGCGGATGGTGGCTCGACCCTCAAACTGCGCCAGAAGCTCGCCTCGCTCGCCTTCGAGCACACCGCCGACTACGACCTCAGCGTCTCGGCGTGGTTCACCGAGAACGTCTACGACCAGTGGCAGGACGACACCGAGGCACTGGGCGAAGACGTCACGTTCTCCACCATCGACGACGACGACGAAGAGGAATCCACCTTTCCCGCCGGCCTCGGTATCGAGGTCACCCGCGACGCCATTCTGCGCTACGGCGAGAACTCGCACCAGGCTGCCGCGCTCTACGTGGGCGAAGGCGGCCGGGGCATCGCCCAGGCCAAGCAGCTGCACGGCAAGGAAATGTCGTACAACAATTATGTCGACGCGGATGCCGCGGTGCGCGCCGCCTTCGACTTCAGTGAGCCGGCCGTCGCCATCGTCAAGCACGCCAATCCGTGTGGCATCGCCGTTGCCAAGCCCAATGCACCGGATGCCATCGCCTCCGCGCACCTGCGCGCGCACGCCTGCGACCCGATCTCCGCGTTCGGCGGCGTGATCGCCGCGAACCGCGTCGTCACCCTCGGCATGGCCGAAACCATCAGCGAGATCTTCACCGAGGTGCTCGTCGCCCCCGGTTTCGAACCCGCCGCGGTGGAACTGCTCACCAAGAAGAAGAACATCCGCCTGCTCGAACTGCCGGCCGACTACGAGCGTTCCTCGCTCGAACTGCACCAGATTTCCGGCGGCCTGCTCGTGCAGGAGACCGACAGCTTTGAGGGCTTCAGCTCGGCCGGCTGGACTCTCGTGGCCGGCCCCGAAGTGGATGCTGCCACCCGCGCCGACCTGGAATTCGCGTGGAAGTCCTGCCGTTCCGTGAAGTCGAACGCGATTCTGCTGGCGCACGCCGGGGCATCCGTCGGTGTGGGAATGGGCCAGGTCAACCGGGTCGACTCCTGTCACCTCGCTGTGAGCCGGGCTGGCGAACGCGCCGAGGGATCGGTCGCTGCGTCGGACGCGTTTTTCCCTTTCGCTGACGGGCTCGAAGTTCTGCTCGACGCCGGCGTCGCGGCGGTCGTGCAGCCCGGCGGATCGGTGCGCGACCCCGAGGTCATCGCCGCGGCCACCGCGGCCGGTGTCTCGATGTACTTCACCGGGGAGCGTCACTTCTTCCACTAGAACAAACGCGAGAAGCACCGCGCGATATTGAATCGGGGGTGCTTTTTGCATGTCTGGGCCGGTTATCCTGTTCGAGGCGGTGCCACACACCGGCTCCGCCGCATTCGGCCCACAAAGCCCGAGACAACGGAGTTTCCATGACCCTCACGCATCCAGCCGCCGCCCTCGACTCCCTCGCGCAGACAACACTGTCCCACGAGAAAGTGCTGATCACGAGCGGGGAACGCTCCGGACTGCTGATCACGGTGGCCGTTCATTCCACCCGCCTCGGCCAGGCCCTCGGCGGCGCCCGCCTCTGGCAGTACGCGAGCTGGACCGACGCGGTCGCCGACGCTCTGCGGCTCTCCGCCGCCATGACCCTCAAGAACGCGGCCGCCGGTCTGAACCTTGGCGGCGGCAAATCGGTGATCTACCTGCCGCTCGGCACCGTACTCACCGACGCCCAGAAACGCCTGGCCATGCTCGACCTCGGCGACGCCATCGAAAGCCTGAACGGTGCCTACATGACCGCCGAAGACGTGGGCACGAGCGCCGAACTCATGGCCATCGTCGCCGAACGCACGAGCCACGTCTGCGGACTGCCCGCCGCGAGCGGCGGAGTCGGCGAACCAGCCGATGCCACAGCGGCCGGAGTTTACTCGAGCATCGAATCCACCCTGGAGGCCCTGTTCGGCAGCCGCGAGGTGCCGGGCCGCCACCTCGTCATCTCCGGACTCGGCCAGGTCGGCGGACGCCTCGCGCGGGCACTCGCCGCAGCCGGCGCCACCCTCACCGTCACCGACATCAACCCCGACAAGCGTGCCCTCGCCGACGAACTTGGAGCCAGCTGGGTGTCCGTCGCCGACGCCCACCGGGTACACGCTGACCTGTTCGTGCCGTGCGGCCTCGGCGGCGTACTGAGCGCATCCGTCATCGCGGAGCTGAACGTGCTCGGCGTCTGCGGCGCCGCCAACAACCAGCTTGCGACACCGGCCGGGGCGGCCCAGCTGGATGCGCGAGGCATCCTCTGGGCACCGGATTTCGTCGTCAACGCCGGCGGGGTCGTCTACCTCGCCATGGCGAGCGAACCGAACGCCGACCTCGCGCAGATCACCGCGCGCGTCGCGGGCATCGGCTCCGTGCTGACCCAGATCTTCACGGATGCCCGCGCCAATGAGATCACGACGCTCGCCGCCGCCGAGATGCTCGCCGCGGCGCGCCTGGACGCCGCCCGGTAGCCCGTTCGCTCGCCCTGGCGCGCCCGCTTCGAGCGCCGAGAGCTACTGGCGCTAGGTAAACCTGCTGGCGCGCCTGGCAGGTCGGTCGCGCCAGCAGCTCGACGCCACCGGTGCAGCTTTCGGCCGCGCGACAACGTGGTCTGCGGTCTGCGCCCGGGGCGCTACTCGCGGAGGTCGGCCGGGATTGTCGGAACGACGCGTGCGGCCGCACGGCGCTCCTTGAGCGTCGTGCGTGCGGCCTTGCCCAGTTCGGTGAGAATGGGGATTCCGGAGAGCAGGATGATGCCGATGATGAAGAACTCGGAATACTTCTCGACGAAGGCGATCTGGCCGAGGAAGAACCCGACCAGGGTGAGTCCGACGCCCCAGGCGAAGGCGCCAATGGCGTTGTAGGTCACGAAGCTGCCGTAGCGCATCTTGCCGACACCGGCGGCAACCGGCACGAAGGCCCGAAAGACCGGCAGAAAACGGGCCAGAATAATGGACTTGCCGCCGTGCTTGGCGAAAAAGGCGTTGGTGCGCTCCACGTTCTTCGGGTTGAAGAAGCGGTTCTTTTCCCGCGAGAACACCGCGGGGCCGGCTTTTCGGCCGATGACATAGGCCAGCTGGTCACCGGCGAAGGCGGCCATGAAGACCACCAGGCAGGTCACCCAAATCGGCAGCGGAACAACGCCGGTCGCGGTGAGCAAGCCAACGGTGAACAGCAGGGAATCACCCGGCAGGAATGACAAAACGATGAAACCGGTCTCGATGAACACGACCGCGGCGACGCCCAGAAGCACGAAGGACCCAAACGAGTGGATCAGCCACTCAGAGTCGAGAAAATCGATTCCGAAGAGGGTGGGCAGCATGAAGAATCCTTCCAACGGGCGAGCGCGCGCGGCATGGCCATGCCGAGAAAAGGCGCAGAACCCAGACTACGTGACCTCAGGCTGGGAAATGCCGGGTGACCATTCCGCCCCGCGGATGCCCCCGCCCCAGAAAATCCTTGCGTTCTGCCCCCGTTTCGCCATAGTCTGAAAGGCTGCCTGATCCGGGGGGCATCTGACACATATTCTTGAGGCGCCCAGGAGGCAGACATGACAAAGACAGCACCGATCACGCTCGCAGCGATTGCGACCGACGGCGCACACTTTGGCGTCTCCGCTGGGTCCCCCGCCGCCGCCGTGCGTCTCGTCGGCTAGCCGCGACTCACCCCGCAACGACGAGCGATTCGCTCGTTCAGCCCGGCAGCTCGCTGCCTGCGCGTTCTGTACACGCGCACCCACCGCTCGATACCGGGCATCGCCGACCCGCCAGCGCCGTACGGCGCGAGCGTCTCGGGTGGCGACCACTCGGTCTGGTGACCACAAACATCCGCTTCACGCGCACCCCGCACCACAATCAGGACTGGACCATGACCACCACTGCACCACCGGCACCGCCGCCTCCCACCAACGACGCGGCCGTGCGCAGCAACACCTTTCGCAGCCTGCAACGGCTCTACCCCTATGCCAAACCGGCCCTGCCGCGCATCTATCTCGGCATGGTCGCCGCGCTGCTGGCCGGTCTCGTGGCCCTGGCCATCCCGCAGGTGCTGGCCTGGCTGGTCGACGGCCCGCTCAGCAGCGTCGGCTCCGGCGACAGCGCCTCACAGATCTGGCCGGCCGTGTGGATCGTGCTCGCCCTCGGCGTGGTCGAGGCGATCATGATCGCCCTGCGCCGCTGGTTCGTGCTCACACCCGGCACCCACATCGAGGCGCGCATGCGCAACCACCTCTACGCCCGCCTGCAGGACCTTCCGGTGAGCTTCCACGACCGCTGGCCGAGCGGCCAACTGCTCTCGCGCGCCGTGAGCGATTTGAACCTCATCCGCCGCTGGGTGTCGTTCGGGCTCGTGCTGCTCGTCGTCAACTTTCTCACCATCGTCGTCGGCGTCGTCATTTTGCTGTGGATGCACTGGTTGCTCGGCGTGATCTTCGTGGTCTGCTCGATTCCGATCTGGATCTACGGTTACGTCTTCGAGGAGAAATACTCGGTGATCGCCAGGCGCAGCCAGGACCAGTCCGGCGACCTCGCCACCGCGGTCGAGGAATCGGTGCACGGCATTCGCGTGCTCAAGGCCTTCGGTCGTGGCTCGTTCGCGCTCAAGAACTTCGCCTCACAGGCCGAAAGCCTGCGCGGCACCGAGATCGAGAAAGCCCGCGCCATTGCCGGCATCTGGCTCTGGCTGCTGCTGGTTCCCGATGTGGCGTTCGCGCTCTGCCTCGTCGCCGGCGTCTGGCTCACCAGTCAGGGCGACCTGAGCGGTGGCGAGCTGCTCGCATTCTTCGCCACGGCGACGGTGCTGCGGTTTCCGGTGGAATCGATCGGTTTTCTGCTGTCGATGACCTTCGACGCGCGCACCGCGACCGACCGGTTCTTCGACATTCTCGACACCCCGAACGACATCACCGACCCGGCCGCTCCGGTCATCCTGAACGCGCCGCTCGGCCGGCTCGCGTTCGACAACGTGCACTTTCGCTACCCCGACTCGCCGGAGCGTTTTCCCGACCTGCTCGACGGCATCGACCTCGTGCTCGAACCGGGGGAAACCATGGCGCTGGTCGGACTCACCGGCTCGGGCAAGAGCACGCTGACGGCCCTGACCACCCGGCTGTACGACGTGACGGCCGGTTCAGTGACGCTCGACGGTGTCGACGTGCGCGCGCTCAGCCGTGAGGAGCTGCGCCGCCACTTGGCGATGGCCTTCGAGGACGCCACGCTGTTCTCCGCCTCCGTTCGCGACAACGTGCTGCTCGGGCGCGCTGACTTGGCCGAAAACAGTCCCGAAGCGGATGCCGCGCTCGCGCAGGCCCTGCAGATCGCCCAGGCCGGCTTTGTGCACGACCTGCCGCTCGGCGTCGACACCCTCGTCGGCGAGGAGGGCATGAGTCTGTCCGGCGGGCAACGGCAGCGCCTCGCCCTGGCGCGCGCGGTCGCGGCGCGGCCATCCGTTTTGATTTTGGATGACCCCCTCTCGGCGCTCGATGTGAACACCGAATCGCTCGTGGAGAACGCGCTCCGCGAGGTGCTCGTCGACACGACGGCGCTCATCGTGGCGCACCGCCCGTCGACGGTCATGCTCGCCGACCGGGTGGCGCTGCTCGAAGACGGCCGCATCACGGCGGTCGGTACGCACTCCGAACTGCTGCGCACCAGCCCGCACTACACCTTCGTCATCTCCAGTCTGGAAGACGAAGAACGCCGAGAATCGATCCGAGCGGAGGAAGTACTGTGAGCGTCACCGGAGTACAGGGTGAGGAACGCCACGACTTCACCAAGGCTGAAAGCAAGCAGATTCGGGCCCGTTCGCTGCGGCTGCTCGGTTCGCTGCTGCTGCCGGTGCGCGGCAAGGTCGTGCTCGCCATGCTCGTGGTGGTCGTCTCGACCGCCGCGCAGGTGGCCGGCCCGGCCCTGATCGCGTTCGGCATCGATCGCGGATTACCGGCGCTACTGAAGCAGGACTGGATGCCGTTGGCCGCGACCGGCGGGATCTACCTGGTTGCCGGGGTGCTCGGCGCGCTGCTCATCGCCTGGTACACCGTTCTGAGCGCCCGAGTGAGCCAGGCCGTGCTGATCGACCTGCGCAAGCGCGTGTTTGTGCACACGCAGAAGCTGAGCCTCGAATTTCACGAGTCGTACACCTCGGGCCGCATCATCTCGCGCCAGACCAGTGACCTCGACGCCATTCGGGAGCTGCTCGACTCGGGGATCAACCAGCTGGTGCAGGGCATCCTCTATATGTCGTTCACCGCGATCGCCCTGGTGCTGTTCGACGGCACGAGCGGACTCGTGCTGCTGTGTGCGCTCCTGCCGCTGGTCATTCTCACCCGCTGGTTCCAGGTGCGCTCGCAGAGCCTGTTCCGGCAGTCGCGGGTCGCGTCGGCGAGCCTGATCGTGCGCTTCGTTGAAACCATGACCGGCATTCGTGCCGTGAAGGCGTTTCGCACCGAGAAGCACAACGAGACGGTGTTCGGACAACTCGTCGAGAGCTACCGGCTGGTCAACGCCCGCGTGATCCAGCTGTTCGGAGTTTTCGACCCCGGACTGGTGCTGATCGGCAACGTGACGGTCGCCGCCGTGCTGCTGGTGGGCGGCTTTCGGGTGGCCGACGGCGACCTCGCCATCGGCGCGCTGCTCGCGATACTGCTCTACACCCGCCGGTTTTTCGACCCGATGGAGGAGATGGCGATGTTCTACAACTCCTACCAGTCGGCCGCCGCGGCGCTCGAGAAGATCTCGGGTGTGCTCGAGGAACGTCCGGGCGTACCCGATCCGGTCGCCCCGGTCGACCTCTGGGAGGCCCGCGGACGGGTGCGCTTCGAGAACGTGCAGTTCGCCTACCAGGCCGATCGGGAGATTCTGCCGCACTTCGACCTCGACATTCCGGCCGGGCAGACCATCGCCCTGGTCGGGTCGACCGGCGCCGGCAAGTCCACCCTCGCCAAGCTCATGAGCCGGTTTTACGACCCGACGGATGGTCGGGTGCGGCTCGACGACGTCGACCTGCGCGACCTGCACCCCAAGGATCTGCGCCGGGCGATCGTCATGGTCACCCAGGAGGCGTACCTGTTCAGTGGTTCGGTCGCCGAGAACATCGCGATCGGCAAACCGGATGCCTCGGCGCAGGAGATACGCGCCGCCGCGGCTGCCGTCGGTGCTCACGACTTCATCGAGAGCCTGCCGAACGGGTATGACACCGACGTGAACAAGCGCGGCGGGAGGGTGTCGGCCGGTCAGCGCCAGCTGATCTCGTTTGCGCGCGCTTTCCTTGCTAACCCGGCGGTGCTCATTCTCGATGAGGCGACGTCGTCGCTCGACATTCCGAGTGAACGGCTGGTGCAGGAGGCGCTGCAGACGTTGCTGGCCGATCGCACTGCCGTGATCATCGCGCACCGCCTGTCGACGGTTGCGATCGCCGACCGGGTGCTCGTGATGGAACACGGGCGCATCGTGGAGGACGGCACCCCGAACGACCTCATCTCGGGAACCGGCCGCTTCGCGACCATGCACGCCGCCTGGCGCGACTCCCTGGTGTAGAGCGGGCGAGGCCGCCGACACTAATCGAGCAGGGGACCACGGCGCTCGGTGGCGTCTGGACCGAGGGGCTCCGGGCGGCCTGGGGTGCCTGGGGTGCCCGGGGTGAGCGTGGCGGGCACAGGCTCCTTGAGCTCGACAAAGATGGTGTGCGTGGCCGTATCGCCGATGTTGGACCCGGAATGCTCTTGGGCGGGAAGCCAGCGAGCGACGCCCTCCGGCAGGTCGACGTCGACGGAACGGCCGCCGCTTGACAGACGCCGCTGGAAGGCGGTCAGGGTGAACATGACACTGTCGGGGTGCCGATGCGGCACGGTTTCGTCGCCGGGCCGGTCGAGGTACTCGAGCACCCGCACCCGCTCGTTCTCGAAAATCACCCGGTAGAACTGGGGGTTGGTGACGACCGGATCGCTCTGCATGCCAGCACGGTAGCACCGCGCCGCTTGCCTGCACAGGAGGTGGCGCCGGCTTGGCCGCACGGCCCAGGCATCCGCGCCAGCGGCCTGCGCAGACGGTCGGGCCAGGCGATCGGCCGAGGCATCCGCTCGACGAAACGGGTCTTTCGTCACTAGTGCGATCGCCAGAGGTGCGGGAGGCTAGCAGCGCAACTTTGGTCCATCGGCATGCACCGCACGAGAAAGGCTGCCAGACGATGAGCAGTTTCACGCCCTCCCCGCAGACCCCACCAGCGGCAACCCCGCCGACCTCCCGACCGCGGGCGCGTTCAGGGGCCAGGCCCGGACCGATCATCATGCTCATTCTGGGCACCGTGCTGGGTCTGGTCGGCGCCGGCATGCTCTCGGGGGTACGGCGCTCGCCGTCGTCACCGCCGCGCAGGGGGATGACGGCTACTTCACCACGCAGGCCGAGACCTTCACTGTTGATTCCTCGGCGATCACCTCGCCGAACCTGGACGTTGGCAAGGACCTCGGAGTACCGACCGGCGTCGGGTTCGACATTGCCACGGTGCGCCTGCAGGCGAGCAATGTGGCGACCGACCAGGACGTCTTCATCGGCATCGCGCCGCGCGCCGACGTTGATACCTACCTCGCCGACGTGAACCACAGCGAGCTGCGCGAGGTACGGACGTCTCCGTTCCGGGTCGACTACCTCGACGTTCCCGGCACCCAATCAGCGGCCGCTCCCACGGACCAGAGCTTCTGGACCGAATCGGCCACGGGCACCGGCACCCAGGAAATCATCTGGAAGCCCGCCGCCGGCGACTGGTCCGTCGTCGTGATGAACGCTGACGGCAGCCCCGGGGTCGCGGTCAACCTCTCCGCTGGTGTGCACACCGATCTGCTCGGACCGATCGCTGTGGGACTCCTGGTCGGGGGCGGCATCCTCTTTCTGATCGGTGTGCTCCTCGTTGTGGCCGGCGCCATCGGCCTCGGTCGACAGCTCACACCGAAGCCGCGTGAGCCCGGGGGCGCGGGCACGGTGCCGCAGCCGCCCGCATTTGGTCGAGTGGATGCGACCGGCCCGATCACCCCGCCGCGACGAGTACCCGCCGTTCCGGCTAGACCAGGGTCCGGTCGAGCCGACCCCGGTCACCCGGTCGGAGGGCTGAAAAACCTACTTGTCGGAGCCAGCTGTCAGCCCGCCCACGATGTACTTCTGCAGGTAGAGGAACAGCGCCATCACCGGCAGGGCGGCGAGCACAGCGCCGGCCGAGAACGCGCTCCAGTCTGCATAGTTCGGGTTGGACACGAGCTTGTACAGGCCCACGGCGAGGGTCTGCTTCTCCGGGTCGATCAGCAGCACGCTGGCGACTACGAAATCATTGGTCGTCGCGATAAAAGACAGCAGCCCGACGACCGCGAGGATCGGGGCGACCAGCCGCAGAATGATCGTGAAGAAGATGCGGGCGTGGCTCGCCCCGTCGATCTTGGCCGCCTCGTCGATTGACGACGGGATCGTGTTGAAGAAGCCGTACATGAGGTAGGTGTTCACGCCGAGGGCGCCGCCGAGGTAGACCATGATCAGCCCGACCTGGGTGTTCAGGCCGATCGCCGGGAACAGGTCACCGATCGTGCTCATCACGAGGAAGATCGCGACGACGGCGAGCAGCTGGGGGAACATCTGCACGAGCACGAGGGTCAGCAGTCCAACCCGACGACCGGTGAAGCGCATGCGCGAAAAGGAATATGCCGCAAGGGCGCCGAGGAAGACGGTGAGAATCGAGGTGGTGCCGGCGATGACGATGGTGTTGCCGAACCACTGGGCGAACGGGGCATCGGGGGAGTTGAGAATGCGCGCGTAGGCTTCGAAACCCACCTGCGAGAACAGCTCGTTCGACCCGGTGAGGGTTCCCTGTGGGTTGAGGGAAGCCGAGAGTACGTACAGCAGCGGAAAGCCGGAGAAGACGACCATGACGATGCCGATCGCGTGCCGCCACCCCGTGCGGCCGAACCACCGCTTGAACGTGAACGGTCGTTTCTGCGGGATCACCCGCGTGCCCTCGTCGACGGATGTCATCGGTTCAACTCCTCGAGTGCCTTGGTCTTGCGGAAGGCGATGACCGAGATGACCGCCACCAGGATGAAGATGATGATCGAGAACGCGCTAGCGAGCCCGTAGTCCCGGGCCTGCCCCGTGAAGGCGACCTTGTAGACCATCGAAATCAGGATGTCGGTGGCCCCGACATTCAC
The DNA here is from genome assembly GCF_900103805.1 of Cryobacterium flavum. Lineage (GTDB taxonomy): Bacteria > Actinomycetota > Actinomycetes > Actinomycetales > Microbacteriaceae > Cryobacterium > Cryobacterium flavum. The sequence continues at coordinate 305,331 of NZ_FNIB01000002.1, read as the reverse complement.
GTCGGCCGCGGCATCGCGCGGCCCGCCACCGGTGAGCATGTAGATGAGATTGAAATTGTTGAAGTTGAACGCGAACGATGCGATGAGCAGCGGCGCGACCGACACCAGCAGCAGCGGCAGCTTGATCAGCCGGAACACCGCCCAGGGCCTGGCGCCGTCGACCGTGGCGGCTTCTTCGAGTTCGGCCGGGATCGACTGCAGGGCTCCGGTGCAGACCAGGAACATGTACGGAAACCCGAGCCACAGGTTCACCACGAGAATGCTGATCTTGGCCAGCCATTCGTTGGTGAGCCAGGGGATCTGCGCCCCGCCGAGCAACACTTGGTTGACGAAGCCGAAACTCTCGCTGAGCATGCCGGCCCAGACTAGTGCGGACAGGAATGCCGGAAAGGCGTAGGGCAGGATCATGGCGACCCGGTAGAACTTGCGACCCTTCATGCGCATGTCGTTGAAAACGATGGCGAGAAAGAGCCCGAGGAAGAATGTCGTCGCCATCGAGAGGGCGGCGAAGGTGATGGTCCACAGGGTTACGCTGATCAGCGGTGTGCGAATGCCTTTTTCCGTGAAGGCGCGGGCGAAGTTGTCGAATCCCACGTTGATGCGCCAGCCCGGCAGCATCTCCTCACCGGTCGCCGAGACGAAGGCACCGTCACCGGTGTCGGAGAAGACCGTGCCGGTCTGGGCATCCGTCATGGTGTCGGCCTGCTCGTCGTAGACGAGCGAGGAGAGGTAGAGGTAGGCGCTGCTGCCGTCGTTGGTGCGCAGGGCGCCGTCGTTCGGGTCGTCGGAGAACGGCACCGTGAGGGCGGTGATTTCAGCCGTGCGCGACAGGATGTCCTGGAAGCTGAGGGTGGTGTAGCCGTCGAGCCCGACGGCCTCACCACCGGTGATGGTGGCATCGTTCACGGGCGCCAACGGGCTGTCGGCCGAGCCGAGGCTCACCTCGCCGCCAGGGTCGGTCACCAGAAAACTCAGTGTGCCGAACTGGTCGAGCACCGTGACCGCGTAGCTGGGGGAGTCGGGCACGCGTTCCTGGGCGCTGCTCATGAGCGCCGAGATGGCCTGCGCCTTGTCGCTGTTGTGGCCGGTGCTGTAGTTGGTGAACCCGATGTAGGCGGTGTAGCCCACGACGAAGATTTGGAACACGACCAGGAAGATGACGCCGGGGGTGAGGTATTTGGCCGGGAGCTTGCCGGGCGTGAAGTAGATCCAGTTGACCACGAGCGTGACCAGGGCGACGAGCGCGAAGATGAGCCACTGCTGCTGCAGGAACAGGATGAACAGGCCATAGAGCGCGACGGCGTCCACGACGCCGAGCAGCGCCATCTTGACCAGGATGGCTTTCAGGCCGCCGGAGGCTGCTTCCGCGACCATAGCCGCGCGATGCTGCCGCTTCGACGGTTTGGTCGTGCTGACGTCGGTGTCATCGGTGCGCATGGTTCAGCTTTCGTCGGGTTCAACTCTCGTGCGGGGTGTGGTCGACGGGCGACCACACCCCGCGGTGGTGCGGTTGCTGCTCTGCGGATGGTGCCGGTCAGCCGATGGCGCCCTGCACGTCGGCGGCCAGCTTCTGCCACGTCGCGGTGGGGTCTTCGCCGTTGATGATGGCGGCCTGGGCGATGCCCCAGAACTGCCAGACCTGGCCCATGGCCGGGATGGCGGGCATCGGCACGGCCTCAGCGCCGACCGCGGCGAAGCCGGCCACGATGGGATCACTCGACGCTGCCTCGGCGGATGCCTTCAGCGCGGGAAGGACCTCGCCCGACTCGAACAGGGCGGTCTGCACGTCTTCGGTGGCCATGTAGTTCACCAGGAAGTCGTTGGCGGCGACCTTGTTCTCGCTCTGCTCGCTGATGAAGAAGCCCTTCACTCCGGCGAAGGGGGCTGCGGCGCCGGTCGACGGAGCGGCGATCGGGTCGACCGCGAGGTTGATTCCTGCGTCGAGAGCTGCGCCGACGTTCCACGGGCCGGTCAGCCAGAAGGCGGCGTCGCCGGACGTGAAGGCGGTCTTGGCGATGTCACCGGTGATCTCGGTGTTGAACACGCCGGTACCGGTCTTGCCCTGGGCGGAGAGCCATGCAGCGAAGGCCTCACCGCCGGCGTTGCCAATTTCGAGCTGGGCGGCGTCATAGCCGCCGGTTGAGTCGGTGCCGAAGACCGGAGCTCCGAACGACGTCTGGAACGGGTAGAGGTGGTACGGGTTGCCGTCGACACCCTGCTCGACCAGGAACGGGTAAGTCACGCCGGTGGCGGTGCCCTTGGCGATCATGTCGTCGTAGGAGGTGGCGGCCTCGGGCACGAGGTCGGCGTTGCGCAGCAGGGCGAGGTTTTCGACGGCGTAGGGCAGCTCGTAGACCTGGCCGTCGTACGTGGATGCCGTGATGGCGACGGGGAGGAAATCGTCTGCCTTGTCGCCGAGTTCGATCGGGCTGACGACACCGTTGGTGACGAGTTCACCGAGCCAGTCGTGGGCACCCATGGTGATGTCCGGGCCCTTGCCGGTGGGGACCTGTTGAATGAAGTCATCCTTGAGGGTGGCATTGTCTTTGGAGACGAGGTCGACCTCCACTCCGGTCTTCTCGGTGTACGCGGCCGCGGCCGGTTTCAGGGCGTCGACGCGTTCGGCGTCGATCCAGACCGTCAGTGTGCTCGCGGAAGCGGCGTCGCCGGCGGTGTCGTCGGATGACGCGGGCGAGCATCCGGCGAGGGCGAGGGTTGCAACGCCCAGGAGGGCGCCGAGGCGGAGCAGGTTCTTGGTGTTCACCGTCATTGGTGTGGAGCCTTTCGCAAAATAGTGCCTGCGGCGATGCAGGCGGGCTGATTCCGACCCGGTTTGCAAGCGATTGCATCCCGGCCTTGATCGAGGTTAGCCCGAATACGCGCCATTCTGGTCACAGAACTGCAACGAATCGTGGAGAACGCGAATTCTGTGCGGATCATCCTGCAAACGCTTGCAGTGATCGGAAAATGTGTAGCATATCGACTACGCCGCCAACGAGGGCGGCACGACGAGGGGCATCATGGTTGGAATCGCGGACGTCGCCCGTCACGCCGGGGTCTCGACGGCGACGGTGTCACGCGCTCTCAGCGGTGCCCACAACGTGTCGCCGGCCACGCGCCTGCGGGTGGAGGCATCCGCTGCCCAGCTCGGTTACGTCGTATCGTCGACAGCGTCGAGCCTCGCCTCCGGTCGCATGAAGAACATCGGTGTGGTCGTACCGTTTTTGAACCGGTGGTTCTTCGCGAGTGTCGTCGAGGGCGCCCAGCAGGCCCTGCAACGCCACGGTTACGACCTCACCCTCTACAACCTCACGGGCGGGCTCGAGGCCCGCCGCAGCGTCTTCGAACACTTCCTGCTGCGCCAGCGAGTGGATGCCGTCATCGCGGTTTCGCTGGAATTGACCGAGCACGAGGTGGCCCGGCTGCATGCCCTCGACAAACCGCTCGTCGGGGTCGGCGGCCCACTCGCGGGCGTGCCGACGCTCACCGTCGACGACCTCGCCGTGGCACGCCTGGCGACCGAACACCTGATCGCTCTCGGCCACACCCGAATCGCCCATATTGGCGGGGACAAGGCCTTCGACCTGGACTTCAACCTGCCGACGAACCGGCGCTTCGGCTACGAAGCGGCGCTCGCGGCGGCCGGGATCGAAGCGCGCCGGGAGGACTACCGCCCGGCCGACTTCACCACGGCCGGCGGCTACCAGGCTGCCAAGCAACTGCTTGGGCGGCCGCACGAACGCCCGACCGCCATTTTCGCCGCCTCCGACGAAATGGCCATCGGCAGTATGCTCGCCGCCCGCGACCTCGGACTCGTTGTGCCCCGCGACGTGTCGGTGATCGGGGTAGACGACCACGAACAGGCAGCCTTCTTCGGGCTCAGCACGGTCGCGCAGTTTCCCAGGCAGCAGGGCGAGAAAGCCGTTGAGGTGCTCATGGAAGAACTCCGACCGCACCCGGAGCCGCGTACCGGGCTCAATATCAACATGCCGTTCGAGCTCATCGTGCGCGCCAGTACGGCGCGGCCGCCGGAGTAATCCCGGCCGCAAGCAGATTACGCGAGCAGATTACGCGAGCAGATTACGCGGGCAAGTTAGGCGGGCGGTGACCAGCGGGCGGCGGCGTAGTCGACTCGATACGCGGCATCCGTTTTCGTGATGAGAACCGGCGTGTTTTCGGCGCGGTAGTGCGGTAGCGCCTGGGTCTCATGCCCGATCGGGGGATGCCCGCCGGCGCGAATCACCCGCCACCAGGCCGCATCAGAGCCGTAACGAGCCATGACTTGCCCGACCGCGCGGGCCGCGCGGGAACCGAGCTGCGCGGCCACGCCGCCGTAGGTCATCACACGGCCGGGCGGGATGGAATCGACCACGCCGAGCACCCGGGACACGAAGTCGTCGGGCTCAGGCGTGCTCATCTGAGGCTCGACGCGGCTCAGAGCTTCAGTGAGCCGATGACTTCGCCGTACTGGGTCTCGCCGACATCGACGAAGCCCAGGCGGTGGAAAAAGGCCTCCGGGCCGTCGGCACCGGGCTCCCAGATGACGTTGACGTGGTCGAAGCCGCGATCACGGGCTTCAGCGGCGAGGGCTTCAGCGGCGAACTTGCCGACACCCTGACCCTGCGTCTCCGCGTTGACGTTGATGCGCCAGATGCAGGCGCGAAATTCTTCGTGCTCGGAGTTCGGGTCGAAGTTGCCGTGGATGAAACCAGCGACGACGCCGTCGAGAAGTACCACGCGCTGCCACGAGGTGGCCGGGTTGATCACCGAGGCGGCGACTGAATACGAGACCGGTGCAATGAATTGTTCCTGGCCAGGCTTGAGGCTCAGATTGTTGGCCGCGACGATGTTTCGTGCAGATAATTCTTCCAGCTTCAGCTCACCCATGTGTTCAGGCTAACGTGCGCCCGGGGTCGCCGGTAGTCGAGAGGGCGTTTGGCCCCCGCAATTCACCTCGCAAATTTATCTCGATGTCAAGATAGTTACCGTCCTCTAGTAAGCTTGACGGTGGTCGTGACGGCCACACTGAATAAAGAGGAGATATTTTTGTCGAAGATCAAGGTTGAGGGAACAGTAGTCGAGCTCGATGGCGATGAGATGACCCGCATCATCTGGCATGCCATCAAAGAAACGCTCATTCACCCGTACCTCGATATCGACCTCGAGTACTACGACCTCTCCATCCAGAAGCGCGATGAAACCAACGACCAGATCACGATCGACGCCGCCCACGCCATTCAGAAGCACGGCGTCGGCGTGAAGTGCGCGACTATCACGCCCGACGAAGCGCGGGTGGAAGAGTTCGGTCTCAAGAAGATGTGGCTCTCGCCGAACGGCACCATTCGCAACATCCTCGGCGGCACCATCTTCCGCGAGCCGATCGTCATCTCCAACATCCCGCGCCTCGTGCCGGGCTGGAACAAGCCGATCATCATCAGCCGTCACGCCTACGGCGACCAGTACAAGGCCACCAACTTTCGGTTCAAGGGCAAGGGCACGCTCAGCATGACCTTCACCCCGCAGGACGGCAGCGAGCCGTCCACGTTCGAGGTGTTCGAGGCCCCGGGCGACGGCATCGCCATGGGCATGTACAACCTCGACTCGTCGATCACCGACTTCGCCCGCGCCACCCTGGCGTACGGCCTCGAGCGCAACGTGCCGGTCTTTCTCTCGACCAAGAACACCATCCTCAAGGCCTACGACGGTCGCTTCAAGGACATCTTCCAGGACATCTTCGACGCCGAGTTCAAGGCCGGCTACGAAGCGGCCGGCCTCACCTACGAGCACCGCCTCATCGACGACATGGTCGCCTCGGCCATGAAGTGGGAGGGCGGCTACCTCTGGGCCTGCAAGAACTACGACGGCGACGTTCAGTCCGACACCGTCGCGCAGGGCTTCGGCTCGCTCGGCCTCATGACCAGCGTGCTCTCCACTCCCGACGGCAAGATCGTCGAAGCTGAAGCCGCCCACGGTACCGTGACCCGTCACTACCGTCAGCACCAGCTCGGCAAGCCCACCTCGACCAACCCGATCGCGTCGATCTACGCCTGGACCCGGGGTCTGTCGCACCGCGCCAAGCTCGACAATAACAAGGCCCTGGCCGAGTTCGCGTTGACCCTCGAAGACGTCGTCATCAAGACCGTCGAAAGCGGCAAGATGACCAAGGACCTCGCACTCCTGGTCGGGCCCGACCAGGGCTACCAGACCACCGAAGAGTTCCTCGCCTCGCTCGCCGAGAACCTGCAGACCCGCCTGGCGTAGCCATCACCAGCGTCTCGGAAGGCCTCGACCGTAATCGGTCGGGGCCTTCGTGCGTTCTGCGTGACTGCAGGCGAGGCTTTCCTCGGTGGCGCTCGGCTGCACCGCGCGGGAGAATGCAGGCATGTCCCGCCTCCTCGTGTTCGCACGCCGATATCCGCTCGTCGCCGCCACGGTGCTCGTCGGCCTGCTCGGGCTCGCGCTCGGAATCTTCGGTCAAGCGGATGCCGTGCGCTGGCTGTTCAGCGGGTTCGGCATCGTTGCCGCCCTCGTTTCGTCCGTCGGGATGGTACGTCAACTGGTCCGGGGCAGCTTCGGCGTCGACCTGCTCGCCATCATCGCGATCGTCGCTACCATCCTCGTGGGTGAATACGTGGCGACCCTCCTCATCGTGCTCATGCTGTCGGGCGGCGCGGCCCTCGAAGATTATGCCGCTGGCCGCGCTGCGCGAGAACTCGACGCGCTCCTGAAACGTGCGCCTCAGATCGCTCATCGCCTCGACCCTGACTCGGGTGAGGCTACGGATGTGCCGGCCACCGAGGTGCGTGTCGGCGACCTGTTGCTCGTGCGCCCGTCGGAAATCGTGCCGGTCGACGGGCAACTGCAGAGCGACACTGCCGCGTTCGACGAGTCCTCGCTTACCGGCGAGAGCCTCCCGGTTGAACGCAGCGTCGGAGACCCGGTACTGAGTGGATCCATCAACGGGCAAATCGCAGCCACCCTGATGGCCACGGCGACCGCCGCGAACAGTCAGTACCAGCACATCATTGCCTTGGTCGAGGAGGCGTCAAGCAGTAAAGCCCCGGTGGTGCGCCTCGCCGACCGCTACGCCGTTCCGTTCACGGTGGGCGCTCTCACCCTGGCCGGTTTGGCCTGGGCGTTGTCCAACGATCCGGTGCGGTTCGCCGAGGTGCTCGTAGTGGCGACGCCGTGCCCACTGCTGCTCGCCGCGCCGGTCGCGTTCATGGGCGGCATGAGTCGGGCAGCGCGGAACGGGATCATCGTCAAGGGCGCCGGCGTGCTCGAAGCCCTCTCCCGCGCCAAAACTGTCGTCTTCGACAAGACCGGAACGCTCACCTACGGCACGCCCGCGATCAGCGAGGTGCGCCCCGAAGCGGGCTTCAGCGCTGACGAGCTGCTGACTCTCGCGGCGTCGGCCGAGCAGTATTCGAGTCACGTGCTGGCGGCATCCGTTCTTGGCGCCGCGCACGAGCGCGGTCTCGCGCTGCACACGGCGGACTCGGCCAGTGAGGCCGCAACCTTTGGCGTCGAGGCCCGATTCGCCCCCGGAACCGTGCGGGTCGGCAAGCTCTCGTTCATCAATGACGGGGCAGCGGATGCGACGGCTACGCACCTTGCCGGCGGCGAGCTGGCCATGTACGTCGCCGTGGACGGACGGTTCGCCGGCAGCATCGTGGCCAGCGACCGGGTGCGGGACAACGCCCGCCAGAGCGTCGCTGACCTCGCCCGTCTCGGCGTGCGGGAGAATCTCATGCTCACCGGCGATGCGCGCGCTACCGCTTTGCACGTGGCCGGCCAGGTAGGCATTGTGCACGTGCGAGCGGACTGCCTGCCGAGTGACAAAGTCGACGCTGTGCGGGCGCTGACCCGACGCCCGGTGATCATGGTGGGCGACGGCGTCAACGACGCTCCCGTACTCGCGGTCGCCGACGTGGGCATCGCGATGGGGGCCAAGGGCTCGACGGCGGCGAGCGAATCGGCCGACGTGGTCATTCTGCTCGACGATATCTCGCGCACCGTGCGGGCCGTGCGCATTGGCCAGGACACCGTTCGTGTTGCCTTGCAGAGCATCTGGCTGGGGATTGCCCTGAGCGTGGTGCTCATGGTGATCGCGGCGTTCGGCCTCATACCGGCGACGGCCGGAGCGATCAGCCAGGAGGTCGTCGACCTCATCACCATTCTGAACGCGCTGCGCGCCATTGGCGGTCGGCGCGATGCCGTGCGGGCTCGGCGGGCATCCGTTGGCGGAGCATCGGCCCCACTGGAAACCAGCGAAAGGGCAGACAGACCGGTACTCCCGACAGTAGACAGACCCGTCTGATTCAGGGGCTGCCCCGAGCCTGAATTGAGCATTAGTCAAGGTAACGATCGTGTTACCGAGCATTCTGCACCCTGTACGGGGGTGTCGCCCGTGCGATACGTTCACGAGCACGTTGTGCCCCGAACTGGGGCAGAGCGGCTAGCGCACTCCGATCCGATTGGAAACGCACGTGAGATCACAGTTCAGGCGAACCACACTCCCGCCCGAAAGCCCGTATTTCGCTCCCCACCAGATGCGGCGGGTGATGGCGCTCTGCGTGACCACGACCCTCGTCGCCGCCGCCGCCCTCGTGGGCGTGAGCGGTGCCGCAGCCGCCCCGATGGCTCCCGGCCTTGGCGGCATCATCGGCGCGGGCAGCCCGGTCACCGACTTCACCGACGGTCGCTACATCGTGACCCTGGCCGACAACGCTGTCGCCACCTACACCGGCGGTGTCGACGGTTTTGCACCGACCACACCGGATGCCGGCGCCCGCCTCGATCCGCACAGTCGCGCCTCGTCGAGCTATTCCGACTACCTGGCTGGTAAGCAAAAGGAGGTGGCGGCATCCGTTGATGCCACGATCGACTACTCCTACACCCTGGCCTTGAACGGGTTCGCCGCCGAACTGACCGCCGCGCAGGCGGCCAGGCTCTCGGCCGAGAAAGACGTCGTGGCCATCTCGCCCGACGAGCTCAAGCACCTGACCGCTACCTCGTCGACCGAGTTTCTCGGACTCTCCGGCGATGACGGCGTCTGGGCGTCCACCGGCGGCGCCGACACCGCGGGCGAGGGCGTCGTCATCGGCGTGCTTGACACCGGTTTCGCACCGGAAAACCCCTCGTTCGCCGGCGACGCACTCGGCGGCACGGCCGGTGACGAGCCCTGGCTCGACGGTGACACAATCACCATGACCAAGAGCGACGGCACCGTCTTCACCGGCGAGTGCGTCACCGGCGTGCAGTTCGACGCCTCGGACTGCAGCACCAAGGTGGTCGGTGCGCGCTACTTCGTGACCGGCTACGGCGCCGATCGCATCGGCGGGGTCGACGAGGGCGAATACCTGTCGCCGCGCGACGGCGACGGCCACGGGTCGCACACCGCGAGCACCGCCGGAGGCAACCACGACGTAACCGCGACCATCAGCGGCCTGGACTACGGCCTCATCTCGGGCGTTGCCCCGGCCGCCAAGATCGCCGCCTACAAGGTCTGCTGGACGGCTGCTCCCGGCGGAGACGACGGCTGCGCCACCTCCGACCTGCTGGCCGGTATCAACCAGGCCGTCGCCGACAACGTCGACGTTCTGAACTACTCGATCGGCGGCGGAGCGGCCGACACCACGGTCTCACCGACTGACCAGGCCTTCCTCGGCGCGGCCGCAGCGGGCATCTTCGTGGCCGCCTCGGCCGGCAACTCCGGTCCCGGTGCGTCGACGCTCGACAACGCCTCCCCGTGGATCACCACGGTCGCCGCGAGCACTATCCCCGGCTACGAGGCCACCGCCACCTTCGGTGACGGCACCGCCTACGCTGGCGGCTCGATCTCGGTCGACCGCACCCCGGGCGCCACCCCGCTGGCCGGCACTCTCGTGCGTGGTGACCTCGTAGCGGCGGAAGGCCACGACCCGGCCGACGCCCTGCTCTGCGGCCCCGATTCCCTCGACCCGGCGCTCGTTTCCGGAACCATCGTGCTCTGTGAACGCGGCGTTTACGACCGGGTCGCGAAGTCCGCCGAGGTTTTGCGGGCCGGCGGCATCGGCACGCTGCTCGTGAACAGCGTTCCCGGCTCGGTCGACACCGACGAGCACAGCGTGCCCACCATCCACCTCGACTCCACATACTGGGAGGCGACGTATGCCTACGCGGGCAGCGCCGCGGCATCCGTTATATTCACCGACGGGAATACGACCAGCTACACGCCGCCGACACCGCAGGTGGCCGGGTTCTCCTCGCATGGGCCGGTACTCGCCGACGGCAGCGACATTCTGAAGCCCGACGTGACCGCGCCCGGCGTGGCCATTCTCGCCGACGGTCCGAACGCCGAGGGTGGCGAGCCGACCTGGCAGTTCCTCTCCGGTACGTCGATGTCGAGCCCGCAGATCGCCGGACTCGCAGCGCTGTATCTCGGTGAACGACCGCTCGCCACCCCCAGCGAGATCAAGTCGGCCATGATGACGAGCGCGTATGACACCGTCGATGCGGGCGGCGACACCGTCACCGACCCGTTCACCCAGGGTGCAGGTCACGTCGACCCGACGAGAATGTTCGAACCGGGCCTGCTCTACCTGAATGACACCGAGGATTGGTACTCCTACATTCAGGGCATCGGTTATGACGTCGGCGCCGACCCGGTGGACCCGAGCAACCTCAACCTGGCCTCCATCGCGATCGGGTCACTGACCGCGCCGGAGACCATCACCCGCACCGTCACGAGCACCGAGGCCGGCACCTTCACCGCCCAGCCGGTGACGGTACCGGGCATCGACGCGGTCGTCTCGCCGGCCACGCTGAGCTTTGGCGCTGAAGGCGAATCGGCCAGCTACACCGTGACGTTCACCCGAACGGATGCCCCGCTCGATCAGTTCTCGACCGGCTCGCTCAACTGGGTGAGCGGCAGAGGGACGCTCGTGCACAGTCCCATCGCCATTCAGCCCGTTACCCTCGTCGCGCCGGCCACCGCCAACGGCACCGGGGTTGACGGTTCGGTCGACGTGTCGATCACCCCCGGAGCCACCGGGGACATCGCGCTGAACCTGATCGGCCTCGCGGCCGGACTGCACCAGAGCGACCCGGCCGACCCGGCCAGTCCGAACACCGGATCCGGCACCGCCGGTGACGAGTTCAGCTACCAGGTGGAGGTACCGGAGGGGACCCAGCTCGCCCGGTTCGACCTCGACGCGGTCGACCAGACCGCCGATCTCGACCTGATCGTCTACCGCCTGAACGGTGACGGCGGTTCTCCGGTGGCCGGCTGGCAGTCCGCGACCGGATCGGCCGATGAACTCATCGACCTGGTCGACCCCGAAGCCGGTTTCTACCAGGTGATCAACTCCGTCTACAGCGGAACGACCGCGTTCAACGTGAACACCTACTCGGTGCTCGCCGGCCCCGGCGCGGGGTCGTTCGCGGCCGCACCACCGGTCGTCGCGGGCCAGCAGGGCGTGGCGGCGACGTACTCGCTGTCTTGGTCGGGCCTTCTGCCCGAGACCGGTTACCTCGGTCTCGTCGGTTACGGTGACAGTTCGGTCTCAACGGTCGTCTCGGTCGCCAGCGGCGCAGCTCCCGAGCCGGAAGCGCCCGTGAACACGGCGTTGCCGTCGATCGAGGGCACCGCCGTCGTCGGCGCGAAACTGACCGCTCTGGCGGGAGAGTGGAACCTCGCCGGGCTGGCCTACAGCTATCAGTGGCAGGCCGATGGTCGCGACATCAAGAAGGCCACCAAGGTCGACTACACGCCGACCAAGTCGCTCGGTGGCAAGACGCTCACGGTGCTTGTCACCGCCCGGGCCGACGGGCTTCCGGCCGGCGCGGCCACCTCGGCCGGGGTCGTAGTGAAGTACTCCACCACCGTTGATGTGAAGGTCGATTCGAAGGCTAAGCCGCACTCCAAGGGCGCCACGATCAATGTGTCGGTGAAGACCGACGCACCGCGCTCGGCGCCGCTCGGCACAGTGCAGATTCTGGTCGACGATCAGAGCTACGACGTGGCCCTCGATCAGAAGGGCAAGGGATCGCTGACCCTACCCGACCTGGACCGCGGCAGCTATACGGTTGTGGCGCAGTACGCCGGCACCGACCTCGTCGCCGCGGCGAACAGCAAGCCGCGCACGCTGACCGTGCGGTAGCAGGCGAGCGCCAGGCGCGCGCCGCGTGCATCCGTTTTTCAAGCGGATGCACGCGGCGCGCGTTGCGTGTGCCCGCTTGCGCACCCCCAGCCTGCGGTACCTGCGGAATGCCCCTATCCGGGGGTCGCCGAGCGCGCTACGGTCACCAGCGAACTGTCCCGCGCATCGGGACAGCGACACGTTCCTGTTGTGGAACGAGACCACCTCGCACCCTTATCGGATTGGACACCCACGTGAGTTCTTTCTTCAGGCGCACGATGTCTGCGCCGGATTCAGCGCTGAACCCAGCGCCAACATCCCGCACGCGCCGCCGCGCCACAATCGCGGCCACCGTCACCATCGCCCTGGTGGGCGCTTCCGTACTGGTCGGCGGCACCCTGCCCGCCGGCGCCGCCCCCGCAGCGACCGGTCTCTCCGGCAGCATCGCCTCTCCCGGCGGACAGCGGATGGATTTCACCGCCGGACGCTACATCGTGACCCTCAGTGACGAGGCCGTTGCGCTGTATCAGGGCGGAGTCGACGGTTTCTCGGCCACCATGCCGGATGCCGGGGCCAAGCTCAACGCCCAAAGCCGCTCGGCCGAGACCTACAAGGACTACTTGACGCGCATCCAAAGCGAGGTGGCAGCATCCGTTGATGCCAAGGTGGCGTATTCCTACACGCTCGCCGTGAACGGATTCGCAGCGCAGCTCACCGGCAAGCAGGCGGCGGCCCTGGCCGTGAAGAAGAACGTGGTGTCGGTTGTACCCGACGCCCTCCGACACGTGACGGCCGAGTCGTCGACCGATTTTCTGCGGTTGAGCGGACCGAACGGACTGTGGTCCAAGCTCGGCGGAACCAGCGAGGCCGGTAAGGGCGTGGTGATCGGAGTGCTCGACACCGGCATCGCCCCGGAGAACCCGTCCTTCGCCGGATCGCCGCTCGGCACGACACCCGGCGAGGAGCCGTGGCTCGACGGTGACACGATCACCATGAACAAGGCTGACGGAACCACCTTCACCGGCACCTGCCAGACCGGCGAGCAGTTCGCTGCGAGTGCCTGCAGCACCAAGGTGATCGGGGCCCGGTACTTTCTCGACGGCTTCGGAGCCGACCAGATCGGCGACGCGTCAACGGGTGAATACGTCTCCCCGCGGGACGGCGACGGTCACGGTTCGCACACCTCGAGCACCGCTGGCGGCAACGCCGACATACCGACGACCATCAACGGAGTCGACTTCGGCAACATCTCGGGGGTAGCCCCGGCTGCCAAGATCGCCGCCTACAAGGTGTGCTGGTCCGGCCCCGACAACACCGTCACGACCGACGACGGCTGCACGGACACCGACATTCTGAAGGCCATCGACCAGGCCATCTCCGACGGCGTCGACGTGATCAATTACTCGATCGGCGGCGGCCCCGCGCAGACCACGTTCTCGCCCACCGACGAAGCCTTCCTCGGCGCTGCTGCGGCGGGCATTTTCGTGGCTGCATCCGCTGGTAACGACGGTCCAACGGCATCCACCGTGGAGAACGCGTCACCGTGGATCACCACGGTCGCCGCGACGACGATTCCGTCGTATGAGGCGACGGCCACGCTCGGTGACGGTACGGCGTATGCCGGTGCCTCGATCACCGTCGACCGCACGCCGGGAGCCACCCCGCTCTCCGGCAACCTGCTGCGGGCCGACCTCGTAGCGGTGGACGGCTTCGACCCAGCTGACGCGTTGCTCTGCGCGCCGGGCGCACTCGACCCGGCCAAGGTGGCCGGCGGGATCGTGTTCTGCCAGCGCGGCGTCTACGACCGGGTGGCCAAGTCGGCCGAGGTGCTGCGGGCGGGCGGCAGCGGCATGCTGCTGGTCAACCGCACACCGGCCGACGTCGATACCGACGAACACTCGGTGCCGAGCATCCACTTGGACGCCCCGGCCTTTGACCCGGTCTTCGCCTACGCCGCAACGGCAGGCGCGACCGTCACGTTCACACCCGACAACACGACCGCCACGCAGACGCCGGTGCCCCAGATGGCCGGATTCTCCTCCCGCGGGCCGGTGACCGCCGACGGCGGCGACCTGCTCAAGCCCGATATCGCGGCGCCCGGTGTCAGCATTCTGGCCGACGGCCCCAACGCGGAGGGTGCCGACCCGACGTTCCAGTTCGAGTCGGGTACCTCGATGGCCAGCCCGCACATCGCCGGCCTCGCCGCACTGATCCTGGGCTTTCGGCCGCTCGCGACCCCGGCCGAGATCAAGTCGGTCATGATGACGACCGCGAAGAACACGGTCGACGCTACCGGTGCCCCGGTGACCGACCCGTTCGCGCAGGGTGCCGGGCAGGTCAACCCGTCCTCGTTCGACTTTCCGGGCTTGGTCTACCAGAGCGGTCCAGCCGACTGGCTGGCCTACCTGCAGGGGATCGGTTTCGACGCCGGCGTGGAGCCGATCGACGCCAGCAACCTGAACCTGCCGTCGATTCAGATCGGAGCGCTGACCGCGCCCGAAACCATCACCCGCACGGTGACCGCCGTACGGGTGGGCACCTACACGGCCGTCCCGATCGAGATCCCCGGCATCACCGCCGTTGTGTCTCCGGCCGAGATGACCTTCAGCGCCGTGGGTGAGAAGCAGAGCTACACGGTGACCTTCACTCGAACGGATGCTCCGCTCGACCAGTACGCCACCGGCTCGCTGGACTGGGGCTTCGGAAACGGTGGTTCGGGCGACCCGGGCGACTTCTTCGACGTGGTGCACAGCCCGATCGCTGTTCGTCCGGTCACCGTCGTCGCCCCCACCGAGGTGGCTGGCACCGGCCTCGACGGTTCGATCGACATCACCGTGGCCCCGGGCGGGTCAGAACCGGTCGCGCTGAACCTCAGCGGCCTGGCCAACGGGGTGCACCAGAACAACGCCGCGGACCCGTCCGCTGCGCACAGCGGTGAGGGCGCGACCGGCGACCAGTTCACCTACGAGGTGGAGATTCAGACAGGCCGGCTCGCCCGGTTCGACCTGAACGCCGTCGACGATTCGACCGACCTCGACCTGTTCGTGCTGCTGCTCGACGGCCCGGGAGGCAACCCGGTTGCCGGCTGGCAGTCGGCTACGGGGTCCGCCGATGAGCACGTTGACATCCCCACCCCGGAGGCCGGCTTCTACCAGGTCGTTGTGGACGTCTTCTCCGGTTCGACGGCGTTCGACGTGAACACCTTCTCGGTCGCGTCGGGGATTCCCACCAGTGGGTTCACCGCGACACCGCCGACGATCCAGGGGCCGCAGGGCGTGCCGATCACGTACACGCTCAGTTGGGCCGGTCTCGTGCCGAACACGCCGTACCTCGGTGTGGTCGACTACGGCGACAGCACAGCCTCGACGATTCTCGCCATTGCGGCGAGCGAGGGTGACAACACCCAGGCCCCGGTGAATACCGTGGCGCCGAGCATTTCCGGTACGCCGGAGATCGGGTCGGTTCTGACGGCTGACCCCGGCCAGTGGAACGTCGAAGGTCTTATCTTCGGCTACCAGTGGCAGAGCAACGGCGTCGACATCACGGGTGCGACGTCAGCCACCTTCACGCCGACCAAGGCGCTCGCCGGAACGACACTGACCGTGGTCGTGGCCGCATTGGTGCCGGGCGGGCCGAGCGCAGCGGTCACCTCGGCTGGTGTTCTGGTGAAGTATGCCGCCAAGGTCGCGGTGACGCTCAACCACCGGGCCGTCTTCTTCTCCAGCCGGGTCACCGTGTCGGTCACGGTCACCAGCAAGGGGGAGGTCGGTGACACCGCCACGGTGACGGTCGACAAGCGCCGGTTCACCGTGACGCTCGACGCGAACGGGCACGGCAGCGTCACGCTGCCTAAGCTCGGTCGCGGCCTGTACAAGGTGGTCGGGCACTACGCCGGCAACGACGCGGTCGCCGCCGCGAACAGCCCGGCCCGCTCCCTGCTGGTCGTGCGGTAGCCCGCCGCCGGTGCTCGGGCTCCGTGCAATCTGCACGGGGCCCGAGCTTCGTCTCGTTCCCAACGGGTCCCGGTCTCTTTCTGGACGGGGCCCAGGCCCCGTCCCTGGGCCCAGTTTAGAAACTGGGCCCGTGGTCATAAGGTGGGCCCGGGCGACGATGAAGGCGACGGATGCGCCATCCGTCGCCTTCACGCGTGTCACGAGTTGTGCGTGTTCGTACTTTCCGGGCCCGGGGGGCACGCGGCAGCTTAAGCTGTAGGGATGCGAGCGGCGGGATGGATGCGGGGGCGACCCCGGGCATCCGCTGTAGCCGGATCGGGCGCAACCGGCGCGAGCCCGAAGCCGCGGCTGAACCGGGACGTGATCGTGCTCGGCGTCATCGCATTCTTCGTGATGGTCGGGTTCGGGGTTGTGGTTCCGGTGCTTCCGGTCTACGTGCAGAGCTTCGGGGTCGGCAACCTCGAGGTCGGTGCGGTCGTCTCGGCGTTCGCGCTTATGCGTTTCGTGTTCAGCCCGGCCTGTGGCCGCCTGATCGACTGGGCGGGGGAGCGCAGCGTGCTGGCCATCGGCATCGGAATTGTCGCGCTCTCCAGTGGACTGGTCGGCGCGGCCGACAGCTACGTGCAACTCTTGCTGCTGCGCGGTGCGGGCGGCATCGGCTCGGCCATGTTCTCGGTGTCGGCCATGACACTGCTGCTGCGCACGGCTGAGCCGGGCCGGCGGGCCCGTGCGATCGGGTTCTATCAGGGCGGATTCCTGATCGGTGGCATGGCTGGCCCGGCGATCGGCAGCCTGCTCGCGACCATCTCCCTGACCGCACCGTTCTTCTTCTACGCTGGCACCCTCACCGTGGCGGGCCTGGTTGGGCTGTTCCTGCTGCGTTCCGGCGGGCGGGGCAGCGCGATCGCCGCGGCCGACGCATCCGCTGTGCGCACGCCGTTTCGCACCGTGTTGCGCGACGAGCGCTTTCGCGCGGCCTGCATCGCCAACTTCGCCCAGGGCTGGACGTCCCTCGGGGTACGCACGACGCTCATTCCGCTGTTTGTGGTGGTGGTGCTCGGCGGGACCAGCTCGTGGACCGGCATCGCTCTCGCGGCCGCGGCGGTGGCCCAGGCACTCGCGCTGGCGCCGGCCGCCCGGTTCGTCGATACGGTCGGGCGTAAACCGGCAATCATCGGGGCATTCACCGTGGCTGGGCTGGCGATCGTGGCCATCTCGTTCGCGCCGAACATCTGGGTGCTCGGCGTCCTGCTCTGCGTCTACGGGGTCGCCGCGGCGTTCATGGGCACCGCGCCGGCCGCAGCGGTGGGCGATGCTGCCGGCGCTCGCGGGGGACGCCCGGTGTCGGTGTTCTCCATGTGCGCGGATGCCGGTGCGATCGTCGGTCCGCTCGTCGCCGGCTTGCTGGTTGATACCTTCTCGTTCTCGGCCGGGTTCGCGGTGGGCGGGGTTTTCCTGGTCATTGCGGCGGCGTACGCGCTGCGGATGCCGTCGGAGCGCCTCGCCGTCGCGTAACAGCGGATGCGCGTGGCTGATTCAGGAAAGTCCGGCGCGGCCCACCGAGCTTCCGCAGGAGTCGGAGGCGTTCCCTGGCCAGCGAAACCGATTTCCTGAACTAGTCCCCGAAAACGCGCGCACGAATTCCTGCGGGCATGGGACGAGTGGGAATACCACAGCAGATACATGCGTTTGCATAAACAACGAGCGATTGATCTGCCAAGGAGACTAGCCATGACCGTCCAGACCAGCGGACTGCACCACGTCACCGCGATTGCGGGCGACCCGCAGCGCAACATCGACTTCTACGTGACCGGACTGGGCCTGCGCCTCGTCAAACGAACCGTCAACTTCGACGACCCGGGCACGTATCACCTCTACTACGGCGATGACTCCGGCCGGCCCGGATCACTACTCACCTTCTTTCCGTGGGCCGGCATTCGCAGCGGACGCACCGGTGCCGGGCAGTCGACGACCACCGCGTTCTCGGTTCCGGCCGGCAGCCTCGGCTGGTGGAAAGCACACTTCGCCGCGCTCGGCGTGGAATCTGCGGTGACCGGACGCTCCTCGCACGAGGAGCGCCTTTCGCTGCGCGACCCCGACGGCCTGCAGCTCGACCTTGTGGGATCGTCGACCGTGGATCCGCGCAATCCGTGGGATTCCGCATCCGTTCCCGCCGAATTTGCGGTGCGCGGCCAGCACTCCTCGGTGCTCACGGTGGCCGACCCGGCGAAGACCGTGCAGGTGCTCACGGCTGACCTCGGCATGCATGTCATCTCCGAATCGGATGGCCGCATCCGCGTCGGGGCCGGTGATGGTGCGGCCGGCAACCTCGTCGACGTGCTCGCCGACCCGGCCGGCGAGCCGGGACTGACCGCTGGCGGAACCGTGCACCACGTGGCGTTCCGGGTGCCCGACCGGGCCACCCAGGCCGAATGGCGCGAACAGCTCGTGGACAGCGGTTACGGTGTGACCGCCATTCTCGACCGGGACTACTTCACCTCGATCTACTTTCGCGAACCCGGCGGCGTATTATTCGAAATTGCCACGGACACCCCCGGCTTCGACATCGATGAGCCGCTGCTCGAACTCGGTCGGTCGCTCAAGCTTCCGCCGTGGCTCGAGCCGAGCCGTGAGGCCATCGAGAACTCGGTCGCGCCCGTCACGGTGCCCGCCGAGAACAACCCGGGGCTGGCGGATGCCGCGGCGCTGGCAGCCGCCGCGGCTCACGAATGAGTGACGTGACACCGGACTGGCCGCACCTGTTTCGGGCGGGTTCGCCCGACGCTCCGGTACTGCTCATGCTGCACGGAACCGGCGGCGACGAGCAGCAGATCAGTGGGCTCGCCGCCGCGCTCGACCCGACGGCCTCAGTGCTCGCCCCACGCGGACGCGCGGCAGAGAACGGCGTGAACCGCTGGTTCCGTCGGCTGTCGGAAGGTGTCTTCGATACCGAAGATGTCGCCCGGCGAGCCGACGACCTAGCCGGATTCCTGGTCTGGGCCCGGGACTACTACGAGTTGGGCGACCGTTCGCTCGTTGCCGTCGGGTTCTCCAATGGCGCCAACATCGCCCTCGCCCTGGCCCTGCTGCATCCCGAGGTGGTGGCGCGGGTGATCGCTTTCTCGGGGATGCACCCGCTCGACGTGTCAGCGGATGCGAGCGAGGTGGAGCGTGCGATCGGCGCGCGGGTCGCGGCGAGCGAGCTGGCGGCATCCGCTGTGCTGCTGCTGAATGGTCACAGCGACCCGATGGCACCGCTTGCCAGTGTGCAGAGCCTCGTGGAGGTTCTGGAAGCGCAGGGCGCGCGGGTGCAGCAGGAGCTGCGCGCCGGTGGCCACGGTATCGCCGAATCCGATGTCGCTGCTGCGGTCGCCTGGTTGGCCTAGCCGGCGAGGGTGCACCGCACGTGCCCGATTGACCCGTTCAGCATTGCTCTAGTGGGAGGGGTTAGCGAAGCTCTTTACGGCCGGAGATAATGCCGCTGGCCGTGGCGACGACGGCGAAGATTACGGTGATGATGGGCAGGCCCAGATCCCACCAGGCGAGCGCGGCCGAGCCGAAGATGGCGATCTCGATGACGGCCTTGCCGAATGGATCGAGGCGGAACACGGCCCGGGGGGAGCGGAACAGCGCCCAGACCAGGATGGCGAAGGCGGGAGTGGCGAGGCCGAACAGAATGCCGGGCCAGGGGAGGGGCCAGGCGACGAACCCCCAGATTCCGAGGCTGACGAAGGCGAAGAGTTCGAGCACGAACCGGAGCATGTCGTTGGGGCCGATTTTCGGCAGGTCGCGCGTATCTGTCACTATTCAATCCTAGCGATGCGCTGTGGCCTCGCGTTCCGGGCGCACATTCTGGGCGCGCGTTCCGGACCCGCGCTGCGGACGGGGCCCAGGCCCGGACCCTGGGCCCAGTTTATAACCTGGGCCCGTGGACGGGGCCTGGGCCCCGTCCACTACTTGAAGATGATCGTGCGGGCCCCGTCGAGCAGCACGCGGTTCTCGGCGAACCACTTGACCGCCTGAGTGAGGGTGCGGCTCTCCTCATCTTGTCCGATCGACACGAGCTCCGCCGGAGTGCGTGAGTGATCGACCCGCACCACGTTCTGCTCGATGATCGGACCCTCGTCGAGGTTGCCGGTCACAAAGTGCGCGGTCGCACCAATGAGCTTCACGCCGCGCGCGTGCGCCTGGCGGTAGGGGTTGGCCCCCTTGAACCCCGGCAGGAACGAGTGGTGAATGTTGATCGCCCGCCCGCCGAGCCGCGCGCACAGTTCCGGCGACAGAATCTGCATGTACCGGGCGAGCACGACGAGTTCGATGTCGAGGTCGTCGACCGCCTCGATGACGCGCGCTTCGAAGTCGGCCTTGCTGGCGGCATCCGTTATGGGCAGCGATTCGAACGGCACCCCGTAGAACCCCACGAGGTCGCGCAGCGTGCCGTGATTGCTGAGCACGAGCGGAATCTCCACCGGCAGCTGCCCGCCGCGCTGGCGAAACAGCAGATCGTTGACGCAATGACCGGCCGAGGAAGCGAGCACGAGCGTGCGCAGCGGACGCCCGACGACATCGATGATCGACGCCATCGCATAACGTTCGATTACCGGCGCGAGCGCCGCCTCGAGCTCGGGCCTGGTCGCCGGCGACTGCACCTGCAACCGCATGAAGAACCGTCCGGTGTCATCGCTGGAGAACTGCTGGCTCTCCGAGATATTGCCCTGCGCCTGCACGATCGCGCCGCTGACGGCGTGCACAATGCCGGGCTGGTCAGCACAGACCAGCGTGATTACCCAGTGGTGCGGGGTCGAAGAAGTCATTGGGCCAGAATACCCGGCGTGAGAGCGGATGCCGCGGCCCGCCCAGTTGCCGCCTCACCGGCTTTGGGTAGACTACCTGTTGGTCGCACTGAACAAGTCGGCCCCGGGCGCGCACGTCGGCGCGCAGTCGAGTGGCTTCGATCTCGGTGTGAATGGTCCCACCGGTCGTCCTCTTCGGCCCAGTTCGAATGCAGCCATGACCAACACCGCCAATATCTTTTTGCCCACCGGCTCGATCCCGGTCGCGCCGTCCGTTCGCTCAGACCGGGTTGAACCGCCGTTTCCCTGGGTCGGTTTGATGACCCTGTCTGCCGCCGTTTTTCTCTCGGTCACGAGTGAAATGCTGCCGACCGGGCTGCTCCCCGAGATGAGTCGCAGCCTGGGTGTCGCCCAATCGCAGATCGGGCTGCTGGTCTCCTGGTTCGCGTTCACGGTGGTGCTCACGAGCGCACCGGTCGCCATCTGGACCCGCCGCTTTCCGCGGCACGGGCTGATCATCGTCGTGCTCATCATCTTCGCGGTGAGCAATATTCTCACCGCCATCGCGCCGACCTACGAGTTCGTCGTCGCCGCGCGCGTGCTCGGCGGCGTCGCGCACGGACTGTTCTGGTCGGTGGTGGGTGCCTATGCCGGGCACCTCGTGCCGAAAGCGCAGATCGGTCGCGCCGTCTCGATCACGGTCGCCGGCGGCACGCTCGCGTTCGTGTTCGGGGTGCCGCTCGGCACCGCGGGCGGACACCTGCTCGGCTGGCGGCTCTCCTTCGTCGTGCTCGCCGGCCTGATGCTCGTGGGTGCGGTTCTGGTCTGGAAGTTTCTACCACCGGTCGCGCGGTATTCCACCGGCGCCGCGGCATCCGCTCACGCACCGAAAACCCGTCAGCCGCGCGACGCGACCGTGCCGGCCGTGGTGCTGATCTGTATCATCACCGGCATCACCATGATCGGCCACTACAGCTTTTACACCTACATCGCGCCGTTCCTGCTCGACGGGCTCAATATTGACCCCGAACTGCTGGCCCCGATGCTGTTCGCCTACGGTGTGGCCGGCGCGGTGGGACTACTGCTCGTCGGCACGGTCTTCGGCCCGCGCCCGAGCCTCGGCCTCATTCTCGGCCTCGCCGTGAGCGCCCTCAGCGTGAGCCTGCTCGCCGCGTTCACGGCGACCCTGCCGGTGGCGCTCATCGCATTCGTGCTCTGGGGCATGGCGTTCGGCATGCTCCCTCCGCTGATGCAGACCCGGATGCTGCACGCCGCGTCGCCGCGCATCCGCGATACCGCAAGCGCCTTCTACACCACCGCGTTCAACGCCGGCATCGGCGGTGGTGCACTGCTCGGTGCGGTGCTGATCGACAGCGTCGGGCTCGAGCGGGTGCCGTTGGTCTACGTGGGGCTGCTGGTCGTTGCCCTCGTGCTCGTGGTGGTCACTGACCTCATGACGCAGCGCGCCCAGGCGCGCCAGGCCGCATCCGCTTAGTCGCGCGAACGGTCGGAGAGCGGACGGTTGGCCACGACCGGCACGCGGCCGGTGAAGCCGTCGCGGGCTGCGGCGATCTCGAGAATGCGACCGCGGCAGGCGTACCAGCCGATCATCAGTCCCGGAACGATGAGCACGAGCGAGCTGATCGTGAGGGTGCCGACCGGCCAGTCGAACGCCATCAGCACGAGCACACCGGCCAGGAACACGAGCGTCAGATAGCCCGAGTACGGCGCCCACGGCATGCGGAACACCGGGCGCACCAGAATGCCGCGTTTGGCCCAGGCCTGCAACCTCAGCTGGCACAGCACGATCATGCCCCAGGCGCTCACGATGCCGATCGCCGCCATGTTCAGCACGATCTCGAAAGCTTCGTCAGGCACGATGGCGTTCAGGCCCACCCCGAGCAGGGTCACGACCCCGGTCAGCAGGATGCCGCCGAACGGCACTCCGTTGCGGCTGATCTTGCCCGCGAAACGCGGCGCTGAGCCGGCAAGCGACATCGATCGAAGTATGCGCCCGGTGGAATATAGACCGGCGTTCAGCGACGACAAGGCCGCGGTGAGAACGACGAGGTTCATGATCACGTCGACGCCGTCGATGCCGATCGTGCCGAAGAACGTGACGAACGGGCTTTCGCCGGCTTTATATGCCGTGTACGGCAACAACAGCGAGAGCAGCAGAATGGACCCCACGTAGAACACCGCAATGCGAATGATGACCGTGTTGATGGCCTTCGGCATGACCTTCTCGGGGTTCTTCGTCTCCCCGGCCGTCGTTCCGACCAGCTCGATCGAGGCATACGCGAACACAACGCCCTGCACCACCAGAACGGATGCGATCAGCCCGTTGGGCAGCCAGCCCCCGTTTTCGCCGATCAGCGCAAAACCGGCGGTGGCCCCGTCGAGCGGCGTGCCGAAGATGACCATCCAGGTTCCGACGATCAGGAATGCCACGATGGCGAGCACCTTGATCAGGGCGAACCAGAATTCCATCTCACCGAACACCTTGACCGAGAGCAGGTTGAGCGAGAGCACCAGGGCGAGTGCGGCGAGGGCGTACAGCCACTGCGGCACCTCGCCGAACGGCGCCCAGTAGGTGGCGAAGAAATTCATGTACAGCGCCACCGCGGTCACGTCGACGATCGCCGTCATGGCCCAGTTGAGCCAGTACAGCCAACCGGTGACGAAAGCAGTCTTCTCGCCGAAGAATTCGCGCGCGTACGACACGAAGGAGCCGGAGCTCGGGCGGTGCAGCACCAGTTCGCCGAGCGCCCGCAGGATGAGGAAGGCGAAGAAACCGCAGATCGCGTAGACGAACACCAGGGCGGGACCGGCGCTGGCGAGGCGTCCGCCGGCACCGAGGAACAGGCCGGTGCCGATCGCACCGCCGATCGCGATCATCTGCACGTGGCGAGACTTGAGTCCCTTGTGCAGGGCGTCATCCTCGTGCACGCTCAGGGCGTCTTCGATGTGCTCGAACGGGGTTTCTTCGGGCGGAATCGCGTGGTCGTGGTGACCGTGCGGTTCCGACGACGAATCGCCCGACGCGGGCATGGATGAGGGCTGCTGGCCGCGGGTGGGGCTCAAAACGGTACTCGATTTCGCTGGCCGGTCACGCAGAAGGCTTCGTGTGAGAAACGATTCGAGTGGCGCGGGAAGTGGCCGGAAACTGCACGCACGCGCGCTTCTGGCGGTGTGCGGCGTCGGCCGGGGGATAGCGCAACCCTACTCTGCGGCCCCGAGCCCTGCGCTGAGCGCGTTGCCAGAACCCCCGGCGGGGGGCCGCCTGTAGGCGGGTAGACTAGACCTTCATACCCCGACCTGACAAGCCTGGAGGCCGCATGGTTCTTTTCCTCCTCGCGTTTGTCGTTCTTTCGGTGCTCACGCCTTGGCTTACCCGGCGTCTCGGCACCCGCGTCTTCTATCTGATCGCCCTGCTGCCGGCCGGGGCCTTCGCGTACACGCTCACCCAGACCGCCACGGTCACCGCCGGCGGGGCCGTGACCCAGTCGATCCCGTGGATTCCGCAGCTCGGTATCAGCCTGTCTTTTCGGGTCGACACGCTGGCCTGGCTGCTCGCCCTCGTCGTGACGGGCATCGGCGCCCTCGTCCTTATCTATTGCGCGCGGTATTTCGCCGACGACGAGCCCAGCCTCGGCCGGTTCGCCGCGCTGCTGCTCGCCTTTGCCGGCACCATGTACGGCCTCGTCACCGCGGACGACCTGGTGATCATGTTCATGTTTTGGGAGATCACGAGCGTGCTCTCCTATCTGCTGATCGGGCATTACACGCATAAACGCGAGAGCCGCGGCGCCGCCCTGCAGGCGCTGATCGTGACGACCTTCGGCGGGCTGGTCATGCTGGTCGGTGTTGTGATGATCTCGGTCGCCTCCGGCACTACGAGCCTCGCCTATATCGTGGCCAACCCGGTGACGGGCACCATGGGCACCTGGGCCGTGCTGCTGATCCTGGTCGGTGCGCTTTCCAAGAGTGCGCTGGTGCCGTTCCACTTCTGGCTGCCGGCCGCGATGGCCGCGCCGACCCCGGTGAGCGCGTACCTGCATGCCGCCGCCATGGTCAAGGCCGGCATCTACATCGTCGCCCGGCTCGCCCCTGGCTACGCCGACAGCGACGGCTGGCTGCCGGTGCTCGTCACCCTCGGCGTCTGGACCATGGTCGTCGGCGCCTGGCGGGCCCTGCGCCAGTACGACCTCAAACTTCTGCTCGCCTACGGCACGGTCAGCCAGCTTGGCTTTCTCATGATCGCGATCGGCTTCAACACCCGCGACACCGCCCTCGCCGGCGCCGCTCTGCTGCTCGCTCACGCCCTCTACAAGGCCACGTTGTTCCTCGTCGTCGGCGTGATCGACCACCGGGCCGGCACCCGCGACTGGCGGAAGCTCAGCGGCGTCGGTCGCACAGCTCCCGGCCTCGCCGTCATCGCGCTCATCGCTGCCGCGTCGATGGCCGGCCTGCCGCCGTTGTTCGGCTTCGTCGCCAAGGAGGCTGTGTTCACCTCCCTGCTCGACGCCGGCGTCGGCGGGTCCGGCTGGGGCTACGCGGCGCTCATCGGCACGGCCGTCGGGTCCGTGTTGACGGTGGCATACAGCATCCGTTTCTTCTGGGGGGCCTTCGGCAGGCGCAAGGAACAGCCCCAGACCGTGCTGCACGCGAGCCCCTGGGACACCCTGCTCGCGCCCGGGGTGCTCACCGTCGCGACCATTGGTCTTGGTCTGTTCGCCTCCATGCTCGATCCGCTGCTCGCGCCCTATGCCGACACCGTTCCGGGCGCCGGCAGCGTCACCGAACCGCCGTACCATCTCGCGCTGTGGCACGGGCTCGAGCCGGCCCTCTACCTGAGTGCGGCCGTGCTGCTGCTCGGCGCGCTGCTGTTTCGAGCCCGCCGCGGCGTGTCGAAACTGCAGGCGAGGGTTCCCGACTACATCGACGCCGGCCGCGGTTACGGCAAGGCCATCCGCGCCGTCGACCGCATCGCGGCCCGCGTCACCCACTTCGCGCAGCAGGGCGGACTCCCGCAGTACCTCGGCACCATCCTTACCGTCTTCGTGCTGGCCCTCGGTTTTGCGGCCTTCGTCAACCGCACCTGGCCGGACGCGATCGTGCTGTGGGACTACCCAGGTCAGGTACTGATTGCCCTGATTATGGGAATCTGCGCGGTGATGGCGGCCAGGGTCGGGCAGCGGATGACCGCCGTGATTCTTGCAGGCGTCACCGGTTACGGCCTGGTCGCCCTGTTCGCTTTTCACGGGGCACCAGACCTCGCCCTCACTCAGGCCCTAGTCGAGTCGATCACCCTGGTGATCTTCGTGCTCGTGCTGCGCCGACTGCCCGCGAACATCGCCCAGCACAACAAACCGGTGCGCCGCAAGCGTCGCCTGCTGATCGGCAGCCTGGTCGGCCTGGTCATGGGCACCATTGGGTTCATCGCGCTCGGGGCGCGGGACTTCGCGAGTATCGCCGGCGCACTGCCCCGATTGTCGGTCGACGACGGGCACGGCGACAACATCGTCAACGTGATGCTCGTGGACATTCGCGCCTGGGACACCATGGGTGAGGTCTCGGTGCTCATCGTCGTGGCCACGGGCGTTGCGAGCCTGCTGTTCGTGTCGGGCCGCAACTCGGTCGTGCCCAGGTTGAAGGAATCCCGCAGCCTGCGCTCGGTTGCGAACCGTCGTCGCGTCGTCGCCGACCCCGAGCTATCGAGTGAGGGCCACGCCGTCACCCGGCAGGCTTTTCTCCTCGCCGGGCGTAAAAACGACCCAAGCAGCCGGTCGATTCTCATTGAAGTGCTCGTGCGGTTGCTCTTCCACCCCGCGATGATCGTGTCGATCTACCTGCTGTTCGCCGGTCACAACCTGCCCGGCGGAGGGTTCGCTGGCGGACTGCTGGCCGGCCTGGCCTTGGTGGCCCGGTATCTGGCCGGCGGACGCTACGAGCTCAGCGAAGCGGCGCCGATCGATCCAGGCAAAATCCTGGGTCTGGGAGTGATTCTCGCCGTGGGAATGGCCGTCGTCTCGCTGTTCTTCGACGGGATCCCGCTCGAATCGGCCTACTTCACGGCGTCCGTGCCCGTGCTCGGTGACCTGTCGTTTGGTACCTCTACCATCTTCGATATCGGCGTGTATCTCGTTGTCATCGGGCTGACCTATGACATTCTGCGCAGCCTCGGCAGCGAAATCGACCGGCAGAGCGAAAATGACGAGGTCGGGCCGCGACCGGCCCCGGCGACCGACGCCGAACCTCCCACCGACACGGCTGCCGGCGTGAGCATCAGCCCCGTGAACGATTCCTCGAACGGAGGAGCATCCCAATGAGCGCCTCCCTCACCCTCGTCATTGTGATGGCCGTCATGTACGCGGCCGGCGTCTATGTGATGCTCGAACGCAGCCTCACCCGGGTACTGATCGGCTTCCTACTCGTCGGCAACGCCACCAACCTGCTCATCTTCATCATGAGCGGCCGGCCCGGAAGCTCGCCGATCGTCACCGGCTCGAGCGTCGCCGACATGGTCGACCCGATTCCGCAGGTGCTCATGCTCACCGCGATCGTGATCAACTTCGGCATCACCGCGCTGTTGCTCGCCCTGATCTATCGCTCGTGGTGGCTGGCCCAGCTCGGCGATGAGGGCGACACCCTCACCGACGAGCACGCCACCGAGAGTGCCGACGAAGCCGACGCCACCTTCCGCTCCTCCTCCGATGATGACGACGCGGTCGCCGAGTCGATCGATGACTTCGAGCGCGGCGACGGCGCCACGAGCGATGAAGACACCGTCTCCAGCAAAGCGGATGCGGCCGGCAGCGCCGGCGCATCCGCTCGCGCTGCGTCGAAAAAGCCCGAGGGAGATGCGCGATGACCGCCCTCGTACCCCTCATCGTCTGCCTGCCGCTGCTCGGTGCCGCCGTCGCGCTGATGCTCGGCCAGCGTCGTCGCCTGCAGGTGCTGGTGAGCGTGCTGAGCCTCGCCGCCGCCACGGTGATGAGCGCAGTGCTGCTTGCGCTGGTCGACCGGTTTGGAACCGTCGTGGTGCAGGTCGGGGGCTGGGAAGCGCCGTGGGGCATCGTGCTCGTCGTCGACCGACTCTCGGCGATCATGCTGCTCATCTCGGCGCTCATGCTGCTCGGCGTGCTGCTGTTCGCGGTGGGCCAGGGCATCGTCGACGGTGACACCGAGACTCCAGTCTCGATCTTTCACCCCACGTATCTCGTGTTGGCCGCCGGCTTGTTCAACGCCTTCGTTGCCGGTGACCTGTTCACCATGTATGTCGGTTTCGAGATGCTGCTGTCGGCGAGCTACGTGCTTCTCACCCTCGGCGGTACCGGCGCGCGCATTCGCGTGGGCATCACCTACATCGTCGTGAGCCTGGTCTCGTCGCTGCTGTTTCTCAGCGCGATCGCCCTCATCTACGGGGCCACCGGCACGGTCACCCTCGCCCTCATCGCCGAGCGGATGCCCGACCTCCCCGCCGACATTCAGCTGATCCTCGGGCTGCTGCTGCTCATCGCCTTCGGGGTGAAAGCCGCCGTGTTCCCGATGTCGTTCTGGCTGCCGGACTCCTACCCGACCGCCCCGGCGCCGGTCACCGCGGTGTTCGCCGGGCTGCTCACCAAGGTCGGTGTCTACGCGATCTTGCGCACCCAGACCCTGTTCTTTCCAGACAATCAGTTCTCGATGCCACTCATGATCGTGGCGGGGCTGACCCTGCTGGTCGGCATTCTGGGAGCGCTCGCCCAGGCCGACATCAAACGGCTGCTCTCATTCACCCTGGTCAGCCACATCGGCTACATGCTCTTCGGCATCGCCATCGGCACCCCACTCGCCATTGCCGCGACCATCTTCTACGTCGTGCACCACATCACCGTGCAGACCACCCTGTTTCTCGCGGCGGGCCTGATCGACCGGGTCGGCGGCACCACCTCGCTGTCGCGGCTTGGCGGACTGCTGAAATCGTCACCGCTCGTGGCCATTTTGTTCTTTCTGGGCGCGCTCAACCTCGGTGGGATCCCGCCGTTCTCCGGCTTTCTCGGCAAGATCGCCCTGTTTCAGGCCGGCACGATCGTGGGCGACCCGATCATCTACGTGCTGATCGGCGTGGGCGCACTGACCTCGCTGCTCACCCTCTACGCCCTGGCCCGGGCCTGGAACATGGCGTTCTGGCGGCCGAAGAAACAAGTGAAGGACTACACCTCGTCGATGTCGGCGTCGCTCGTGGAAGACCCGCAGGACGAGGGCATCGTGCTGAAGAAGACGGTCTCCCCGCTCATGGTCGGTACGACCACGTCCATGCTCGTGCTGGCCCTCGGCCTGACCGTGTTCGCCGGTCCGATCTTCGACCTCGCCACCCGGGCCGCCGCCAACATCAGCTCGCCGTCGACCTACATCGATGCCGTGTTCCCGAACGGAACCGGGTCGATCGCCGACAGTAATGTGGGCACCAACTTCGAGGGCGGCGCCAAGTGACCACTTCGCGCGAGCGCCTCGAAGCCGTCGGCAATCAAATTCCGCCGCTGATCGCCCTGATCGTGCTGTGGATGCTGCTCTGGGGCGAGTTCTCCTGGCTCAACCTGCTGGTCGGGCTCGTCGTGGGAATCGTCGTGACCGTGGCGTTTTATTTGGTGCCGGTGCAGCTGAGCGGGCGCGTGCATCCGCTGCAGACCGTGGTGTTCTTCGTGCGGCTCATCGTGGACATCGTGCGGGCGTCGGTCGACGTGTCCTGGCTCGCGGTCAAGCCCCGGCTGGTCACGTCGAACGCGATCCTGGAGATACGGCTGCGCACGCGCAGCGACCTAATTCTCACCTGGACGGCGGTGGCCACCTCGATCGTGCCCGGCTCGATCGTCGTCGACATCGACCGGGAATCGTCCATCCTGTACCTGCACGTGCTGAATATGCAGAGCGCCAGCGATATCGAGCAGTTTCGGCGGCGCGTACTCGACACCGAACGGCGCATCGTGCGCGGGTTCGGCTCGCACGAAGACGTCGAGCGGATGCGCGGGGTGCTGCCCGCAAACCGGCTCAGTGCTCGTCGATCAGGAAAGGAATTGTCATGATGTTGCAGATTGTGGCCGTGGTCGCGTCGGTCATGTTCGCGGTCGGGGCGCTCCTGTCGGTGTACCGCATCGTCATTGGACCGAGCGTGCTCGACCGGGTCATCGCCTCCGACGTGCTCGTGGCGACCATCATCTGCGCCCTCGGCGCCGAGATGGCCCTGAACCGGCACACCGACACCCTGCCGGTGCTGCTCGTGCTGGCGCTGTTCGCGGTGCTCGGTTCGCTCAGCGTCGCCCGCTTTCTGCCCGGTCGGGACAACGCATGAGCGCCGTTCTGCACGATGTGCTGACCGCAATTCTCGTGCTAGCCGGCGCGACCATGTGCCTGGCCGCCGGAATCGGGCTCATCCGTTTTCCCGACGTACTGTCGCGACTGCACGCCGCGACCAAGCCGCAGATTTTCGGGCTCATGGCGGTGACAGCGGATGTCGCGATCAACAATTTCTCGGTCGGAACCGTGACTCTCGTGGTCGCGATTGTGGTCTTCCAGGCCCTGACCGCGCCGATGGCCGCGCACCTGGTGGGCCGGGCCGCGTACGAGACCGAGCACCTGCGGCCAGACCTGCTCATTGTCGACGAGCTGAAGGACCGCCGGGCCGACCGCTGACCCGCCGATCGCTGACCCGTCGACCGGTGCGCCGCACGGGTGTTTGTCGGGTCGCGCGTCGGTGCTCTTTTTGCGGTCGGGGCCTGGGCCCCGTCCCTGGGCCCAGTTTATAAACTGGGCCCGCGGTCATAAGGTGGGCCCAAGACGAGATCGCCATCGTCCAATGTGACGTTGCGTGTGTGGCCCTGACATGTCGCTGGTCGAGCTCGCCGAGACCGGCATCGTCCAACGCGACCCGGCTTGCGGTGGCGCACGGGCAACGTTCTACCGCGGCGGCTAGAGCAGCATGGGCTCCTGCAAGAGGGGCACCTGCAGGAGGGGGTTCTTGCTGGGCAGCGCGATCAGCGTCTGCTCGGGGTCGATCTCGACCGGGGGGTGCAGCCAGTACAAGCCTCCCAAGAGAAGGATCTTCCAGTGCTTGTTGTGGAGCAGCGGGTGGTGGTGGGCGCAGAGCAGGATGGCGTGGTCGATGTTAGAAAGTCCGAGGTCAGCCCAGTTTTCGACGTGATGCGCTTCCGACCAGGACGGTGGTCGATCGCAGCCGGGCCAGCGGCATCCGCCGGCGCGGGCGGCGAGGGCTCGGCGTTGGTCCCGGTTGAACAGGCGTTCGTCGCGTCCGACGTTGAGGGGCTGGCCGTCCTGGCTGAACAGGATGCCGAGGTAACCGGCGTCGCACAGATGTCGGTCGATCGTCTCTTTCGCTACGGGGGGCTGGGCTTCCCTCAAAGTACCCAAACGGCCCGGTGGTGCTGGTGGCCTTAGCCGCGCGCGTGTTCTTCGTGGTCTGGGTGGCGCCCGTGGTTTCAGCCGGCGTCGCTTCGCGGGCTGCCGCAGCGTCCCGCTCGGCCGTCTCCGTCTCGCTCATCAGCACGCCGACGGCGACCAGCCGTCCCGCTTCGATGCGGCTGAGACCGGTGGCGTGCTGCACCATCGACGTCGGGTTGCCGAACCCCGGCCGTGCTGCCAGACCGGACTGCCCCAGCTGCGGCCGGGACCGCTCCGCGATCGTACCCGCCAGCAGGGCGGCCGCCGTGTTCGTCAGCCGCAACAACGCCGCAATCGGCACGCGCGCGGCGAGCACCTCCGCATCGGACAGTCCGGCGAATTCAGCGCTGGACCCACCGAGAGCGGCGACAGCATTCGCCGCCCGAGTGAGCTCCATCGCCAGGTTGTTCATGCTTCAACTCAACACCCAACCACCGACACGAGAAAATGTCACTTATAAAAGCACAACACCGGCAAAACCGGCAAAGAAAACCCAAAGAAATGTTTCGACAAGTCGATGAGTCTTCGGCGATCTCTCGTTCTTCGACGCTGACCGGAACGATCGTTGTGGCCCAGCGCACGTTGGTGTTGCCCCGTCCCGTGGGGTTTGCACGGTCGAAACGCGATGCCCGGCGACCCGAGGTTCGGGTTTCGCTTTGCCCATAGCCTGATTTGGACCTCCGCACCAGCCTGTGGAAACACTCGGCAGGATTGTAGTAACCCGTCTACTCTGACCCCATGCGAAACCCCTCGCGTCACCAAACGCTGCACAACGCCGTGCTCAGCGCCCTCCTGATAGCCCTCGCGACCGGCGCGTTGAGCGGATGCTCCGCCACACCCGCCCCAGCACCCCGCGACACTGCCGAGCCCGTCGCCGAGGCAACACCGGCACCGATCGAAACATCTGCGGTCTTCGCTTCGAACGACGAGGCCCTGGCTGCCGCGACCGCGTTTTATGCGTCGTATCAGGGCATCGCAAACACGATCTCGCGCGAAGGTGGAGCTGATCCATCTCGAATATCGGACTTTGTCACAAAAGATATGTTGCCGGGCGAAATCGCAACCTTTGAACGACTGGCAGACCGCGGCGTACACCTTGTCGGCGATATCGATTTCGACTCGATGTCCGTGCAGTCGGCAGACCTGAATGCCGGGTCAATCAATCTGTACATGTGCTTAGACGTTTCCAAAGGCGAAGTCGTGGACGCAGGCGGCATGTCGGTCGCACCGCCAGACAGGCCCTTGCGCTACCCACTCGTTGTGGCCCTGGTTCAGAACGACGCATTGAATCAGCTTCTCCTAGAGAAATCGGAAATATGGTCCGGGTCAGATTTCTGCTAGTCGTTGCGGCCCTATTCGCCGCCCAGTTCTCTCAGGTGAGTTCCGCATCGGCAAGTGCTCACGAAGTGGTCGGGCTGACCGAGACCGTCGAACTTGGGAATGCCGTCGATCCGCCGCCAGACTCCGACGGCATGGCCCACGGAAATGGAGTGGATCTTGTGGCTGGCTACACCTCTGCACATGTTGGCGGCAAGTCTGCCGGCAAGCAGCACGGTTCCGGTGGAGGGTCGGTCACTCCCGCGCTGCCGACAGTGTGCGCAAACGGCGACCCGATGAAGCCCGGAATCGAAACGATTCCTTGCGGCAACGGCACATTACTGCCTTTGGCCCAGCACAACGCACCCGCGGTCCCGTGCGCCGGATGCTCTCCCGACACCATCGTGCGGGTCTCCGACCTGCAGAACTTTCCCGCCTACCCCGCCCCCACCGGCATGGAGCCCAATGGCTGGGCGATCGTTGGGCTGGCCGCGAACTTCTGGGCCGGGGCATCCGCTCAGATCGGCGAAGGACTACTGCTGGGCGAACCGGCCCAGGTGATGTTCACGCCGATCGGCTACCGCTGGGACTACGGCGACGGCACGACAGCGGTATCCGCCGACGGTGGGGCGAGCTGGGCCGACCTCGGCCTCACCGAATTCTCCAGCACCCCCACTAGCCACAAGTACGCCGCGAGAGGCAGCTACTCGGTCACCCTCACTGTCGACTACCGCGCCGACTACAGCTTCGGCGACCAGGGCTGGCGACCCGTCGACGGCATCGTCACCGTACCCTCCGCGCCGTTCGCCGTGGTCGCGGCGACGGAATCCACTGTGCTCGTGGCCGAAGACTGCAACGCCAACCCTCGCGGACCCGGCTGCTGACGTACCTGCCCGCGTCGCGGCACCGGTTAGAGATCAGGGCACTCTACGTAGGGGTGCCATGACCTGGAACGAGTGCCGTGACTATCGAGACGGGCTGAAACCGGCAGGGTTGAAGCCGGCCGGCAGCTCGAACGGGTCGGGCACGCGGCTCGACCGGTCCGACGCGGCCACCAAGGTCGCCAGCTCACCGGCCGCCCTCTCGATGCGGGCGGGCAGGGTGGCCAGCCGGCTGTCCACTCCGCCGTCGCCGCTGCCCCAGTCCTCCGAGGCGGCGAACACCGAGGTGGGCACGACAACGGCGTGCAGGTAGGTGAACATAGGGCGCAGCGCGTAGTCGAGGGCCAGGGAATGCCGGGCCGTTCCCGCGGTCGCGCCGATCAGAACCGGCTGGTCGGTGAGAGAGCGGTTGTCGATCACGTCGAAGAACGTCTTGAACAGGCCGCTGTAACTGGTCGTGAAGATCGGTGTGACGGCGATGAGGCCGTCGGCCGCGGTGACGGCCTCGATCATCGTTTGCAGCCGCGGGCTGGCGAAACCGGTGAGCATGTTGTTCATCACGTCCTGCGCGTAGTCGCGCAGCTCGTAGGTCACCACTTGGGTCGTGACACCCTCGTCGGTCAGCCGCGCCACGGTGGCAGCGGTGAGCTTGTCGGCGAGCAGCCGAGTTGATGACGGCTGGCTCAGGCCGGCCGAAACGACCGCGAGGGTGCGCTCGGTCGTGGTCATCTCAGGCTCCGGTCTGCGTGGTGCGGGTGAGGCCGAAGGCGGCGCCGGTTCGGGCGGGTGCGATGGCGGCGGCGGTGTCGAGGTCGTCAGGCAGCGCGGTCGTAGCGGCAACCGGAGTGTGGGCGGCGAGGCGCAGGGATTCGTGAGTGGGGCCATCCGGTACGTCGACCGGGCGGTTCTTCGCAAACTCGCGGCGCAGCACGGGCACGACCTCTTCGCCGAGCAGGTCGAGCTGCTCGAGTACAGTCTTCAGCGGCAGGCCGGCGTGGTCCATCAACCAGAGCTGGCGCTGGTAGTCGCCGACGTAGTCGCGGAATCCGAGGGTACGGTCGATGACTTCCTGCGGGCTGCCCACGGTGAGCGGGGTCTGCGAGGTGAAGTCCTCCATGCTCGGGCCGTTGCCGTAGACCGGGGCGTTGTCGAAGTACGGGCGGAAGTGGCGCTTGGCATCCTGCGAGTTCTTGCTCATGAACACCTGGCCGCCGAGCCCGACGATGGCCTGTGCGGCGGTGCCGTGGCCGTAGTGTTCGAAGCGTTGGCGATAGTACTGCACCATCTTCGCGGTGTGCGAGGCGGGCCAGAAGATGTGGTTGGAGAAGAATCCGTCGCCGTAGTACGCGGCCTGTTCGGCGATTTCGGGGCTGCGGATACTGCCGTGCCAGACGAACGGGGGCACGCCGTTGAGCGGGCGCGGGGTGGATTGGAAACCCTGCAGCGGGGTGCGGAACTGGCCTTCCCAGTCGACGAAGTCTTCACGCCAGAGCCGGCGGAGCAGGGCGTAGTTCTCCAGCGCGAGCGGGATGCCCTCGCGGATGTCCTTGCCGAACCACGGGTAGACCGGGCCGGTGTTGCCGCGGCCCAGGGTGAGGTCCACCCGGCCGTCGGCGAGGTGCTGCAGCATGGCGAAGTCCTCGGCGATTTTCACCGGGTCGCTCGTGGTGATCAGCGTGGTCGCGGTGGAGAGGATGATGCGCTTGGTATTCGCGGCGATGTAGCCGAGCATGGTGGTCGGCGACGACGGCACGAACGGCGGGTTGTGGTGCTCGCCGGTGGCGAAGACGTCGAGACCGACCTCCTCGGCCTTCTGCGCGATGGCGACCATGGCTTTGATCCGGGCGTTCTCGGTGGGGGTGTCGCCCGTGGTGGGGTCGCTGGTGATGTCCCCGACCGTGAAGATTCCGAACTGCATGCCATCCTCCAACTTTCTATGCGTCTGCATGTATATCTATCGTAACGGTAGAACCTGCGCGGCTATTCCCGGCCTTCGAGATTCACGGCACGTGCCCCCGAAGCTGGCAGGCGTTGCAACCAGTGCCAGCTTCCTGGACGCGTGCCACGAGGCGCGAGCGGATCTTTGGGCGGCGGGCGCGGGCATCCGCTGATATACTAATCGGGTCGCAACTGGCGTAGCACGAAGATGGGTCACCATCGGGGAGCGACTGACACGGTTAGTGGCCGCACGCCTGGGCCGCAACATCCATATATAAGGAGAACTCCGTGCCTGATTCCGCCACTGTCTTGAAGTCAACCTTCAACGAACCGCTCTCGGTCGTTGACCCCGAGATCGCCGCCGTGCTCGAGCAGGAGCTCGGTCGCCAGCGCGACTACCTCGAAATGATCGCGAGCGAGAACTTCGTTCCGCGCGCCGTGCTGCAGTCGCAGGGCTCCGTGCTCACCAACAAGTACGCCGAGGGCTACCCGGGGCGCCGCTACTACGGCGGCTGCGAGTACGTCGACGTCGCCGAGCAGCTCGCCATCGACCGCGCCAAGAGCCTCTTCGGCGCCGCCTACGCGAACGTGCAGCCGCACTCTGGCGCCACCGCCAACGCGGCAGTGCTCTCCGCCATCGCCACCCCCGGCGACACGATTCTCGGCCTCGAGCTGGCCCACGGAGGCCACCTCACCCACGGCATGAAGCTCAACTTCTCGGGCAAGCTGTACAACCCGGTCGCCTACGGCGTCGACCCGGAAACCTTCCGCGTCGACATGGATGTCGTGCGCGACAAGGCGCTCGAGAGCAGGCCGAAGGTCATCATCGCCGGCTGGTCGGCGTACCCGCGCCACCTCGACTTCGAGGCCTTCCGCGCCATCGCCGATGAGGTCGGCGCGCTGCTCTGGGTTGACATGGCCCACTTCGCCGGACTCGTCGCCGCCGGCCTGCACCCCTCGCCCGTGCCCTACGCCGACGTCGTGTCGAGCACCGTGCACAAGACCCTCGCCGGCCCGCGCTCTGGGTTCATTCTCTCGCGCGACATGGCCCTGGCCAAGAAACTCAACTCGAACGTGTTCCCCGGCCAGCAGGGCGGCCCGCTCATGCACGTGATCGCCGCCAAGGCGACCGCGTTCAAGCTCGCCGCCGAGCCCGAGTTCAAGGAACGCCAGGAGCGCACCCTGCGC
This sequence comes from Cryobacterium flavum, assembly GCF_900103805.1. Taxonomy (GTDB): domain Bacteria; phylum Actinomycetota; class Actinomycetes; order Actinomycetales; family Microbacteriaceae; genus Cryobacterium; species Cryobacterium flavum. Next base: position 268,699 of record NZ_FNIB01000002.1, on the reverse strand, counting down.
GGTGCCAGCATCCTCGCCGACCGTCTCACCGCCGACGACTCGCGTGCCCACGGCATCGATGTGCTCACCGGCGGCACTGACGTGCACCTCGTGCTCGCCGACCTGCGCCACTCCGAGATCAACGGCCAGCAGGCCGAGGATGCCCTGCACGAGGTGGGCATCACCGTGAACCGCAACTCGGTTCCGTTCGACCCGCGCCCGCCGATGGTCACCTCGGGCCTCCGCATCGGCACGCCCGCCCTGGCCACCCGCGGATTCGGCGACGCCGAGTTCACTGAGGTCGCCGACGTCATCGCCGAGGCTCTCAAGCCCGGCGCCGACATCGCAGCGCTCCGCACCCGCGTCGGCGCTCTGACGCAGGCGTTTCCGCTCTACTCCGGCCTGCAGCAGTAACTTTCGTCGAAGCGGATGCCGCTGACTGGCCCGCGGCATCCGCTCTCGCAGATGGATGTCGCCGGCCGCTCGGCTGGGCATCCGCTGTCGCCCGCCTGCGATGAACCCGGCAAGCACCCGGTAATCACCACTGGACGGGGCTCAGGCCCCGTCCAAGCGAACCGAAGTACGGCACCGAACTGAACCACAACAGTAGGGATCCACGATGACGGCAATCACACTCGACGGGGTCAAGACCGCCTCCGACATCAAGGCCGAGCTGCGGGACCGCATCGCGGCGCTGCGCTCGCACGGCGTCGTGCCCGGCCTGGCAACCCTGCTCGTGGGTAATGACCCGGGTTCTGAGACCTATGTGGCGGGCAAGCACCGCGACTGCGCCGAGGTCGGCATCGAGTCGCTGCGCATCGACCTGCCCGGCTCGGCGACGAGCGCCGACGTGCGCGCGGCGATCAACGACCTCAATCACAGTCGCGAAGTCACGGGCTACATCATCCAGCTGCCGTTGCCCGTTGGTCATAACGAGAACGCGATGCTTGAGCTTATCGATCCGTCGAAGGATGCTGACGGCCTGCACCCGACCAACCTCGGGCGGCTCGTGCTCGGCATCGAGGGCGAACTGCGCTCACCGCTGCCGTGCACCCCGGCCGGCATCGTCGAGCTGCTACGTCGTTACGACGTGCCGATCGTGGGCCAGAAGGTCGTCGTGGTCGGCCGCGGCCTCACCGTGGGGCGCCCGCTCGGCCTGCTGTTCACCCGCAAGGGCCTCGACGCGACCGTCACGCTGACCCACTCGCGCACGGTCGACCTTGCCGGCGAAGTGCGTCGGGCCGATATCGTCGTGGCCGCCGTTGGCGTGCCGCACCTGATTCAGGCCGACTGGATCAAGCCGGGTGCCGCCGTGCTCGACGTGGGAGTCACCCGCGTGACGGACCCGGTCACCGGCAAGGGCCGCCTGACCGGCGACGTACACCCCGATGTGGCCTCGGTGGCCGGGCACCTGTCGCCGAACCCGCGCGGCGTCGGCCCGATGACCCGCGCCATGCTGCTCTCCAACGTAGTGAAGGCCGCCGAGCAGTCCCTGCTGGCGTAACGCCAGCTGTGGTACCGGAGTAAGTGTGCGTAACTGCGGAAACTTCGCAAATATTTGTGCGAAATCAGGGCGTCTCGCCCGCTCGAAACGGGAATTTCCGCAGTTGTGAACGACGCCTCCGGTATGGGGGGCGACATTCAGGCCGGCGCGGCACCCGCTCGGCTCCTGCGCTACTGCTGGGCGACGGCTGCGCGGTGCAGCTCGGTGTGTGCCAGGTAGCTCGTGGCGTTGTGCCGGATGCTCGCGATCTCCTCGTCGGTCAGCGTGCGCCGCACCTTGGCGGGAACACCGGCCACGAGCGAACCGGGGGGAACAACGGTGCCGCCGAGCACGACGGCTCCGGCGGCCACGAGCGATCCGGTGCCGATGATGGCTCCGTTCAGAACGGTCGCGGCCATGCCGACGAGGACGTTGTCCTCGATGGTGCAGCCGTGCAGCACTGCGCCGTGCCCGACCGAGACGCCGGTGCCGAGGGTGAGCGGAAAGTCGGTGTCGACGTGGCAGGAGACGTTGTCCTGCAGGTTCGAGTCGGCGCCGATCGTGATCGGCGCAAGTTCCGCGCGCAGCACGGAGTTGTACCAGACGCTGGCCCGGTCGGCGAGGGTGACGTTGCCGACGATCACGGCGCCGGGAGCGACGAACGCGGTCTCGGCGATGGTTGGAGCCGGTGTGTTCGGCAGGACGATGATTCGGGCGGCGTTGTCAGCAGTCATACGCGTCAGCCTACTGCCGAGGGATGGCGCCACTCGGCTCGGTTTGCACCTGCGACCCCGCAGTGGCTCGGGTCGGTGCTATATCGCGTCGGGCATGCCCGGCCCCGCCCGCAATACACTGAGCGGATGCGTGCACCCACCGGAATCCAGTATGAGTTGACCCGCGAAACCCCGAGCGGCCCCGCTCGCGCCGTCGTGACCGAGGTCGCGGCGGGACTGCGCGCATATTCCGTAAATGGCATAGACTTGGTGGAGACCTTCGACGAGTCAGTGCAACCGCCGATGGCGGCCGGAGTTGTGCTCGTGCCCTGGCCCAATCGCATTCGTGACGGCAAATGGACTCAGAACGGAATCACCCGCCAGCTCGCTCTCACTGAGCCGGCCAAGCAGAACGCCAGCCACGGGCTGCTGCGCTTCGCGCCGTACCGGGAGGTATCGCGCAGCACAGACACGGTAACCCTGGCGGCGACGGTCTTTCCGCAGTCCGGCTACCCATTTCACCTTGAGACCGAGGTGACCTACGCGCTCACTTCCAGCGGGCTCGAGGTCACGCATCGGGTGCGCAACGTGGGAGCGGAGCCCGCGCCGGTGGCCGTGGGGGCGCATCCGTTTTTGAAGATCGGAGACGTGCCCACGGGCGACCTCATCGTGCGCGTGGATGCCGCGACCCACCTCGACGTCGACGACCGCCTCAACCCCATTGGTGAGACCCCGGTGCACGGCACCCGCTTCGACCTGCGCGCGGGCGCCCTGGTCGGGGATCTAGACCTCGACGACGGCTTCGGCGGCGTCGGAGTCGGTGCCGAACATACCCTCACCGCGCCGGATGGCCGAAGCCTCACCCTCTGGGGCGATGAAAGCATGCGCTACGTGCAGGTGTTCACGCCGCGCATCTTTCCGGTCACGCAGGGTGCGGGCGAGCCGGTGCGCGGCCTCGCGATCGCGATCGAGCCGATGACCGCTCCCGCCGATGCGTTCAACTCCGGGGCCGGCCTGCACTGGGTAGAACCGGGGGAGCAGTGGATCGTGCGCTGGGGCATCCGTCATGACGGGCTTGAGCTGCGTTAACGCTGCCCGGCCACGTCGACGAGTTCGGCCAGCACCCTGCGCACCGAGGCGCGGGCGAGCGTTTCCGGGCGGCTCAACACGTCGATCTGCCGCCCCACAGTGAGGCCCCGAAACGGCACGAGCACGACTCCGTCGCCCTGTCGCGGCGCCATTGTGTAGCGCGGCAGCAGCGCAATGGCCGCCCCGGTCGCCACAACCGACGTCGCCACGAAGAACTCGTTGATCCGATGCGCGATGCGCAGCGGCTGACCGGCCGCCGCCGCGACCACGTTCACCGCCTCGGCGAGCGGAAACCCAACGTGACCGGTGACCCACGGCTCGTCTCGAATATCGTCGAGGGTGAGCGATACCTTTTCGGCCAGCGGATGCCCGACCGGCACGGCCACATCCAGCGGCTCGAACAGCAACGGCGTGACCGCGACGGTATTCGGCCAGGCCGGATCGTGCGGCACCCGGTGCGCGATCACCAGGTCATAGTCGGCGACGAGCGCCGCAAAACGCTCCCGCGGCACATCCTCGTCGCCGCAGCCCACGGTCGGGCCGCCACTCAAGTGCATTCGGTTCAGCAGCGGGCCGAACCAGGCCAGCCCGGCACTGTGGAACGCGCTCACGGTCACCGGCAGGCCGGGGTCGTTTTGAAACCGGGCCACGGCCTCGTCGGCCCGGGCCATCGCGGTCGAGACGTCGGCGGCGGCGCTCGCCAGGGCGACGCCGGCAGGGGTCAGCCGGAGCACCCGGCCGTGTTTCTCGGTGAGCTTGACGCCGGCACGTTGCTCGAGGGCGCTGAGCTGCTGCGAGACCGCCGACGACGACACGTGCAGGGCGCGGGCCACAGCGGCGACGCTTCCGCGCTCGCCGAGCTCCCGTAGTACGGCAAGCTGGCGCAATTCCATAAGCTCAGGCTAAAGCATCCGTTTATAAAATGGTGTCTAGACTTAACGGATGCCGTCGCGCACCATTGCCTCATGACTTCCGTTCTGACCCGCCGTACTCTGCTGCCGCACCTGGGACGCTACCGCGTCGACCTCGTGCTGCTGCTCGTGGCCTTGGTCTGGGGTGGCAGTTACCTGAGCGCAAAGATGCTGACCGAGCAGGCGAGCGTGTCAGCCGTGCTCGCGCTGCGCTTTCTGGTCGCGGCGCTGGCCCTCGTGATCGTCTGGGTCGTGCGGCGCGAACGCCTTCCGACCCGGCGGGCGCTCGGGGTGGGCTTGCTGCTCGGGGTCACTCAGGCGAGCATCCTCTGGCTCGAGACCCAAGGTGTGGCGTTCACCTCCGCCACGAACGCCGGGCTCATCATCAGCCTCACGATCATCATGACCCCGGTACTCGAGTCGGTGGCGGCCCGCCGCTGGCTGCCGCGCCCCTTCTTCGTGGCGGCGGTGCTCGCGGTCGTGGGGGTAGCGCTGCTCGTCTCCGGCAACGGATTCGCGCAGCCGAACGTGGGCGACCTGCTCATTCTCGCGGCGGCGGTCGTGCGCTCCCTGCACGTCACCATGATGGGCCACCTCGTTCGGGGCCGCAGCGACAGCACCATCACTCTGACCCTGCTGCAGGCGCTGGTCGGGGCGGCGGTCTTCACCGCGTTCGATCTTCCCGGCCTCGTCACCGCCGTCACGACCTTCAACCTGGCCGCCTGGATCGGCGTGTTCTACCTCGGCCTGGCCTGCAGCGTGTTCGCGTTTCTCGCGCAGATGTGGGCGATTCGCCGCACGTCGGCGGCCCGGGCCAGCCTGCTCATGGGAACCGAGCCAATTTGGGCGGTGCTCGTGGGGGTGTCGCTCGGCAGCGAAACCCTCGGCCTGATCGGCGCCGCCGGGGCCGCGCTCATCATCGTGGGTACGTTCTGGGGCCAGCGCATCGAGGCGAGTCACCGCCTGCGCGTCGGGTAGGCATCCGCTGGGGGTGGAGGAAGAATGCCACGTGTGTATGCCCACCAGTCCGATTCGCGGGACACCTCGCGCACGGCTCGGCGCGCGGCCAGGAATCCGTTCCACCAACGACGAGTGCCTGCGGCTCGAAGGCCGCAGGCACTCACCAAGTGGATGTCGCAGCTAGGACAGCACGTCCCGCACCAGATCATCGTTCTCGTGGTTGCGCAGCCGGGAGAAGATATAGCCGCCGATCAGCAACGCGAACGGCAGAGCCACGAGCACCCAGCCGATGGTGCTGAGGCCCCAGGAGGTGGTGGTCGGGTCAACGCCGTCGGCCACGGTGCCGGCGAGCAGTCCGAAGTGGCTCATCAGCAGGTATTCGCCGAGCAGCAGGCCGAACGTGGCGAGAACCGGGGCGATCACCGTCTGGAAGATATTCTCGGTGCCTTTGTTGCGGCGGAAATACGCGATGATCGCGATGCTGACCAGAATCTCGATAAGTACGATGGCGATCACCGAGAGCCCGCTGAACCAGTAGAACAGGTTGAGTACCGGGTCGAGCTGGAACACCGCGAACACCACGAGCACGACGCCGGTGATGACGGACGTGACGAGCGACGCCGTGCTCGGCGCGCCGCGACCGTTGACCGTGCTGAGCGGCCCCGGCAGCGCGCCGCCGCGACCGAGCGCGAACAGGTAGCGGCTCGCGGCGTTTTGAAAGGCGAGCAGCCCGGCGAACAGGCTCGACAGCACGAGGATGCTCATGAGCGTCGCCATCCACGGGCCCACGTATTGGGTCGCGAGTGCGAACAGCACTGCGGCCGGGTCTGCCAAAGGAACGCCCGCGACGGTCGAGAGTTCGACGGTCTTCTCAACCACGGTCGATGCGCCCATGCCGGTCACCATAGCGAAGGCGGTCAGGCCGAACAGAACGGTGATGACGACGACGGCGAGGTAGGTGGCGCGGGGAACGACGGTCTTCGGGTCCTTGGATTCTTCGCCGTAGATGGCGGTGGCCTCGAAGCCGATGAAGGAGGCGAAGGCGAACGCGAAGGCGATGCCGGCCGAGCCGGCCAGGCCGCCGGCAACAATGGCGGCGGGGTTGAACGAGGCCCAGAAGTTAATTCCTTCCGGCCCGCCGTCGAGCAGGATGGCGACCGCGGTGACCACGAGCGCGGTCAGTTCGAGCAGCATGAGCACGCCGAGCACCTTGGCGCCGACGTCGACGCTGAGCAGGGAGAGCAGGGTCACGATGCCCCAGGAGATGAGCGACCAGGCCCACCAGGGGAGCACGCCCACCTGGCCGGCCATGAGGGCGCCGAAGAATCCGTAGATGGCCAGCTGCACGGCAAGGTAGGCGAGAATTGACACGAACGCCGATGCGGTGCCGAGGTGGCGACCCAGGCCCCGGCCAATGTAGGCGAAGAACGCACCGGCATTGGTGACGCGCTGGCTCATCGCGGCGTAGCCGACGCTGAACACCAGCAGGGTGAGTCCGACAACCACGTAGGCGCCGGGGGCCGCCGCGCCATTGCCGAGCACGATCGCCACGGGCACCGCGCCGGTCATGCCCACGAGGGGCGCCGCGGCCGCGACCACGAAGAAGACGATGCCGAGAACGCCGAGTCGGCCCTTGTGCAGGGCCGTTTCCGGTGCTGTCGCCTGGTCGGGCTTGGTCTGGGTCATGGCTACTCCTCGTTGAGTAAGAGGTCGGGTGCGCAAAACGGATGCACGCTGCATCCGCTTCACCTGTGGCTATCAGCGTGGCAATCTCTGGGCCAAACCGTTTGCCATTTGCGGCACCGCAGTTGTCGAATTGCGCATGCTGTGACGGTTGCCTGCCGTCGAGGCGCACGCCGACGAAGCGTGCCGCGCGACCGCGAAAGCGGGCTCAGACGCGACGGTAGGTGCTCGGCGTTTCGCCGAAAGCCGTGCGAAAGATGCGGCTGAAGTGCGCGGCGTCGACGAAGCCCCAGCGAGCGGCGATGGTGCCCACCGAGCGGTCTCCAAGAATGGGGTCGCGTAGGTCGCGGCGGCAGTGCTCCAGCCGGCGGGTGCGGATCCAGCTCGCCACGGTGTTGTCGGCCTCGTGAAAAACGTTGTGCAGGTGCCGGGTCGAGATGAAGTGGGCGCTCGCGATGCTCGCCGGGCACAGCTCCGGGTCGCCCAGGTGGGCATCCACATACGAGCGGATGCGCCCCAGCAGGTCGCCGTGCGCCCCCGCCACCGGGTCGCGGCGCAGGTTCAGTTCGCTCTCGAACATGGTCGCGATCAGGTCGACGGCGTTGTAGGCGAGGCGGTGCCCACTCGCGCCGGAAAGCACGTCGAGGTTTTCCGCGAGCTGCACCATGAATGGGCTGATCAGGCGGCCGAGTCCGGCGTCGCCGGGCAGCCGCACGGCGGTGAGCTGGCCCACCGAATCAGCCGGCAGGTCGAGTACGTCGTGCGGAAACATGAGCACGAGAGTGCGAAAGTCCTTCTCGAACTCGAGCGTGTATGGCCGGTTGGTGTCGTACACGGCCAGGTCGCCGGGGCGCAGGGTGGCCTCGCGGTTGTCCTGCACGAGCAAGCCGGTGCCGGTCAGTTGCAGGTTCAGCTTGAAATACTGTCGAGTGGATGCCGCGATCAGCGACGGTGTGCGAATCACCTGGTGCCCGTTGGCGGTGACCTCGACGATGGAGAGCTCGTCGAGCACGCGCGAGCGCAAGGTGCCGTGAAAGCTACGGGAGGCACTGCGCACCTCGAGCGGAACGAATGACTGCGACACGAGGGTGCGCCACTGCGAGAAGGAGTCGGCGATGGCGCACTGCACTCGGTCGGTTGGGGCGGTCAGCGGAACGGTGTCCTCGGGTGGCATGGTGCTCGTGCCTGCGGCGCCCGTTACCGAGTTCACAACCGTCATCGTCACAAGCAGCTCCTTCGCCGGGTCCTGACCAGATCGGCCCTCGGGGGGAGTTTCATGATCGTCTGGAGCCAATGTAGTCCTGCACGGCTCCCTTGTCATTTTTTTTCGACACTCGGCGAAAATAGATCTGCACGCAGATCGACGGAACTGGCTAGTATCCGGAGAGTGATTGACCGGTCGCGAGTGGAGCGAAAAAATGGATGACGATGCTCGCTTGGCCGCTGCTCAGCTGATCCGTAATCGAGTCGGGTGGGTATCTCTGGCCGCCGCCGCCCTGTTCGCCGTGTTCGGCGTGGTCTTCGACCAGGGCGCACTCCTGGCGTTGTCGGCTGCCTGCGGTTCCGCTTTCCTGTGGACTCTGCTTCCGGTGCGGGTCTCACGGTCCCAATCGAAGGATGACGCGCCCACACAGTGAGCCTGGCCCGTCGTTGGCGCTGCCAACGGCTGCGCGCGCGGCTGCCCGTTTCGGGCGCTCTCATGAGCGTCGGGCGCGCCCATCCGCTTGCGCGGGCAGCTTGTGGCAACCGAGCAACCCAGAGCGCTAATCTCCGGTCGAAAGCAGGTGCAGGTAGCCGTCGAGCTGGGCCACGAGCTGTTCCGGGGCGTGCTCGTCGGGGGAGAGCGCAGCGGTGATCTGCGCGCCGAGCAGCACGTTCAGGAGGTGACCCACGACATCCGTGTCGGTAAGAGCCGTGTGCATCTCGCCGGCTGCGCGTGCCTCGGCCAAGTGCCCGAGCAGCGCGAGGCGCCACTGCAGCATCGACTCATCGTGCAGCTGCGCCTTGGCCGCATTGGTCAGCGCCTTCTGCCAGAACGGAATCACGATGCGCGCCTCGCTCACACGCGTCTCATCGAGCGGAAGAATTTCGTGACAGAAGGCGCGCACGGCGGCCAGCCCGGTCAGGCCAGCGGCCCCGCGCTCGATGCGCAGGTTGGTCTGGCTGAACACGTGCCCGAAGGCGAAGGTGAGCAGGTCGTCCTTGGTGCCGAAGTAGGGTTTGAGTGCGCCGTTGGCGAATCCGGCCTCGGTGGCGATCTCGCGCAGGGTCGCGCCCTCGATGCCGTGCCGGGCGATGATGCGCCAGGTGGCATTGACCAGCTCGACGCGACGCTGGTCGTGATCGACGACTTTCGGCATTGGCCCTCTTCTGGTGGTGCGGTTAGAGCTGGGAGCATCAGCTTGTCAGAAAGATTCTCGAAAGGCTTGCCAGCAGCAGCGCTGACCATTTATATTCTACAACCATAGGAAATAAATCCCCGGAGCTGCAACCGCCGGGCCGATCCAGGAAATGAGACGCAATGCTCACCGCCGAGACTGCCGACATCGTCACCGACTTTGCACTTCCCACCGCGCAGGAACTGCAAACCGTGCGCACGATTCTGGCCGACGCCGGCCTGTTCGGCGACAGTATTCGGGTTGCCTATCTCGGCCTGCTCGACCCGCCGCGAGGTGCCACCGAGATCAACCGTCGCTTTCGGGTCTTTCTGCACGACGTGTCCGGCGCAGCCCCCACCGACGTGATCGTCTCGGCGACCCACGGCACCGTCGAGTCCCGCGTCACCCTCGACACCGCGCTCACCGGTGAACTGCCCGTGCTCGAGGAAGAATTCGGCGCCGTCGAAGACCTCCTCACAACGGATGCCCGCTGGCGGGCCGCACTCGCAGCCCGCGGCCTCGACGTGGCCACCGTGCGCGTCGCTCCCCTCTCCGCGGGGGTATTCGAATACCCGAACGAGAAGGGCCGCCGCATTCTGCGCGGCCTCGCCTTCGTGCAGAACTTTCCGGAGGACAGCGCCTGGGCCCACCCGATCGACGGCCTCGTCGCCTACGTCGACATCGTCGCGAAGACCGTGGACCAGGTGCTCGACTTCGGCGTCGTTCCCATCCCCGCCGAACACGGCAACTTCACCGATCCCGCCCTCACCGGCCCGCTGCGCGAAACGCTCAAGCCGATCAGTATCACCCAGCCCGATGGCGTGAGCTTTACCGTCACCGGCGGCAACCACATCGAGTGGGAGAAATGGAGCCTCGACGTGGGTTTCGACGTGCGCGAGGGCGTCGTGCTGCACAACATCGGCTTTCGCGACGGCGCGAAGACACGCTCCATCATCCGTCGTGCGTCGATCGCGGAGATGGTCGTGCCGTATGGCGATCCGGCCCCCGTGCGGTCCTGGCAGAACTACTTCGACACCGGCGAATACCTCGTCGGCCAGTACGCCAACTCGCTCGAACTCGGCTGCGACTGCCTCGGCGAGATTACCTACCTGAGCCCGGTCATCACCGACGGCTTCGGCAACCCGCGCGAGATTCGCAACGGTATCTGCATGCACGAAGAGGATTGGAGCATCCTCGCCAAGCACAGCGACCTGTGGAGCGGCATCGAATACACCCGCCGCAACCGCCGCTTCGTCATCAGCTTCTTCACCACCGTCGGCAACTACGACTACGGCTTCTACTGGTACCTCTACCTCGACGGCACCATCGAATTCGAGGCGAAGGCCACCGGCGTCGTCTTCACGAGCGCCTACGCCGGCAAGGGCTATCCCTACGCCTCCGAAATCGCTCCCGGTCTCGGCGCCCCCTTTCACCAGCACCTGTTCAGCGCCCGCCTCGACATGGCCCTCGACGGCGACACCAACCGGGTCGAAGAAGAAGACGTCGTGCGCGTTCCGATAGGCCCCGGCAACGAGCGCGGCAACGCCTTCACCCGCCAGCGCACCGTGCTCGCCACCGAGCTCGAGGGCGTCAGACAAGCGGATGCCGCCATCGGCCGCACCTGGCACGTCTCCAACCCCAATTCCCTCAATCGCCTCGGCGAACCCGTCGCGTACAAGCTGCACCCGCAGGGGCTGCCCGTGCTGCTGGCCGACCCGGAGTCGTCGGTGGCCCAGCGCGCGGCGTTCGCCACCAAGGGCCTCTGGGTCACCCGCTTCGCCGAAGACGAACGCTATCCCACCGGTGACTTCGTCAACCAGCACGCCGGCGGCGCCGGGCTGCCCGCCTACATTGCGGCCGACCGAGCGATCGACGGCGAGGACATCGTGCTCTGGCATACCTTCGGCCTCACCCACTTTCCGCGGGTCGAGGACTGGCCGATCATGCCGGTCGACACCGTGGGCTTCAAGCTGCGCCCCGACGGCTTCTTCGACCGCAGCCCAGTGCTGGACGTCCCCGCTAACGTGCCCCCGGCATCCGGTGGTCACTGCCACTGACCCGTGTCGCGCACGTCGCATTGCGGACGGGGCCCAGTTTATAAACTGGGCCCCTAACCATAAGGTGGGCCCGGTGAGCGGATGCGTCAGCGCGGCGCTACCGCACCTGCACACTCGCCTCGGGCCGCAGGTCGAGACGGCGCAGCAGCTGCGCGTTCAGCGCCACTACCACCGTCGACACCGACATGAGCAGCGCCCCGATCTCCATCGGCAGCACGAACCCGATCGGGGCGAGCACGCCCGCAGCGAGCGGAACCGACAGCAGGTTGTAGCCGGCCGCCCACCACAGGTTCTGCTTCATCTTGCGGTAGCTCGCCCGCGACAACTCGATGACCGAGAGCACCGAACGCGGATCGTCGCTCGCGAGAATGACGCCGGCCGACGCGATCGCCACGTCGGTTCCGGCGCCGATCGCGATGCCGACATCGGCCTGCGCGAGCGCTGGGGCATCGTTCACCCCGTCGCCGACCATGGCCACGCGGCGGCCCTCGTGTTGCAGCTCGGCTACCTTACGCGCCTTGTCTTCCGGATGCACCCCCGCGAACACCCGGTCGATGCCGAGCTCGGCGGCCACGGACTGGGCGACCGCTTCGGCGTCGCCGGTGATCATGACCACCTCGATATCCAGCCGGTGCAGCGCGTCCACGGCCTGCCGCGACTCTTCGCGAATCTCGTCGGCCAGACCGATCGCGCCCACGACCACGCCATCGCGCAGCACGTGCAGAATGATCGCGCCCTGACGCTGCCAGGCCACGGTCTCAGGCAGCGGCCGGGCTCCGTGTTCGTCGAGCATGCTCGGACCGCCGACGCTCACGCTGTGCCCGTCGACCAGACCGGTCACCCCGACCGCCGCGGCAGTGTGAAACTCGGTCGCGCGCGGCACGGTCAGCTCGCGGTTTCGCGCCGCCGTGACGATAGCACGGGCAAGCGGATGCTCGCTGTCACCCTCCACGGCCGCCGCCCACGCGAGAACGTCGTCGGCGGTGATCGGTGTCGAGACCGATCGTGAAGTGGCGGCTGAATCCGAACCCGAAGCAGAACCCCGGGCCGACGTGCCCGCCTCGACCGAACCCGGGCCAGCCGAATCTGCGTCAGTCTGCGCGGCCTGAGCCGTGGCATCCGCTTCGCTGCTCGCGACCTGGTCGGCAACAGCAACGTGACTGACCGTGGGCTCGCCCTTGGTGAGCGTGCCGGTCTTGTCGAACAGCACCGACGTGACCTGGCGCATGCTCTCGAGGGCCAGGCGATCCTTGATCAGCACGCCGCCCTTCGCGGCGCGTTCGGTCGCGATCGACACCACGAGCGGAATCGCCAGCCCGAGCGCGTGCGGGCAGGCGATGACGAGCACGGTGATGGTGCGCACGACGGCATCCTGCGGCTGGCCGAGCGCGGTCCAGACGATCGCCGTGAGCACTCCCGAGCCGAGCGCGAACCAGAACAGCCAGCCAGCGGCGCGATCGGCGATGCGCTGCGCCCGCGACGACGAGTTCTGCGCCTCGCTGACCAGGCGCTGGATTCCGGCCAGCGCCGTGTCGTCGCCGACCGCCGTGACCCGCACGCGCAGGGCGGAATCGGTCGCGACCGTGCCGGCCACGACCTGGTCGCCGACCGAGCGCTGAACCGGCCGCGATTCGCCGGTGATCATCGATTCGTCGACGTCGGCCGTTCCCTCGGTGACTTGGCCGTCGGCCGGCACTCGCCCGCCCGGACGCACCACGACGAGGTCACCGAGCACCAGATCGCTCGGCGAGATCAAGACGATCTCGTCGCCCTCGACCCGCTCGGCCTCATCGGGCAGCAGGGCGGCGAGCGATTCCAGGGCAGTGGATGTCTGCGCCAGCGACCGCATTTCGATCCAGTGGCCGAGCAGCATGATCACGATCAGCAGGGCCAGTTCCCACCAGAAGTCGAGCTCGCCGTCGATGAGGCCGAGACTCGCGCCCCAGGAGGCGAGGAACGCGACCGTGATCGCGAGCGCGATCAGCAGCATCATGCCGGGTTTACGGGCCTTCAGCTCGCTGACCGCGCCGGTGAGAAAGGGGCGGCCGCCCCAGACGTACATGACGGTGCCGAGCACAGGAGAGATCCACATGATCCCCACGAAATCGGGCAAAGCATAGCCGGCCAGCATAGAGAACATGTGGCTGAACCCCACGACGGGCACCGCGATGATGAGCATGGTCCAGAACAGGCGCCGGAACTGCCCGACATGGTCGCCGTGGCCGGCGTGGTTCATGGCTCCGTGGTTCATGGCCCCGTGGTCCATCATTTCGTGATCCGTGCTGCCAAGGTCGGGCTGCGTCATGTCATTCCTCGATGCCGATTCTCTCGATAATGCAACTTATACCCCCCAAGGGTATACCCACAGGGGGCCGAACGCACACGCTAACGGGATTCGACGACGCCCATCATGCCGGTGTCCTCTGGTCGAGAATGTGGCAGTGGTAGCCCGTGCGACCGCCGAAGTCGTCGAACGCGATGCGCACCCGCACTTGGCCGAGCGGCGGAACGTTCACCACGTCCTGCCAGACGGCTGCCGACACCGCCCGTGCGTTCTGCTCCACGATCTGCACCGGCCAGACGTGCAGGTGCACCGGATGCGCCATTCCGCTGTCGTTGCGCAGTGTCCACTCCTCAACGCTGCCCGACGCCACAGTCAGGTCGACCCGGTCGCCCGAGAAAACCTGCCCGTTGATCGTGGGCGTCATCATGCCGCCGCCCATTCCCGACCCCATTCCCATGGCGAACACCAACTCGCGCCGGGCCGTCACGGTCGAAGGGCGCAGGTGAACTCGAACGGGTGCGGCATCCAATTTCACCGTGAGTTCACCGGCCGAGCTGGACAGTTCCTTCGGCTGCACGAACTCGGGCCCGCCCGACGCGCCGCCCGAACCGTCGGGCCACAGCTGCCACGCCGCCCCCGCCCCGATGGCGGTTGCGGCCAGGCCGAGGCCCCCAATGGTCAATACCCGACGACGGCTCACCGTGACGGTCACTAGCGTGCGGCGAGCAGGTCGTTCATCACGGCGATCTCGCCGGTCTGCGAGCTCACGATCGCCTCGGCCAGGGCGAGCGCGTCGGCGTTCTCCCCATCGTTCAGCTCGGCCCTGGCCATCGCGATCGCGCCCTCGTGGTGCATGATCATCTGGGTCAGGTAGAGCGCTCCGGCATCCGCTCCCGAGGCGTCCTGCAGCTCCATCATGTCGTCGTCGCTCATCATGTCGCCGGTGCCGTGGTCCATCCCGGCCATGCCGTCCTCGGTGGCATCCCAGTCGCTGAGCCAGCCCTGCATCGTTTCGATCTCGGGCGCCTGCGCGGCCTTGATCTGTGTCGCCAGATCGACGACGTCCTGGTCGACGCCGTCTTTGGTGAGCAGGTCATCGCTCATCTCAACGGCCTGTTCGTGGTGCGGAATCATCTGCGGCGCGAACATCACGTCGTCACTTTTGAAAGCGGATGCCGCCGTGCTCGGGGCGGCCTCGGGGGAGGCGGAGTGCATGGCCAGCACGCTCAGCACCAGGGCGGCCAGGGCCAGAAGCGCGAGCAGCGCGGTGCGCCGGTGCGAAACGGAGGCTGCAACACCAGCTTTCACGCTCAGATCACCTCCGTCGACGCATGCGATGCGGTCCGAGCGAATCGCATACCCCCTCAGAGTATCGGTCCGGCGCTCCCCACCGAGCCGTGAGTTCGTGACCGCGGCGTTCGTCGAGCCGTGAGTTTGAGCTCGTTGAATCGTTTGCATGGGGTGAAGACTCACGGGTCGGCGTATGAAACTCACGGCTCGGTGAGCGGATGCCGCCACACCCACGCACGAACACCTCGGGCACGGCCTCGAACACGCCGCGCCCAAATGTGCACCCGCGCAGCCCCGCAATCGGGCAGGCTTGAGCCATGGCGCAGAGCAGAACCCCGGGCAACGAACAAGTCGCCCCCGACCAGACCTCGGGCGCGACAACAGAAACCGCGTCCCCCGCAGAATCTCCGAACGACCAGGCACGCCGTACCGCCCTGAGAAGCATGAAGCGCCTCGCGGCCGGGCTGCTCGCCCTCATGGCCGTCATCTTCACGGTGTCGTTCGCCCTGCAGGAGAGCTACCCCTGGCTCGAATACGTACGCGCCGCCGCCGAGGGTGGCATGGTCGGCGCGATCGCGGACTGGTTCGCCGTGACCGCCCTGTTTCGCTACCCGCTGGGGCTAAAAATCCCGCACACCAACATCATCGCCAACCGCAAAGACGAGATCGGTGCGAGCCTCGGCGAATTCGTTGAGACCAATTTTCTTTCCGAAACCGTCATTCGCGGCAAACTCGAATCCATGCAGCCGTCCCGCCGCCTCGGCGCCTGGCTCACCACTACATCCAACGCCGAACGCCTCACCGACGAGCTCGCCGTCGCCGGCCAGGGCCTGCTCAACCTGCTCGGCGACGACGCCATCAAGAACCTCATTGAATCCGTCGCGCGCGAACACTTGGTGAAGCCCGAGTGGGGCCCGAGCCTGGGCAAGGTGGGGGAGCGCCTCGTCACGAGCGGGCAGCAGCACGCGGCCGTCGACCTGCTGCTCGACCGCGCCGACGGCTGGTTGCGCGCCCATCCCGAGGCGTTCGGGCGCGTGGTGTCGCAGCGGCTGCCGACGTGGCTGCCCGGCTTCGTCGACAAACTCGTCGACGACAAGGCCTACCGGGAGGTGCTTGCGTTTGTGGCGTCCGCGCGAAACGACCGCAGGCATCCGGTGCGCAAAGCCCTCGACGAGTACCTCAGCGAGGTCATGCACGACCTGCAATATGAATCAGCCATGATCGCCAAAGTCGAAAATCTCAAGGACGAGATTCTCGACAATGCCAAGCTGCGGGAGTTCGCCGGCGACACTTGGGAGGCCGTCAAAGCGTCGCTCATCGAGGCATTGAGCGACCCGACGAGCGCGCTGCGGGTCGGCATCCGCTCGACGCTGAGCGACGTCGGCGAGAGACTCACAACGGATGGCGCCCTCGGCTCCCGCATCGACCGCTGGCTCGCCGACACAGCCAGTTACGTCGTCGCCAACTATCGGCACGAGATCGCCGGAGTGATCACCGAAACCGTGGAGCGCTGGCCCGCCGAAGAGACGGCCGCGAAGATCGAACTGCAGGTGGGCCGCGACCTGCAATTCATCCGCATCAACGGAACCGTGGTCGGCGCCCTCGCTGGTCTGGCCATTTTCACGCTCGCGCACGCGGTGGCCGCGCTGTTTTGAATCGCTTTTGACCCTGATGCGGGGGAGACTGGTCAGAACGAAAGGCTCCAATGCACGACCTCACCCGGTGGGCGCTCCGCCCCCTGATGCGAGTGTGGACGGCGTCAGCCGAGCGCCAAGACCGCCACTTGCCCCGACCGAGCGACGCACCACAGGCCCACGCCGCTGGAATCGACAGCGACCGGGTGCTCATTCTTGGCGGCGGACCGGCCGTTGGGTGGGGTGTGCTCAGCCACCAGCTCGCCCTGCCCGGCTGGCTGGCCCGCGAACTATCGACCCGTACCGGCCGCGGCGTGGACATCGACCTTCTGTCCAGCCGTACCATGACCGCCGTGAACGCGCTCACCACCCTGGCCGACACCCGGCTTGGCCGCTTCGACGCCGTCGTCGTCACACTCGGCGTCAATGAAGCGCTCGATCTCACCAGCGTTACCGAGTGGCGCGACCGTTTGGCGGCCCTGCTCGCGATGCTGGAACGTGAGACTTCACGCAGTACGACCATCTTCGTGCTCGGAATTCCGCCCATTCGCAGCATTGAGATCTTCAAGGGCCCACTCGCCCTCATCGCGGATTGGTCAGCCACCGACCTCAATGCCGTGAGCGAGCGGCTCGCCGCCGACGCGCCGCGCACCACGTTCGTGCCGTTCTCGCCAACGGCGACGCTCTCTCCAGACCGGCACCGCACCCCCGACGACTATCGCCGCTGGGCCGTGCTCCTGGCTGAGGCCATGTCCGACAACTTGGATTCAGCACGGGTCGGCATCACCGACCACCTTTCGACACCCCAATCGGATGCCGCCGGCCAGGAACGCGCGCGCCAGACGGCCGTCGACGCTCTCGCCATTGTCGACACCCCGCCGGAGGCCCGATTCGACCGGCTGGTCGTACTCGCCCAACGCCTCTTCGACACCGAATCTGCCCTGATCAGCATCATTGATCACGACCGACAGTGGCACAAAGCCCGGGTGGGTCTGGACGCGCCGGAATTGCCCCGCTCCGGCTCGTTCTGCGCGATCACCATTGACGGCGACGGGCCGCTCATTATCGAGGATGCCCGCAGTGACGCCCGGTTCAGCGACAACCCGCTCGTGCAGGGTGATCCGCTCATTCGCTTCTACGCTGGTTTTCCCATTGAGTCGCCCTCAGGGGAGCGCATCGGCGCCCTGTGCGTGTTTGACTCGCAACCCCGCTCGGCCGCCGACGTCGACCAGGTGCTGCTGCGGGAGCTCGCGCTGCTGGTGCAGCGGGAGCTGCGGGTAGGGCCGCGGAAGGGGTAGCAAGCAGGCCATCTCTCGGGGCTATACGGGTAGGCTCGCCGCGTGAGTGATTCCCTGCGTCGACGCCTACGGGCCCTGCCCGATTTTCCGGCGGACCTGCCCGCCTTCGATCCGGCCACGGCGCCGACCTCGCCGGTCGACCTCTTTCTCAAATGGCTCGAGCAAGCGCTGGCCGTCGGCGTGCCCCAGCCGCACGCCTTCAGCCTCGCGACGTCCACTGCAACCGGCGAGGTGTCGTCGCGCATGCTCATTCTGAAAAACCTCGAGCCGGCTTCCTCGGGCACGAACGCGGGCGTCGACTTCGGGGCCTGGCACTTCGCCAGCACCCGGACATCGCGCAAGGGGCGCGAGCTCACCGCCAACCCGCGCGCGGCCATGAACTTCTATTGGGCGGCCCTCGGGAGGCAGGTGCGAGTGGTCGGCGCGGTGTCTCTGTTGTCGGCTGAGGCATCCGCTCTGGACTGGGAGGAGCGCCCCGGCGCCGACGGACGGTCCAACCCCGACTGGCAGCTCTACGCCCTGCTTCCCACCGAGATCGAGTTCTGGCAGGCGAGCGGCGATCGCCACCACATCCGTCACCGCTACGCGCTCTAAATGCCGTCCTACCGCCTAGGTTCGCCTGATAGGGCGTGGTCGGCCCTTCGCCCGACAGCGCTGCAGGGGCCGTCACCGCCACACAGGCTCAGGTCGGGGCACCCGAACCTGCGGGACAACGGCGGCGCTATCGTGCTGCCAGGTATTCCACGGCCGCAGTGCGCAAACGACCGTGAACTCCGCCGTAGGCCTGCGTATCCTTCAAAGTCCACTTGGGCAGTTTTGCCAACATCGTGTAATTGGGATCGCACACGTTGGCGGCCGGAGCGAGTCCCATCTGGCTGACCAGTTGGTACGCATCGAGAGTGTCGAGACCGGTGAGATCGGATGCCCAGTCACAAGGTCTTTCTGGCTGATCCGGAAGGCGTCTTCCAAGGGGCGAGCTGACCCGGTACTCATGATGAACTCGTCGTTCTCGAGTCGGGGCCACGCCGAAGCGCCGCCCTTGATGAGGCCCAGGGCGATGACCGAGTTCATGGCCGACTCAAGTCCGGTGCCACACACCTCGCCCTCTCCCTGGCGCGCGTGACCATCTCCGAGGGACAGCATCGCCCCGGCTACGTTGACCGGAAGGTAGAGCGTTGTTCCGGCTCTCGCTTCAGGGGTATCCATATTGCCACCGTGGGTGGAGGGCGTCACCACCAACCGAACCTCGCCTCCCGCTGGAGCAACACCCACGGTTCCGTGCATCGGATCGAGCGGGAGCGCGAGCGTGTAGTCCGAGTTCTTGGCGCGAAAAGTGGCCGTCCAGGCATCCAGATCGATGTCGTAAAACCACACCCGCTCCTCGAGCGGCTCATGCAGCATCGCTGTTTCGTGCGTCTCTGAGAGAGCGCCGAAGAGCGGGAAGGTGCTCGAGATGGCGTACCGGCGCGCCGGGATGATTGAAACGAAATGTACGGCCAGCACGTCACCGGGTTCCGCGCCGATCACTTCGATCGGCCCGGAGACCGGATTAAGTTCGTTGAACGGCACAATTTGACTGGGAAAATCCTCGGGGGTTTCCACCCGTCCGCCGAAGCAATCCTCCGTGCTGACCTCAACGATGTCGCCGGGGTGCACGCTCAGCAGGGGAGCGCGCCCCCCCCGAACACGTAGGAGTACTGTTCGGGGAGCGGAGTGGGCTGGTGTACGGCCATGTCGCTACCGCGTTTCGCTCGGTGCGGACACGGGGACGGGATTGGTCATGCGACCTGTTTTGTAGAGTACGACCGCGACCACAATTCCTATGATCAGCCAGGCCACGCCGTGGATTTGGGCGGACACTCGGGCGTTGTAGAGCACAAAGGCGAGAACCACGAACCCCAGGACCGGGAAAATCAGGTGTACGAACCACCGCCGGGACTTCTGCTTGACGATGAACCACCACACGACCGACACATTCAACAGCAGGAATGCTGTTGGCGCGCCAAAGTTGACCAGGGCCGCGATAGCACCGAGTCCATCCGGCAGTACTGTCAGAAACAGTCCGAGGATGAGGGAGATGGCCGCGACCAAAAATGTCGCATTGACCGGCACGCTGTGTTTCTCGGTCACTTTGGCGAGGAATTTGGGCAGCTGGCGGTCGCGCGTCATCGCATAGAGCAGGCGGGAAGTCGATGCCTGCGCGACGAGTGCATTGGCGAAATCAGTGGCGAATTTTGGAGACACTAGAAAGGCTCGACTCGCCGACGATGGGGGAGTTAGCTGAGGTGTCGGGTATGGCGAACGCGAGCCTGAGCCGAACGGTCGACGCACTGGAAGACACGGCGTGTGCCTTTCGATTACCGACCGTTACCGACCGCAGACGAATCACAGTGCATGTGTCCGACCGGGGCCGTGACAAACTTGCGCGCATTCGTCAGATTGTCGTCGCCTGGGAGCAAACGCTTCAGCAGCGGCTCGACCAGATGCCGCAACAGCCTTTCTTGAAGCCGCCGACTTCGCCACGCGGGCGCTAGGGGCGCAGGAGCGAACCTTGACCGGCAATCTCGGCGCTCCGCCCTTCTAACAGAAATGCGCACCGAAACCAGTGGATTCAGTGCGTATCTGCCGCGCCACGTGCGCGATCATTGTGGGCCCCGTCGGGCTCGAACCGACGACCCAAGGATTAAAAGTCCTTTGCTCTACCAACTGAGCTAGAGGCCCGTAGGTTCTAATCTACCGTGGATTCGCGCTCAGCTTTTCTGGGTAGCGTGGGGGACAGCAAAAAACCGCCGTCTGAACCCGAAGGAGAACCCGCCGTGGCCGACAACTTTCACAAGCCCACCCTGTTCGCGGGGATCAAATTCGAGGCATTCCAGGGCGGCGACGATCCGGCGGCCATCAGCCGCGTCGCGCACGAGACCGCGCAGGCGCTACTCAACCGAGTACGCAGCGACCCCGACCCGGAGACTGTCGAACGCCTGGTCGCCTACACCGACGAAAACGGAATCGACGCTGTCGCTGAGCTGTGGTCGCGGGCCACGCCGCGCAGCCTGCCGGGCGCACTCTGGCGCATCTATCTCATTCGTATGCTGATTCGGCAGGATCCGGAGGGGTGCGCGTACCTGTACCAACGGGGAACGGATGCCGCCGCCACGATCGATCCGCTCGTCGCGGGCGCCGCCGTGCCCACTGGCCCGGCCGAGATCATGATCCTCGCCGATGAAATTCTGCGCGGACTGTTCACCGGCGACTTCGCGGTGGCGCTGGATCGTGGGGCCGCCTACTGTCGGGTCACCGCCGTCGGGGCCGCGAGCATCGCCGACGATCTCGAGCTGACCGAACCGCACCGCTCGTCGGAGCTGACCACGCGAGCCCTGCGATTCTCCACGACAGCGGCCGAGTTCGCCGCCTGCGCGCGCCTCTGGCGCCGCGACTCCCTGGAGTAGGCGGGCCTAGCCCTTCGCGCAGGGGCTGCCGCTCAAGTCTGGTCTCGCACCCTCTCACCGTGGTCGGGGCCCAGGCCCCGTCCACGGGCCCAGTCTATAAACTGGGCCCGTGTTCATAAGGTGGGCCCGGACGTGCGCAACCTGTGCGCCACGGGCGAACATTCGACGCCGGCCGGTCCGCTCGAATACACTGGAGTCTGGTCGGGCCGCAGTAATCCCGGGTTCCATTATTCGCCGCTTCGAGCGGCCTCGCGCCGAGAGGTGCTCTGCGGCCCGACCTTCTTCAGCCCCGCGAGGCGTCATACCGGTCCCGGCGGCGCAGCGCGGCCGCAGGCATCCGCTTTTGGCGAATTGCTTGCCGCCAAGACCAATCCGTTATCGACTTCGCACCGAACCCTAGTCATACAACGGGAAAAGACCTGACATGCTAGATCTCATGACTGTTGATCCCGCCGGAGACCTCGCGCCGCCAGCCCCTGCCACCAAGGAGGAGTTGCTCGGACGTGTGGCCCGCGGCGACCAATCGGCATTCGGAGAACTGTATGACCAGATCGCCCCGCGGGTGCTTGGCCTGGTCAAGCGTCTGCTCGTCGACCACGCACAGTCGGAAGAAGTGACTCAGGAGATTTTCCTGGAGATCTGGCAGTCGGCGTCGCGGTACGAACCCACGCGTGGTGGCGCGAGCACCTGGATCCTCACGATGGCACACCGGCGAGCGGTCGACCGAATTCGGTCGTCGCAGGCCGGACGCGACCGTGATACCAAAATTGGAATCCGTGACCTGGCCGTTGCCTACGATCACGTGGCCGAAACTGTTGAAGTACGACTCGAACATGAAAGGGTGGAGAGGGCGATGACTCGATTGACTCAGCTGCAGCGTCAGGCTGTGAGCCTCGCGTATTACGGCGGGTTCAGTCACAGCGAGGTCGCCGATATGCTCCACATTCCCTTGGGCACCGTGAAAACGCGGTTGCGCGATGGCCTCATCCGTCTGCGCGACGAATTGGGCGTGGCATCATGACCGGCCGTAACGAGCAGCACCCGGCCGATCTGGCTGGCGCTTATGCCCTGCACGCCCTCGACGCCGACGACACGGCCACCTTTGAAGCGCTCCTCGCCGAATCCGAGCGGGCCCGCATCGAGGCTGCCGAGTTGAATGACACCGCGGTGGCCCTCGGCCTCGCCGTGGCGCCCGTGCAGCCGTCCGCCGCGCTCAAGGCGAACCTCATGTCCCTGCTCGCGTCGACCCCGCAGCTTCCGCCGCTTACGGCCGGCACAACGGATGCCCTCGCCTCCGTTACCAACGCAGCTCCCGTCGTTGCCCCGATCGCCACCCCGACCCTGCCCGCTGGGCCGACCTCCACGACGCCGAATTCCGGTGGCGGCGCGCCCGCCGGCTCCGCGTCGGCGGTCACGGACATCAATTTTGGTACCGGCTCCGGCCCGCACCGAACGGCAACCGAGCGGGCCCAGGCCCGCTGGTTCAAGCGTCCGGCACAGTTCATGCTGGCCGCCGCGGCCGCGGTCGCGCTGTTCATTGGCGGATCCTTCTTCGGTCAGGTGCTGAACAGCAACCAGTTCGAGTCCCAGCAGGCCTCCGGACTCGCCCAGATCAACGCGGCCGACGACTCGCAGCGCGCCGCGACGACCACCGCTAACGGGCAGGAAGCAACCCTGGTCTGGTCGAACAAACTTGGAATCTCCGCGGTGCTGGTTGACAAACTGCCCGTGCTGCCGAGCGATCAGGACTATCAACTCTGGTACATCAACGGGGACGGCGCAGCTTCGGCCGGAACCTTCGACTCGACCGGCGATGGTACGGCCTGGCGCGTGCTTGACGGCACGATGCACGCCGGCGACCAGGTGGGTGTCACCGTGGAACCCAACGGCGGATCCGACCAGCCCACGACCAACCCCATCGTCGCGTTCCAGAGCTAACTGGCCGAGGCGGCCTCAGCTCGGCCGCCGACGCCGCGACGGCCCCAGGTAGGCCGCCAGCCTGTGAGGGGGCGCAATCCGTCCTTTTCCGCGCTCTTGCGTCCCCTCGCGGGCGACGCGGCGGGCCCGGGTGGAAGCATCCGTTTCACCGGAGCGGATGCCCACCCAAGCCGGGCGCGAAGTAGGCTCAGGGGCATGAGATTGCCCTTCACCCTGCTGATCGACCCCGTGCCCGCCGACTCGCTGCAGCAGGACTTCAGCGACACGTTCCACGAGATGGAATCGACCGCCCCGGCGCTGCGCGTCGGCGAGTTGAGCACCCAGCGCGGCGACGGAATCTTCGAGACCCTCGCCGTCGTCGACGGCCACCCGCAGGAGGTCGAGCCGCACATCAGCCGGCTGCGCAACTCTGCGCGCATCTGCGAGCTTCCGGTGCCGAATGCCGAGCAGTGGCGGGCCGCGATCGCCTACGCCGTGTCGCGCATTCCGCAGCGGGGCGAGATCGCCCTCAAGTTCGTGCTTAGCCGCGGCGTCGAGCACGGTCCGGCGCCCACGGCCTGGTTGCACGCGGCTGCGGCGTCGGACTTCACGGCGGTGCGCGCGAACGGCGTGCGGGTGATCACTCTCGACCGCGGCTATCCGCGCGGGGCTGCCGAGAAGGCCCCCTGGCTGCTGATGGGCGCGAAAACGCTCAGCTATGCGGTGAACATGGCGGCGATTCGCGAGGCGCACCGTCGTGGCGCCGACGACACCATCTTTCTCACGACCGACGGCTTCGTCATGGAGGGTCCGACCTCAAGTGTCGTGCTGCGCATCAATGGCGAGTATGTGACGCCCGCGCCGAGCGGCGCTATTCTGCACGGCACCACGCAGCAGAGCATGTTCGACTACCTGCGCGCGCAGGGTTCACGCGTGGAATACCGCGACGTCACGCTCAAGGAACTTCGCCACGCGGATGCCGCCTGGCTGGTCTCCAGCGTGCGCCTCGCCGTGTCCGTGGTCGCCCTCGACGGCGAGCCGTTTCCCGCCGATCAGGCGCTGACCGACGCCCTGAACGCGTACCTGCTGGGCCGCACGGCGTAGGCGCAGCCGAGGGCGGCATCCGCTATTACGTTATGCCGGTAATTAAGAACTTCGCCGCGCCCACGAGCATCGCAGCCGGACTGCACACCCTGCAGGTCGTCGGCTTGGCACCGAACGGATCAACCCGCGTGCTCGACCTGGGCGTGCGCGTTGTGGAACCGGCATCCGCTTCGTCGCTCGCGAAAACCGGCGTCGACCTTGGCAGCGTGCTCGGCGGTGCCCTGCTGGTGCTGCTTGCCGGCCTCGCCGAAACCGGGCTGCAGCGCCGCCGCGTGGTGGCCACCGCGTAACCCGCGCGCGCGTCATTCGCTGGTACGTAACGCCGGTAGATCTGCGACTCTCCGGGCAAATCCTGCCCGAATCACGGCGAGTCGCAAATTTTACCGGCGGTACGTGCGTGACGGCCCGGCATCCGTTTGTTAACCTGCTCGAATTGGGGTGACGTGCAGCGCCCACTATGCTCTGGGAGGACCGAAAGGAATAAATGAGAATTTCTGTCATTGGATGCGGCTACCTGGGAGCCGTGCACGCGTCGGCCATGGCCGAGCTGGGGCACGAGGTCATCGGTATCGATGTCGACGCTGTCAAGATCGCCCAGCTTGCCATCGGCAAGCCACCCTTCTTTGAACCTGGCCTGCCCGAGGTTCTCACGTCCGCCATGAACAGCGGTCGCCTGCGCTTCAGCACCGACATAGCGGATGCCGCCGGCTCGCAGGTACACTTCATCGCCGTCGGAACCCCGCAGAAGCTCGGCAGCTACAGCGCCGACCTGCGCTACGTCGATGCGTCGATCGAATCGCTCATTCCGCACCTGGCCGACGGTGACCTCGTCGTGGGCAAGAGCACAGTTCCGGTCGGAACCGCCGCGCGCCTGGCCGAGCTCATCGAGTCCGGCAGCGGCGCCTCGCTGGCCTGGAACCCCGAGTTTCTGCGCGAGGGATTCGCCGTGCAGGACACCATCAGCCCCGACCGCCTGGTCTACGGCGTCGCTCCGGGCGATAAAGGCGAGCATGCCACCGCGCTGCTCAACGAGATCTACGCCACGGCGCTCGCTGCCGACACCCCCCTGGTCATCACCGACTATGCGACCGCGGAGCTGGTCAAGGTCGCCGCGAACGCGTTCCTCGCTACCAAGATCAGCTTCATCAATGCCATGGCCGAGATCGCCGAGGTCACCGGTGCCGACGTCACCCAGCTGGCGGATGCCATCGGTTACGACGGCCGCATCGGTCGCCGCTTCCTCGGCGCCGGCGTCGGTTTCGGCGGTGGGTGCCTGCCCAAAGACATCCGTGCCTTCACCGCCCGCGCCGAAGAGCTGGGGCGCGGCGAGTCCGTAGCCTTCCTCAAGGAGATCGACAAGATCAACCTGCGTCGCCGCCAGCGCGTGGTCGACCTGACCGTAGGGGCCCTCGGCGACGGCGTCTACAACGCCAAGGTCGCGGTGCTTGGCCTGAGTTTCAAGCCGCACTCCGATGACGTGCGTGACTCGCCGGCGCTCGACGTGGCCGTGCAGTTGCGCGGCCTGGGTGCCGACGTGGTGGCGACCGACCCGCAGGCCATCGAGAACTCGCGGGCGCGGCATCCGCAACTCAACTATGAGGAGTCGCTCGAAGAGACTCTGCGGGGAGCGGATGCCGTCGTGCTCGTCACCGAGTGGCCCGAGTTTCGGCACCTCGACCCGGTCTGGGCTGGTGCGCTCGTTCGTACCAAGACCGTGGTCGACGGCCGAAACGCCCTCGATCCCGCAGCCTGGCGTGCTGCCGGTTGGACCTATCACGGCCTCGGTCGCCCGTAGTACTTCGGACGGGGCCCGGGCCCCGTCCGTGGGCCCCGTTTTGAACGCGTTTTTACCTGGGTCGGCCGCGTTGCACTAGTCTCGAGACACACTTCAAGGGAATCGGGTCTCGTGCGACGCTGGCTGGCTCGACCCGATGTGCTCATGGTCGCGGCCACGGCGCCGACGTATGTCGCCACGCGTGAAGCCCTCACAGTGCTCTCCCCGCAGGATCTCACCGCCGTGCGTTTTCTCGTCGGCGCCGCCATCATCGGCCTTTATCTGCTCATCACCCGGCAGCGGCTCACGCTGCGGCGCCACGATATCCCGCGAATGATCGCCGTCTCGCTCTGCGGTTATGCCGGCTACGGCATGCTGCTCAACCTCGGCCAGGCCACCGTTCCCGCGGGAACCACCAGCCTGCTGCTCAATATCTCGCCGGTGTTCGCGTTCATTCTCGGCTACTTCGTGCTCGTCGAACGCACCACCCGGCTCGGCTACCTTGGCATGGTCATCGCGGTCGGCGGCGTCATCGTGATCACGCTCGGCGGCGGAAGCGCGACCGGGTTCAACGGCACCGCCCTCCTCATCGTGGGCGCCGCTCTGCTGCTGTCGGTCTTTCTGATCGTGCAGCAGCCGCTGTTCGCGCGGGTATCTCCCATCGAAACCGTGTTCTGGGGCTGTGCCATCGGCGGTTTCACCGCGCTGCCCACGGCCCGGTTCGCGGTCGATCCCAGTCGGCTGACGGCATCCGTTTGGGTGGCGCTGGTGGTACTGGTGGTCGTCAGCACCGTGCTCGGCTACTGCCTCTGGAACCAGACCCTGTCGCGTACGAGCGTAGCCGAGGGCGGTTCGCTGCTGCTGATCGTGCCGATTTTCTCGCTGCTCCTGGGCTGGCTGCTGCTCGGCGAAGTGCCGACGATTGCCGCGCTGGTCGGGGGAGGCTCGGCCTTGCTCGGGGTCGTTATGCTCTCCCGGGCAACGTCGCGGCGCAAGCAGGCGGGGCTCGGGCTGCTCACCGGGGCGATTCCGATCGTCGGTGTGCTCGCCGGCGCGGTGCCGATCATCGGACTTCCGCGCGAGCACGAAGACGTGGCCGACCTCACGCTATCGCCGGATCTTGCCGCCCAGCTCTGTGACATCGCCATCGAGGCCGCGGATGCCGTCGGCGCCCAGTTGGTCACCGTGTCACTCTGGCGGGACGAATTCGAGGATCTGGTACGCGTGTACTCCAGCCGGCCGTACGTCTACCAGCTCGGCGGAATCTCGTCGGAGCTGGATCCGAACTGGGTCGAGCAGTGTGTCATCGGGCAGCGTTCCTTTCTGGCCGACGACGAGGCGGGCGGCTTTGGAGCGCTCACCACACCGAACTTGACCGCCACAGTGAACGCCGTCATCGTCGACGACGCCGGATTTCTCGGCAGCCTGAATTTTCTCGACGCGTCGGGCGTTTATACGTCGGCCAGCGTCGAACAGGCCGAGGTCTTCGCCGCGCGCCTGGCGCCGGTGTTGCGGCGCGTGTCGGTCTGAGGCGCCGGGCCCACCTTATGAACCGTGGCCCAGGTTAGAAGCTGGGCCCCGTCCAGCGAACCAGCGCGCCTAGACTTGTCTGAATGTGGCTTCGGGGAGTACTCGTGGCGGCCCTCGCCGCCCTCGCTGCCTGGGGCGTGCATGCCGCCGTCCCCGCGGTCCCGCTGCTGACCATGGCCGTCGTGCTCGGAATCGTCGTCGGCCAGATCCCGGCCGCACGTCCCGTGCTCGCCGGGGCCCTCGCGCCCGGGCTGGCCGTCGCGGCCAAACCGTTCATGCAGCTCGGAATCGTGCTGCTCGGCCTCAAACTCAGCCTCGTCGACATAGCAGCTCTCGGCTGGGTGACCATCGTGACGACCGTCGCCATCGTGCTGCTCACGTTCGCTGGTACCCTCGGTCTCGGCCGCTGGTTCGGCCTGCCCGGCCGTCAACCCCTGCTCATCGCCACCGGATTCAGTATCTGCGGCGCTTCCGCCATCGGCGCCATGAGCGGCGTCGTCAAGGCCAAAGATGAAGAGACCGCCACCCCGATCGCCCTGGTGACCCTGTGTGGAACCCTCGCGATCGCCGTGTTGCCGCTGCTGTGGCATCCGCTCGGATTGAGCAGTCTGCAATTCGGACACTGGGTCGGCGCCGGCGTGCACGACGTCGGCCAGGTCGTCGCGACAGCGCAAATTGCCGGCTCGGGCGCGCTCGCGGTGGCCCTCGTCGTCAAACTCACCCGCGTGCTCATGCTCGCCCCGGTCGTGGCCGTCGCGTCCATCGTCGAGCGCCACCGGCTTGCCACTCTCGAGGCGGATGCCGCCGCTCCCGCTGCCTCCGATGTATCCAGGTCTGCTGCCGGCGACCCGACTGCCGGCGACGCCGCTGTGTCTGAACCGGCCACCCGGAGCAACCGGCCGAAGCCTCCACCGATCGTTCCGCTTTTCGTTGCCGGATTCATCGTGGCCATGCTGATACGCACGTTCGCTCCGCTGCCCGATCAGGTACTCGAGGTCGCCGACCTGGTGCAGACCGCACTGCTGGCCATGGCGCTCTTCGCCCTCGGTGCGGCCGTCAACCTCAGCACCCTGCTGCGCACGGGCAGTCGAGCGCTCGCGGTCGGGCTGCTGTCCTGGACGCTGATCGCGGCTCTGGCCTTCGGGGCCGTGCAGCTTTCCTGACTTTCACCCCGCTTCAAAAGCCGCTGCAAAACCTGCTCCGACCCGCGGCAGACGGCCGGGCGAACGCCGCGGTTGCTCCCGAATCAGTTCGACCGGGCGAGCGCCCCGATCACCGAACGAATAATGTCGAAGTCCGTGGCCAAAGTTCCCGTGCCGAGTGGGCTAGCAACCTGGGCGCGCAGATGAACCTCGCTGACCCCGGTCGATGCCACCAGCGCTGCCACATTGTGCGCCCGAACCCCGCCGCCGGCCAGGATGCGCACGGCCGAGCCGTGCCGCCCCAGGTCACGCAGCGCCCCTGCGCCGTCAAATGCAGTGGTCTGTCCACCGGAGGTGAGAACACGTTCAACGCCGAGTTCGCCGAGTTGTTCGAGGGCGGCGCCCAGATCGTTCACATCGTCAAAAGCCTTGTGAAAGGTAACCGGCAGCTCTGCGGCCTCCGCGATCAAACGACGCATCGCGGTCTGATCAATCTGGTTGTCGCGCGTCAGCACACCCAACACCAGGCCGACCCGCACAGCAGCGCCGTCGGCGTCCCGCCGAATAGCCCGAATATCGGCCTGCATCACCGAGAGCTCCGACGCCGAGTTCACGAAGTTGCCGCCGCGCGGGCGGACCATCACCTGCACGCCAATACGTTCGACGGAATCGAGGACACGCCTGAGCAGCCCGATGCTCGGAGTGGTGCCGCCCTCGATCAAATTGCCGCACAATTCGACCCGGTCGGCTCCGGCTCGTTCGGCCACGAGCGCACCGTCCAGGTCATCGATGCAAATTTCGACGAGTGTGTGCATGAAAGTGTCCTGCCGCATTGATTTAGAAATGATTGCAAATGATTATTAGCTGTATTATAGAATCAAATACAATCACATCGGAAGTGAGACCCCATTGGCCGAAATCGTCGTTGTTGAGAACAAACGAGCAGCCGGCGACCTGATCGCCGAGTCGATTCGGGCACTTATCGAGTCCAAGCCCGACGCGGTGCTCGGATTGGCGACCGGATCGACACCCCTGCCGGTGTACGCGTCGCTGGCCCGCTCTTTCTCGGAGCGTCCTCTCGACGTCTCGAAAGTGCGAGGCTTCGCGCTCGACGAGTACGTCGGGCTACCGGCGGGCCACCCCGAGAGCTACCGAATGGTCATCGCGCGCGACGTCATCGAACCGCTGGGCCTGTCCCCGGCCAACGTCCACGTGCCCAGTGGCGACGTTGCCACGCTCTCCACTGCTGGTGCTGAATACGAACGAGCACTGGTCGCGGCGGGTGGAGTGGACGTGCAAATACTCGGCATTGGTCGAACCGGGCACCTCGGGTTCAACGAGCCCAGTTCCTCGTTTGCGTCCCTCACGCGCGTGAAGACGCTCGCTAGAAAATCCCGCGCAGACAACGCCCGGTTCTTTGATTCGCCGGACGCTGTTCCCGTGCACTGCATCACCCAGGGGCTCGGAACGATCCTTCGAGCCAGACACCTGGTGTTGCTGGCATTCGGCGAAGGCAAAGCGGCAGCGTTGGCCGCGGCCGTTGAAGGACCCATCTCAGCCAGCCAGCCCGGCACCGCCATCCAGCTGCACCCACACGTCACCGTCGTCGTCGACGAAGCGGCTGCGAGCAAAATGGTCAACCTCGACTACTACAAGTACATCTGGGCGAACCGCCCAGCTTGGCAAACGATCTAAGTCAGCTGGCGCCCGGCGGCAAACACCGCATCCACAGCAAGATCCGCGCCAAGCAGCACGGCGTCAGCCGCATAGCCAACGGTCAGCAACCCCAGGTCGTGACCGCGACCGATGGCTCGGGCAGGTGTCTCCGTGAGCGCAGAGATAGCCTCGGCGATCGGCACGCCCGCCTCGGTGACTGCTCGGCGCAGCGCAACATCAAGAGTCAGCGTCGATCCGGCAATCGATCCGCCATCGGTCAGCCGGGCGACGCCATCGGTCACCGTCACGGCGAGCGAGCCCAGAAGATAGGCCCCATCCGAGGCACCAGTTGCAGCCATGGCGTCCGTTACCAGGGCTATTCGGCCGGGCGCGCCCGCGAAGGCCAGCCGCACGACTTCCGGGTGCACATGAACGCCATCGTTGATGATCTCGAGGGTGACGCCTGCGGCATGCGTCGCGGCAGCCACGGGTCCAGGCGCGCGATGATGGATGCCTTTCATCCCATTGAAAGCATGGGTCAAAATCGTCGCCCCTGCCTCGAAGGCCGCGAGCGTTGTGGAATAGTCAGCGGCACTGTGCCCCACGGCCACCACAACACCAGCGTCGACGAGTTGCGCAATCGCGTCGACCGCTCCTGGCAGCTCGGGGGCCAGCGTGATCTGACGCAACTGTCCTTGAGCTTTCGTGAGAAGTCGATCGATCCGTTTCGCATCCGGTGCACTGAGCAGGGTCGGGTCGTGGGCGCCACGATAGGTCTGGTCAAGAAACGGCCCCTCGAGATGGGCGCCGAGAATGAGCGCATCGTGCTGCGCCAGGTCAGCCACAATCGCGACCCGCCGCTCGAGATCCGCCTGACTAGCGGTCACGAGCGACAAGACGCTCCGGGTTGTACCGTGACGGCGGTGCACCTGCAGCGCCGTGGCGATGCCCTCCGCACCGTCGTCGAAAGCGGCGCCTCCGGCCCCATGGCAGTGGATATCTACAAAACCCGGCGAGAGGATGCGACCGGCAGCGTCCGTGACGCTGGTGGTGGCCGTGGCCAGGCCGCGCCAGGTTGCACCCGTTCCGGTAGCGCTGATCGAGTCGCCGGAGAAAGCAACCCACGAGTCCGGCGTGGTTGCGCCTCCCGATATCATCCGGGCGGAGTGAATAACGTGTGTCACTGGGCGACGATGACTTCGAGTCCCGCCTCGGCGAACGCCGACAGCTGATCCGCGGTGATTCCCGAGTCAGTGATCAACGCGCTGAATACCGTCAGGGCGCCCAGGGTGGCAAAAGCCGTCGTTCCAATCTTGCTCGAATCTGCCACCACAAAGGCTTTGGTGGCACGCCGCGCCATGAGCGAGTTCACCGCGGCTTCTCGTTCATCATTGACCGTGGCGCCGCGAATCGGATCGATGCCGTTGACGCCGATGAACGCGAGGTCAAGTGTTACCTGATTCAGCACCTCGGCACTGTACGGGCCGACGAGCTCATAGGAGCGCGAGTGCACTACCCCTCCGGTGACGACTGTCTTGATTTGGGGCCGCATGGCGAGCTGTGCCGCAATGTTGATGGCATTCGTGACGACGGTCAGATTGGATTGTGGCCCGGCCTCCATAATGTCTGCGCGGGCAACGAGCACACCCGCGATAGCGGTACTGGTTGTGCCACCACAGAGACCAATGACATCCCCGCGCTGTACGAGCGAACTCGCCACCACCGCAATTTTCTGCTTCTCCGGGGCGTGTTGCTCCCGCTTGTAACGCACCGGGAGATCGTAGGCAACGACCTGACCGGTCGCTCCCCCGCGCGTTCGCGTCAGTAGCTGCTGCGAAGCGAGCGTGTCGAGATCCCGTCGCGCCGTCGCGGCAGATACCTGGAGTTTCGTGATGATGTCGTCGACCTCAAGATGGCCCGACTCAGCCAAAAGGTCCAGCACAGCGATCAGACGCTCGGCGCGGTTCATGATTTCTCGTTTCTCAAGCTTCTCAGTTGCAAATCTATCCCGACGTTATAGCCGAGGTGCGTCAACAAGGCGATCCACGACGAGTTCCTCGACGAACCTCGCATATTTAGGAGAAATTTCTCCGGCCAGGGGCATGAGCACGGCGGCGGCAGACCAGGCGGTGGCTTGCCGCAACAGGGATTCGGCATTCGTTATTCCCGCCGCTAACGAGACCGCGACGGCTGCCACGGCCGCATCCCCGGCACCCGTGGCGTTGCCCGCCAGCACTCGCGGTAGTCGTGCGTGCAACGATGAAAGCGGATGCTCGCGCGAGACGGCAAGCATGCCCCGCTCACCAAGCGACACCAGGACTAGTCCTGCGCCCGACCGCACCAGAGCACGGGCGCCATTGACCGGGTTGTCGATCCCGGTGGCAGCGGCAAGTTCCTCACGATTCGGCTTGAGCACAGAGGCACCGGAACGTGCTGCGGCCAGGAGCCCCGGCCCAGACGTATCGATGATGCTCGGAATCCCGCGTTCGCGCGCCAGGTCCACCAGCTGTGCATAGAAGGTGTCATCGGCACCGCTCGGCAGACTGCCGGACCCCACCAGGCATCGAGCGCCGGCCAGGACAGCCGTCGTTCCCGCAGTCAGGCTGAGCCACTCCTGCGGCGTGTGGTTCTGGCCGTGCTCGTTCAAGATCGTGGTTTGTTCGCGGTCAGAATCAACGAGAGCGATGGTTCGCCGGGTGTCAGACTGCACGGAGACGATTTGATGGCGAATGCCCGCCTGCACGAGGTCATCAACGAGTGCTTGACCGGTGCGGCCTCCGGCCGTCGCGACAGCCAACACGGGATGACCCTGCTGGTGGATGACCCGCGCCACGTTGAGTCCTTTACCGCCGGCACGAGCGACAGCGGTGGGCACCCGGTTGGTTTCCCCAAAACGGATGTTCGGGTGCAAGTACGTGAGGTCCACCGCGGAATTCGGCGTGACCGTGACGATCACGGGCGCATCCCCGCAGCAACTGCGGCAGCACGGGCAAGCAGCGCCGCCCCGAGAAGTCCGGCATTTTCACCGATACTGGCCGCGACAACGACCGGCAGTCGTTGGAAGCTCAGGAGGTTGTCAACGCGCGTTCGCAGCGGGACCAAAAGTGCGTCACCGGCCTGAGCAAGCCCGCCGCCGATCACAATGGCCTCGGGGGCCAGCACCGCTGCCAGCTGCGCAATGCTCAACGCGAGGGCGTCGAGGGCGTCGTTCCAGATCGACTGGGCTTCGGAATCGCCGTTGCGGGCTCGCTCAATGATTTCTTTGGCGCCGGGCATCTTCGATCCCGTCGCCCGCTCGTAGCGGCGCACGATGGCACCAGCCGATGCAATAGTTTCGAGACAGCCGGTCGAACCGCAGGCGCACAGTTCGCCCGCCGGGTCGACGATGGAGTGCCCCAGCTCACCGGCGTATCCTCCCGCCGAATGGGGTCGCCCCCCGATGAACAGCGACGCCGCAATGCCGGTGCCGATCACGACGACGGCCACATCGCGGTATGGCAGGGCTGCGCCGAGCCGGAATTCCGCTTCCCCGGCTGCACGGACATCGTGGGAAAACGAGGCCGGCATGCCCAGACGTTTCTCGGCGAGATGTTTGAAGGGGGCATCGGCCCACTGCAAATTGGCCGCGTGGATCCCGATACCCCGATCGTCATCGACGATGCCCGGGGCGATAAGCCCGACCGCCAGTGGTTGCACGAGCGGAAAGTCCGCCGCAAAACCGGCGGTGAGCTCCGCAATTTCTTGCATCACGGCATCGACGGTGTGCACACCACGATGCGGTGTGGGGACGCGGGTCAGACCGAGCATGGCACCGGACGCATCGAACAGCGCGGCCTTGATGTCGGTTCCACCAATGTCGAAGGCGACGACGGCTGCACCATCCCCGAGGGGCTCAATTGAGACGGCCGCGGGAAAGTTGGTCACGAGTCGAGTATGACTGACCGCGTCAGGCTCCGAGGCAGGTCGGGGTTGAGGCCCTTGGCGCGGGCGCGGAGCAGAGCCAGTTTGTGCACGCGCACGAGGTTGGCGAGCGGGTCGAGGGCGCTCGTTTCGAAGCGTGCGCCGGTGGCGAGCACATCCTCTCGAATACCAGTGGGCGCCGCGCCGAACATCCAGGTGATGCGCCCGGGGGCGGCGATGCTGATTGGACCGTGTCGATATTCCATCGCGGGGTAAGACTCGGTCCAGGATTGCGTCGCCTCGCGCATTTTGAGTGCGGCCTCGTGAGCCAGACCGACGGTCCAGCCCCGGCCGAGAAAGGTGATCTGTTCTGCGCCGATGATCCCGTCATCGAGTTCGTCGGCGACCGCCAACTCGGCGTCAGCGATGGCCGTGCTGAGGTCTTCGCCGAGGCTCGCGCGCAGAAAGGCGAGCGCCGTGGTCGCGAATCGAGTCTGCACGACCGACTGCTCATCGGCGAACGGCAGGGTGATGAGGTCATCCACCTCGTCAACGAACGGCGAGGTCGTGTCGCCGACGATTCCAATGATCCGAGTTCGACCGCGGTGTGCCTTCACAATGTCGAGCACTTCAGTCGTGGTCCCGGAGCGAGTGAGGGCAATGATGGCGTCATAATCGCGATCGACAAAGGCCTCGGAGGCCGAGAAAGCGTCCGTCACCCCGTGGCCGGCGCCCTCGCGCAAGGCCGCGTAGGACTGGGCCATGAACCAGGAAGTGCCGCAGCCAACCATGGCGACCTTCTGCCCAGGAGCGGGGAGCAGCCGCTGTTCAGCGGTCATCGCAACGGCACGCGCCCAGGTCTCGGGTTGTGAGGCCAGTTCCGTCGCGATGTGTTCTTCGGTGGATGTCGTCATGACCGTGGCTCCTCGGTAAGTTGTGGATCTTTCGGATTGATTGGTTGCGATCATTCAGGTGGAATGAGGCTGATCTGAAAATTCGCGGTCATTTCTGACTGTTAATGATTGTAGAGCTAGAAAATCAATCACTAGCAACTACTCTAAGTGTTTTTTAACGTCACGTAACGATCTGATATCAACAGTTGTGCCGACACGACCCGAGCGCCAAACTAGTCAAAACCTGAATGGATGTGACTGTTCAGGTGCTTTTACAGTCAACAAGCATCATCAGACGATAAGGAAATCAGACATGAAGAAGTCTCTGCGATTGGGTGGCATCGTCGTGACAGCGACGCTGGCCACGATGTCACTAGCCTCCTGTGGTTTTGGTGGCGGCAACGCATCGGGCGGGTCCGGTGGATCGGGCACGACCGTGAACCTGTTGGTCCCCAGCTACTCGGACAACACGCAGGCACTGTGGGAAGGCGTCATCTCCGACTTCGAAGTCGCCAACAGCGATATCACGGTAAACCTCGAGGTGCAGTCCTGGGACAACCTGACCGATGTCATCACGACCAAGGTTCAGGGAAACGCAGCGCCCGACATCATGAACGGCGGCCCGTTTGCGGGTTTTGCCGCGGATGACCTGCTGTACCCAATCGACGAAGTGGTGTCGGCCGACACCCTCGCTGATTTCCAGTCCTCGTTTGTTGAGAACGCTTCCGTCGACGGCGTCCAATTCGGCGCGCCCCTGCTCGCCTCGGCCCGTGCGCTTTTCGTCAACGAAGACCTGTTGGCACAGGCCGGCGTGACCGCAGTCCCGACGACATGGAGTGAGCTGCTGGATGCGGCCACGAAGATTTCCGCCATCGGCGGGGGAGTAGCCGGGTACGGACTGCCGCTCGGGTCCGAAGAGGCACAGGCGGAATCGGCGGTCTGGTTCTACGGTGCCGGTGGCGGTTTCGGTGATGCCAGTGCGATCACGATCGACACCCCCGAAAACCTCGAGGCTGCCAAGTTCATTCAGACGATGGTCGACGCCGGCGCGACGCAGGCGGATGCGGGAGCTACTGACCGCAGCCCTCTCATGGACGTCTTCGTCCAGGGCAAGATCGGTATGATCATCGGGCTTCCGCCGACGGTCGGTCAGATCGCTGAGGGCAATGCTGCACTCAACTACTCCGTGAACCCCATCCCCACGGTTGACGGCAAGGCCTTCACCCTCGGGGTCGCCGATCACCTCATGGCATTCAAGAATGACGGATCCAAGCAGGAAGCCATCACGAAGTTCCTGGACTTCTTCTACGCTGCTGACCAGTACGTACCGTGGGTGACCGCCGAGAACTTCCTCCCGACCACCCAGTCCGGTTCCGACGCGATGGGCGACACTCCGGCCTTGGCGCCGTTCATCGAGGCGCTGCCCGGTGCTCAGTTCTACCCGAGCACGAACCCCAACTGGTCGGCGACGGATGCCGCGTTCAAGAGCTTGATCGGGCAGTTGGCCCAAGGCAAGGATGCGCAGACCGTTCTCACCGAAATCCAGGCCAAGTCAGACGAAGGCTAGCGGCCTTCGCGCCGTGCGCGACCTCGCTCCAAGTTGATCACAAGGAATATCGGTGGATTAGGAAATGACTCAAACAATTCATGAACCACCGACCCAGACGGGGACGGCCACCGGCCGTCCCCGTTCGGGGCCTGCGCGTCAGCGTGCAGCAGCGGGTACCCGCCTGTCCGATCTGATCTCCGCTTTGCCGTGGATCGGGCCGGCACTCGTCCTGATCTTCGGCGTCGTACTCTTCCCTGCCGTCGTCATGTTCTACAACTCCACCAGGGACATCAGCCTGAGCGGTCTCGACAAGGGTCCCGTCGGGTTTGCCAACTATGCAACGCTCCTTGAATTCACCCCGCTCGGCGGAATCATGCTGCGCACCCTGATCTGGGTCGTTGCCGTCGTGGCTCTCACCGTTCTCATCTCGCTGGTCCTGGCCCAGTTTCTCAACAAGTCATTTCCCGGGCGCCAGATCGTGCGCCTCGCCGTCATCATCCCCTGGGCAGCGAGCGTGGTGATGACCACGCTCGTGGTCTACTACGGGCTCGAAGGGTACATCGGCATCATCAACAAGTTTCTCGTCGACATCCAACTGATCGACGGACCATACGGCTGGACCAAGAACCCGGTCAGTGCCTTCAGCTGGTCGATCGGCATTGCAGTTTTCGTCTCCCTCCCTTTCACGACCTACACGATTCTCGCCGGTCTGCAATCGGTACCCGGCGATATTCTCGAGGCCGCCAAAATGGACGGTGCCGGTCGCATCCGCACCTATTTCGGGATAGTCCTTCCACAACTGCGCGGTGCATTATCCGTAGCTGTCTTGATCAACATCATTAACGTCTTCAATTCGCTGCCGATCCTCAAAATCATGACCGGGTCGATTCCCGGCTACGACGCTGACACGGTCATGACGATGATTTTCAAGTACATCCAGAATGAGCACAAGATCGACGTGGCCAGCGCGCTGAGCGTCGTTGCCTTCCTGATCGTGATCGTGATCGTGGCGATCTACGTCAAGGTCGTCAAGCCTATGAAAGAGGTCTGATTATGACCGCCCTGCTTACGTCGGCGCCGCGCGCTGCCCGCAAACCTCGATACACGGCTGATCAGGTTCCGCTTTCGACAGTGATCTGGCGCATGGTTGCCGGCGCCGTGGTGCTGCTCATTTTCGTGATTCCCTACCTGATCATGTTCTTCGGGTCAGTCAAGACAAAGAGCGAGATTCGTTCGGTTGAGCCCACCTATTTCCCCACGGAATGGCACTGGGAGAACTACCTCACCATGTGGTTCACACCCGAGACCCCGCTGGTGCAGAACCTCATCTCGACGATTGTCATCTCCGTTTTCGCAACTCTTCTGGTACTTCTCGTTGCACTACCGGCCGCTTATTACACGGCCAGGGCGCGCTTTCCCGGACGCCTGGTCTTCATGTTCCTGGTGATTGTGACCCAGATGCTGCAGCCGGCCGTTCTCACCTCCGGCCTCTTTCGTCAGTTCGGGTTCCTGGGCATTTCCGATACCTGGCTCGCCATGATCTTGATCAACGCGGCGTTCAATCTGTCCTTTGCTGTGTGGATCATGCATAGCTTTTTTGCTGGAATCCCGAAGGAAGTAGACGAAGCCGCGCAATTGGATGGAGCGGGTCGCCTCACGGTGTTGTTCAAGATCAACCTCCCCCTCGTCTGGCCGGGCATCGTCACCGCAATCGTGTTCACCTTCGTGGCCTGCTGGAACGAATTCGCCGCAAGCCTGGTCATCCTCTCGACGGCGGGCAACCAGCCCATGGCCGTTGCCCTGACCAAGTTCGTGGGGCAGTACGAAACCAGCTGGCACTACGTCTTCGGTGTTTCCATCGTCGCCATCGTGCCGGTCGTGGTGCTCTTCATGCTCATTGAAAAACGCCTCATCGGTGGTCTCACCGCTGGCAGCGTCAAGTAACCAATCAAGTTCTCGGAGACCGAATGACGTTAGTCCTCACCCGAAGCCTCATGGATTCGGCCTATCAGCGCGGGGTTGCTATTGGGGCGTTCAACGTGCTCCATCTCGAGACGGCCGAGGCGCTCGTCGCAGCAGCCGAGCAGGCCGAACTTCCGGTCATACTTCAAATCTCAGAAAACTGCGCCCAGTATCACGGCGGACTCGAACCGATCGCTCTATCCACCCTGGCGGTGGCGCGAGCGTCAGCCGTCGAGGTCGCAGTGCATCTCGACCACGCCCAGAATGAAGAACTCGTCTACGAGGCGATCGAACTCGGCTTTGGGTCCGTGATGTACGACGGAGCGCATCTGGGATTTGATGAAAACGTCGCGATCACGGCGCGAATCACCCAGTACGCGCAGTCTCGCGGCGTGTATGTGGAGGCTGAACTGGGTGCGGTTGGCGGCAAAGATGGCGCCCATACACCGGGCGTGCGAACGGACCCGGGTGAAGCAGCCGCGTTTGTGCGCAGCACCGGTGTCGACGCACTGGCAGTAGCAGTCGGTTCATCGCACGCCATGACGGAACGCGTGGCAGCAGTCGACTACAGCTTGATCGCGCGACTGCGGGCCGCTCTCGACGTGCCCTTGGTCCTGCACGGGTCATCCGGCATTGCCGATGAGAACATCGTGAAGGCGATTCGAGCCGGCATGACCAAGATCAACGTCTCGACGCAGCTGAACAAACACTTCACCGAGGCGATTCGCGGTTATCTCGCAGCGAATGCCGCGGTTGTTGACAGCCGCAGGTACGGGGCAGCCGGACGTGCCGCCGTTGTACAGGAAGCAGCCCGCCTGGTGCGACTTTTCGCCGCGTAGGTTATCCCTTGACCGCCCCAGCAGTCAGCCCCTGCACGATGTATCGGCTGGCGAAGGCGAACAAGACCATGGTCGGAATGATCGTCAAAACCGCTGCCGCTGACATCGAGCCCCAGTCGATGTTGAAGCTTGAGATGAACCCATTCAGGGCAGTCGGAATCGTCTTGTTTTGGTCACGGTTCATCAGCGTGACCGAGAGAAACAACTCGTTCCAGCAGTTTACGAAATTGAAGATGAACGCGGCGACGATCCCGGGCTTCATAACGGGAACGATGACTCTGAAGAGTGCGCCCAGCCGGGAGCATCCGTCGATCATTGCCGCTTCTTCCAACGCATCCGGCACGTTGGCGAAGAACCCGCGCAGCATCACCGTGCAAAACGGTATGCAAATCGCGATGTAGACGAGCACGAGTCCGAACTTATTGTCGACCAACCCCAGCTGCGACATCATCAGGTAAAGCGGGCCCAGGGCGATGAACGCCGGGATCATCTGGGTGACCAGAAACGCCATCATCAGCGCGCCCTTGCTGCGAAATTCGAACCGGGCAAGGACATATGCCGAGAGCAAAGAAATGAGCGTCGCGACGGTGGCGGCCACCGCAGCGATCACGAGGCTGTTGGCAAGATAGGTGCCGAACTGCGCCTTGCTAAAGAGGTTCACGTAGTTCTCGAGCGAGAAGACTTCTGGCCAGTAGGTCAGCGGAAAGCTGAAGATCGCCCCGGGGCCTTTGAACGACGTGATCGTGATCCAGTAGAGCGGAAAGATCGTGATTGCGAGCCAGATCGCGAGAAAAACGATGCGAATGGTGCGGGCCAGCCGGGTTTCCCTGTCGATCATGTGGTGACCGCTTTCTTCTCGCGAATCGCAAGGAGGTAGAAGATGGAGAAGATAAGCAGGATCCCCACGACAATGAGTCCCAGAGCGGATGCCTGCCCGTAGTCGCCGCGTTGGGTCGTCGCAATCATCCAGGTCGTGATGATGTGGGTCTGATTCGCTGGACCGCCGCCGGTCATGCCGAAGATGATGTCGGGAAAATTGAAGATCCAAATCACACGCAGCAGAACCGTCAGCGCGAGCGTGGTGCGAATGTAGGGAATGGTGATCCGAAAGAGAGTTCGCGTTTTTCCTGCACCGTCGAGGGCTGCGGCCTCGAAGAGCTCCTCCGGAACGGATTGAAGAGCGGCAAGGATCATGATCGTGAAGAATGTAACGCCGTACCAGACGTTCGCGATGATGATGGCGACCATGGCCGTCGTTGGGTCAGCGAGCCACGGTATCGCTTGATCGGTGAGGCCGACTTTCGACAGTAGGTCATTGATCACGCCGAATTCACTGTTGAACATCCACCGAAACAAGATGCCGATCAGAAAACCGGAGATCGCCCACGGGAAAAAGATCAGGGCTTGGTAAAGTCCTCGAAAGGCAAATTTACGTCGGAGCCAAAGCGCGAGAGCAAAACCAATCACGAACTGCGGCACGAGAGAAGCCACGACCCAGACAGCTGTATTTCTCAGCACGGTGTAGAAGACCGGATCGGTCAGAATCGCCGCGAAGTTTTTGAATCCCACCCAGGAGGTGTCGGTGAGATTGCTCAGGTTCCAATTGCGGAACGCCATCTGGCTGCCCGCGATCATCGGGTAATACACAAAGATGATCACGAATATCAGGGCGGGGGAGAGAAACGCCAGAATAGTCAGGCTTTTGCGAACGGTGAAAGTGCGCCGTTGCGAACGTCGTGTTCCCGGGTCCGGCCGTCGTGGAGCGCTCGGCGAAGTCGCCGCGCGCTCCAGTGTTTCGGTACGTGGAGACGTCATGGAAGTTCCGCCTAGGCGTTCTTCCACTTTTCGACCCAGTAGGCATCCCAGCTGGCGAGAAGTTCCTTCTGAGTCATCTGGCCGATGAGCACCTGCTGTAGTTCAGAGTCGGACTTCTGGATCCAGTCGGTCCACCATGAAGAATCGCGCGGCTGGACGGCAGTGATGTAGGTATCGGGATTCTCGTTCATGGTTACGTAGCTGGCCCACGCGCCGGTCTTGTAGAAGTCGCTGTCTGCGGCGTCTTTCAGAATGGAAACGAGGCTGTTCTTCTGCGTGAAAGTGGTCGACGCATCGCCTTCCGACAGGAAGGAGATCAACTTGGCCGACTCGGCCTTGTGCTCGCTGGACTCTGCAGTGCCCCAGCCGGCGGTGGCCATGGGCTGAATCGCCTTACCCGTCGGTCCGGTCGGCATCGGGGCCGTTGTCCACTGATCGACGCTGATCGACTGCGCTTGTTCGAGGGTCGCGATTACTTCCGGATCCTGTAAGAGGAATCCCGTGGAACCGTTGGCGAACCCCTCCACCATTTCTGGGTACCCCCAGGCGACCGACGAGGGTGGCGACGCATTCTCGAAGAGAGCGAAGTAGGTCTCAAGGGCGTCAGCAGCTTCTGGCGCGGCAAAGATCGTGCTGCCGTCGGTGAGCTTAAAAGCATTGTCCTGGTCGATCTGGTCCGCTACGTAAGCCTCGATCGCCAGTACAACGTTAGTATTGCCGTTCTTGCCGCCGCGAAAAGCGTAGCCGAACTGACTCTTCGACTCGTCCTGCAAGGCCGTGGCCTGCGTGAGAAGTTCGTCCCAGCTGGTGGGTGGTGCCGAGAAGCCGGCCTCCTTGATGAGGTCGGTTCGGTAGAACAGGCTCGCACCATAAAAACCGTAGGGAATGTAATAGGACTTGCCGTCCGCGTTGGTCGCGTACTTGGCAGCGTTCACGGTCAGGTCGTCCCAGCCGTCCCAGCCGGCAAGTTCATCGGACATGTCGTACAGCCAGCCGTTGGTGGAAAACGGTCCAACCGTGATGTCGCGCACCTCAAGAACGTCGACCCCGGTACCAGACTGAAGCATCTGCTGAATCTTCTGGTCGGCCTGCTCGGTGGGAGGGGAGATCAATTCCACGGTAATTCCGGGGTTCTTCGCTTCGAAATCTGAGATCAGACCCTTGAGTACGTCGGTTCGGGCCGGGTTGGTCAGGCTTTCAACCATCTGCAGGTTGACGGTGCCATCCGCAGCATCCGAGGCGGCAGAGCACCCCGAAAGCGCCAGGGCCGTAGCGAGCCCCAGGCCGGTCCATGCACACGTTTTCTTGTGAATCACAGCATTCCTCTTTTCATTGAGATCGGACGATTCTTGAGGTCAACGCCCTATGACGATGGTGTAGCAGAAGGGACCTGGGCCCATTCGGTGAGTGCGGCAACGCAGTGCTCAACGAAATAGTCAAAGTCGGCAGCAGTGTTGTAGACATGCACCGACAAACGGAAGTAGCCGATCCCGCCGAAGCTCGTAAAGGCACCTTCGACGCCCAGTTCACGTAAGACTCGATCGCGGAGCGCGTCCGCTTCGTCGTGGGTCGTGGCGATCCCGTCGGGCAGACGAACGAGTCTGAGCGCGTTGACCGGCATGCCGACATCTACGTGATGGTCTTCGCCGGTAATCGCACCAAAAGCAGCGGTGATGGTCTCTTCGGCGTAGTCCGCAAGATCCGACATGTAGGTGCGCACGGCATCCCATCCCCAAGTTCGCCCGATGAAATCCAGGGCCGTCGTCGTGGCGAGGTAGCTCGTGAGGTCTAAGGTACCTTGGGTGTCGAAGCGGTCGGGGAAGGGCTCGGTAGCGCCCCAGGAATCAATGAGTGGATATAGCTCAGCCGCCAGTGGCCCCCGGGCGACCAGAACGGATGTGCCGCGCGGGGCGCAGCCAAATTTATGAAGATTCCCGATCCAGAAGTCACAATCCAGCTTATTGAGCGGGTCCTCGTACAGCCCTGGCACGTGCGCTCCGTCGACGAGGAGCGGGATTCCACGACGGCGCGCCTCGCGGGCGACGGATTGTACCGGCAAGAATCGGGCGGTGGGAGAAGAAATATGGTCGACAATAATCAGCCCGGTGGCAGCGCTGAGCTCGGCCACAATGGCCTCATAAGCCTCGGCTGCGGTGGCATCCAGCGGAATATGCGCCGTACGTACCGTGCCGTTCCAGCGGCGGGCCAACCGCTCGGCACCCATGGTGACAGCTCCGTACCCGTGGTCGGTGACGACGATCTCCAGTCCGATCTTCGCCGGAAGGCTGGAGAAGACCACGCTTGCTCCGGCACTCGCATTGGGCACGAGGGCG
Organism: Cryobacterium flavum; assembly: GCF_900103805.1. GTDB lineage: Bacteria > Actinomycetota > Actinomycetes > Actinomycetales > Microbacteriaceae > Cryobacterium > Cryobacterium flavum. Next base: position 225,080 of record NZ_FNIB01000002.1, on the reverse strand, counting down.
GTGTCGTTTTCGCTTACGCCGAGAAACTTGGCAACTTCGCGGCGGGTGCTTTTCACCATGGCCGGCAGCGCTGGAAACCACGCTACCGGGTTGGCATCCATCTGCGCGCGGAGTTGATTTTGATGTTCCTGGGCGACGACGGGCACAGCACCAAACGACCCGTGGTTGATGTGGATGGTTCGTGGATCGAGAGACCAGGCGGCCCGGGCTGGACGGCCGTCCGAAAGTGTCAATCCACGCGGTGGCGCGACTGGAGAGGTCAGCATGTGCTTCCTATTTCAATGTTCGTGGCTCGCAAACTATGACAAGACGTGTGATGACTCTCTGGATCACCCCACTTTCATGGCTGTTTTCAGGACTCTATCGGGATTGTTCCAAAAAGTCATCAGATGAGTTGAGATAAAGTGTTGTCGGGTGAGGAACGTGTCAGCTCGCCTCCCGCTTAGAATTAGGTGGGGTTATCGGTAGTGGCGATTGGACGAAAGGATCCACGCATGTCGGCAGTAGACATCGCGTTCCACGGATTGCGTCACATGATCGCGTCCGGACGTCTCGGCGCTGGAGAGAAGTTTCCATCGGAGACCGCTCTCTTGAGTGAACTCGGCGTATCGCGCGGGTCTCTTCGTGAAGCAGTGCGCATGCTGTCGGCCCTGGGCGTGATCGAGTCACGGCATGGGTCGGGAACATACGTTTCTCAGTTGCGTCCCGAGGAAATCATGGGGAGTTTGGCGCTGACCGTCGACCTTCTGCCGCTGTCTGGACTCTTGGACATGTACGAATTGCGAGGTGTCCTCGAGTCGCATACTGCGGCCCAGGCGGCTGCTCGAATAAGTCCGGAGCAAACCGCGGAGCTTTTCGACTTGGTCGAGGCCATGGAGGCCGCCGCCGACCCCGAAATTGCCCCCGAGCTTGATGCTCAATTTCACGCGTTGATTGATCGGATCAGTGGCAACCCCACACTGACCGTTCTGCTGGGCGTCTTTCGCGCCCGTTCGCGCGCCTATCAACTGTTCGCGCTGCCGGAAGGCGCGGAAATCCGGCGCGTCAGCGACCATGGCCATCGGACCATCTTCAACGCAATCGTCTTGCATGATCCTGCTGCGGCATCTGCCGCCGCGGCGTCCCACGTGGCCCAAACGGTCGAGTGGCTGCGCTTTTATCAGCCGGCCGTGCGCACTCCGTAGCGGGTCGCCCTCACTCCGCATTCGGCCGTTGCTGAGTGGAATATTGCAGCGCGACGCAGCCAGCAACGGTGCCCGAGTCGTTGACAACACCGCGCCAACGTGTCTACTCTGAACTCAGACGTAATTATGCAAACGACTTGCATAATTCGCCCTACGAGGTGAGGGGACCGCCATGGCACTGCATGAACGTGAAATGCTGGCCTTTCGCCGGCGCAATTCCGCCGCCTGCATCGGCGCCCTGCGCGACCACGGCGTGCTCACGGTCAGCGAACTGGCCAGCCTCACCGGACTCTCCCGCCCCACCGTCGAGTCGATCGTCGCCGAATTCGAAACCAACGGCCTGGTCACACACGAGCAGCAGACCACCACCGCAGCCAAGGGCCGTCCCGCCCGCCGCGTCGCGTTCAACGCCTCCGCCGGCTACGTCGCCGGCCTCGACCTCGGCCTGCACCGGGTTACCGTGCTGGTCAGCGACCTCGCCGGCACCATCGTCGCCACCGCCCTGCACGACATCACGACCGACATCACCGGCTCCGAACTCCTCGCCCTCGCCGCCGCGACCCTGAAACGCGCACTCGCAGAACTCGACGCCAGCCGGCTCACCGCCGTCACGGTGTGCATTTCGGGCATAGTGGATGCCTCCGGCCGCGTTCTGCAGAGCAACGTACTGCCCGAATGGAGCGGCCTCGACCTCGCTGCGAGCCTCAGTGAACAGCTCGGCTGCCAGGTGTCCGTCGAAAACGATGTCAATATGGCCGCCCTCGGCGAACTGCACGCCGGCGCGGCACAAAACGCCGACGATGTCGTCTTCATCATGGTCGGCCACCGCGTGAGCGCCGCCATCATCCTCGGCGGAGCGTTGCACCGCGGCCGCAACTTTGCCGCCGGCGAGGTCGGCGACCTCGAATCCACCGGCTGGGGCTACCAGGACGTGCACGAGACCAGCGTGCTCGGCGCGTTCCTCGGCCAAAGCCCCGAAGACGTCTTCGCGGCAGCACAGGTCGGCGACCCCGACGCCCTCGAGCTGGTCACCCGGTTCGCGCGCCGCATCATCCGCGGTATCGCGGTCGTCGGGCTGACCGTCGACCCCGACCTCATCGTGATCGGCGGCGGGCTGTCCGCCGGGCCGGTGTTGCTCGGCGCGCTGCAGACTGAACTGGCCCTGCTGGTCACCCGCAGCACGCAGCCGCCGCTCGTCTCCTCGGCGCTCGGCCGCACCGGCGTCGCCCTCGGTGGCCTCGTGCGCGCCCTCGAAGTCGTCTCGGAGCGGCTCTACGGCGCGAAAGACATCGCCGTGCCGCGCTTCAGCCTGCCCGCCATCCCTGTCACAGAAGCGGATGCCGAAGCCGCCCGGCCCGAATCAGCCCGGCCCGACCCGACCACCTTCGGCGCCCGCCTCGCAACCCACGCGGCCAGCGCGAACGGCAGCAGCTCGAACGCCAACACCGGCACCGCCACCCACCCACATTCCTGACCATCCATTAAACACGGCAGGGGAACCCAATGAGAAAAATCACCAGACTGGCGCCGCTCGCGCTGGTCGCCGCGCTCGCGCTGACCTCGTGTTCGGCACCCGCAGCATCCGATGAAGCCGTCACCGCAGACTCGGCAGCATCGATCAGCTACGCCATCTGGGACGAAAACCAGATTCCGGCGCTCGAGGCGAACATTGCCGCGTTCAACAAGATTTACCCGAAGATCGAGGTGAAGATCGACATCACCCCGTGGGCGCAGTACTTCACCAAGCTGCAGACCCAGGCGTCCGGCGACACCCTGCCCGACGTGTTCTGGATGAACGGCCCCAACTTTCAGCTCTACGCCGCCAACGACCAGCTCGAACCGATGACCGACCTCATCGACGACGGCGATGTCGACCCGGCCAACTACGTCGAGGTGCTCAACGACCTCTATTCCTTCGACGGTGTGCAGTACGGCATGCCCAAGGACTTCGACACGGTCGCACTCTGGTATAACAAGGCGATTCTCTCCGAGGCCGGCGTCGCAATTCCCGACGAAACCTGGACCTGGGACGACTTCGCTACGGCCGCCAAAACCGTCAGTGACACCCTCGCCGACCAGGGCGTCTACGGCGTCGCGACCGGCCTGACCGGCGGCCAGGAGGGCTACTACAACACGATTCTGCAGGCGGGCGGCAGTATCCTCTCTGAAGACGGCACGTCCAGCGGCTACGACGACCCGAACACGATTCGCGGCCTGCAGTTCTGGGCTGATCTCATTGCCGACGGTTCCAGCCCAAACCTGCAGCAACTCTCCGACACTCCTCACAACGCGTGGTTCACCAGCAGCAAGACCGCGTTCTTCTGGTCCGGCACCTGGAGCGTCGCCGAACTCGCGTCGGCAAGCAACACCCTCGACCTGAACGTGGCCCCGCTGCCTCAGGACGAGAAGCAGGCCACTGTCATCCACGGCCTCGCCAACGTGGTCTCGGCGGGCAGCGAGCACAAGTCGGCCGCACAGGCTTTTCAGGCTTACCTCGGCAGCGAAGAAGCGCAGACCCTGCAGGCCGAAATGGGAGCGGCCAACCCCGCCTTCATCGGCGCCGGCCAAGCCTTCCTCGACTCGGTCGAGCACTTCGACCTCGAGGTGTTCATCGACGAAGCCGACAACTATGCCTACCCATTCCCCATCTCGAAGGACACCGCGGCTTGGACCACGATTGAAAACGAGCTGCTGCCGCAGGCCTTCTCCGGCACTCGCACCGTTGAAGATGTCGCTGACGAGCTCGCCACTCGAATGAACGAAGCGCTGGCCAAGGAATGACCCTGCGCACCGGGAGCGCGGTCGGCGAGAGCCGTGATCCCGCCGACCTCCCGGTGCCCGTAGCAACAACACCGCAAAAGAAGCCAAAGAGCTTCGACGGCTACTGGCCGTGGTTGTTCGTGCTGCCGACCCTGCTCGGTGTGCTCGGCTTCTACATTTGGCCGATCATTCAGACCGGCTACCTGAGCTTCACCGAAACCGGTCCGTTCGGCGGCGAAGAATTCGTCGGCATCGACAACTACCAAACCATGCTGGCCGACGGAAACGTGGCCCAGGCCCTGATCAACACCCTGATCTACACGGTCATCGTGCTGGCCGGCATTCCGATCGCGCTGCTCATGGCCAACTTGGTCAACCAGCCCGGCCTGCGCTTCGCGTCGTTCTATCGCGTGCTGTTCTTCATGCCCTACATCGCGATGCCCACTGCGGTCGCCCTGGTCTGGCGCATGATTTATAACGGTGATTTCGGCATCCTGAACTGGATGCTCTCGCTCGTCGATATCGATGGCCCGTACTGGACCTCGACCCCCGGCTTCGCGATCGTCTCGGTCGGCGTTGTCGGAATGTGGGCGTCGCTCGGGTTCGGGATCATCATTCTCGGTGCTGCCCTGAAAAACATCTCACCGGAGTATTACGAGGCGGCGCAGCTCGACGGCGCCACCAAGTGGAAGCAGTTCACCTCGATAACCGTGCCGCTCGTGACGCCGAGCCTGTTCTTCGTCACGATCATCTCGGTGATCAACGGGTTTCAGCTGTTCGACCTGCTCTACGCCATCATGGGCCAGTACAACCCGGCCCTGGTGCAGAGCCAGTCGCTGGTCTACATCTTCTACAACCAGGCTTTCATTCAAAACGACAAGGGCTATGCCGCGGCGATCGGCATGGTCATTCTCGTAACGATCGGCATCGTCACCTTCTTCCAGTTTCGGATGCAGAAAAAGTGGGTGAACTATGTCTAAACAGTCCCTCTCCCCGGCCCAGCAGGGCGCGAACAGCGTGCGCACCCACCTGGTGCTCGGCATCATCGGCTTCATTATGGTGTTCCCGTTCATCTGGCAGCTCGTCATCTCGCTCTCCACCAACGACCAGGTGATGAGCGTGCCGCCCACCTTCTGGCCGGGCGACCTGCAGTGGGGCAACTTCGTCGACGTCTTCACCAAGCTGCCGTTCTTCGACCAGTTCGGCGTCTCGGTCGGCATCACCGTCATCCGCGTGATCGGCCAGGTCGTGCTGTGCTCGATGGCCGGCTACGCGTTCGCCCGTATGCGGTTTCGCGGCCGTGGAATCTTTCTCGGCGTCATCCTCTCGATTCTCATGGTGCCGCCGCAGGTGTACCTCATTCCGCAGTTCCAGATCATCCAGAACCTCGGCCTGCTCAACACCATAATCGGCATCGCCCTGCCCGGCATCTTCAGCGCCTTTGGCGTGTTCCTGATGCGGCAGATCTTTCTCGGCCTGCCGATCGAACTCGAAGAAGCCGCCCGGCTCGACGGCGCCAACCCGGTCCAAATCTTCTACAAGATCATGCTTCCGCTAGCCACCCCGGGCATCAGCGCCCTGGTCATCATCACGACCCTATGGTCGTGGAACGACCTGCTCTGGCCACTCGTGGTCACGACCTACGCCGAGAAAATGCCGCTCTCGGCCGGCCTGGCGACGCTCGCCGGCAGTATCACGACCGATTACCCGGTCATGATGGCCGCGAGCGTACTCGCGATGGCGCCCGTGCTCATCCTCTTTATTGTTCTGCAGCGTCGCGTCGTCGAAGGCCTCGCCTTCAGCGGCTCGAAGTAGCACCACCCCTTATATGTCTGGACTTCTCGTGAACATTGGCCTCATCGGTGCCGGCGGCATCACCCACGTGCACATTCCGGCCTGGCTCGCCCTCGGCGCGCGGGTCACCGTGTTCTCGCTCGAGGGCGGTGCCGAGGTCGCCGCGCAGTACGGCATCACCGCGGTCGGCTCACTCGATGAGCTGCTCGACGCGTGCGACGTGGTCGACATATGCACTCCCACTCCAACGCACTATCGCCTCGCCGAACGCGCCCTCCGCGCCGGCAAACACGTCATCTGCGAAAAGCCCATAGCGCTCCACCCAGCGGATGCCGCCGCTCTCGCCGAGCTCGCCGCCTTCGTCGGCAAGCAGCTGCACCCGGCCCACGTTGTGCGCTACTTTCCCGAGTACGCCCTGGCCCGAGGCGCCGTCGCCGCCGGAACGATCGGCGAGCCGGCCATTTTGCGGTTCAGTCGCATCGGCGAGTTTCCCACCTGGGCGAGCTGGTTCGCCGATGAGGAACAGTCCGGCGGAATCGTGCTGGACCAGATGATCCACGACCTCGACATTGCCCGCTGGATCGCCGGCGAGGTCACCGAGGTGTACGCCGTGAAGTCCGTGGGCGACGGATGCGAGACCGCCCAGGTCGTGCTCACTCACGAAAGCGGCGCGCTCAGCTACGTCACCGGAGTCTGGGGCGCGCCCGGCACCACCTTCGCCACGTCCTTCTCGATCGCCGGCTCGACCGGGGTGCTGAAGCACGATTCCCGAGCGGATGCCTCGCTCCGCTTCGACCTCGGCGCGCCCGTCGCCGGCACGCAGTCTATGCGCCCGGACACGTCGCTGGGCGAAAGCCCGTACCTGAGCGAACTGCGGGAGTTCGCCGCCGCGACCCTGGGGGGACCTGCCCCGCGGGTCAGCCTCGCCGACGCCACCCGCGCGGTCGAACTAGCCGCCGCCGCGAACGCGTCGATCGCGTCCGGGCGAAGCGAGTCCGTCGTGCGTGAGACGGTGGCGGCATGAGAGCCGTCGCGAATGCCCGACCGAACGCGTCCGTGCAACCGACCTCCTCGTTGTCCGGGCAAGCCGCGTCGAGCGCGGTCGCGCCGCAGCATCCGCTGTCTGAGCGCCCCCTGCGCGTAGCCCTGATGTCGTTCGCCCACGTGCACGCCGCTGGCTATGCGGCACTGCTACAGTCGATGCCGAACGTCGAGTTGCGCGCCTCCGACCCCGACGGCGGCAACGAGCCGGCCGAACGGCGTGGCCGGGGCCTCGCCGACGACCTCGGCGTCAGCTACGTCGACAGCTACGCCGAACTGCTCGTCTGGCAACCCGACGCCGTCATCGTGACGAGCGAAAACGCCCGGCACCGTCCGTTGGTCGAAGCCGCAGCCCTGGCCGGCGCGGCCGTGCTGTGCGAGAAGCCGTTGGCCACGACCCTGGCGGATGCCCTCGCCATGCAGGCCGCCTGCGACGCGGCCGGCGTCACGCTGATGACCGCTTACCCGGTGCGGTTCTCGCCCGCCTTCGCCCGGCTGCGCGAACTCGTTCAGGCCGGTGGGCTGGGCGCGCTGCTCGCGGCGACCGGCACGAACAACGGTCAGATTCCGGTCGGGGACCGGGCTTGGTTCACCGACCCGGCACTCTCTGGCGGCGGTGCAATGGTCGACCATATCGTGCACGTTGCTGACCTGCTCGATGCCCTGACCGGGCTGACAGCCCAGTTCGTGCGGGCAGTGTCGAACCGCATTCTGCACGCCGACAAGCCCGAGGTTCGCGCCGAAACCGGGGGACTAGTCACGATCAGCTATGCCGGCGGCTTCGTCGCCACGATCGACTGCTCCTGGAGCCAGCCCGACAACGCGCCGACCTGGGGCGGACTGACCCTTCAGGTGGTCGGCACGCGGGGGATCGCGGACATCGATCCGTTTGCGCAGCACGTGGGCGGCGTCGGGGCCGATGAGGCCGTGTTTCTCGGCTACGGCAAGAACACCGACGAACTGCTCCTGAACGAGTTTGTGCACGCGGTGCGTGCCGGGCGGGCGGGGCAGCCCGACGGGGCCGCGGGCATCCGCTCGCTGAAAATCGTGCTTGCCGCGCAGGAGTCGGCGCGCACCGGCGAGGTTGTGTCAATCAGGTAAAACTCGGCCGACAGGTTTGCCCCGATAGCTGAGCTTGCGTCATAATCGCAAGGCGTGCCCGACAGTCGGGCCGAACAGGTACCAGTTCCGAAACCCGAGTCGGAGGCTATACATGTCCGTTCAGTCCACCTTGGAGCGCCACGAGCGCGCACCCGACCCGGCCGGGCCCACCGGCGGCAAGTCCGCCACGCGCACCTTTCGTGGCGACATCGAGGGCCTGCGCGCGGTCGCCGTGATCGTCGTCATCTTCGATCACCTGCTCGGCTGGCCCTCCGGCGGATTCATCGGTGTCGACATTTTCTTCGTCATCTCCGGTTTTCTCATCACGAGCCTGCTGCTCAAGGAGCATGCCCGCACCGGCCGCATCTCCCTCGTCGGCTTCTACCGCCGCCGCATCCGCCGCATCCTGCCGGTCTCGCTCCTCGTACTCGTCGTCACCGTGGCCATCGGCTACCTGCTGCTGCCCGGCGCCCGCGCCTTCAGCACCCTGTGGGACGGCGTCTACTCGGCCCTGTTCGTGGCCAACTGGCACTTCGCCGCCGTCGGTACCGACTACCTGCAGGCCACCAACGCCGTCTCCCCGTTGCAGCATTACTGGTCGCTCGCGGTCGAGGAACAGTTCTACTTCGTCTGGCCGTTCTTGCTCATCGTGATCTTCGCCCGCGACGGGCAGCAGCCCTGGTTATCGCCGCCGGAATCGGACAGCCCGAACAGCGCCTGCTGTTTCTGCTGACCCACCCGGTCAGCCGCTATGTCGGAAAAATCTCCTACTCCCTCTATCTGTGGCACTTTCCGGTCGTGATTCTGCTCGCCACCGTCTTCGCCACCGACTCACCGGTCTACCTGCCACTCACCGTCGTACTCATGGTGGCCCTCTCGGTGTTCTCCTTTCACTTCGTCGAGGACCCCATCCGCCACTCGCTCTGGCTCGAAACTGCCCAAACCCGAAAGCGAGAACGGATGCTCCGCCCCGCCACCACACGCCACTTCGGCATCACCCCAGCCCAAGCCTGGATCGGTGCCCTGGTCGTCGTGACCCTCGTCATCGTCTCGGTGTCGTTTATCGCTCTGAGGGGCGGAACGTCCTCCACCCCCCCCAGGCCGACCCGGCCCCGGTCGGCGCGGACGTTGGTCCCGAAACGCCCGACGCACCGGCTACCCTCTTGGCCACGCGGCAGTCCGACATCGCCGCAGCACTGGCGTCGACCGCCTGGCCGGCGACCACCCCCCGCTTTCGGCGCCCTCGGCGACAGCTCCGGCGCCCCGGAATGGGTCGACGACAACTGCCTATCGGTCAGCGAGAAGAACGCCGCGGGGTGCGTCTACGGCGACCCTGCGGCCACCAAAACCGCAGTTCTGCTCGGGGACTCCATGGCCATCAGCTACATGCCCGCCATCCGCGCCGCCCTCGAACCGCTCGGCTACAACGTGCAGTCGCTGACCATGTTCTCCTGCCCGGCCGTCAACATCTCGGTGGCGCCCAAGAACGCCTCCGACGCCTCGGCCGCCACCTGCGACGACCACCACTCCTGGGTCTACAACGAGGTCGCGCGGCTCTCGCCCGATCTCGTGATCATGTCGAGCCTGGCCGGATCCATCGTGCGCCTGGCCAGCGGCAACGAGGGAGTCGCAGCCCTCACGGAGTGGCAGACCGCGACCGCTGACACGATCACGGCCGTGCAGGGGTCGACCGACCACGTCGCTGTGCTCTCCCCGCCGCCGGCCAGCACGCCGTTCGCCGAGTGCAAGACCCTCACGAGCGCCCCCGCCGACTGCACCTACAGCCCCTCGAGCCTCTACCAGAAGGTGGTCGCGACCGAGCAGGGAGCCTCGAAAAGTTCGGCGACTTCGCCCAGTACGTCAACGTCGTGCCGTGGCTCTGTGTCGACAACACCTGCCCGGCGTTCTTCGACGGCCAGCACTTCGTGCGCGAGGCGAGCAACCAGCTCGGCCCGCTGCTGGCGGAGGCCCTGTTCCCGCCGGCCGCCTAGTTGCCGCGGGGGGCGGCATCCGCTCGATCGGCCATTCGTGTGTGGGGGCGCTCATAAGCTGGTCGAATGCTGCACGCGCCAGCGCGAGATTCGGCAGGCCCTCAGCGCTCGCGCGGCCGAAACTCGCGCGGCCAGTCGCTCGCCCGAATGCGCTTGACCTCTTTGACCTCGCCGATGGTTCCCCACTCGTCCAGGCCGAGCCGGGACAGCGGTCGCAGCTTCTCAATGAGCGGATGCTCCCCGTCCAACACCGCAGACGACACCACCACGTGCGTCACCTCGCCGAAAACGAGAGTGCAATCACCCATCGACAGCGTGGAATGCAGACGGCACTCGATCGCCGCGGGGGACTCGGCAACCCGCATGGCGGCCACGGTCGCACTCGGCTCGCGGGTGAGCCCGGCGCGATCGAATTCGCTCTCCTCCGGCCCAAAATCGGTGCCGGTGGCGTTGACTTCCGCAAACAGCGACTCCGGCGTGAAGTTCACCACGAAATCCCCGGTCGCGAGGATATTGCGCACGGTGTCCTTTACCCCCACCGAGGTGAACTGCACGATGGGCGGCGAAACGGATGCCACGGTGAAGAACGAATGCGGCGCCAGGTTGTCGACACCCTCCGCCGACCGGCTCGATACCCAGGCGATCGGCCGCGGCACCACGAGCGAGTTGAGCAGGCGGTAGAAGTCGCGGCGGGGCAGGGTCTCTGGGTCGAAGTCAGTACGCATCCGCTCAGGCTAACAACTCGCTTAGCCCGCGTGGCCGGCGCCGCGCCCGGCCGGTAACCGGCCCGCGCCGATAGAGTGGCCTGATGCCTACTCTTCCCCGCCTGGTGGCCTTCGACCTCGACGATACGCTCGCGCCGTCCAAGTCCGCGCTCGACCCGACCATGATCGACCTGCTCGTGAAGCTGCTCGGCGTCACCGAGGTCTGCATCATTTCCGGCGGCCAGTTCGGTCAGTTCCAGGCGCAGATCATCGACAACCTGCCCGAGATCAGTGCAGAGAAGCTCGCCCGGCTGCACCTCATGCCCACCTGCGGCACCCAGTACTACCGGAGCGACGCCCAAGGCTGGACCCAGGTGTACGCCGAGAATCTCAGCGACGACCAGAAGGCGCGGGCGCTCCAGGCTGTCGAGCAGACCGCCCGCGACCTCGGGTACTGGGAAAGCGACACGTGGGGTCCGATCCTCGAAGACCGCGGGTCGCAGATCACCTTCTCCGCGCTCGGCCAGGCTGCCCCGGTTGCGTCCAAAATCGCCTGGGACCCGACCGGCGAGAAGAAGAATGCCCTGCGGGAAGCCGTGCAGGCTCTGCTGCCCGACCTCGAGGTGCGCTCCGGCGGGTCGACATCCGTTGATATCACCCGGCAGGGCATCGACAAGGCCTACGGCATGAAGCGCCTGGCCGACCTCACCGGGGTTACCCTCGACGACATGCTGTTCGTCGGCGATCGCCTCGACGAGAACGGAAACGACTACCCGGTCAAGGTTCTCGGCGTGGAGTGCGTTGCCGTCGAAGGCTGGCCAGACACGGCCGCCCTGCTCGATGACCTGATTCCCCGCTACGTAGCCGTCTGAACCGCCTCCTGAGGCGCTCTACGTTGAACGCCCGGCATAACTCCTGCGATTTCTGACCTCCGAAACGTACTTCCGCATGTTTCCGGGGGCGCGCCGTCGGGCCCGGCGCGAATTGCAGGAGTTATGCCGAATGGCGTGGTGTGAGGGTCGGGTTATGGGCCCGCAGCGGCCCGACAACCGAGGTCGAGATTCCATACTGAGTTTTTCTCGTGTACATTTCGCTTGTGAAAGAGATACGGGCGGAGAACCGCGAGTGGATCAACTTCGCCAAGGGCGCGGCGATCATTCTCGTCGTGCTCTACCACTCGTCGCTGTTTCTCAACGACCTCGGCCTGGCCGGCAGCACGCCGCGACTGCGCCTCGTGCTCAGCTACTTTCCGATGCCGGTGTTCTTCTTCATCGCCGGTCTCACCGCCCGGCGCATGCTCACCTGGAACTTCAAGGATCTCTGGCGTCGCCGCCTGCTCACCCTGGTCTACCTCTACCTGCTCTGGTCGGTCATTCGGGTGGTCTTCTACCTCATCGTTCCGCACCTGCGCGGCACGGAGCGATCCCCGACCGACCTGGTCAACATCGCACTCCTCCCGGTCTGGCCCACGAGCAGTTACTGGTTCATCTGGGCTCTGGCCATCTTCACCCTGCTCGCCTGGCTGCTACGTAAACTGCCGGTCCCGGCGCAAATCGGGCTCGCCGGTGCCGTGGCCGTGCTGTCGACCACGCCGGGAGTGCTCGACCTCGACAATGTCGGCTGGGACCGCGTCGCGGCCAATTTCCTCTTTTTCATCACCGCGGTCTACTTTCCTCACGCCGTCTACCGCTTGGCGGCTCGGGTGCGGGTGTGGCACGCCATCGTGCTCGTGGCCGCGTATATCGGCCTCGCCGTGCTGCTCGTGCCGCTGCACCTTTCCCGAGTTCCCGGGCTGATTTTGCTCGAAAGCGCGGTCGCCGTGGCGATGGGCGTGGCCTTGGCCACCCTGCTCGTGCGAGTGAAATGGCTGAACTTCATGAACACCCTCGGCCAATACAGCTTTCAGATCTACCTGCTGCACCTGTTCCTCGTGGCCGGCGCCCTCGCGCTGCTCGCGCCCTTCGCCGAATCACTCTGGCTCGAACGGGCCGGCAACGCCTTGCCGTTCCTGCTCGCGGCCATCGTGCTCGTCGCCTCGCTCTACCTCGCCAAGCTCCTGCGCCGGTTCTCGTTCCTCTGGGTCAGCCCGTTCCGCAAACGCCAGACCACATCGGTCTCGCGTCGGGCTCATCTGAACGGAGACCTGTTGTGAAGAAATCTGGCCTGATCGGGGCATTCGCTGTACTGCTGGCCGCTGGTCTACTGCTCAGCGGATGCTCAGCCACCCCCACCACGCCAGTCGCCGACGCGCACAGCGACTCGGTCGCGCTGCAGAACGACCTGCAATACGGTACAGCCCGTGGCCAGAAGCTACTGCTGAACGCCTGCCTGCCGAAGGGCAAGAAGAGTCCCATTGCGGCCATGATCCTCATTCACGGCGGCGGCTTCGACAGCGGCACGAAAGACTTCGGCGGCATGACCGCGCTCTGCTCAGAGCTGGCCGACGGCGGCATCGCCGCCTTCTCGGTGGACTACCGCCTGGCACCGAAATTTGCTTACCCGGCCCAGGTGAACGATGTCACCGATGCGCTCGAGTGGTTGCGTGACCCCGCCCAGGTCGCGCAATTCGGCATCGACCCCGAACGCATCGGATTGTTCGGCAGTTCGGCCGGTGCAATCATCGCTGCCTCGATTGGCACCAACGGTACCGGCAGCCTCACCAGTGGAGACCGGGTCGCGGCGGTCGTGGCGATGTCGCCGGCGGTCGACCTCACCGAAAACGGACTCCTGCTCGGCGACCCGTCAAAGACGGCGGTCGCCTCCATTCTGCAATACCTCGGCTGTTCCAACTTCACCGACTGCCCGAATTCCCGCGAGGCGTCGCCGTTGTACTCCGTGGACAAGACCGACCCGCCGTTCTACATCGCCATTTCAAAAAAAGAACTTGTTCCCGTCGAACAGGGGGAGGCCATGGCTCTCGCGCTCAAAGCGGTCGGTGTACCGGTCACTCTCGACGTGAAACCCGGTAAACGACACGCATTGGAGCTCCTCGACGAGACCACGCGCGCGAGTATTCGTCAGTTTCTGATCGACAATTTAGTTAACTCCTCATCACGGACTGATTAAATCCTCGATACTGACGGTCCAAAAGTGAGGATTTTTATGCCAACATAGGTTTCTGTCATCGTGCACCCGAAGCACGATGCGTCGATCACGCGGGGAGAAGTGCCCATGGAACTAAAACGACTGGTTCGAATACTTAGAAAGCGATGGATTCTCATTGTTGCTTTCGTCCTGCTCGGCGTGGTCGGTGGAGCAGCAGCCGCGCTGATCACCCCCGTGCAGTACCAGGCCTCCACCCGCGTGTTCGTGGCCGCCCAGATTCAAAACGGCTCAACACCCGGTGACCTCGTGCAGGGCAACAACTTCGTCGTGCAGAAGCTGCCGTACTACCTCGACGTCGCCACGAGCCCCCGCGTGCTCGACCCGGTGATCGCAAGCCTTGGCCTCGATGAGACCGCGGTCGACCTGGCCGAGCGGGTCACGGCCACCACCCAGCCCGGCTCAGCGGTCATTGAGATCGCAGCGCTTGCGTCTACAGCGGATGCCGCCCAGCAGCTCGCGCAGGCCGTCTCCGAAAGTTTCACCGACGTCGTCATCAACCAGCTGGAGAAGCCCGCTGACGGCGGTGCCAGCCCGGTCACGGTCGGCGTGCTCGACCCCGCCGTCGCCCCCGATAACCCCGCGCTGCCTCAGCTTTACCTCAACCTCGCCGTCGGACTGCTGATCGGGCTGTTCGTCGGACTGGTCACCGCGCTCATCCTCGGGCTGCTCGACCGCCGCATCTACAACCGCGACGACATCGAACGCCTCACCGTTGTTCCCATGCTCGGCGGTATTCCGCTCGAAGCCCGCGCCAATCCGATCATCTCGCCCGACGGTGCTTCCACCGCCCGCGCTGAGGCGTTTCGGGTGTTGCGCACCAACCTCGAATTCGCCGACGCCGACACCGGTCGTCGCAGCCTCGTCGTGACCTCCTCCGTTTCGGGCGAGGGCAAGACCACGACGCTCGTGAACCTCGCCATCGTGCTGGCCGAGAGCGGTGCGACCGTCGCCGTCATCGACGCCGACCTGCGCACGCCCCGGCTCGCCGATTACCTGGGCCTCGACGCCGATCGTGGTCTGACTGAGGTGCTCCTGGGCGACGTTCAGCTCAAGGAATCCCTGCAATCGTGGGGCGCGCAGCATCCGCTCACCGTCTTGTCGTCGGGCAAAATTCCCACGAACCCGAGCGAACTGCTCGGATCGACCGCCATGGGCACGGTGCTCGACGTGCTCAGCAGCAGCTACGATTACGTGCTCATCGACGCCCCGTCGGTGCTCGCGGTGACCGACGCTGCCGTGCTCAGCCGCTGGACCGGCGGCACCATTCTGGTCGTCGGCGCGAACCGGGTGCGCGAACCCGAACTGCTCGCCGCCCTCGACGCCCTCGAAGCGGTCGGCACGACGCCCCTCGGTGTCGTACTGGCCATGGTTCCCACTCGCGGTCCCGACGCGCTCGTGCAGGGCGCCGGGTTCGCGGCTACTTCCCGCCTGGCACCCCGTGCGACCACCGCGATCGACGCGGAGACGAGCGAACCGAGTCGCTCGACCCCGCCCGACAGCGAGTCTGCCCCATCAGACACCCCTACCCGCGTCACCTGGTAGATCCACCCGTTCCATTTACGTTTGGCGCACGTTCGAAGACGCACGTTCGAAACAGTTCCGCAAAGGCTTTACCCGAAGGGAGCCTCAGTGTCCGTGCACTCGTCTTACCCGATCGATTCGTTGCCCTCCCAGCAACGAAAGCTTCTGCTCGTCGCCTCCACCGGCGGGCACCTGGCCCAGCTGGTGCGGCTGGCGCCCGGGCTGGGTGCCTCGCCCAGTTCGCTCTGGGTCACCTTTGATTCCATGCAGAGCCGGTCATTGTTGGCCGGCCAGCGCCGCATCCATGTGCCGTACGTGCGTCCCCGCGACTACCTCGGAATGATGCGCGCGGCCGGCATCGTTCGCCGTGTGCTCCGGCACGAAACGTTTGAGGGGGCAGTGAGCACCGGCGCCGGTCTCGCCGTCGCGGCGCTGCCGCAGGCCGCGATCAGCGGCGTGCCGAGCCTCTACATCGAGAGCGTCTCGCGCGTCGAGGGGCCATCGCTCAGCGGGCGGATGCTCGCCGCCAGCCACCTGGTCAGCGTACGCACCCAGCATCCAGCCTGGGCCACCAACCGGTGGCGAACGCACCCGAGCGTGCTGTCCACCTACCATTCGTTGATTCGGCCAGCGCCGGAGCGCCCCAGCCTGTTCGTCACCCTCGGCACCATCGAGGGTTACCGCTTCGACTCCCTCGTCGACGCCGTGCTCGCCAGCGGCCTGGCCGATGAGCGCACCGTCTGGCAGCTCGGTTTCACCACCAAGCGCACCGACCTTCCCGGCCAGGTGCACCAGATGATGCCGACCGCACAGTTCGTCGATGCGGCCCTGAACTCCGACGTTGTGATCACCCACGCCGGTGTCGGCACCTTCATGGGACTGCTCGAAATGGGCATTTTTCCGGTGCTCGTGACCCGCCGCAAGCACCGCGGTGAACACGTCGATGACCACCAGATGCAGATCGCGGAGCTCGCCGAATACCTCGGCGTCGCCCGAGCCGTTGACTCGCCCGACCTCACGGCCGACGTCATCCGCTTCGCTGCCGGCCGTGCCATCGACACCGGTGTGCGCATTCCGCTGCCCAGCGACCGATGAGCCAGGGGAGCTCTCCCCAGCGGATGCTGCGCGACATCTTCGTGCCCGCCCGCGGCCAGTACGACAACATCGGCGACATTCTGCTGCGCCGCCAATTGCTTGACTGGTTGCGGGCGAGCGGGCCGCTGCACGTCTATGTCGGTGAGGCGCCCGACGGGTATGCCGAGGGGCTCGGTCTCACCCCGGTCGACGTGCAGTATCGTTCGTTTCGCCGGTGGTATGCCGCGGCGCTGGCCAGTGCGGCCCGAGGCCGCGCCTCGTACGTGTTCAAACCGGGCGAGATCCAGCTGACCCTGATCGGCATGAAAGAGCACCTCGCCATGCTGCCAGTGCTCGCACTCGTGCGTGCTCGACACGGTCGCGTCGCCCGGGTCGGAGTGGGCAGCCGAAACTTCGCGCCGCTGCCGCGAGCATTGATGGGGCCTTCCATCGCGCTGTCGAACGTGTCGTTGTGGCGGGATGCGGCGACGGCCGGGTATCTCGGGCAGGGCAGCATCATGCCCGACCTGGCCTTCGCCGGCAGCAGCGCTGATTCAAGCGGCGCTGATGCCGGTGCCACGGCCCGCCGCGACGTGCTCGTCGTGTCGATGCGCTCCGATCTCGAGTACCCGAGCGCCGCCTGGCTCGCCGGGGTGCGCGCCGTTGCGGCCGACAACGGCCTGCAGATCTGGTGCGTCACCCAAGTGTTGCGCGATGATGACAAGTGCGGCCAACTTGCCGCCGACCTCGGCGGCGAGGCGCTGCGCTGGAACGGCACCGGGCATGACGAGCAGGAACAACGCCTGCGTGCCCTGTATCGGCGGGCGGCGCTCACCGTGAGTGATCGACTGCACGTGCTCGTCGGCGCCCTCACCGAGGGGGCGGTTCCGGCCGCGCTCCTGGTCGACGCCAAGTCAGACAAGATCGCTCGGCATTTCGCCGCAGCCGGACTGCACGACGTGAGCATTGTCAGCGCGGGCCTGGCTGCCGCCGAAATCGCTGAACGGCTGCAGAATCTGCTGGGCCGTCGCACGGCTATTCTGGCCGGCCTGGTCGAGGCCCAGCACGAATTGCAGACCGTGCGCCGGCTGCTGGATGAGGTGCTGCGCGACGAGAGCGTGCGGTGAGCCTCGCCGAAGCGGGCGACAAGGGTCCGATCAATACCGTCTCGAACGACGTCGAGTCCGACGATGCCGTGGTCGTTGCAGCCGAGTCCATCGATTCTGAACCGGGCGACACCGAACCGATCGCCATCGTGAACCCGTCCCCTGCAGCGGTCAGTGCCACCAGTTCCGCGTCCAGTCCCGGACCGACCCGCGTTTCGTTCGTTCCGGCTTCGCAGTCCGAGCGCCTCCTCGCCGTGCACATCGGGCGCAGCGGCGAAGTCGCCGGCGGTATGAGTCAGGTCGTCAATGGCTATCTGGCACATTCTTTCGCTGACTTCGATCTGCGCATGGTCTCGTCGCGGGACGGCAGTGGCGGGGTGCGAGCAGCTGGGCTGGCGGCATCCGCTTTTTGGAAGGTGCTGCGCCTGGCCACGCCCGAGCGCACCGTGGTGATCGCGCACCTGTCGCAGGGCGGGTCCTTCGCGCGCGAAGGCGCGCTGCTGGCCCTGGCCCACGCGCGCGGGTTCGCCACGGTCGCTCAGCTTCACGGCAGCTCCTTCGCCGACTTTGCCGAGAAACGGCCCGGCCTGGTCGGGCGTGTCCTACGCGCGGCCGACGTGGTGCTGACCCTGTCGGCCGAGTCGAAGGCCGCGGCCGCCGAGTTCGTGCCCCTGGAGCGCGTCGTGCTCGTGCCGAATGCCGTCGCCGACGGGGTGCGGCGCGAGATCGAACCGCTCGTGGTGTTCGGCGGTGCGGTCAGCACGCGTAAGGGCATCGATGTGCTGGTGGCGGTCTGGCAGCGGATTGCGCCGCAGCATCCGCTCTGGAAACTGGTCATCGCTGGCCCCATTGTCGACCAACCCGCAGTGCCGCTGACCCGCGGCGAATTCGTGGGGGCGCTCAGCCACGAGGCACTGATGAAGCTGCTGGAGCGGTCGGCGATCGCCGTGTTGCCCTCCCGCGACGAGGCGATGCCCATGTTCATTCTCGAAGCAATGGCCCGGAGGAACTGTGTTGTGGCGACGCGGGTCGGCGGCGTGCCGGCCGTACTGGCGAACGGTGTGGGCATGATCGTGGAGCCCGGCGACGCCGACTCGCTCGAGGCGGCCCTGCGGCACGCGATGACGGATGCCGCCTGGCGCGCCAAAAAGGCGGATCTGGCCAGATCCGCCTTTGAGACTACCTATTCGGCGGCCGCTGTCTTTCCGCTGGTCGAGCGCAGCTGGCAGGTTGCGCTCGACCGGCGAGCAGACAGTGTGTTATGAAATGCAGGACTGGTTCGAGAAGCCGGAACCGGCGGCCGTGACGGTGTTCGAGCAGTAGACCTTGGTGCCGCTGGCACCCTTGCTGCCCTGCTCGTGCACGAAGAAGCCGTAGCCGGCGGCACCGACCGGGGCGGTGTTGCCGAAGAAGACGTTGCGCAGTCCCCAGCCGGCGACGCTTCCGTTGACCGCAAAGCCGTGCATGGTGCTGTTCTTGCCGGTGTTGTTGTAGATGCTCCAGTCGTTGCCCTTGACCTTGACCCATTCCTCGGCGCGGGGCATGGCGTTGGCACCGTCGATGACGTTGTCGCGGATGATGCCGTTCGACGTGCCTTCCTTGACCTCGATCGGCTGGGCGCCCGTCAGGCTGATGTTGTTGGCCATGAGCAGGGTGCGGTCGGTGTTGTCGGGCTGGCAGGTGGTCTGAGCGCACCAGTTGGCGTCTGAGGTTCCGATGTAGATGCCCTCGCCGTAGAACGGGTCGCGCTTTCCGGTGTTCTTGATGGTGTTGCCGACGATGGTGTTGTCGGTGCTGAAGGCGCGAACGTGAATGCCCTCGTAGCCGATGTTGTCGACGAGAGTGTCGGCAACGGTGACGTGGTTGCTGCGGATCACGCTGATGCCCTTGAGGCTGTTGGTGACGGTCATGCCGGCTATCACGAGGTTGGACGAGTTGGTGATCTGAATGCCGTGGTTGTCCTGGATACTGCCGACGTTGATCACGGCGCTGCGCGGTCCGCAGACCCAGATCGGGTTGGAAGCGGTTCCATTGACGGTCATGTTGATCTGCTCGTTGTAGGTGCCGGGGGCCAGCTTGATGACGGTTCCGGGCTGGGCCTGGGCGAGCGCGGCCATGAGCTCCCTGGCCGTGGCCACGTTCACGGTGGCAGCGGGGCAGTCAGCGTAGCGGTGGGTGCTGATCGGAGCCGGGGTCGGCGCGGTGCTCGGCACGGCCGACACGATGAACGCGTCGACGATGCTGCTGGTACCGGTGGAGCGGGCATCCTTCTGACCGGTGCGGGTCACCGTGATGGTGTGGGTTCCTGCCGAGAGGCTCGTGGTGCTGAACGCGTTCTGCTTGTAGGCCGTGGTCGCCGAGTAACCGTTGACCGTGGCAACGGTCTGGCCGTCGATCGCGATGGTGCTCGTACCCGAGCTGCTGGTCAGACGGGTGATGAAGGCAACGCTGGTGCCCTGAAAGGTGAACGCGGCGCTGCCTGAGGTCGTGGTGAACTGCACTCCGCCGCCCGAGTCATTGGCCGAGCCGGAGGTGCGCCAGGTACCGGCATACGAGACCGATGCCGAGGCGCTGTCGAAGGTGGTCGAGCCGGCCGGGGCCTGTACCGGAGCCGTGGTAGCAACCGGAGTCGGGGTGGGCTCAGGGGCCGGTGTCGTCGTCGTGCCTGCCGGGGCCAGGGTGACGAAGGCGTCGACGATGCTGCTGGTTCCGGTGGAACGGGCATCCTTCTGGCCGGTGCGGCTCACCTTGATGGTGTGCGTTCCGCTGGAGAGATTCGAGGTGCTGAACAGGCTCTGCTGGTACTTCGTCGAGGCTGAGTAGCCGTTGATCGTGGCGACGACCTTGCCGTCGATGGCGATGTCACTGGTGCCTGAGCTGCTGGTCATACGTGTCACGTAGGCCACGGTTGACCCGGTGAAGGTGAGCGAGGCGCTCGACGTGGCCCCGGCGTACTTGATCGATGCGCCGTTGTCGGACGGCGAGCCCGTCGTGAGCCAGGTGCCGGAGTACTTGACCTGCGAGGAGCTACTGTCGACCACCGTGGTGCCGGCGGGCGCAGTGGCGGCGGAGGCTGAGGCGACGCCGACGGGGATCATCGCGGTGAGGGGAACCAGCGCGGCGATGGCGACGGCGGCGATGATGGCGCGGCGTGAGATGCGGGGGAACAGCATTGTGGACCTTCCGGAAATTCATGGACAGTTGGTGGCGTCCGTGAACCCGGGGGATTACGACGCACATGATCTTCGTGAACTTCGGCTTCGCGCTGCCGTGATCACTTTTTGTCAATTAGCGTCTGAACTGCTGCGCGTTACCCGTGTGTAAATGGGTTTGTGGGCGCAATCTGAGCGGATGCCGCGCCTCGCCTCGCGCGAGCGCGCGCGGGAGGGCTTCGGGGTGCTCCCGTGTGGCCGGATGGCCGAAACTGAAAAGACCTCGACGATTTCGCCCTGATCAGTGCTATTGCCCATTGTGGGCTATGCCCCGCAAACGGGGGCGTGTCCTGCGGGCCTCCGAGCGGGGTAGCCGCGGCGTGGCATCCGTCATTCCTGTGAAAGCGCCTAGAGAAAATCTGAAACTGTTGAGTCTTTTGTCAACCTCGAAAATCGTGAAGCTGAGCGCGCGACAAACGGCCCTCAACGCGCTCCCTGAGCGCATTGAGGGCCGTGAGAATTTCGGCTATCGAGTGCAGGCGATGTTGGAGAGGCCTTCGCCAGCGCGGGTGACCGAGTTCGAGCACGACACGTCGGTGTCGCTCGACCCCTTACGGCCCTTCTCGTGGATGAAGAAGGCAAAGCCGCCGGCGTTCACCGCCCCGGAGTTGCCGGTGAAGGTGTTGCGCAAGCCCCAGCCATCGACACTGCCGTTGACTGCGAATCCGTGCAGCGGGCTGTTGGAGCCCCGGTTGCCATCGATGGTCCAGTCGTTGCCCTTGACCTTGACCCACTCTTCGGCATCGCTCATGGCATTGGCGCCGTCGATCACGTTGTCGCGAATGACGCCGTCTGACGTGCCCTCCTTGACCTCGATCGGCTGGGCGCCGGTGAGGCTGATGCGGTTGGACAGCACCCGGGTGCCGTCGGTTCGATCGGGCTTACAGTTGGTCTGGGCGCACCAGTTGTTCTCCGAGGTGCCGATGTAGATGCCCTCGCCGAAGGATGCGTCGCGCTTACCGGTGTTCGAAATGGTGTTGCCGACGACCGTGCTGTCGGTCGTGAAAGCGCGCAGGTGGATGCCCTCATAGCCGATGTGGTCGATGCGGGTGTCGGCGATGGTCACGTTCGTGCCGCTGATTACGCTGATGCCCTTGAGGCTGTTGGTCACGGTCATGCCCGCGATCACGAGGTTGGAGGAGTTCTTGACCTGGATACCGTGGTTGTCCTGGATGCCGCCAACGTTGATCACGGCGTCGCGCGAGCCGCAGACCCAGATCGGGTTGGAGGCAGTGCCGTTGGCGTGCATGTCGATCTGGCCTCTGTAGGTACCGGGGGCCATCCTGATGACGGTGCCGGGCCGTGCGCGGTCGACGGCCGCCATGAGCTCGTCGGCGGTGTGCACCGTCGTCGTCGCGGCGGGGCAGTCGGCATAGCGGTGCACTCCGGTCGACGGCGCGAGCGCGGGGACGGGCGCGGGTTCCGGAGCCGGGGCCACGCTGGTCGTGGCGTTCACGACGAAGGCGTCGACGATGCTGTTGGTGCCGCTCGAGCGGGCATCCTTTTTGCCGGTTCGACTGATCTTGATGGTGTGGCTGCCGCTCGACAGGGTGGTCGTGCTGAACGCGGTCTTCTGGTGCACTGTTCTCGCGGAGTACGCATTCACCGTGGCGACGACCTTGCCATCGATCGACACGGTACTCTTGCCCGAGCTCGTGGTGGTGCGGGTGATGAAGGCCACGTTGGTTCCCGTGAACGTCATCGACGCGCTGCCCGCACTGAACTGAAACCGCACGGAGCCACCCCGGTCGGCGGCATCGCGGGTGCTGCGCCAGGAGCCGGTGTAGGTGATCTTGGCCGAGGAACTGTCGATAACAGTTCGGGCCGGTCCGGCGGCGGCGGCCTCGATGCCCGGGATGGGGGCGGTCATCGGGACCAGAATAGCCACGGCGACCGCAGTGAAGGCGGCGACAATAGTCAGAGCGTGGCGAGTGGATGCGCGCGGGCGGGGGAGTGTGCGGGAAGTCGGCGTGCGGTCAGCCGGTTTGCGTTGGGGGTGGTTGCGGAACAGGTGCACGGTGGAGTCCTCCGGAGAGTCAGGTTCGCGAATGGACAGCTGGTGCGCGAGCGGCGCGGATGCTGGCAGAGCCGTATCGCAGGGCAGGAGCGGGTGAATTCTCGCCCGAGAATCGGTTCGTCGATCTCTACGATTCGGTCAGGTTGGAGATATTCCGGTGATCTGTAGCGGGCGAGTCTTTCGACGGTTCGCTTCGTGCCGGATGCTGGCCGGGTCGTTGGGGTGCGATGCGTATTCAGCGTTCTAAGACCGAGATCGTAGGGGACTATTCGGATTGCACTGTGGTCCCGAGCCTATCGAGAGCCAAAGTCGAATCCGTTTCACTTTCCTGTGAAAACGCCCAGAATGGCGCCTCTCCGCGTGACGTCTCTGCGCAGCTCGCCCGCTGCAGCCTCCACAGGCTCAGCGCTCACCCTGCTCGGCGGCCAGGCGCAGCACCCGGCGGTGCAGCGGCACACTGACCTTCGCCGAGCCGGCCAGCGCGAGGCGCTTCCAGTCGCCACGACGCGCAGCGAGCAGCACCAGCCGCCAGGTGAGCCGGGAGCGCAGATCGGCGACGATCTCGTCGCGTTCGTCGGCGTCGTACGGGCCGCTCAGGGCGTCCTTCAGCCCGGAGAGCAGCACGTAGCGCAGCCGAAAGTACCCGTACGAGTTCGATCCGATGATGCGAGTGTCGAGGGTGATCGCCGCAGTGGTGACGGCCTGCTCCACCAGCAGCAGCGACTCCGCTCGGCGCGACCCCGAGCGGATGATCGACCCACCGCGCACGACGTAGGAATACAGCACGTCGCTGATGACGGCCACGTGAGTGGCCGCGGCGAGCAGTTGGGCGACCATGGCCAGGTCGGAGTGCACCCGGGCCGGGGTGAACTCGATCTCACGGGTGAGCTCCCGTCGGAACAGCTTGTTCCACAGGTGCCCGGTGAGCTCGCCGTCGAGCAGCATTCCAAAAGCCTCGGCGCCGCTGATCGGACCATTCAGCGGCGGCGCAGCTAACGGGCGCCGCTGGCCGGGATAGACGTATTCGGCGCCGCAGACGATCACGTCGGCGCCGGTCGACCGGGCCGCCGCCACGAGTTTCTCGAGCGCCGACACCGCCCAGTCGTCATCACAATCGACGAACCACAGAAATTCGCCGCGGCTCTCAGCCACCGCGCGGGCCCGGGCGCGGGCGACTCCGCCGTTCTGCTCCTGTCGAAAATACGAAACGCTGGCGTGGGCGGCTGCAGCCCGCGCGCCGATCTGGGCCGTCGCATCCGTTGAGCCGTCGTCGACCACGATGATCTCGACCGACCCGGCGGCGGAAACGGTGAGCGTCTGCTGCAGCAGGTTCTTGATGGCGTCTTGAAGAAATTCCTCCGCGTTGTAGGCCGGAACAATGACGCTCACGACCGGATGCGCGACCGCCTCTGACCGCCCGGCGGCGTGCCCCCCGTTCACGCCGTGAGCTTTCGAATGGTGTCGGTCAGCTCCCGCAGAGAAGCGCGGGCCTCCACGACGTGGCGCAGGATCGGCTCCCGGCGGCTGATCACGTCGCGAGACCGGCGCTCGAGCGCCGCCGGGTCGGGCAACGTCCAGCCGATCGTGGCGCCCTTGATGCCGACCGCGTCGAGGCTGCGGGCCGCCTTCGACGGCCCAGCGTCAGCGATCACGAGCGGCAGTACGCCCTCGGTCAGCCCGATCACGGCGGCGTGCAGCCGGTCACTCACCACGAGCAGCGACCGCTGGTACACCTCGCGCAGGCGAAGCTCCTGTGTTGCATGGTCCGGGCCGTCCCAGACCAGGGCCGTGCCGCCGAGTGAGACCGCGAGTTCTTCGGCGAGTGGCCCGTCGCGTTCAATCTGCGACACGGTGACGATCTCGAGCCCGAGAGTGTCGGCCAGACCGCGGAGCGCCGCGAGCCAGGCCGCGTCGGGGCGTCGCCCGTTGTAGCGCACCGAGACTGCGAGCAGCGGGCGATCCGCGGTGGACGCGATCAGGTCGGCATCCGCTGCTCCCGTGGCGAAGGCCCAGTCGGGAGCGATACGGCCGAGCCCCATCGCGGAACGGCTGTAGGCGTCGCGCCAGGCCACCAGGTCGCACAGGCGCAGGGTAGCCGCTACCGGAATGCGCCAGCCGGTCTTCTGCCGCACGCCGAACCCGGCGTGCACGGCATGGCCGCCGCGCAGCCGGTTGAGCGCTAGGTGTGGCGCCAACCGCAGATAGCGCAGCGCGTAGGCGCGCTGCAGCTCAATTTCGCCGGAGTTGAAGGCATACACGGATGCCTCCCGCAGCGTCGACCGCGAAATCTCTCGTCGCCACTCGGCGCTGGTGCGGTAGACCCGGTCTTCGTCGTGCAGGCCGAGCCCACTCAGATAGGCATCCGATCGGGCGCCCACGAACACCTGCAGTTCGCCGGCCCCGCGCAGCGCCTCGAAAAAGGCCCGCCGCAACACGGTGTCGCCGACATTGTCGATCTGGCCCATGGCCGAGGCGAAGATTCTCATGTGCGCTCCACAACCCGCAGCAGCACTCGTTCCAGGTCGGAGCCGCTGGCTTCCTCCGAGAATCGGGCCAGCCAGGGTTCGATGTTGTCGAGCGGCAGCTCGGCTGCCCGCAGGATGGCGTCGGCGAGGTCAACCGGATGAGCGGACAGCGCGAGTTCCCCCGTGATACCGGGCACAATCGCATCCGCTACCCCGAGTGCCCCCGACACGGCGACCGCCGGATAGCCGGCCGCCGCGGCCTCCACGAGCACATTGCCGAAGCCTTCCCGGCTCGAGGTGAGCAGGGCCACCGCGTTGTCGCCGAAGTGGTCGAACCAGTTCTCGACCCAGCCGCGGTGGTGAAAGACCACGTGCTCCTGTCGGGCCGCGGCCTGCACGTCGTCGAGCAGCGGGCCGCCGCCGAAGGAGACGACCTCGACGGCCACGCCGCGACGGGCGAGCTCCGCTGCGGCCGCGATGGCGAGCAGCGGACGCTTCTGCGCCACCAGCCGGCAGGCCAGCACGATTTGAATGCCATTGGCCGACCCCGGCCGCCGTTCGGATCGCTCCAGGATGGTCGTGCCGCCCGCTTCGGCCGGAGCGGTACCGTCACCACTCACCTCGACCCGCGCCGCGGTCGTACCCGGCCCGCGCGGGGTTCCGCGCAGCTTCGCGGTCGCCGGGTTGGCGACGACGGTGATGCGGTCGCCGCGCACCCCGAAAGCCGCGACCATTTCCGCGGCGACCGGATGTGAGATGGCGATCACGTGGTCGGCCCACCGATACAGGCGCTTGGCGAACCAGATCTTCACCCGGTGGGCGAGGCCCGAACCGGGCAGTCCGAGCGACACCAGGTTGCGCTCGCTCACCAGCACGCGCGGCCGCAGTCGCACCGGAATCAGGCGGGCTGCCGTCAGCAGCACCAGATTGGGGTGCGCCTGCAGGGATATCGCCACGTCGGGCTGCCAGTCGAGCAGGCGGCGGCGCAGCGCGGAGGCTTTCCGCACATGGCCGTGCTGGGCAGAGAGAGAAATGGCTTCAACCCCGTCAGGCAGGTACTCCGGCTTCACCTCGGCGGCGGTGAGCACGACGCTCACCTCGTAGCCCTGGTCGGCGAGCCAGCCCATCCAGGTGCGGGCCACGAATTCTGCCCCGCCACCGTGCAGTGACGGAATAACAAAGAGGATGCGTCGCAGGGCTGGGTGCCCGCGCTCATAGTCGGGCGGGGGCGGTGAGGAGAGTGTCATGCGGGGCCTTGTCTGTGGGGAGTCGGGCTCGGGGCCGTCAGGGCAGGGGAATGGGAACGCGTTGCACTCGGCAATCCCGAGAAGTTCAGAGCGGCCAGGCGCTGCACCTCGGGCAGCCGCGCGGCAAGCCGATCGCGATAGCTCTCTCGCTCGGCCAACACGGCCAGGGCCACCGGGATCATGCGCTCGGCTAAGCCGACGCCCGGTTCGACGCACAGTTCCTGCGTGTCAAAGAGCCGCATCATGCCGGCGACCTTGCCCTGGGTTGACAAGGCAACGGCGGGCACCTCGTGGAACATGGCCTGCACGGCCAGGTGCATGCGACCGGTCAGTACGATGTCGGCGCCGGCGCACAGCCCGCGCACTTCGGCCGGGCTGAGCAGCCGGTTCACCAGGACCACTCCGGAATCCGTCAGCCCGCCAGAGGCGGCCAGCCGGTCGAACACGGCTCGGCAGGCGGCCGCGTCGTCACCGCTGGTGCGCACGACGTGCGGCAGTAACACCACGCGGAGCCCCGCCTCCAGCAGTGCCGTGACGATTCGGGCGTACTCCGTGGTCTGGTCGAAGCTGCGGCCAACCAGCGCGCTCGCGTTGACCACGGCGTACCGGGCCGGTGTGGCCCCGAGATATTCCGTCACCGCCAGGCTACAACTGGTGCGGGCGGCGAACACGGCGTCGGCGACATCCACCACGTTCTCGAAGCGATCGGTGCGGGCGCGCTCGCTGGATACCGGGTCGCGCAGCTGCAACCGCGTGCCCATCCGGCCGGCCCGGGCGAGCGACCGGCGCACTCCCACATTGGCGTGGCCGTTCCAGCTGAAGCCGAGAATGCGCGCTTCGACGCCGATGCTGCGGGCCAGGCTGGCAACATCCGCTCGCCGGGAGGAGGCGCGCACGCTGTAGGCGCCGTCCATGATATCGGCGCCGATCACGGTCAGCGACCGGGCTCCGTCGAGTACCGGAGCCAGCAGGGCCATAGCCTGGCGGTGTACCCGCCCGGTACCGTAGATCAGGTGCGGAATCGGTACGAGGTGCGCCCGCGAGGCATGCTGCGTGGGAATCCGCACGTCCGCCGGCCGGCGCACGAGCACCTGCACCGGTCCCTCCACGTTTTCAAGAAAAGCTTCGACCATGGCCTGGTCGCCGATATTGCCTTCGCCGGGCGGTGCGACGAGAACATGCCACCGCTGGGCGCGCAGATCGAACGGGCGCAGCTGGTTGGTCGCGTGTTGCAGCGCAGCGCGGTCGCGCAGATACGGCAGAGCGGATGCCGCGGCCAGGCCGTGCACGACCCGGTCCAACCGGCGGATGATGCGCAGCCGGGTGCGGCCGGCCGTGCGGGTCCGCGCCGGGATGCGGGCGGGGGACAGCTGGTCGGTGTCGATATCAACGCTGGGGCTGCCCGATTTCGACGCCTTCGCGGAGCGCAGAAAGTTGCGGGCCTGGGTGATCGAGCGCACATCGCGGCGAAAAATCGGCCAGATCAGCATGACCAGGCCGATCGCGGCGAGCAGCGCGACTCCGCCGAGGGCGACGCGCGCGAACGGAAGCTCGATCGGAATCCACTGCACGGCGGCCCAGCTGACGCCGGTGGCGAAACCGTAACCGAGAATGGCGCGCACGCCAGCCAGGAACATGGCGCGCGCCGGCGCATCCGTTACCCGGCTGATCCACCAGAGGCCGATCGGCCAGATCAGCGCGACGCCGATCGAGTACCCGGCGGCGACGCCGTAGACGCCCCAGAGCGAACCGACCAGCACGAAGGCCACCAGCAACGGCCGAGTGGTGAGGGCGAAATACAGGTTCTGCTTGGTGGCATCCTTCGACAGGAACACCCAATAGGTGGCGTAGGCGGCGGCTTCGAAGAATCCGGCTATGGCGAGAATCTGAAAGATCGGTGCGGAACCCAGCCACCGGCTGCCGAGCGCGATGCTGATGATCGGCAGGGCCTGGGCGCAGGAGAAGGCGAGCACGATGGTGACCGCGTGCAGCATGATCGTCTGCCCGAGCAGAATGAACCGGTCGTACTTGGGCGGGTCGTCCTGCAGCCGGGCCAGCACCGGCAGGGCCACCCGGGTGGACGGACCGTTGATCTGGTTGAGCGGCAGCAGCAGCAGCTGGAACGCCCGGTTGTACAGGCCGAGCGGGCCGGCACCGAGGGTGGCACCGATCACGATCGTGTCGGTGTTGCGACTGGCGTAGCCGAGCAGCTGGGTACCGGCCAGGTTCGACCCGAACACGATCAGGTGGCGCATGGGCGCGGCGCGGTGATACCAGCCGGGAAACCAGGTGGTGACCGGAATGAGAATGATGATGGTGAGAATGCCCTGGCTGATCTGCTGCCCGGCGAGAGCCCAGTAGCCGAAGCCGTTCAGGGCCATCACGATACCGACGAAGAGGCCGCCGACCTGCGCGCCGATCTCCGACCCGGCCAGGGCCACGAAGTGAAAGTTGCGGTTGAGGTCCGCGCGAAACTGGGTGGCCAGGCCGTTGAGCAGAAACGTTCCGGCGAGCACCTGGGTGAGCAGCACGAGCCGGTCGTCGCCGTACAGGGTGGCGATGAGCGGGCTGAACAGTACCGCGAGCAGCATGAGCGCGAGCCCGATCAGGCTGTTGATCCAGAACAGGTTGTCTTTCTGGTGCCGGCTGAGGTCGCGCACCTGAATGGCGGCCGACGACAGCCCGAAGTTGCGCAGCACCTCGCCGACGCCGATGATGGCAGCGACCGAGGCGACGAGGCCGTAGTCGCTCGGGTCGAGCAGTCGGCCGAGCACGACGATGCCGCCGAGCTGCACGCCGATGCGAATGAGCTGGCCGACCAGGGTGGTCGATGCTCCGCGCCCCGCAGTGCGGCCAAGTCCGGCGGTCGAGCGGGGCTTCTCGGGGGTTCCCGGCTGCATCGTGGCGGTCAACGGATGCTCCGCCCGGCAGCCACGGTGCGACCGGTCAGCTGCAGGGCCCGCAGGTAGGTGTGATAGCTCTGCAGGCCGAGCGTTTTCCAGTCGCGCCCGGAGAGCTGCGGGCGCGGTCGCGGGCCGGCCGCGCGCATCCGCTCGAGGGTGCCGAGCAGGATCTCCGGAGTGAGGTCGCCCTCGTAGAGGTAGATCCAGTCGGGGCCGACCTCCTCGGACAGCGCCCGGTTCGAGGCTGTCGACGGCACGAGCACCGGTCGATCGAGCGACAGTGCCACGAGCAGCACCCCGGAGTTGTGCATTTCGCGGTAGGGCAGCACGACCAGTTCGGCCCCGCCGACCTCGATCACCAATTCCTCGTCGGAGACGAAACGCAGCACGGAGCTGATCCGCGCATCGCGGGCGGTTTCGGTGCTGATGATCTCACCCAGCCCGCTCGACGGCCGGCCCACAATGCGCAGCGTCAGGTCGGGCCGAGGTAACGCCCGGAACACCTGCAGCAGCGTTTCGACACCCTTGTACGGGCGGATCAAACCGAAATAGAGGATGCGCCCCGTCACCGAGTCTGGCCGCGGCATGCCGCTGAAACGGTCGCGATAGTGGCCGTGCAAAATGGTGACCGCCCGGGACTCGGGCTCGACCGGTGTGGTGGGGTTGAGCCGGATTACGAGGGCCGTGCGAGCGTCGAGCGCGTCCAGCGCGCGAGTTTCGGCATCGTGACCGGCCGCCTCGTGCGGGGTCATGTTGTGCGCGGTGCGCACGATCGGAATGCGCTGCAGCTTGGCGCGCAGCAGCAGGGCGTACAGCGCACCGCGGCGCAGCCGGGCCTTCAGCGGCCTCGGCGCGCGGATGAGCAGCTCCGGCCAGTGCACGTGAAAGACGTCATAGCGGCCGAGCAGCGCGGTGCGCCAGGAAAAGAATCGCATGGTCACCGCATCGGGAGCGCCCTCGACGACCTGGTTGACGTACCGGGTGGTGCCGTCGGGCGGACTCAGCGATTGTAAAACTGTCAGGTGTCCATTAAATGCTGTCATCATGCCCATTCCCCTTACGGGCCGGTGAAACGGATCGGCTAAACAGAGCGGCTAAACGGATCAACTCAAACGTGAGAATCTCTCGGTTTAGCGTAGCGTGCAGGGAGCTCCTGCGTCAGAGTCGTGCATACCCCCGTTTGGGGCACCAGATGCCCGCCGCGCAGTGGGTGCGCGGCCGGATTCGAGCGGGCCGGCGGCATCCGCTCTGCTGGGATTCAGCGCCAGAATCAGCAGCAGGCCTAGCAACAGGTGCATCGGGCGCAGTGCGTCGATCGCGTTGAAGCCGGCGATGCACACCGTGTACGCCGCCAGGGCGGCGGCAGCGCCGACCGCCCTGCGGGACAGAGCGTGGGCAATGGCCGAGCCGATCATGAGCAGGAACAGCGCCAGGCCGGGCAGGCCGATACTGATGAGCAGCTGCAGCAGCGAGTTCTCGATGGTGACCTCGTTGAACAGGCGCCCGGTGATGCCGGACGTGCCAGGGCCCGACCCGATCCAGCCGGTGAGATTCGCGGCCTGTACCGACACCCACACGCCGAGGTCGCGGGCCTGCGAAGAGAGCTCGGCTTCGACGGAGTTGTTGCGAGCGGTGAAGGCATCGAACTGGAACAATCCCACCACGGCAATGACAAAGAGCCCGGCCAGCAGGGCGAATTTGCCCCAGCGCTTTTCGCCGCGCAGCACGAGCGACACCGCGTAGGCGAAACCGATGGCGATGGCAGCGGCGAGAATCGCCCCGCGCGAGACGGTGGTGACCAGGCCGAGGCTACTGAAGACGGCCGCGGCGAGCGCGAGCTTGGAGTTCTCCCGCAGCCAGATGCCAATGGCCAAGGCGCAGGCGACGGCAAAAAACAGGGCCGCGAAGAGCGGATGCCCGAATGACGCGTCGGCCCGATACACCGACCAGTGCTGGTGGTCGGTCAGCCCGAGCGCCGAGAACAGGGTGCCCCAAATCGGGTTGAAACGCAGAACCCCTTCGACGACCGCGTAGGCACCGAGCCAGGCTCCGAGCAGTAGCCAGGTGCGGCGAATCCAGTACGCCTCTCGGGTGCTGGTGCCGATGCATAGCGGCAGCAGAACGGCAGCGCTGAAGCTGATCATCCAACCCAGGCTCGCCTGCAGGTCGGTGGTGCGCGCGAGGGTGAACAGTGTCCAGACCAGAAACAGCAGGGCGAAGTAGCGGGTGGCCGACCGGAAGGGGGCCGGCGGGGTCGCGGGGCTGGCATCCGTTTTCGTTGGCAGCAGGCGTCGCAGGGCCCAGATGACGATGATCATGGTGGTCAGCGGCAGGGCGCCGATCGGGCCGTCCTGCGGCAGGATGCGCGCCGGAATCAGCGCGAAGGTGACGAGCGCGACGGCCGGCAGGATGTGCGCCGGCAGCAGGAACAGGGTGACGACGGCGGCAAAGGCGAGCAGGGTGAGTGGAATCAGAATGATGCCCACTGTGGTGATGAATCGGGGCAGCACGACGCTGGACACAATGACGAACAGTGCGGCGAGCACGACCAGAACGACCGGCGTGCTCCTCAATCGGCGCAGGGTGGAATCGAACATCGGCCGCCTCGGGTAGTAGTGGCGCAGTGTTGGCGCAGTGAATAGTTCGGGTATTGCGCAGCACTATTGGTGCGAATAGCCGCAACGATAACACGTGAATTTTCCTCAGCACCAGCGCAATGGTGTGAAAATCGGTATTTGGGTCAACATGAGGGCGTGAACTGCGCCTTCAGAAATCCGGCGCTCTGGTAGACGAACTGGTAGGCCCATTTGCCGGGATCCATCGGCTGTGCGGCGCCGATCACCGCGAGTTCCCCCGCGTAGCACCGGCTGATCTGCACCCGGGCCCGGCTCACGTGGTAGCTCGAGGTGACCACGATCACCCGGTTCCAGCCGCGTTCGGTCGCAAACGCCGCGATGGCCTCGGCCTCACCGCGGGTCGTTGTGGGGTGTGGATCGAAACACTCCACGGTAATCGCCGTGCCCGGTACCGGCACCGCTCGCGCACACAGATTCGCCGGTCGGGTATCACCGCCGAACGCGTCGGAGATGAAGATCTTTCCGCTGTAGCCGGCCTGGGCGAGGTGCACGGCCTTCGCCACCACGGCGGCGCTGCCGAGTCCGCCGAGCACGACGATAGCGTCGGCGGCGACCGGTTGGTCCTCGCGCGGAAACATGACCGTTCGCGTGGTGATGGCCAGGAAGCCCACGGTCAGCAGCACGAGGCCGGTGAGCACGATCAGCGCGCGCTGCCGACGGGGGTGCCTCACTCGCTGCGCGGCAGCATCCGCTCTGCTGGTCGGGATTTCACCGCCGCGACCGGCGGGCGACCGGAGAACCAGGTCGGCACGGCGAATCCGTAGCGCAGCACCGGCAGGTCGCGCACCAGGCGCCAGAACAACAGCGAGGCAGCGACGGCGCCTCCGGCGACGATCAGGGGCAGCACCGGGGCGAGGCGGTCGAGCCAGGCCTGGCCGCGCGCGAGCAGCAGCAGGCTGGTGATGGCGGAGACGAAGAGAACGTGCACCACGTAGATCGGCAGGGTGTTGCGGCCCACATAGGTCAGCCAGGTGAACGCGCGAAAGCCCACCAGAAACCGGGCCAGGAGCAGGCCGGCGCCGAGGGCGGCGAGGCTCACCAGCACGAGGCTGCCTGTGATGAACGGCACCCGGGCGTCGACGGTGAGAATCACTCCGGCCAGCACGAGGAAGCCCGCACCGAAACCGAGCCCCAGCCCGAGAGCGCCGAACCGGCTGGGCCGGTTCACGAAGGCCAGGATCCATTCGCGCAGGTAGCAGCCGAGCAGAAAGAACACGAAGTAGCGGCCGATTCCGTTCCAGGCGATGTTGCCGGTGTCCGCGCGCGCGAAGAACAACACCGACAACACGGCGGCAACACCGATCTGCACCCGCCAGTCGACGCGATTGAGCATCAGTTTCGCGGCCACGAAGAACAACGCGAGGGCGTAGAGAAACCAGAGGCCATTGCTCGGGCGCACGGGGGCGAGCAGCAGGTCGATCGGGTTGGTCTCATCGAAGCCCGCGGGGTTCGGCAGCAGCGAGAAATACGCGAAACGGATGACCGTCCACAGCAGCAGCGCCCACACCAGCAGGCTCAGCCGGGTGCGCCAGAGCGCCGGCCAGGTGCGTTTGATGATGGAGCCGGCAAACAGCCCGGAGGCGAGAAAGAACAGCGGCATGCGAAACACGATGAACACCAGGTTGATCTTGTTCCACAGCTCCGGGGCGAGGCCGGAGAGAACCGTCCACTGCACGGCGTGCGCGAGGGCCACGAGCAGAATGGCAATGCCTTTGGCACCGTCGACCCAGTCGACCCGGGTGCGATCGATTGTGCTGGCCACAAGTGCCTCCCTGCTAGACCGTCCCGTGTCTCAGACCGACCACGGTGTTATACCGACCACTGGGCGAAGGTTTTGATCATGTCGGTGTGGGCGAAGCCCGGCGTTTCGTGGCCGAGCGTGTGATACATCACCTGGGTGTCGGCGGCGACGAGCTTGATCTTGTTGACCAGAGCGAGGCCGTTCTTGCTCGGCACGACGACGTTATCGGGGTGGGCATCATCGGAGACGAGCACCTTGACCCGGCTATTGGTCCACGGTGTTGCGCTGATGCGCGCCGGGTTGGTGCCCTTGATCAGGGTGGGGTCGTTGTTGTAGGCGTCGCCGACGTGCGCCTGATTCTTGGTGTCGTAGGCGTAGAGCCACTCGTTGTCATAGAGGCCGTTCACCATGTACAGGCCGCGAATGTAGGGGATGAGCTTCTTGCCGTAGGTGTAGCAGGCCAGCGACCCGCCAAAGGAGGTCGCGCGCAGAAAATTGCGACGCACGGTGTAGAGCGAGTTCAGGTAGGTCCAGGCGTTCTTCTGGGCAGTCGTGGCGATGGAGTTGGTGTACTGGGTGCCGCCGGCATTGATGCAGATGGCGATGCTGTTCTGGTCGACCACCAATTCGCCCGGGTATTTGAAGCCGCCGTTCAGCGCGTTGTGGGAGCTGGAGGCTGCGTGATAGAACCACACGGCACCGATGGCGGCGGTCGAGTTCATCGAGATTGTCTGCGGAATGAACAGGCGGGCACGATCGCCGCCGATGTCCACCTCAACGTTGTCGTAGAGCTTCCGTCCCTTTTGGGTGAGCACATTCGACAGGCGCGACACCTCCCCGGGTAGTTTCGGGGCGGTGGCAGCGAACGCGGCGGGTGCGCCGAGCGCACCCAAGCCGAGCGTGGCTGCGCCAGCAGTTGATAAAGTGAGAAACTCTCGACGCTTCATTCTGCCGAAGGTAGCAGAGAGAAACGACGAGGTCCAACCCGAAATGTTAGCGAAGGTGGATCGGGTGGGGCGTCTGGCGCGGTCCGAGGGCGAATCGCAGCACGACGAGCGCGAGACCCGTGCCGAGTAGTGCCCCGAGACTGTTGGCGACAACGTCGTTCACGGTCGCGAACCGTTCCGGCAGAAAAATCAGCTGGCCGAGCTCGATCATGGCGCTGATCAGGGCGCCAGCCACCGGGCCGAGCCACCAGCGGCGCGCTCCTGCGAGCACGACGACGAGCAGGCCCACTGGAACGAACAGCGCGATGTTGGCGGTGAACTCAATGGTGTCGTAACCGAACCGGGTCGGCATTTCGTGCGCGTGTAACCAGGTCACGAAAGCCCCGATTGATCCGTGCATGTTGCGGTCGACCGGCGTGGGCCAGAATGCGATCAGCGCGAGCAGCACCAGGTAGACCAGCGTGATCCACAGGGCGCCGCGGCGCAGCAGGCTGTGCCGACGTCGTCGAGTCACGGTCATGTCAGGTCCTGCATACTCGTCAACTCTGCCTTACCCGGCGGCAGCGGCCGGGCCGTTGCCGGCGACGCGTTTCGGCAGGGCAAAGACGAGCACGAGCGCGAGCAGGGCGAACCCGACGCTCACCGCCATGGCCATGGTGGCGCTGTGGGTGAAAGCCGTGGCGAGGGCATCCGCTCCAGGGCCAATCACGGTCAGGGTTCCGAAGAAGACGCTGCCGATCACGGCGATACCGACCGCGCTGCCGACGCGCTGCATCACGCCGACCACGCCGCTCGCGCCGCCCGCCTCGGCGCGATCGACGGTCGCGACGATGAATGACACGTTCGGGGCGATGAAGAATCCGCTGCCGAGGCCCGCAATGAACAGAGGTGGCAGCAGGTGCCAGTTGGTCAGATCGCCTGGGGTGGTCAGCAGCATGACCAGCCAGATCCAGGTCAGGCCGATCGTGACGAAGGCAACGCCGACCACGAGAATGGTGCGTCCGAGGCGTTTGGCCAGTCGGTCGCTCTGTGAGGCCCCGAGAATCGTGCCGATCGCGAAGGGGATGGAGACCAGGCCCGACTCGAGGGCGCTGTGCCCGAGGCCGGCCTGCCAGAGGATGGAAATGGTGAAGAAAATGCTGGTGAACGCCGCGAAATAGACCAGCGCGAGAATGACACCGCCGGTGAAGGCCGGGTGGGAGAACAGGTGCGGAGGCACGAGTGGGCTGCCGCTGCGCCTGGCGACGGACACCTCCCAGGCACCGAACGCCACCACGAGCAGCACGCCGGCCGCCAGGGTGAGAAAAGTCCAGAGTGGCCAGCCCTGGTCCTGACCCTCGATCAGCGGCACCAGGAGCGCCACGAGACCGACCGAGATGAGTACGAGTCCCAACCAGTCGATGCCCGCCCGCGAGCTCCGGGTCTTCTCAGGGAGCGCGGCGCCGCCGGGCAGGAGAAAGACCGTGGCGATGAGGGCGAGAACACCAATCGGAAGGTTCACCCAGAACACCAGTCGCCAGCCGTTCTCCACACCGAAGGCTTCGATGATCAGTCCGCCGACGATGGGGCCGAGGGCCGTCGAGACACCGATGACCGAGCCCATGATGGCATAGGCCTTGCCACGGGACAGCGGCGGAAACATCAGTTGGATGACGGCGGTCACGGCTGGCACGAACATGCCGCCGGCCAAGCCCTGAATGACCCGGGCGACGATGAGCTGCAGGTCGTTTTGTGCGAGTCCGCAGGCGAGGCTGGCCAGGGTGAACAGGGCCAAGCCGGTGAAGAAGACCCACTTGTGGCCGTACCGGTCGCCCACCCGGCCCGCCGGAATGAGCGCGAGGCCGAAGGCCAGGGCGTAACCGGAGATGATCCACGACAGGGTGGCTTCGCTGGCATCGAGGCTCGTGCGGATGCTCGGCAGCGCCACGTTCACGATGGTCGTGTCGAGCAGGGCCATGAACATACCGGCGAGAAGCACGATCAGGGCCTGCCAGGCGCGGCGGGGAACGACGGAAGTTGTTGGGGTGGCTGGCGTAGAAGTCATGCGCGAGATCCTTTTGCGCCGGTCTCCCGGCGATCCTCGGCAGGAGTGACGCTGATGCCGACAGGCGATCCTACAACAAAACCCCCACTCGATTGGAGTGGGGGTTTTGTGATGTTTCTGCTGATTTTACTGCTGTCGGGGTAACAGGATTTGAACCTGCGACCTCGTCGTCCCGAACGACGCGCGCTACCAAGCTGCGCCATACCCCGATGGCCCGTGGGCCTCAATCAGTATAGGCGCTCCAAGCCTCCCGCGACGAATTGAGTCGGCAGTTAGGCTGCGGTCAGGGTCAGCAGGGTCGCCTCGGGCGGGCAGGCGAACCGAACCGGCGCATAAATCGAGGTGCCGAGACCGGCCGAGACGTTCAAAAAGGCGGTGCGCAGGCCGTGGTTCCACAGGCTCAAACCCTTCACCTGGCGGCGCGGAATGTCGCAATTGGTCACGAGCGCTCCGAAACCGGGTACGCAGACCTGACCGCCGTGGGTGTGGCCGGCCAGAATGAGCTGGGCGCCGTGGTTCACGAACGAATTCAACACGCGTTGGTACGGCGCGTGAGCCACGCCCACCGTGAGAGTGGAACGCGGGGCCGCGGCTTCTTCCGGGTCGGGCCAGACGTCATCGCCGAGCGGATCGTTGGCCCGTAGGTCGTCGATCGCCCGCGTGATCAGGTCGAGCCGGTCGCGGCCGATGTGCGGGTCGTCGACGCCGAAGAACTCCACGTGGGTGTCCGCGAGGTCGAGAGACTCGGCCGCGTTGTTGATGTCGGTCCAGCCGAGATCGGCGAACACCCGGCGGAGGGCATCGGTGTCGAGCTCCTCCCGGCGCACAGTACGCCGGCTGGACGGCCCGCCGAAGTAGGTGAACGGGTTCTTCAACTGCGGACCAATGTAGTCGTTGGAACCGTTCACGAACACACCGGGAATTCCCCGGAACGGTGCCAGGGCATACTCGATGCCCGTGACGCCGTCTTCATGCCCGAGATTGTCGCCGGTGTCGACCACGAGATCGGGCTTCAGAGCGGCGAGACTGCGCAACCACTCCTGCTTGTTCTTCTGCCACGGAGCCATGTGCAAATCGGAGAGGTGCAGCACCCGGATAGGCGCCGATCCCGGCGCGAGCACCGGCACACTCACCTCACGCAGGGTGAACCGGGTGCGCTCCACGAGCGCGCCCCAGGCGAAGGCGGCCAGGCCGAAGGCGCCCGCCGCCGCGAGCGACGCGCCGACGAGCCGCCCGCCCTCGCCCAGGCTACGGAGCGCTGTCATCCGTTCTTTCCGTTGTTGGCACCTTGACCGGATGCGGCCGGTTCCGGCGCGGTGTACTTGCCGATGACGATCGTCACCCCGTCACCGGGGCGGCTGGCCGTTCCCTCGCCCGGCTGAATCGCCACCACCTTGCCGTCCTGCGCCTTGTCGGTCACGGCCTGTTCGAGCTTGGCCACGCTGAAGCCGTAGGGGGCGGCCGACAGCGTGGCGCGGGCATCCGCTTCGGTCTTACCGATAAGCGCGGGAATCACGACTCCGGTGCCGTCACTCGAGAAGGCCGTGACGGTGGCACCGCGAGTGGATGCCGCGCCGCCGGCCGGATCGGTGTTGGCCACGGTACCGGCGGGCATCTCGGAGCTGGTCACGCCGCCGTCGACGAACAGGAACCCGGCCGCCTCAATGGTGGTCTTGGCTTCGGCTATCGACTTGCCGCGCACGTCGGGCACCGGGACGGCGACCGCGTTGATCAGGCTGGAGGACGCCTCGGGAAAATCGTCTCCGCCGTACTTGGCGTTGGCGGCGGACATGACGACCGGCCAAATGCGGTGGCGCGCCGTGGAGCCATCCTTGCCGAACAAACGGCCACTGTAGGTGCGCTGGTTCTTCCAGTTCGACCCGCCGACGTTGACCACGCCGACGACGGTGGCGACCTGGGTTGTGGCGCCGCTCATCCAGGTGTCTTTGGCGGCGTCGGTGGTTCCAGTCTTACCGATCATCGGCAGCCGGGGAGAGGTAGCGCGGTTAGAGGAGCGCGCCGTTCCGTTCGTCATAACCGTCTGCATGGCGTACTGCATGCCGGCGGCCACAGCCGGCTCGACCGATTGCGTACAAGTCGACTTGGGAATCGGCAGCTCGGTACCGTCGGAGCTGAGCATCTTGGAAATGGCGATGGGAGTACAGGTCATGCCGTTGTTGGCGATTCCGGCGAAGGCCGCCGCCATCGTGAGCGGTGCGATCTCGTTGGTGCCGATCACCGATGCGGCGTTCTGGCCGAGGTCGCCGCCGTCGGCGCGGTGCACGCCGAAGTTCTCCGCGGTCTTGCGGATTCCGCAGAGGTCGAGCTTCTTGGCCATGCCGATGAAGCCGGTGTTGATGGAGTTTGTCGTGGACTGAAGTGCGGAATAGTTGGGGTTTGATTCGCTGCTGCCGCCGTCGTTGCGGGGGTTGAAGGGCGGCACGTCCTTGTCGTAATTTTGCACGCCGAGGCAGCTGTCCTGAAAGTTACCCCAGTTGGATTTGCGTCGGGAGTCGACGCGCTCGGTGAGCGCGTGGCCTTCCTTGAGCCACTCGGCCAGGGTGAACACCTTGTAGGTAGAACCGGGTTGAAACCCGTTCGATCCGCCGTAGGCGTGGTCGGTGTTGTAGTTGAGGCTCGTGTAGTTGGTACCGGTTGCCTGCACGGCCGGATCCTGGCTGTAGTCCTTGTTTTGGGCCATCACGAGAATGGCTCCGGTGCCGACCCTGACGCTCGACACGACGCCGCCGACGTTCCAATCGTTGACGACCTTGGGGACGTTCGCATTCAGGGCGGCAACCGAGGTTGCCTGAAGGTCGAGGTCGAGGGTGGTATAGACGTTGAACCCGCCCTGGCTAAAGTTGGCCAGGCGTTCTTCCTCGGTCGCGCCGAAGGTCACGTCGTTCTTGAGAATCTTGGTGACGTAGTCGCAGAAGAAGGCGTTGTCGCCGGCGGTCTGGCAGCCGGTGCTGGGTACCGTGATGACGGGCTCGATCGGCGCTGCGATGGCAGCGTCGTAGTCGGCCTGCACGATCTTGTCGTACTTGAGCATCTCGTCGAGTATGTAGTCCCGCCGCAACTTGTTGGCAGCGTAGCCGTTGGCCGCGCCGTTCGTTTCGCTGTCGGGGCGGTCGAGCTGAAACTTCACCGGGTTATTCACGATCGCCACCAGGCTCGCCGCCTGCGGCAGGGTCAGATTGAGGGCGGTGGTGTTGAAGTAGTAGTTGGCGGCGGCTTCGATGCCGTAGACCGTTCCGCCATACCCGGCAATGTTGAGATAGCCGCGAAGAATGTCTGCTTTTTCGTACTTCTTCTCGATGCCGATGGCGAGGCGCATCTCGCGCAGCTTGCGGTCGGCGGTGGGCTTGGTGGCATCGGCGTAGCACGACTTCGCCGCATCGGCGTCGGTCATGACCTCACACTTTTGAATGAGCACGTTCTTCACATACTGCTGCGTGATCGATGAGCCGCCGCGGGTGCCGCCGCCGGCCAGAGTCTGCACGGCACCGTTGAAGCTGGACTGAATGTCCACGCCACCGTGCTCCATGAACCGCGGGTCTTCACCGGCAATCGCTGCGTCCTTGGCGAACTGGCTGATCGCGTCAGAGGCGACGTCTACCCGGTTCTGCTCGTAGAACGAGGCCAGAAGTACGCGGGTACCCACCGGATCCTCGGCGTTGGTCGACGCGTAGATGTTGCTCTTCTGGGAGAGCCGATCGATGGAGAGATACTCGGGCAGGCTGTCGAACACGTTGATGGTGTTCGTAGCGGCCATGCCGGACAGGGCAACGGCGGGGGCGACGGCGGCGGTCACGAGAATGCCGGCAACGGCGCTCATCCCGACGAGACCCAGGAAACCCCCCAGAGCCCCGCTCACGGTTCGATTTTTGGCAGACATACACTTGAGCGTAAGCGACAAATCTGAACGCCCGCCTAAATAGGAGTCACATGCCCGCCTGGGAGTACCTCACAACACCGTTGATGATCCACAACACGGCCGCTATTTTGAACAACTGGGGCACCGACGGGTGGGAACTCGTGCAGGTTGTCCCCGGTCCCGAAGGCGGCCTGGTTGCCTATCTCAAACGCCCGCTCGCCGGCAAGGAAGAGGCCTAAGCGTGTCGAAGATCGAAGCCCGACTGGCCGAACTGGGTCTTGAATTGCCCAGCGTCGTACCGCCGGTCGCCGCCTACCTGCCCGCCGTGATCAGCAACGGGTTCGTCTATACCGCCGGCCAGCTGCCCATGGTGTCCGGCGCGCTGCCCGCCGCCGGCAAGGTCGGTGACGGTCACGGCCTCGTTCCCGCCGCTGACGCCCAGGAATATGCCCGCACCTGCGCCCTCAACGGCCTCGCCGCCATCAAGAGCGTCATCGGTTCGCTCGACCGCATCACCCAGGTGGTGAAGGTCACCGGCTTCGTCGCCTCCGATCCGTCATTCACCGGCCAGCCGACCGTGGTCAACGGAGCCTCCGACGTTCTCGTGGAGATCTTCGGAGACATCGGCCGCCATGCGCGTTCCGCTGTCGGCGTCGCGGTGCTGCCGCTCGACGCTCCGGTTGAGATCGAGTTCGTCGTCGCGTTCGCCTAACCGCCGTTATCTGCGCGGCGCGAGCCGGGGCATCCGCTCTGAAACGGATGCCCCGGCGCGCGTTCCGTACACCTGTGCCGGTCGCTCGACCCACCGGGTCATCGCTTGCGCCATCAGCAGGCTGAGCGGCACCGACACCAGAGCGCCCAGCCACCAGCGCCCCGGTCCGGCGAGCAGTGCGAAGGCCACCACTATCGGAAAATGCACGAGGTACAGGCTGAAGCTGATCGAGCCCAGCCAGGTGAGTAGTCGGCGCGGCCAGTGCCCGCTGAGCCGCGGCCCGCTGACCCGCTGCGCAGCTGGCCAGAACGCCACGGTCGCCACGATCACGAACGCGCCGGCCACCCGCAGCGACAGGGTGACGTCGCTCCACTCGCCGTTGGTCAGCGGGCGCAGTATCCAATAGGCCACGAGGAGGAACGGGCCGAGCGCGGCCAGCGCGAATCTGAGCAGGCGACCGCTGGCCCGTTCGGCCAGCCGCTCGCTGCACCGCTGCAGTTCGTCAAAGTTGGCAGCGAGCAGGGCGCCGAGCGCGAACGGCGGCAGGTACATGAGCGCCTGGGTGGTCGTGACGTAGCCGAGGCCGGCGAGGGCACACCAGAAAGCGGCCCAGAGCAGAACACGGCGCACCGGGGCGCTGACCAGACTGCGGGTGAACGCGGCGAGGACGACGAACACCGGCAGCAGCAGCGAGAACCACATTTCCCAGACCAGGGACCACAGGGGCGGGTTGATGTCGGGGCGCCGGGTCTCTCCAATGATGCTGGCTTCCCGCAGCAGATTGCCAAGGCCCAGGTCTGGTGTGTCCTGCCGGGCCAGCCACGGCCCGCCTGCCGCGCCCACCGTGCGCGGCACCAGCACGATCCAGATGACAGCGAGGCCCACCGACACCAGCACGGGTACGGCCAAACGGATGACGCGGCGCACGTAATAGGCCACCCAGTCGTACCGCGCGCCGTTCCAGCGGGCAGCCAGCGGGGACCTCACGAGCACGAAGCCGCTCAGCACGAAGAACACCAACACGAACTCGGGGCCGGCCAGCAACACCTTGAGCGGGGACAGGGTGGCCCACCAGCCAACGGAGTACACGGTCAGGCCGGCACTCGACTCGTAGGCTGCGGCGATCTGCGGCACCGTCATCGATACGTGGTGCACCAGCACAACAACGGCGGCCACCCCGCGCAGCGCATCCAGCCGGCCGAGGCGACCGCGCCCGGGTGTCGCGGCTGAAGTCATGTCCACACAGTAGGGCCCCTTGCTGGTTCCCGGGCGGGAGCCTGCACAACTCCTGCAATTTGTGGGGGTCGCGCGAAGCATCCGCGTGAAATTAGGGGCCAGATCTGCGGCGGCGGTGAATTGCAGGAGTTACGGTGCCGGGGGGAACGGCAACGGCCGACTTCCGGAGGGAAGACGGCCGTCGCTGGTGTTCGCTGGCTACTTCTTCATCTGCGAGGTGATGGTGTTCATGACCATCGTGTCGGCGAGGGTCGTGACGTCGCCGACGTCGCGTCCCTCGGCCGCGTCACGCAGCAGACGGCGCATGATCTTGCCGGAGCGGGTCTTCGGCAGCTCGTCGACGATGTAGATGTCGCGCGGGCGGGCAATGGCACCGATCTGCTGGGCAACGTGCTTGCGCAGAATATCGACGATGTCCTCGTGCGAGGCAATTTCAGCCTGGCTGAACTTGATCACGACGAACGCGACGACCGCCTGACCGGTGGTCTCGTCGGCGGCACCGACCACAGCGGCTTCGGCCGTGAGCGAGTGGGCAACGAGAGACGACTCGATCTCGGCCGTGGACAGGCGGTGGCCGGACACGTTCATGACGTCGTCGACGCGGCCGAGCAGCCAGATGTCACCGTCGTGGTCGAGCCTGGCGCCGTCGCCGGCGAAGTACAGCGGGCCGTCCTTCGCGCCGGTTGTGCCCTCGAACTTGTCCCAGTAGGTCTCCTTGAAGCGCTCGGGGTCGCCCCAGATGCCGCGGAGCATGGCTGGCCAGGGCTGGGTGACGACGAGGAGCCCGCCATTGCCGTGGCCCACGTGCACGCCGTCGTCGTCGAGCACGTCGATGGTGATGCCGGGAACCGGAACCTGGGCGGCGCCCGGCTTCGTCGAGGTTAAGCCGGCGAGGGCCGAGACCATGATCGAGCCGGTCTCGGTCTGCCACCAGGTATCGACGATCGGCGTGATGTTACTGCCGATGACCTCGCGGTACCACATCCAGGCCTCGGGGTTGATGGGCTCGCCCACCGAGCCGAGGACGCGCAGGCTCGACAGGTCGAACTGCTGCGGAATCTGACGGCCCAGCTTCATGAACGTGCGGATCGCGGTCGGCGCTGTATACAGAATCGAGACCTTGTACTTCTCGATGATTTCCCACCAGCGGCCGGTGTGCGGGGAGTCGGGGGTGCCCTCGTAGAGCACCTGGGTGGCGCCGTTGGCGAGAGGGCCGTAGACCACGTAGCTGTGTCCGGTGATCCAGCCGACGTCGGCGGTGCACCAGTAGACATCCGTTTCAGGCTTGAGGTCGAAGACGTTCTGGTGGGTGAACGCGTTCTGAGTCAGGTAACCGCCGCTGGTGTGCAGGATGCCCTTGGGCGCGCCGGTCGTGCCCGATGTATACAGAATGAAGAGCGGGTTCTCGGCCGGGAAAGCCTCGGCCTCGTGCTCGGGAGACGCCGTCTCCATGGCGTCGGACCACCAGATGTCGCGGTCGTTCCACTGCACGTCCTGGCCGGTGCGCTTGACCACGAGTACGTTCTTCACCGAGGAGTCGTTGGACTGCAGGGCGGCGTCGACGGCCGGCTTG
The DNA here is from genome assembly GCF_900103805.1 of Cryobacterium flavum. GTDB lineage: Bacteria > Actinomycetota > Actinomycetes > Actinomycetales > Microbacteriaceae > Cryobacterium > Cryobacterium flavum. The sequence continues at coordinate 181,089 of NZ_FNIB01000002.1, read as the reverse complement.
AGGGCGCTGATCTTGCCCTTGCGGTAGCCGCCGTCGGCCGTGATCACGAGCACGGCATTGGCATCGTCGATGCGCGAGCGCAGGCTTTCGGCGCTGAATCCGCCGAAGATGACGGAGTGCACGGCGCCGATGCGGGCCACGGCGAGCATGGAGATGACAGCCTCTGGAATCATCGGCAGGTACACGGCCACGCGGTCGCCGGCTGTCACGCCGAGGCCGCGCAGCACGTTGGCGGCTTTTTTGACCTCGGTGGTGAGCTCGGCGTAGGTGTAGCTGCGGGAATCGCCGGGCTCGCCCTCGAAGTACAGAGCTACGCGCTCGCCGTTGCCGGCCAGAACGTGGCGATCGAGGCAGTTGTAGGCGACATTGAGTTCGCCGTCTTCAAACCACTTCGCGAACGGCGGGTTGGTCCAGTCGAGGGTCTTGGTGAACGGCTTGTGCCAGTGCAGCAGATTGCGGGCCTGATCAGCCCAAAAGGTGGTCGGGTCGTTTTGCGCTTCGGTGTACAGGTCTGGTGTCGCTGCTGTCTGCGCGGCGAACTCGGGAGTGGGCGCGAATCGACGCGATTCGTGCAGGAGGGTGTCAATTTTAACCGTCATATGTGTAATTCGCTCCTTTGCGGTACGTGCATGCAGGACATTGCCAGCTCACCTGAACCCTACCGGTTTCAGGCCAATCTCTGTATACACAAACGAAATACTGAGAAATGGACCCCTGTTTCAGGGTGATTTTGTACCCCCCGCCCGAGTGTCCTCTCTAATGAGGACATCGGACTTGCATTTTGAGCGCGGCTGCGTAAACTAAACACGTCTGAACGAAAGTTTTGACCAGCATCGCGTACGGTTCCCCCCAATCTGCGCGATGCTAGGCGGCACCTGTTCCCCCCAATAGGTGCCGCCCCTTCTATTTAAGCGGTTCCATAGTTTATGGCGGGTGCGCGGAGTTGATGTGGGTGAAAAGTCGTGCCGGTGCGGCTCCTCCCCTGCTTCCTCGGCCCGCCGGTTGTCCACAGATTGTGCCGGCCGAGCCGGCGCCGGCACGGCTCGCCGTACCGTCGAAGCATGGGCCAGCCTTTCGTTGCCGTTCCGTCGTACGCCGTTCCGGTCGCGGCCGTTGCAGTGTCGGCCATGCCGAGTGCTGTCGGTTCGGGCGCTGCCGTCTCGGGCGTTGCCTATTCGGGCTCGCCAACTGTGGCCGATCCCTGGGCGGCGCCGCCGGTCGGCCCGGCGGTGGCACAGTCGGGCACGTCGGGTTCTGGAGCCGCACCGCCGCCTGTGAACTCCGCCCGGCACCGTTCGCCGACAGCGGATGCCGCTGGCGCGAGACCGCAGACCACCCCGACGACCCTGTCGCTGGTCGGCAACGAGCGACTGAACGTGCGGGCGCTGGGCCCGCTGGCCAGCTATGCTGCCGCCCCGGAGACCACTGATCTGTTCGTCAACGGAGATGCCGGTCTGTGGATCGACGCCGGGCACGGTCTCGCATTCGCGCCGGCCTGGCAGCTCGGCGAGGCCGAAGTGCGCGAGCTGGCCGTACGGCTGATCGCTCTGGGCGGGCGGCACATTGACGAAGCGAGCCCGTGCGTCGACGTGCGACTGGCCGACGGCATTCGGGTGCACGCCGTGCTTCCACCGGTCTCGAGCACTGGAACCCTCCTCTCGATTCGGCTTCCCCACGCCGCCGACCGGAGCCTTGGTGCACTTGCTGACGCCGGTTTGTTTGGCGTGGGGGAGGCAGCCGCTGCCCGATTGGGTCGGCTGCGTGCCGCTGTGCGCGGCCGCCAGAATCTGCTGATCACCGGTGCTGCCGGGAGCGGAAAGACCACGCTGCTGGCAGCGCTGCTCGGCGAAGCGCCGGACAACGAGCGCATCGTCGCGATCGAAGATGTCGCCGAGTTGCGCATCCGGCATCCGCACGTGGTGGCCCTCGAGGCCAGGCAGGCCAATCTGGAGGGGGCCGGGCGCATCGGCCTGGAGGCGCTGCTGCGGGAGGCGCTGCGCATGCGGCCGGATCGGCTCGTGCTCGGCGAGTGCCGCGGGTCGGAGATTCGGGAACTGCTCGCCGCGCTCAACACCGGTCACGACGGGGGAGCGGGCACGCTGCACGCGAATTCGCTCGAAGACGTTCCGGCCCGTCTGGAGGCGCTCGGTTCTCTCGCCGGCATGAGCGCTTCCGCCGTGGCCCGGCAGACCGTGAGCGCGATCGGCCTGGTGCTGCACCTGGAACGCACCGACGGGGTACGCCGACTCGACGCCGTCGGCCGTTTCACGCTCGACGGCCGAGACCGGCTCTCGATCGAGGCGGTCTGATGCGGGGCGATCAACCAGCCACGATTCGGCCAGGGGACAACCGTGCGCCGAGCTGATGCTGTCCCGCCGATCGAAGAGGTCGCGGCAGTGACCCAACGGCTGGCGGTATTGCTGTCGGCGGGTGTGTCCCCGGTGTCCGCTTGGGGCTATCTGTTACCGCCGTCACTACTGGTGGATTCGGGGACCACGGGCATCCTGCGTGCTGCAGCGCGCGCCGCGGCCCGGGGTGACAGCGTGGCCGATGCGATCGCTGGTCAGGCACGAAGGCTGGGCCGTGAGAATCCTTCGGAGGGCCGTGCCGCACGTCCGGCGACTGCCGCACCCGGGCGACGCCGGAACGGCGCGGCCGCTGAGGCCGAGCACGCCTGGTTCGGACTCGCTGCGGCCTGGCAGGTAGCAACCCAGGCTGGTGCGCCGCTGGCCGGCTGCCTGCGCGAACTCGCCGCATCCCTGCGGGAACTCGCCCAGGTGCAGCGCGATCTCGAGGTGGCGCTGGCGGCTCCGCGCGCGACCGCCCGGCTGGTGATGGTGCTGCCGCTGATCGGGGTCGTCTTCGGCAGCCTTATGGGCTTCGACTCCCTGCACACCCTGTTCGCGACCGTGCCTGGGTGGGTTTGCCTCGGCGGCGGCGCTCTGCTGATGCTCGCCGCCGCAGGCTGGAACCGGGCGTTGGTGCGTCGGGCCGGCCCGACCGACCTCACGCCGGGGCTGCGACTGGAACTCATGGCCATCGCTATGAGCGGCGGAGGTTCCATCGACCGCTCCCGTGCACTGGTGCAGGCTGCCGCCGAGCGCTACGGCATTGCAGCGGGCGACGCGGGCGACGTCGGTGACCCGGTTGACCGGGTACTCGACCTCTCGACGCGTGCGGGAGTTCCTGCGGCGGAACTACTGCGCAGCGAGGCCGAACAGCTTCGGCGCGATGCCCGCAGCGCGGGGCAGCGCCGGGCCGCGACACTCTCCGTGACGCTCATGCTGCCGCTCGGCCTGTGCGTGTTGCCCGCGTTCATGCTGGTCGGCGTCGTGCCGTTGTTGCTCAGCGTGCTCTCCTCCACCCTGACGACGTTCTAAAACTGTCCACAGATAAGCGGATGCCGCCGCCCGCGCCAGCGGATCGGAGCAGAGTGAACGTGCTCGTGCCGCCCAACCCGCGTCGATGGACGCCGAAGGAGACGAGTCCGTGTATACAAAGACCACCCTGAAAAAACTGGCCGACGAGGCCGGAGCAGCGACGGCGGAATACGTTGTCGCCACAATGGCCGCGGTCGGGTTCGCCGGGCTGCTCATCGTCATTCTGCGCAGCGACGAGGTGCGCGGAATGCTCACCGATCTGGTGCGACGTGCCCTCAGTATCGGGTAGCCAAAGTGGGCGAAGTAGCCGGGGCAGCACGACCGCTGAGTTCGCCACGGCACTGCCGGCGGTCGTGCTGGTGCTGGCCTGCTGCCTCGGTGCTGTTCAGGTTATTGGTGTGCAGGTGCGGTTGACGGATGCTGCCGCCAGCGCCGCGCGTTCGCTCGCCCGCGGCGACAGCGCGGTACGGGCTGCGGGGCTCGTGCATCAAACCGTGGCGGGCGCCAGTCTGGCTCCGGAGCGCCGCGGCGAGTTCGTCTGCGCGCGCGTCGTCACGCGTGCGCCGGGAATCTTCGCGGGCCTCACCCTCGAAGCACAGTCCTGCGCTCTGGCCGGCGGCCAATGAGCGAGGGAATCGGCACGCCGAGCGACAGGGCCTCCCGGACCGGAACTTCCGGGTTTGGAGTCTGGCCCGAGACCGGGCCTGGCTCGACCGAGCGGGGAGCCGGGTCGATCCTCGCGCTCGCCGTGCTCGCTGCCACCGTGCTGCTGACAACCCTCGTCGTGTCGGTTCTCGGGCTGCTCACCGCGGGCCGGTCCGTCGCGAACGCGGCCGATGCAGCCGCGCTCGCCGCCGCCGACACAGCCTCCGGTGCCATCCCGGGCTTCCCCTGTGAGGCAGCGGATGCCGTCGCCACGATGAACGAGACCACCGTCACAAGCTGCACGGTAACGGGACTGATCGCGTCCGTTTCGGTGCGGCGGCGGGTGCACGGCATCGACATCTCCGCGAGTGCTCGGGCCGGGCCGCCAGCCTGATCTGACGAGCTAACTACGAGAGGAGCACCTCGAGGTAGCGGTACTCGACCGCGCTCGGGCGGCCGGGGAAGTCGGAGCCTTCGAATTCCAGGCCGGCGCCGCGCGCGTAGAGATAGCGCTTGCCGGAATCGGCCGGAATCTCGATGCGCGGCTGCGGATCACCCGAGTCGAGAAAAGTCGTCGTGATTGTCTTGCCCTGAAGGGGCCCGTCCGTCAACTTCGCGGTGTATGTGGCCGTCATTGTACCCATGGGTCTATTCTGCACTGGGGCGGGCAAACAGCAAGGGTTTGGGATTGTTGTGCTGCATGCTCTGAGCGAACTGAGCACGGGCTGGGAGCGCCGTGTGTGCGAGCGGGACGCGCCGAGACGTGCCCGTCGATTAGGCACGCACTCCATTCCGGTGTGTATGGTGTGCCTTGGCCCACATTTGGTCACTACGTATAAAGAGGAGTCTGGTGCCAGGCACTAAGAAGCTGGTCATTGTTGAATCACCGACCAAGATGAAGTCGATCGCCGCGTATCTCGGCGACGGCTACGAAGTTTTGTCTTCGGTTGGTCATATTCGCGATCTGATCGAGCCGAAAAACCTGCCGCCTGAGCTCAAGAAGGGTGCCCTCGGCCGATTCTCGGTCGATGTGGAGAACGGTTTCGAACCGTACTACGTGGTCAGCGACGCCAAGAAGAAGACTGTCAGCGAACTCAAGCGGGCCCTCAAGAATGCGAACGAACTCCTGCTCGCAACTGATGAGGACCGCGAGGGCGAGGCCATTGCCTGGCACCTGCTGCAGGTGCTGCAGCCCAAGGTTCCGGTCAAGCGCATGGTGTTCCACGAGATCACCAAAGACGCCATCCTCGCCGCCAAAGACAACACCCGCGACCTCGACACCGCCCTCGTCGACGCGCAGGAAACCCGCCGCATCCTCGACCGCATCTACGGCTACGAGATCTCCCCGGTGCTGTGGCGCAAGGTCGGCCCCGGTCTGTCCGCCGGCCGCGTGCAGAGCGCCGCGACCCGCCTCGTCGTCGACCGGGAGAAGGAGCGCCTCGCGTTCGTCTCCGCCGGCTACTGGGATCTGCTGGCGCGACTGGCAGCATCCGCTTCAGAAACAGAGCAGGCGTTCGACGCGAAGCTCGTTCGACTGAACGGTGAGCGCATTGCCACCGGTGGCGACTTCGACGACTCCGGTGCGCTCAAGCCCACAGTGAAGGCCGTCACACTGGACGCCTCCGCCGCCCAGGCGTTGACGACCGCGCTGCGGGCCCCCGGTGTGAAGCTCGAGGTCACCAAGGTCACCTCCAAGCCCTACCGTCGCAGCCCCGCAGCCCCGTTCACCACCTCGACCCTGCAGCAGGAAGCGGCACGCAAGCTGCGCTTCACCGCACGGCAGACCATGAGCGTCGCCCAGTCGCTGTACGAAAACGGGTACATCACCTATATGCGTACCGACTCGCCGTCGCTCGGGCAGCAGGCCCTCACGGCTGCCCGCACCCAGGCCGCGGCACTCTACGGCGCCGAGACGGTTCCGGATGCCCCGCGCGCCTACAAGGGCAAGAGCAAGAACGCCCAGGAAGCGCACGAGGCAATTCGCCCCTCCGGCGACACCTTCCGCACCCCGACCTCGCTTGCTTCCAGCCTGCGCGGCAACGACTTCAAGCTGTACGACCTGATCTGGAAGCGCACCGTCGCCTCGCAGATGAAGGACGCCACCGGCTCAACCGCCTCGGTGACCATCGCGGCCGGCCCGACCGGCACGTCGGAGCACCCCTCCGCCTCGGGTGCGCTCGCCGAATTCGGAGCCAGCGGAACGGTCATCACCTTTCGCGGCTTCATGCTTGCCTATGAAGAGTCCAAGGACGAGGAGCGCAACGCGTCGACGGATGCGACCGAGTCCAAGCTGCCGCCGCTCGAAGAGGGCCAGACACTGACCCTGCTCGAGCTCGAAGCCAAGGGCCACGAGACCACCCCGGCCGCCCGGTACACCGAGGCCAGCCTGGTGAAGAAGCTCGAAGAGCTCGGCATCGGGCGCCCCTCGACGTTCGCCTCGATCATCTCGACCATCACCGAGCGCGGCTATGTCACGCCGCGCGGCCAGTCGCTCGTTCCCAACTGGATCGCTTTCTCGGTCGTGCGCCTGCTCGAAGAATTCTTCGGCGACCTGGTCGAATACGACTTCACCGCCGAGATGGAAGACGACCTCGACCGCATCGCCGGCGGCGAAGCCAACCGCCTGGACTGGCTCACCAGCTTCTACTTCGGCAGCGACAAGCACCGCGGCCTGCGCCAGGTCATCGACAACCTCGGTGAGATCGACCCGCGTGTGATCAACTCGGTCGCCATCAGCGACGACATCACCCTGCGCATCGGAAAGTACGGCCCCTATCTCGAGGTCATCGACCCCGATGCGGCAGCGGATGCCCCGCCCCGCCGAGTCAACATCCCGCCGGAACTCGCGCCCGACGAACTGACCGCCACCAAGGCTCGCGAGCTCATCGACGCCCCGGTCGTCACCGACCGCGTGATCGGCCTCAACCCCGACAACGGCAAGGAAATCGTCGCCAAGGACGGCCGCTTCGGGCCGTACGTTACCGAGCTCGCGCCGGCACCGGCCGAGCCGGTTGCTCCGGTCGTCGTCGTGGCTCCGGTCGAGACGATCGACCCCGTCACCGGCGAGGTCACCGTGGCCAAGCCGAAGCGCAAGCCGGCCGCGAAAAAGGTGGCCGCGGCGGACAAGCCGCGCACAGCATCCATTTTCAAGTCAATGGACCTGGCCGCCGTCGACCTCGAAACGGCCCTGCGCCTGCTCGCGCTGCCGCGCGTCGTCGGGCTCGACCCAGAGACCGGTACCGAGATTCTGGCCCAGAACGGCAAGTTCGGGCCGTACCTCAAGAAGGGCATCGACACCCGGTCGCTCACGAGCGAAGACCAGATCTTCGACATCGACCTGCCGGGTGCGATCGAGCTGTATGCCCAGCCGAAGTACGGCGCCCGCCGGGCGTCGAGCGCACTGAAAGAGTTCGAAGCGCCCGACCCGGAGAGCGGCAAGGCGATCAAGATCAAGGACGGCCGGTTCGGAGCGTATGTGACCGACGGGGTCACCAACGCGACGATTCCCAAGTCGGAGGACATCGAGGAGATCGACTTCGACCGGGCCGTGCAGCTGCTCGCCGACAAGCGGGCCAAGGGTCCGGCGGCTCCCCGCAAGAAGGCACCGGCCAAGCAGGCCGCTGCCAAGAAGCCGGCAGTCAAGAAGGCGCCGACCGCTGCGGCCAAGGCGGCGACCGCGAAGAAGGCAGCCGCTACCCGCGCCAAGAATGCGGCGGCCAAGGCCGCGCTGACCGGCGCACCCGTGGTCAAGAAGCCGGTTGCGAAAAAGCCTGCAGTGAAGAAGCCTGCCAGTTCGGCCGCTGAATCCGCCGCCACGACAACGATCGCGCCGAAGGTCTCGTGACCGGTCTGTTCATCACCCTCGAGGGCGGCGACGGATCCGGCAAGACCACTCAGGCGCAGTTGCTCACCGACTGGCTCGAAGCGCGGGGGCGCACCGTGGTGCGCACCCGCGAGCCCGGCGGAACGGATGTCGGAGTCGAGATTCGCCAGATCGTGCTGCACCACCGCGGCGAGGTCGACCCGCGCGCCGAGGCCCTGCTCTACGCCGCCGACCGTGCCCAGCACGTGGGCACCAAGCTGCGGCCCGCGCTCGCCCGCGGCGACGTAATCGTGCAGGACCGCTACCTCGACTCCTCCGTGGCTTACCAGGGAGCCGGCCGCGTGCTCGGCGCCTCCGAGGTGCGCGACCTGTCGCTCTGGGCTGCCGAAGGACTGCTGCCCGACCTGACCGTGCTTCTCGACCTCGACTCGCGTGCCGCCCGGGCCCGGCTCGACGCCGACGACAAGGTCTTCGACCGGCTCGAAGCGGAGAAGAACGACTTTCATGCCCGCGTGCGCGCCGCGTTCCTCGACCTGGCCGCCGCCGAACCCGACCGGTTCCTGGTAGTGGATGCCGCCGCCCCCGTCGCCGAGATCGCCGCCACCATCCGGTCCCGCGTCCTCCCCCTCCTTCTTTAAGGGACGGGGCCCAGGCCCCGTCCCGGGGCCCAGTTTATAAACTGGGCCCGGGGCTCGGGCCTGGGCCCCGTCCGGTTACGGGAGTGCGGACGCGGCCTGTCGGCGGCGCGGGTTACCCTTGACTCATGGCAGTGTGGGACAACCTAACGGGACAGGCCGACGCGATCGCCATCTTCCGGGCGGCGGCGCAGCGGGTGCCGTCGACCACCGGTGCAGCGGATGCCGGGGGAGCGGCCGGCAGCACCGCCACCGCCGAATCCAGTTCCATGACGCACGCCTGGCTCATCACCGGCCCGCCCGGCTCCGGCCGCTCCAACCTCGCTTTCGCTTTTGCGGCGGCCCTGCTGAGCCCGGGCACCCCCGACGGCGACCTCGCGGCCGCCCGTCAGGTGGAGGCGCGCACCCACCCCGACCTCAGCGTGCTGACGACCGAGGGCGTCATCATCCCGATGAAGACCGTCAAGGAGGCCGTCGCCCGCTCGCAATACTCGCCCTCGGTCGGTCGTTACCGGGTTGTCGTGGTCGAAGATGCCGACCGCATGGTCGAGCGCACCTCGAATGTGCTGCTAAAAGCCCTCGAAGAACCGCCCGAACGCACGGTGTGGATTCTGTGCGCGCCGAGCGAGGCCGACCTGCTCCCCACCATCCGCTCGCGCGTGCGCACGGTTCGTCTGCGCGTGCCGAGCGTCGCCGACGTCGCCGACCTGCTCGTGCGCCGCAACGGCGTCGACCCCGTCATCGCCGAGCTCAGCGCCCGCCTCGCCCAGAGCCACATCGGTATGGCTCGGCGGCTCGCCACCAACGCTGATGCGCGGGCACGACGCGAGGAGACCCTACGCGCGGCTCTCGGCATCCGCTCGGTGTCGTCTGCCGTCAACGCTGCCGCTCGACTGCTCGCGATCGCCGGTGACGACGCGAAGGCGATTACCGTCGAGCTGGATGCCGCCGAGCGCGACGGCATGCTGCGCTCGCTTGGTGTCGAAGCCGGGCAGTCCGTGCCACCGGGGCTGCGTAGCCAGATCAAAGACCTCGAAGACGACCAGAAGCGCCGGGCGAAGCGCAGCCTGCACGACGGCATCGACCGTATTCTGGTCGACCTCGCCTCGCTCTATCGCGATGTCTGCATGGTGCAGCTCGGACGGGAACACGCCGTGATCAACCTCGAACTGCTCGCCGAACTGCGCACGGCCAGTGTGGCCGGCAGCCCAGCAACCACGGTCGCCACGATGGACGCCATCGCCGTGGCCCGCCAGCGCATTCAGGGCAACGTCGCCCCGGCTCTCGCCCTCGAGGCGATGCTCGTGTCGGCGATCCGCCGTCCCCAGTGAGACGCCCCCAGTGAGACGCCCACAGTGCCACCATACGCAGTGACTCCCAGCCGCTTTCGGTAGCCTGAACCGCAGCATCCGCTTCACGCTATGAAAGAGGAACCCGTTGAACCGACGCACTCGCGCCACCAGCATCACCGCCACAGCCCTGGCCCTCACCCTCGCGCTGAGCGGATGCGCCTCCTGGTTCGCGACGGATGCCGGCCCGACCGAGTCCACCCCCACCGGCGAGCAGGTGACGAACGACCTCGACCCGTTCTACAGCCAGGTGCTGCAGTGGAGCGACTGTGGCGACGGCTTGCAGTGCACCGATGCGTCAGCGCCGCTCGACTACACCGATCCGGCCGCCGGCGATGTCTCGCTGGCCCTGGTACGCCACGTCGCCACCGGCAATGACCGGATTGGCTCGCTGCTGGTGAATCCCGGTGGGCCGGGCGGTTCCGGCTACGACTTCATCAAGGATTCCCTCGACTACGCCACCGACTCCACCCTGCAGGCGAGCTTCGACATCGTCGGGTTTGACCCTCGGGGAGTCGGGCGTTCCTCGGCGGTCGTCTGCTATGACTCCGCGGAGATGGATGAGTACGTCTACGGGCTCACGACCGCCGAGCGCGGAACGGATGCCTGGATCGCCGAGCTGAAAGCCTCCTCTGACGCCTTCGCTGCGGCGTGTGCCCAGCGCACCGGGCCGCTGCTCGGCACGGTTGACACCAAGAGCGCCGCCCGCGACCTTGACCTGCTGCGCGCCGTACTCGGCGACACCCACCTGAACTACCTCGGCTACTCCTACGGCACCTTCCTCGGAGCCACCTACGCCGAACTCTTTCCCGAGAAGGTCGGCCGCCTCGTGCTCGACGGCGCCGTCGACCCCTCGACCAGTAACTTCGAGGTCACCAAGACCCAGGCGGTGGGCTTCGAAAACGCCCTGCGCGCTTACCTCAGTGACTGCCTGGCGGGCGAGGACTGCCCCTTCCGTGGCAGTATCGACAGTGCGATGACGACGATCGGTGCGCTGCTGAAATCCGTCGACGCAAGCCCGATCACCGCCACAGACGGCCGTCAGCTCGGCGGAAACGCGCTGCTCACCGCGATCATCTACCCGCTCTACCAGGCCACCGCGTGGCCGCAATTGAGCACGATGCTGGACACCGTGCTGCACGGCAGCGCCGAGGGCGCGTTTCAATTTGCGGATGCCTACAACGGCCGGGACGCAAACGGTGACTACACCGACAACTCCACCGAGTCGTTCATGGCGATCAACTGCATAGACTATCCGTACAACGCCGACCCGACCGTGATGCGTGCTCAGGCTGCCGAGCTCGAGGCTGCAGCACCGGTGATCGGCCCGTTCATGAGCTTCGGCGACATCGGCTGCGCCGACTGGCCGTACAAGTTCACCGGCGAACGCACGGAGATTCATGCGCCGGGCGCGGCACCCATTCTCGTCGTCGGTACCACCAACGACCCGGCCACCCCCTACGTCTGGGCGCAGCAATTGGCCGAGCAGCTCGACAGCGGCAGCCTCGTGACCTACACCGGCGAAGGACACACCGCCTACAACAAGTCGAACTCCTGTGTGAACGATGCCGTCGACTCGTATCTGGTGGACGGAATCGTGCCCGCCTCCGACCCCCAGTGCTAGCCTCTTGCGTGCTGTGAAATAATTGCGGCATGTCGATCGATACTGAACTGCTCGGACTGCGCGAGCGCAAGCGCCTCGCCACCCGGCGGGCCATCCAGCACGCCGTGCTGACCCTGTCCCGCGAGCGCGGAATCGACCACGTCACCGTCGAAGACATCAGCCGCGTCGCCAACGTGTCGCCGCGCACGTTCTTCAACTATTTCTCCTCCAAAGACGCCGCCCTCATCGGGGACGCGCCGGGACTGGCATCCGCTGAAGATATCGAGGTGTTTGTCGCTGGCGGTCCCGACAACGACGTGCTGGCCGATCTGGCCGTGCTGCTCTCCAAGAGCCTGCAGCGCACAGAGGACGACCGCGAGATCCACCAGCTGCGACGCACGGTCATGAGGGAAAATGCCTACCTGTTCGGCATGCGCATGGCCACCCTGCGCGACTTCGAAGACCAGTTGCAGCAGATCATCGAGCAACGCTTCAAAGCGGATGCCCCCGCCCCCGCTCACGACGCAGTCGAGCTGCACCAGCGCGCCCTGCTGTTCACTCTGGTGGCCGTGGCCGCCATCCGTCATGCCTGGCGGTGCTGGGCCGAGGGGGACGGTGCGAGCCCTCTCTCGGAGCGCGTGGACGCCTCGTTCGCCGAGGTGTACAGAATCACTCGCAGAAACGACTAGGCTTGGCTGCTGTATCACCGAGTGCCTTATGGGGTGTTCTGGTATCGCCGCCTTAGCTCAGTTGGTAGAGCATCTCACTCGTAATGAGAAGGTCGTCAGTTCGATTCTGACAGGCGGCTCCACTAAAACTCCTGGTCAGAGTTGGTTTCCAAAACTGACTGAGTGGTATGTTTCTCCGAATTTACCGGATTTGCCCACAATTTGCCCACGCCCTGGTGGTTTTCACATTCTTCGCGGAGCTGAACTGGGTCGAGCAGCACACGCGGTGTTGAAGTGTCTAGAACTTGGTAGCTGAGAAGGCCGGCCAAGTTCTCGAGCATCAGCGGTCTGCGTGGGTGGTGCCGATGCGGGCGGCCTATTGGGATTTTGAGGCGAGGCCGAGTCGGCTGCACACGTCGGGGCCGCCGGGGATAACGGCCGCTGTGCCGTTTTTCATGACGCACTCGGTCAGGGGGCTGGGCACGGGGTGGGAGAAGGTGCGATCTTCGTATCCGGGGCCGGGAGGTGTTCCGTTGGGGGAGCTGGCATCGAGTGCGTGCTGCGCCCACAGGTCGGAACAGAACGCGATGGCGTCGGTGATGGGGGATGATCCTCCGTCTGAGCCATCGGTTGTGCCGATGAGGGACGCGCCGGTCGTGCCGGGGAAGGCTCCGCGCCAGTCCAGTTCGGCGCGGGCGAAGCAGGCGACTGAGTACTGATCGGTCACTGGTTGGGTGGCGAAAAACATGCCCGCTGAGAGGCCGATCACCAGGAGGGCGGCCGGCACGACGGTCCACGCTCGTTGAGCCACTCGGAATCGACGATTCTGGGTGGTGCCGATTTCTGCAACATCGACCAGCATCGCGCGCATCGAGGCGCTGCGCGCTTCGTTGAACACGGGGCGGCTGTCATCGTTCGTATTCATCGTGTCTCTCCTGAGGAAACTGTCAAGGAATCGATGTCAAGGGTGTGGCTGAGGCGCCGTTTGGCGCGCATGAGGCGTGCGCGGACTGCGCCGGGGGCGATGCCGAGGATCTCGCCGACGTCTGGTGCCGAGAGCTCTTCGAGAACACAGAGCGAGAGGATTTCCCAGCCTGAAGCTGTAGCGGAAGACCCGGTCGCGGTGCCGGTCGAAGAGCACCCCGAACGACTGGCCGTTGCCCGCGCGCACCTGCGACCACACGTCTGCATCGCTGGCGTCTGCGTCAAAGTCAGTCATACCTAATAATGTCCGGCCGCAGTCAGAGTGTTACACGCTTCGGTTCATTTTGCCAAGGGGTGCAGGATTTCGGCGCGAAAGACATCTTCTGTATCGCGAAGGCGGTTGTAGATCCCACGTCTCCGGGGGGTCGCACGCGCGGAGCAGATAGTCGTCTCTTGGCTACACGCCGGGGTTGACGATGCGCTCCATCCACGTCTCCGGGGCGATCAAAGTGGAGAACCCGAGATTGGAATACAGGCCGTGTGCATCGTTGGTCGAGAGGGCGATGCGCCTCAGTCCCAGGGGATCGCACTCCTCGAGAATCCCCGCGATGAGGGCCTTGCCAATGCCGTGACCGCGAACGGCGGGGTCGACGAAGACATCGCAGAGCCAGGCAAACGTGACGCCGTCGGTGATGACGCGCGCGTAGGCGACCTGCCGGTTGGACACGGTGTCGTACACGCCGAAGTTGCGTGAGCCGTCAATCGCTGCGTCTTGTCGTGAGCGTGATCGCTCGGGCGCCCAGTAGGACTGCTCGCTGATCCAGCGGTGCACCTGGTCGCGGTCGATCTCGGCAACGTCAGATGAGAACCGATAATTTGCATTCATCGTCCCATCTAATCGTGTTCACACAAATCGCGCAGAGTGCGCGCTCGGGTGCTTGTTTTGCGTGAAGCTGATGGTATGCATCTTCCAACCCTTCTAGAACCGCTCAGTTTCGAGACCGGCACCATGACCCGACCGCAGTTGCGGGAAGCTCTGGGCAAAGCGGGTGTGCAATTGAACGACTGGGCGACCGTCTTGCTCGACGACCTCATCTTCGACGGCCCGGAACGCGAGACCATAACCGTCGTCGAACACTCTTTGATCGAACTGGGGCTGGAGGACGGTGCTGTGCTCTCGCGCATCTTTCAGACAGCCCGCGAGGGCGGCCTCCACCTCTGCCCATCGGGTGCCGCCCCCTACCTTCGGTTGGCGCTCGGCAGTCAGAGGGCAGCTCCCGACACGGTCATGTCCAATGGCCACGCACCGTCCGGATCGCTCACCGTCGCCGCCCCACCGCTTCGATTAGAGGCCGCTTTCCCGAAAGGCTTCTACCTTCGCGTCGTCGACGGCCAGCCGTGGCTGCGCGGTTACCGTTGCGACGACGAGTACGAATGGGATCCACACGACAGGTTCGTATTCACGTCGACCCGTTCATCGACAGCGGCCACGTCGATGCCAATAGCTTTGTAGTCATCTGATCCTGCCTAAGTGCTCGAACCGGCCACGGTACGTTGTGGCATGACAATTTACCTGCGATTCGCAAGTGCTGCCGCCTAGACTCGACACGTGAAAGAACTGCTGACTGATCGTCTCGCACTTCGCCGTTTCACTACCGATGATGCGGACTTCATCTTCGACATGTACTCCCGATGGGACGTGCAACGCTTCATCGGTGTGAAGCCCCGAGTGATGGCTGATCGCTCCGAGGCAAACGAGCGCGCCGCGCGATACGCCGCATTCGAGCATCCCGTGCACGGGCTGTGGGCGATCACGGAGAAGACGAGCGGACAGCGATTCGGCGTGTTGCTCCTGAAACCACTACCCGCATCCGGTGCGGAGATGCCGTTGAGTCCCTCTGGTGAGATTGAGATCGGTTGGCATCTGCACCCCGACGCGTGGGGGCACGGTTATGCGAGTGAAGCGGCGCGAGCCGTCCTGGCCCACGCCTTTGTGATGGGACTCGATCGGATCTCTGCCGTGACCAACAAGGACAATGTCGCATCACAGGCTGTGGCCCAGCGCATCGGAATGACGCACAAAGGGACGACCTCTGACTACTACAACGCGGAGTGTGAGCTGTTCAGCGTCGAACGGAAGTAGGGAACGGGCACGACCTCGGCTGTTTGTGCGCGCTCGCTGCACGTTGTGCGGAAGCTGGCCCGTGTTCAAACCAGTGCCAACTTCTCAAAGGCGTGCCACGACGGGCGGGATAACCGGCCGCATACCTGCAGCCGCAGAATCAGCCGCAGTCAGGCGTCGGAGGGAACGCCGGGCTTGACGGCCTTCACGATGGCTCCGTGCATTTCGGCGGCGACCTCGTGGGTGTAGTTCACGGCCCCGTCGACGAAGCCCGCTGCGGCCAGGGCGTCGAGGTACTCCTGGTTCGAGAGGGCACCAGCGATGCAGCCGGCGTAGCTGCCGCGCTGGATACGATCCTCTGCGCTCAGGTGGTTTTCGGCCACGACATCGGAGATGCCGAGGCGCCCGCCGGGCTTCAATACCCGGAACATCTCGGAGATCACGGCATTCTTGTCGGCGGACAGGTTGATGACGCAGTTGGAGATAATCACGTCGATGGTGTCGTCGGCCAGGGGGATGGCCTCCATCTGCCCCTTGATGAACTCGACGTTAGTGGCTTCGGCCTTGGCGGCGTTGGCCCGGGCGAGCGCGAGCATCTCATCGGTCATGTCGAGCCCGTAGGCGAAGCCGGTCGGGCCCACTCGGCGGGCGGAGAGAAGCACGTCGATGCCGCCGCCAGAGCCCAGGTCGAGCACAGTTTCGCCCGGGTGCAGGTCAGCGACCGCCGTCGGGTTGCCGCAGCCCAGGCTGGCCAGGAGCGCTTCCTCGGGGATCTCGTCGTCCTCACCCTGGGTATACAGCACCCGCCCGAACACGTCGCCGTTGCCGAGGTCGGTGGGCACGCAGCAGGACGTGCTCGAGACATCGCTCAGCTGCAGGGCGGCCGCCGCGTAGCGCTCGCGAACGAGCTCGGTGATCTCAGATTTCTCGGTCATCGGTTGATCCTCTCGGTAGGTGGCGGCACCAGCCTACTGCTACATTGATACTGATCGATATAGCGAGCGTGACTGAAGTTTCGAGGGAGATCGACATGGCTGCCATCCGAATCTACGAACCGGCATTGTGCTGCGACACCGGCGTCTGTGGCGTCGACGTCGACCAGTCCCTGGTGGAGGTGACGGCCGCCGTGCGCAATCTGCAGGAGCTCGGCGCGGACATCCAACGCCACAATCTGGCCACCGATCCGCTCGCTTTCACGACGGATGAGACCGTGCGCGCTTTCATGCACGTCGTCGGTTCCACCGGGCTGCCGCTCACCGTCGTCGACGGCGTCACCGTCGCGACCGGCTCCTACCCCTCCAAAGATCAGCTGCTCGCCTTCGCCGGCCTGGCTGAGCGCCCGCAGCTCGGGTTGACCGCACAATCTGACAGCGGATGCTGCGACGCCGACTCGGCCTGCTGCTGACACCACGGACAGCTGACACCATGAAGTTCCTGCACAACCCGCCCCGCTTTGTGTTCTTCACCGGCAAGGGCGGCGTGGGGAAGACATCCGTTGCCTGCGCCGCCGCCATGGAGCTGGCCGAACGCGGACGCCGCGTGCTGCTGGTGAGCACCGACCCGGCCTCCAACATCGGCCAGGTCTTTGGCCTCACCATCGGCAACACCGTCACGCCGATCGTCGCGATTGCCGGCCTGAGCGCTCTCGAAATCGACCCGGAGCAGGCAGCGGATGCCTACCGCGAACGCATCATCGCCCCGGTTCGCGGACTGCTGCCGGAGCGCGAGCTCGCGAGCATTGCCGAGGGGCTTTCGGGCTCTTGTACTACCGAAGTCGCTTCGTTCGACGAGTTCACCGACCTGCTCACCGACGACAGCCTGCTCACGACCTACGACCACATCGTGTTCGACACTGCGCCGACCGGGCACACGATTCGCCTGCTGCAACTCCCGGGTTCCTGGACCGAATTTCTCGACGCGGGTAAGGGCGATCCGTCGTGCCTCGGCCCGTTGTCCGGGCTGGAGAAGCACAAGACGGTCTACGCCGCGGCGGTCGCCGCCCTGGCCGACCCCGCGCGGACGCGACTGGTGCTGGTGGCGCGGGCGCAGGCATCCGCTGTGGCCGAAATCGATCGCACCTTCGGGGAGCTTGAGCAGATCGGCATTCTCGGCGGCTACGTCGTGATCAACGGCGTACTGCCGAATCAAGCTGGAACCGAGCCGATAGCGACAGCGGTGCGCAACCGGGAGGAAGCCGCGCTGAGCGGAATTCCCGCACGCCTGGCAGCCTTGCCGCGGGACATCCTCGAGCTCAAAGCGGGCAACATGGTGGGCGTCGCGGCGCTGCGCACACTGTTTCGGCCCGGTGCTGACAGAGCCGATTCGCAGACTCGGGTTGACGTGCCGGATGCACCGCTCGGCGCGTTCGTCGACGAGCTGGAACCGACCGGGCACGGCCTCATTCTCTGTATGGGAAAGGGCGGCGTGGGCAAGACCACGATTGCGGCGGCACTCGCCGTGGCTCTCGCCCAGCGCGGCCACGCCGTGCACCTGACGACGACGGATCCGGCCGCCCATCTGGCCGCGACCCTGCACGGGAGCCTGCCGGGGCTGCGCGTCTCACGCATCGACCCGGAGGAAGCGATTCGGGAGTATCGGGATCACGTCATGGCCACCAAGGGTAAGAACCTCGACGACGATGGCCGAGCTGCCCTGGCCGAAGACCTGCTCTCGCCGTGTACCGACGAGGTCGCGGTTTTTAGGCAATTCTCGCAGGCGGTGCACGAATCGCGGCACGAATTTGTCATTGTCGATACCGCGCCGACCGGTCACACCCTGCTGTTGCTCGACGCCACCGGGGCGTATCACCGGGAAATCGCCCGCCAGATGGGGGAGGGCATGGCGTTCGTGACCCCGTTGATGCGGCTTCAGGATCCGGCGCTGACCAAGGTGTTGCTGGTGACCTTGGCCGAGACGACGCCGGTGCTCGAGGCCGCGGGGCTGCAGGACGACCTCGTTCGCGCCGGAATCCAGCCCTGGGGCTGGGTGGTGAACAATTCCATCGCCGCAGCGCACCCGGAGACGCCTTTTCTGCAGGCGCGCGCCGCCAACGAGGCCATCCAGATCGACGAGGTGCACGCCCGTGCCGATCGGGTCGCGATCGTTCCGTTGCTGGCCGACGAACCGATCGGTGTCGACAGGCTCGCCGCGCTGACCGCCCGAGCGCCGCAAACCGCCTGAGTGGTCGAGGTTAGGCGGCCATTCCGGGGTGCACCTTCACGAAGGTGATGTTCTTCGTGGGGTGCACGGTTTTCGCGGGTGCCCGGGAGAAGCCCTTCGCCCCCTCGAGACGGTTCTGCCCGCGAAACTCGGCCAGGGCGTCGTCGAAGATGGCGTTCAGCTGGGTTCCGGTGAATTCCTTCGCGGCCCCCTCGGTGAAGCTGATGCTGATGAGTGAGTTGTCGGGAAAGTGCCGGTTCATGCGGATGAAGCCATCGGCATCCTGCTGCAGGGTGATCATTGGTCTAGTTTGACCTATATATTGCGGCCGGTGGAGTTAACTCGGATCATGACAAGTTCTTCGGCCGGCACCCAACGGCTCGTTCTCGTGGTCGCGGTGCTCGCCTCGTTCATCGCATTTCTCGACGGCACCGTCATCAATGTGGCCCTGCCAGCGATCACTCGTGAGCTCGGCGGCGGCATTGCCACCCAGCAGTGGGTCGTCGATGCCTACCTCATCACCCTGGGCGGCATCATCCTGCTCGCCGGTTCACTCTCCGACGCGTTCGGGCGTAAGCGGGTGCTGTTCTGGGGCCTCGTGGGGTTCGCCGCGGCATCCGTTCTCTGCGCCCTGGCACCGAGCGCCCTCGTTCTGATCGGCGCGCGTGGATTGCAGGGAGTGGCCGGTGCCCTGCTGGTGCCGAGCTCCCTGGCGCTTATCTTCAGCACGTTTTCTGGCGCCGGCCAGGCTCGCGCGATCGGCACCTGGACTGCCTGGACCAGTACCGCCTTCATCGCCGGCCCGCTCATCGGGGGTCTGCTGGTCGATCTCTCGTCGTGGCGGCTGGTGTTCGCCATCAACATCGTGCCCATCGCGGCGACCCTGTTTCTGCTGGCGCGCCTTCCCCGTGACCCTGCAGCGGATGCCGGCACCCGCGTCGACATCGTCGGCGCGGTACTCGGGGTGCTCGGCCTGGCCCTGCCCGTCTTCGCGCTCATCGAACAGGGCAACTTCGGGTGGGGCAGCCCAGTCATCCTGATTCCACTCGTGGTGGGCCTCGTGTGCTTTGCCGCGTTCATCGCACACGAGCGCCGCACCCGGCAACCGATGATGCCGCTCAGCCTGTTCCAGGTGCGCAACTTCTGGGTGGGCAACGTGGCCACGACCTTCATCTACGCGGCCCTGTCGCTCGGCTCGTTCATTCTTGCGGTGTTCCTGCAGCAGGTCGGCGGGTATTCAGCGACGCTGGCCGGCCTGGCGTTGCTGCCCGTCAGCATCCTGAGCATTGCGCTGTCGGGTCTTGTCGGCCGGCTCGCCGGACGGTTCGGGCCGCGGCTGTTCATGTGCGTCGGCCCGATCACCGCCGGAATCGGCTTCTTCACCATGCTGCGGGTCGATCAGAGCGTCATCTACTTCAGCAGCGTGCTTCCCGGCGTCGTTATCTTCGGCCTCGGCCTGACCATCACCGTGGCCCCGCTGACCTCCGCCATCCTCGGCGCCATCGATCCCAGCCGGGCCGGCATCGCCTCGGCCGTCAACAACGCCCTGTCACGGGTGGCGGGACTCGTCGCGATCGCAGCGGCGAGCATCATCGTCGGGCCGGTGCTCGACGTCGAGGGGTTCCATCGGGCCGCGATTGCCACCGGAATTCTGCTGGTTGGCGGCGGAATCGTGTCGGGCCTTGGCATCCAGAACGCAATGTCGGCGCCCGTGGATAAACTGCAGGCATGACGGCTCTCATTCGCTGGGGAATCCTGGCCACCGGCGGCATCGCCCACCTGTTCACCAACGACCTCGTGCAGAACGGCCATACGGTGCAGGCGGTCGGATCGCGCAGCCAGGCCTCAGCGCATTCCTTCGCTGCCGAATTCTCCATTCCCACCGCGCACTCCAGCTACGCCGATCTCGTGAACGACCCCGAGGTCGACGTCATCTACGTGTCGACCCCGCACCCCTTCCACGCTGAGCATGCACGTCTCGCGCTGAACGCCGGCAAGCACGTGCTCATCGAGAAGCCGTTTGCGCTCAATGCTCGTGAAGCCCGCCAGATAGTCGATCTCGCAGTGAGCCGCGGATTGCTGGTGATGGAAGCTATGTGGACGCGGTTTCTGCCGCACATGGCCCGTATTCGCGAGGTTCTCGCCGCCGGAACGCTCGGTGACGTGCGCAGCCTGCTCGCCGACCACACCCAAGATCTACCCGACAATCCGGCGCATCGGCTGAACTCGCTCGCCCTCGGCGGCGGCGCGCTGCTCGACCTCGGCGTCTACCCGGTGAACTTCGCGCACGCCGTGTTCGGGGTGCCCGACACAATTCTGGCCAGCGCCTCGTTCAAAGCCACCGGAGCGGATGCCCAGATCGCCACCATCTTTCGCTACGCCGGCGGTCAGATCGCCACGACGTTCTCGGCCAGCGACACCCTCGGCCCCACCACGGCCTCCATCATTGGCACGCTGGGGCGCATCGATATCAACTCGGTGTGGTACTCGCCGACCGAATTTCGGGTGCTGGATAATCTCGGCGCGGTGCTCGAGACCTTTGTGCCGGCCGAGTTCGCTGGCCGCGGCATGCACTTCGAAGCGGTCGAGGTCGAGGCGCTGATTCGGGCCGGCAGAATCTCGAGCGACATCATGCCGGCCGAAGAATCCGTTGCGATCCTGGAGACCCTCGATTCCGTGCGCGCCCAGATCGGCTTGCGCTACCCGGGCGAATAGCCTGCCCGAGGCCAGTCGGATACCATACGGAGGTGGACGAACCAGTGCAGACACCCGAACCCGCCACGGCTTCTACGGCCCCGCGCGGCGGCATCGCGGCCGTCTTCTCCCAGCATCGCCGGGCGTGGCTGATCGCCGCCGGCGCCCTGGTGTTCGTACTGCTGGGCAGTGGAGCAGTGTTCGCTGGAACGCAGACCGGCGGGAACGAGCCGGCTGCGGCATCCGCTGTTTCATCGTCGACGGCCACTCCGAGCCCGACGCCCACGGTGGATCCGGCCCGGCCGGTGCCCGCCGAGGCAACGACGGCTAGCCGTCTGCGCACCTGCTCGGTCGCCGGGCTCGCTGCCGACACGCGCCTCGCCGATTTTCAGGCGCAGGTCGTCAACGCCACCACCGGCGAAGTTCTGTTCGACCGCGGCGGCACGACGTCGTCCCGCACGGCGAGCGTCATGAAGGTACTCACCTCGGCCGCCGCGCTCAACGTGCTGGGCAGCGACTACCGCGCCACCACCCGCGTCGTGAAGGGCGCCGAACCCGGCCAGATCGTGCTCGTCGGCGGCGGAGACCTGACACTGTCGCGCCTGCCCACAGGCCAGGAGCCGTTCTATACCGGGGCAGCCCACCTCGACGACCTCGCCACCCAGACCATGGTCGCCTGGGCCGCCGACCCGGCCAACCCGCCGATCACCTCCCTCGTGCTCGACTCCTCCTACTTCTCCGGCCCCGACTGGGACGACGGCTGGGCCCGCACCGAACTCGGCCTCGGCTACATGCCCGAAATCACGGCCCTCATGGTGGACGGCGACCGCAACGAACCCACCCGCAGCACCTCCGCTCGCAGCGAAGACCCGATTGCCCGGGCCGGGCAGGCCTTCGCCGACGCCCTCGGTGGCGGACTCGCCATCAGCCAGGCCACGGCCCCGGCCGGCGCCGCCCAGCTCGGCGCCGTGCAGTCCGCGCCGGTGTCCACGCTCATTCAGCAGTCCCTCATCGTGAGCGACAACACCATCGCCGAAATGCTCGCCCGCCTCGTCGCCATCGAAAACGGTGCCGGCAACTCCTTCTCCGCACTGCAGCAGGGCATCGTTGGCGGGCTTGCCGCCTATGGCATCGACACGACCGACATGATCATCAAGGACGGCTCCGGGCTCAGCCCGAACAACGCCGTATCGCCGGCCTACCTCACCGCCCTGTTCGTGAAGGTCAACGCGCGTGAAGGCAACCTGGGCGTACTGTTCGACGGCCTGCCGGTCGCCGGCGGTCCGCGCGGATCCCTCTCCTACAGCGACCGTTTCGCTGGCGCGAACTCCGCTGCTGACGGCGCCGTCTTCGCCAAAACCGGCTGGATCGACACCGGCTACACACTCGCCGGCGTCATCCACTCCGCCGACGGCACCCCGCTTACCTTCGCTATTTACGCCATTGGCAACGTGAGTTCGAATGCGAAAATCGCCATCGACACCCTGACCACCGGCTTTTTCCACTGCGGCGATAATCTGTCCAACAACTGACCATTCGTAAGGAGAACTCGTGACCCGTGCACTATTCATCATCGACGTTCAGAACGATTTCACCGAGGGCGGTGCGCTCGGGGTTGACGGCGGTAGCGCGGTCGCGGCGGGCGTGAGCGCGCTGCTGGCTGATCATGGTGGCGCCTATAAATACGTCTTCGCCTCGCGCGACTGGCACGACATCGGCAACGACAACGGCGGTCACTTCGCCCGCGACGCTGCTCCCGACTACGTCACGACCTGGCCGGTGCACTGTGTGGCTGGAACTGCGGGCGCCGAATATCACAAAGCTCTCACAACGGATGCGGTGACCTTTCACATTCGCAAGGGCCAGGGCAAGCCCGCGTACTCCATCTTCGAGGGCACCACCGAGGCCGGGCAGACCGTGGGCGCACTGCTCAGCGAGCACGGAGTCACCGACGTTGACATCGTCGGCCTCGCCACCGACTACTGCGTGCGGGCTTCCACCCTCGATGCCCTCGAGCACGGCCAGCACGTGCGCGTGCTGACTGACCTCGTGGCCGGGGTCGCCGCCGAATCCACCCAGGCCGCCCTCGCCGAGATGGCGCACGCCGGCGCGGTGTTCGCCGCGAGTGACGCCGTCGAGTGACGGAGTTCGCAAGACGGCTCGACGGTGTGCGCATCGCCTTCGACGCCACGCCGGGAGAGCGGCCGGTGCTGCTCGTGCACGGTTTCGCCTCGACTGTCGCGGTCACCTGGGGCGGTTCCGGCTGGGTGCGCGCGCTAGGCGAGGCGGGTCGCGGGGCGATCACACCCGACCTGCGCGGCCACGGGCGCAGCGACAAGCCGCATCGTGCCGCTGATTACGCGCCCCGGCAACTCGCCGCCGACCTCGTGGCCGTGCTCGACACCCTCGAACTCGACCGGGTCGACGTGATCGGATACTCCATGGGATCGCGGGTGGTCGCCGCCCTGGCCCGGCTGGCGCCGGAGCGCGTGCGGCGACTCGTGCTCGGCGGAGCGGGTCCGCTCGAACTGTTCGAGACCTGGGACCAGGGTGAGGTCAACCGGTTCATTGTCTCGGGTCAGCTGCCCGCCGACCCGACCATCGCAGCGGTTCTCGGCCCGGCAATCGCGGCCGGTGCCGACCGCGAGGCGCTGTTGGCGTGCGTGCAGGGGGTCGCGGGTTTCACGCTCGACGTGCCCGCCGGCATCCCGCAGCTCTTTGTCGCCGGCGGTGCCGACCAGATCACCGCCGGGGTAGTCGCACTCGCGGCCGAGCGCGGCGCGCAGTACCTCGAGCTGCCTGGCCGCACCCATGTCAACGCGCTGACGTCGCGTGAGTTCAAGCAGGCGGCGCTGGAGTTTCTGGCCTGACCATCGGGCTCGTGCACGATGTGCGCGGGATGGCGAGTGGGTAGCGCTCTCGTGCAAGTGGATGTCGGTGCTCGCGCATACGGTGGAGCCACGGCGGGACTGAAGACGCCGCACTCAATGTGGAGGACTCATGACAACGAACGACACCCTGGCCACCCCGACACTCGACACCTTCGACGGGCTGCTCGCCGCCATCACTCCCACAACGGGTGAGACGCGCGAGATTCTCGACCCCGCGACCGGCGCGGTGGTCGGTCTCGCCCCGGTGCACACCGTCGACGACCTCGAAGCCGCCATCGCCGCGGCAACGCTGGCCCAGCCGGCCTGGGCCGCGCTCGGGCACACCCAGCGCAGCGCCGTCATGGTGCGCGCCGCCGACGCGATCGATGCAGCAGCCGAGGCCCTCGCCCAGTTGCTCTCCCGCGAACAGGGTAAACCGCTCAATGGTCCGAACGCGCGGTTCGAGGTGGGCGGAGCATCCGCTTGGCTGCGCACGGCTGCGGCGACCCCGCTGGAGTCTGAGGTGCTCATCGACGACGGCACCACCCACGCGGCGATCACCTACCGCCCGATCGGCGTCGTCGGCGCGATCGGCCCGTGGAACTGGCCGATGATGATTGCGATCTGGCAGATCGCTCCCGCGCTGCGCATGGGCAACGCCGTCGTGGTCAAGCCCTCCGAGTACACGCCGCTCAGCGTGCTCGCTCTCGTGGCAGTGCTGAACCAGATGCTGCCAGAAGGACTCGTCAGCGTCGTCTCCGGCGGCCGCGCGATCGGTGCCGGCCTCGCCGTGCACCCCGGCATCGGCAAGGTCATGTTCACCGGATCGACCGCGACCGGCAAGGCCATCATCAAGAGCTCGGCCGACACGGTCAAGCGCCTCACCCTCGAGCTCGGCGGCAACGACGCCGGAATCGTGCTTCCCGACGCCGACCCGGAGGCCATCGCTGAGGGACTGTTCTGGGGCGCGTTCATCAACACCGGCCAGACCTGCGCAGCGCTCAAGCGCCTCTACGTGCACGACGACATCTACGACGCGGTCTGCGACGCACTCACAGCAGTCGCCGCCAAGATGCCGATGGGTGTCGGAATTGACGAGAACAACGTGCTCGGCCCGCTGCAGAATAAGGCCCAGTTCGACATTGTCGCCGGCCTCGTGCAGTCAGCGAAAGACTCCGGAGCACGCGTGCTCATCGGCGGTAACCCCGACCTGGCGGCTCCCGGTTTCTTCTACCCGACCACGCTCATCGCCGACATCGACGACGACAACCCGCTCGTGCGGGAGGAGCAGTTCGGGCCGGCGCTTCCGATCATCCGCTATACCGACCTTGACGATGTCATCGCTCGCGCCAACAGTGTTGACGTCGGGCTCGGCGGTTCGGTTTGGTCGAGCGACCTCGTCGCAGCGCGCGCGGTCGCCGCTCGCCTCGAAACCGGCACGGTGTGGATCAACGCGCACGGCGCGGTGCACCCGATGATTCCGTTTGGCGGGGCCAAGCAGTCCGGCTACGGGCTCGAGTTCGGTGTCGAGGGCCTCAAGGCACTCGGCGTGCCGCAGGTCATCAACGGCTAACCATCCGCTCAGGAAAACAGGGCCCTCGCCACCGGCGGGGGCCCACTTCTGTGCCGGTGTGCCCGGGCTGGTGGTGGCTAATTCAGGAATGGTGAGCGGATGTCTGGGCCCGCCCCGCAAAAACCTGCGGCGGACCGCCGGGGGTCGCGGGAATTTCCTGAATTAGTCCCCGGGCGAGCAGGCTCGCCCGGCCACAGGGAGCATAAAATAACCGTGCCGCCGGGGTAGAGGCCGGGCGGCACGGTCAGGTACTGCGAGCTGGTTACTCGTGCGTGCTGATGCCCAGCGGAACCCCGCGGGTTTCCTTCACGAGGGTCACCGCGACGAAGGAGATCGCGGCGAGCACCATGAGGTAGACGCCGATCGAGACGGACTGGCCGGTCTGATCGAGCAGCAGCTGGGCGATCAGCGGGGCGAAGGCTCCACCGAGAATCGCGCCGAGGGCGTAACCGATCGACACGCCGGAGTAGCGCACCTGAGCCGGGAACATCTCGGCGTAGAGCGCGGCCTGCGGGCCGTAGGAGAGACCGAGTCCGCTCGCCAGGATGATGAGCGAGAGCGCGAACCAGACGATGTCGCCGGTGTCGATCAGCAGGAACATCGGGATTGCCCAGATGAAGAGAAACGCGTAGCCAATCTGGAAGGTGCGCACGCGGCCGATTTTGTCAGAGAGGATGCCACCGGCCATGGTCGAGGCGAGCCAGAACACGGCTGCAACGGTGCTCGCGATAAGCACCGGGGTGCGCTCCATGCCGAGTCCGCCGGCTTCGGCGGGCTTGGTGGCGTAGGAGCTGAAGAAGGCGATGAGCATGTAGCCGGCCGCGTTGTTGGCGATGAAGATGAGTGCGGTGAGGATGACCTGACGAGAGTGGTTCTTGAACAGCTGCTTGAGTGGGGCGGCAGATTCCTTCTTGCGGGTCTGCATCTCCTTGAAGACCGGGCTCTCGGCGACCGCGCGGCGGATGACCCAGCCGACGACGATGAGCAGCACGGAAACCAGGAACGGGATGCGCCAGCCCCAGCTGAGGAATGCCTCTTCGCTCATCGAGGTGGTCACGGCGATCATCACGCCGGTGGCAAGGATGAGGCCGACCGGAACGCCGATCTGCGGGTAGGCGCCGAAGAAGCCGCGTTTGTTGATCGGTGCGTGTTCAACCGACATGAGTGCGGCACCGCCCCATTCGCCGCCGGCCGAGAAGCCCTGCAGGATGCGAAGCACGATCAGGAAGATGGGCGCCCAGACGCCGATCTGGTCGAAGGTCGGCAGGAGGCCGATGAGTGCGGTGGCCGCGCCCATCATAACGAGGGTGAAGACCAGCATCGCCTTGCGGCCGATCCGGTCGCCGAGGTGGCCGGCGACGATGGCGCCGAGCGGGCGGAACAGAAAACTAATGCCGAGCGAGGCCCAGGCGATCAGCTGGGCGAGCGGCTCATTCTCGCCGGCGAGCGGGGCGAAGAACAGGCCGGCCAGCACGAGGCCGGCGGCCTGGGCGTAAATGAAGAAGTCATACCACTCGATGGTGGTACCCACCATTGTGCCGGCGAGGACCCGCCGTTCTTCGTTCCGTTTAGCGCTGGTTGCCTGCGTGCGCTCGGTCGTTAAAGCCATGGAATACTCCCTCGTATCTCACTGCGGTGCTGGGTCGGGTGCTGCTGCAAAGTGTGTGGATCGTGCGGAGAAAAACCGGCACTGGGGCAGTATGGCAGGAAAATCCAGGATTACCTACCTTTTGGTCAGTATTGTTGTTTTTTTGGGTGCCGGTGTAGCACAGTGCGTGCCGATCGGGGGCGTGCTGGAGCATGCCGGTTGCAGTACGAGGGGTGTTGAGCGGTAGTTTGAGGGGAATGTCTTCCCAGAAATCCGCCGTGAAGCGTGCCCGCACCGCGCTCGGCGTGCTGATCGCCGGCTTGATCGTGACCCTGCTCTGGCCGATCGTCACGGCCGTTTTCGTTCTCAGCGCCTGGGATCCGGATGAGACCTGCGCGCGGGTACACGGCTCGGGCGACCTCGTGCGCTATGACTTTTTCCCACCGCGCATGCTCTGTTCAACCGGGGGTGATGGGTGGGTAAGCGCGACCGCGGAGGGCGTGACCGTTGGTCTTTCCGTCGTGCTCGTGCTCGGCGTTGCGGCCATGCTGGTCGGGGTGCTCGCGGGGGTGTGGTTGGTGCCGAAGCTTGCGCCGGCAGCATCCGGTGTGAACTTCGCCTACGTCGCCGGGAGCCTGCCCTCGCGCCGGGTTCGTCGACTGCGTCGGCTGTGCGGGTTGCTCGCGGTGGTTTCCGTACTCTCGCCGGCCTGGATGCTCTACCTGGACATCGGCGTCGACCAGGGCGGAAACGGCGCGGCCGACCCTTACACTCAGATTCCGATCTACGTCGGGCAGCTTCTTGTCGCGGCCGTGATTCCGCTGCTGGCCCTCGCTGCGGGGATTGTCGGCTGGGTGCTGCGGGCTCGCGCGCGGTCTGGGGGAGCGGATGCGGCATCCGTTGCGGTCGCTGGATTGGTCGCCGCAGTGGTGCTGCTCGGGCTCACCCTGTCGCTGGGTGTGGGGGCCATCGCCAAGATTGTCGCGGCCGGTGAACGGATCGCACCGTCGGCGACCGACAGCGCCCAGATAACCGTGCCGCCGTCATCGGGCGGAGTGGAAATCCTGCCGCAGCCGGCGTCACCGCCCATCGAGCTGCCGACCGAGCCGTCGACGGCTCTGTCGGCAGCCGAGCTCGAGCAACAGTTTGCGGCGTTCGTCGCCCAGACGACCGCACGATTCGGGCCGGCCTATGCCGAGCCGGAGCGACAGGGGGCAATTCCCGGCCCCGCGCTCGACCTGGACGTGGCCGCCGCGCCCTATGCGTTCGACTGCCTGGGGACGGGCATCGGCTACGGCATGGAGCTCACCTTCTCCGGCGCCGATGCCGACGACTGGGATGTCAACTACGACGCCGCGGAAGCCGCGTACCTGCGCATCACCGAAGGCTGGGCCGCCGACGGACACCCCAGCGCCCCCGAGAACACCGAGTTCTACGCCGTCGCCGACGCACCGAGCATCGTGTCGCAGCTGCGCGCCCGCCACGTCGGATCGACCGTGCGCGTGGGCATGCAGAGCCTGTGCGTGGTGCGGTAGTCAGTTGAGCGTGGGCAGCTCAGCCGAGCTCGGCGACGATCGTGCGCGCGGCCGCGGTGAGCACGGCCCCGATGTCGGTGGGGGAGTGCAGACTCGAGATATACACGACGGCGACGGAGGCGGGTGATTCCCCGGGCACGAGCAACGGCACGGCAATAGATGACAGGCCCGGAATGACTTCGTTATGGCTCGAAGCGTAGCCGAGGGCAGCGACCTCACCGGCCTCACTGCGGCGGGTTTCGGGGAGGCCGAGCGCGGCCCACTGCGCGGCGCTCAGGCCAGACTGGATGGCGATTCCCGGTGCACCCCGGTGCAGCGGATGCCGCGTGCCGGGCTGTTGCGCAACCGTCGCGTGGGCCTTGCGCGGTTCGATACTCACGAGAGTGAAGATCTCGCCCTGGTCGAGCACCGCGACGAACGCCGTCATGCCGAGCTCGTTGGCGATACGGGTGAGCACCGGCAGGGCCGTGGCCTGCAGGTCACGGGACACCCCGCGGGCCAGGGCGGCCAGGCGCGGGCCGAGCCGCACCAGTCCGGCCGGGTTCCGAACGACGAGGCCGTGATCTTCGAGAGTGCGGAGGATTCGATAGGCGATAGATCGGTGCACGTCGAGGGCTGCGGCGAGTTCGATGATACTCATCGGTTCGTCGGCTTCAGCGAGAACCTCCAGCACGCGGATGCCACGCGACAGCGTTTGCGAGTGCGCAGCGGGTGCCGGCAGGGGGCTGCCGGCGGTCTCGGCGAATTCTGAGATCGACACCCTTCTATTCTCGCATTCGGCTCGGGTACTCTGCCGCTCAGTAACTCTGCCGCTCAGTAACTCGGTCGTGGGACCTCGGGCCCGGCCAGACCCGTGGGCCTGATGAAGGTGGCGGCGAGCGACTCCGAGGCCCTGGCGAGGATAGCCACGTCGGCACCGACGAGCACGAAGTTGGCCCCCGCCGCCAGGTAACGGTCGGCGGTCGTTGGCGCGAAGGCATTGACGCCGACGGGTTTGCCGATCGCCGCGACAGTGCGAATGCACTGCTCGACCGCGGCCACGATGTCGGGGTGGTCCTGCTGGCCAAGCAAGCCCATCGATGCGGCGAGGTCGGAGGGACCAACGAACAGGCCGTCGACGCCGTCGACGCCGGCGATCTCGGCGATGTTGGCCACGGCATCCGTTGTCTCGATCTGTACGAACAGTGAGATCGTCTCGTTGGCGCGGGCCAGGTAGTCGTCGATACGGTTCCAGCGGGAGGCTCGGGCGAGGGCGCTGCCGACACCGCGAACGCCGAGCGGCGGGTAGCGCACCGCGGCCACCATCTCGCGGGCCTGCTCGGCGGTGTCGACCATCGGAATGAGCAAATTTTGAGCGCCGAGGTCAAGGAGCTGTTTCACGATGATCCGATCCCCGATCGGCGCGCGCACCAGCGGCACGATGGGGTAGCCGTGCACGGCTTGCAGCTGGCTGAGCGTCGACTCGAGGCCGTTCGGGCTGTGTTCGGTGTCGATCAAAAGCCAATCGAGACCGCTGCCGGCGCAGATCTCCGCCACCAGCGCGCTGCCGGAGCACACCCACATTCCCATCTGAGGGCGTGCGGCGCCCGCGAGAACGTCGCGGAAGGTCGGCTCTGCGGCTATTCGAATCGACATGTGATGGCTCCCAATGGTCCATAGTCGGCGTGCACGGTGTCGCCCTGCTCCACCCACATCGGGCGGGTGAACGAGCCGGCCAAAATGATCTCCCCGGCCTCGAGGCTGGTTCCGTGCTGGGCCAGCTTGTTGGCCAGCCAGTAGACGCCGGCCGCGGGGTGGTTCAGCACAGCGGCGGCCACCCCCGATTCCTCGATGGTCTGGTTGCGATACAGCAAGGCCGACACCCAGCGCAGGTCGATGTCTCCGACCTTCACGGGCGTGCCGCCCACAACCATCCCGCCCATCGCCGCGTTGTCGGAGATGGTGTCGACGATGGTTCGGCCGGCCATCTCGATGCGCGAGCTGAGAATCTCGAGGGCCGGAACCACGTAGTCCGTGGCGTCCAGCACGTCGAACAGCGTGCAGTTCGGGCCGGACAGCGGCTTGCCGAGCACGAACGCCAGTTCGACCTCGATGCGCACGTTAGAGAAGCTGTCGAAACGGATGCTCGCGCCATTCTCGTAGACCTCGTCGCTGAAGATCACACCGTAATCGGGCTCGGTGATGCCGGTGGCGACCTGCATGACCTTGGAGGTCAGGCCGATCTTGCGGCCGACCAGCCTTCGGCCGGCCGCGATGCCGCGTTCTTTCCACAGGCTCTGCACGGCGTAGGCGTCGTCGACGGTCATGCCGGGGTAGCGGGTGGTCAGCAGGGGAACCGTCGACCGGGTCCGCCCGGCCGCGACGAGTTCGTCGGCGATCTCTTCAATGACTGACTGGTCAAGCATGCGCACTGCCTTCTAGAGGGTGGTGCCGAGTTTAAAGCCGGCCAACTCGTCGTCTTTGCGAGTGTAGGAGAAACCGTCGGCGCCGACGGTCACGGCCATTTCGCTGGACTCGGTGCGCAGGGCGACCGGCTGCGGGTTGCCGTCGAGGTCGAGCACGAGCGAGGCATCCGTGTACCAGCTGGGCACGACGGGGTTGCCCCACCAGTCGCGGCGCTGGTTGTCGTGCACGTCCCAGGTGACCACGGGGTTGTCAGGGTCGCCGGTGTAGTAGTCCTGCGTGTAGATCTCGACGCGGTGGCCGTCGGGGTCGCGCAGGTACAGGTAGAACGCGTTCGAGACGCCGTGGCGGCCAGGTCCCCGCTCGATCAGGTCGCTCTGGCGCAGTGCGCCGAGCTTGTCGCAGATGTAGATGATGTTGTGCTTCTCGTGCGTCGAGAACGCGATGTGGTGCATGCGCGGCCCGTTTCCGCCGGTGAGCGCGGTGTCGTGCACGGTGTCCTTGCGGCGCATCCAGGCTGCGTAGGTGACACCGTCCGCGTCCTGAATGTCTTCGGTGACGCGAAAGCCCAGGTCCTCGAGGTATTTGCGGCCGCGGCCGACGTCGGGGGTGACCTGGTTGAAGTGGTCCAGTCGCACCAGTGCGCCCGGGCCCTGCAGGTCGTAGCGCCAGGCGAGGCGTTCCACGTGGGTAGTGGCGAAGAAGAATTCGTAGGGGAAGCCGAGCGGGTCTTCGACGCGCACGCTGTCGCCGATTCCCTTGACAAAGCCCTCGGTGCGGCGTTCGGTGCGGCAGCCGAGCTCCTTATAGTAGGCCTCGGCGAGGTCGACGTCTTCGGGGCTGCGCACCCGGAACGCCATCGCGGCGACGGCGGCAATGGGCCCCTGGCGCAGCACGAGATTGTGGTGGATGAACTCCTCGAAGCTGCGCAGGTAGATCTCGGTGTCGCTCTCCTCGGTGACGACGAGGCCGAGAATGTCGACGTAGAACTCGCGGGAGCGGGCCAGGTCGGTCACGACGATGTCCATGTAGGCGCAGCGCAGGATGTCGGGCGGGGTTGCGGCGGGGGTGGGGATCGGGCTGAGTGTCATGGGGTTCTCCTCGTTGAGGTTTCTACAGTGGATGCGTGGGGCTGGCTATCAAGACCGCCAGCGCGGGTCCTGCGGCCGGGCCCACCTTATGAACGCGGGCCCAGTTTATAAACTGGGCCCGAGGACGGGGCCCGGGCCCCGTCCCCGGGTGGTGAGGGACTAGTTGCCGCCGAAGCGGGGCGTGTGCACGGGGGCGAGTGTTATGTGCACGGCCTGCGAGTCGGTGTAGAAATCGATCGACCGGTAGCCGCCCTCGTGCCCGAGGCCGGAGGCCTTGACGCCGCCGAACGGGGTGCGCAGGTCCCGCACGTTGTGCGAGTTCAACCAGACCATGCCGGCATCGACCGCCTGGGCGAAGTTGTGGGCGCGAACGAGGTTCGTGGTCCAGATGTACGCAGCCAGCCCGTACTTCACACCGTTGGCCAGGGCGAGCGCTTCGGCATCCGTTTCAAAGGGAGTGATGGCAACAACCGGGCCGAAGATCTCTTCCTGAAAGATGCGGGCGGTGGGGGCGACATCCGCGAAGACCGTGGGGGAGACATAGTTGCCCTCCGTTAGGCCTTCCGGGCGGCCGCCGCCGGCGAGCAGTAGACCCTCGGTTTTGCCGATTTCGACGTAGCTCATGACCTTGGCGTAGTGGTCGGGGTGTACGAGCGCGCCGACCTCGGTTTTCGGGTCGTGCGGGTCGCCGACCACGATGCTCTGCGCGCGGGCGGCGTAGCGGGCGCAGAAGTCGTCGTAGATGGAGCGTTCGACCAGAATGCGGCTCGACGCGGTGCAACGCTCGCCGTTGAGGGAGAACACGCCGAACAGGGTCGAGTCGATCGCGGCGTCGAGGTCGGCGTCGGCGAAGACGACGGCGGGCGACTTGCCGCCGAGTTCCATCGATATGCCCTTGAGGTTCGCGGCGCAGTTGCGGTAGATGGTCTGGCCGGTCGTGGTCTCGCCGGTGAAAGAGATGAGCGGCACATCAGGATGCTTGACCAGCGCATCGCCGGCCTCCTCACCGATGCCGTTGACCAGGTTGAAAACCCCGTCGGGCACGCCGGCGGTGCGAAAGATCTCGGCCCAGAGGCTCGCTGACAGTGGGGTGAATTCGGCCGGTTTCAGCACGACGGTGCAGCCGGAGGCGAGCGCGGGGGCGAGCTTCCAGCTCTCCAGCATGAACGGGGTGTTCCACGGGGTGATCAGCCCGGCGACACCGACCGGCTTGCGGTTGACGTAGTTGATCTGCCGGCCCGGCACCTTGTAGGTGTCGTCGACCTGCGCCACGATCAGGTCGGCGAAGAAGCGAAAGTTCTCGGCCGCGCGCTGGGCCTGGCCGAGTGCCTGGGTGATCGGCAGTCCGGTGTCGAAGGTCTCCAGCTCGGCGAGCCGGGCGTCCTGCGCCTCGACGGCGTCGGCGATCGCGTGCAGCACGCGGGCGCGGGCGCGGGGCAGCATGCGCGGCCAGGGGCCGTTGTCGAAGGCATCTTTCGCTGCGGCGACGGCTCGCGCAATGTCGGCCTGCTGGCCGGCGGCGGCGGTGGCGTAAGTCTGGTTCGACACCGGGTCGAGCACGTCGAAGGTTTCGCCTCCGACACTGTCGACGAATTCTCCACCGATGAAATGACGGATGCTGGTGGGCAGGTCGGCGGGGACGTAGTGCGTGGTCTGGACAGACGTCTGCGTCATAGTCAGGCTCTCTTTCTCGGGGACGGTTCGGATGGTGTGTGGGGGTGATGCGATTTCTGGTACGTGAGGAAGGCATCCAGTGTGCCGGTGCGGTGGGCGCGCGCGGCCAGCTCGAGCGTGAGCGCGTCGGAGCCCGATTCGATCAGCTGCAGCAGGTTTTCGTGCTCCGACACGGAGTCGCGGGCGCGGCCGGGCACAAAGCTGAAGGTCGAGTCGCGCAGCACTTTCATGCGGTTCCACCCGCGGTGCACGAGATCGAGGATGTGCGGGTTCGGGCAGTTCTCAAACAGGATCGAGTGAAAGTCGAGGTTCAGTTCGGTGAACCGGTGTGGGTTCAAGTCTTCGAGGGAGGCGGCCATGGCCTGGTTGACCGAGCGGGCGCGTTCGATGTCGGCGGCCGTGATGAACGGTGCCGACAGCGCGGTCGCGACGCCCTCGACGACACTCAGGGTCTGCATCGTGTAGAGATATTCGGTCTCCTCGAGCATGGCGACCTGCGCGCCGACGTTGCGCTCGAAGGTGACCAGTCCCTCCGCTTCGAGGCGACGGATTGCCTCGCGCACCGGTACGACGCTCACGCCGAGCTCCCTGCCGATTGCGCCCAGGACTAAACGGTAGCCCGGCGTGAACGTTCCGTCGGAGATGCGCGCCTTGACCCACTGATAGGCGAGTTGCGACTTGCTGACCGACGGCGCTGTTACTGCAGCCATTGCTGGTACCGTCCCTTCCACTTCGCGTTCATCGGGTACAGCCCGTCGACGCCCTCGCCGGCGGCGACCATCTCGGCGATGAAGGTTTCCTCGCGCTCCTGCTCGATCGCGTCGGCGACGACCTCCTCGATCAGGTGCGGCGGAATCACCAGGATGCCGTCGGCGTCGCCGACGATCACATCGCCCGGCTGCACGGCCGCGCCGCCGCAGGCGATGGTGAGGTCGGTGTCCCACGGCACATGCTTGCGGCCGAGAACGGCAGGATGCGCGTTGGCGAAGTAGGTGGGCATTTTCAGGGCGGTGACGGCGGCGACGTCGCGCACCCCGCCGTCCGTCACCAGGCCGGCCGCGCCGTTCACCTGGGCGCGGAGGGCGAGGATGTCGCCGACGGTGCCGGTGCCGGTCTCGCCGCGGGCCTCGATCACGAGCACATCGTCGGGGCGGAGGGAGTCGAAGGCGCGCTTTTGCGCGTTGTAGCCGCCGCCATGCGAGATGAAGAGATCCTCCCGGTTGGGAATGAACCGCAGGGTGCGAGCGAGACCGACCAGGCGCACGCTCGGCCGAGTGGACTGGAGCCCGTCGATTGAGACGTTGTTCAGGCCGCGCTTGCGCAGCTGGGAGCTGAGCGTGGCCGTGCCGACCGAGTTGATTTTCGCTTTGAGCTCGTCGGTCAGAAGTGTCTTCGTGGGCAGTCCGGCCGCTTTGGCCGATCCCCACGCCTCGGCCCGTTGCAGATCGTCGATCTTCGGGCCGGCACCGTATTCGGCCATGGCGATCGAGCCGGCGACGACGGGCGTGACCAGTCGCCCGGTGCTGGGCGCGCCGGGCGCGGTGGGGGCATCCACTTCGACCTCGACCACGTCGCCAGGCTGCACGACGGAGGAACCGGCGGGGGTTCCGGTGAGAATCACATCGCCCGGTTCGAGGGTCATCAGCTGGGAGAGGTCGGCGACCAGACGGCCGAACCCGAAGGCCAGGTGCGCCGTGGTGTCGTTCTGCACCAACGCGCCATTGACCCACGTGCGCACCCGGAGGGCATCCGGTTGAATGTCTGTGGCGTTGATCACGGTCGGGCCGAGCGGGGTGAAGCCGTCGCCGCCCTTGGACTTCAGATTTGAGCCCTTGTCGGCGTAGCGCAGGTCGTAGACGCCGAAATCGTTGGCGGCGGTGACGCCGGAGACGGCCGCCCAGCCCTGCTCCGGGGTTACCCGACGGATGCTGTGGCCGATGATCAGGGCGATCTCGCCCTCGAAGGCGAGCAGTTCGGTGCCGGCCGGGCGTTCGATCGGGGTGCCGGAGGCGCTCACCGAGCTGCCGGGCTTCAGGAAGTATGACGGCTGTTCCGGCGTGCGGCCGCGCTGGGCAATGCGGGAGGGATAGTTGAGGTGCAGGGCGATCACCTTGCCGGGGGTGCCGGTGAATGGTGCGGGGTTCTGCATGTGATGTCCTCTCGCTGCGCTACGTGTGTATTTGAAATCATATACGATCAGTCGAAAGATGCAACCCCTTCTTCAGCGTGAGGGTGCGCCGTTACGCCCCAACCGTGCGCCGGTCGACAAGCCGGCCCTAAGGTTCGCGCGTAGCGTGGCCGCGCACCACGCCAGCATGATCGTTTCCGTGATGTTGAGCTGAACCACAAGCGCTCAGCGCCCCTGTTGGTGGGCGCAGCTAGGCTATTACCGTCAGATAGACGGGCAGACAAAGTATTGGGAGATGCAATGACGGTTGTTACCGAAGCGCCAACGAACGAATCCGAGCTGCTCGCTCGCGTCCCGAACCAGCTCTACATCAACGGCAAGTGGGTCGCCGCCACCGGCGGCCGCACCCTCAATGTCACCGACCCGGCCACCGGCCGCGTCATCAAGACCATCGCCGACGCGAGTGTGGCCGACGGCACTGCAGCCCTCGACGCCGCCGACGCCGCCCAGGCCGACTGGGCTGCGACGCCGGCCCGGGTGCGGGGTGAAATTCTGCGCCGCGCCTTCGACCTGCTGCAGGAACGCAAGCAGGAGTTCGCGCTGCTCATGACCATCGAAATGGGCAAGCCGCTGCCCGAGGCGCTCGGCGAGGTCGCCTACGGCGGCGAATTCCTGCGCTGGTTCAGCGAAGAAGCGGTGCGCATCAGCGGCCGCTACGGCACCAACCCCGAGGGCACCGGTCGTATGATCGTCACCCAGCATCCGGTGGGCCCGTGCTTTCTGATCACCCCGTGGAACTTTCCGCTCGCCATGGCGACGCGCAAAATTGCCCCGGCGCTCGCCGCCGGCTGTACCGTCGTCGTCAAGCCGGCCGCGCTCACCCCGCTAACCACCCTGCACTTCGTGGCCCTGCTCGAAGAGGCTGGCCTACCCGCGGGCGTCGTTAACGTCATCACGACGTCGCAGTCCGGCGCGGTGTCCGAACCGATCATCGCCGACCCGCGCCTTCGCAAGCTCAGCTTCACCGGGTCGACCGCGGTCGGCAAGTCGCTGATCAAGCTCTCCGCCGAGAACGTGCTGCGCACCTCGATGGAGCTCGGCGGCAATGCACCGTTCGTCGTCTTCGCCGACGCCGACCTCGACAAGGCCGTCGATGGCGCGCTCATCGCCAAGTTCCGCAACATCGGCCAGGCCTGCACAGCTGCCAACCGCTTCATCGTGCACGAGTCCGTCGCCGCCGAATTCGCCCGCCGCATCACCGAACGCGTTGAAGCGTTCCAGATCGGCCGTGGCACAGAGGCCGGCATTACCATCGGCCCGCTGATCGATGGCAAAGCCGTCGCCAAGGCCGATTCCCTGGTGCAAGACGCCCTCACCCGTGGCGCGACCCTGCTTACCGGCGGCGCCGCCATCGAGCGCGAGGGAACCTTCTATGCGCCCACGGTACTGACCGACGTCAAGGCCGGCAGCGATATTCTGCGCGACGAAATCTTCGGCCCTGTGCTGGCAATCAGCACGTTCACCGACGAAGCGGATGCCGTGCGCCTCGCCAACGACACCGAGTTCGGCTTGATCAGCTATGTGTTCACGACCGATCTCGCGCGCGGCCAGCGCTTGATCGAGAAGCTACAGACCGGCATGATGGGCCTGAACACCGGTGTCGTCTCCAACGCCGCCGCACCGTTCGGCGGCGTCAAGCAGTCCGGCCTCGGCCGCGAGGGCGGGCTCGAGGGAATCCAGGAGTATCTCTCGACGAAGTACACGCTCACGCCGACGCCGTAGAGCCGTGAGCTGCGGCAGGGTGCATCCGTTTCGCCCTCGAGGAGAGAAATAGAGGAGTAAGTGGTTTCCCGCCCCGGGAAGGGCCACAGCAAGCGACGTCGGGTTTGCTGCTGTGGCCCCTTTGCTCGAGCGGGTACCGCAACCGAGTCGAAGGAAACTCACTATGCTGGTGCGCGCGGAGGTTGACACCCGGAGTGTCCGGCCGAAGCGCCCCTGCCCGGTTCGTGTTTCGGCCCGAAGGACCCACACTCACGTGAGCGCACCCACCGACGATGACGCGGCTCTGGCCCGCGCCTTTCAGGACGGTGATGAGCGTGCCCTCGCTGCGGCTTACGCGCGCTGGTCGCCCCTGGTCTTCACGATCGCCGTGCGCTCCCTCGCCAATGCGGCTGACGCCGAGGACGTCACCCAGAAGGTGTTCATTGCCGCCTGGCGGGGGCGATCCGGGTTCGACCCGGCCCGTTCCCGCCTGCCGGCCTGGTTGATCGGAATCACGAGGCATGTGGTCGCCGACACCCACGAGGCCCGTAGCCGACAGCGACGGCTAGAAGAGTCCATCGCGGCGACCATCCCCGCCCATCGGGTCGACGACAGCGTGAGCGTGGTCAACCGGGTGCTGGTCGGCGACGAAATCGACCGGCTTGAACCGGTGCCACGGCAGGTGATGCGCCTGGCCTTTTTCGACGATCTCACCCAGGTGCAGATCGCCGACAGTCTCGGGCTGCCGCTCGGCACGGTCAAGAGCCACATGCGGCGCAGCCTGACCCGCCTCCGCACCCGGCTGGAGGTGTCCGATGACTCCTATTGATGGCGCCCACATTGCCGCGGACGACCTGCACCTGCTCGCTCTGGCCGAACAGGGCGCCAGCGCCGGCGAGCGTGCCCACCTCGCTGCCTGCGCCGAGTGCGCGGAGGAGTACCTCGCCCTGCGGCAGGTCGTGCAACTCGGTCGTGCCGCCGGGTCCGATCCGCTGCTCACGCCGCCGGCGGGTGTCTGGGCGGGGATCCATGCCGAGCTCGGGCTGAGCGATACTGTGCGCAGACCGCCGTCGTTCGCGAGCACCCCTGAGTTGATGGATGCTGCGCCCCCGCCCCGCGCATCCGCTTCGCCGGTCGTCGCGTCCCTGCCGGTCGAATCGACGCCCGAATCGTTGAGCGCGCCAGCACCGGTTCGCCCGCTGCCCCGCCGCCGCTGGGTGCCGTTCGCGGCGGCCGCCGGCGTGATCGGCCTGGTCGGCGGCATCGCCATCGGTGTCGCGAGTACCACCGGCCCGCCGCCCGAGCAGGTCGTGGCCGAAGCAGCCCTGGACGCCCTGCCCGGCTGGACCGCGAGCGGCTCGGCCCGGGTCGAGCAGGCCGCCGACGGCCGCCGCTCGGTTGTGGTCGACCTCGACGCGGCAGCCATCCCGGGCTCGGGCCTGCGCGAGGTCTGGCTGCTCAAAGCGGATGCCTCCAGCCTGGTCAGCATCGGTTTCCTCGACGGTTCCACCGGCCGCTTCACCATCCCGGCGAGCGTCGACCTCACCCAGTACCCGCTGGTCGACGTGTCGGCCGAACCCGCCGACGGCGACCCGGCCCACTCCGGTGACTCGATCGTGCGCGGAGCGCTGCACAGACTCTGATTGCGAAATACTTGCTGCCGATGCATCCGAAACGCGCCCGGCCGGAGAAGTTGTTACCAGGAAGGCACAGCCGCCTTCCGTAACGACCCACTGGAGGTAGCAATGCGCAAGTCCCTCGCCGTCGGAATCTCCGCCGGCCTTCTCGTCGCCCTCGCCGGGCTCGCGCCGGCGCAGGCGGCCGTGCCGGCAGCATCCGCTTCGCCGGGTACGGCATCCGTCTCGGTGCTGCACGCCATTCCCGGGCTGACCCTCGACATCTCGGTCGACGGCCGCGTCGTCGTCGACGACTTCATGCCGGGAACCCTGCTCGGCCCGCTGAAGATCGCGGCCGGCACCCACACCGTCGACATCTCCGCGTCGAACCCGCTCGAGGTGGGCGTGGGCGCGAACGGCGTTCCGCTGCCCGCGATTGCGATCAGTGGTTCAACCACCGTGACGGTCACGGCCAATCGAAGCTTCACGGCCGTGGCCCACCTGAGTGACGCCGGCCTCCCCACCGCCACCTTGTTCAACGACGACACCACGCCGCTGGCGCCCGGGCAGGGTCGCCTGACAGTGCGGCACGTTGCGGCCGCACCCGCCGTTGACGTGCTCGCGAACGGCGCGGTCGCCGTCGCCGGCCTGACCAACCCGTCGCAGGCCGTGCTCGACCTGCCGGTCGGCTCAATCAGCGCCGTCGTTGCCGCCGCCGGAACCACCGCGCCGCTGCTCGGCCCGGCCGACGTCACGATCGCCCCGCGCACCAACACCATCGTCTATGCCTGGGGGAGTCTCGCCGACAGCAACCTCGCATTGTTCGTGCAGACGGTGCGCACGCGGGCCGCAGCGCCGGCATCCGTTTCGGTGCTGCACGCCATTCCGGGCGTCATGGTCGACGTCTACGTCGACAACACCAAGGTCATCGACGACTTCGAACCCGGCACCCTTACGAAGACGTTCCGAATTCCGGCCGGCAGCTACACCCTCGCCATCACCGCAGCGGATGCCCCCGACGCGAGCGCTCCGGTGATCGGCCCGGTCGATCTCGTGGTTGCGTCCGGTATGAACTACACGGCTGTCGCCCACCTGAGTGAGGCCGGAGTTCCGACCGCTGCCCTGTTCACCAACGACACCTCGGCGCCCGGCGCCGGCCAGGGTCGGCTCACGGTTCGTCACGTCGCGGCCGCACCCGCCGTGGACGTGCTGGCCAACGGCGCCCCGGCCATCACCGGTCTGACCAATCCGAACGAGTCAGTGCTCGTGCTGCCGGTCGGCACCATCTCGGCTGCGGTTGCCGCTGCCGGAACGACCGCAGCGCTCATCGGCCCGGCCGATGTGGTCATCGCCAAGAGAACCAACACGATCGTCTACGCCTGGGGCAGTCTCGCCGACGGTACCCTCGCGCTCGCCGTGCAGACGGTGGCCACAAAGTAATCCGAGCCGCACGTGCAGCAGAACTCCCGCAGGCTTCGGCCTGCGGGAGTTCTGCCTTTCACTAGACTTTGCGGATGCCCCTGATCGCGATCGACGACCTGAGCGACCCGCGACTTGTCGACTACGCCCACTTCACTGATGTCGCGCTCAAGAAGGCCCGCGGCACCGAGCACGGCCTCTACATCGCCGAAT
Source organism: Cryobacterium flavum (assembly GCF_900103805.1). GTDB lineage: Bacteria > Actinomycetota > Actinomycetes > Actinomycetales > Microbacteriaceae > Cryobacterium > Cryobacterium flavum. The sequence goes on along the minus strand of NZ_FNIB01000002.1, from coordinate 140,216 downwards.
CGGCCCTTGTGCTTGAGCGCGCGCTGCGCGCAGGTCACATTCCGCGGTCGGTGCTGGCGCTCGGCAATACGGCTGATGAAGCACTCGCGGTGCTCGGCGACTACGCGGCCGAGGTTCCGGTGTTCGTCGGCCCAGGAGAAATGCTCGCCGACCTCACCGGGTACATTCTGCATCGCGGCCTGATCGCGTCGATGAACCGGCCCGCGCTGCCCAGCGCCGACACCCTGCTAGCCGGTGCGCGCCGCATCGTGATCCTCGAAAACGTCTCGGACCCGACCAACGTCGGCGCCATCTTCCGCTCGGCCGGTGCCATTGGAGCGGATGCAATTCTGGTCACACCGCGCTGCTCCGACCCGTTCTACCGCCGCGCCATTCGCGTGTCGATGGGCACGGTGCTGCAGGTGCCGTGGACCCGCGTCGGGGACTGGACCGACACCCGCGCTCTGCTCACCCGGCACGGCTTTCACGTGGCCGCCCTCGCGCTGACGCCCGATGCGGTCAGCCTGCGCGACTTCGACGGCACCAGCCACGAGCGCCTGGCCCTGCTGCTCGGCGCCGAGGGGGAGGGGCTCACGCCCGATGCGCTCGCCGCGTCGGACAGCGTCGTGCAGATTCCGATGAAGCACGGCATCGACTCGCTCAACGTCGCCGCAGCGAGCGCCGTCGCGATGTGGGCGCTGTCCGGGTAACGCTCGGCGGGCATCCGCTCACCGGCCGGTGGGCACGCGCCCGCCGAGCGGGCCTAGGCTGGGGTCATGAGCAATGAGGCTGTCATCATCGACGTTCTGCGCACCCCCTCGGGCCGGGGTAAGCCCGGGGGAGCCCTCGACGGCATCCATCCGGCCGACCTCCTGGCCACCGTGCTGCACGAACTGGTCAACCGTAACAACCTCGACCCGGCACTGATCGACGACGTCATCGGCGGCTGCGTCAGCCAGGCCGGAGAACAGGGGAACAACGTGACCCGCACCGCCCTGCTCAGCGCCGGATTTCCGCACACCGTACCCGGCACCACCATCGACCGCCAGTGCGGGTCCAGCCAGCAGGCCGCCACCTTTGCCGCCCAGGCCGTGATGAGCGGCAACGCCGACGTCGTCATCGCCTGCGGCGTTGAATCGATGAGCCGGGTGCCGCTCGGTTCCACGGCTGGCGGACAGGACCCGTTCGGCACCCTCATGCACGAGCGTTACCCCGACGGCCTGGTCAACCAGGGAGTGTCCGCAGAGCTCATCAACCAGAAATGGAATCTCGGCCGCGACGCCCTCGACAACTACGCGGCCCGCTCGCACCGGCTCGCCGCAGCGGCCGCCGAACGAGGCGACTTCGGTGGCGAAATCGTGGCCGTCACCCGGCCAGACGGCAGCGTCTTCAGCGAGGACGAAACCATCCGCCCCGGCACCTCGCACGCCAGGCTCGCCGGCCTGCGCCCCGCCTATCGCACCGACGCGCTCGCCGCCCGGTTTCCGAAGCTTGGCTGGCATGTCACGGCCGGCAACTCGTCCCCGCTCACCGACGGCGCCTCGGCGACCCTGATTATGAGCGCCAAGCGGGCCGCGCAGCTCGGCCTGAACCCCCGCGCCCGCTTCCATAGCTTCACCGTTGTGGGAAGCGATCCGATGCTCATGCTGACCGGCGTGATTCCGGCGACCCAGCGCATCCTCGCGCGGGCTGGCCTCGGCATCGACGACATCGACGCCTACGAGATCAACGAGGCGTTCGCGAGCGTGCCGCTGGCCTGGCTGCGCGAGACTGGTGCTGATCCCGACTGCCTCAACCCGCGCGGCGGTGCCATCGCCCTCGGCCACGCGCTCGGTTCCTCGGGCACCCGACTGCTTGGCACCCTGCTCAACCACCTCGAAATGACCGGCGGTCGTTGGGGCCTGCAGGCCATGTGCGAGGGCGGCGGCATGGCCAATGCCACCCTGATTGAGCGGCTCTAATGCGCGATTTCGCGATTGTCACACCTTTGATGGAAAGGCTCTAATGCAGATTGACGGATGCTCCGCCCTCATTACCGGAGGCGCCTCCGGCCTCGGCTTGGCCTGCGTTCGCACGCTGCACGAGGCCGGAGCCTTCGTGGTGCTGCTCGATCTGCCGGGCGCGCCCGGCGAACAAATCGCGGCCTCCCTGGGCGACCGCGCCCAGTTCGTAGCTGGCGACGTCACGAGCGCGGGCGACGTGCAGAGTGCCGTCGACGCCGCAGTGGTGCACGGGCCGCTGCGCATCGTGATCAACTGTGCCGGCATTGCGCCCGGCGCTCGCACGGTCGGCCGCGACGGCCCACTGCCGCTCGAGGACTTTGAGCGGGCCATCCGCATCAACCTCGTCGGTACCTTCAACGTCGTGCGCTTGGCCGCCGCCGCAATGCAACGCACCGAACCCGCGGGCAACCAGGACCGTCAGGGCGGCGCTGAACGCGGCGTCATCGTGAACACGGCCTCCGTCGCCGCATTCGACGGTCAGATCGGGCAGGCTGCCTATGCCGCGTCCAAGGGCGGCGTCGCAGCGATGACCCTGCCGCTGGCTCGCGAATTCGCGCAGAGCCTGATTCGGGTGATGTCGATTGCACCCGGCATCTTCGACACCCCCATGCTGCAGGGGCTGCCGCAGCCGGTGCGGGACTCCCTCGGCGCCCAGGTGCCGCATCCCTCCCGGCTCGGTGACCCGACTGAGTTTGCTTTCCTGGTGCGGCATATCATCGAGAATCCCATGCTCAATGGAGAAACTATCCGTCTTGACGGGGCGATTCGGATGCAGCCGAAGTAGTCAGCCCGCCGGCGATGGCCTGCAGGGCGCTGACGTGCACGCGCATGGCTGCCCGGCCACTTAGGGTCGCCCGAAGCCAGGTGCGCGGACGGTTGGCCACGTATCCCTTGCGCACGCCAACATAGCCCGCCGCCCTAAGGGTCGCGATGGCCTTGCTGAGCGCCGAATCGTCGGTCTCGAGCAACTGACGCAGCGTCGCGAAGTCGATCTCGGCTTCAGGCCCGAGCGCGGCCATGAGCGAGAAGCGCAGGGGGGTCAGCAGCGCGTCGTCGAGCCCATGCCGCGGATGGCGCCGCTCGGTCATGACCGTGCGCCGCGAACGGCCGCGACCACCAGCGGCGCGGCCACGGGCATTCCTCCGACCACGCCGACCAGCGGCGTGTTCCACGGGGTGCGGGCGAGCACGACGGCCAGGGTGACCAGCAGGGTGAACGAGAGGGCGTAGGCGGTCCATTCGCGGGTGCTCCACGCGGCTCCGAGGCTGGGCAGTCCCCAGCGGGACGAGAACAGGGCGAGCAGCACGATCAACACGGTGATGAGGCCGAGACCGGTGAGAGCGAACCCGTTGAAGGCCGCGAGCATGCCGGTGAGTCCGAGATAGAGGCCGAGACTCGCGGTCATGATCCGGGCGGGCCGGCCCGGTTCGGTGTGTGCGACCGTCGTAGCTGGCGGGTCCGCCCGGCGGGCCGATTTCAGGCCCAACCAGACCATTGGAACGGCCGGTGCGGCGGCAGCGACGAGGTTGAAGCCCCATGGATAGCTCACGCCGAAAACACTCAGCACGGCAAGAGCGAGGAACGGAATCAGCCCAATCAGGGTGAAGACGAGGGAAGGCCGATGCGCGCGCAGAACGCGCACCCGATCGCGCACTCCCATGACCAGCTGCGTGAGTACGAGAAAGGGAATGAGTAAGACGTTGGCGTAGGCATAGCCGCCAGATGCTGCTCCCGACACAGCCTCCTGCGTCTGGTTGCCGAACAGCAGCAGGAATGCGCTGATGTAGATTAACATCGCAGCCGCGATACCGCACTGCGTCCGGGCCAATACCCGACGGTCGACAGCGCCGTCGGCCCGGGCGCTCGCGACGGCGCCGGCCTCGAGCAAGCGCGCGGCTCCCGCTGCATCGAGACGGTCCGTGTCGTTCGGCTTCATGGTGGTTCCTCGCTTCACGCCGGTGCAGCGAGCGGGTGCCGCGCCATGGCTCTGCTGGAAGGCTAGCAGGTACTTTCCAAATAGAAAGTAACGCGTGACCGGCGTTACCCTGCGGTTAGGCTTGTAGAAACGACTCGTCAGGGGGCACGACCGCATGGCAGTGATATTCGGCGCGATTTTCGTTTTGTCCGGGTTCGCCTGTGGCATCGTTTACGCGGTCTGGCTGTCCCGCGCCAACTCCGGGGTCGTGATTCCGCTGATGCGCACGGCCCCGACCCAGCCACGGGCATCCACTTTGTTGAATATCGGTGCGGTCGTCCTGGTGATCTGGGGTGCCAACCTCATGACGGCCGAGGTCGGCCCCTGGGCGTTCGTGCTGCTCATCATCGCCGTTCTGGTGCCGTTCAACCTCGTGCGGTTCTGGCATAATCGGCAGGTCGCTGCAGGCGTACAGCGCTGATGGAGCTTCTGCTCGGCGTCGTTCTCATTGCTATCTCGACGGCCCTCGGTCTCGTGGAAGCCTCGAGGATATCGGGGCCGAACCGTGGCTCGGGAACCTTCGTGAAATTCAAGGGGCGCCAGCGGCTTCCAGCATTGGTCTGGAGAATGCTCCAGATCGCACTCCTGGTCTCCGGCGTCGGGATCCTGCAGAACGAGCTTGGTGGGTGGGCCTATCTGATTTTCGGTATCGTTCTCGTTCTGCCGCTCATCTTCGGCTTGTGGCGCAACGCGCGTCGGCCGGCTGACGCCTGATCAGGCCCGCAGTGCAGACGGCTGCTGCTGCGTGATGCAGTGGATGCCGCCGCCGCGCGCGAACAACGGCCGCGCGTCGACCGACACGACCCGTCGCCCCGGGTAAGCGGCGGCGAGCAGGTCGCGGGCTATGGCATCGGCCCGTTCCTCACCGAAGCTGCAGGCAATGACGCCGCCGTTGACCACGAGGTGGTTGACGTAGTTGTAGTCGACGAAGCCCTCGTCGTCGCGCAGCACGGCGGGCGCCGGCAGATCGATAATGGTGAACGAGCGCCCGGCCGCATCGTGTTCGGCGGCCAGGAGGGCCCGGAAATCGCGGGTCAGCGGGTAGTCGGGATGCCCTGGATCGTTCTGCGCGTGCAGCAGAATCGTGCCCGGCGACGAGATCGTGGCGACCATATCGATGTGCCCGCGGGTGCCGAACCGGGCTTGGTCGCGGGTGAGACCGCGCGGCAGCCAGACGACGTGCTCGGCACCGATCGTGCGGCGGAATTCTGCTTCGACGTCGGCGGTCGTGGTGCCGGGGTTACGTCCGGGGTCAAGCTGCACGCTCTCCGTCGCCAGCACTGTGCCCGCGCCGTCGACGTGGATGCCGCCGCCCTCGTTCACGAGCGACGACGTTACGAGGGCTGCGCCGGCGGCATCCGCTACAAACCGACCGACCGACTCGTCTTTGTCCCAGCTGGCCCAGTCCTGGCCGCCCCAGCCGTTGAAGGTCCAGTCGACGGCGCCGAGCTGGCCATCCGCGTCGTGCACGAAGCTCGGACCGATGTCGCGCATCCAACTGTCGTTCAGCTCGGCTTCCACGACCTCGATCTCGCTACTCAGATAGCGGACAGCGTCGGCGCGGGCGGCCGGGTCGACGACCATGGTCACCGGCTCGAAGTCGGCGATCGCATGGGCGACGGCGGTCCAGGTGCGGCGTGCCTCGTGCGCGTCGGCTGCGGTGTCCCCGAGGGTGTAGCCGCCAGCCGGAAAAGCCATCCAGACCCGGTCCTGCGGCGCGGGTTCGGCCGGCATGCGCCAGGTCATGCGCGCGCCGATCCAAACGGATGCGCCGGGTCGACCGCCGCCGTCAGCGCCGCGTAGCTGTCGGGCCGGCGGGTGGACAGGAATGGGAACAGGGTGAGCCACTCCTCGCGCTGCGTCAGATCGAGGTCGGCCACGAGCGCCACGGATTCGCCGCGCGGTGCCTGCACCAGCACGCGTCCGAACGGATCGGAGATGAACGAGGAACCGTAAAAGGTGAGGTCGCCCTCGTCGCCGTGCCGGTTGGGCACGACCATGAACAGTCCGCTGGTGATGCCGTTGGCCACGATGACCTGCTGCCAGATCGGCTGGGTGTCGAACTTCGGAAAAAGCGGCTCAGAGCCGATCGCGGTGGGGTAGGCGAGAATCTCGGCACCGCCGAGCCCGTACAGTCGGGAGACTTCGGGAAACCATTCGTCCCAGCAGGTCGGCAGGCCGAGGCGGGAACCCGCCACCTCGTAGACCGGGTAGGCGTCTTCGGCGGGACCCGGCCGAAAATAGGTGTCCTCGTAGTACCCCGCCGTGACCGGAATGTGCGTTTTGCGGGTGCGGCCGAGCAGCTCGCCGGTCGGCGATACGAGAATGGCCGTGTTGTAGCCGCGCGGGTCGTTCGGTTCGTCGGTGTCAGCCGGCCGTTCGAACAGGGACGCGTGCACGATGACATTGTGCAGCCGCGCCTGGGCCGCGGCGAATTCGTAGGTGGGGCCGGTCAGGAGCGGCTCGGAATCCGCTTTGGGAATTCCTGTAGCCCGCACGTTGCCGGGGTATTTGCTGAGGGTCAGTTCGGGCAGAAAGACGATGCGCGCGCCGGCTTCAGCCGCCAAACGGATGCCGTCGGCCAGCTCTGTCTCGAGCGTCGCCGCCTCGGCGTGCCAGCGATGCTGCACGAGGCCGACGCGCAGGGGGAGGCGGTCGGGCTCGCTGGCCCGGGTGGGCGACGCGGGGCTGGACGGGGCCTCGATCAGGCGCATGCGGTTCTCCTGTGAACTCTAAGCGGTCAACTACCTGCTTCAAACTATATGGTCCCGTTACTCCGCGGCGTGCGCCTCCAGAAACGCGTACACCTCGGAGTCGTCGACACCCGGAAACGTGCCGGACGGCAACGGCGACAGAACGTGCGCGTGCAGCCGGGCGCTCGGCCAGGCCCGGCCGGCCCAGCGCGCGGCGGCATCCGAGTTGGGGCGGCGGCAGCATGACTCGTCTGGACAGCGTGACACCGTGCGTTGGGTGGTCTCGCGCCCGCGAAACCACTTGGCCTGCGCGAACGGAACGCCGACGCTGATCGAGAACTCGCCGGCATCCGTTGACCCGGTCTGGGTGGCCGACCAGAACGTGCCGGCGGGGGTGTCGGTGTACTGGTAGAACTCGGTGGTGCGGTTGGTGTGGGTGAAGGCGCTGCGGGCGCTCCACTGCTTGCAGACGTACTGGCCCTCGATCGACCCGGTGACGTCGACCGGAAACGGTAGGTCGTCGTTTTCGTACCCCTTCTGCAGGGCGCCGTCGCCGTTGACCCGCAGAAAGTGCAGCGTCATGTCGAGGTGACTCGTGGCGAGGTTGGTCAGGCGCAACGCTGCCGCCTCGTGGGTGACGCCGAAGGTGTCGCGAAAGTCCTCGACCGACAGCTCGCGTTCCTGCTTGGCGTTGGAGAGAAAGGCGACGGATGCCTCGCGCGGCATCAAACACGCCGCCGCGAAATAGTTGATCTCAAGTCGTTGCCACAGGAACTCGGCGTAGCTGCCCGGCCGTTCGTGCCCGAGCAACCGGTGGCCCATCGCCTGCAACGCCATCGACCGCAGTCCGTGCCCGCCGGGAATCGAGGCCGGCGGCAGGTAGATGCGGCCGTTGGCGAGGTCGGTGACCGACCGGGTGGAGTTGGGCAGATCGTTCACGTAGATCAGGTTGAAACCGAGCTGATCGGCCATAACGCTCACCTCGCGGTGCGTGAGCGCGCCGGAGATGTGGCCGCTCGCGCGCACCCGTTCCTCCACGAGCTCTTCGATGGCCGGCAGGTAGTTGCCCTGCTCGCGCATCCGCTCGCGCAATTCCGTATTGGCGCGGCGGGCCTCCTCCGGGGTGGCGATGGCCTCGCTGGCCCGGCGGGACAGCTCGCGGTGCAGGCCGAGCAGCGATTCGATCGCGGGCAGCGGCATCCCCTTGGTCACTTTCACGACCGGCAGGCCGAGCGCGCCGTAGAGCGGATTCTTCTGCGCCCGGTCGAGTTCGATCTCGAGCGCCGCCCGATTGTTCGGCGCTTCCCGGCGCAGCAGCTCGGCCAGGTCGACCGACAGCGCGGTCGCGAGTTCCTGCAGCGTCGAGAGTTTCGGCTCCCGGCGGCCGTTCTCGATCAGTGACAGCTGGCTGCCCGCGAGACTGACCCGCTCACCGAGTTGGTCGAGCGTGAGGCCGCGTTCGCTTCGAAAATGGCGGATGCGATGGCCGAGGGTGATCAGATCAGAAGCTTGAGGCGACATTCCTTAACAATATCTAAAGAATGAACATTCTTAACTGGCAATATCGCCGGTTCTCGTCTGCAGAGGGGAGCATCCTTGATTTGTGGCCGAAATTATGGCCGTACGCAACGTCAAGTAAGCAACGCAGCCCGACGTTCCATAAATTTGCACCTACCCGAACAACCGGAAAGGCCAGAATATGACTCTCACAAACTCTTCCCTCCAGACCAACGGGGATGCGTACCCGTCGCGTACGGGCAGCACCGACCCCAACCTGCAGGCTTGGGTCGATGAGGTTGCTCGCCTGACCGAACCCGACGCCATCGTCTGGTGCGACGGTTCCAAGCGCGAGGCCAACGAGCTCTCCAAACTGCTCGTTACTTCAGGCCAGCTCATCCGTCTCAACCCGGAATGGCGCCCGAACAGCTTCCTCGCCCGCACCAACCCGAAGGACGTTGCCCGCGTCGAGAACCGCACCTTCATCTGCTCCAACGATGAAGCGGATGCCGGCCCCACCAACAACTGGGCCGAACCGTCGGCCATGCGCGCCGAACTGCGCGGCGTCTTCGCGGGCAGTATGCGCGGTCGCACCATGTACATCGTGCCGTTCTCGATGGGCCCGCTCGGCGGCCCCATCTCGCAGCTCGGCGTCGAGATCACCGATTCCCCCTACGTCGTGCTCAATATGGGCATCATGACCCGCATGGGCGAGACCGTACTGACCATGATCGAAGATGGCGACCCGTGGGTGCACACCGTGCACAGCGTCGGCTACCCGCTCGTTGACGCGTCGGGTATCACCCGTCCCGACATCGAATGGCCCTGCAACGACGACAAGTACATCGTGCAGTTCCCCGACACCCGCGAGGTCTGGTCCTACGGTTCCGGCTACGGCGGAAACGCCCTGCTCTCGAAGAAGTCCTTCGCCCTGCGTATCGCGTCGGTCATGGGCCGCGACGAGGGCTGGCTGGCCGAGCACATGCTGCTCATCAAGCTGATCTCGCCGGAGGGCGGCGTGTTCCACGTGGCCGCCGCGTTCCCGTCGGCCTGTGGCAAGACGAACCTGTCGATGCTGCGCCCGACCGTTCCCGGCTGGACGGTCGAGACCATCGGCGACGACATCGCATGGCTGCGTCAGGGCGAAGACGGCCGTCTCTGGGCCATCAATCCAGAGGCCGGCTTCTTCGGAGTCGCCCCCGGAACCGGTGAAACCACCAACCCGACCGCCGTCTCCACCATGTGGGGCAACACCATCTTCACCAACGTCGCCCTGCGCGACGACGGAGATGTCTGGTGGGAAGGCCTCACCGACAAGGCTCCCGAGCACCTGATCGACTGGCAGGGCAAGGACTGGACGCCCGACTCCGGCCGTACCGCCGCCCACCCGAACTCCCGCTTCACCGTTGCGGCCGCCCAGTGCCCGTCGATCGCCGACGACTGGGAAGCTGCTGGCGGCGTGCCGATCGACGCCATCGTCTTCGGCGGCCGTCGCGCCACCAACGTTCCGCTGGTGGCGCAGGCCCGCAGCTGGAAGCACGGCGTGTTCATGGGCGCGACGATCTCGTCCGAGAAGACTGCCGCTGCTGACGGCATCGTCGGCGAGCTGCGCCGCGACCCGTTCGCGATGCTCCCGTTCTGCGGCTACAACATGGCCGACTACTGGGGTCACTGGCTCAAGGTCGGCAAGGAACTCGGCACCAACGCCCCGGCGATCTTCCAGGTGAACTGGTTCCGCAAAGGCCCCGATGGCAGCTTCATATGGCCCGGATTCGGCGAGAACTCGCGGGTTCTGGAGTGGATGATTCGCCGCATTCAGGGCCGCATCGACGCCGTCGACACCCCGATCGGCCTGCTCCCGGCCGAGGACGGCCTGAACCTCGACGGTCTCGACCTGTCCAAGGAAGCCGTCGACCAGCTCTTCGCCATCGACAAGACCAGCTGGCTCGCCGAGTGCGACTTGACCGAGGAGTACTTCGACAAGTTCGGCGACAAGGTGCCGCCGGCACTGCGCGCCGAGCTCGCGAGCGTGCGTTACCACCTCAAGGACTAGTCCCGGCAGCGCGAAACGGCCCCGCCACCCCTGGTGGCGGGGCGGCTTCGCGTCCCCACCGCGGTCGGGGCCCGGGCCCCGTCCCTGGGCCCAGTTTATAAACTGGGCCCAGGGACGTAAGGTGGGCCCCACCACGGGGATGCTCGTCAGCACGCCGCCTCGCTCGACGACAGCCACGGTCGTAGGATGCGAGCATGCATGACGACAGCGCACTCGTCGAGGCCCGGCTGAATCGGTTTGTTCGCGAACGGCTGCAGCCGGCGATCTATGGGGCTACCGCGCCGCTCACGGTCACGGCCTGGGTGGCGCCGGGGGAGCCGGTCTCGTTTGCGGAGGCCGTCTCGCATCCGTTCACGCCGTTTGCCGTGGGCGAGGCGTGGGGGCGGCCCTGGGGCACGGTGTGGTTTCACCTGACGGGAACGGTGCCGCCCAAGTGGGCCGGCCTGGCCGAAACCCGCATCGAGGTCGTGGTCGACCTCGGGTTCACGGTCGCCGTGCCGGGGTTTCAGGCCGAGGGCACGGCCTACAACCCAGACGGGCGACTCCTCAAAGGCGTCGAATCGCTGAACCGTGCCGTCACGGTCACCGGCGAAATTGTCGATATGTACATCGAGGCGGCCGCCAACCCCAATATCGCCGCCGACTTCAGCTTCACCCCCACCCCGCTGGGCGACCTCGCCACCGCCGGCACCACGCCGCTCTACACCCTGTGGCAAGCGGATGTCGCAGCGCGCGACACACAGGCCTGGCACCTTCTGCAGGACGTCGTAGCGCTAGACGGCCTGCGCCGCGAGCTGCCGGCCGCCTCGCCCCGACGGGCGAACATTCTGCGGGCGCTGGAACGCTGCCTCGACCTTCTCGACCCCGACGATGTCGGCGGCACGGCGGCGGTTGGTCGGGCTGCCCTCGCCGACGTGCTCGCGAGCCCGGCGAATGCCAGCGCGCACCGGGTGCACGCTGTCGGGCACGCGCACATCGACAGTGCCTGGCTGTGGCCGGTGCGGGAGACGGTGCGCAAGGTCGCGCGCACCTTCTCCAACGTGCTCGACCTGATTGACCGGTACCCCGATTTCGTGTTCGCCGCCTCGTCGGCGCAGCAATACGCCTGGCTGCAGGACGGCTACCCTGAGCTGTTCGAGCGGGTGCGGCGGGCCGTCGCGGCCGGCAACTTCGTGCCGACCGGCGGAATGTGGGTCGAATCCGACACGAACATGCCCGGCGGTGAGGCGTTGGCGCGGCAGTTCGTGGCGGGCAAGGGGTTTTTCCTGCGCGAGTTCGGGGTAGAACCACTCGAGGTCTGGCTGCCGGACTCGTTCGGATACTCGGCGGCGCTGCCGCAGATCGTGCGGGCCGCCGGCAGCCGCTGGTTTCTCACCCAAAAACTCTCCTGGAACGACACGAACGTGTTTCCGCACCACAGCTTTCTCTGGGAGGGCCTCGACGGCAGCCGCATCTTTACACACTTTCCGCCGGTCGCCGACTACAACGCGCAGCTCTCCGGGCTCGAACTGGCCCGGGCCGAACGCCTCTACAGCGAAAAGGGTGTCGCGAACACCTCGCTCGTGCCGTTCGGCTGGGGCGACGGCGGCGGCGGACCGACCGAGGAGATGATCGCCGCCGCCCACCGCACCGCGTCCCTCGAGGGATCGCCCACGGTCGAGCTGTCGAGTCCGCGGCGGTTCTTCGAGGCGGCGGAGGCCGAATACGCGGCGCCACCGGTCTGGTCGGGGGAGCTGTACTTGGAGTTTCACCGCGGCACGCTCACCTCGCAGGCCCGCACCAAGCAGGGCAACCGGCGCTGCGAACACCTACTGCGGGAGGCCGAGTTATGGGCGACGACGGCATTCATTCGGTCAGGAGCGGAGTATCCACGCGCGGCACTCGAAAACGCGTGGCAGACGGTGTTGCTGCAACAGTTTCATGACATTCTTCCGGGATCGTCGATCGCCTGGGTTCACCAACAGGCCGAGCGTGAGTATGCGCGGGTCGCGGGGGTGCTCGAAGGGGTGATCGAGGCATCCGTTCGAGCGCTGTGCGGACCAGGCGACGACGCGATTCTGCTGAACGCGGGGCCCTACGCCCAGGAGGGTGTGCCCGCACTCTGCGGTGTCACGCAGGTTGCGGATTCCCTTCTTGGCGCCACGATCGCGCGCACCCCCGCCGGCTGGGTATTGTCGAACCGGCACGTGCGCGTGACCATCGACGCCGACGGTCTCTTCACTTCGATCTACGATCGCCACGCCGAGCGCGAGGTCGTGCCGACCGGAGCCAGGGCCAACCTGCTCACCCTGCACCGCGACACCCCCACCCAGTGGGATGCCTGGGACATCGACACCCCCAACGCACGCCTGTTCGAGGCGCTCACCGACGCCGAGACGGTGGAGCAGCTCGACCACCTGCCCCACGGTCAGGTCGGCGTTCGCGTCACGCGGCGCTTCGGTGCCTCGACTATCACCCAAGACGTCACCCTGGCGCAAGACTCGAGTGCCATCGACCTCACGTTCAACATCGACTGGCACGAGCGCCAGAAACTGCTGAGGCTAAACTTCGCGCTCGAGGTCGCCGCTGACCGGGCCGCCTCCGAGATTCAGTTCGGCCATATATTCCGTCCGACGCATGCAAACACCTCGTGGGATGCGGCCCGCTTCGAAACCGTCGCCCACCGCTGGGTGCACGTCGGCGAACCCGGCTTCGGAGTGGCCGTCGCCAACGATTCCACCTACGGGCACTCGATCACCCGCACCGTCTTCGCTTCAGAAGCGGATGCCGCACCCCGCATCGGCACGACCGTGTCGCTCTCCCTGCTGCGCGCGCCGCTTTTTCCCGATCCGACCGCCGACCAGGGGCGGCACGAGCTACGCGTTGCTCTGCGCGTGGGCGCGAGTATTCCCGACGCGGTATATGAGGGCTATCGACTGAATCTGCCGATCCGCACCGTAACCGGCGTCGGTTCCACGCCAGTGGAGCCGCTATTCACTGTCGACAACCCGGCCGTCGTGATCGAGGCGGTGAAACTCGCCGAAGACGGCAGCGGCGACGTCATCGTGCGGGTCTACGAGGCGCATGGTACCCGGGCCCTGGCCCGCGTCATCCGCTCATTCGACGCGACCGAAACGTTCGAGACCGACCTGCTGGAGCGCCCGGTCATCTCGTCCGCCGTCATCGAGGCCGATGACGCCGCCCTGACGCTGGAGCTGCGCCCGTTTCAGCTCGTCACTCTGCGCTTTCGGCGCACGTAACCCCGGTAGATTTCGCGACACGCAGTAATCGCGCGTCAATCTGTGCGGCGTGTCGCATATTTACCGGTAAAAAATACCGGCATGGCGGGCTAGACCAGTAGTTGGTGTTTTGCTAAGTCGCGATAGAGGGGGGTCGAGACGACGAGCTCGGAGTGCGTGCCGACGCCGACGACCTGGCCGTGGTCGAGCACCACGATCTGGTCACTGTCGACCACGGTCGACAGGCGGTGCGCGATCACGATCAGGGTGCGGTCGGCCGCGACGGCGTCGATGGCCTCCCGCATCATCTGCTCGTTCTTGCCGTCGAGGCTCGAGGTGGACTCGTCGAGCAGCAGAATCGGTGGCGCCGCGAGCAGCGCCCGCGCGATCGCGAGCCGCTGGCGTTCGCCACCGGAGAGTTTCACTCCCGATTCGCCGACCGCAGCCCCGAGTCCGGCCGGGTCGCGGTCGAGTACCTCGCCCAGGTTGACCGCGTGCAGCACGGTGATGCAGTCCTCGTCGGTGGCGTCGGGGGTCGCGAGAGTGAGGTTGTCCCGCAGCGACCCGGCGAGCACCGGGGCGTCCTGTTCGACGTAGCCGATCTGGGCGCGCAGCGCGGTGCGATCCAGCGAGCGGATGTCCAGCCCGCCCAGTCGCACGGTGCCGTCCGAAACGTCGTAGAACCTCTCGATCAGGGCGAGGATGGTGCTCTTGCCCGCGCCGCTCGGCCCGACGAGCGCCGTGCGCAGTCCGCGCGGGGCGGCGAAAGAAACGCCGTTGAGCACCGGCCGCGGGTCTGTTGACGGGGGAGCGGTCTCGATATCGGCGGCGGCAGCATCCGCTTCGTTGGAATCAGCGTCGACCGGAGCGACCGCATAGCCGAAGTGCACGTTCTCGAAGCTGATCGCGGCGGCTTCGGGGCGCACCTTTTCGTTGGCGGCGCCGACCGTCATGGCGAGCGGGGCGATGTCCCGGTCGAACTGGTCCTCGGCGGGCAGGTCGATGATCTCCTGGATACGGCCGAGCGCGCCGAGCGCGGAGTTAACCGAGGTGATCGCGCCGAAGAACTGTCCGAGCGGCATGATCATCATGAACAGAAACAGAATGAACGCGACCAGGTCGGCGATGGTGATGGCGTCGCTCGCGACCCGAAAACCGCCGACGCCGAGCACCACGAGAAACGACACCTGCATGGCGATGCCGGCGATCGGTACGACGAGGGCGCTGATCTTGGCAACCTTGATACCCATGCGCCAAGCGCCGCGGGCGTCTTCCTCGATCACGGCGACTTCACGGTCGGTGGCATTGGCGGCGCGCACGGTGCGAATGGCGCTGATGGCGCGTTCGACGCTGGCCGCGAGGTCGCCAACCTTCACCTGGGCGGCCGTGCTGGCGGTGCGAATGCGGCGGGACAGCAGGATGACGGTGACCACCGACACTGCGATGACGAGCACGGTCAGGCCGAGCAGTACCGGGTCGATGATGAGCATCGCCACGAGTGCGCCGATGAAGGTGAGCGACCCGCCGATCGCTTCGACCAGGCCCTGGGTGAGTACCGCGCGCAGCAGGGTGGTGTCGCTGCCGACGCGGGAGACGAGGTCTCCGGTGCGGCGGGCGTCGAATTCGCTGATCGGCAGTCGCAGCAGTCGCCCAACCAGTTTGCGCCGGCTGGAGAGCACGACGCCCTCGCCGGTGCGCTGCAGCAGATAGTGCTGGTAGCCGCTGATCAGGCCCGAAATGACCACGAGCGCAATCAGCACACCAACGAGCGACCCGAGTGGGTCATTCGCCTGCACGATCGTGATGACCTGGCTGACGAGCAGCGGCTGGGCCAGGCTCGCGGCGGCGCCCAGCACGCTCAGAACGATGACGACGCTGAGCACCTTTTTGTGCTCGAACAGGTAGGGCAATAACTGGCTGAACGTGGCGCGGGGACCGGCGGGAACGGGTCGGCCGCGTCGGCCGCGCGGCGTCTTCCCGGCGCTCGGCGAAGCGGATGCAGCAGCGGATTCGGGCACACGGGTAGCGGTAGTCACCAGAGAATCGTAGCTGCCGAAGATGCGAACAATCCCCAGTGTCACCGGTGCGGTCTAGGTTAGAACTGTGCCAGAGCCTGTCATCGCCACCCAGAATCTCGTCAAAAGTTATCCGGTCAAGAACGCAAGCGATTTCGTCGCCGTCGACGGCATCAGCTTTGAGGTTGCGCCGGGGGAGTCCTTCGGGCTGCTCGGGCCCAACGGCGCCGGTAAATCCACGACGATGCGCATGATCGGTGCGGTCTCCACGCGCACGAGCGGCGACCTGGCTGTGCTCGGCCTCGACCCCAATCGGTATGGTCCCGAGATTCGCTCCCAGCTCGGTGTCGTTCCGCAGGAGAACAACCTCGACATGGAACTCAAGGTGCGGGAGAACCTACTGGTCTACGGCCGCTACTTCGGGCTGCCGCGCGCCCGGGTGGCCCGTCGGGCCGACGAACTGCTCGAGTTCGCGCAGCTCGCCGACAAGGCCTCCGCCAAGGTCGATGACCTGTCCGGCGGCATGAAGCGTCGCCTCACCATCGCCCGGGCCCTCATCAACGACCCGCGCATCCTGCTCCTCGACGAACCGACCACCGGCCTCGACCCGCAGGCACGCCACATTCTCTGGGACCGCCTCTTCCGCCTGAAAGAGCAGGGCACGACGCTGCTCCTCACCACCCACTATATGGACGAAGCCGAGCAGCTCTGCGACCGCCTCGTCGTGGTCGACAAGGGGCGCATCATGGCCGAAGGTTCCCCGGCCGACCTCATTCGCCGCTATTCCTCGCGCGAAGTGCTCGAGGTGCGGTTCGGGTCCACCCAGAACGCCGAGGTCGCGGGCCGCATCGAGGGCTATGGCGAGCGGGTCGACGTGCTGCCCGACCGCATCCTGGTCTACAGCGACAGCGGCGAGAATGAATTAGAGCGGATGACCGCAGCCGGCCTCCACCCGATCACCAGCCTCGTGCGTCGCTCCAGCCTCGAAGACGTGTTCCTGCGGCTCACCGGCCGAAACCTGATCGAATGAGCACGCTTTCCGATAACACGAGCGACGGCATCCGCTCTGATACGCTCGCGGCGGCGGTCGCGCAGGCCGCGCGTACCCGCCGTTACGGCTCCTGGTATGTGGCCGAACACCGATTTCGGGTGATGCGGTCGTATGCCCAGACCGTGCTGTTCACAGCAATCGGTAGCCCGCTGGTCTACCTGTACGCGATGGGGGTAGGCCTGGCAAGCCTGGTCGACGGCAATCTCGGCGACGACGCCGTCAACGTGGTGAGCTACCTCTCCTTCCTCGCCCCGGCGTTGCTCGCCAGCAGTGCGATCGCGGTGGCATCCGAAGAGTTCACCTACCCGATCATGCTCGGCTTCAAGTGGAACCCCACCTTCTTCGGCATGAACGCAAGCTCGATTCAGCCCGGCCAGATCATCAACGGCATCGTCATCTCGGTCGCCGCGCGCATGCTGCTCACCTGTGCCATCTTCTTCGTCTTCATGCTGGTCTTCGGGGCGGTACCGAGGCCACTGGGGTTCGTCGCTGTGCTCGTGGCGCTGCTCACCGGCCTGGCCTTCGGGGCGCTCGTGATGGCCTACACGGCCACCCTCAAAGACGACACCGGACAGCTCGCCATGGTGCAACGCTTCGTCATTTTGCCGATGACCCTGTTCTCGGGCACGTTCTTTCCCCTCGATGTGCTGCCACCGTACCTGCAGTGGATCGGCTGGATCTCGCCACTCTGGCACGGCACCGAACTCTCTCGAGTCTTCGCCTACGGTATGCCGGAGCCGATCTGGTTGAGCCTCGTGCACGTGCTCTATCTCGCCGCGCTGCTGGCCGTCGGCTGGATCTGTGCCCGCCGCCTCACGGCCGACAGGTTGAACAAGTGACCGGGCCGCAGCTGTCTCCGTCGACGATCGCGGCGGGCGCTCGCCCGCCGCGCGCGTTCGGCCACCTTTATGCTGGCAACGCGCGCAGTGTCATGGCGCGCGGCTGGCGAGCGACCCGCAGCACCAACTCCCTCGTCGTACTGAGCGGCTTCGTCGAGCCCATCTTCTACCTGCTGTCAATGGGCCTCGGCCTCGGGGCACTGATCGGGCAGGTGCAGACCGCCGACGGCACCCAGGTCTCCTACGCAGCGTTCATTGCCCCGGCCCTGCTCGCCGTCGCCGCGATGAACGGCGCGATCTACGACTCGACCTGGAACGTGTTCTTCAAGATGCAGTTCGCCAAGCTTTACGAGGGGATGCTGTCGACCTCGCTCGGCCCGCTCGACGTGGCACTCGGCGAGATCTCGCTCGCCCTGCTGCGCGGACTGCTCTACGCGACCGGATTCATGCTCGTCATGCAGGCCCTCGGCCTGAACCTGTCCTGGTGGGCGCTGCTCGCCCTGCTCGCCGTGTTGCTCATCGCGTTCGGCTTTGCGAGCGTGGGTATGGCGGTCACAAGCTACATGAAGACGTTCCAGCAGATGGACTGGATCAACTTCGTGCTGCTGCCGATGTTTCTGTTTTCGGCCACGTTCTACCCGCTCAGCGTCTACCCGCAGGGAATCCAATATGTGATCCAGGCGCTGCCGCTCTGGCACGGTGTCGAGCTCGTGCGGGCACTGACCACCGGCCAGGTCAACCTTGGGCTGCTCTGGCACGTGCTCTACTATGCCGTGATGATCGTGGTCGGCCTGTTCGCGACCACCCGCCGCCTCAAAGCCCTCTTCCTGAACTGACAACGCTCCCCCACGCCGAGCGTGAGAGGAGCGGATGCCGTACCGAAAGAACTCAGCGGTGCAGGTCGAGGTCTTTGGTTTCGCGGCTCAGGATCAGCGCGATCAGGGTGATGACACCCATCACCGAGAGGTAGATGCCGACCCAGAACGGGCTGCCCTCGCCGATCGTCCAGAGCCAGACGGCGATGAACGGGGCAACTGCGGCACCCAGAATGGAACTTATGTTGTAAGCGAACGCCGAGCCGGTGTAGCGCACATTGGTCGGGAACAGCTCGGGCAGCAACGCGCCCATCGGGCCGAAGGTCATGCCCATGAGCGAGAAGCCCACGATGAGGAACAGCATCACACTGAGGTCACCGGCACCGAGCAACGGCACGAAGAGGAACCCGAACACGATGATGAACAGGGTCACGATGATGAGCGTCTTGCGACGTCCGTGCTTATCCGCCCAGGGGCCGGAGGCGAGGGTGAAGATTCCGAAGAACACCACGCCGAGAATCATCATGAGAATGAAGCTGTTGTAGGTGAAGCCGAGTCCGGGGACCTCGGCATCGGTGGCGGCACGACCGTAGCTCAGCGTGAAGGTGGTCATCAGGTAGAACAGCACGTAGGTGGCCAGCATGATGAACGTGCCGAGGATGAGTTCGCGCCAGTTGGACTTGAACACGGCAGCGAGCGGCAGCTTCTCAACTCTGTCAGCCTTGACGACCTTGGTGAAGACGTCACTTTCAACTAGGCGCAGACGCACCCAGAGTCCGACGATGACCATCACGGCCGAGAACAGGAACGGCACGCGCCAGGCCCACTCGAGGAACGCCTCCGACGGACGGGTCGGGTCGGTCGACGGCAGCGCGAGGGCGAGGCCGAGAAACAGGCCGTTGGCAATGATGAAGCCGAGCGGGGCGCCGACCTGCGGGAAGGTGCCGTACCAGGCGCGCTTGCCGACCGGAGCATTCTCGGTCGCAACCAGCGCCGCGCCGCTCCACTCCCCACCGAGGGCGAAGCCTTGGGCGAGACGCAGGATGACGAGCATGAGCGGTGCCCACCAGCCGATCATGGCGTAGGTCGGCAGCAGGCCGATCAAAAAGGTCGCGATACCCATCGTGAGCAGAGCGCCGACCAGGGTGGCCTTGCGTCCCTTGCGGTCACCGAAGTGGCCGAAGAACAGCGCGCCGATCGGGCGGGCGACCATCGCAGCGCCGAAGACGGCGAAGGAGGCGAGCAGCGCGGTGGTGTCGTTGCCGGTCGGAAAGAACAGGTGCGGGAAGACCAGAACGGCTGCCGTCGCGTAGACGTAGAAGTCGTAGAACTCAATGGTCGTGCCGATGAGGCTCGCCATGATGACGCGACTCTTCGGATTGAGAGGTGTAGTCGGCGTCGATACTGACGCTGTGCTTGTTGACATGAGGATGGAACGCTTTCGAAAGGATGGCTGAGCGCCGACGAAACCCGCAAGTCGATCTGACTTCCCGCGGAAGCGTTTACGCACGAATGGTGGTGTGGCCGCGTGTAGAGGTCACAAAATACCTTAGCCCGCTTTCGCGCAGTTACTTCCAGAGCACCGCGATGGCAACGTTGGCCAGGGTCAAGGCGCCAATGGCCCAGAGCACGAGCGATGAAACGCTCGGCTTCTTGCGGTTGACGATCACGAGCACGGTGATCACGAGGAGCACGACCAGCTTGACGCCGATCTTGGCATTGTCGATGTGGCCGAGCGAACCCATCTCGATGATGCCGACGAGCAGCACGCCGGTGACCAGCTGGGTCAGCGCACCGTGGAACATTGCGGCGACGATCGTGCCCTTGCTGGCAATGATCGGCTTGATCTGCACGAGAAAGCCGCCGAGCAGCGAAGCCAGTCCGACGAAGTGCAGAATGAGCAGAATATTGCGTATAAGGTCCATGCGTTCAGCCTAGAGACACAAAGACGCCGTCCCTTACCCGATGTGCCCGCGCAACTCCCGAAGCACCAACGCGGTCGAGAGGGCAGCGGATGCCGCCTCCTCGCCCTTGTCTTCCTTCGACCCGGGCAATCCGGCCCGGTCGAGGCCCTGCTGCTCGTCGTCCAGCGTCAAGACGCCGAACCCCACAGGCTTGCCGGTGTCGAGGGCGACGCGGGTGAGGCCATCCGTTGCCGCTTTCGAAACGAACTCGAAGTGGGGGGTGCCGCCGCGAATGATCACGCCGAGCGCGACGACCGCGTCGGCACCGCTATCGAGCGCGACCTTGCAGGCGACGGGCAATTCGAAGCTGCCCGGAACGCGAACGAGTGAGAATTCGGCGTTGCTCGCTTCGAGCACCCGGGTCGCGCCGGCGATGAGGCCGTCGGTGATGCCGGTGTGCCACAGACCGGCAACGATGACGAGCCGAAGGCCGCGTCCGTCAACGCTGATTGTGGGTCCTGTTCCAGCCATTAGGCGATTCCGTTCATGATTTCGATGTTGGAAATGTGGTGACCCATGCGGTCACGTTTGGTGGCGACGTACTCCTCGTTGAACTCGCCGATACCCACCACGAGCGGCACCCGTTCGGTCACGGCGACGCCGTGCAGTTCAAGTTGACGCACCTTCTCCGGGTTGTTGGTGAGCAGCCGCACCGACTGCAAACCCAGATCGTGCAGGATGCTGGTGGCCGCGCCGTAATCGCGGCTGTCGCCGGGCAGCCCCAGCGCGAGGTTGGCGTCGAGGGTGTCGAGGCCGTCCTCCTGCAGCTCGTAGGCGCGCAGCTTGTTGATCAGGCCGATGCCGCGCCCCTCCTGGCCGCGCAGGTAGACGACGACGCCGCCCTCCGCCTGGATGATGTCGAGGGAGGCGTCGAGCTGCGGTCCGCACTCGCACTTGAGCGAGCCGAAGGCCTCCCCGGTGAGGCACTCGGAGTGCACCCGCACAATGGCACCATTGACCGGGGTTCCGGCGACGAAAGCGACGTGATCGGCACCGGTGGAGCGGTCCCGGTAGGCGCGTACTCGGAAGGCCCCGTGCCGGGTGGGCACCGTGGTCTCCACCTCGAAGTCGACCCGCGGGGCCTCGATGATCGGGGCGATCGTCGGCAGCGCCTCGTTCGGGTGGAACTCGTCCAGGTAGCTGATCAGGTCTTTGATCGTGATGACGAGCAGCCCCTCGCGCTCACCGAGTTCGAGCAGGCCGGGCAGGCGCATCATTTCGCCGTCCTCGGCGACGATCTCGGCGATCGCGGCGACCGGAACCAGGCCGGCCAGTTTCATGAGGTCGACGCCGGCTTCGGTGTGGCCGCCGCGCTCTCGCACGCCGCCGTCGCGGGCCCGCAGCGGCAGGATGTGGCCGGGGCGGTGCAGGCTGGCCGGGGCCGACTGCGGGTCGGCCAGCACCCGCAGGGTGTGGGCGCGGTCAGCGGCACTGATGCCGGTCGACAGCCGGTCGGCGGCATCGACACTCACCGTGTAGTTGGTGCCGAGTGGGTCCTCGTTGTTGAGCACCATCACCGGCAGGTCGAGCTGGTCGGCGATCTCGTTGGTCATCGGCGCGCAGATGAATCCGGAGGAGTAGCGCACGGTCCAGGCGATCCACTCCTGCGTGGCCAACTGGGCGGAGATGATGACGTCGCCCTCGTTTTCGCGGCCCTCGTCGTCGGCGACGATGACCGGTCGGCCGAGGCGCAGGGCGTCGAGTGCGGAGGGAATATCGGCGAGGCTCATGATGCGCTCCTTGTTGCTGCTTCGGGCTGGGAATTGTGGGTGGCGAGGGCCAGCATCCGTTCGACGTGGCGCGCCAGAATGTCGGTCTCGATGTTGACCCGGTCGCCGACGGCGCGTTCGCCGAGGGTGGTGGCGGTGAGGGTCTCCGGAATGAGCGACACCTCGAACCACTGGTTCACATCGGTGGCCGGACTGATGTTGCTCACGGTGAGGGAGACGCCGTCGATGGCGATCGACCCCTTACCGACCACGAGCGGCGCCAGCTGGGCGCTGAGGCTGAATCGCAGCACCCGCCAGGCCTCGCCGGGGGTGACGGCGAGTACGGTGCTGGTGCCGTCGATGTGGCCCTGCACGATGTGGCCGCCGAGTCGTCCGCCGACGAGGGCGGCGCGTTCGAGGTTGACCGTGGAGCCGACTCTGGCGTCAGACAGGGTCGACATCGACAGGGTCTGGGCCATCACGTCGGCGGTGAACGTGTCGGGGGTGCGTTCGACCACGGTGAGGCAGACGCCGGCTACGGCGATGGAGTCGCCGTGACCGGCGCCGTCGACCACGAGTGGGCCGCGGATGGTGAGGCGGGCGGCATCCGCTGTGGTCTCGATGCGCTCGATCTGGCCGAGCTCCTCGATGATTCCGGTGAACATGGGTTCCTTAGGGTGTGAGCGGTCGGGCCACGATGAGAACATCGTCGCCGAGGCGGTCGAGGGAGTGGATAGAGAGGCGGCGCTGCTCGCCGATTGCGGCTACGCCGATGTCAGTGAGGGCCAGTCGCGGGCCGCCGATCAGCGTCGGCGCGAGGTAGACGAGGTATTCGTCGACCAGCCCGGCGGCCACGAACGCGCTCGCCACGGTTGGGCCGCCCTCGATGAACACGCTGCGCACGGCGCGTTTGTGCAGGTCGGCGAGTAGGCCGGGCAGGTCGAGGCCGTCGAAGAACAGCGGCTGCTGCGGGTGCGCAAACAGGGCAGAGGATGCCGGCGCCTCGCGTCGCCCGACCACCACGGGCACGGGCTGCCGGGGGAGCAGCACACCGTCGGCGTCGCGCGCGGTCAAGGCGGGGTCATCGGCGAGAACGGTGCCGGTGCCGATCAGGATCGCATCGGAGGCGCTACGACGTCGGTGCACGTCGAGGCGGGCCGCGTCGCCGGTGATCCAACGGCTGGAGCCGTCGGCGGCGGCCGCGCGCCCGTCGAGGCTCGACGCCCATTTGAGAGTGACGAACGGGCGACCGAGGCGGGCGGCGACGAGCCAGTCGGCGAGAAAAGCCTCGCCGACATTGGCGAACAGCCCGCCCTGCACCTCGATGCCGGCGGCGCGCAGCCGGTCGGCCCCGCCGCAGGAGTGCTGGCCCGGGTCGGTCACCGAGTACACGACGCGGGCCACGCCGGCATCGATCAGGGCCTCTGCGCACGGACCGGTGCGGCCGATATGGTTGCACGGTTCGAGCGTGACAACGACGGTGCTTCCGCGAGCGGCGCCGGGGTCGAGCTGTGCGAGCGCGTCGACCTCCGCGTGCCGGGTGCCGGCGCCGCGGTGCCACCCTTCGGCGAGGGTCTCGCCGTTGGCATTCAGAATTACGCAGCCCACCCGCGGGTTGACTCCGGTGGCGAGGCCCTGGGCGGCCAGCTCGAGGGCGCGGCGCATGGCGCTCCGCAGGCCCACGTTAACTGCCGCGTTGTTGGTCATCCCGCCCTCATCCGTGTCGGACGAGCTCCGGGGGCGTGGGTGTGCATCATCATGCCTAAAACCCGTCGGTCAACCGTAGGGGCCAACCAACTCGTGCGCCTCCCGTCCGGACTTTAACCGTCGGTGCTGGAGTTTCACCAGCTCAACCGTCGGTCCCTCGTCAAAGGGACTAACGGGTCGCGGACTTTAACCGCCGGTTCGGAATTACACCGACCCCGGAGCACGTGTAGTACTTCTAGTTATAGTGCAACAGCCTGCGCGCCGTGGTATTCCGTTCAATATCCGATCAGTTTGCCTCGACCAGGGCGCGGGCCGTGCTCTCGTCGACGAACAGGTCGGTGATGAGGTGTGCGGCCAGAGCGCCGCGCAGGCTCGCGAGCTTGGAGCGACCGGCCACAACGCAGATGCGGCGCGGGGTGCGGCGCAGCGCGGTGAAGTCCGGACCGGTGGAGCGTTCGTTCATGGCGATATCGTCGGCCGAACCGTCGGCGCGGTAGAACACTGTCGCGACGTCGCCGACCACGCCGGCCGCGCTGAGGGCGTCGAATTCGGCCTGCTCGAGGTAGCCGCCGGCGTAGACCCGGCTGATCACGCCGGAGAACGGAGAACCGAGGCCGAACAGGGCGATATCCATGATGGACTGCATATCGATCAGGCGACTGATGCTGCGCTCGCGCCACAGCGCCTGCTTGGTCGCGGGGTCGTCGAAGAAGGCCGGCACCGGAAACTGCTGCACATGCGCGCCGAAGGCCGTTCCGAAACGGCCGAGAATCTCACTCGCGTAGCCGAGACCGGTCGTACGCATATTTCCGGCGCCGTTGAGCTGCACGATCTGCGAGTTGTGCGTCTGCTTGGGCGTCACGTGCCGGCTGATCGCGTTCATGGTCGAACCCCAGGCGATACCCATGGTCATGTTCGAGTCAAAGTATTGGCCGAGAATCCGTGCAACAGACAGGGCCACACGCTCGAGCCGATCGACATCGCTCGCGCTGTCCGGAACCGGAACGACGTGCGCGGTGATCTGAAATCGAGCCTCGATCTGCTGCTCGAGGTGACTCGGGGCATCCAGTGGGGACTTGATTTGGATGTCGACCAGGCCGGTCTCTCGAGCGTGGCTGAGCAAGCGGGAGACGGAGGAACGGGAGGTATGTAGCTCCTGGGCAATGGCATCCATTGTGAGGTCCTGCATGTAGTACAGGTGCGCGGCGGTGAGGGCATCGCGGCTGCGGTCGGACTGCACGGGGTCGGTCTCGAAGGTCACAGCGGCTCCTTGCACGTATGTTCAATCCGGTTGAGAAATTATGTAGGACTGTCAGAATGAATCTATTCACATGGCTTGTCGAGTGCAAGCCCGAGACAGAGGTGACAACAATGTCGTTCTTAAACTCACAGACTTCGACCGCGATCCCCGCTCATCCGAACGCCCAGGTGCTCATCATCGGCGCAGGCATCAACGGCATCGCGACCTTCCGCGATCTGGCACTCCAGGGCGTCGACGTGGTCATCGTAGAAAAGAACGACTTCGTCTCCGGCGCCTCGTCGGCCAGCTCGCACATGATCCACGGCGGCGTGCGCTACCTCGAAAACGGTGAGTTTCGCCTGGTGAAGGAGTCGGTGACGGAGCGCAACAGCCTGCTCAAGATCGCGCCGCACTACGTCAAGCCGCTGCAGACGACCATTCCCATCTTCTCCACCTTCTCCGGTGTGATGGCAGCGCCGCTCCGGTTCCTGACCCACAAGCAGGGAGCCAAGCACGTTGAGCGCGGCGCCATGCTCATCAAGCTCGGTATGATGATCTACGACGCCTTCTCCCGCGACGGCGGCACCGTGCCGCGCCACGAGTTCAAGGGCCGTGCCAAGGCGCTCGCCGCCCTGCCGCTGCTGAACCCCGGCCTCAAGTACACCGCCACCTACTACGACGCGGCCATGCACGACCCTGAGCGTCTCGCCCTCGATGTGCTGCGCGACGGCCTCGACGCCGGTCCCCACGCCCGCGCCGCTAATTACGTTGAAGCCGCGGGCATGGATGAGAACGGTGTGCTCCTGCGCAACACCATCACCGGCGATGAATTCCGATTCCAGGCGGATGTCGTCGTCAACACCAGTGGCCCCTGGACCGACCTCACCAACTCTGCCCTCGGTCAGCCGAGCACCTTCATGGGCGGCACCAAAGGCTCCCACGTGGTGCTCGACAACCCGGAGCTGCTCGCGGCAACCGGTGGACGCGAGATCTTCTTCGAGCATGAAGACGGTCGCATCGTGTTGATCTACCCGCTCAAGGGCCGCGTTCTGGTCGGTACCACCGACCTCGAGCACGATATGACCAAGCCGATTCGGTGCACCGAACCTGAGATCGACTACTTCTTCGACCTGGTCGCGCACGTTTTCCCAACGGTAAAGGTCGATCGTTCGCACATCGTGTTTCGCTTCGCCGGTGTGCGCCCGCTGCCCCGCCACGACGATGAGGCCCCCGGTTTCGTCTCCCGCGACTATCGCATCGAGTCGCGTCCGCTGCCCCGCGCCGGAGCCGCCGACGGCACCCTGCTCAGCCTGGTCGGAGGCAAGTGGACAACGTTCCGTGCCCTGGCCGAAAACCTGAGCACCGACATTCTGAAGCTGCTTGGCCTGCCGCGCACCGTCTCTACCGAGGGCCTGGCCATCGGTGGCGGGCGCAACTTCCCGGCAACGGATGCCGCCCACCAGGTTTGGGTCACCGCCCACGGCGACGAGGTCGGCACTGACCGCGCCGCAGCCCTGCTCGCCCGGTACGGAACGCGGGCCAGCGAGGTCATCGAGTTCTTGACCGACCCAAGCGGTCCGGCGGATGCCCCGCTCCAGCACAACGCGGCCTACAGCCGGCGTGAGATCGAGTTTCTGGCATCGACCGAGAGCGTCGTGCGCCTGATCGACGTGCTCCTGCGCCGCACCAGCATGGCCTTCGTCGGCGCGGTCACCACCCCGCTGCTCAAAGAGCTCGCGCTCGTCGTCGCCCCCGTGCTCGGCTGGGACGCCGAACGCCGGGCTGAAGAAATCGAGCTGGCACGCGGCATCCTGATCGACGCACACGGGGTCGACCTCGCTGCCGCCAGCGAGGCCGCCGTCTTCGGCGCCTGACCCCCCGTCCGGGGCTGACGATTGCCGGCAATCTGCACGAATGTGCAGGCGAAACCGGCTCACTCCGCCTTGGGCGCCGATACGTTTTAGACACAACGCACGACAGCCGCACTCGACAACTAGGTCGAGCGCGGTGAACAGCAGCACCCCATCTGAAAGGTCAATGTGGACAATCTCGGTGTCGTCTTTATGTCAGAGGTCGTGGGAACGGCCATCCTCGTGCTACTCGGCTGTGGCGTGGTCGCCAACGTCGCCCTCGCCAAGAACAAGGGTTTCGGCGGCGGCTTTCTCATGGTCACCATCGGCTGGGGCCTCGCGGTCTACGCCGGTGTGATCGCCGCCTACAACTCCGGTGCCCACCTGAACCCGGCCGTCACCCTCGGTCTCGTCGCGAGTGGGGCCGACACCTTCGGTTCGGGCGTGCCGGTCAATGTCGTATCGACGCTGACCTATATCGGCGCCCAGATGATCGGTGCCATCCTCGGCGCCGTCGTGGTGTGGCTCGCCTACAAGCAGCACTTCGACCAGGAGCCGGAAGCCGCCAACAAGCTCGGCGTCTTCTCTACCGGGCCAGCCATCCGCTCTTACGGCTGGAACCTCGTCACCGAGATCATCGGCACCTTCGTGCTCGTCTTCGTCGTCATCGGTTTCGGCCGCAACGGCGACGGCGGCGGCCTGGCAGCCCTCGGCGCGCTGCCGGTGGCCCTGCTCGTGATCGCGATCGGTGCCTCTCTCGGTGGGCCCACCGGTTACGCCATCAACCCCGCCCGTGACCTCGGACCCCGCATCGCGCACTTCCTGCTGCCGATCAAGGGCAAAGGGTCGAGCGACTGGTCCTATTCCTGGGTGCCGGTCGTGGGCCCCATCATCGGTGGCGTCCTTGCCGGCGCCTCGTCGGGAGTGCTGCTACCCATCCTGGGCTAAGCCATTCGACGTATTCTGCAGCATCCGCTTTAAACTTAGAAATTCCACCTGGAACAACAAAGGAGTTACACATGGCCAAGTACGTTCTCGCCATCGACCAGGGAACCACGAGCTCCCGCGCGATCGTGTTCGACAAGGCGGGGTCGATCATTTCGACCGGCCAGCTCGAGCACGAACAGATTCTGCCGCAGGCCGGCTGGGTCGAGCATGACCCGAAGGAAATCTGGGACAACACCCGTGAGGCCATCGGCCAGGCGCTGTCAAAGGCGAACATCACGCGCCACGACATCGAAGCCATCGGCATCACCAACCAGCGCGAAACCGCTGTCGTCTGGGACAAGAACACCGGCGTGCCCGTCTACAACGCCATCGTCTGGCAGGACACGCGAACCCAGCCGATCGTCGATCGTCTCGCAGCGGATGGCGGTGTCGAGCGGTTCAAGGGCAAGGTCGGCCTGCCACTGGCCACCTACTTCTCCGGCACCAAGATCGTCTGGATCCTCGAAAACGTCGAGGGTGCCCGCGCCAAAGCGGATGCCGGCGACCTCCTGTTCGGCACCACCGACTCCTGGGTCCTCTGGAACCTGACCGGTGGCATCGAGGGCGGCGTGCACGCGACCGACGTCACCAACGCGAGCCGCACCATGTTCATGGACCTCGAAACCCTTCAGTGGGACGACGAGATCCTCGCCATCTTCGACGTGCCGAAGTCGATGCTGCCCGAGATCAAGTCTTCATCCGAGGTCTACGGCATCGCGAGCGGGCACAGCCTGCTGCGCGAGGTGCCGATCGCCGGCATCCTCGGCGACCAGCAGGCCGCAACCTTCGGCCAGGCCGCCTTCGACCAGGGCGAAGCGAAGAACACCTATGGCACCGGTAACTTTCTGATCTTCAACACCGGCACCGAGATCATCCACTCGAAGAACGGCCTGCTCACCACGGTCGGCTACAAGCTCGGCGACGCCCCCGTGCACTACGCGCTCGAAGGATCGATCGCCGTGACCGGGTCGCTCGTGCAGTGGATGCGCGACCAGCTCGGCATCATTAAGAACGCCTCTGAGATCGAAGACCTCGCCAAGACGGTCAAGGACAACGGCGGAGCCTACTTCGTACCGGCCTTCTCCGGCCTGTTCGCGCCGTACTGGCGGTCCGACGCCCGCGGTGCCCTGGTCGGCCTTACCCGCTACGTCAACAAGGGTCACATCGCACGCGCGGCGCTCGAGGCCATTGCGTACCAGACCCGCGAGGTGCTCGACGCGGTCAACGCCGACTCCGGCGTGCCGCTGACTGAGCTCAAGGTCGACGGCGGCGCCACGGCGAACGACCTGCTCATGCAGTTCCAGGCCGACATCATCGGCGTGCCGGTCGTGCGCCCGGTCGTCGCCGAGACCACCGCCCTCGGTGCCGCGTATGCGGCCGGCCTAGCGGTCGGATTCTGGAGCGGCCTCGACGACCTCCGCGCCAACTGGCAGGAAGACTCCCGCTGGGAGCCCTCCATGGACAAGGACGAGGCCGACCGCCTCCTGCGCAACTGGAAGAAGGCCGTAACGAAGACCCTCGACTGGGTAGACGAAGACGTGCGCTAGCGTCCGCCCGTGTGACCCAAAGCCCGGCCCCGCCAACGCGGAGCCGGGCTTTCGGCATCTCGCCTCGACGAGCAGCTGGCCATCCGGCCTCCGCTCTGTCTCCCCTTTCCACCTGGCCCAGCCGCATAATTCCTGCAATTTGCGGCCGCGAATTGGAGTTAGGCCGGGCGCGTTTCCACTGACTGCCCGCTGAGCGCACTGGTGAGTTCGGCCAAGGTCTCGATCCGAAGAATACGGAGGCGCGCGGCGTCTATTTTGTCGGCAGGCGTCAGTGGGACAGCGGATGCGGTGGCGCGGTCGAGCCAGACCCCCGTCAGTCCCGCAGCAGCCGCGCCCAGAGCATCCGTGCGGAGCCGGTCCCCGACATACACCGCCTCTGACACGGGCACGCCGAACAGGGCGCAGGCGTGCTCGAAGATGCGCACGTCGGGCTTGGCGACGCCGAGTGCACCCGAGGTGACGACGTGCTCGAACCGGTCGTGCAATCCGACCCGCCAAATTTTCTCGCCCTGAAAGACCGGGTCGCCGTTCGTGATGAGGCCAAAACGCACTCCGGGCAGAAGCTCCACCAGCGCATCGAGGCAGGGGAGGGCGTCGTCGTGCAGCCGCCAACTGGCCCGGTACCTCAGGAAGTAGTCGTCGAACCAGGCGTCAGCCTCGGCGTCAGTCAACGAAACGCGGAATGACGCCGCGAAGTCCTGGGCGCGGGCGCGGCGTTGGCCGGCGAAATCCAGAGTGCCGGCGAGGTAGGAGTGGTAGTGCTCCTCCTCGAGTGCATCCCAGAGCGCGGTGGCCGCCGTCCGGTCGCCGGTAGCGAATTCGCCGCCGATCCGGTCGAGGTGCAGCAGAATGCCCGCTGCAACCGCTCCCCGGTGTGCGAAGAGGGTGTCGTCGAGGTCGAACAGCACAACCCTCGGCATCATCGCGAGCCCAGGGTCTCTGCGGGCCAGCCGGGCTGTGGCCCACGGTCGTCTCCGGCGGCGAGGTGGCCCTGCCACGAGTCAGGGTAGCTTCCGTCCCGGTAGGCGGCGACGGATGGCCCCACCCCGGAATATCGAAACCCCGACTTCCACGCCGCTCGGGCTGACGCGACGTTTCCGAGCAGGCACTCCCAGTGCAGAACATCGATGAGTCTGGATGAGAACGCCCAATCGGCGACCAGTCGTTGCGCTTCGGGGATGAGCCCGCGGCCACGGTGCGGGGCGCCCAACCAGAAGCCGATGGACCCCACCCGGTGGACGGAAGCGTCGGCCGCGACGGATTCTCCCGTCAAGCGCAGCGCGATCACGCCGAGGAGGTCTGCCCCGGCCGTCTCGCGCAGCGCCCAGGTATATTCTCGATCCGACATCCATCCGGCGGGAACATACTCGCTGAGGAATCCTTCGGCGTGCTCGAAGCGGTACGGCCACGGAACGGTCAGAAAGCGCTCGAAGATCGGGTCCTGGCAGTACTCGAAGACTCGATCGGCATCGTCGGCCACCGGTTGATCGAGCACGACCCCGGGCGATGACAGCACGAACGGACGCATCAGCGGCGCGGCAGGAAGCCGACCCGGTCGTAGACGGTTGCCAGCGTCTCGTTCGCGACAGCGTCAGCCCTCGCGGCGTTCGACGCCAGCACCCGGTCGAGCTCGGCCGGGTCGCCGAGCAGTTCGGCGACGCGCTCGCGAATCGGGTCGAAGGTGCCCAGAACAACCTCGACCAGCCCCTTCTTGAGATCGCCGTAGCCGCGCCCGGCATACTCGGTTTCGAGCGACTCGATCGTGCGCGAGGCCAGCACGGAGTAGATCGTGAGCAGGTTCGCCACACCGGGCTTGTTCTCGCGGTCGAACACCACGCCGCCATGGGCATCCGTCACCGCGCGCATGATCTTCTTGCGAGTCACACCGGGCTCGTCGAGCAACCAGATGACCCCGGCGTGCGATTCGGCCGACTTGCTCATCTTCGACACGGGGTTCTGCAGGTCGTAGATCTTCGCGGTTTCCTTCACGATCGCCACCTCGGGAATCGTGAAGGTGTCGCCGAACCGCGAGTTGAAGCGCAGCGCGAGGTCGCGGGTGAGTTCGACGTGCTGGCGCTGGTCTTCCCCGACCGGCACCACCTCGGTCTGGTACAGCAGAATGTCCGCGGCCATCAGCGTCGGGTAGGCGAACAGGCCAACGGTGGTCGCGTCTGCGCCGTGCCGCGCGGACTTGTCCTTGAACTGCGTCATGCGGCTGGCCTCACCGAACCCGGTGATGGTGTTCAGAACCCAGGCCAGCTGGGCATGCGCGGGCACGTGCGACTGCACGTACAGCGTCGATGCCGACGGGTCGATGCCGGCCGCAATATATTGCGCCGCAGTGCCGCGGGTGTTCTCCCGCAGCTTTGAAGGCTCCTGCGCCACGGTGATGGCGTGCAGGTCGACGATGGAGAAGAACGCGTCGTGCGTCTGCTGCAGCGACTTCCAGTTGAGCAGCGCGCCAATGTAGTTGCCGATCTGCAGGGACTCGGCGGAGGGCTGCATGCCCGAATACAGGCGGGGTTTGGTCATGAGTTCAACGCTCCAGAAAGGTCATAGTCGACAACGACGGGGGAATGGTCGCTCCAGCGCTGGTCGTACGCCGCGGCCCGATCGACCGCGTAGGAACCAACGGATGCCGCCAACAGCGGGCTGGCCAGATGGTAGTCCAGCCGCCACCCGGTGTCATTGTCGAAAGCCTGGCCGCGCTGGGACCACCAGGTGTACGGTCCCTCGACCTCGCCGGCCCACTTGCGCCCGACATCGACCCAGCCGAGTCCGGCACCCGCGTTGTACAGGGGGTCGCCTTCCGCTCCGAGGATACGGTCGAAATACTCCCGCTCTTCCGGCAGGAAGCCGGCGTGCTTCTTGTTTCCGCGCCAGTTCTTGATATCCAGCGTGCGGTGCCCCACGTTCAGGTCGCCGAGTACGAGCGCGAGAGGGCTGTGCGCGGTCAGTTCGGGCAGCCGCGCGAGCATGGCGTCGAGAAACTTGTACTTCTCGACCTGCTTGGGGGTGTCGGTCTCGCCGGAGTGCACGTAGGTGCTCACGACGGTGATGACCTGCCCGTTGACCTCGTAGTCGGCTTCGAGCCAGCGGCCGGCGCTGTCGAATTCTTCGGCGCCCAAGGCAACACGATGAATGGATGCTCCGGCGCGGCTCGCCAAGGCGACCCCGGCCCGCCCCTTCGCGGTGGCGGCATCGTGCAGAATGTTCCAGTCCGGCCCGAGCAGTCCCACGAGGTCCTCGGTGGAGGCACGCACTTCCTGAATCGCGAGAATGTCAACGTCTCGGGCATTCAGCCAGTCGCCCATCCCCTTGCGGTACGCGGCTCGTACCCCGTTCGTGTTGATGCTGGCAATGCGTAGGGGCTTAGCTGAAGACATGGGCCAAGTCTACTTAGTGGTCTGAGCCGCATCCGCCTTGGCGTACCCAGCGACGATCGCCTCGGCCGCGCGGAGCCGTCGCCGGGCGCTCCAGCGGACATACCAGGGCGAGGTGTCGACGGCAGCCCTGGCCGAGCTGAGCTCGCCCTGCGCGGTCAGCCGGAGCGCGTCGTGCATGCGCCGGCGCTGGCTGGCGGCGGCTTCATCGGCGCTCAGGGTGTGGGGCGGGATCCCCGCGTCGTCCATGCCCACCGCAATCCAGGACGCGGCGATCAGCGTGACCGTGCTCACGAGGTTGAACCAGATCAGTAGCCCGATGATCACGGCGAACGTCGCCAGGAGCGGGTTGCGATTGGCGCCGCCGAGGAGCGCGCCGCCGAGGACCTTGAGCACGCCGAGAGCGACGCCACCGAGCAGAGCTCCGGTAAACAGCCGCCGCGGGGGAATGCGCACCCGGGAGAGCACCCGGAACAGGCCGGCCAGCGTGAGCGTATCGATGATGAGCACGACCGCCAGACCGATCAGCCGGGCCGACGCCTCATAGAAGAACGAGTCCTGCGGCAGGTGAAAGACACTGAACAGCACGTCGAGCAGGGCTGTGCTGGCGAGCGACACGACGGCCGAGAGAATCAGGGCCAGGCCGAACACCAGCCCAAGGCCGAGCTCACGGAGCTTCACCCAGACGAAGAACGTGGTCTGCTGGGGCATATCGAACACGGTGCGCACGGCCTGGGCCGTGGCCGACAGCCAGCTGAGCGCGGTGAACAGCAGCCCGACCAGTGCTATCGCACCGATCCAGGTGAAAATTCCGGCGGCCGCCAGCAGCTTTGGGTCAATGATGCCGTCGGTGCCAATCAATCCCGGAATCGACTGGTTGATGATTGCATAGAGCGCGTCCAGCAGGGGCTGGTTCGCGGTCAAGAACAGTCCGGCAATGGAGAAACCCACCCAAACGGCCGCGAAAATGGCGAAAATCGCCTGATACGACATACCGGCGGCCAAGATACTGCCGCCCACGCTGCTGAAATGAGTCACGACCCGCACGGGGCGCCAAGTCTGGACGCGCGCTACAAGCTCTTTCACTCTGCCAGTTTAACGAGAGACACCCCCGTCGAATCGACGGGGGTGTTCTTCATGCAATCGGGCAGTTACGCCTTGCCTCGCATGATGGCCTGCTTGACCTCGGCGATGGCCTGGGTCACCTGGATGCCGCGGGGGCAGGCATCCGTGCAGTTGAAGGTCGTGCGGCAACGCCACACGCCCTCTTTGTCGTTGAGAATGTCGAGGCGCACTTGGGCGCCATCGTCGCGCGAATCGAAGATGAAACGGTGCGCGTTGACGATGGCGGCCGGGCCGAAGTACTGGCCGTCGGTCCAGAACACCGGGCAGCTCGACGTGCATGCCGCGCAGAGAATACATTTTGTGGTGTCGTCGAAGCGCGCGCGCTGGGCGACCGTCTGGATGCGCTCCTTGCCCTTTTCCGGCTTGACGCTGTTCATCATGAACGGCTGTATTGCCTTGAAGGAGGCGAAGAACGGCTCCATGTCAACGATGAGGTCCTTCTCCAGAGGCAAGCCCTTGATGGCCTCCACATAAATGGGCTTCGTAACGTCGAGGTCCTTCATGAGCGTCTTACAGGCAAGACGGTTGCGGCCGTTGATGCGCATGGCATCCGAGCCGCAGATGCCGTGAGCGCAGGAGCGACGGAAGGTCAGCGAGCCGTCCTGCTCCCACTTGATCTTGTGCAGCGCGTCGAGCACGCGGTCGGTCGGGTAGAGCTGCACGTCAAAATCCTGCCAGTGCGGCTCGTCGTCGACCTCCGGGTTGAAGCGACGAATAATGAGCGTGACCGTGAAGGATTTGATCTCTTCCGGCACGACGGGCTTGTTATCGATTGTGGCGGTACTCACTAGTACTTCCTCTCCATCGGCTGGTAGCGGGTGATGACAACCGGTTTCCAGTCAAGCTTGATGTGGTCGGCGGCATCGGCCGACATGGCGTCACCCTTGAGGTACGCCATGGTGTGCTTGAGGTAGTTCTCGTCATCACGAACGAGGTAGTCCTCGCGCTGGTGGCCGCCGCGGCTTTCCTTGCGGTTGCGGGCGGAGTAGACGACGACCTCGGCGAGGTCGAGCAAAAAGCCCAGTTCGACGGCTTCGAGCAGGTCGGTGTTGAATCGACGACCCTTGTCCTGCACGCCGATGTTCTTGTAGCGCTGACGCAGCAGGTGGATGGTCTCTGTGACCTCGGCGAGGGACTCATCGGTGCGGAACACCTGAGCCTTCTTGTCCATTTCTTCCTGCAGAATCTTGCGCAGCACGGCGATGCGCTCGGTTCCGGTCGACGAGCGGATGCCTTCCAGCAGCTCGCGCACCTCCTTGGCCGGGTCTTCCGGCAGCGGAACGAACTCGGCCGTCTTGACGTACTCAACGGCGTTGTTGCCGGCGCGCTTGCCGAACACGTTGATGTCGAGCAGCGAGTTGGTGCCGAGACGGTTCGAGCCGTGCACCGAGACGCAGGCGCACTCGCCGGCTGCGTACAGCCCGGGAACGACGACCTCATTGTTGCGCCAGACTTCGGCCTTCACGTTGGTCGGGATGCCGCCCATCGCGTAGTGCGCGGTCGGCATGACCGGAACCGGCTCGGTGACCGGGTCGACGCCGAGGTAGGTGCGCGCGAATTCGGTGATGTCGGGCAGCTTGGTCTCGAGCAGTTCCTTACCGAGGTGGGTGCAGTCCAGGTACAGGTAGTCCTTGTCGGGCCCGGCGCCGCGACCCTCCGCGACCTCCTTGAGCATGCAGCGCGAGACGATGTCACGCGGGGCGAGGTCCTTGATGGTCGGTGCGTAACGTTCCATGAAACGCTCACCTGAAGCGTTCCGAAGGATTGCTCCCTCGCCGCGAGCTCCCTCGGTCAAGAGGATGCCCAATCCGGCCAGCCCGGTCGGGTGGAACTGGAAGAACTCCATGTCCTCGAGCGGCAGACCCTTGCGCCAGACGATGCCGACGCCGTCACCGGTGAGGGTGTGGGCGTTGGAGGTGGTCTTGTAGATCTTGCCGAAACCACCGGTGGCGAAGATGAACGCCTTGCCCTGGAACACGTGCAGTTCGCCGCTCGACAGGTCGAGGGCCACCACGGCCGACGGCTGGTCGACACCGTCGACGTTGGTCATGACCAGGTCGAGTACGTAGTACTCGTTGAAGAAGTTGATGCCGCGCTTGACGCAGTTCTGATAGAGCGTCTGGAGGATCATGTGGCCGGTGCGGTCAGCGGCGTAGCAGGCGCGACGCACCGGGCTCTTACCGTGGTCGCGAGTGTGGCCACCGAAACGGCGCTGGTCGATCTTTCCCTCAGGCGTGCGGTTGAACGGCAGGCCCATGTTCTCAAGGTCGATGACCGCGTCGATGGCTTCCTTGGCCAGGATCTCGGCGGCGTCCTGGTCAACCAGGTAGTCGCCGCCCTTGATCGTGTCGAAGGTGTGCCATTCCCAGTTGTCTTCCTCGACGTTGGCGAGGGCCGCAGCCATCCCGCCCTGCGCCGCACCGGTGTGCGAACGCGTCGGGTAGAGCTTGGAAATGACCGCTGTGCTGGCGTGGGGGCCGGCTTCGATGGCGGCACGCATGCCGGCTCCACCCGCTCCCACAATGACGATGTCGTGCTGGTGGTAGTGCACGCCGTCTACGACGGTGGACTCCGGGGACGCTGTGGAAGAAGTCATATTTGTTAGTGCAGCTCCTAGAGGGACTTACAGAACGAGGCCACGAGGTCGGCGGGCGCACCGGCGGGGCAAGGATCGAAGGTGAACACCACGAGGGTGCCGAGCGTGATTAGCGCGACGACGCTGACCAGAATCGCGACCTTCAGGATGCCGCGGCTGATCCGCGAGGTGGCGTAGTCGTTGACCAGGGTGCGCATGCCGTTGCCGCCGTGAATCAAGGCGAGCCAGAGCATGATGACGTCCCAAACCATCCAGAACGGGTTGGTCAGCTTGCCGGCGACGAACGCGAAGTTCAGGGCGCTGACGCCCTCACCGATCATGAGGTTGACGAACAGGTGGCCGAAGATGAGCACGACCAGCACGACGCCGGAGACGCGCATGTAGATCCAGCCCCACTTTTCCCAGTTGACCCCGCTCTTTTTCGTGCTGCGGGTGTACGGGCTGCGGGGAGCTTCGATTGTTGAAGTCATATTGTCGCCCCCTAGTGGCTGAACACGTTGATGAGGTGGCGCGGCGCGAAGCCCAGCATGGTGACGACCCAGAGGCCGATGACGACGTAGAACAGCACCCGCTGGTACTTGGCGTTCCAGAAGTCGATCAGAATGATGCGCAGACCGTTGAAGGCATGGAACACGATGGCGCCGACGAGTGCGACCTCACCGAGACCCATGATCGGTGTCTGGTACTGCCCGATAACCGCGTTGTACGCTTCGGGGCTGACCCGCACGAGCGCCGTATCGAGAATATGGACGAGCAGAAAGAAGAAAATTGCGACGCCGGTGATGCGGTGCAATACCCACGACCACATGCCCGTGTTACCCCGATACAGGGTGCCGGCGGGGCGACGTGACGTCGTCTTCTGCTGAGAATCTAGGGTTCCTGCCGTCTGTGGCATGAACAACCCTCCCTGGCTGAATTATGGCTCTTAAATGAGACCGAGAATGCGCTATTAGCACATGTAGTTAGTCTACAAGTGCTCCGCCTTCTCGTGTCAGTTAGGGTGCCCTAACGTTGCATCGAGGGTGGCACGTGAGTGTCGGCGCGCACGGCGAGGCGCTCGTCGATGGCCTGCCCGTAGTAGTCGACCAGCTCGGCGCAGACCGTGGGCCAGGAGCGCCCGAGCACTGCGCGACGCCCGGCTTCGCCCATGCGCGCACGCAGCATGGGGTCGAGTGCGAGCTGGCACACCCAGTGCTTGAGATCACGGTCATCATTCGGTCGAAACAGATACCCGTTCTCGCCGTGCGCCACCAGATCGATCGGCCCTCCGGCGTGCGGGGCCACCACCGGCAGCCCGGCCGCGTGCGCTTCCTGCAGCGTCTGGCCGAACGTCTCCTCGGTACCGGCGTGCACGAACACGTCAAAGCTCGCGTAGGCGACGGCGAGTTCGCGGCCCGACAGCCGCCCCAGCCAGGTGACCGGCATGCCCGCGAGGGCCCGCCGTATAGAAGGTACGCTCGGTCCGTCTCCGACGAGAGCCAAACGGATGCCCGGCACCCCGCGCAGCGCACGAAGCCGCTCCACCTGCTTCTCCGGGGCCATGCGACCGACGTAGCCCACGATCACATCGCGTTGGCCTTCCGTCTTGAGCGCGGGCGCAATCCGCTCCCGGAGCGCGGCGACCGCCGGATCGTTCTTCAGATTGGGGTGAAAACCGGTCAGGTCGACACCGCGGGTCCACATGGCCAGGCGGGGCACGCCGAGGCGCAGCAGGGCGGCCATCGACGACGACGATGGAACGAGGGTGCGGGTGGCACCCTCGTGTACCCACTTCACGAATCGCCAGGCCAGGGCCGTTGCGGGGCCGAGGTGATTTCGGTGAGCGTAACCGGCGACATCCGTTTGAAAGATCGCGACCGAGGGGATGTCGAGCCGGTTGGCGGCGCTGATGCCCTGGGCGCCGAGCAGAAACGGCGAGGCGGCGTGCAGCACGTCCGGGCGAAAGTCGGCGAGCAGCTTCTGTACCTGCGGGCTCGGCATTCCGACAGGAAATTCGCGGTAGTTCACGGCGGAGACGGTGTGCACCGGAAAACCCGCATACTCGGCTGGGGCACCGGAGGGGGCGATGACCATGGCCTCGTGTCCGGTGGCGGCCAGGTGGTCGAGCACCTTGCACACGCTCGTGGTCACCCCGCTCACGGTGGGGAGAAAACTTTCGCTGATGACTGCGATCCGCATGGTTCGAGGTTAAGTCGCGACGATTGCCGCCGGGTGACGGGCGCATGAACAGTGGTGTCAGGCACTCGCATCGGGGCCGCCCGATAGTCTGATCCAATGATTACGTCCAGTGAGCCCATCGACCGCCTGTACAGCGTGATTCCCGCCGGCGGCATCGGCTCCCGGCTGTGGCCGCTGTCGCGAGCGGATGCCCCCAAATTTCTGCACGACCTCACCGGCTCTGGCCGCACCCTGCTGCGCGATACCTGGGATCGCCTCGTTCCGCTCTCGACCGAGCGACGCATCATGGTCGTCACCGGGCGTGCCCACCGGGCCGCCGTCGAGCAGCAGCTGCCCGAACTGGCCGATCCGAACGTCGTTCTCGAAAGCGAACCGCGCGACTCGACCGCCGCGATCGGCCTCGCCGCCGCCATTCTCGAGCTGCGCGAACCCGGCGTGATCATCGGATCGTTCCCGGCCGACCAGGTCATCAAGGGCGACGCCCTCTTCCGCTCGGCGGTGACCGAGGCGGTTGCGGCAGCGGATGCCGGCTACATCGTCACGATCGGCATCCAGCCGACCGAGCCCGCGATCGGCTTCGGCTACATCAAGAGCGCGGCGCCCCTGCCCATCGACGGCGCCCCGACCGCCCTGGCCGTCGACTCCTTCGTCGAGAAGCCGAGCCCCGAGGTCGCTGAGCAATACCTCGCCGACGGCAACTACCTGTGGAACGCCGGCATCTTCATCGCGCGCGCTGACCGCTTGCTGGCCGAGATTGCCTCGGCCGAGCCCGAGCTGCAAGCCGGACTGATGAAACTTGCCGAAGCCTGGGACACCCCGGCCCGCGGCGCTGTCGTCGACCAGGTCTGGCCGCGCCTGAAGAAGATCGCGATCGACTATTCGGTCGCCGAGCCCGCCGCGGCTGCCGGAAAGCTCGTCGTGATTCCCGGCCAGTTCGACTGGGACGACGTGGGCGACTTCGCCTCGATCGCCAAGCTGCACTCCGGCGGCCGCAAATCCAACCTCGCCATCCTCGGCGAGGGCGCGCGAGTGCTCGCCGACTCGTCGAGCGGCATCGTGGTCAGCCATACCGGTCGCATGATCGCACTGATCGGGGTGGAGGACATCGTCGTGATCGACACTCCCGACGCCCTGCTGGTCACGACCAGCGCGAACGCCCAGAAGGTCAAGGCTGTCGTCGACGCGCTAAAGCTCTCCGGCTCCAGCGATGTGCTGTAGGCCATTCCTGACTAGAATTCCAATTCATGCTTAAGGAGTGTCCATGCGTCGTGTGATTGCTGTTTCTGCCCTCGCGGCATCCGCTCTGCTGCTGGCCGGGTGCGCGCAGGCACCGGCACCCACCACGACAGCGGATGCGACGGCGCCCGACTACTGCGCCCGCATGGTCACGAACTCGGGCGGCCTCGAAGACCGGTCCTTCAACCAGTCCAGCTGGGAAGGCCTGCA
Source organism: Cryobacterium flavum (assembly GCF_900103805.1). Lineage (GTDB taxonomy): Bacteria > Actinomycetota > Actinomycetes > Actinomycetales > Microbacteriaceae > Cryobacterium > Cryobacterium flavum. The sequence continues at coordinate 100,346 of NZ_FNIB01000002.1, read as the reverse complement.
GGAAGCGGCGACGACCTACAACATCAATACCGACGCTATCGTCTCGACCTCGGAGACCGATCTGGCGCCCAATGTGAGCCAGGCCGTCGCCACCGGCTGTGATTTCGTTCTCACCGTCGGCTACGAACTCGCCGACGCCACGCTGGCCGAAGCCACCGCGAACCCCGAGGTGCACTTTGCAATCGTCGACGAGGTCGTCGATGCCCCCAACGTGAAACCGATCGTCTTCGACACCGCCCAGGCGTCGTTTCTGGCCGGCTACCTCGCTGCCGGGGTGAGCAAGACTGGAATCGTCGCCACCTTCGGCGGCGGTAACCAGCCGCCCGTCACCCTGTTCATGGACGGCTTCGTCGACGGCGTCGCCATGTACAACGACAAGCACAAGGCTGCCGTGAAGGTGCTCGGCTGGAACAAGGAGCTTCAGGATGGCCGCTTCACCGGCGACTTCGAAGACGTCAACAAGGGCAAGGCCCTCGCCCAGTCGTTCATCGACCAGGGCGCCGACATTATTCTGCCGGTGGCCGGCCAGGTGGGGCAGGGTGCGGCCGCTGCCGCGATCGAGACGCCGGGCGTGACCATTATCTGGGTCGACAACGACGGCTTTGTGACGCTTCCGGAACAGTTCCGGTCGGTTGTGCTCACGAGTGTGCTCAAAAACACGTCGGCCGCGGTCGTGGAAACCATCGGCTCTGACCTCGACGGCAGCTTCGACAACACGGCGTTCGTCGGCACGCTGAAGAACGGCGGCGTCGAGATCGCTGACTTCCACGACCAGGCCGGCTTGGTGACCACCGAACTCAGTGACGAGGTCGATCAGATCCGGGCCGCTATCATAGCCGGGATCATCGATGTAAACGGCCCCAGTTCACCCCAATAGGGGGAGAAATGTTTCCGTAATGTCGCGGCTTGGTAACGACTCGCCCGCGCACGCACATTGCTCATCTGCGCAGCGTCACATTCGGTAACGTGGATCGCACCACGCCCGTGCGATCTAGCTGGGCAGCACCCTGGAGGTCCTCTTGACAATTTCGACCCGTAAGACCGTACTCACCGGTCTTGCAATGTTCGGCTCAGTGGCGATGCTCGCGGCCTGTGCCCAGGCGCCGGCGACTACCGATGACACTAACTCCGCCGCAGCCAGCGACTTCGTTCCCTGCATGGTTTCTGACGCGGGTGGATTCGACGACAAGTCGTTCAACCAGCTCGGTTTCGAAGGACTCAACGAAGCGGCCAAGTCCCTGGGCGTCACGCCGATCACGGTCGAGTCTGCGACCGAGACTGACTACCAGTCGAACGTGCAGAACCTTGTCGACCAGGGCTGCTCTCTCATCGTCACCGTAGGCTTCAACCTCGCCGCCGCAACGGTCGAGTCGGCTCTGGCCAACCCCGAAGTCAACTACGCCATCATCGACGACACCGCCGACCTCGACTTCAACGGTGAGGTAGACGCGCCGAACATCAAGCCGATCGTGTTCGACACCGCCCCCGCCGGCTTCATGGCCGGCTACGCGGCAGCCGGCTACAGCAAGACCGGCGTCGTGGGAACCTATGGCGGACTTCAGATTCCCCCGGTCACCATCTTCATGGATGGTTTCGCTGACGGTGTCACCTACTTCAACGACCAGAACGGTACGTCCGTTCAGACCGTCGGCTGGGACGTCGCCTCGCAGACCGGCTCCTTCACCGGTGGCTTCGCTGCAGGCGTCGACTCGCTCGCCAAGGCCCAGGGCCTCATCGACCAGAACGCCGACGTGCTGCTTCCCGTTGGTGGACCGATCTTCCTGAGCGCGATTGAAGCGATCAAGAGCTCGGGCAAGGACATCGCCATGATCGGTGTCGACGCCGACCTATACGAGACCTACCCGGATGGCGCTGACCTGTTCCTGACCAGCATCCTCAAGGGCATCAAGGTCGGCGTGTCCGACGTCGTCACCGGTGCCGGCACAGGTGCCTTCGATGCCACCGCATTCGTCGGTACCTTGGCCAACGACGGCGTGGGAGTTGCGCCGTTCCACGACTTCGAATCCAAGGTCCCCGCGACCATGACCGACGAGCTGGACGCGATCAAGGCTGGTATCATCGACGGTTCGATCACGGTGGAATCACCCGCTTCGCCCAAGCAGTAATACGCTGACAGCAATGGGGAGGCCGATTTTTCGGCCTCCCCATTTCATTACCCTCGTGCACTCCCGCCATGCTCGACTCAAGAATTCAGGATGAATGAAGCTCGAACTTCGCGGCATCACCAAGCGCTTTGGTGCGTTGGTCGCCAACAACAACATCTCCCTCACCGTCGAGTCGGGTGAAATTCACGCCCTCCTGGGTGAGAACGGCGCTGGCAAGTCCACCCTGATGAACGTGCTGTACGGCCTGTACATTGCCGAAGAGGGCGAGATTCTGCTCGACGACGTGGTGCAGAAATTCGCCGGTCCCGGCGACGCCATGAACGCGGGAATCGGCATGGTCCACCAGCACTTCATGCTCGTTCCGGTGTTCACTGTTGCCGAGAACGTCGTGCTCGGCCACGAACAGACCACCTTCGGCGGACGCCTGGATCTCAGTTCGGCCCGCGCCAAGGTTCGCGAGATCTCCGACCGCTTCGGCTTCGATATCGATCCGGACGCCCTGATCGAAGATCTGCCGGTCGGTGTGCAGCAGCGGGTGGAAATCATCAAGGCGCTGTCCCAAGATGCGAAGGTGCTGGTGTTCGACGAACCCACCGCCGTGCTCACCCCGCAAGAGACCGACGAGCTCATGATCATCATGCGCCAGCTCGCCGAGTCCGGCACCTCAATCGTGTTCATCACGCACAAATTGCGGGAGGTGCGCGCCGTCGCCGACCGCATCACCGTCATCCGCTTGGGAACCGTTGTCGGTGAAGCCTCGCCGACCGCGACGAACGCCGAGCTGGCATCACTCATGGTGGGTCGTGCCGTCGAACTGACCGTGCACAAGAACGCGCCGGAGCTGCGCGGTACCGCACTGTCGGTAAAGAATCTCACGGTCATCGACGCCCGCAACCAGATCGTCGTCAACAACGTGAGCTTCGACGTGCAGGCCGGTGAGGTGCTCGCCATTGCCGGGGTGCAGGGCAACGGCCAAACCGAACTGACCGAAGCCCTGATCGGGCTGCAGCACCACGTGACCGGGTCGATCGAACTCGACGGAAAACCATTGCGCGGCTACAGCGTGCGGCGCATCCTCGATTCCGGCGTTGGGTTCGTTCCCGAGGACCGCACCGAAGACGGCCTCATCGCCGATTTCAGCATCGCCGAGAATCTCATGCTGGACCGCAGCTCCGGGGCGCCGTTCGTGAAGGGCGGAAACCTCCAGCTGGGATTTCGAGCCAAATTCGCCGCCGAGAAGATTCACGAGTTCGATATTCGTTCGCAGGGCAGTGCCATGGAGGCTGGCCGGCTCTCCGGTGGCAACCAACAGAAAGTGGTGCTCGCCCGTGAGCTGAGTCGGGAGCTGCGATTGTTCGTGGCAGCCCAGCCCACCCGCGGGCTCGATGTCGGTTCGATCGAGTTCGTGCACACCCGCATTATCGAAACGCGGGATTCGGGTATTCCCGTGATCGTGGTATCCACCGAGCTCGACGAGGTCGTCGCGCTCGCAGACCGCATCGCGGTGATGTATCGAGGAGAAATCGTTGGAATCGTTCCTGGCAACACCCCCCGCGCCACGCTGGGCCTCATGATGGCCGGCGAACACGCCCCCGAAACCGAGGCTGCACTGTGAGCGACCTGACGGCACCGGCAGCGCCGGCTCCCGCCGCTCCGGCTGCCGGACCTGGCCGGAAGGACGGGTCTGAGCGCTGGACCCAAAGCCTGCGCGACATCACCGGCGGCAGCGCCATGATCTCCATTCTCGCCGTCGTGTTCGCGCTCGTGGTCGGCGCCATTTTGATCGCATTCACCAATGAACGCGTACAGGAGACGGCCGGGTACTTCTTCTCCCGTCCGGCCGACCTGCTGCAGGCCGTGTGGGACGCCGTCGCGGGAGCCTATTCCGCCCTGTTCCAGGGGTCGATCTATAACTTTCGGGCGCAGAACTTTCTCACCGCGATACGCCCGCTGACCGAAACCCTCACCTTCGCCACGCCGCTGATCGCGGCCGGCCTCGGCGTCGGGCTCGCCTTTCGGGTGGGGATGTTCAACATCGGCGGTCGTGGGCAGATGCTCATCGCCGCCGGGGCCGCTGGCTATGTCGCTTTTGCGGTCGAGCTGCCGGCCGGCATCCACTTGATTGTCGCTATCCTGGCCGGACTGCTCGGCGGGGCTATCTGGGGCGGAATTGTGGGCCTGCTCAAGGCTCGCACCGGTGCCCACGAGGTGATCGTCACGATCATGCTCAACTTCGTGGCGCTCTACCTCATCCAGTTCTTGCTGCGCACGCCGGGTGCCCTCCAGGCTCCGGGGAGCAATAACCCGAAGACCCCGCCGATGTTGTCCACCGCGGTGTTCCCCGACCTGTTTGGCCCCCGATACAACCTCCACGCCGGTTTTCTCACGGTCATCGCCGCCACAATCTTCGTCTGGTGGCTGCTCAGCCGCTCCAACCTCGGGTTTCAGTTTCGCGCCGTCGGTCAAAACCCCAGCGCGGCCCGGGTAGCAGGCATCAACGTGAAGAACGTCTACCTGTATGCCATGGCCATCTCGGGTGCGCTCGTGGGGCTGGCCGGTATCAACCAGGTGCTCGGTACGGTGACGACTGGTTTCGGTTCCGGTATCGACGCGGGTATCGGTTTCGACGCCATCACGGTGGCACTTTTGGGCCGGTCTAAGCCCTGGGGAATCTTCGCCGCCGGCATTCTCTTCGGTGCTTTCAAAGCCGGAGGGTTTTCCATGCAGGCGGCAGAGGGTGTGCCCATCGATATCGTCGTGGTCGTACAGGCTCTGATCGTGCTGTTCATCGCTGCCCCGCCGCTGGTGCGGGCCATGTTCCACCTTCCGACGCCAGGCACCACGAGAAAACCCAAGATCAGCGCCGTCAAGGCAAGCAAGAGCAACGAGGTGGTGGCGAAGTGAGCACGATCGCAGAGAGCACAGCTCCCGTTTCCGCCGCGATCGCGACGACGGCACAAATTCGCAGCTGGAAGATTCCGATCACCTTCGGCGGCTTTGCCGTGCTGTCCCTGATCCTGTTCGTGGTGCTCGGACGAGGCCAGCGCGGCGAGCTCAGCACCTTCCGTCTGTCCGAAGCGCGCGACCTGATTCAGCTGCCCGAGATGGCCCTTCCGACTTTCGCCACCGGGGTGATCATCGCCATCGTGCTCGTGCTGCTGGCCGCGGCGTCGGTCTGGCTGGTCTACCGCCACCGCAAGATCCCGATCGTGCTGACCATTCTGTTCGCCCTGCTGTTTCTGGTCGGCTTTCTGGCCTGGGCTGCATCGGGATCGACCATTCCGGTGCCCGGACTGCTGATCGGAACGGTCACCCTGAGCGCCCCGCTCATCTTCGGTGCCCTCGGCGGTGTGCTGTCCGAGCGAGCCGGCGTCGTGAACGTTGCCATCGAGGCGCAGCTTCTGGCCGGTGCCTTCAGCTCAGCGGTCGTCGCCTCCGCCACGGGCAACCCCTATATCGGCTTGCTCGCCGCGATGGTCGCCGGAGCGCTCGTCTCCATGGTGCTGGCCGCATTCGCGCTCAAGTATCTCGTCGACCAGGTCATCGTCGGCGTCGTGCTCAACGTGCTTGTGATCGGGCTCACCAGCTTTCTCTACTCGCAGGTTCTCGCCCCGAGCGCCAACCTCAACTCACCCGATGTCTTTCCCCGACTCAACATTCCGCTGCTCAGCGAAATCCCCATCATCGGCCCGGTGCTTTTTCGCCAGACCATCATCGTCTACATCATGTACGTAGCCGTTGCCGTGGTGTATTTTGGCCTGTTTCGCACCAAGTGGGGCCTGCGCGTGCGGGCCGTGGGTGAGCATCCGCAGGCCGCCGACACCGTCGGCATCAACGTCAACCGCACCCGTTTCGTTGCCGTCACCCTCGGCGGCGTCATCTCGGGCTTCGGCGGAGCGTACTTCACCCTCGGTGCTGTCGGCGCGTTCAACAAGGAGATGACAAACGGCATGGGCTTCATCGCCCTCGCCGCGGTGATCTTCGGCCAGTGGCATCCGATCAAGGCCACCCTCGCGGCGCTTCTGTTCGGCTTCGCCACCAACCTGCAAAACGTGCTGGGCATCATTGGCTCGCCGGTGCCGAGTGAATTCATGCTCATGCTGCCCTACGTCGTCACGATCTTCGCCGTGGCCGGGTTCGTCGGCCGCTCGCGGGCCCCCGCCGCCGACGGAAAACCGTACATCAAGTGAGCACGGTGACCGTCGACTGGGCCGCGCTGCGGGAGGTCGCCCTCACCGCCATGAAGACCGCCTACGTGCCGTACTCCAAGTTTCCGGTGGGCGTTGCGGCGTTGGTCGATGACGGACGAGTGATCAGCGGATGCAACGTGGAGAACGCCTCCTACGGCCTCACCCTCTGCGCCGAGTGCGGTCTGGTTTCCGCGCTGCACCGGAGCGGCGGCGGCCACCTCGTGGCCTTCACCTGCGTCGACGGCAACGGTGGCATTCTCATGCCGTGCGGTCGCTGCCGGCAGCTTCTGTATGAACACTCCGCGCCGGGCATGCTGCTCGAAACCGTCTCCGGCGTGAAAACCATTGACGAGGTGCTGCCGGATGCCTTCGGGCCACGCCAGCTCGCCGAGTATCACGCTGTAAAGGAACACACGGAATGACCACCATCGAAGCGTTTGACGCCGTCGACCTCATCCACACCAAGCGCGACCGCGGCGAACTCAGCGAAGCGCAGATCAACTGGCTGATCGACGCCTACACGCGTGGTTACGTCGGCGACGAGCAGATGGCCGCCATGACCATGGCCATCTTTCTGAACGGCATGAGCCGTAACGAGATTCGGGCGCTGACCATGGCGATGCTCGCGAGCGGCGAACGCATGACCTTCGACGGGCTCGGCAAGCCGACCACCGACAAGCACTCCACCGGCGGTGTCGGCGACAAGATCACCCTGCCGCTGATGCCGCTCGTCGCGGTGTTCGGCGCGGCCGTGCCGCAGCTTTCGGGTCGTGGCCTCGGCCACACGGGCGGCACGCTGGACAAGCTCGAGTCCATTCCGGGCTGGCGCGCCAACCTCAGCAACGCCGAGATGCTTAAACAGTTGCAGGAGATCGGCGGCGTGGTCTGCGCGGCCGGCAGCGGTCTGGCTCCGGCCGACGGCAAGCTCTATGCCCTGCGCGACATCACCGGAACGGTCGAGGCGATTCCGCTGATCGCGTCGTCGATCATGTCGAAGAAGATCGCCGAGGGCACCAGCGCTCTCGTGCTCGACGTGAAGTTCGGCTCCGGTGCTTTTCTGAAAGATATCGAGCGCTCACGCGAGCTCGCCCGCACCATGGTGGAACTCGGCGAGGATGCCGGGGTGGCGACATCCGCCTTGCTGACCAACATGAACGTGCCGCTCGGTTTTGCCATCGGCAATGCCAATGAGGTGCGCGAATCGGTTGAGGTGCTCGCCGGCGGCGGGCCGAAAGACGTGGTCGAACTCACCGTGGCTCTGGCCGAGGAGATGCTCTCACTCGCTGGAATCACCGGCGTCGACGTGGGGGCCGCCCTGAACGATGGTCGGGCCATGGACAAGTGGCGCGCCGTGATTCGCGCGCAGGGCGGCGACCCGGATGCCGCGTTGCCGGTTGCCCGCGAAACCCACGTCGTACTCGCCGAGCGGAGCGGCGTGCTGGTGGAACAGCAGGCCCTGCCGTTCGGGATCGGTGCCTGGCGGCTCGGCGCGGGGCGGGCGCGCAAGCAGGATCCGGTGCAGCACGCCGCCGGAATCGACCTGCACGCCAAGCCCGGCGACACCGTGGTCAAGGGGCAGCCCCTGTTCACGCTCAGCGCCGACGAGCCAGCACGGTTCGCCCGTGCCCTCGAAGCCGTCGCGGGTGCCTGGCGCATCGGCGACCCGGGGGAACCCGTGCAGGATGGCGGTCCGCTGATCGCGGAGCGCATCGGGGGCCACTAGGCTCAGAGAATGTTCGGTCATTCGGGGGTCGGTGCGGCCTGGCCAGACCGACCACTAAGAATTCCGGCCAGCACTAATTCAAGGGGGAATAACTTGAGCGATGGTGGACGCCCACGGGTTGTGGTGTTCGGCGACGTGATCGACGACATCGTCGTTCGACCGCATCGGGAGCCGCTTGTCGATACCGATACGCAGTCATCGATTCGGCAGGTCCCGGGCGGTGCTGCGGCCAACGTGTCGGCCTGGCTCGGAGATGCCGGGGTCGACGTGGACTTCATCGGGCGGGTCGGCGCCATCGACTGTGACTACCATGCCGCCTTCCTCGCTGATTTCGGTGTGCGGGCTCACCTCACTCCCGACGCGACCCGTCCTACGGGCACGATCATCGTCATTGTCGATGAGAACGAGGGCCGTACCGTGCTGATCGAACGCGGGGCCAACCGGGTTCTGACTCCGAACGACGTGCCCGATTCCCTGCTCGATGGTGCTGCGGCGCTGTATTTCACCGGGTATACGGTGTTCTCCGGCCAGCACGACCCGGAGGGGACGGTTGATTCCTTCCAACACCTCCTGGGGCGATGCCGCGAGCGTGGGGTGCCCGTCGTCGTGGACCCCGGGTCGGGCGGTCAACTGGCGGATTTCGGGGTAGCGCATTTCTTGCGGGCGGTGGCGGGGGCATCCGTTCTGTTGCCCAACCTTCCCGAGGGGCGTGCCCTCACCGGGCTGGAGGATCCTTTCGACGTTGCGACGCGTCTCGCTGAGAGTTTTGGGCTGGTCGCACTAACCATGGGGGCCGAGGGCGCGGTTGTCGCAGTCGACGGACAGCCTCCGGTGATGGTGCCAGCCGCAGGGGGTGACCGGACCGACGCGTCCGGGGCCGGCGATGCCTTCGGTGCCGGTTTCGTCGCAGCGTGGCTCGAGGGTGCGTCGATGACGTCAGCAGCGGATGCCGGTAGTCGTCTCGCCGCCCGCGCCATCGCGATCGTCGGCGGTCGCCCGGTCTGAGCGTCTTCCCCGCCAGACCAGAAATTCTTGCGGCGCTGAAACCGCCCCCTACCTAAGCTGGAGCTATGCACAAACGCACCCTCGGACGAACCGGCCGCACTGTTTCCGTGATCGGCCTCGGAACCTGGCAGCTCGGCGCCGACTGGGGTGCCGTGTCTGACGCTGACGCGACCGCTGTGCTGGCGGCATCCGCTGATGCAGGAATCACCTTTTTTGACACAGCGGATGTCTACGGTGACGGCCGCAGCGAACGCCTGATCGGGCATTTTCTCGCGCACGACGCCCCGGGCGCTGAAATCACCGTAGCGACCAAGATGGGGCGGCGGGCCGAGCAGCTGCCCGAGAATTTCGTGCTTGGCAATTTTCGGGCCTGGACCGACCGCTCGCGCACAAACCTGGGCACGGACACCCTCGACCTCGTACAACTGCACTGCCCGCCGAGCGCGGTCTTCGACTCGGGCGAGGTCTACGACGCGCTCGACACCCTCGTCGACGAGGGCGTCATCAGCAACTACGGCGTGAGCGTGGAGACCTGCGCCCAGGCCCTCGCCGCGATCAGCCACCCCGGCGTCGCCACCGTGCAGATCATCCTGAACGCGTTTCGACTGAAGCCGCTCGATGAGGTGCTGCCCGCCGCGCGGGAGGCCGGGGTCGGCATTATCGCGCGGGTGCCGCTGGCCAGCGGACTGCTGACCGGCAAATACTCCCGCGAGACGGTGTTCGCCGAGAGCGACCACCGCAACTTCAACCGTGACGGCAGCCACTTCGACGTTGGCGAGACCTTCTCCGGCGTCGACTTCGAGGTAGGCCTGCAGGCCGCGACTGAATTTGCCGCTCTGGCCCCGGCCGGCCTCACTCCCGCGCAGGCTGCGCTGGCCTGGGTTGCTCAGATCGACGGCGTGAGCGCCGTCATTCCCGGCGCTCGCTCGGTCGCGCAGGCGCAGGGCAATGCCACGGCGGGCGTTGCCGAACCACTTGACCTCGCCTTTAACGAGGGCGTGCAGGATGTCTACGATCGGCTCCTGCGGGAGCAGATTCACCCCCGCTGGTGATGCGGCGTCGCCTGTCGGGCGGCCTCGGGCCGGCCTTCAACAACCTGTTCACGGCGAGCCTCGCGAGCAATCTCGGTGACGGTATCGCGCGCACCGCGCTGCCCCTGCTCGCGGCGCGGCTCACCGACGACCCCCTGCTGATCGCCGGTATCGCGGCCATGGCGATGCTGCCGTGGCTGCTCTGCGCCATCCCGGCCGGCATCCTGGTCGACCGCATCGACCGTCGCATCGCCCTCGCACTCGCCAACACCGTGCGCATGATCCTCGCCGTCGCCCTGTGTGTGCTCACCGCAACGGATGCCCTCACCATCGTCTGGCTGTACGCCCTTATTTTCATCTATGGTGCGTTCGAGACCGTGTACGACGGGGCGACCCGCGCGGTCGTTCCGAGCATCATCGGCCGCGCCGACCTGCCCCGCGCCAATTCCCGCATCGAGGCCGGCGAGCTCGTGGTGCAGAATTTTCTGGCCGGGCCGCTCACCAGCCTGCTGTTCGCCGTTTCGGTGCTGATTCCGCTCGGTGCGAACGCGGTGGCTTTTCTGGTCGCCGCAGCGCTCGCGCTGTTCCTGCCGAAGATCGCGTCGGGACGGCAGCACGCTCTGATCGGCGACCAGACCGAAGCCGCCTGGTATCGCCAGTTCGTCGACGGCTACCGTTTCATCGTGAAGAGCCGCATGCTGGTCACGCTCTGGCTGCTGAGCACTACCATCGGACTCGCGTTCTCCTTCGCCACGGCCAGCTTCGTGCTGTTCGTGCTCGGACCGCTCGCGGTACCGGAGGCTTGGTTCGGAGTCTTCATGCTGAGCGGCGCGATCGGCGGCATCGTTGGATCGGTTTTTACGGCACCGCTCAAGAACGGCTTGAATGCCGGGCCGACCATGGCGATCATGCTGGTCTTGAGCGGCCTGGCGTTCCTGATTGTTGGCCTCTGGCCCAACTTGTGGGTGACCGTGATCTTTTTCGCGGTGAGCAGCGGCGCGGTGACAGTCTGGAACATTCTGGTGATGTCCCTGCGGCAGAGCATCATTCCGGGACATCTGCTCGGGCGAGTGCACGGCACGTGGCGCACCCTGCTCTGGGGAGCGACACCGATCGGGAGCGTGCTCGGCGGTCTGGTCGGGCGCATCGATCTTGCCCTGCCCTTCATCATTGGCGGCGTAGTCGCGACGGTGCTCGGCATCGTGTTTTACCGGTTCATCAGCATCCTGCCGAACGCCGAAGACGTGCCAGACCCGCTCGGGCCGGACGCCCTCGTTCCCCTATAGGGCTCAGTCGAGGTCGTCGGGGTCCTTGCCGGTGCGCTCGCCGCTTTCCAGACCGGCAATCGCCGCGAGGTCGTCGGCGTCGAGGGAAATGTCGAACACGTCGATGTTGGCGCGGATGCGCGCCGGCGTGACCGACTTGGGAATGACCACGTTGCCGAGCGCGAGGTGCCAGGCGATCACGATCTGCGCGGCCGACTTGCCGTGCCTGGCGCCGATCGCATCGAGGGCCCGGTTGCCGATCGCACGCCCGCGAGCCAGCGGCGACCACGCTTCGGTCAGGATGCCGTGGGCCGCATCATACGCGCGCACCTCGGCTTGCGGCAGCCACGGGTGCAACTCCACCTGGTTGAGCACCGGAACGACCTCGGTCTCATTCAGCAGCCGGTCGAGGTGGTGCGGATGAAAGTTGGAGACGCCGATCGAGCGGGCGCGGCCCGTGGCCCGGATCGCCTCGAGCGCCCGATAGGTCTCGACGTAGCGATTCTGGGTCGGGGCCGGCCAGTGGATCAGGTAGAGGTCGACGTAGTCGAGGTCGAGTTTGGCCAGGCTCTCGTCGAACGCTTTCAGCGTTTCGTCGTAGCAGTGGCGGTCGTTCCACACCTTGGTGGTCACGAACACGTCCTCGCGGGGCACGTTCGAGCGCGCGAGACCCTGCCCGACGCCGACCTCGTTCTCGTAGAGGGCTGCGGTGTCGACGTGACGGTACCCGGCGGCGAGGGCGACCTCGACGGTGTCGGCGGCGAGGGCATCCGCTACTTTATAGACCCCGAGACCGAGCTGGGGGATCACGTGGCCGTCATTGAGCGTGAGGGAGGTCATCCCATAATGCTACGAGACCTGAATCTGAATGGGCTCGGTGTCGGGGATGGGGCTGATGTCGCGGCCGCGCAGGTCGGGGTGCCAGCGGCGGCCGAGCGCGGGAATGATGCAGCCCAGGGCGGCGAAGCCGGCGGCGACGTAGATGGCCGAGACCGGTCCGGAGTGGTCGATCGAGAACCCGGCAATGGCGGAGCCCATGGCGGCGCCGATCAGCTGGCCGGTGCCGACCCAGCCGTAGGCTTCGGCGGTGTCGCTGAACTTGACGCTGGCCGAGACGATGCCGAACAGAACGGCGAAGGCGGGGGCGATGCCGACCCCGGCCAGAAGCAGGGCAAAGGACAGCCACCAGAAGGTGAGCCACAGGCTGGCCAGGGCGAGGCCGATCGTGACGATGAGCATGCGGGCAGCGAGCGCCCAGGGGCCGATCGGGGCGTGGCCGAGGGCGAGCCCACCGATGAGCGAGCCGATGGCGAAGATGCCGAGCACCCAGCCGGCATCGGCGCTGCCGTGGCCGAACACCGCGACCACCCCGGCTTCCACGGCGGCGCAGGCCGCGACCAACGTGAACCCGACGATCGTGCTGAGCAGTACCTCGGGCTTTTTGAGCACGACGCCGAGCTTGCGCCGGCTGCGGGGGATGCGCACCCGGCCGACCTCGGGCAGCGAGACGAACCAGATTCCGCCGGCCACCAGAAAGAACGCGGCGAGCAGGATGCCCGCGGTCGTCGATACCTGCAAAGCCACGAAGGTTGCGATCACCGGCCCGAGCACCCAGATGATCTCCTGCGCCGAGGCGTCGAGCGAGAACAGCGGGGTGAGCTGGCGGGAGTTGACGATTTTGGGGTAGATGGTGCGCACGGCCGGCTGGATCGGCGGGGTCGACAGTCCGGCGACGAATCCGATGAGCATCAGGCTCAGTACCGACAGCGGAACCAGTGACATGACCACGATCGACACGGCGCAGATGAACATTGTCGCGATGATGACCGGGCGCATGCCGAGCCGGCCCATCAGCCGGCTGGTCAGGGGACCGGCGATGGCCTGGCCGATACTCATCGCGCCCAGAACGAGCCCCGCCGCACCGTACGAATCGAAGATGCGCTCGATGTGAATGAGAAAGGCGAGGGAGAGCATTCCAAAGGGAAACCTCGCCGTCAACTGCGCGCCGATCAGGCGGGATACGCCCGGCGTGCGCAGAAGGGTCCAGTAACTTTTCACAATGATTTCAGTCTAGGGTCGGTTGAATCGAAAACTGGGGAGTCAGCGCGCCAGGACAGTTTCAGACCGTACAGCCTGATCTGAGGCAAGGCATGCCATACTAAGGTAATGCTTACCTTACCGAGCGTGACCGGCCCCGGCGCTATGACGGTCGCTGACCGCCCGGCCTACCGGCCCTATCGCGCGACGGTCGTCGGCATCCGCTTATTGAGTGAACATTTCACCCGGGTGACCTTCTTCGGTGAACAGTTCGACACCTTCGGCACGGCCGGGCTGGACCAGCGCGTCAAGATCGTGTTTCCGCTGCCCGGCCGGGGACTCTCCGATATCGGCGCCGACTACGAGGAAACCATTGCCACGGGCCGCTGGTATGACCGCTGGCGTGCACTGCCCTACGCCGATCGCAACCCTTTTCGCACCTACACGATTCGCGCCGTGCGCCCCGAACAGCGGGAACTCGACGTGGATTTCGTCACCCACGCCGCTCACGGCGCACTCGGCCCGGCTGCGCCCTGGCTGCAGGCCGTTTCCATCGGCAGTGACGTCGTCATCGTCGGCCCCGACGAGCGCAGCCCGGGTCGTTCCATCGGCCTCGACTGGCACCCCGGCCAGGCGACCGACCTGCTGCTGGCCGGCGACGAGACCGCCGCCCCCGCCATCTGCAGCATCCTCGAAAGCCTGCCGGCCGGCCGCCGCGCCCACGCCTTCATCGAGATACCCACTGGGGCGGATGCCCTGCCTCTCGTTCTGCCCGCAGGGTGCGAGATCACCTGGCTGGCTCGCGATCGGGCGCCGCACGGAGAGCGCCTCGACGCCGCAGTGCGTGGCTGGGTTGCGAGCAATCGCGCCCTGGTCGAGGCCGCGGTCGCGGCGGCCCCGCAGCCGCTCGCCGAGGTCGACGTGGACTGTGACGTGCTCTGGGAATCGCCCGCCGAAGAGAACGGGGCCGGGTTCTACGCCTGGCTCGCCGGAGAATCCTGCACGATCAAACTCCTGCGACGGTTTCTGGTGAGTCAGACCGGCATCGACCGCTCAAGGGTGGCTTTCATGGGCTACTGGCGGCTCGGCCGGTCCGAAGCTCAATGACCCTGGCTCCGGATCGACCCGTGGCTGTGCCGGTGTCACCGTGCGCCCGCCCGCGCCGGGTCGTCATCGGCTTCGCGCTCGCCGTCGGGTTGCTCGGGCTCAGCGTGGCCGCATCGCTCCTGGTCGGCACCCGCGAGATCGCCCCCGGCACCGTGTGGAACGCCCTGTTCAGCCCGGACCGCACCCTGACCGACCACACCGTCATTCTCGACCTGCGGGTGCCGCGCACCGCCGTTGGCCTGCTCGCCGGCCTCGCCCTCGGCCTGGCCGGCGCTCTCATGCAGGGCGTCACGCGCAACCCGATCGCCGACCCCGGCCTGCTCGGCGTCAACGCCGGCGCCTCGCTGTTCGTCGTCGCCGGGATCGCCTGGTTCGGGGTGACGTCCTCGCTTGGCTATGTCTGGTTCGCCTTCGCGGGCGCCGCCGTCGCGGCCACCATCGTGTACCTCATCGGTTCTCTCGGCCGTGAGGGTGCGACGCCGGTCAAGCTCGCCCTCGCCGGAACCGCGCTGACCGCCGCGTTCACCTCGCTCATCACTATCGTGCTGCTCGCCGACACCGAAGCCTTCGATCGCTACCGGTTCTGGGCGGCCGGGTCGCTCGTGGCACGCGGCCTCGACGCCGCCCTGCCGCTGGCCCCGTTCATCCTGGTTGGTCTGGTGCTGGCGATCGTGGCCGCCCGCATGCTCAACGCCCTCGCGCTGGGCGACGACCTCGCCCGCGGCCTCGGCCAAAACCTGATTACCGCCCGCATCGTCTGCGCCGTCGCCATCGTGCTGCTCTGTGGCTCGGCGACGGCGATGGCCGGCCCGATCGTGTTCGTCGGCCTCGCCGTGCCGCACGTGGCCCGGTGGATCACCGGCCCCGATTACCGCCTGATCATCGCGTTCTCGGCGCTGTTCGGCCCGACCCTGCTCGTGCTCGCCGACGTGCTCGGTCGCCTCATCGCCCAGCCCGGCGAAATCGAGGCCGGTCTCGTCGTCGCGTTTCTCGGCGCGCCGGTGCTGATCGCCCTGGTGCGTCGCGTGAAACTGGCAGGCCTGTGATGACAACTTTGCAGAGAGCGGATGCTACCCCCCTGGCGCACGCGCGCGCCCAGCGCGGCCTGCGCAACCGGAGCGTCGTGCTCGTACTCCTGGCTGCCCTCGTCGTCGTCGCGGCGTTCAGCCTCGCCGTCGGCGCGTACTCGCTCAGCGTTCCGGACCTGCTTCGCACCCTCACCGGCCAGGGCAGCCAGGGCGAAAACTTCATCGTGCTCTCGCTGCGCCTGCCCCGACTGACCCTCGCCGTGCTCGTCGGCGTGGCGTTCGCGCTGTCCGGCGCCCTGTTCCAGACCGTGCTGCGCAACCCGCTCGCCAGCCCGGACATCATCGGAGTCACCGGGGGAGCGAGCGCCGCCGCCGTCTTCAGCATGCTCATTCTCGGCTTCGGAAGTGTCGCCACCTCCCTCGCCGCCTTCGCCGGAGCCATCATTGTCGCCTGCGCCATCTACCTGCTGGCCTGGCGCGGCGGTGTGGTCGGCTATCGCTTCGTGCTGATCGGCGTGGGCGTCGCCTTCATGGTGCAGGGCGTGCTCGGCTACCTGCTGTCCCGCGCCGACCTGAACGACGCGCAGGGCGCGCTGCTCTGGCTGGTCGGCAGCGTGAGCGGCGCCCGCTGGCAGGACATCGCCGTCGTGGCCCTCGTTTTGTTCGTGCTGCTGCCGGTTATTCGCTTGGCTGACGGGCGACTGCAAGCCCTGCAACTCGGCGATGACCTCGCAGCAAGCCTCGGTGTCGGGGCCGAACGCACTCGACTCCTGCTGCTCGTAGTCGCGGTTGCCCTCGCCGCGACGGCGACCGCGGCGGTCGGTCCGCTCGCCTTCGTGGCTTTTGTGGCGGCACCGATCGCCCGGCGCGTGCTCGGCACCGGCGGCCTCGCACTCGTGCCCGCGGCACTCGTTGGCGCCCTCATCACTGCCGTGGCCGATTTCACGGCACAGCATCTGCTGCCCGGGCAGCTCGAACTCCCCGCCGGAATCATCACGGGCGCGATCGGCGCCCCCTATCTGCTCTGGCTGCTCGCCACCAGCAACAAAACCGGAAAGGGCGCCTGATGACCCACCAACTGCGCGCCGAAGGCATCACCCTCGGCTACGACCACACGCCCATCATCGACGGCCTCGACTTCGAGGTCATCCCCGGTGCGATCACGGTCATCGTCGGCGCCAACGCTTCCGGCAAATCCACCCTGCTTAAGGGGCTCTCCCGACTGATCAAACCGGATGCCGGCCAGGTCACTCTGGGTGGCCGCAACATCGCAGCGCTGCCAGGGAAGAAGGTCGCGACCGTCGTCGGACTGCTGCCGCAGCAGCCCATCGCTCCCGACGGCATCACCGTGGCCGACCTCGTCGGGCGAGGCCGCTACCCGCACCAGGGCTGGTTTCGGCAGTGGTCGAGTACCGACGACGAGATCGTCGCCGCGGCGATGGCCGCCACGAACACCGAGCAGCTTGCAGCCCGCCACCTCGAAGACCTTTCCGGCGGGCAGCGGCAGCGGGTCTGGATTGCCATGGCCCTCGCCCAGGACCCCGAGATTCTGCTGCTCGACGAACCCACGACATTTCTCGACGTGACCCACCAAATCGAAGTGCTCGACCTGCTGCTCGAGCGCAACCGCCAACACGGAACGACCGTCGTGATGGTGCTGCACGACCTCAACCTCGCCGCCCGCTACGCCGACCACCTCGTCGTCATGCGCGCCGGCAAAATCATCGCGACTGGCGCGCCCGCCGACACGCTCACCGCCGAGATCGTGCGCTCTGCCTTCGACCTCGAGGCACGGATCGTGCCAGATCCGGTCTGTGGTGCGCCCATGGTCGTTCCGATCGGCCGGTTCCACGGGCGAGCGGCCGACCCTGATCCGGCGCCCGCCGATCCTGCGCCCGCGACTCGTTCCCGGCTACACCAGCAGGTCTAAAGTTAGGGTAGGCTACCCTAAGTATTGTTGCCAACGAACTGGAGAAATTCGTGTCCCGATGCCTGACCATCACGCTCGCGGCCGCAGCGAGTATCCTCGCCCTGGGGCTCGGCGGATGCACCGCCGCCGCGACGGCCCCCGCCGCCGACACCGCTGCATCCGGCAGCTTTCCCGTCACCATCGAGCACGCCTTCGGCGAAACCACGATCGATGAGCAGCCGACCCGCGTCGTAGCCTGGGGCTGGGGCAGTGCCGATGACGCGATTGCGCTCGGCGTGATACCGGTGGCGATTCCGTTCCAGAGCTACGGCGGCGACAAGAATGGCGTACTGCCGTGGATCTCCGATGCGCTCAAGGGCCAGGAAATGCCGGTCGTACTGCCCGACACCGAGGAGCCGCCCTACGAGGACATCGCCGCGGCCGCACCCGACGTTATTCTCGCCGCGTATTCCGGTATCACCGAAGAGGAATATAACCTGCTCAGCAAGATCGCGCCGGTCGTCGCCTACCCGGGTGACGCCTGGGCCACCCCGTGGCGCGATCTGATCGAGATCACGGGCACCGCACTCGGCAAGAGCACCGAGGCGACCGCTCTGCTTGCGTCCATCGACACTGAAATCGCTGACCAAGCCGCCGCGCACCCCGAATTCGCCGAAAAGACCATCGCCCTCACGAGCGACAGCGACGGAACCTTCTACGTCTATAAGAAGGAAGACCCGCGCGTCGCCTTCACGCTCGACCTCGGCTTCGTCAGCGCCCCCGCCGTCGATGAGCTCGCCACCGACGAGGCCAGCTTCTACTACACGCTCAGCTACGAACAGCTCGACCAACTCTCCAGCGACCTGCTGGTCAACTTCGGATCCACTCAAGAACAGTCGGATGCGTTCCTGGACGCCAGCTACTCCCAGGCGATGCCGCAGGTGCAGGCCGGCACGGTTGCAAGCCCGGTCGGCGCCGCGTTCATCAGCTCGGTCTCGCCGCCCACCGGACTCTCGCTGAGCTGGGGCCTCGACGACTACGTCACCCTGCTCGCCGCCGCCGTCAACCAGTAGCACGCTTCAAAAAACGGATGCCGCTGGCCCAGCTGGGCGCGCGGCATCCGTTGTGTGCGTGCCGTCAGAGCGGCGTCTGGCCCGACTCGTCGACGACCGAAGGCTGCTTGCGAAACTCCAAATACCCGATCGACTCCCAGTCCTCGTCCAGGTCGAACTGCGGTTCGTAGCCGAGCGCGAGGTAGAGCGCCACTGCCTCCGGCTGGCGGGCTCCCGTGGTCAGCACGATCGAGCGAATGCCGCGCCGTGCAGCTTCCGCTTCGAGCTCGGCCACCACCTGACGGGCCAGCCCGCGGCGACGATGCGCCGAGTGCGTCCACACCCGTTTGACCTCGACGATGGTGTCGTCGTCGGCCCGCATGAAAGCTCCGCCGGCCACCGCCTGCCCGTTTTCGACCAGGAGCAGAAAAGTACCACCGTCGACCGGCTGAAACCGCCGGGTCGGGTAGCGGCTGAGCTCGACCGACGACGGAATGCCGTCGTTCAGGCCGTAGCGTTCGTCGTACTCCCGCGACAGTTCAGCCACGAGAGGAGCGGCGAGCGGATCGTCGGGGGAGGTGTACAGAATGTTCGGGGTGGTGGTGGGCACCTCTTGACGATAGATCCGCAGCATCCGCTCGTCAAAAAAACGGCGGATGGGGGGTGCCGTCTCGATTCTCGCGCGCGCCGGTGTGCATTAGGCTCGATAAGTCTTACCCGCGTGTGGGATTCACTGGCGAATCCCGCACTTTCGACCAAATCAAGAAGGAAGTGCCATGCGCGCACGCTATTTCGTTCCGGCTTTTGCCGCCGCCGCCGTTTTGCTGCTCACCGGCTGTGTCGACAACTCGACTCCGGCCGCCACGACGCCCGGCGCCGCTGCCACCATTGAAGCGGATGCCGCAGCCGTCGCGCTGCTCCCCGCCACTATCAAGAGCGCCGGCGTGCTCATTATCGGAACCGATGCGGCCTACCCGCCGAACGAGTTCAAGAACGATGCCGGCGCACCGATCGGCTGGGGCATCGAACTCTCCGACGGCATCGCCGCCAAGCTCGGCCTGACGACCAAGTACCAGATTGCATCGTTCGACAACATCATTCCGAGCATCACCGGCGGCACCGTCGACATGGGCGAATCCTCGTTCACCGACAACCTCGAGCGCGAGAAGCAGGTTGACTTCGTCAACTACTACAACGCCGGCATTCTCTGGGCCTCGCCCGCCGGAACGACCGTCGACCCCGACAACGCCTGCGGCCTGACCGTCGCCGTGCAGTCGGGCACGGTGGAATACACCGACGAGCTGCCCGCCAAGAATGACGCCTGCCTCGCCGCTGGCAAGGACAAGATCGAGATTTTGCCCTACGGTTCGCAGGACGAAGCGACCAACGCTGTCATTCTCGGCAAGGCCGCCGCCCTCAGCGCCGACTCGCCCGTCACCCTCTACGCCATCTCCAAGTCGGGCGGCAAGCTGCAGCCGGCCGGCGAGAGCTTCGACACGGCGCCCTACGGCATCACCGTCAACAAGGGTTCCGAGCTGACCAAGGCCGTGCAGGCCGCCCTGCAGTCCATGGTCGATGACGGTTCCTACGGCAAGATCCTCGACAAGTGGGGTGTCACCGACGGTGGCATCGACACCATCACCATCAACGCCGCCTCCAACGGCTAGAGCAGTAAGCGACTCACATCATGACTGACACGGCCGCGCCGGGCGGCAAGACGGAGCCCGGAATCAAGGCGATTCGCCTGCGCCACCCGTGGCGCAACACCTTCGCGGTGGTGTTATTGCTCATTGTCGCGCTGTTCGTCGCCGATGCGGCGATGCGGCCGGCCTACGACTGGCCGGCCGTCGGTAAGTATCTGTTCGACCAGCGCATCTCGCAGGCGGCGTTCGTGACCCTGCAGCTCACGGTGTACTCGATGATCATCGCGATCATCCTCGGGGTGACCCTCGCGATCATGCGGCTGTCACCCAACCCAGTGGTCAACAGCATCGCGTGGGTCTACCTCTGGGTGTTCCGCGGCACCCCGGTGTACGTGCAGCTGGTGTTCTGGGGCCTGATCGGCACGATCTACCAGTCCATTGACATCGGACTCCCATTCACCGACCCGTGGGTGTCCTTCCCCACCCGGGTGGCGCTCTCCGCGTTCATCCTGGCGATCATCGGGCTCGCGCTCAACGAAGCCGCCTACATGGCGGAGATCGTGCGGGCCGGCCTGCTCTCGGTCGACAGCGGGCAGGAAGAAGCCGCCACCGCGCTCGGCATGAGCTGGTTCCAGACCATGGTGCGCGTCATCGTTCCGCAGTCGATGCGGGTGATCATCCCGCCGGCCGGCAACGAGGTCATCTCGATGCTCAAGACCACCTCGCTCGTGACGGCTATCCCGTTCACGCTCGAGCTCTACACCCGCTCCCGCGATATCGCCGCGGTCACCTTCGAAACGGTGCCGATGCTCATCGTCGCGTCGATCTGGTACCTGTTCTTCACCTCCATCCTCATGGTCGGCCAGTACTTCCTCGAGAAGCGGTTCGCCCGCGGCATCGGCGACCGCCGCCCCGACAAGAAAGCGGATGACGCCACCGCGTCGATCACGGGCGTCACCCGGGTCGTCGGCAGCGGCCAGCCCACCGTGGTGCTTCCCCCCACCGACCCGCACAAGGGAGACCGCTGATGCCCGATACCCCCATGGTCGTCGCCGACCGTGTCTCCAAGAGCTTCGGTTCCAATGAGGTGCTCAAGAGCATCTCGCTCGAGGTCAAGCGCGGCGAGGTCATGTGCCTGGTCGGGCCCAGCGGCTCGGGCAAGTCCACCTTCCTGCGCTGCATCAATCACCTCGAGGTCGTCTCGGCCGGACGCCTCAGTGTCGACGGCGAGCTCATCGGCTACCGCGAAGCCAACCACAAGCTCTACGAGATGCGCCCGAAGGAGGCCGCCCGGCAGCGTCGCGATATCGGCATGGTGTTCCAGCGGTTCAACCTGTTTCCGCACATGACCGCGCTGCAGAACGTCATGGAAGCGCCGATCCGGGTCAAAGGCCTGTCCAAGGCCGGGGTCGAGGCCAACGCTCGCGCCCTGCTGGCCCGGGTGGGACTGGCCGAACGCGCCGACTACTACCCGGCGCACCTCTCCGGCGGTCAGCAGCAGCGGGTCGCTATTGCTCGTGCCCTTGCCATGGAACCCAAGCTCATGCTGTTCGATGAGCCCACCAGTGCGCTCGACCCCGAGCTCGTCGGCGAGGTGCTCGACGTGATGCAGGGCCTCGCTCGCGATGGCATGACCATGATCGTGGTCACCCACGAGATGGGATTCGCCCGCGAGGTCGCCGACTCCCTGGTCTTCATGGACGGCGGCGTCGTCGTCGAGAGCGGCGTGCCCACCGAGGTGCTCGCCAACCCCCAGCACCACCGCACCCAGGCCTTCCTCTCCAAGGTGCTCTAGCCCCGCACCACCACCCGGGGACGGGGCCCGGGCCCCGTCCCCGGGCCCAGTTTATAGACTGGGCCCGGGTTCATAAGGTGGGCCTGGGGCGTGAACTATCCGGCGAGCGCCTTCTGGATACGCTGCAGCGAGACGGGCTCTGCCGCTCTGAGCTCCTGCGCAAACAAGCTGATGCGCAGCTCCTCGATCATCCAGCGGGCGCGCAGAACGGATGCCGCGGCATCCGCTTTCAGGGGAATGGTTCCGCCGGCGTTCTCGAACCGGGTGGTTGCGGCCTGGGTCTCGTTCATCCAGACCCGGTCGCGGCTCGGATTGTCGACCAGTTTCGGCACCCGGGCGCTGATTCCGCCGAGGTAGCGCGGCAGGTGGCGCAGCCGGGCGAGGCCGGTATCGCTGACGAACCCGGGGTAGACCAGCGCTGTCAGCTGCTGGCGGGCATCGCTGATTCCGGGCAGCAGCGCCATGCTGGTCGCGGCCTTGAGCGCCTTATCGGCCAGGCGCTGGGCGGTCAGAATGCGGGCGACCAGGCCGACAGTTTCAAACATGGAATCCATCACGACCCCCGACACCCGGTCGCGAATGGTGTCGAACTCCGCCTTCATGAACACCTGGCCGCCTGGACGCACGCGAAACAATACGTCATCGACCGCGGCCGCGAGACAATCCTCGAACAGGGTCTGCGTGCTCTTGTACGGGCTGGTCGCGAGCGAAAGCTTCTCGGCCGCGGTCAGGTGCTGCTGTACGTACGCGGCCGGCGACGGCGTCGCGAGCAGCAGCAGCCGCCGCACCCCGCGGGGCAGCGCACGGGCCTGCTCCAGCTCGGTGCTCATCATGCGAATAGAAACGGATGCCCCGTCATCGACCAGCGTCGGATACCCGCGAATCGTGTTGTCACCCTGCTTCGTGTCGAGGAAGCGGGGGAGTTCACCGAGGTCCCACGTGGTGATGCCGCCGCGTTCGATGGCATTGCTGGGGGCGGCGGCGCTGGTCGCCTTCGCGACGCTCTCCCGCACCCGGGTGACCAGGCGGCGCTGCAGGTCGGCGAGGTCCTTGTCGGAGGCGACCGTGCGGCCGCGCTCGTCGGTGACGACGAAGGTCATGCGCAGGTGGGAGGGAACGCGGCCGAGCTCGAAGTCGCGTGCGGTGACCGGCACATAGGTGAGCTTCTGAATCAGCGCGGCGAGGGTCTCAGCGAACGAAACCTCGGGCACCGGCGTCGGCAGAGTCTCCACAATTCCGGGTTCGCCGGGCAGCTCGCCGAGCAGTCGCGTGGCCCAGTCGGCGGCCGGAACGACATTGCGCCGGATGCTTTTCGGCAGCGACTTGATCATGGCGGTCACGAGTTCGGCGCGGAGGCCGGGCACCTGCCAGTCGAATCCGTTCGGCGACAGTCGGGCGAGCAGGGCGAGCGGGATGCGCACGGTTACGCCGTCGTCCTCCTCACCGGGCTCGAAGCGGTACCCGAGGGTCAGGCGCTGGTCACCCTGCTGCCAGCTCGGCGGAAACAGCCCCTCGTCGATCTCGGGGGAGTCTTCGGCCACGAGCGCGTCGGCGGTCATCGTGAGCAGGTCGGGGGTGTCGAAGCGGGCACTGCGCCACCAGCCCTCGAAGCTCTTGGTCGACGAGACATCAGCCGGAATGCGCCGTTGGTAGAAGTCGAAGACAGCCTCGTCGTCAAAGAGGATGTCCCGGCGCCGGGTGCGCTCCTCCAGCTCGGCCAGTTCCTCCCGCAGCCGGGCATTGGCCCGTTCGAACGCCCACATGCCGGGGTCGCCGGTCTGGCCGGGCCTTCCGCCGCGGCTCGCGCTGGAGCCTACCGCGGGCGCGCCGCCGGACCCGCGCCCGCCCGAGGCAGCGCCCCCGTCCACGGAGATGCTGACGCGCTCGCTGCGCGAAGGCCCGCGACCGCCGCGGTCGGCTTCTTTCTCGGCGGCGACAGACTGCGGCCCCGACGCGCGGTCCCACTCGCCCTCGACCAGAGCGTGCCGAATGAACAGCTCGCGGGCATAGGCCGGGTCGATGCGGGAGAACTGCACCCGGCGCCGCGCCACGATCGGCACGCCGTACAGCGTCACGCGTTCGTACACGACGGCGGCGCCCTGCTTCATCTCCCAGTGCGGTTCGGAGTAGCTGCGCTTGCACAGGTCGCCGGCGAGCGGCTCGGCCCAGGCCGGGTCGACGACAGCGTTCATGCGGGCGAACAGTCGGCTGGTCTCGACCAGTTCGGCGCTCATGACAGCGTTCGGTTGCTTCTTCGCGAGGGTCGAGCCGGGAAACAGCACGAAGCGCTGCTGCCTCGCCCCGACATAGTCCTTCTTGGCGACGTCCTTCAGCCCGATGTGGGAGAGCAGCCCGGCCAGCAGCGAGCGGTGCACGCCGTCGGGGTTCGCGCTCGGCTCACCGAGGTGCAGGCCGAGCGGTTTGGCCAGCTGGCGCAACTGGCGCAGCACGTCCTGCCATTCGCGCACCCGCAGGTAGTTGAGGTACTCGTTCTTGCACAGCCGCCGAAAGGCGCTCGAGCTCAGTTCGGACT
The DNA here is from genome assembly GCF_900103805.1 of Cryobacterium flavum. Taxonomy (GTDB): domain Bacteria; phylum Actinomycetota; class Actinomycetes; order Actinomycetales; family Microbacteriaceae; genus Cryobacterium; species Cryobacterium flavum. The sequence continues at coordinate 75,902 of NZ_FNIB01000002.1, read as the reverse complement.
GCTGCTTCTCGAGGTAGTTCCAGAGATTGAGCAGGCTGAGGAAGTCACTCGTGGGGTCAGCGAATCGCGCGTGGAACTGGTCGGCCTGCGCACGCCGCTCGAGCGGGCGCTCCCGCGGGTCCTGAATGGTGAGCCCGGCCACGATCGCCATGACTTCGCGGCTGGTGCTTTGGGTTTTCGACTCGATCACCATGCGGCCAAACCGCGGGTCGATCGGCAGCTGCGCGAGTTGCTGGCCGATTCGGGTGAGGCGCGGGGTGGCCGGGGCTGCGGCATCCGTTGCAACGCGGCCGCGGCCGCTCTTGGTGCGGCCGGCTCCCTCTGCCTCGATCGCGCCGAGTTCGGCGAGCAGGTCGAGGCCGTCCTTGATATTGCGGGAATCCGGCGGGGTCAAAAACGGGAACGAGGCGATATCGCCGAGCCCGAGCGAGATCATCTGCAGAATGACGGCGGCGAGGTTGGTGCGCAGAATCTCCGGCTCGGTGTATTCCGGGCGCCGCAGATAGTCTTCCTCGGAATACAGGCGGATGGCGATGCCGTCGCTGGTGCGCCCGCTCCGGCCGCTGCGCTGGTTGCCCGAGGCCTGCGAGATGGCTTCGATCGGCAGCCGCTGCACCTTCGAGCGCACGCTGTACCGGCTGATGCGCGCAGTTCCGGCGTCGATCACGTAGCGGATGCCCGGCACCGTCAGGCTGGTCTCGGCGACGTTGGTCGCGAGCACGATGCGCCGCTTCACCCCCGCCACGGTCGATGGTTGGAACACGCGATGCTGGTCGGCAGACGACAGCCGGCCGTAAAGCGGCAGCACCTCGGTCGGGTTGCGACTGGCCGAGGAGGCGTATTTACCCTGCAGGGCGTCGGCCGCGTCGCGAATCTCGGTCTCGCCCGAGAGAAAGACCAGTACGTCACCGTTCGACTCGCGTTCGAGCTCGTCGAGGGCGGCGGTGATCCCCTCGATGTAGTCGCGGTCGACCGGGGGAGCGGCATCCGTCGTGTCGTCATCGTCGTCGATGCCGGGCTCGGCCACCAGCGGCCGGTAGCGAATCTCCACCGGAAAGGTGCGCCCGGACACCTCGACCACCGGCGCCGGGGTGCCGTCGGCGGCGGCAAAGTGCTTTGCGAAGCTGGCCGGATCGATGGTGGCCGAGGTGATGATCAACTTCAGATCAGGGCGCTTGGGCAGCAGTTGGCGCAGGTAGCCGAGCAGAAAGTCGATGTTGAGGCTGCGCTCGTGCGCTTCGTCGATGATGATCGTGTCGTACTTCTGCAGCATGCGGTCGCGGTGAATCTCATTCAAGAGGATGCCGTCGGTCATCAACTTGATCCGGGTATCGGCGCCGACCTTGTCGGTGAACCGCACCTGGTAGCCGACGAGCTGCCCGACCTCCTGGCCGAGCTCCTCGGCAATGCGCTCGGCGATCGTGCGGGCGGCGAGCCGGCGGGGCTGCGTGTGGCCGATGTTCTGGCGGCCGAGTTCGAGGCAGATCTTGGGCAGCTGGGTGGTCTTGCCCGACCCGGTCGAGCCGGCGACGATGACGACCTGGTTGTCGCGGATGGCTGCGGCGATGTCATCGCGGCGCTGGCTGACCGGCAGTTCGGGCGGGAAGGTGATGTTGAGCGTTTCCATGAAGCTCCAATAATACTTCGTCGCACTCCGAGGGCGTTTTCGCGGTCAGTGAACACTGGGTATTCGGGGGGTGCACGGCTTTCGGGGCGCATAGGGTGAGGGGATGACGAAATCTGTTCCCACCATCACCCTCAACGACGGCCACACGATTCCGCAGCTCGGTTTCGGCGTGTTCAAGGTCGAACCTGACGAGACCACCCGCATCGTGGCCGACGCGCTGTCGGTCGGTTATCGCCACATCGATACCGCCGCCATCTACGGCAACGAGGCGGGCGTGGGCAAGGCTCTGGCCGCCTCCGGCATCGACCGCTCCGATCTGTTCATCACGACCAAGCTGTGGAACGACCGTCAGGGTACCGAGTCGGCCTTTGACGCGTTCGAGGAGAGCCTCGAGAAGCTTGGCCTCGACTACGTCGACCTCTATTTGATTCACTGGCCGGCTCCGGCGAACGACAAGTTTGTAGAGAGCTGGCGCGCCCTGGAAAAGATCCAGGAATCGGGCCGCGCCCGATCCATCGGTGTCTCGAACTTTCTGGTGCCGCACCTGGACCGCCTGCTGCACGAGACCAGCATTGTGCCCGCGGTCAACCAGATCGAGCTGCACCCAGCGCACCAGCAGCCGGAAGTCACCGCGTTCGCTCGCGAAAACGGCATCAACATTGAGGCCTGGGGCCCGCTGGGCCAGGGCAAGTACCCCCTGTTCGACGAGCAGATCATAACGGATGCTGCCGACGCGCACGGCAAGTCGCCCGCGCAGATCGTCATTCGCTGGCACCTGCAGGTGGGCAACATCCTGTTCCCCAAGTCGAACCGGCTGGAGCGCATGATTGAGAACTTCAACGTGTTCGACTTCGAACTCACCCACACGGAGGTCACCATGATCTCCGCGCTCGAACGCGCCGGCCGCGTCTCGGCGCACCCCAACGAGGTGAACTAGCCCGAAGCATCCGTTTGAGTGGCCCCGCAGACTCTGCGGGGCCACCGCTCTGTCATCGGGCGGCAGAGGGCCGGGCAGCGGCGTAGATTGGACGCGCCGCGCTTTGTCAGGCGCGGCACATGCCGCGCGCGCAGAAAGATCCCCATGAACCCGATTGAATGGCTGTTCGACGCCCAGTTGCAGATCGGCACCCAGACCATTCTCTGGCGCGAGGTCGTCGGCAACGCCTTCGGCATCGCGAGCGCCGTCGGCGGCATGCGCCGCAAGATCTGGGCCTGGCCGGTCGGCATCATCGGCAACGCCCTGCTGTTCACCGTGTTTCTCGGCGCTGTGTTCGGCACTCCCAACCCGGTCAATCTGCTCGGGCAGGCCGGCCGGCAGATCATGTTCATCATCGTGTCGATCTTCGGCTGGGTACAGTGGCAGCGCAGCCGCAACTCGGCGGTGCACGTTGCCGTCGCCCCGCACTGGGCCGGTAACCGCACCCGCATCCTGCTGGGGTTCGGGCTCGTCGCCGGCACCCTGGTGCTCACCCCCATCTTTCGCGCCCTCGGCTCGTTCGAACCGGTCTGGGCGGATGCCTGGATCTTTACCGGATCGCTGCTGGCGACCTACGGAATGGCCAAGGGCTGGACCGAATTCTGGCTGATCTGGGTAGCCGTCGACGTGGTCGGCGTGCCACTGCTGATCAGCGCCGGCTACTACGCCTCGGCCGTGCTGTACCTGTTCTACGGCGCCTTCACCCTCGTGGGTTTCGTGGTCTGGGTGCGGGTTCAACGCCGCCGCAACGCCCTGCTCGGGGCTGCCCTGCTGCCCTGACCTCGCCCGCCCGGGCAACGGGGCGCAGAATAGAGCATGCCCAACAGCCTCGCCGACGCCATCAGCCCCTACCTGCGCAGCCATGCCGACAACCCGGTCGACTGGTTCGGCTGGGGCGAGGAAGCCTTTGCCGAAGCCCGCGAGCGCGATGTGCCCGTGCTGGTGTCGATCGGCTACTCCACCTGCCACTGGTGTCACGTCATGGCGCGGGAGAGTTTCAGCGACCCGGCGATTGCCGAGTACCTCAACACCCACTTCGTCAGCATCAAGGTCGACCGGGAGGAGCACCCCGATGTCGACGCGAGCTATCTCTCTGCCGCGAGTGCCTTCATCGAGGGACTCGGCTGGCCGCTCAACGTGTTCGTCACCCCCGACGGGCAGACGTTTCACGCGGGAACGTACTTTCCGCCGGTGGCCCTGGCGGGGCATCCGTCGTTTCGCGACGTTCTGACCGCGGTGACGACGGCCTGGCACACCCGGCGGGCCGAGGTCAGGGCCGGCGCCGCCAAGGTGGCCGAGTTGCTCGCCGAATCGGCGCGTGAGCTCGCCGAGGGTGCCGCGGCGGCGGGTGGTGCCGCGGTGCCCCTGCATCCCAGCACCGCAGTGCTCGACCGGGCGGTCACCGAGCTGGTCGGTTATGAAGACGCCCGCTTTGGTGGCTTCGGCGGTGCACCAAAGTTTCCGGTGGCCCCTGCCCTCTCCTTTCTGCTCGGGCACGGCGACGCGAACGGCGACGGGCCAATGCTCGCGCTGCGCACACTCAAGCTCATGGGCGCGTCACCGCTTCGCGACCCGATCGAGGGCGGCTTCTTTCGCTACGCGGTCAACCGTGATTGGAGTGATCCACATTACGAACGGATGCTCTACGACAACGCCCAGCTGCTCAGCCTCTACACCCGCGCCTGGATGCTCACCGGCGCACCGTGGGTACGTCACGTCGCCGAGGGAATTGCCCGCTTTCTCTGTGACGTGATGCAGCTTCCGGGAGGCGGGTTTGCCAGCGCCCAAGACTCGGAAAGCACCGTCGACGGCCATCGGGTCGAGGGCGGCTACTACGCACTCGAACCGGGCGACCGTCTGCGGCAGACCCCGCCGGCCCTCGATACGAAAGTACTCACCGGCTGGAACGGACTCGCGATTCAGGCTCTCGCCCGGGCCGGCTTCGCCTTCGACCAGCCCCGTCTCATTGACGCCGCCTGCCGCGCGGCCGACTACCTGCGCGAACACCACGTGCGCGCCGACGGCACCCTCGTTCGTGCCTCCGTTGCCGCACGCACCTCCACAGCGAACGCCACGCTGGAGGACTACGGCATGTACGCACGGGGACTCCTCGAACTCGCGCTCGTCACCGGTAACGTTTGCTACGCCACCCAGGCTCGTCACCTGCTCGACAGCACGCTACCAGCAGCCACTGACGCGCCTGCCTTCCGCTCTCCGAACGGCGCGGATCCAGTGCTCAGCCGGCAGGGCCTGGTTAGCGCCATCGACCCTTCCGAGGGTGCCTACCCCTCCGGACTCTCCGCCACAGCGGATGCCGCACTGCTGTTGCACAGCCTCACCGGCGACGACCGCTATCGTTTGGCCGCGCAGGCCGGCCTCGGCCTCGTCGCAACTCTGGCACCGAGCCGACCACTTGCCTACGGCGCCGCCCTGCGCCTGTTCGACGAACTTAACGCCCCGATCGAGCAGCTCGTGATCGTCTCGCCCGACCGGTTTGGTGCCGCCGCGGCAAACCGCCCGGCCATCACCCTGCACGACCTCGCCCGACGCCACGCGGCGGGAGTGGTCGCATCCGTTTCAGAGTCACAGGCCCAAGCATTTGCGGAGGCCGGCTTCGGCCTGTTCCTGGCGCGGACGGCCAAGGCCGGCCAACCCACCGCGTACCTCTGCCGCGACTTCGTCTGCCAGCTGCCGATCACTGACCCGGCGCAGCTGCCACCGATCGCGAGCACGGCCAGACTCCTGAGCGAAATTGCCGCCGAAGCGCAACAATCGGTGCGGCCTCACAAGCGCTAACATCTGGGTATAACCTCGCCCCACTTCCTCATTTCGCATTTCCTGGGCTCATCTCCCTGGCTGCTAGACGCCGCAGTAAACTACCGACATCGCGACGTACACTAAAGACAAATGTCCCCGCGTTTCACCAAACGCCAGTCGCTCATCGAGAACCTCGTCACTTCTCGAGAAGATCGTCGCTGCGAAACACTCTGAACCATTCACGCCGGCACTTTCGGCCGCACTCCTCGGTTTCAGCCCCCGGCTGGTCGCGCTGGAGTGCTCCACTTTCTCAAGGAGGACCATGGCGACACGCAATATTCCGGACGCACAACCGGAGACTGGCGAGCAGGGGGACCCCGACTCGTTCGGCGGTGACATCTTCGACACCGACGCCTTTCGCCCCGACTCCGTGGGCTACGACTCCAGTGAACCCGAACCACCCACTAACACCGGCCTGATCCCGACTCTGTCGCTCAGCAGCGAGCCGGAGCTGGTGCTGATCACACCGGATGCCCGTACGCGCCGGTTCGACCGCGACGACCTCGTCGTGCGCAAGGGTGAGATCGCCCTCATCAACGGTCACTACACTCCGCACGAGTCCATGGTCAAGGACCTCGTGGCCGTGTACGACGCCCTCACCAACGCCGGCATCGACTTTCTACTCGTGCGCGGCGACCACAACCGTCCGGTCATCGCCGTCGACCGCAAGCGGCGCAAGGAAATCACCAAGGTCCTGACTGCGGCATTCGCCAACGAGCCGTTCTACGCCAAGCCGCTCGATGGCAACGTCAGCCAGCAGTTTCTGCTCGCCGATGGCGCCCTCATGACGCTGCGCAAGTCCTCCGTCTTTCGCGTCTACCGGCCGCGCATCGAACCGATCGGCCGCCTGCGCTACGGCGCCCAGACCGCGTTCCAGTTCGAGCTGTGGCGTTTCGGCGAAGATGAAATCATCGCCCCGGTCGAGAACGCGCTCATGCGCACCCGGCTGCCACGCTCCGAAGCCCGCGAAACCACGATCGACCTGTATGGACGCACCTGGCTGACCTTGCAGAACATGTTCGACGACCTGGCCAGCGACGTGTCCTTCGACATCGACCTGGTGTTCAGCTGGGTCGACGGTTCTAGCGACGAGTTTCAGCGGGAACGTGCCAAACGTATGAAGGCCTATGTCATCGGGGAGGGTGACGATTCCGACGCCCGTTTTCGCCAGATCGACGAGCTCAAGTACGCCCTGCGCAGCGTATACATGTTCGCACCCTGGATTCGCCGCATCTTCATCGCCACTGACTCACCGGTGCCGGAGTGGCTCTCCGAGCATCCTCGCGTCACCATCATGCGCAGCGAGGACTTCTTCGTCGACACGAGCGTGCTGCCCATTCACAACTCGCACGCCGTGGAAAGCCAGCTGCACCACATTCCCGGGCTGGCCGAGCACTTTCTCTACTCCAACGACGACATGTTCTTCGGTCGCCCGGTCGGTCCGGAGCTGTTCTTCTCACCCGGTGGGGTGACCAAGTTTGTGGAGGCAGCCACTCGGATCGGCCTCGGCGAGAACGATCCGACCCGCAGCGGGTTCGAGAACGCCGCTCGCGTGAACCGGGCGCTGCTGCGTGGGCGCTTCGGCAAGGTCACCACCCGGCACCTGGAGCACACGCCAGCTCCCATGCGCAAGAGTGTGCTGCTCGAGTTGGAACAGGAATTTCCCGAGGACTTCAGCCGCACCGCGGCGAGTCGTTTTCGTTCGGCGACCGACATCTCGGTCACCAACTCGCTGTACCACTATTACGCCTTGATGACCGGTCGTGCGGTCGCCCAAACTCAGGTGCGTTCGCTCTACATCGAGACGACACTACGCATCGCCCTGCGCCAGATGAATCACCTGCGCAAGCGTCGCGATCAGGACATGTTCTGCCTGAACGACGGCAGTCACCCGGAGATTTCCACCGAGGTGCGCCGCGCTGCGGTCACCGAATTTCTGGAGCTGTACTTTCCGATCGTGGCACCGTGGGAACGGGCCAGTGTTGCCACTATCGCAGAACTGGGATCGGTCGGGTCATTGGCGGCTCACGCAATGCAGGCAGAGTCTCCGACGGCGTGATCTCGACGCCGGAAGCGCGCAGACGACGTGCGCTTTCGGCGGCGTCGACGTAGTCGAGCGTTGGATAGTGGCCGAGCGGCACCACGGAGTGCAGCACGGTGCCCGGGTAGACGTGCACGAGGTTGAAGGCTCGTGCGCCGTCGCGACCCAGGGTGCCGCCCACCGGAACGTTCAGATCCTGGGTGTAGCAGGTGGCCGACGACACCGACACGGGGATACCGGCGAACATGGCCATGGACGAGTAGTGCAGGTGTCCGGCGATGATGCTGCGCACGTCAGTGCCGCGGAGCACGCTGGCGAGGCGATCTTGGTCGCGCAGCTCCACCGCGTTGGCCAGGTCGAGCACGCTCGGAATCGGCGGGTGGTGCATGGCCAGAATCGTGCCGTCGGGCGCCGGTACCCGCAGCTCGTCGGCGAGCCAGAGCAGCTGCTGGTCGCTCACCGCGCCGTGATGGTGACCGGGGACCGAGGTGTCGAGGGTGATCAGGCGCAGGCCGTTGAGGTCATAGGACCGGTCGATCGGGGCCTCGCTCGCGGCCTGGTCGAGCAACTCGGTGCGAAAAACCGAACGATTGTCGTGATTGCCCATCACCCAGATGACGCGTGCACCGAGCCTGGCAGCGGCCGGCTCGACGATCTTGCGCAGCAGCTCGTAGGCGCCCGGTTCGCCCTTGTCGGCGAGATCACCGGTGAAGACGATGGCCTCGGGGCGGGCCCCGGATGCCTCGACCTCGGCGAACAGCTCGGCCAGATGGGCTTCAGCGTTGACGCTGCCATAGAGCTTTGAGCCTCCCGCCAGCAGGTGGGTGTCGCTCAGGTGTAACAGGAAGTGGTCCGGCCGGGGGTACTCAGCCGTTCGAATGCTCACAGAGCGTCCATTCGTTTGTCGGGTGCACGCTCTTTCGGCATGCCCTCTCGGTGGTAGACACTATTCGATCAGAAGTTCTTGAACAACCGGTGTACGCCACGCATCAATCGTGCAGCAATTGGGGTAAATGGGCGAGACAATTCGTGGTCGGTCGGTGACATACGAGCGGGCCTCTAGGCTGAGGCATGGCTCGATACGTACGCATTGACGAATTTGGTGAGCCAGAGGTGTTGAGCATCGTGCACGATGAGCAGCCGCAGGCCGGGCGCGGTGAGGTACGGGTGCGCGGGCGTAACCGAGGTGGGCGGACAGTTCGCGGACATCAACGACCTCGAGGCGCTGGCCACACTGATTGCGCACGGTGAGATCGTGCTGCCGATCGACCGGGTGTTCCCGCTCGATCAGGTGCAGGACGCCTACCGCCACCTCATGGCGGGCCACCTGCACGGCAAAGTCGTTCTCGCTACCCGGTAGCGGGCCCCAGAAACCGCGTCTCCCAGAAACCGCGTCTCCCAGAAACCGCGTCTCCCAGAAACACTGTGGCATGCTTGACCGTGCGCAATTGGTCCCCTCGAAACTCCCTGAAGCAGGGTTCGCTCGGGTACGTCGCCGGGGCCGCGCTTACCACCGTGGCCTTCATCGGTCTCTACCTGTTCTTCGTGCGCAGCCACGCCGGCCAGGAAGCCGACCAGCTTGCCTATGACGGCGCCGAATTCGGCCGTCGCAGCATTACCTCGTTCACCGGTCGGATGCTGGACTCTGTTCCGGACATCGCCGTGGCATTCGGCGTGGTGCTGACCGCCGTCATCGCGCTCGTGCGCCGCAACTGGCGCACCCTCGTGGTTGCCCTGGTCGCGGCAGCGGCGGCGACTGCCTCGGCCCAACTGCTGAAGTATGGCATTCTGGCCCGTCCCGACCTCGCGGTCGAGGGCTACGCCGGAAACTCATTCCCGTCGGGGCATACGACGGTGGCGGCGGCATCCGCGCTGGTGGTCTTTCTGGTCGCGAGCCCGCGCATGCGCCCGATGGTCGCCGGGTGGGGCACCGCTTTCGCCGTGCTGGCCGGTGTGGCCACGCTTGCCAACCAGTGGCATCGGCCGAGCGACGTGATTGCAGCCCTGCTCTGGGTCGCATTCTGGGGGTGCCTCGCCGGGGCGGTGCTGGCCTGGCCGCGGGTAGGTGTCGTGCCGCAAACGGATGCTGCCGCCCCCAGCTCACGATGGCCAGCCTTTACCGGGCTGCGACAGTCGACGATTCGCGTGGTGCGCTGGCTGTCGATCGGGTGCGGGGCGATCTCCGCCGTGGCCTTCATCGTGACCCTCGTGCTGGACAGCAGCCTGTTCGAGCGCGTCGGTACGCTCGGCACCATCGTGGCCTACTTGGGCGGGGTTGCGGCCATCGTGACCGCCGGCCTGCTGCTCGCGCTGAGTGGAACTCGGCTGTTCGCTCGACTGCCCTAGATTCGCCAACGCCCTGAGATTCGGCCTCGGAGGGGTGTACTCAATCGAAACCACGTGCGAGACTAACTCATGGCCGTCACGTTGAGAGCGCTCCAGACCGTAGTTCCCCCGACGATTCTGATCCAGGAGCAGGTGCGCGACATTTTCGCCGCCCAGCCCGGACTCAGCCGACTGGCACAACGGCTGGTCAGCACTAGTTTCAACGTGTCGGGTATTGAAACCCGACATACCGTGATTGCCGAGCTCACCCTCGACAACGATTCGGCCGATCCGCAGTTCTTCGATGCGCGGCAGCAACTTCTGCTGGTGCCGAGTACCCGGGTGCGTAACGAGCTCTACATCACGGAAGCCACCAAACTCTTCGTCGAGGCTGGCCGCCGGGCGCTCGCCGCCTGCCCCGACATTCGCCCGGAAGATGTGACCCACGTCGTCACAGTCTCCTGCACCGGGTTCTACGCCCCCGGCCCCGACTACATGCTCGTGCGCGAACTCGGCTTGAATGCCAGCACCCAGCGCTACCACCTCGGATTCATGGGCTGCTACGCCTCCATGCCTGCCCTCCGCACCGCGAAGCAGTTCGTCGAGGCCGACCCGAATGCGGTCGTACTCGTGGTCAGCGCCGAACTCTGCTCGCTGCACCTGCGCACCTCGAGCGACCCGGACACCATCGTCGCCTCCTCGCTGTTCTCCGACGGCGCGGCCGCCGGTATCGTCAGCTCCCGGGCACCGCTGCCCGGCGAGAAAGCCCTCGGTCTCGACCTGTTCGAAACGGTCATCACCCCGGTCGGTGAGGGCGACATGGCCTGGAAAATCGGCGATGAGGGCTTCGAAATGATTCTGAGCACCTACGTTCCGCACATCATCGACGAACACATCGAGAGTGCCCTCGCGCCCCTGTTTGCCCGCGACGCGTCGATCACCCGGCAGCTCGTGGCCGTCCCTTGTGAGGCGGATGCAGCGGCCAGCGCGGCCCCGGTCCTCACCCTCGCGCCGCCGGCCACGCTGAGCTCGGTGATCGAGCACTGGGCGATCCACCCCGGTGGTCGGAGCATTCTCGACAAGACCGAGGCCAAACTCGGACTCCGCCCCGACCAGCTGCTGCCTTCGCGTGAGACGCTGCGCACCAACGGCAATATGAGCAGCGCGACCATTCTCTTCGTCATGAAGGCAATTCTCGACGGCCCAGCCACCGCCGACGGTGAACGGGTCTGCGCCATGGCGTTCGGCCCCGGTCTCACCGTGGAGTCCGGCCTGATGACCGTGATCGAGGGCTGAATGGCCCTTCCGTCACTGCGCGTGCGGGCGCATGGGGCCGTGGAGATCATGGATTCCCCGCTGTGCGACCCGGCCATGCTCACGCGCACGTACCAGAATTTTCAGGTGGTCAATGCGGTCGTGTCGGGCTGGCCGGGGATCTATCGCCGCAGCATCCGCCCGACTCTGTCCACCACGACCGAAACGACGCTGCTCGACGTCGGCTCCGGCGGTGGCGATGTCTCGCGATCGCTGGCCCGCTGGGCAGTGCGCGACGGACTGCGGCTCACCGTGACCGGCATCGATCCGGATGCCCGTGCGCACGTCTTCGCGACCAGCCAGCCGAAGATCGCCGGCCTCTCGTTTCGCCGGGCGCTCAGCTCCGACCTCGTCGCAGAGGGCGCGCGCTTCGACTTCGTGGTGTCCAATCACGTGCTGCACCATCTGAGCGTGGACGAGCTGAAGGGGCTGCTCGTGGACTCGGAGGATCTCGCTCGCGTGCGCGTGCTGCACGCCGATCTGGAGCGTTCCAACTACGCGTACCTCGGGTTCGCGGCGGCGACCTGGCCGTTCTTTCGGCATTCCTATATTCGCCCGGACGGGCTCACTTCGATTCAACGCAGCTACACGGCCGTCGAGCTGCGGGCGGCGGTGCCCGCTGGGTGGACGGTGTCGCGCGGCCTGCCGTCGCGGCTCGTGCTGGGCTGGGATGCGGCCTGATGCGTGACGTCGTCATCGTGGGTGGCGGCCCGGTCGGCACCATGCTCGCCTGCGTACTCGCCGTCGGCGGGCTCGACGTTGAGGTGCTGGAGCAGCGCGAGACGCCGTCCCTCCGGTCGCGGGCGATCGGCATTCACCCGCCGTCGCTGGCCGCCCTCGCCGCCATTGGCATCACCGACGCCCTGCTCGAGCGGGCCGTGCGCATTCGCACGGGAGAGGTGCGCTGCGATTCGCGCCGGCTCGGGCAGATGTCGTTCGAGAAGGTCGCGCCGGCGTATCCGTTCGTGGTCGCCCTGCCGCAATACGAGACGGAGGCCCTGCTGCGCGATCGGTTCGAGCAACTCCGCCCAGGCCTGTATCGCAGCGGCGTGACCGTGTCCGGGGTGCAAGACCGCGGTGACGCCCTGAAACTCACGACCGACGCCGGCCCGATCGATACCCGCTACGTGATCGGCGCGGACGGCGCGCGCAGCCGCGTGCGTCAGGCGGCAGGCATCGCCTGGCGGCAGCTCGGCCGCGGTGAAACGTATCTCATGGGTGACTTCGCCGATCCTGACCCGAGAGATACCGGCGCGGTGCTCTACTTCGAGCGCGGCGGCGTGGTCGAGTCGTTTCCGCTGCCCGGCGATCGGCGTCGGTGGGTGGCGATGACCGATTTTCTCGCAACGGATGCCGACAGCGCCGACTTCGCCGCGCTCATCCGTCACCGAACAGGAGTCAGCGTTGCCCAGCCGCTCGGGGCTGTCAGCGCCTTCGCCGTGCAGCAGCGGCTCGCGGGGAGCATGTGCACGGGCCGCGTGGTGCTGATCGGCGATGCGGCGCACCAGATCAGCCCGATCGGTGGGCAGGGCATGAACCTCGGCTGGCTCGACGCCGTGGCCCTCGCGCCGGCGGTGCAGCGAGCGCTGCTCGAACCGTCAGCGGCGGCATCCGTTTTGGCCCGCTACGACCGCACGCGCCGCCGCGCCGCCCGGCGAGCGGCCCTGCAAGCCGGATTCAACATGCAGATGGGCCGGCCAGCCCACGGTCTGCGACTCGGCGTTCGCAACGCCGTCGTGCGCGGTCTCACGCTGCCGCCGGCCAACGAACTGGTGGCCCGGGCGTTCACCATGCGTTGGTTGTGACCGCGCGCATCGAGTTGAATAGAACCGTGACTCCTGCAACTCTCGTTCCCCGCCTCCGCACCGACCTCGCGGCCGCTCATTTCTCGGTTCCTGGCCTGACCGGACTGTGGGGCATAGAAGCGGATGCCGCCCTCCGCCGCAACCAGCGGGTTCCGGCCCAGCGGGCGCTCGCCACGCTCGCCGTCAAACTGAGCCGGAATGAACCCGCCGCGACGCTGGCCCGGCTGTTTCTGCTCGGGGACGCGGTGCCGCGTGCCGATCTCGATGCCGCGCTGCCGACACTCGGGGCAGGCGGGGCTGAACGACTCGGGCTCGTGGCCGCCGTCGATACGCTCCTGCGCCCGCTCGTCGACCTCCGTCCGTACAGCTTCATCGACGCGCACGGGGCCGGCAGCTGGTGGATCGTGAGCGATCTGGGGGAGCTGGCGCTCGGGCATCCGCTCGGCGAAAGTCACGTTCTCGGCATCGGCGGCGCCTCGCGCACCCTGAGCGGGCTCATGATGCCGCGCGCGGTTGAGCGGGCGCTCGACATCGGCACCGGCTGCGGAATCCAGGCCATGCACGCTTCCCGGCACGCCGAGCATGTCGTCGCGACCGACATCTCGGTGCGTGCGCTCGAGCTCGCGGCGCTGAACGCCGAGCTCAACCAGATCGACAACATCGAGTTTCGGTTCGGCAGCCTGTTCGAGCCGGTGGCGGGGGAGCGGTTCGACCACATCATCTCGAACCCGCCGTTCGTGATCACCCCGCGGACCGAGGGAGTGCCGAGCTACGAGTACCGCGACGGCGGAATGGTCGGTGATGCCCTGGTCGAGGCTGTTGTGCGCGGCGCCGCCAACCACCTCACGCCCGGCGGAGTTGTTCAGCTGCTCGGAAACTGGGAATACTACGGTGAAACGGATGCCTTCGAGCGCCTTGAGCGCTGGCTCACGCCGGGTGCCCTCGACGCGTGGATCATCGAGCGCGAGGTGCAGACGCCGGGCGAGTATGCCGAGACCTGGATCCGCGACGGCGGCACCCGCCCCGGTCCCGATTTCGACCGGCTGTACAAGGCCTGGCTGAACGACTTCGAGGCGCGCGGAGTGGGTCGGGTCGGCTTCGGCTACCTGCTGCTGCGCCTGCCGGAAACCGCATCCACCCGGGGCACCGCTCCCGGCCTGCGTCGCCTCGAGCGCCTGCCCGATGCCCTGGGCCACAACCCGGCCGGGCTCGGCGCGCACCTCGCCGAGTGTCTCGCCGCGCACGACTGGCAGGCGGCAACGGATGATGCGCGCCTGTTGCGCACAAATCTCACCGTGGCCTCCGACGTCACCGAAGAGCGCCACTACTGGCCAGGACAGCAGGATCCGACGCTCATGACCCTGCACCAGGGCAGCGGATTCGGCCGCTCGTTGCCGCTCGACACCGCCCTGGCCGGGCTGGTCGGTGCCTGCGACGGTGAGCTCGCCGTCGGCGCCATCATCGGAGCCCTCGCCCAGCTGCTCGACGCGGACGAGCCAGCGCTGACCGCCGAGCTGCTGCCCAAGGTGCGCGCCCTTTTAGTCGATGGCTTCCTGAAGTAGCTAGTTCTTGGGGGTCGCGCGGCGCAGAGCCAGGAAGCCGCCGAATCCGGCGACCGCTGCGGGCAGAAGCAGCCAGGCGAAGATGCCGCCGATTCCCTGGGCGCCGAACCAGATAGCAACTGCCGGCCAGTTGCTCGTGAAGGTGATGATCGTGACCGCGCCGACGATGGCCAGGGCCAGCGAGCTCCAGAACACGAGCATGCCGGGCATGCGCCAGCGCATATAGATGGTCGCGATCGACGCCCCGATGAAGAACACGAGCAGCTGCATCACGAAGAACGAGAAAAGGTCAACCCAGAACCCGTCGATGCCGAGCCAGAGCGCGTTGAACATATAGGTGTCGATGAACCACCCCTCGGTCAGCTGTTCGAGCTGGGTCAGCAGGGCGAACGCGAGGGCGTTGGCGGCCGAGATCAGTAGGAACAGCAGCGCTGTTCCGAGGTAGAAGTCCCGGCGGGTGACGCCGAAACCGAGCGCGAGCGGAAACCCGAAGGAGATGGCCTGCACGCCCACGACAACCAGGTACCACTGCGGTGAGAGCACGGCCCAGCTGTAGCGCTGGCCCTCGATGGCGTCGGGGGTGCCGAGTCCGCCGGTCGTGAAACCGACGATCTGGGCGATGAAGATGGTGATCACGAAGGCCATGCCCACTATGAGCCACGGGATACCGATGTAGGTTCGGCGGTCGATGAGGTGCAACCGCACCACGTTCCAGATGCGGGCCGGCGCGCTCCGCGGGTGAACGGATGCCGCGGTGCCGGTCAGCGAATCGGTGACGGTCATGAGTGTGTGCTCCAGGCGTCGGTCTTGCTCTCGGTTTCATCAAGGGTTGCGCTGCCGGTGGTGCTCGTGGTGCGCTGCACGATCAGCTGCTGCAGCGACACGGGCGAGAGCTCGAGTCCGGCGGCGCGCGCGGCGGCCCGTTCGGCCTCGCCGAGGCCGGCCACGGTCACCGAGGCGAGCCCGCCGATACCATCTCGGGAAATAATGTCGCGGCCGGCAACGAAAGCGTCGACATCCGTTTTTTTGCCGACCACGGTGCTGGCTGAGCCGCGCAGCTGCTCGGCGTCCTGGTCCATGAGGATACGGCCCTCGTCGATCACGAGAACGTGCTCGAGCAGGTTGCTGACCTCGTCAATGAGGTGTGTCGAGAGCATGATGGTGCGCGGATACTCGGCGTAGTCCTCGAGCAGGCGATCGTAGAAGATCTGCCGCGCGACCGCATCGAGTCCAAGGTAGGGCTCATCGAAGAAGGTGAGCGGCGCGCGCGAGGCGAGCCCCACAATCACGCCGACCGCCGAGAGCTGACCACGGGAGAGTTTCTTGATCGGACGGTTGAGCGGCAGCCGAAAATCCTCCACCAGACGGGCGGCGAAGGCGTCGTCCCAGTTCGCGAAAAACCACGGAGCGCTCGCGAAGACGTGTTGGGGCCGAAAACTGTCCGGATATCTCTGGCTTTCCTTGATGAAACACAGCGACTGCAACACCCGCGCGTTCTCAACGGGGGAGGCGCCGAACACCTCGAGGGTGCCGCTGGTGGCGAACTGCTGTCCGGTGAGCAGCTGCATCAGGGTAGTCTTGCCGGCGCCGTTGCGGCCGAGCAGACCATAGATCTTGTTGCGTTCGACCGTGAAACTCACGTCGTCGATAGCGGTGAAGGCGCCGAACTTCTTGGTGAGGCCGGCGACGCGCACAGCGGTGTCAGTCATGAGTTACTGCCCTTTCTCGATTCAATGTTGATCATTCCGGCCACCTGTTTCGGGGTGATGCCGAGCTTGGCGGCTTCACTGAGCAGGGGGCCGACGAAGTTGGCCCGAAACTGTTCGGTGCGGGCGACGACCAGTCGTTGCCGAGCTCCGGTTGCTACAAACATTCCTATTCCTCGCCTCTTGTAGAGAATGCCGTCTTCGACCAGACGGTTGACGCCCTTGCCAGCGGTCGCCGGATTGATGCGGTGAAAGGCCGCGAATTCGTTGGTCGACGGAACGGATGTTTCTTCCTCAATGACGCCATCGATGATGTCGTTCTCGATCTGCTCCGCGATCTGCACGAAGATCGGTTTGCCCGCTTCGATCAAGGACTGCCTGCTTTCAGTGGATGCTGCTGCCCGATTCCCAGCCCCCGCCGGTTCACTGGTTAGTTGGTCATGTGACTAACTAACTACCTTGAGAGGAAAATGTCAACCGGCACAGTCTGCGGTGAGAGGGCACTAACCTGACGCCATGACTCCCGCAACCGCGCTCCCGGCCGCCTTCGACCTCGGCGGGCACACCGCACTCATCACCGGGGCGGGCAGCGCCACCGGTATCGGCTTCGCCGCAGCACGGATGCTGGGTGAACTCGGTTGCCGGGTGATCCTCACGGGCACGACGGCGCGGGTGCACGACCGTGCGCGCGAACTGACGGCACACGGACTCGATGCGAGCGGAATCGTCTGTGCCCTCGACTCGGCCGTCGGTGCCGAGGGACTGCGGGTGGCGCTCGCCGCGACCGGGAGCGAGCCGACGATTCTCGTGAACAACGCGGGCATGGTCGCGGTCGGCGACGCCGAGATGGGTCACGGAGATATCCTGACCAGTCCGGCCGAGTGGGAACACGGCCTCGCCATCAATCTGTCCACAGCATTTCATGCCACTCGCACGGTGATCGGGTTCATGCGCGCGGCCGGATGGGGTCGCATCGTGATGGTGTCGAGCGTGAGCGGGTCGATCATGGCCAGCCGCAATGATGTCGCCTACGCCGCAGCGAAGGCCGGGCTGGTCGGGCTGGTGCGGGCGCTCGCAGTGGACGAGGCCGAAGTGGGCATCACGGCGAACGCCGTCGCGCCCGGCTGGATCTCGACCGGTTCCCAGCTCACGAGCGAGGCTCTGGAGGGTGCGCTGGTTCCGGCCGGCCGAAGCGGCACGCCGGGGGAAGTCGCATCCGTCATCGCGTTTCTTGCCTCGCCAGGAGCCGCCTACGTGACCGGGCAGGTGATCGTCGTCGACGGCGGTAACTCCGTGGCCGAGGAGCGCCGGTAACCAGCGGCTCTCGAGAAGAAAATGTCAAGCGGCACGGTCTGCGGTAGTTTGGTCTCATGACTGGCGCCGTACTGAAGCACTGCGGGCGCGCGCCCGGGATCCGCCGTTCTAAAGCAGACCGATCGTGAAGCGGCGCACTTTTCTGCTCGGCACAGCGTCGGGTTTTTCCGTGTTGGCTCTCGCCGCGTGCGTGTCCCCGGCGCCGGTTCCGACGACATCCCCGTCGCCAACCACGCTCACCCCCTCGCTGGTTCCGCAGCCGCTCACGGTCTCCAGAACCAACTGGTCGGCCGACCCTTTCTCCCGCGGATCCTTCAGCTACGCCACCGTCGGTGCCACCCCAGAGCACCGAACAGCCCTCGGCCAGGCCGTCGATGCCCGAGTGTTCTTCGCTGGCGAAGCGACCGCGGCCGATGAGCCCGGCACTGTGCAGGGTGCCCGCGCTTCTGGTCTGCTGGCGGCCAGCCAGGTGCGGGATGTCGCGGCTCCGGGGGAACGTATCACGATTGTCGGTGCCGGAATTGCCGGGATAACGGCGGCCCGTCAACTCGTCAACGATGGCTTCAACGTGGTCGTGATTGAGGCGCGCGACCGCATCGGTGGGCGCATCGACACAGTCAGCGACGACTGGCCCTTTCCGATCGAACGTGGTCCCTCGTTCGTACACAACACCTCGGATAATTTTTTGGACGACGAGCTCACGGCGCTCGGGGTGAAGCTGCTGCCGTTCGTGCGCACGCCCGAGGTGCGAACCCGAGCCGGGGCGATCGTCGAGGTGTCACCACTCGGCACTCAGGCCGTGGCCGGAGCCCTCAGCTGGGCAGCCAATCAGCAGCAGGATGTCTCGGTTGAACGAGCCCTGGTCGATTCGGGCGAAGCAAGTCTGTCGAAGACCCCGAACGCCGATGGCCTCTCGGATGCCGACTGGCTCGAGTACGAGATCGCCACGAAACTCAAGGTTGAGACCGGGGCCACACCGAGCCAGCAATCGGCCTGGTACACGACCGACATCGCGAGCACCGACGACGACCAGCTCGTTGTGGGCGGCTACTCCACCCTGCTCGCCAGTGACGCCGAAGGCCTCGAAATGCTGCTCTCGAGCGTGGTCAATCGCGTGGCCCACGACGACGACGGCGTGAGCCTGCGCCTTGGTACCGGCGAGTCGCTGTCCGCCGATCGGGTGATCGTGACCGTGCCACTCGGTGTGCTGAAGAACGCGGCCATCGAATTCTCGCCGGCGCTGCCATTCGCCCACCGCGGTGCCATCGGCGCGCTCGGCATGGGCGTGGTCGACAAGGTCTGGTTGCGGTTCGACGTGCCGTTCTGGGATACCTCCGCCCGCCTCTGGACCATCGTCGGCGAAGACGCCGACTTCCCGGTCTGGATCAACATGATGCCGCTGACCGGCGATCCCGTTCTAATGGGTCTGGTCGCAGCCGAAAACGCGACCCGGCTGAGCGAGCTCGACGACGACGACTTTCTCGCGGCGGCGCTCACCGCGCTCGAGCCGTTCCTGGCGGTACCCGACCCGTAGTAGTGCAGCTGAACAGCTCAGGGGCGCCAGTACGCAAGTCGGTGGTGCGGCATCCGCTTGAGCCTTGTGATCCAGGTGAGCAGGGCCGCAATGCTCGTGATGATCACCACGATGATCAGGCAGTAGAACACGGTCTCGCCGGGGCCGCTCACCTGGCGGGCGTCGAGAAAGAAGTACGGGTACCAGCCCACGATGGGCCCGCGTAACAGGGTGAAGACCAGCCAGAACACCGGAAAGACGATGGCCCAGCCGAGATATCTCCACGGCAGGCGGGCCTTGAACGGGTCGACGATCCAGTCGATGAGGGCCAAGACCGGAATAACGAAGTGCAGCAGCTGGCTCGACCAGGGCACCTCGATGGAATAGTTCGCGCTCGACGACTGCCAGACGATGATGCCGTAGACGACTCCGGAGACCAGAATGTAGGTCGTCACCATCGCTCGCAACATGTCGAGCCAGGCCGGGTCGGTCGATCGCCGCAATGCGACACTCGCGGCGGTCAGAAAGACGAACATCGATGCGATGGCGCTCTGCACCGTGAAGTAGCTGAAGAAGTTCGCGATAGCGAAGGTAGTCACGCCGAGGGTGTACTGAAAGTAGCCGATGAGGGCCACGAGTTCGACCGCGGTCAGGCCGAGGCGCGCCACACCGAACGCGGTGCGCGCTTTCATTCCCGTACCCCGGCGGGGCTCGTGCGCGCGGTCATAGGCTAACGCTACGCCAGCGCCGGGCAGCCCCCGACCTCAACCGGTGATCTGAAACTCGCTCTCGCCGGTTGCCGCGACGTCACTCACCTCGAGGGCGGTCACGACGGCATACCGCGGGCCGGTTTCCAGCCAGTGCAGCATGCGCGCAACGGATGCCTCCCGCCCCTCGATTTCGAGTTCCACCGACCCGTCCGGCCGGTTCCGAACGTACCCGACCAGCCCGAGGTGCAGCGCTTGGGCCCGGGCATGGTAACGAAACCCGACGCCCTGCACCTCGCCGCGAGCGAGCACTCGTTTGCGAATCACCTGACTATTGTGCCCCGGGTGCGCTGGCACAACAGCTAGTCGGCCACGCGCAGGCTCAACCACAGCGTCAGGGTGTCGTCGGCGTTGTCGAGGTCGATGGTGAATAGGTCACGCACCCGGCGCAACCGGTAGCGCAGGGTGTTCTGGTGCACCGAGAGCAGGCCGGCCGTGCGAGCTGAGTCCCGCCCGCAGTCGAGGTAGGTAAGTAGGGTGAGCGCGTACTCGGTGCCCGAACGCTCATCCAGATCGAGCACCGCGCGCGCCTGGGACGAGAACAACCGCGGGGTGTCCCGCAGCACTTGCCCGAGTTCGAGCAGGCTCAGCCGACTGCCCACATTGCGCGCACTTACGACCGGGCCAGCCGGATCCGTCAGCAACAGAACAAGATCGGCATCCCGCCGTGACCGGGCGATTGTGTCGACACGGCTCACCCGCGATCCAACGGATGCCCGCAGCGCGATCCGCATCGCGATGGTCGCCCGTGCGACCAGGCGGGCGGCCATCGCCTCGATGCTGACCAACTGTGCGTCATTCAGCTGCTGGCCGAAGAACAGTGCATATACAGTCGTGCCGATGGCGACACACTCGGTGCCGCTCTGGTGCGCCTCGCAGGCCATCGCCACGAGGTCGACCAGCCGGTTCATTCGTAGTTCATCGCCGGCGGGGCCGAACTGTGGTTGAAAAGCGAGGGCCACGTACTGACTGCCCGGGTCGAGGCCGAGCTGGGCGGCGACGAGGCGGGCATCCGTGTCACCGTCGAGCAGTCGGCGCAGCAGCACTGCGCGTTGCGCCCGGGCCAAATCGGCGGCGCTGCGGGCACGCAGAATATGCAGCGCGGCGATGTCCGCTGCGCGTTCCAGTTCGGCGGCGGCAGCGGCGTCCAGCTCCCCAGTGGCGTCGACCACCCAGATCGACCCGAGCGGCTCGGTGCCCGCCCGCACGGCAACCGCCAGCCGAGCCAATCCCACCGGTACTGCCGGTTCACCGGGCAGATTCGGTGTCATGGCTCCGGGCAGCCGTACGGCGCCGCGCGCCCGAAACAGCGAGGCGTAGGCCTCGGCATTGTCGGGCAGGTCCGGCACCTGGCGGCCCAGAATTCCGTCGCGTCGGGTGTCGTCGATCGGCTGGTCGGGCAATGTCGAATAGGCCAGCACGCGGGTCTGCACGTCTTCGATCGCGGTCGCTCCGCCGACCATCGCCGCGATCGCGTTGGCCAGCGCGAACAGGTCGCCGACCGGCAGGCCGAGGGAAGTCATCCGTCCACGGTAGCGAACCCGCACTGTGCTGGACAACCATGATTTACTGAATTATTCGTGCTGAGCGCTAAAGATCGCGGCCTGCGACCCGGCCACACTGGGCAGATGTCGCCCTCACTCACCCTCGCCGCCGTCACGGAACAGGCTCAGGGCGCAGCCCGGGTGGCGGCCGAATCAGCCGGCGTGCGGGTGAGCGACGAAAACAGCCTCGCCGGCTTTCTCGAGATTGAGGCCCTGTTCAACCGGGTCTGGCTCCTGCCGCCCGGCGAGAGCGCAATCCCCTCCGAACTGCTGCGCAGCATCAGCCACGCTGGCTGTAACGTGACCGCTGCCCGCGACCCGGCCGGCCGGCTAGTCGGTGCCGCCGCGGCCATCGTCACGCCGCAGTCGACATCGATGTATTCCCTGATCGCCGGTGTGCTCCCTGGAATCAGCGACCGCGGCGTTGGGTTCGCCCTCAAACAGCACCAGCGTGCCTGGGGCCTGGCCCGCGACCTCACCGAGATGACCTGGACCTTCGACCCCCTGGTCAGCCGCAACGCCCGCTTCAACCTCACCAAACTCGGCGCTTACGCCAGCGGGTACGCCGTCGATTTCTACGGCCCTATGCAGGGCGAGATGAATGCCAACGATGAGAGTGACCGCCTGGTGGCCGTCTGGCCGCTCACCAGCGACGAGTCAGCGGCCTGCAGCGAAGACCGCCCGATCGCGGTCGAACGTCCTGACTTCGCCCCGAACGACGTGCTGAAACTCGGCCCAGACGGTGACCCCGTGCTCGTGGCAGCCGACGGCGACCTGTGGTGCCGGGTTCCCGCCGACATCGTGGCATTGCGCGGGCAGAACCCGCAGCTCGCGGCCGAGTGGCGGCGTAGCATCCGCTCTATTTTTACCGACATATTCGCTTCCGGGCATATAGCCCGCGGGGTCAGCCGTGACGGCTGGTACCGACTTCCACCAGGAGGAACAGCATGAAAATCGAGACCATCGAGCTACGCCGCGTGCACATGCCGCTGGTGCGGCCGTTCCGCACCTCGTTTGGCACGTCCACCGAGCGGGAAGTCACCGTGGTGCGAGTGATCACAGCGGATGCCGAGGGCTGGGCCGAGTGCGCCGCCGACGCTCACCCGCTCTACAGCTCCGAATTTCTGGACGCGAGCGACCTGGTCATTCGCGACCACCTCGTGCCCCGGCTGCAGGCACTCGGCGACCGGCTCAGCGCCGAACTGGTCGCGACCGCGCTCGAACCGGTCAAGGGCCACATGATGAGCAAGGCCGTGCTCGAAACGGCTATCCTCGACGCGCAGCTCAAAACCACCGGCGTCTCCTTCGGCAGCCACCTCGGCGCTGTGCGCGACACCGTACCGGCCGGTGTCTCGGTCGGCATCATGGACTCGATCTCCGAACTGCTCGACGCTGTCGCCGGCTACCTCGCCGAGGGCTACCTGCGCATCAAACTGAAGATCGAACCCGGCTGGGACGTCGAACCGGTGCGGGCCGTGCGCGAGAAGTTCGGACCTGACCTGCTGCTGCAGGTCGACGCCAACACCGCATATACCCTTGCGGATGCCCGTCACCTCGCGCTGCTCGACCCCTTCGACCTGCTCCTGATGGAGCAGCCGATGAAGGAAGACGACATACTCGGCCACGCCAACCTAGCCAAGCTCATCAAGACCCCGATCTGTCTCGATGAATCGATTGAATCGGCCCGCGACGCCGCGACCGCGATCACCCTCGGTGCCTGCAGCATCATCAACGTGAAACCGGCCCGGGTCGGCGGCTACCTCGAGGCCCGGCGCATCCACGATGTCGCTGCCGCCCACGGTGTTCCGGTCTGGTGCGGCGGCATGCTCGAAACCGGCATCGGCCGGGCCGCGAATGTGGCCCTCGCCGCCCTGCCAAACTTCGTGCTGCCTGGCGATACCTCGGCCTCCAGCCGGTACTTCGACCAGGACCTCACCGCACCGTTCGAGCTCGAGAACGGTCACCTGCGGGTGCCCACCGGCCCCGGCATCGGCGTCGAGGTGCTGCCCGACGTCTTGGCCAGCGTCACCGCCAGCACCGACAGCATCCGTTTCTAGCCTTTCCGCAACCAGAGGAGACCGCCATGACCCTGCACCTGAACACAGTTTCGCCCCGCCCGCGTTGGCAGCTGCTCGCGTCGGTCGGCCTCGTCGCCGGTCTGGCGCTGAGCGGATGCTCCGCCGCCGTTGACAGCGAAGAACCCGCCGCGGTGACCGGCGACGTCGACCCGGCCGCGGCCGCCGCACTGCCCGAGTCGATCAAATCGGCCGGAATCATCAAGGCCGCCTCGGACATTCCCTACCCGCCGATGGAAATGTACGATGCCGAACAGAACATCACCGGCTTCGACCACGACCT
This sequence comes from Cryobacterium flavum, assembly GCF_900103805.1. Classification (GTDB taxonomy): domain Bacteria; phylum Actinomycetota; class Actinomycetes; order Actinomycetales; family Microbacteriaceae; genus Cryobacterium; species Cryobacterium flavum. Next base: position 52,233 of record NZ_FNIB01000002.1, on the reverse strand, counting down.
CGCCGCCGCCCTCGGCGTGAAACTCGGCGTGCGGTTCGAACTGCAGAAGCAGGCCTTCGCCACCGCGATTCCGTCGCTGCAGGCCGGCAAGAATGACGTGATCATGTCGGGCATGAACGACACCAAGGAGCGCCAGGGCACCCTCGATTTCGTCGACTACTTCCGCGCCGGCTTCTCGATTCTCGTGCTGGCCGGCAACCCCGAAGGCATCACCGGGGTGCTCGACCTGTGCGGCAAGGACGTCGCCGTGCCCAAAGCCACCGTGCAGGCCGATATTCTGCGCAGTTACGACGAGGAATGCACGGCGGCAGGCCCCGGCCCGGTGGTCATCTCCGAACTTCCCGGTGAAACCGAGGTGCAGACCGCGGTGCGGTCCGGCCGCGCGGTCGCTGAAGTCGTCGACTCGGCCGTCGCGGCGCACACCGCACAGACCGCCGGTGACGGAACGATGTTCGAGGTGGTCACCGACGACGCCAACCCGAACGGGTACAGCCCGGTCTACAGCGGAATCGGCATTCTCAAGGAGAACAGCGAACTGGGCGAAGCCATCCGCCTCGCCCTCGTCGCGACTATCGCCGACGGCACCTATGCCAAGATCCTGGCCACGTACGACCTCAGCAATTACGGGCTCGACGAGGCCGGCTTCAACCTGGGGTCGTGATCTGATGCCCAACCTGCCGCTCGCCCGGCCCGGTCCGGACGCGCCGCCGATCGACGATCCGGATCCGCGCAATAGGCGCGCCGACGACATCGACGCCGTCCCGCTGCGACATCCGTGGCGCTGGGTGATCGCCGTTGTGCTGTTGCTCGTTTTCGCCGGAGTGGCCGTCTCGCTCTGGCAGAACGACAACGTGAACCATCCCACGATCAGCGAGTTCATCTTCGACCGGCGCATTCTCGACGGCGTCGTGCTCACCCTCGTGCTCACGATCGTGTCGATGGCCGTGTCGACCGTGCTCGCGGTGCTGCTGGCGGTCATGCGCCTCTCCAACAACCCGGTGATGAACGCCCTGTCCTGGCTCTACATCTGGGCCTTTCGCGGCACGCCGCTGCTGATCCAGATTGTCGTCTGGGGCTACCTCGGGCTGCTCTACGCGCAGATCACCCTCGGCGTTCCATTCACCGATTTCAGCCTGTTCTCCATGGACACCAACACACTCATTCCGGCATTCACCGCGGGACTGCTCGCCCTCACCCTGAACCAGGCTGCGTATTCGGCCGAAATCGTTCGGGCCGGCATGCTGTCGGTCGACGAAGGCCAGTATGAGGCCGCATACTCGGTGGGAATGAGCCCCACCTTCACCCTATTCAAGGTGGTGCTTCCACAGGCCATGCGGGTGATCATCCCGCCGATGGGCAACGAGACCATCTCGATGCTCAAAAACACCTCGCTGCTTTCGGTGATCGCTGTGCTTGAGCTGTACACGGTCGCCACCCAGATCTCCTCGCAGAACCTGCGCCAGGTGGAACTGCTCGTCGTGGTCAGCTGTTGGTACCTGTTTCTCACCTCGATGCTGTCGATTCCGCAGTATTACTTGGAACGCCACTACGGTCGCGGCAACGCCCGCAGCCTGCCGCCGACGCCACTCGCACGGGTGTGGAAGATACTGCGTCCAGTTCCTCGTCCCACCACCAACAGAGCGGATGCCCCGTGACCGACCGCGAGCGCGTACCTGACCCGACGGCATCCGCTCATCAACCGTTGCTGAGTGCCCGCAAAGTGCGTAAGAGCTTTGGCGGCGTCGAGGTGCTCAAGGGCATCTCCCTCGACGTTGCGGCCGGTCAGGTGATGTGTCTGCTCGGGCCGTCGGGCTCAGGCAAGAGCACGTTTCTGCGCTGCATCAACCACCTGGAACGTATCGACGGCGGTCGCATCTCCGTCGACGGCGAACTCGTCGGTTATGCCGCTCGGCACGGCCGCATCTTCGAGATGAACCGCCGCGAGGTCGCCAAACAACGCCGGGGTATTGGCATGGTCTTTCAACGCTTCAACCTGTTTCCGCACATGACCGCCCTCGAGAACATCACGGCGGCACCGATTGGAGTGCGCGGGTTGCCCAAGCCCGCTGCCCGTGACCGTGGACGGGAACTGCTCGACCGGGTCGGCCTGGCCGATCTGGCACAGTCCTATCCCGCGCAGCTGTCGGGTGGTCAGCAGCAGCGGGTCGCGATCGCTCGGGCCCTCGCGATGGATCCGCAGCTGCTCTTGTTCGACGAGCCGACCAGCGCCCTCGACCCCGAACTGGTCGGTGATGTGCTCGACGTCATGCGCGCCCTCGCGGCCGACGGCATGACGATGGTCGTGGTCACCCACGAGATCGGCTTCGCCCGCGGCGCCGCCGACGAGGTCGTCTTCATGGACGCCGGAATCGTTGTGGAGAGCGGCCCTCCGGCCAGGGTGCTCGACAATCCACAGAACCCGCGCACCCAGGCCTTTCTCGACAGCGTCATATAAGCCGCGCGCCCGGGCCTACTCTGGAAGCAACGAAACCCTGGAGGAACAATGACCGTATTGACCGCCGATTTGTACGACGAGCGTGGCGACGAGCTGCAATCCGTACCCCTGCAGTTTCAGACAATCGGCGGGCGAGCCCGCTTCAGCGGCCCGATCCGCACGGTCACCTGCTTCGAAGACAACGCCCTGCTCAAGTCCATCCTGTCCACGCCCGGTGACGGTGCCGTGCTCGTCATCGATGGCGGCGGCTCCCTCAAATCGGCCCTCATGGGTGACTTGATCGCCGACCTCGCGGTCGCGAACGGCTGGTCCGGCGCCATCATCAACGGCGCGGTGCGTGACCGGGTCGCCATCGGCGCCCTCGACCTCGGCGTGAAAGCCCTCGGCAGCAATCCGCGCAAGAGTTCCAAGACCGGCTCGGGCACAGCGGATACCGTGGTCGAGTTCGCCGGTGTGACCTTCACGCCCGGGCGCACCGTCTACTGCGACGAAGACGGGATTCTGGTCGAACGCTAGCCGTTGATCGAGTGTGGCTGTTACTGCTGAACGTCGTCGATGCGCACGACGACGAAGTTGGCGTCGAGCTCGACGTCGCGGTCACTGCCGTTGTCGAGGGTGACCTCAACCTCGTAGACGTGGTCCCAGTCGTCGTCCCGGTCGAAGTCGGTCACGCGCCCGCTGCCGATCGCAGCGAGGGCTGCGGCTTCGGCGCTCGCGCGCTCGCCGGCAGCCTGGTCGGCGGCGCTCGTGTCGGTCGCCGCGCTCGGTGTCGACGAGCTGTTGTTCGACGAGTTGTTCGAGTTGTCATTGTCGAAGTCGCCGACCCAGACCACGTCGAAGGCGTCGTTGAGTTCCACGTCGACCGTGGTGCCGTTCTCGAGGTGCACCTCGAGGTCGTAGGCGCTGCCGCCGTCATCGTTGCGCTCCGCGCTCGTCACGGTGCCGGGGCCAACTTCGGCCAGGGCTGCGTTACTCGCACGATCGAGCGTCTCGCCGGAGAGGGGGCCATCGTTATCGCCGATATCGCTGACGGCCAGGGCAATACCGGCGCCGCCCAACACGAGTACGACACCGATGGCGCTGGCGATGAGAATATTCTTCTTGTTCATGGTGCAGGTGCCTTACGTCGGTGCCCCCAGGCGAAGGGGACCGAAAAGGCCATGCCTAAGTTGCTTAGCTTCAGCATAATCGAAGAAATATACGCCCCCTAATGGTCGCGTGCAAGCTCAGGTAATTCACTGGTTGAGGGAGCGACTGATCGGTCAGAGGCGATTCAAGGCATCCGTTGCGGCAAACTGTTCGAGAACGGCCCGCACCTGGATCGACGCCTCGGTGCGCCCCGATCGTACGTCGGGAATGCGCAGAGCCGGCAGCTCGCTCGGCGTCGGAAAATTCGTGTAGGAGTCGCGCATGAACTGGTCGAGGCGCTCGCCCACCTTCGGATCCTCGGTCCACAACCGTGGCAGCCGGGCCGGCTCGGTGAGGGGATCGAACCCGAGCAGGGCCACCCGGTTAGCGAATCCGGCTGTTAGGTCGGAGTCGTCGGTGGGTAGCGGGCGAGCCATTCGTGCTCCCGCGAAGACCACTCCGGCACCGAGCAGGAGCCAGGCGACGGGCAGAATAGCCTGCATGCTGACTTCACCGCCGGTGAGCAGAACAAAGAAGTAGGCGAAGACCCAGACCACGGGCGACAGCAACATGAGGGCAATTCCGCCTCGACGAATGGATCGCGAGCGCTTCGACCGGAGCGTGGTTGTGCCGGCCTGGCTGGCGGCGAAGGCCTCCTGCTCTGCCGGCGAGATAACTTGGCTGGCATCAAACCGCCAGGCGGCCAGGATGGCCTCGTCGCGAGCTGCGATAGCCTGGCTCAGCAGGGACGCCCGCGGGGCCCAATCGCAGTATCTCTGACCGTCTGGTGATTGCACCCACAACCGATAGTTGATGTGGCGTTGCTCACTGACACCTTGCCAGGTGGCATAGGACGTTGCCGAAGCCGCTGCGGTCGCCCGAGCAGTCGTTGTAAACGAAGTTTGGAGTCCCTCCGGCTGTTCCGGGGAGGTGCTGGCATTGAATGCGGCGACGGCGGCCGTCGCCGCGGCCTGCGTATTGGTGACCGCGCGCGACAGATCATTGTCGATCATGAATTTCCCCCGGTCATTTCTACGACCAACGGCAACATGCCGGGCTGGTCGTGCCGTGGGGTTGCTGTCGAACAACCGGGCAATGTCATCGTGACACAACTCATTCGGTAAAAGTCCAGCCGAGCCGATGCCGCCCCCGTACTGGGGTGAACAAAGTCGTCCTCGTGCGATAAATCAGGCATCTGACCCGCGCGCAAGCTCCCGATCGGGGGCTGCTGGGGCTGGCCGTCCGACGGCTAAGTTCAAAAACCCGAAGAGGAGAACCGTGACCATCGATGCTTCCATAATGCGACAGCGTTGCCCTGCGCAGTCGATCATAGAAGTGCTCCTGCTGGAGCAACGCCTGGTTGCGCCCCGCAGCCCGGTGCAACGCCTGGTCGGTCGGTCGCCGCTCGGCGCGGACAGCGCGCGCTGCTTCGACGCCGCTCGCGCTGAAATTGCCGTGGGGCTGGCTCTGGCCGAACTGCCCCGGGAATGGATCGTCTTCCACTCCCTGCCGGTGGGTGAGCGCGGCGCCGACGTCGATCACCTCGTGATCGGGCCGGGCGGGGTATTTGCCCTGCACTCCGACCGTCAGGCGCGCAAGTCGGTACTGGTCGCTGGGCGCAGCGTGCTGGTCGGTGCCCGCAAGATTCCCTATATAAGGGAGGCCGAATTCGAGGCGGTCAGCCTCACCACTCTGCTGTCCGAGCGGATGCCGCGCGCCGCGTCGGTGCACGGAGTGGTCGTGCTCGTCGATACGAAGAGCGTGACGGTGAAGGCCCAACCGTCGCGGGTAAAAGTGATCGAGGCGGCCGATCTGTGCGCCTGGCTGCAGGGGCTCCCTCCGGTGCTTGCCCCCCTCGACCGCTTGGAAATTGCCGGGTTCGTCGAGAACCCCGCGCTCTGGCAGGCCCTCGTAGCGTTGGAACCGGCTGAGATTCTGCAGCGCTTCGGCGAGCTTGAGTCAGAAGTGGCGCGGGCGCGTCGTACCCGCCTGCTGTGGTTGCCGCTCGGAATGGTTCTCACGACGCTCGGGGCCCTGGAAATGCTGCTGACGTTGCCGCGGCTCGTCAGCGCGCTCTAACCCGCGTGGCGCGGTACGGCTTCTGCTCGTGCTGGTTAGGAGGTCGGTGCGGTCGGGGCATCCGTCGACGGGTGCGGTGCGACGGGTGCGGTGCCGTCATCGGTTCCCCGCGGGCCGCCCTGGGCCGGGCCGCTTCCGGGACCGTCCTCGCCGCCGGGGCGGCCCGCTCCGGGCTCCGTGGCCGAGTCGCCATCGGCTTCGGCGCCGGGACCGTTGGAGATGCTGGAGTTATTCGAGGCCAATTCGGCGTTCGAACCCACGCTGGTGCCAATGCCGAAACCGATCCCGGCGCCAACGAGAAGCAGCGCAGCCGCGGCGGCACTTCCGATGAGAACGGGCTTGCGGTACCGGGAGCCTCCCGTCTTCTTCTTCGGGGCGGCCGGGTCGTACGGCGCGTTCGGCATGGCGTAGCCGTTCGGGGCGGCCGCGAACGGAACGGTCGCGTGCGCCTCGCTGGCCAGCGGCTGCCCGGCGTTCGGCACATCGTGCAGCGGAACCGTCGCGTTCGAATCAAACGGCAGGGTGGCCTGAGCGTCATAGGGCAGGCTCGACTGCGAGTCGACGGCTTCGGTCGCGGCCGTTTCGTCCTGTGCGGCCGCAGCTGTTTCGGGCGTTGAACCCTCCCAGGCGCTGGACGACGGGTTCGGGTCGTTCGGGTCGGTGGGCTGGGAATCGTTGGTGCGGGTCATAATTTCTCCTACGCGTGAGCTAGTGGATGCCCACTCGGGGCTTCTCTCTTTTTCAGCCTCGGGGGCGAATCTGAAGACGAACTGAATCTTGCCGGGGGTCGCCAAACGGTCAGCAGGCGCATAGCAAACGCTCAGCTTGGCCCCGCACTGTTAGAGCGTGCCCACCGAACCTGCCCGCGTTCTCGTCGTCGAAGACGAGGAGACGCTGCGCAGAGCGATCGGCCAGGCGCTCGTTCAGGCCGGTTTCGTCGTCGATACCGCGCCCGACGGTGAGAACTTCGCCGAGCGCATCGCCAGATTCCGGCCCGATGCCGCGGTGCTCGACATTATGCTGCCCGGCGAGAATGGGCTGCACCTGGCCCAGCGGCTGCGGGCTGCCGGCAACACACCCGTGCTCTTCGTGACCGCGCGTGACGCGGTCGACGATCGGCTTGCGGCGTTTCAGGCCGGTGCCGACGACTACATCATGAAGCCCTTCGTACTGGCCGAGCTCGCGGCACGGGTGACCGCCGTGCTCCGCCGCACCGGACGCCTGGTCTCCCCGACCATGCAGGTCGGCGACCTCGTCATTGACGAAGAGGCCGCGACCGCCACACGGGCGGGTGTGCTGGTCGACCTGACCGCCACGGAGCGCCGCCTGCTCACCTACCTCGCCCACAACCGCGGACTTACCCTCTCCAAGACCCAGATCCTCACCCAGGTCTGGGGTTACGACGACTACGACCCCAACCTGGTCGAGGCCTACGTGAGCACCCTCCGCCGAAAACTCGACGCCAACGGTCCGCGCCTCATCCACACCGTGCGGGGGATCGGCTACCGCCTCACCGCCTGACCGGCACCGATACCAGCGGATGCCGTCCGCTCGCCGCGCACGCGGCATCCGTTTCCCTTCTACGAAAGTACGCCCGATGCGCACCACCTCACTGCGACTGCGAGTCGTCGCCGCAGTTCTGGCGATGCTCACGATTGTGCTGGTGGCGGTCGGTATTCTGATCAACCTCGTGCTCGGCGGTCAGCTGCGCGCCGACCTGCAGCAGTGGCTGATCGACCGGGCCGGGTACGCGCAGATTCTGGCCGAGCAGGGCCTGGAGGCGCAGAGCCTGGCGAACCGGCTCACCGGCGACGACGTCACCGTGACCTACTCGGTCGGCGGCGACACGGTCTACGGGCGGGCCGACCCCACTCCCGGCGCCGACCGTGGCCCTGGCATGCCGCCGCACGCCGAATCAGTGCCGGGCGCCGTCGTCACCCAGAGCGGCGACCGCCTCTCGGTCACCCAGACCGTCGCCGGCGGAACCCTCACCCTCAGCTCGAGTGAGGCCGGCATCGACGCGGTGCTGGTGCAGCTGCGCACGATCGAGGTCGTGGCCGGCCTGCTCACCATCGTCGTGACCTGGCTGTTGCTGACCGGTGTGGTCGGAGTCGCGCTGCGTCCACTCACCCGCATGACGTCTCGCACGAGCTGCGCACCCCCGCCGCCGGTCTACAGGCCAGCGCGGAGACCCTGCTGCGTGACAACCCGCCTCGCGCCGAGCGGGAAAGCCTCACGGTTGGCGCAGGTTGCGACCAACCTGCTCGGGAACGCGCGCAACGCCACCGAGGTGGGCGGCAGCATCCGCACCGATCTGGCCGTTGTTGACGGCGCGGTGCAGCTGACGGTGAGCGACTCTGGAGCCGGTGTGCCCGAGGCCGACCGCGAGCGCATCTTCGAACGTTTTGTGCGCCTCGACCCGTCGCGGGCGAGTAACCGCGGTGGTTCCGGCCTCGGTCTGTCGATTGCCCGAGCTCTCGCCAGGGCGCACGGCGGAACCCTCGAGTGCCTGGGCCCGATCGCGACCCCTGGCGCGCTGGCCGGTGCTCGTTTCGCATTGACGCTGCCGCGCGCCGACTGAACAGACTCGGCCTATTCGCAGCCGGTTCCGTCGCCGTCGCGGTCAAGATGGCGGCCGTAGCCGGGCTCGCCAACGTGCACCGGGGCCGCGCCGGCCTCCCGCGCGGCGGTGCAGTTCTGAAAGAAGACGTCGCTCGGCGGGTCGGCCACCGGTGCCGGCGCCGGTGCGACGACGGGGTCGGTGGCCGTCGCGACCTCGTTCGGGCAGTCCGACAGGATGCGCGTCATCGCATCGTGTTCGGCTGTCGTCACCCACAGCGCATAGGTCGCCTTCACCGAAATCTGCCGAGCTACATAGGCACACCGATAGCTTTTCAGCGGCGGCAGCCAGGTGGCCGTGTCGCCATCCCCCTTGCGCGAGTTGGTGACGCCGTCGACGGCGAGCAGGTTGAGCGGATCGTTGGCCAGCGCCACCCGCTGCTCCTGCGACAGCTGCTGCGCTCCGGTCTGCCAGGCGTTCGACAGAGCGACGACGTGGTCGATCTGCACGAGCGACGAGGTCGTCTGGCCGCGCACGAAGTCGATGGTCAGTCCGGTGTACGGGCCGAGCAGGATGCCGCTCTGCACCTCACAATCAGTGGCCACTACGAGCACGGTCAGGTCGCGGGCCAGGATATCGTTTCGGGTGTCGCATCCGTTTTGGTCCAGGTCCTGCCAGGCCGAACCGAAGCTTCCCTCACGGTCGTAGCCGGTCTTGGGCGCGCGCCCCTTCACCGGCAGGGTCGCCAGCACGGCCAAGGCCGCGTTGTCGGGCCCGGGCGGCGGCGCGGTTTTTGCCGTTACCGTCGGCCTGGGCTCGATGGTCGCCGTCGGTGCCCCGCTGCTGGTTGGGTCGGCCAGATTCGACGAAACGGATGACCCCGCCACCGACGTTCCCACCAGGATCGCCGCGAGCACCCCCACGATCAACCCAATTAGCAGGAACGATCGGGTCGGGCGTCGAACGGTCATGGGGCTCCTTCTGGCCGCGCGGCACGACCCTTCGAATATACGTGGTGCGACCCGGTCGCCTCGAGACGTGGCGGCATCCGCTTGGTGAAAAGTAACCCATTCTGGGGGTCTTGCGGCGGGGGCGGCACTGGCAAGATATAGAACCCGGCGAGGAGCCCGATGACTCACATACTCTCCACGCGGCGGCGCCTGTCGACGCCCCCGGTATTGCCCGAATCGACGCGCACCGGAGCGCCTCGATTATCAACCGGCCCAACCTGGCTGCTCGGCCGCGCGTCCCGCCCCGCGGCGACGCCGACCGACTTGGCGCTGGCTCGTGCGCAGGTTGAATCCGCCGTCGACAGGCTGCTCGCGACGCTGCCCGAACATTGGGCCGCATTCACGTTGCCCACACTCGATGCTGATGGTCCGAGCGCGATGCGCCTGCTGGTCGGCCCCGGCGGGGTTCTCGCCCTGCACGCGCAGCTCTGCGACGGTCAGATTGCCTGGGTGCATTGCCAGAGCGTGCTCGTCGCCGGGCGGCGCTCGCCGGATCTCGCGGCGGCACAGGCCGACGCGAATCAGCTCACCACGCAGATTCGCGGGCGGCTGCCGCTACGCACCGCGGTGCAGCCGGCGCTGGTGCTGCTGGGCGCCCGCGTACTGTGGGTCACCGGCCGTTCGGGAAGAATGACCACAGTGCCGGTGCTCGGGGCGGCGACGCTCGGCGACTGGCTGGCCGCGCGCCCGCAGGTGTTGCGCCCGATCGAACGCATGGAACTCGCCGCCGTGATCGACAACCCGCTCACCTGGGGTCGTCGCCCGACTATTCTGCCCCGGCCCGGTAGCGTGGGGGACTAGCCACCCGGCGACCGCGGTGGCACGGCAATGACGCCCCCGGATTGGACCCTCGATGCACACCGACGACCTCGCCCAGCTGCAGATTCTGCTCGACCAGGAACGCACCCTGCAGTTCGACGCGTTCAGTCACGACGATGCGTGGGCGCTCGGCACCCGCCTCCGCACGACCGCCGCCGCCCAGGCGTTGCCGGTCGCGATCTCGATCGTGCTGGGTGACCAGCGGGTGTTCCAGGTGGGCCTGGCGGGAGCATCCGCTGATAATGACGGCTGGCTGGAGCGCAAGTTCGCCGTCGTGCGCCGCTACGGGCACTCATCGCTCGCCGTCGGCGTGGAATTTCGCAGCCGCGGTGTCGACTTCGACGTTGATGCCCGACTTGATCCCACGCGTTTCGCGGCGCACGGGGGAGCGTTCCCACTGTTCGTGCGTGGGTCGATGGTGGGCGTGGTCGGCGTCTCCGGGCTGCCACAGCTCGACGATCATGCCCTCGTCGTCGAGGCGCTGCGGGCGCAGTTGGCGGCGGCCTGACCCGTTAACGTTTGGCTGGCCGGTGACCCTTGGCCGAGAGCAGTCGGGCCCGCACCGAGAACGCGCCGCCGATCACGAGCGACACCACGGCCGCCGGCAGAATGACGTCGACGAACTGGTTGCCCGAGAGCAAGTTGGCCAGTAGCAACAGAACGGCCAGGCCGCTGAACGCGAGCCCTGAGATCGCGCAAACGTTGAACGTCAGGTGTAACACGAGTAATTCCAATCAGTGGGGTGGCTTTCAGGTTAGCCGACGTTGCCCGGCTGAGTGGGGGAGGCCGTCGCCTCCGCAACTCGAATGAGCATTACTTATTAATTGCTAACCAATGTTGCGGCCCTGCCGATTGTTAACACTGAATCGGCAGGTGCCGGTGGCACGATAGTACGGGGTGCGAACCCGTGGTGAGGCAAGTGAACGTGGCTATGACAAGTCTTAGGCCTGGACTACCGTCTCGTGATCACGAGCCGGCTGCCTCGGTGATGCCCATCGCAACTCTGGTCCCGTCTGCTCCCGGTGGGTTTGCCGGGCAGTCCGTCGTCGAAGAACTGCTCCGCCAGCACGCCGATCGGCCGGCACGTTCTCGGATCGCGCGCACCCTGGGAGCCTCGCCGCTTGACGCGAACGAGCTCAGCTGGTTGCGCGCCGCGCAGGCCGAGATGATCGTCGGCGATATTCTCGGTCGGCTCCCTGAGGGCTACAGCGTTTACCATTCCCTGCCCATTCGCAATACCGCGTTCTGGGTCGACCACCTCGTCGTGGGCCCCGGTGGAATCTTCTCGATCAATTCCAAGACGCACTGGGATCGCGACCTGACCGGGGCGTTGCGCTCGATTCCGATCAATGATCACGCCATGCCGTACCTGCGCGATGCCCGGTTTGAATCGGCCCAGATCACCGCACTGCTCGGTGCTGTGCTGCCGGCCACGACCGTGGTTCAGTCCGTTATTGTGCTGGTCAATCCGCACAAAATTCTGCTGGCTCGCAAGCCGGATGCCGTGACGGTCATCGACTCCCCGCGCTTGCGCCGGTGGCTCGTGGCTCGCCCGCGGGTGTTCAGCGCCGAGCAGCAGGCCGCGCTCACCGCCGCCATCGACGACCCGGCGACCTGGCGCGCAGCGGCCCAGCCGCTCGCTCCGGCGCACCTGCACGCACGATTCACCGCACTCGAACAGCAGGTCGCCGCAGCCCGCACCCGACGCACCACGTTCGCGGTGCTCGCCGGTGCGGCTGCTGCGACGGTGCTGGCTGTCGCCACCTCACCCCTGATCGTCGCCGCCGTCGAGTATCTCGCGGTGCGCTAGGCGAGGCGCTCGAGAACCGTGCCCTCGCGCATCCGCTCGACGCGTACGACGTGGTCGCGCAGGTCGCGCACCCCGCGCGGAATGGCGAGTTCGGCGATATCCTGCCCCTTGGTCACCGCGTGCGACCGGGTCGGATGCTTGTAGTCCTCGATCGACTGGAAGGTGTCGCGCCCCCGCGGCTCCTTGCTGTGCCGCTGAGCGAAGCCGGAGTTGAGCGCGCTCAGCTCGATCTCGTTTTCGTGCGCGGCGACCAGACTCTTGGTGCTGAGGGTGATCACGGTGTGGGCGTCGTCCCGATAGGAGCGGGCGTTCAGCAGGTCGCGCAGCAGCCGTGGCTGCAGGTGAAAGAACACCCGGTCGTTCAGGGCTGCGTACCATTCGGCGAGGGTCATATCGTCGAGGGCGTCCTCGAGCGACGGCTCATGAATGGCCTTCTGATGACGGATGACCGCGGTTCCGAATTCCGCATGCTCCAGCACGCGTGACTCACCTCGTCGCTTGCCGAGAATGGCGGCCTGAGGTGCGCCCTGCTTGACGCCCCAGCGGGTCACGAGCGCGGCCGGACTGAGCAGCCCGTGCCGCTCGATGGCGGGCCAGCTGCCGTCGGCGGCCACGTGGTAGAGCTCGGGGTACAGACGAATCAGATCGCGGGACAGCACGGTTTCGAGCGTACTCGCCGCTGGAGTGGCCGCGAGCCAGACCGCCCGTTCAGATCAGCTGCCGAGCTTGAGCGTCGCGAGCACCGTGCGGCCGCTCGATGACGCGCGCGGCACCATGTCCACAAGCGCGATCTGGGTCAGCCTGAGCGCGTCGCCCGCGTGCACTCGACCCTGCGACTTCACGGTGACGTGCGCCCGAAAATCCGGCCCGGAAAACGCCGGCCCGGCCGGAGACGTGGCGAGTGGCCGCAGCACGGCAACGAGCAGGTCGTGCAGCCTGGTCAACGCGGCGTTCTCGTCGATCAGCGTCACGGCAATGTCATGGTGCCGACCAAACAGCTCGTCCTGCCCGGCGACCACGGTGATAGCAGGGAATCCGGCCAGCGCGGCGGCGGTGGCGCGTGCGATCTCGTCTGGGGAGGCATCCGTTTCAAAGGGCGCGAGCACGGTGATGTGCAGCGGCCAGGCGGCGACGAAGAAGCTCGATCCGGTTTCGAGCGGCGTAAGCGGCAGAACGACAACAAGGCGGGGCATGCGCCGAGTCTAAACGGGCCGATGTGGTCGACTCGTCGTTCACAACTGCGGAGATCTCGACCAGACCCACGTGCTGCAGTGAAAATTTTGCCTGATTCTGGTGATCCATCCGCAGTTCTGCACGCCGGCCCAGCTTCGGGAAGCGGTTCGCCTAAGCGGATGCCCGCCGAGCCAGCGCGATGACGGCAGTCATGCCCGCCAGAAGAGCCAGGAGTGCGCCGGCTAGTGGCAGCGCGGGGTCGGAATGACTTCGATATTGATCGACGTGCTCACTCCGTTGAGGGTCGCCGTGATGATATGCGGGGAAGATCTTCGATGACCACGACATTCGCGACGACTGGAACACGTCCCTGGCCTGGAAGCGCGACATGGAGGCGACGTCATGGTGGCACGGCCGCATCGTGGCGGGGCTGGCCTCCTACTGGGTATACCAGCATCTCGGCAACATGTCGCCGGCGGAACGCGCCGCCGACGAGATCTGGCGGGAGATCGCGGCCCACACCGGTGAGACCGAACTCGATCTCACCGCCCGGCTCGGCGAGCGGATGCGCGGCGGCTTTCGGCACCTGCTGGTCGGCACCTCACTGCCCTTTCTCCTGCCGCCCGGCCTTCACCACCTCGAATCGTGGGATGAAGCAGTCTCCACAGGAGCGTCGGGCAGGCCCGCGGCCGGGTGGGCGAGCGCCTGCGCCGGCTCGTCGATCTGGAGCATTGGGCCGCGTTTGAGCGCAGTTTTCGCCAGCTGGCACGAATGGCCACCGAGGTGGCCGACGGCCGCCGCGGCCCGGCTCCGCAGACCGTGACATTCCTGTCAGGCGACGTGCACTACTCAACGGCCTCCGAGGTGCAGCGCGCGACGGGGAGCCGCATCGTGCAGGCCGTCTGCTCGCCGATCCGCAATCCGCTGCCCATCATCATGCGCTCGTTCTCCGCCGTGCTCGCCTACACCATCGCCACAAGGCTGACCGCGCTGCTGGCCCGATCTGCCGGGGTCAGGTCGCCACGGTCACCGTGGCGCCGCGAAAGTGATGAGGGCCGAAGCCGTCGAGCACCCGCACGACGGCGATGCGCAACCCGCCCGCCGTGGCGATCGTGGCAGATGCCTGCACGGACCGGGTCTCCCGGTCGAGGTCGGTGTTAGCGGATGCCGCGCGCCAGCGCCCGCCGCGCCGCCGCCGCCACGTGCTCCACGGTCACACCGCTAAGCGCCATGATCTCAGGCCCGCTGCCCGATTCGCCGAAGTCGTCGATGCCGACGACCTCGCCGTCAGGGCCGACCCAGCGCCACCAGCCGTCACTGCGCCCGGCCTCCACGGCCACCCGAGCGTGCACCGCTAAAGGCAAAACCTCGTCGCGGTAGGCCGGGGATGCGTCGGCAAACCACTCCACGCACGGCATCGACACTACGCGCACCGCGAGGCCGTCAGCGCTGAGCTGTTCGGCCGCAGCAATGGCCACGGAGACCTCACTGCCGGTCGCGATCAGCGCTAAGTCGAGGCCGGTTCCGCTCTGCCAGGTTACATATCCGCCGGCGGCAACGCCCGCGTCGAGCCCGCTGCGAACGCCGAGGACCGGCACGTCCTGACGCGACAGTAGGAGTGCCGCTGGCCCGTCGGGGCGGGCAACGAGGCGACGCCAGGCGGCCACGGTTTCGGCGGCATCCGCTGGGCGAATGACGGCCAGGCGAGGCACGGTGCGAAGCGAGGCGATCTGCTCAACCGGCTGGTGGGTGGGGCCGTCCTCGCCGACCGCGACCGAATCGTGGGTGAAGACGTAGAGCACGGGCAGGCGCATGAGCGCCGCGAGTCGCATCGCCGGGCGCAGGTAATCGCTGAACACGAGATAGGTCGAGCCGAACGGCCGCCACGGACCGGCCAGGGCGATGCCGTTGAGAATCGCGGCCATGGCGTGCTCGCGAATACCGAAGTGGATGGAATCCCCGCCGGGGTTGGTCGCCGAAACGGCCGTGCCCGGAACGGTCACGTTGGTGGAGCCGCTCAGGTCGGCCGATCCGCCCCAGAGCGCCAGCGCTGGCGTCAACGCCTGAATGACCTGGCCGTTGGTCTTGCGGGTGGCCACCGGCGTGCCCGGCGCGGCAATAACGACGGCGTCGAGCGCCGCCGTGGCGGCCGCCTGGTCGGTGCCGGAGTGAAAGGCGAGCCAGGCCTGCGCCGCTAAGGGGTGTGAACCGGCCCACGCGGCGAAGTCCGCGCCCCAGCCCGCCTCCAGGTCGAGTCCGCGCTGTACGGCGCGGCGGCAGAAGGCGAGTGCCTCGGGCGAAACGAGCTGCGCGAGTGTGGCGTGCGCCTCGAACCCGAGGGAGCGTTTGATGGCGGCGAGTTCGTCGGCCCCGAATCCGCCAGAGTGCGCGGCCGGCTGCCCGCCGAACACGGCCGAGGGGGCTCCGATGGTGGTGGACACGGCCACGAGGGTGGGGCGACCGGTGCGGGTGGCGGCGAGGCGCAGCATCCGTTCGATGCCGTCGAGGTCGGTGGCGTCGGAGATCTCCAGCACTCGCCAGCCGTAGGCGCGGTAGCGGGCGCGCACGTCTTCGGCGAAGGCATCCGTGGTTGGCCCGTCGATGGTCACGCCGTTGTCGTCCCAGATCAGCACAAGATTCTCGAGGCCGAGGGTGCCGGCCAGGCTCGACGCCTCGGCCGAGACGCCCTCCTGCAGGCAACCGTCGCCGGCCACCGCCCAAACGGTGTGGTCGAGCAAAGCCGAGCCAGGCGTAAAGGTGGCGGCCTCCTTGCGGGCGGCGATCGCCATTCCCACAGCGGATGCCACCCCCTGCCCGAGCGGGCCGGTGCTCATCTCGACACCCACGGTATGGCCGTGTTCCGGATGCCCCGGGGTACGCGAACCGAGCGTGCGGCTGGCCGCAATATCGTCGAGGGTCAGGCCGTAGCCGGTGAGAAACAGCTGCACGTAGAGCAGCAGGCTCGCGTGCCCGGCGCTCAGCACGAACCGGTCGCGGGCCACCCAGTGCGGGTTGCTCGGGCTGTGCCGCATCACGCGGGAGTACAGCACGTGCGAGAGTGGGGCGAGCGCCATCGCGGTGCCGCCGTGGCCGTGGCCTTTCGACTGCACCACGTGGGCAGGAATAGCAGTGGCAGCAGCAACCGCCCGAGCTTCAGCGGAGCGATCAACATCGGCATCGATGGTGACAGAACGAGAATTCACAGTCATACTTTACACATTGGTATATAAATATACTTAAGTCAATCGAAGGAGCTGCGGTGGCCCACGCCATGTCGACCGGGTCGGGTGTCGTGCTCGATCTCATTCGCGCGGGCTTGGCGACCACTCGCCCGGCACTGATCGACGAGCTCGGCTGGTCGCGCATCACCCTCGCCCGCCGGCTCGACGAACTGCTCGCGGCCGGCATCATCATTGTCGCCGGCCAGAGTGATTCCCGTGGTGGCCGCCCCGCCGAAAGCTTCGCGATCAACACAGACGCCGGCCTGCTGCTCAGCGTCGACATCGGCGGCTCGCACACCCGCGTGGCGGTGACAGATCTGGTCTCCACGATTCTCATCGAAGACCAGGCTGATATCGGCCTCTGGGAAGGCCCGGACACCGTCTTCACCTGGGCCAACCAGGTGTTCGACTACCTATTGCGCCAGCTCGGCAAGACCCGCGCCGACGTGCGGGGGATCGGCGTGGGCGTTCCCGGTCCAGTGGATGCCGCGACCGGCCGGCTCGCCGCCCCCCAGATCGACGCGCAGTGGAACGACGTGCTCGTGCAGGACTATTTTTCGGCCGACTACACCGCCATTTTCGCCGTCGACCGTGACGTGAACATCATGGCGGTCGCGGAATCCCGGCTCGGCTGGCCGGAGCATCGGGACCTCACCGTGCTCAAGGTTGGCCTCGGCATCGGCTGCGCGCTCGTGCTCGACGGCCGGGTCTACCGCGGTGCCCGCGGCGGTGCCGGCGACTTCTCCCACAGCTTTCGCTACGGCGACGAGCTATGCAGCTGCGGGCAGCGCGGCTGCCTCGAGGCCGTCGCGAGCGGTTACGCCATTCGCCGCGAGCTCAACGCTCTCGGCTACCGCATTCGCACCACCGGCGACATCGTTGCCTTGTCGCGCATGGGGTCACCCGATGCCGTGCGGCTGCTCGCTGCCGCCGGCGCCGAGATCGGGAACGCCCTCGTCGATGTCGCCGGGCTGCTGAACCCCGCCATGATCGTCATCGGCGGCCAGCTCGCCGAGGCCGGCGACCCCTACCTGTCGTCGGTGCGCGAGGCACTCCTCGCGCACGTGCGCGCCTTCTCCGGCACCGGCCTCACCGTGGAGCCGAGCCGGCTCGGCAACAAGGCCGGCGTTCTCGGTGCCTCGCTCATCGCGCAGGACGCCCTGTTCGAGGCCGACCGCATCAGTCACCTCACGCGCTAAGGACTTTCACCCCGACTTTGGATCACTTGTAGACAAAAGTTCCTAATGCGCATTAGGCTCGGAGACACGGCACCAAACATTTTGGGGCAGACGACGTGGTCTTGCAGTTTGAGGGCCAGAACCAAGGAGTCAGGCATGGCAGTCAATCTCGCCGACGAACTCGACCAGGCATCCATTCGCACCCACGTCGTCGCCGCCGACTGGCAAGCCGCGATCACCCTGGCCGGCGACGCGCTCGTGGCCGGTGGCGTCACGACCGACGACTACACGGCCGAGATGATCGCTGCGGTTGACAAGCTCGGCCCCTACATCGTCATCGCACCCGGTCTGGCCATCGCCCACTCCCGCCCATCGCCCGCCGTGCTGCGCGCCGGGCTCAGCTGGGTCACCCTCGACGAGCCAGTGAAGTTCGGCCACAAGAAAAACGACCCGGTGTCGCTCGTTATCGGCCTGGCCGCCCCCGACCACGAAGGCCACCTCGAGATGATGCAGGCCCTCGCCGGGGTGCTGATGAACGCCGACCTGCTCGCCGCGCTCAAGGCGGCCGATTCGCCGGCCGAGGTTCTCGCGATCATGTCCAACCCCCAACTGCTCACAGAAAAGGCACTCTCATGAAGATCATCGCGGTCTGCGGAATGGGGATCGGCACATCCGTTCTCTTGAAAATGAACACCGAGAAGGTGCTGCGCACACTCGGCATCGACGCCGACGTTGAGGCCGCCGACATCGGCGTGGCTCGCGGCATGGCGCGCGACGCCGAGATCGTGCTGACGAGCGAAGAGCTCGCCGAGGAGATCGGCGACGTCGAGGCCCAGGTCATCGTCATCGACAACTTCTTCGACCTTGAAGAAATCTCCCAGAAACTCACCGACGCACTCGAATAATCCTGTTTCATCAACCGCACGTCTGAGTAAGAGAGGGAGCACCCCGACATGGAGTGGTTCTTAGTCATTCTGGATTTCATCGGCCAGCAGATTTTGAATGTGCCGGCCTACCTGGTGGGCATCATCACGGCCGTCGGACTCATCGCCCTGCGCCGCCCGGTCGGAACCATCATCGGCGGCAGCCTCAAGGCAGCCCTCGGCTTTCTCATTCTCGGTGCCGGTGCCGGTGTGGTTGTCGCCTCACTCACCCCGCTCGGCGACCTGATTCTCAAGGTCACCGGCGCGCAGGGCGTGATTCCGACCAACGAGGTCATCACAGCCCTCGCCGCCGAGGAATTCGGAGCGACCAGCGCCTACGTGCTCGTCGTCGGATTCATCGTCATGCTGCTTCTGGCACGATTCACCCCACTCAAGTACGTGTTCCTCACCGGGCACCACATGGTCTTCATGGCCATGATGCTCGCGGTCGTGCTCTCGGTCGGCTTCGGATCCGAGCTCAGCTGGCTCGTCGTCGTCATTGGCGGTGGCCTGCTCGGCGTGATCATGGTCGTCATGCCGGCCTTCGCCCAGCCGTGGACCAAGCGCATCACCGGCGACGACACGATCGCCATCGGCCACTTCGGAACCCTCGGCTACATCGCTGCCGGCGCCGTCGGCCAGGCCGTCGGCAAGCGCAGCAAGAGCACCGAGCACATCAACTTTCCGCAGAACCTGCGCTTTCTGCGCGACTCCATGGTGGCTACCTCGGTCTCGATGGTCGCCATCTACATGGTCTTCGCCATCTGGGGCCTCATCGCGCTTCCCCGAGCGGATGCCCTCGCTATTTTCGGCTCCGTCGACGGCGGCGCGTTCATCATGGCCGCCTTCGCCCAGGCGCTGCAGTTCGGCGTGGGTGTGGCCATCATCCTCTACGGTGTGCGCACCATCCTCGGCGAGCTCGTCCCAGCGTTCCAGGGCATCGCCGAAAAGGTCGTGCCTGGTGCCCGCCCCGCGCTCGACATTCCGATCGTCTTTCCGTTCGCGGCCAACGCCGTGCTCATCGGATTCCTGGCGTCCTTCGCCGGCGGCCTGATCAGCCTCGGTGTGCTGGCCATCTGGCTCGGACCGGTGTTTGGTCTCGCCCTGATTCTGCCCGGCATGGTGCCGCACTTCTTCACGGGCGGTGGCGCCGGTGTCTACGGCAACGCCACCGGTGGTCGTATCGGTGCCATGGTCGGTGGTTTCGTCAACGGAATCCTGATCACCATCCTGCCGGCCATTCTGCTGCTCGTACTCGGCAACTTCGGCTTCGCCAACAGCACCTTCGGTGACGCGGACTTCGGCTGGTTTGGCACGCTCATCGGCGTGAGCCTGCTCGGCGACAACACCGCCATCGGCGTGATGCTCACCGTGCTCATCGGCGTGGTGTTGGTCGTCGCTGCGATCATCTTCCAGGTCAAGGTCACCAACAAGGGCTGGATGCCCGGCGCCAAGCACACCGCCTTCGTCGACGCTATCGAAGCCGACGTCAAGGCGGCCGCTGCGGCAGCAAAGGCCGAGGCCAGGGCAGCACGCCTGGCCGCAGCCGAGACCGCGAAGACCGCCGAGCCGGCCGACAAACCGGCGTAACTTCGGCACGCAGGGGCCGCGCCGGTCGGTGCGGCCCCTGCGGGCACAACGCTCAGCGCAGGCGCCCCGGTTAGAGGCCGAGCGCGCTGTCGATGCGGCTGAGGCTAGCCAGTGACGACACATAGGCGGCATCGGCCTGGCCGGCTAGCCGCCCGAGGGCGTGTACGGCGGCGCGATCATCGCTGCCCATCTCGGTCGCGCACCACCGGCGCAGCAGCTCGGCATCTCCGCTGGCCCGAACGGATGCCCCGACCGCGCTCGTGATCTCGGCCCGCAGAGGTTCAATCGCCCGGGCGGTTGAGCGGGAGAGGAACGGGGCCGTATAGGCGGCGAGTGCTGCCGATACCTGTCCCTGGCGCACCAGGTGCAAGACCCGCGCCGCGTCAGACGTGCCGCGCAGGCCGGGGGCCAGGCGATACGGCGTTGACTGCAGCGCATCGCCGAGAACCTGCCGAATACGGTGCATTTCGATGCGGATGGTTGCCGCAGAACCGGTCTCACCGTGAATGGAGTAGGCGAGTTCGTCGGCCGTCCAGCCGCGATCCCGCGACTCCAACAGGGCCAGAATTTCCGCGCGCCGCGGCGAGAGGAGTACTCGGCGGCCGTCGGCGGTGAGAACCGCCGGGTGCTCACCCAATAAGTCGAGGGAGACCGCTGACGAGTGCCCGGCTGTCGGATTAACCGTGACCGCACCCACGGTTCTGGTTGTGCGGTCGTTCACCCGTTGTGCGGTCCGCAACAACTCCTCGGCAACGCGCACCCCACACTTGACCATGCGCACGCTGTCTGCCGTGACCGTATGGAGAGGCCCGGACACGGTGAGTACCCCCAGCACCACTCCGGTCTGCGGGTCTCGGATCGGCGAGGCCGTGCACGCCCAGGCATGATGCGAGCGCACGAGGTGCTCCGCCGAGAACAGCTGGGACGCTCGGCCGCTGAGGACAGCTTCGCTGATGGCGTTCGTGCCCACACCCGCCTCGGACCAGTCGGCCCCCTCCACGAACTCCAGCCGATCGGCCTGCCGCAAGGCCGCCCGGCTGCCGACTCGCCACAAAACCTCACCGTGGGCATCGGCCAGCACGAGCAGATGCTGACCCTGAGAGCTCTCATCAGCGAGAAGCTCACTGAGGGCCGGCATCACCGTCTGCAGCGCATGCCCGCGGCGGAGCGCCACGGCATCCGCCACCTCATGCAGGTGCCGGGGCAGATGGCGGTCGGGGTCAATGCCGGCGGCGAGTGAGCGCTGCCAGGAGTTCCACACGTCGCCGGTGATCGCGGGCGGTGGTGCACCGTCGCGGGTGTGATCGTGGGCAGCGCGGAGCATCCGCTCGTATTTGCGGGGCGAAGAAAAACGCAGGCCAGCAGCGAGAACCACGCCGCTGGGCTCTGTGGACATGCGCTGTCTCCCTCATTGGATTCGACGATGAGGCCGAGCAGAGACCAGGTGTAACGCCTGTGCAACCCCTGCGGCCGTGTACTTGAACATACAGGTCGCGCCCGACAATGGGCCGATTCTTCGCTGGTTCACAAAGGAGTGACATGCCCGATACACCAATTACTATCGTCGAGAACTGGCTCGCCCGGTTCGATACCGCCCTGCAGCACCGTGACCTCGAGGGCGCCCTCGCGCTCTTCGCTGACGACTGCTACTGGCGGGATTTCATCTCGTTCACGTGGAATTTGAAAACCCTTGAGGGTAAGAACGACATAGAACGGATGCTCGCCGCCACCCTCGACCAGGTAAATCCGCATAGCTGGGCGCTCGCCGAACCGGCAACCGGTGTAGCCGGTGCCGTGGAGGCCTGGGTTACGTTCGAAACCGGTAGTGCTCGCGGATACGCCCACCTCCGGTTGAACGACGGATTGTGCTACACCCTGCTCACCACGATGCAGGAGCTCAAGGGTTTTGAAGAGAAGAAGGGGCGCACCCGGGAGCAGGGCGTGTCGCACGAAATCACGAAAGGACGCACCTCGTGGCTCGAGAAGAAGACGGCCCAGGAGGCCCGGCTCGGTTATGAGGAGCAGCCGTATTGCGTGATCGTGGGCGGGGGCCAGGGCGGCATCGGCCTGGCAGCCCGCATGAAGCGGCTCGGTGTTCCCACGATCGTGATCGAGAAGAACGCCAAGGCGGGTGACTCCTGGCGAAATCGCTACAAATCCCTGCACCTGCACGACCCGGTCTGGTACGACCACCTGCCGTACCTCAAGTTTCCCGAGGACTGGCCCGTCTTTGCCTCGAAAGACAAGATCGGTGACTGGCTCGAGCACTACACCAGCATCATGGAACTCAACTATTGGTCGAGCACTGAATGCACCAAAGCGACTTTCGACGACGACGCCCAGGAGTGGCTGGTACAGGTCGTGCGCGACGGCACACCGGTCACCCTGAGACCCAAGCAGCTGGTCTTCGCACTCGGCGTCTCCGGGTATCCGAATACGCCGGTCTTCGCCGGCGCGGAGTCGTTCGCAGGGGAGCAGCATCACTCATCGCAGCACGGCGGCGGCGGTGACTACACCGGCAAAAAGGCCGTCGTGATCGGGTCGAACAACTCGGCCCACGATATCTGCGCCGACCTGTGGGAGCACGGAGCAGACGTCACCATGGTGCAGCGCTCGTCGACGCACATTTCACGCAGCGATTCGCTCATGGAGCTCGCACTCGGTGGGCTTTACTCCGAGCAGGCGCTCGCCAACGGGGTGACCACCGAAAAGGCTGACCTGCTCTTCGCGTCGTTGCCTTACCGTCTCCTGCCCGCCGCGCAGATTCCGGTGTTCGAACAGATGGCGCAGCGCGACGCCGAGTTCTACTCCCAACTCACCGCCGCAGGCTTCGACCTCGACTTTGGCACGGATGGTTCGGGCCTGTTCCTGAAATACCTGCGACGCGGCTCCGGCTATTACATCGATGTGGGAGCCTCGCAGCTGCTTATCGACGGTCGCGTCGCGGTGAAGTCGGGGCAGGTCGACCGCATCACGCCCGAGTCGGTGGTGCTCGCCGACGGTGCCGAACTCGAAGCTGATCTCATCGTGTATGCCACCGGGTATGGCTCCATGAACGGATGGCTTGCCGATCTGGTCTCACCGGAGGTCGCCGACCAGGTGGGGCGCTGCTGGGGATACGGGTCCGACACACCAAAGGATCCGGGGCCGTGGGAGGGTGAACTACGCAACATGTGGAAGCCCACGAACGTTCCGCAACTCTGGATTCACGGCGGCAACCTGCACCAGAGCCGGCACTACTCCAACTACCTTGCGCTGCAGATCAAAGCCCGCATGGAGGGGCTTAATACCCCGGTGTACGAGCTGCAGGAGTCTCACTACACGCGCTGAAGGGGCTGAGCCCGAAAGCGGCTTACTGGCGGCCGGTCACGGATATCAGCGGCGGAAGGCGAGTGCCGACGCCCGGTCGGCCTCCACATTCGCCCGGTGAAGTTCGTGGTGGGCGGCCAGTTCCGGGCGGCGGCGAATGATGAACCACACCGTGGCGAGCCCAATGAACCACACTGGCGTCACGAGCAGCGCCTGCAGCGTGTCGGTCTTCTGCGTGAGTGCCCAGATCAAGAAGACGAAGAAGGCCAGCAGAAAGTAGCACATGAACACACCGCCGGGCATTTTGAACTTGGAGGCCGCGTGCAGCGCCGGGCGGCGCTTGCGGTACACGATGTAGCTCACGACGATGATCGCCCAGACGAAGATGAACAGCACCGACGACATGGTCGTCACCACGGTGAACACGGCCAGGATCGACGGGTTCGCATATAGCAGCACAGCGGATACCAGCAGAAACATGCAGGAGAACAGCAGCGCGTTAGCCGGCACCTTGTGGCGACTCAGACGATGAAAGCGCCCCGGGGCTGTGCCTTCCGCCGACAGCCCGAAGAGCATTCTCGATGTGGAATATAGCCCGGAGTTCGCCGAGGATGTCGCGCTGGTGAGCACGACGAAGTTGATGACGGCCGCGGCGGCGCCGAGCCCGGCGAGAGAAAACATGGCTACGAACGGACTCACATCGGCCGTGACCTCACGCCACGGAGTGACCGCCATGATCACGATCAGGGCCAGAACGTAGAACAGCATGATGCGAATGGGGATCGAGTTGATCGCCTTGGGCAGGTTCTTCTGCGGATTCTGCGCTTCGGCGGCCGTGGTGCCCACGAGCTCGACCCCGAGAAACGCGAACACAGAGAGCTGGAAACCGGCGATGAACCCCATCGGGCCAGTCGGAAACATACCGCCGTCATTCCACAGGTTGCTGAAACGCGCCGGGGAGCCACCGGGGGACTGAAACTGCGTGAACACCATCACGAGACCCACGACGATCAGCGTGACAATGGCCACGATCTTGATGAGGGCGAACCAGAACTCGGTCTCCCCAAACGCCTTGACACTGGTGAGGTTGAAGCCCAGCAGAACCAAGACCGCCACGAGAGCGGGAATCCACAGGGGCAGGTCGGGCCACCAAAAGCTCGTGTACAACGCGATAGCGATCAGTTCGGCGATGGCCGTGACGATCCAGCAGAGCCAATACGTCCAGCTCGTGAAGAAGCCGGCCCACGGCCCCAGCAGGTCACCGGCGAAGTCGCTGAACGACTTGTATTCGAGGTTGGAGAGCAGCAACTCGCCCATGGCCCGCATCACGAAGAACAGCATGAAGCCGATGATCATATAGACGAAGATCACCGACGGTCCTGCCAGCGAGATGGTCTTGCCGGATCCCATGAACAGGCCCGTTCCGATCGCCCCGCCGATGGCGATGAGCTGGATATGACGATTCGACAGTGAGCGTGCCAGGTGCGGCTGCGCGCTGGGCGCGGATCGAGTGCTGGGTTTCAATTGCGACATCGGAGATACTTCCTTGTAGTCCAGGCGATTGGCACGGGGAGAACACGGTAAGGGATGCCGGGGTGAAATCGGCCGACCCCGGCATCCGTTACCAACGACTACACGAGGGTGAGCTCGGCCTCGGTCACGAGGTCGGTCCAGTCCGCGAGCGGCAGGTCGAGAGCCACGCTGACCGAACGGTTCGCGATCTTGCCCGCGGCGATGTTGAGCCCGCCGGCGAGGGCGGCGTCACGCTCGAACGCTGCTCGCACGCCACGGTCGGCGATCGACAGGGCGTAGGGCAGCGTGACGTTGGTCAGCGCGAGGGTCGACGTCTGCGGCACGGCGCCGGGCATGTTGGCCACGCAGTAGAAGATCGAGCCGTGCACGGCGAAGGTGGGGTTCTCGTGCGTGGTGGCGTGGGTGCCTTCGAAGCAGCCGCCCTGGTCAACCGCGATGTCGACGAGCACGGAGCCCGGCTTCATGCGGGAGACGAGCTCGTCGGTGACGAGCTTGGGGGCCTTGGCACCCGGAATCAGCACTGAGCCGATCACGAGGTCGGCTTCGGTGACCGAACGGTCGATCTCGTAGGCGTTCGAGGCTATGGTCTTGAGGCGTCCGGCGTACTGGGCGTCGAGTTCGCGCAGGCGGTCGATGTTGATGTCGAGAATCGTGACGTCCGCGCCCATGCCGATGGCCATTGCGGCGGCGTTGGAGCCGGCCACACCGGCGCCGATCACGGTCACCTTGGCGGCACGTACTCCGGGTACGCCGCCCATCAGAATTCCGGGGCCGCCGCCGGGGCGGGTCATCGACGCGGAGCCGACCTGAACGGCGAGGCGTCCGGCGACCTCGCTCATCGGGGCGAGTAACGGCAGCGAGCGATCGGCTTTCTGCACGGTCTCGTAGGCGATGGCGGTGACGCCGGCATCGAGTAGGGCGGTGGCGAGTTCGGGCTCAGCGGCCAGGTGCAGATAGGTGAAGAGAATCAGGCCCTGACGAAAGTGCACGTACTCGGCGGTGATCGGCTCTTTCACCTTAAGGATCATGTCGGCGCTCGCCCACACCTCGAAGGCGGTTTCGACGATCGCGGCGCCGGCGGCCGCGTAATCAGCGTCGGAGAACCCGGAGGCGATTCCGGCTCCGGCCTGCACGAGCACGGTGTGGCCGTGCAGCTTGGCTTCGTGTACTCCGGCGGCGGTGATCGCCACACGGTATTCGTTGTTCTTCACTTCGGTCGGAACACCAATGATCATGGGGAACTCCTACTTCTTCAGGGCGCGTCGCCGATCGACTTTGGTCAGCGTAGAAACGATAAGCCCGCGTTTTGAGGGCTGTCGCGGCAGGGCCCTGCTGATAGCGGATGCCGTGGGCTGGCCCCCGCACGTCTCACCGCCCCGGAATTAGCACTTGTCCGGGAGTTTTATTCCCGGAGATGCGCAGCATGGCCCGAGCCTCGGGCGGGCCTGGTTCGACATCTGTAGCGCCACGCCGCGTCGATTGTCGCCTGGCGTTCACACGCTTGCGTAAGATTAAACCCATGAACGCGGCCGATATCGACCGAGCGGTGGCCTTCATCGCGGCGCGCCTTGGCCGCGCCCTCTCCCTGGAAGACCTCGACGGCGGCCTGCTCGCGTACAGCGCGCATCAGGCTACGGCCGACCGCGTGCGCACGAACTTTCTGCTGAGCAAGCTCGTTCCGCCCGATGTCAGCGCCTGGCAGCTCAGCCACGGCATCGCCAGGGCCGTCAAGCCTGTTCCGATTCCGGCGAATGCCGAGCTCGGCATGTTGGGCCGGGTGTGCGTGCCGCTGCTTGCCCGGGGATTCCGAGTGGGGTATCTCTGGGTGTTGCAGCAGGATGACGAACTCGAACCCGATTCCATCGTGCAGGAACTGCGGATCATTCGCCCCGAGCTGGACGTACTCGCCGAGATGCTGCTCAATCGCACGAGCGCGGATTCCGATGGCCGTCGTGCCCGCGAGGCGCAATTTCTCGCCGCCTGCTTCGGCGACCGCGACGCCGTCGTGTCCGTGGGCGGCTGGCCGGGAGTGCACGGGCGCGGGCCGTGGCGACTGGCCACCCTGCTCGACCGGGGCAACAACGCCCGGCGCACTTCCGCCGAGAGCAACCTGCTGCAGCGGCTCTCTGCCCTGTATGCCACGCTCGGAATCAACACAGTGCTGTTCTCCGCAGGCACCGAAACGCACGCTGTTTTGCTGCTGCAAGATGTGATCGACTGCATCGACGAGTCCGAGATTCTGCGTCGGTTCGGGCTGGAAGTCTCGCGCCGCGGTGGGCAGCCGGCCGCGCCGGCCCTGCTCGGCCTGAGCGAGCCCTTTGCCGACCTGCGCCGGCTGCCCGGAGCCTACGCCGAGGCGCGTAGCGCCGTGCAGGCAGCGTGGGTGGACGCCCAGTTGGGGGCTCTGGTGTCGTTTCGCGCCATCGGGGTGTACCAGTTCCTGGCGGTTGAGGGGCGGGACGTGTCGCCGGGGGAGTCGACCCTCTACACCGAGCTGCGCGAACTCGACCCCAACGGGGAGCTGCTGCCGGTACTCGAGCTGATGTACGACAAGGACGGTTCGGTGGCCGAGGTCGCCGAGCAGTTGCACCTGCACCGCACAAGTATTTACAACCGGCTCGGGCGCATCCGTTCGCTCATCGGCGTCGATCCGCTGGGCGGTCAGGCTCGCCTTGAGCTGCATCTGGCCCTCAAGGCCGAACGCTGGGCCGGGCGCCCCCGGCTCTAGTGCCATGCGAGCGAGCAGGCCCGCGAACTCGGCGACTTGGCTGCGCAACTTGCACTGACCGAATGACCCACGGCAGTGTGCGGCGGTCGCACCGTTTGTGACCCGTGTCGTGCCCGGTCAGGGCACCAGCACGATCTTGCCGACGTGAGCGGATGATTCCAGCCGGCTATGGGCATCCGCTGCGTTCTCGAAAGAGAATCGGCCGTCGATGACCGGTCGAAACTCGCCCGATGCGATCCAGGTCCAGACCGCCGCTTCCAGCGAGCGCACGATGGCAATTCGTTCGGCGAGCGAGCGGGCACGTAGCGTGGTGGCCCAGTAGCGTGCACGTTTTTGCATGAGGCGGGCCGGATCGAAGGTGGCCGGTTCGTTGCTCTGGTTGGCAATCACCATGATGCGACCGTTGATCGCGACCGCCTCGATGTTGCGCGCCGCGTAGGCGCCGCCCATGATGTCGAGAATCACGTTGGCACCGCGCCCATCGGTAGCGGCCTTGATCTCGGTCACAAAGTCCTGCTCGCGATAGTTGATGAGCGTCTCGGCCCCGAGGCTTGCGCACATGGCGAGCTTCTCGGCGGAGCCGGCCGTCACGGCCACGCGGGCGTCCAGGAGGCGGGCCAACTGAATGGCGGTGGTGCCGATTCCGCTGCCGCCACCGTGCACGAGCAGGGTCTCGCCGGGCGCGAGTTCTGCGCTCATGAACACGTTAGACCACACCGTGGCTAGGGCTTCGGGCAGGGCGGCGGCGTCTACGAGGTCCATCGAGAGCGGCACCAGCAGCGCCAGGCCTTCGTGCACCACCACTTCGGTGGCATACCCACCGCCGGGAAGCAGCGCGCAGACCCGGTCGCCCACGCCGAAGCGGGTCACGTCATCGCCTACCTCGGTGACCACGCCCGACACCTCGAGCCCCGGCCATTCCGGGGCGCCGGGAGGTGACGGGTAGCGGCCCTCGCGTTGCATGATGTCGGCGCGGTTGACGCCCGCTGCGGCCACCTCCACCCGAATGTCGTGGGCGCCGACCTCGAGGTCGGGCACGGTTTGCATGGCCAGGGCTTCGGGCCCGCCGGGAGAGTTCACGATGATTGCGCGCATGCCCGCAGCCTACGCGACGCCCTCACGGCGGATGCCGCCGCCCGCCCCGCTACTCGCTCGCGATCCTTGCGTGCACACCGCGTGCAGCGCGGAGCAGCCAGGGGTCGCCGTCTCGCGCCCACCGCGCCAGCGCTGTATCCGCTCTGGCGCGATTCGCGCCGGTCAGTCGCTGCACGAGCGGCAGCACCACGTCGACCGTGAGCGGATCCGCGAGCTCGGGCACAGCCGCACCGCGCAGAAACCCTTCGATGCGGGTGAGGTCGTTGTTGTCGAGCCGGGTCACGTTCGCCTGCAGCAGCACGATCGCGGCGAAGCGGCGCTCGAACACCGGCACGTTCCAGAGTTCGGAACTGAGCGCGGTCACCTCGTCGTGGGTCATGCTCCTATGTCGACGGGCCAGGTCGCGAATGGTGCCACGCACGGCCCCCACCGACGACCCGTAGACCTCGAGCTCGGCGCCCAGCTGCGCCTGCCACTCGGCTGCCCGCTCCCAGGTCGCTTCGTACTGCAGCGTACGATCTACGAAGTCGCCGGCGTCGCTCATTCGTCTATTCTGCGCCGGCCGAGACTGCGCGAGCGGCCCGAATGATCACCACGATCAGGGTAAGCAGGGCAGCCGCACTCACCAGGTACAAGACCATGCCCCACGTAGTGTGATCGGCACCCGAAATCAGGAACGTGTCGGCGAGCGACATACCGGGGCCGAACGAGACGAAGAAATGCCCGGGGGCGGCAAAAACCAGCAGCACAAGATAGGCCGCGACGACCGGCCACACCCGACTGGTGCGGCGCATGGTCGCGACCAGCAGGATCACCCCGGCCAGCAGCAGCCCGATGCCAGCCCAGGCGAGGACCCCGTTTGCGCTCAGGCTTTCACCGGCGAGGGCCATGTCGGCACGAATCTGCCCGAGCGTTGCGCCCGGCACCGCCGCGAGCGGATTCCACACCAGAATCTGCAGCGCCCCGGAAATTGCATACAGCATAACGACCGCGAAGCCCACGATCCCCGCTAGTACGGCCGGACGCGGTGGTCGTGTTTCGGTGGTACTCATCAAGTAAGCGTATCGAGCATCCGTTCTGAGAAGCTGCTGCCGGCATCTCAATGCACCAGCGCCAGCAGCAGCGCGACGGCCACGAACAGCACGCCGAACGTGCGGTTGAGAATTAGCTGACCACGAGCGGTGTTCGTGAAGCGCTGAAACGATTTCGCCGCCACCGCGAAGAACAGCCACATCACCATCACGTCGATCAGCACCACGGTGACCGTCAGCACAAGGTACTGCGGCAGCAGCGGCTGCTCGGGCCGAATGAACTGCGGCATGAACGCGAGAAAGAACACGAGCGCCTTGGGGTTCAGCAGGTTCACCCACAGACCGCGGCGAAACATCGACCCGGCCGGTTCGCGCGTGCGCGGTGCAGCCAGGTCCCTCGTCGGGTCAGGCTTCTGCACCAACAGACGGATGCCCAGAAACACCAGGTAGGCGGCCCCGGCATACCGAATCACATTGAATAGCACGGGAGAATTGGCCACGAGCACGCCCACGCCGAGCGCCACCACGGCCACGTGCACCACGAGTGCCGCCTGCTGCCCGAGGATTCCCCAGATCGAGCGACGAAACCCGCTGGTCAGCGAGTTGTTCATGGTGTTGATCGCTCCCGCGCCCGGGGTGAAGCTGATCAGCACGCCTGCGCCGACGAGGGCCAGCCAGAGGGAAAGTTGCACACGCCAGCGTAGCGCGGGAGCCGGAGATCGAATTCCAATCGGCGCATCGTGCAAATAGGTTTCGTCTGAAATCAAATAGACCCACAGTGAAGACTGTCAAGAACACCGTGATTTCGGTGCGAAAAGAGGAAACAGTTCAATTGTTGTCACGCTGCGGTAAAATAGAACGGTGCATGACATCGAATACCCGGCGTTCGCGTTCGACAGCGACCTCACGCGGGAAATCATCGCATTTGAGCGTGCCCGAGCAAATTTGAGTCGGGGAACCACTCCGTCGATCATCTACTCTCAACTCAAAGAGCTGTTCCAACTACTGACCAGCATCATGTCCGCCCGCATCGAGGGAAACCGAACATCCATCTTGGACGCCGTCACCGGCGCGGCCGAAAGTAGGCTCGGTAACAGCCTCCGGCCTCAGAATGAGGGTGTCCGGGAGATCCTCAACATTCAGCGTGCGATCACGTTTATCGACGCCAACGTCGGGTCGTCGCCCGTCGACCATCTCTTTATCCGCGAACTTCATCGAATTGTCGTCGATGGTCTGTCACGGGAGGGCGACCACACGCCCGGTGCATATCGCCTGGGAGAGGTCTCCAGAGGGCATTCTGCGCATCATCCGCCGTGGCCATCTGACGTACCGGATTACATGTCCGTTTTGGTCGCATTCATCGCCCAACCACAAGCTCCGCACAATCAGCTGCTCCAAACAGCGATCGTGCACCATCGATTTCTCTGGATCCACCCCTTCGGAAACGGGAACGGTCGCGTCGCTCGATTGATCACCTACGCAATGTTGATTCAGCACGGGTTCTCCTCCTCGGCCGGCTACGGGGCTGTGAACCCCACCGCCGTTTTCGGTGCAGACCGACAGGCATATTACGACAATTTGGAACTTGCTGACACGCTTGAAAATGATGGAGTTGTTGCTTGGTGTACCTATGTTCTTCGAGGTTTGAACTCTGACTTGGCGAACTTGGCGAGACTCAGTGACGCCGAATTCGTCATTCATCAGGTTCTTGTGCCCGCTGTCGAACGACTCCGCGCTGCCGGCGGTCTGACGCTCAGGGAGGCTGAAGCACTGAGCATCGCTGCGGCGCAAACGACTGTCAAGGCGGCCGATCTCGAGAGCGCCTTTCCGGGTTCCGCGTCCAGCCGCAGCCATGCCATCAAGCGGTTGATCGATCGTGGTCTGCTCGTCCCGGTCGAGTCAGGGGCGCGGTCCTATCGACTCGCATTCGTACCGAACGACCTCACGGTCCATCTCGTTCGTCGCCTGGATATGGCCGACTTGCTTCCAACGATCCTGAAGGATCACGAGCTGTGAGCCGGACCATGCTTCTGTCACTCGCGCTTTCGCCTTACGCCACCTAAAATGTAAGTCATGAAGGCCATCGTCACCCTGAGCAGCAAAGGCCAACTAACGCTTCCCGCAGCAGTGCGCAAAGCCCTACAGCTTGAACGCGGTGATCGACTGGAAATCTCGATCGACGAAGCCAGCGGCACGATCAACATAGCGCCGGTGGCGCACATCGAAGCCCTCAGTGCACGAATCTCCAGCTACGCGACGATCGTCGAGCCCGTCACAGACGTCGACGCCTACTACCAGGAACACCGTCACGACGAGAGCGCACATTGAGCGCATCCTTGGACGCAAATGTCGTTCTTCGATTGCTGCTGAACGATGTGCCCGAACAGCACGACGCCGCTGTGGCGCTGCTTCACACGGGCGGCACCTTTGTCGTGTCCGATATCGCACTCGTCGAGACAGCGTTCGTGTTGGGGCACACGTACGGGCTCAATCGTGAGCAGCAGCGAGAAGCCATTCATGGTCTCGTGAATCTGCCCCAAATCGTCGCCAATGCCGCCCTGTTCGATCGCGTACTGGCTTTGTTCGTCGGGCATCCCAACCTGTCGTTTGAGGACTGCTACCTCGTGACGTCGGCAGAGCTGACATCGAATCAGCCGCTGTACACCTTCGACCGCAAATTGGCCAGCCAAACGGATGCTCGCCTGCTGGTGACCGCCTAGCGACCCGCGCGTCAGACTCGCTACAGGTCCAAACTCAGCAGGTGGTAGCTCAGCGTCTTCCCGTGTCCGTCGAGGGTGGGCGACCCCGTCACACCGCCGCCGAGCACGCCCGGCAGCTCGAACACGAAACCCGGCAGCTGTGGCAGGGCTGTGCGTCGCACGTCGCCGGTGACCAGATCGCCGAAGTGCGCTGCAACCACCGCGCCGGTCAGACGATGCAGTAAATACCGAAACGACTCGTCGTCGCGGGGGAACACCGCCAGAATCAGCGTCGACCCTTTGTCGCCGGTGCGAACATCCGCCAACAGATCGAGCGCGGTCATTTTGTCACCTCCAGTAGGTGCACGTCGGTGGGCACCAAATGCCGCGGAATCAGGCACGACCTGATCGACAGCACCTCGGTGGTTGAGCGACGGGCCCCGCCACCAGCGGCTGGGCCGTTCGTGTAGAGGGCCTCGACTTCCCAGCCCACGGCATCCGCTGCGTCAAAGCTGGCGGCTTGGGCGGTGACGCGCAGGCGCACTTCATGGGGGTCGCTGCGGGCGTCCAATCCACGGAATGCGGCGCCGGCGCCGATGAACTCGACGAAGATGTTCTCGGCGGCAAGGCCGTGCACCTCGCGCAGCCGCTGTCGCACGATGTCGCCGGCGAGCTCGGCGCGCTGCAGCGCTCTCGGGCCGGCATAGCTGATCTGCCCCTCGCCGAGCCAGCCGCCGCGAAAGCCGAGGGTTACTTTCAGTTCGTCGGGGCGGATGCCGCCGGTCGCGCCCTCGACGGCGACCCGGTCGGTCGCTACCTGCGAGAACGACACTCCGGTGAAATCTGCGGTGACGTCGGGTGTGAGGTACGCGACCGGGTCGCCCACTTCGTAGAGCAGCTGTTCCGCGCAGGTGCGGGTGGTGAGCGTGCCGCCGGAGCCGTCGAGCTTGCCGAAGACGGCCGAGCCGTCGGCCCGCACGTCGGCGAACGGAAACCCCAGGTAGGCCAGGTTTGGCACCGGCTTGGTCACCGGATCCGCATAGTAGCCGCCCGTGAGTTGCCCGGCGCATTCGAGAAGATGCCCGACCGCAGTTCCCGCCCCGAGCGTTGCGTAGTCGGAAGCCTGCCACCCGAATTCGAACGCGAGGGGCGCGAGATAGAGCGAAGGATCAGCGAGGCGACCGGTGATCACAACGTTGGCGCCGAGTTCGAGCGCGGGAATCACCGCACCAGCACCGATATAGGCATTTGCCGAGACGAGTTCTTCGGCGTGCTCCGACAGATGCCGACCGGTTTCCCAGACAACGGGGTTGTGGCGACGCACCTGCTCGAGCACGTCGTCGCCGGTGACGGCGGCGACACGTACCGGCCCGGCCGCGACCTCGGCGGCGGTGCGAGCCACGAGCTCTGCGGCGGCGACGGGGTTCGCTGCGCCGGCGTTGGTGACCACGGTCGTGCCGTTGGCCGTCGTGTGGGGCAGTACCGCGCGCATCCGCTTGTCGAGCAGCGGGTCAAAGCCTGCGTTCGAGTCGATCAGGCGACGGGCCTGGCCGGTGGCGACAGTGCGCTCACCGAGACACTCAAAGATGAGGTAGTCGAGCTCGCCGCGTTCGGCGAGGTCGCGGGCCGGGTCGATGCGGTCACCCGAGAATCCCGCGCCGGCGCCGAGCCGCAGCGTGCTGCGCGCGGTGCTCACGCGGCCCACAGGGGGATGACACCCGTGGCGATGGCGACGGCGAGCATGCCGAGGCTGACCAGCCAGGCCCAGCCGATCATGTGGCGAATATGCCGGCCGATGTCGACCTGGCCGAGGCCCACGAGCAGGTAGAACGCTCCGGTGAGCGGGCTGATGGGGAATCCCATTGTTTCTTCTCCAATGACTGAGGCCTGCGCGAGGTGCAGTGCGCTGATGCCGAACTGGTCGCCGACGCCGACGAGCACCGGCAGAAAGCCGAAGTAGTAGGCGTCCGGCCCGAAGACGAGGCTGAGCGGAACGCCGATGATGCCCACGATGAGCGGGAGCGCCGGCATGATCGCGTCGGGAATGAGCAACGCCGTGCTCGTGGCCATCGCGTCGATCATGCCGCTGCCCTCGAGCACGCCGAGCAGCACGCCAGCGGCGAGCAGGGTGCTCGCCATAAGCATCGCGCCCTTGGCGTGCGCGTCGAAGCGCTCGCTTTGAATCTTGAGTCCGGGGTAGTTGATCACCAGGGCGAGGCTTGCGGCGACCATGAATACCATCGCGGGGGAGGCGACGGCCGAGATGAGTGTGGCCAGCGTGGCCACGAGCAGAATGGTGTTCACCCACATGAGCTTCGGGCGAAGCAGGGTCGACTGCAGTGTCGCCTGATCGGTCGCCACGCCGCCCGAGGTGGGTTCAGTAAACAGCTCAGTCGCCATTGGCCGAGAACGGATGCCTGCAGCGTCCCCGCCGCGTGCGCCAGACCACCCGAACCAACGCGGTGCGGGGGAGAAATCGCCGAGTGCGACACGTTCCAGGCGGCGTGCTTCTCGACGACCCAGCAGGTAGGCCACACCGAGGGACATCAGGATGCCCGCGATCTGCGCCGGAATGAGCGGCACCCAAATCTCGTTGGCGTCCACGTTGATGGTGGCCGCGGCGCGGGCGGTCGGTCCGGCCCAGGGCATCAGGTTCATGACGCCGGCGCCGAGACCGACGCAGGTCGTGAGGACGAGACGACTCATGCCGAGTCGCTCGTAGAGTGGCAGCATGGCGGGGATCGCGATCAGAAACGTGGTAGCGCCGGCGCCGTCGAGGTGCGCCACGATGGCCAGGGCAGTGGTCGCCACGGTCACGGTGGCGGGCGCGCTGCCAGCGAGTTTCACGATGCGGTTGATCACAGGGTCGAACAGCCCGGCGTCGCGCATCACGCCGAAGAACAGAATGGCGAACACAAACATGGCGGTGACGCCGACCACTCCGGAGAAACCGTCCTGAATGAATCCGGCGATTTCGAGCGGTGAGTTACCGGCCACGAGGGCGGCGAGAATCGGCACCACCGCGAGTGCGATGACGGCGGCCACGTATTGCTTGAGCAGCAGCGCCAGAATGATGGCTATGGTGGCATAGCCCAAAATGGAAAGCATCATTGATCCCCTTAGGTTCTCTCCGAGTCTGCGTCACGACTACCTATGCGGGCCAACATCAGTTGGGCATAAACTCATGCAAATGAGCATAAATCTGACGGTCTCGCATCTGCGTGGCGTCGTCGCCCTTGCCGACTGCGGTAGCTTCACGGCCGCTGCACGGTCGCTCGGCCTCGCGCAATCCGCACTCAGTCGCACGATCGCCGATGCGGAACAACGTCTGAACGTGAGCCTGTTCGTGCGCACAACACGCAGCGTGCACGCCACCGCCGATGGGCGGGAGGTCGCCGAACACGCCCGCCGTATTCTGCTCGGGTTCGACGCGGGAATGCGCGACATCGAGAGTTTTCTCACCGGCGATCGCGGT
Source organism: Cryobacterium flavum (assembly GCF_900103805.1). Classification (GTDB taxonomy): domain Bacteria; phylum Actinomycetota; class Actinomycetes; order Actinomycetales; family Microbacteriaceae; genus Cryobacterium; species Cryobacterium flavum. The sequence continues at coordinate 16,417 of NZ_FNIB01000002.1, read as the reverse complement.
TCGGTCTCCATCGCGTGCCTTCCCTCCATCGCCGCGACCTTTCTCCCGCCGCACGTTCTGGCATTTCGGCAGGCGAACCCGGGCGTGCGGGTCTCAATCAAAGACGGTCTGCTCGCGAACACACTCGCTGAGGTGCGCGCCGGCACGGTTGACATGGCGGTGGTCGCCACCACCGGTCCGCTGGCAGGACTGAATCAGGAACCCATCGGCACAGACTCGTTTTATTGCTCTGTTCCGCGTACCCACCGTTTCGCGTTGCGTGCCTCGGTCGGCTGGCAGGAGCTGGCCGGCGAGGCCTTCATTGCATTCGGCCCCGACAGCAGCATTGAGAGCATCGCCCGGCGCGCCCTTGCCGATGCCGGCGCACAACTCGGCTCGATCATTCCCGCGGAGAATGTGGGTGCTGTGGCCGGACTGGTGGCCGCCGGCCTCGGCATCACGGCTGTTCCCGGCATGGTGCTGCCGATGATGCAATTCGCCGACCTCGCGCACATTCCACTCACGCCTACGGTGACCCGCAATATTTCCATCGCTTACCTGCCTGGGCAGCGCCAGACAGCCTGCACGCGGGCGTTCATCGAGGTTCTGCGGGCTGCTCGGGCCTGAGCGTGTGTCTTCAACCGCAGCTGAGAATGTCTGACAAGATCTCAAAATGACCAACTCTGAGCTGCACAGTTTGAGTGTCGGGGAACTGATCGACACCTATTCCGGCATCCTTGACGAACTCCGCCAGCGCGGACTTATTCGCACGAAGAACGCCCCGGTTGTTGACCTCGCCGAGTACGCGGCCTCGATCGCCTACGACGGCATCCTGGAGAAGGACTCCGCCAAGTCGTATGATCTGCTCGCCGGTGACGGTCGTCGCGTGCAGGTGAAAGTGCGGAACGTCGTCGCGGATACCAGCCCATCGCAGATCTTCTCCGCGATCAGGTCTGATGGATATGACGTATGTCTATTCGTGCTCGTCATAGATAACTGGGTGACCCTGGCCAAGGAATGGTCGCCGGCTGATGTCAAAGTGCATGGACGGTATCAGGCGCACACGAACTCCGTCGTGGTGCAGGTTGGGACAGTGATGGTGAACGGCACCGATGTCACACCGATGCTGCAGTCGGCGTGGACAGACATGCGGGCAATCGTGGCCACGGCCGACGACGTCTAAATCGGCTGCCCGGCATCGTGAAGAACGATGGCTCTATCTGAACTCCTCAACATTCGACTAGCGTTGCTCGTTAGAAGCATTACGCCCCGAACTGGGTGCAGAAGCATGTGGCAATCGCCGTGGGACCAATTTCCGTACTTATAGGGTAAAAATATGCCCGAACAAGAAACTGCTCAAGTGCCTGATGAACTGTTGAAATCGCCTGACGACAATCACAATTCTCTGGCTGACCAGCCAGACCTGGAAGTGCCCGAGGGACGCGTCGGTAGCGAGTCCTCCCTAACAAGAGTTTGTTCCTCCTGCAGCGTTCAGTCTCAGACCCAGGGGGAATTCTGTCCTAATTGCGGCAAGGGCTTTCTCAAAGTGAATGCGTGGAAAAACCGAAGAGTGCGGGTGACAGCAATCGTCATTGCTGCCGTGGTGCTGCTCGGTGGGGCCAGCGCGGCGATTGCAATGACTATCGCGCACAATGATGAAGTCGTAGCCGCCGAAGCGTCTGCGAAAGCAGCAAAAGTCGAAAAGGAGAGTGCGGCAGCGCGATTGGCCGCATCGGTAAAAGCCCAAGAAGTGGCCGATGATGCCGAGCGGGCAGTTCGTCTATCGATGGTGGGTGAAGTCGAAGGTTCAATCACCACGGACGCCCAGAAAAAGGTCAGTGAGGAGACTCTCGAAGGCCCTATCCTGCGGTCGTCTTGCACGCCACTCGGAGGTGGCTCCACGGACGATCTCACGGCGCTCACTACAACATATTCCTGCATAGCGATTAGCACGGAAAATGCTGACGGAACAGCTAGCGGTTACAGATTTTCTGCGACAGTGAATTGGAATGACGGGTCATATACGTGGCACCTTGGTGACTAAGTAGGGTGTGCAAAGCTAAATCACTGCTTGATGCGAATAAATGGGGGACCGCTTGAGCCGAACAATTGCACGCGCCTACTATTCAGCGCCTGTCCATGAGTATCTTCGAGAGGCCTCAAGCACTGTTCTCGGGCGATTGATTGCGGACGCAAGAAATGTCGAGCAAACGCAGCTTGTGGCATGGCAGCAGCAGATCGAAATCCTCAAACGAGAGCTCGCAGTGGATCCGCTGGGCGATGTGTATTTTGAGTTCTCAATTCCGCGAGTTGGCCGGCGAGCCGACGTCGTTGTTGTTAAGGACTCGGCAATCTTCGTACTTGAATTCAAGGTCGGGGCAGAGAATTTTGACGCCGCTGACATACGACAGGCGGAGGGTTACGCAATTGATCTAAAGAATTTCCATAGCACCAGCGAAAACGTGCCTATTATTCCTGTGCTGATTTGCACGCGTGCGCAGGTACGGGAAGTGGAACTCGTCTTCAACGAAGACAAAGTAGCGGCGCCAATTCTCTCAAACGGCCACAATCTCGGGTGGATTCTTTCGAGTGTTACAGGAGAAGCCAACCTAGCGCCTATTGACGCCACGCAATGGGCGGGTGGAACATATAACCCCACCCCGACGATTATTGAAGCGGCGCAATATTTGTATGCAAACCACAGCGTTGTCGAAATTAGCCGGAGTGGAGCGACGGCTGAAAATCTGTCGCTGACAACTGAAACAATTCAGGAAGTAGTGCGAAGCTCTCGCAAACGGGGCAGGAAGAGTATCTGCTTTGTCACTGGAGTGCCGGGATCGGGCAAAACCCTCGCTGGCCTGAATATTGCAACGGTTCTCGACAGTGAGGACCAACAACTTGAACAGGACTTGGCGGTTTTTCTGTCAGGCAACGGGCCGTTAGTGACGGTACTTCGGGAGGCGCTGGCCCGCGATACTAAGATCCGTAACCCTGAGGCATCCATTACCAGTGCGCGGCGAGAAACTGAACGATTCATTCAAAATGTTCACCACTTCCGGGATGAAACGATGCGCGACCCAAAGGCGCCACGTGAGCGCGTCGTAGTTTTCGATGAAGCGCAAAGGGCCTGGGACAAGGCTCAGACCGTCAAATTCATGTCGCAGAAGAAGGGCATTGTGGACTTCGATATGTCCGAGCCGGAATTCCTGATAGGAGTAATGGATCGGCACGTCGATTGGTGCGTTGTTGTTGCTCTGATTGGGGGTGGACAAGAAATCAACACTGGCGAGGTCGGTCTGCCGGGCTGGTTCGACGCCCTTAAGCTGAAGTATCCCGAATGGGATGTGTACTTCTCTTCCCAATTGTCAGACGATGCCTACGATGGAGGGGACCTTGACTTTGCTGAGCTTGCGTCAGACGTACGAGTCGCAGAATCAAGGCCGGGGCTTCATCTATCGACGTCGATGCGGTCCTTTCGGGCCGAATACCTTTCACGCATGGTTCATTATTTGATTAACAATGAGCCAGGCTTGGCTCAAATTGAATATCGGAAATTCCAGGCGGACTATCCCATATATATTACTCGAGACATTGGCGATGCTCGCGCCTGGCTAGTTCACCAGAATCGCGGAACAGAATCGCGCGGCGTTCTCGCCTCCTCGGGCGGAATGCGGCTGCGACCTTATGGAATTCACGCGTCGAATCGCCTTGAACCGGCGCAGTGGTTCCTCAACGAACCATTGGATGTCCGTTCGAGCGATGCTATGGAGCTCGTCGCAACAGAGTTCGACATTCAGGGTTTGGAGCTCGACTGGTCCCTCATCGGTTGGGACGCGGACCTGCGTCATACCGGGAAAGAGTTTAAACACTGGCAGTTCAAGGGAACGGCTTGGCAGGCCCGCCGTAGTGCCAGCAGCCAACGATTTTTAGAGAACGCCTATCGCGTACTCCTTACCAGAGCTCGCCAAGGAATGGTCATTTTTGTGCCAATGGGAGATGCGAGCGACCCTACGCGTGCATCCGAGTTCTACGACGGAACCTACGAGTACCTGCGTAGATGCGGGCTGGAGGGCTTGACTAGCCGCGAAACGATTACTGCACTTGTTGTCGGCGACGGCGACGGCGAATGAGCAAATCACTATGCCAGTAGGAATGGGGCTGCTCCACAGATGTGCGTGTTCATTGGATGAGGTACCCATCCCTTGGCCAAGCCTGAGGCCGATGAGTAGTTACAGTTCGAAGCATGTGTCAAAGCCCGAAGCGGCCAGGTCCGCTTGCTTCACAAACGTTGCCCGACTGGGAAAGTAGACGTGAATATGGTTTTAGGGGGTCGACCATTATTTCTTCCGTGATTGTGTCCCAGTTTGCTGGGATCGCTGCCGTAATGCTGTGGGCGGGTGTCTTGCCATTTGCTGCCTCGTGGATGCTTGACGGCATCGTTCAGGTACTTCGGCACAACGGCCTGAAATTGTTCTGGATGGCTCTTGGCTTCACCATTGTTGTGGCGGGCGCGGGGTACCTCGCCCGGCAATACGGGTTGGGTGCTTCGGACGTTTCTGCAGCCTCGATTTCAGCTATGAGTTCCCTGGCCCAGACCTTTCTCATTTTCACGATTCCGATTTCACTCATCGCATTCATTGGGCGCACGATCAAGCTCATGCGCAAAACCCGATGACCAAACACGACCTCGAAACCTGGCAGCCCTCCGCCTGGGGCAAGGCGCTCACCGGATCCGGTGACTGGCAACTCGCCTTCCACGACGACATCGTCACGGTGACCGTTGCCGGTGCCTCCATCGCGACCGCCGTCGAGGACATCGAGACGGTGGTCGTCACCCGCGGCATGTTCTGGAGCCAGATCGAGCTGCAGGTGGGGGAGCGGGTAGACCGGCTCCGCGGCATCCGCTCGAAAGATGCCGCCGCGTTTGAGCACGCTTTCACCGCAGCACGGCAGTCGTTACAGCTTCGGCAGCTCGCCGCCGAGTTCGAAGCGGCAGCCCGCCAGGCGACACTCTGGCTCGACAGCTTCACTGCTGCGCTCACCGAACACCTGCGCACTATGGGCTGGATCACCAGGGAATTCAGCACCGAATGGGCCGCGCGCAAATCTGCCGTCGGCTTCAGTCACCTGCTCGACGAGAAGTCCTTGCGACCGCATATAGCAGCCCAGCCAGCCGACATCGCTGACACGATTGCTCACTGGTCAGAAGACGTGTTTGCCGTCATCGCGCGTGAAAATCAGAACCATCTCGAGCGTGAAACGGATGAGTGTCGGGAATTCTTCGACAGCGTGGAATCGTCGCCTCTGACCCCAGAGCAGACCCGGGCCGTTGTCTGCTTCGACAACCGGATGCTCGTTGTCGCCTCTGCGGGGTCGGGCAAGACCTCCACGATGGTCGCCAAAGCCGGATATGCGCTGCACCGCAATCTCATCCCGGCCGACAAGATACTCATGCTCGCCTTCAACTCGGCGGCAGCCAAACAGTTGCAGCAGCGCACCCGCGATCGCCTCACCCTGCTGGGGCTTGACGCAGACAAGGTTGTTGCTCGCACATTTCACGCCTTCGGCCTCGACATCATCGGTCAGGCCACCGGTAAGAAGCCGTCGCTGGCGCCGTGGCTTGAGGGTGGCAAGGACATTCAGCAACTCGGTCGGATCGTTGACCGACTTCGGGCTACTGATGTCATGTTCCGCTCGGAGTGGGACTTCTTTCGCGCGGTGCTAGCTCGTGACTACCCTGACGATAACGGGGAGAAGGTCGACGCGAGCGAGGGGTTTCAGACATCGCGCGGCGAAACCGTCAAGAGCGCTGGCGAGCGGATGATCGCTGACTGGCTGTTCTTCAACGGCGTCGACTACATCTACGAGAAGCGCTATGAAGTTGAGACCGCTGACCCCACGCACGGGCAGTACCACCCTGATTTCTTCTACCCGGCGATCAACGTTTACCACGAGCATTGGGCGATTGATGCGGATGGCTCGTCGCCCTTCGAAGGCTATCTCGAGGGCGTTGCATGGAAGCGCAAAATCCACCGCAAAAATGGCACCACTCTCCTCGAGACCACGACGTCGGAGCTGTGGGGTGGACGAGACCTTACCCGCCTGGGCGGCGAGCTCACCGAACGGGGTATCTCCCTGCAGCCCGACGCCGATCGGCTCGCCGTCGGCCAGAAGCCGGTCGAGAACGCACTCCTGCTGGGCACATTTCGTACCTTCCTCATCCACGCCAAAAGCAATTGCCTCACCGAAGAGCAGCTGAGCGAGAACCTCGCAGCGCTCGCCCACGGTCCCGTGCGCTACCGCGACGCGTCGTTCTTGAGACTGTTTACGGCCATCCGTCGGGAATGGAATGAGCAGCTGACGGCTGACGACTGCATCGACTTCGAGGACATGCTGACGCTGTCAGCGCAGCACCTTGAAGATGGCGACTGGCTAAGCCCGTATGACCTCGTAATGGTCGACGAGTTTCAAGACGCAAGCTTTGCCCGCGCCCGACTGGCTCGTGCGCTCGTGAATGCACCTGGGCGCTATCTGTTCGCCGTCGGCGACGACTGGCAGAGCATCAATCGCTTCGCTGGCGCTGATGTCTCGGTCATGACCGGCTTCGAGAACTGGTTCGGCTCGAGTGAGACCATGCGTCTCGAGCGCACCTTTCGTTTTCCACAATCAGTAGCGGATGTCTCGAGCGCCTTCGTCATGCAGAACCCTGGGCAGATCGCGAAGAGCGTCGTTTCGTCGACCGCCGAGTATGCCCCAACGGTGGACATAATGACGGTCGACACGGAGAATGCCGTGGCAGCAGCCGTACGTCATCGATTGACGACTTTGCATACCCGCGTGGCGAGTGGCGAGGTCCCCAGCGTCCAGGGGCGCAAGCTGTCGGTGCTCGTACTCGGCCGGTATCGCCACCAGAGCAGTTACTTGGAGGGCTGCAAGCCCCTCGCGGACCTGCTCGACATCTCGTTCATGACGATCCACGCGTCGAAAGGAGGAGAGGCCGACTACATCGTGATACCCGGCATGGTGTCGGGAAAATGGGGATTTCCGAGCACCATTCCGAACGACCCGGTGTTGCGGCTCGCTATGCCGGCTGCCGAGGAATTTCCGAAGGCTGAGGAACGCCGCCTGTTCTACGTGGCGCTGACCCGCGCCCGCCGCAGTGTGCTTTTAGTCACCATCAACAAACGCGAATCGCGCTTCGTAATGGAACTCATCCGTGATCAGGCCGTGTTGCGCACGAATGCGATCGGCGAGGTGCTGCACTCGGTCGTCTGCCCGCGCTGCGGCCGCGGGTTCATGGTCGAGCGCACCAGTAAACGCGGGGCTTTTCTCGGCTGTCGGCGTTACCCGCGCTGCAAGACTACGCTCGCCCTCGATGGAAGCCCGTCGGTGCCGGTTATGAAGCCGGCCGGCGGGTACCGCAAACCATTCACGCCGTACCGCCGCAACCGCTGACACCCCCGCATCCGTGGGCCGCGCCCGCGTCTACCCCCTCGGTACAGTCAGAAGACCACCTCATTCAGCTCAGGAGCACCATGCCCGGTTTCGCCGTCATCGACTTCGAGACCACCGGACTCTTCGCAGGCGGCAACCACCGGGTCATCGAGGTAGCCGTCGTGCACCTTAGCGCTGCCGGCCAGATCGAAGGCCAGTGGGAGACGCTCATCAACCCCGGGCGTGACCTCGGGCGCCAGGACATCCACCGCGTGCGCGCCGCCGACGTCATGAACGCACCCACCTTCGCCGAGGTCGCCCCACAGCTCGTGGCGCTACTCGACGGCCGCGTCGTCGTCGCCCACAACGCCGCCTTCGACCTGCGGTTTCTGCTCGCCGAACTTGCCCGCGCCGGCTACCCCGTCACCGAACCGGTGATCAGCCTCTGCACCATGCAACTGGCCCGCGATTTTCTGGCCGGAACCGGTCGGTCGCTCGCCGACTGCTGTGCCGCCTACGACATCGATCTCGTCGGCGCCCACCGTGCGTCCGTTGATACCTACGCCACCGCCCAATTGCTCAGCAACTACATTCTCGGTGCTGCCGACCTGATCTTGTGGGCCGATGCCCTGGATCGCGCTGCCGCCTACCGCTGGCCGACACTGCCGGTGCCGGAGCGCCCGTGGTACGCGCGGCCGAAATTTGCGACCGAGCAGACGGCATCCGCTTTTCTGGAACGCATCAGTGTGCGCCTGCCCGAAATTACCGGGCCGGCCGAACACCAGGACTACCTCGCCCTGCTCGATCGTTGCCTGCTCGATCGAAAGCTCTCGGTGCACGAAGCGCAGGCGCTCGTGCAGCTTGCCGAGGAACTCGGCCTCAGCCGCCACCGCTGCGAGCTGCTGCACGGCGAGTATTTCGCCGCGCTCGCCCGCATCGCCTGGGCCGACGGCGTGCTCACAACGGATGAGATGGCCGACCTCGTCGACGTCGCCAACCTGCTCGACATTTCCGCGGATGCCCGGGGCGCCGCGCTCGACCAGCCGGAGCCGGCGGTCGTGGTGGTGGCCAGCGCGCACTTCGAACTGCACCTGGGCGATCTGGTGGTGCTGACCGGCGAGATGATGCGGCCCCGCAGCGACTGGGAGTCGGAGCTGCTGGCCCGCGGCTTCGCCCCGAAGAGTGCCGTGACCAAGAAGGTCACGCTGCTCGTGGCCGCCGACCCGGACTCCCTCTCGGGCAAGGCGCGCAAGGCCCGCGACTACGGAATTCCGATCGTGGGAGAGGCCGCCCTGGCGCGGTTGGCGGGCGTGTTTCCGCTGCGCTGATCGCGGAACGACATCGATTCACCGCGTCGGAGTTTGCTATCGCGCGAGCCCCGCCGCACTGCTGTGCTGCGCTGTGCATGGAGCCATGTCGGTGGCTCCTGCCACACTCAACTTGTTCCCGCCGGGAGCAACTTCTGAGGGGAACACCATGACTGATCCGAACTACACCGCCATGCTGCTGGTCATCGATCGCAGCGGCTCGATGGCGGGCATCCGTGATGACATGGTGGGCGGCCTCACCACGATGCTCGCCGAGCAGGCGGCCGAGCCCGGCCTGCTCACCGTTGATATCGTCACGTTCGACACCGAGATTGAGACGCAGTGCTCCTTGGCCGACCCGAAGAACGTCACGATCTCGCTCGAGCCGCGCGGCGCCACGGCGCTTTTCGACGCCATCGGTCAGTCGGTCACCGGCTTCGGCCGGGTTCTCGCGGCGTTACCCGAGCACGCCCGCCCCGAAACCGTGCAGGTCGTCGTCGTCACCGACGGCGATGAGAACTCCAGCCGGGAGTTCGGCCTCGAAGCCGTGCGCACTCTGGTTACGCGTCAGAAAGAGCAGTACAACTGGGACTTCATGTTTCTCGGGGCCAACCAAGACGCCGTGCTGTCGGGGGAGCGCCTGGGCTTTGACGCCGGCAGTTCGATGACTTTCATGGCGAGTACCGACGCGGTGTCGAACATGAGCGCCTCGATGGGGCGTTACGTGAAAGACGTGCGCGGCAAGACCAAGCGCATGTTCGACGACGAAGAGCGGTACAGCTCCATGATGCCGGCCCCGGAGGCGCCCATCCGACCGGATGAGACATCGCCGAAGCCGGCGAGGGGCAAAAAGGTCGAGAAGCCCTAGCAAAGCTCGGGGCCCTAGCTGCTAAGGCTGGTCGAGTGGTCGCCCGAGGACGGCGATCGCCGCGAACGGGAGGCTCGCCATGACCGATTTAGGGCCTTTGGCGGGCCCCCTCGGCTTGACCGGCGCCCACCATCGCGCACCCATCATCCGTCAGACGTCATCCGCAGCAGCCGATGGCTATGAGGGCGAACCAGAACCTGAGTTCATGGCCACCCGACGGAGCACCGTGCGCCCGGCTGCAGATCTGCACTGCACATGTACATCGCGATCACGCTGATGTACATTTGAGGCATGTCGAAGTCAAGCGTCACCGACGCCAGGGCGCGCCTACCAGAGTTGATTGCCCAGGCCAGCTCAGAGGCCGTCTTCTTGGAGCGTCGCGGAAAAATCGCTGCTGTGCTGGTGAGCCCCGAGCAGTACGCGCGCATGCAAGAAGCGCTTGAGGATGCTGAGGATGTCGCGGCGTTTGATGTGGCGATGGCCGACGAGGGCGACAACATTCCCTGGGAGCAGGTCAAAGCGGATCTAGGCTGGATGTGAGCAAATACCGGATCGAATTGCGCCCGGCAGCGGTCAAGGCCCTGCGACGCATTGATCCGCAGGACCGCGGTCGGGTACAAGGCGCCATCGCCCTGCTGGGCGAAGACCCTCGGCCGCCCGGGGCGAGAGCGTTGCAGGGGCGGGACGGCTATCGGGTGCGCGTGGGCAGCTATCGGATTATCTACACCATCCGCAACGACATCCTTGTGGTGGTCGTGGTCACTGTCGGCCATCGCCGGGACGTGTACGAGTAGCGCGTGGTGCTGCTCGACGGCCGCGTTATCGTGGCCCACAACGCCGCCTTCGACGTTCGCTTTCCCCTCGCGGAACTTGGCCACGCCGGCTACCTGATTACCGTTCCGGGGATCAGCCTCTGCACCTGGCCCGCGACTTTCCCCCGGCACCGCGCGCTCGCCGACGGCTGCGCCGCCTAGAGCTCTCCATCCACGAAGCCGAGGCGGTCTGATGCGCCAGAACCTCCCTAAATCAGCCCTGTCCGAGGGCCGCGGGGCGGCTACGTGTTGGCTAGAGTGCGGAGTGCGGATTAAAGCCCGCCCCGGGTATTCAGGACGATTGTTGGAATGCACGACCATTCAGCCGTTCACCCTGCAACGGGATCGAATGCGTCGAGCTAGCGAGAGGACAGCCAGCATGCCGCCGACTTGGCAGCCATCCGCCTGGGGCAAGGTCCTCACCAGCTCCGGCGAGTGGAAACTCGCACTCGACGGCGACACCATCACGGTCACCCTGGGCGGCGTCGATATCGTGACCGCGGTCGAGGACGTCGAGATTGTCGCCGTCACCCGCGGCCTGTTCTGGAGCCGGATCGAGCTGCACGTGGGGGAGTGGGTGAGTCGGCTCTACGGCATCCGCTCGAAGGACGCTGCCGCGTTTGAACGAGCCTTCGCCACGTCACTGCCGAAGAATTCCCCGCAGACACAGAAGCGTCGGTCGTATGGCGATCTCGGCGGGCTCGATCAGCGCAATGGTGGGATTGCGTAGAAAGATTGCGTCGATCGTATGGCGATCTCGACTGCTCCGTTTGAGCTCGGCATGCCCATCGTGCAGAATGCGTTCAACGCGGCCGTTGACTCGTCGGAACAGCGCCCGGTGGCTGCGCGGGAGCCGATCGCTTACTGACCAGAGTCGTGCCTGTCGCCTGCTCCCTGCGATTCCGTGCCGGAGCGGGCGGCATCCGCTTTGCTAGGGCGTGTCGACGATCTGCTTGCCAAGCGGCATGAGCGCGACCGGGATCAGCTTGAAGTTGGCAATGCCGAACGGGATGCCGATGATCGTCACGCAGAGAGCGATGCCAGAGAGTAGGTGCTCTAAGGCGATCCACCAGCCGGCCAGAATTACCCAGACGACGTTGCCCAGAAGAGACCCGACGCCAGCGCCCGGCGCCTCCGCCACAGTCTTGCCGAACGGCCAGAGCGCGTAGACGCCGATGCGCGCCGCCGCGATTCCCCACGGGATCGTCACGATGAAAATGCACATGATTACGGCAGCCAGCATGTAGCCGAGGAACAGCCAGAAGCCCGAAAGCACGAGCCAGATGATGTTGAGGAGGGTCTTCATGATGGTTCTATTCTCTCAGGTAGCTGCTGCCGGGTCGCCGAGATTCTCGACCTGGGCCACTGCGTGACATCGCCCTATCGCGACTCGATTTCGGGTGCGGCCTTGCCGGCGGCGGACAGCACCGCTTGTCGTGCGGGCCCGGGATCGAAGACGATTTGACCCAATAGATGAAAGTCGGCGAGGGACGACAGCGTACGGATTTACTCGCTACTGCATCGCGAGGGTTCGGTGCAGCTCCGGCGCGGGGCAAGCAGGCAACTTTCTGATTTTTGCTAAACACTGCGGGCGTGACCTTGACACTGGGCTTGTGTGCTGCCAATATCGGCGCCACACGTGCCTGGCAGGCAGTACCGGAACACGGACGTTCCAAACCACATCACGGAAGGCAATCCGATGAAACCATACGAGGATGTCAATTTCGGGCGGCCCAGAAAGCGGCTGTTGCGGACATCGGTCGGAGCGGTGATGACGGTTGTTCTCGTGGCGGTGCTTACCGCATGTGGAGGAGCGCGAACGGGCGCGCAATTGCTCGACGACGTGGCGAGAGCCTTGGGCCGGAGCCCGTCCGAGGTCAGCGTGCTGGTAAAGGCTCAAACGACAGCGGCGGAATCCAGCGATGACATTTTGCGGCGTTGGGCCGCGCCTTTGCGTGAGCCGGGTGCCCTGAGGGACGACGCGTTGACAGTCTCATGCCAGACGGTGATTGATCTTTCGACGTCGGATGAGCCCCTCGACGAGAAATCACTTCTGATCCTGGTGAATAATATCGCAGGGCTGGACCCGACCACAGCCAGCATGCTGGAAGTGAGAGAACTGAGTGATGCCGCCTTCAAACAACTCGGGGGAAAGAGCAATGCCCTGAGCATTCAGGTGCAATTGGATCGTTTCAAAGACGCTGTTTGCACGGGATAGGTAAGTGTGCCCCTGCATTCTGAGTGTGGTCAGGGCTCGATCCGCAGCCTTCACGCGCCACGGACACGAGCGCAGACCGAGCACAGGAGCGATCGACGAACTGCGCCTGCATATCGCGACGGCGGTGCTGGGTGCCGGTGAGCCGTTGTTGACAGGGCTGGATGACCTCACCCTGGAACAGGTCAGCGCCGTCACCTATCGGGTGGTGCGCTGAACTGTATTGCACGGCTAGGTCGCGTCCGCTGGTCGTATTGCATCAGCGCGCTGCCGCCATTCGTGGGAGCATGACGCATGCATAACTTCGTGAGCGACATCGTCTATCAGGCTCCGCAGCAAGGCAACTGGTGGCTCAGTGGCGGCGGTTGGTTCGTGCTGGCCCTGGTGAATGCGGGCCTGGCCGAGCAGAAGAACCGCTCCCGCTGGAACTGGTTCGTGGTCTCGCTGTTTCTCGGGCCCGTCGCCACGTTCTTCGTCGTCGTATGGGAGCCGGTGACCGAGCCGGCACTCGAGGTGCGGAATCCGTTTGCGCGGGCTGACGATCGCTATCTCACCCTGGCCTTCCTGGCCCTGGTGGGCACGATCGGTGCGCTGCTCTTCACCCTGGCCGGGCAGGCCTGGTACATGTGGCTGGCCAGTGCCGTCGGTGCCGCAGCCGTCGTGGTCTTTCTCCTGCTCTTTCGACGCGCACGTGCACAGCGGATGCTGGCGCGAGCGCACGCGCGCAGCGTCTGAGACAGGGTCGCGCGTGACGGCTGGCCTGTCTGGGAGCCAGCCCTGAGCATCCGTTTTGGGTGTATCGCTCGCGGCCATCGCTAGGTATCGTTGGCCTATCGCTGTATATCGTTAGCACTTCATACCGAGGAGGCAAATCATGGGCAATTCATTCCCCACCGGCGGGTTCAACGCTGGCAACATCGACGGCATCTGGCAGGCCATGGAACAGTTCCGCTCGCGGTTCGAGAAGCAAACGGGCACCCGAGCCGGCCGCGGTGAGGTGCGCACCGCGGTGCTCGCGCTGCTCGCCGAGCAGCCGATGCACGGCTACCAGATCATTCACGAGATCGAGGAGCGCAGCGGCGGCAGTTGGAAGCCCAGCGCCGGCTCGGTCTACCCGACCCTGCAGCTGCTGGCCGACGAAGGCCTGATCAGCGCCGAGGAGAGCAACGGTCGCAAGATCTACTCGCTCACCGACGAGGGTCGCGAGGCTGTCGCTGACGCCGATACGAGCGCACCGTGGGGAGCCACGACGTCGACTTCTGGCCACGGCCATGCGGCCCTGCCCAAAGCCGGTATCGAGCTCGCCCAGGCGGCCGCCCAGGTCGGGCGCACCGGCTCGCCGGAGCAGATCAAAGAGGCCGTCACGGTGCTCGACGACGCGCGTCGCAAGCTCTACTCGATCCTCGCCCAGGACTGACGGGGTGCCACTGGTTCGGCGAGGTAGCTACGATTCGACTTCGGGCGCGGGCAACATGCGCGCCCGCTACCGCCGCATTCTGCGTTTTGCCAGCTGGTATCTGGCGATCACGTGGTGGTTCGAGTTGTTCCTGCCTCGCATCGGGCTGGTGAAAATAGCTGAACGCACACGCTCCAAGCGGATGCGACGCTTCGCCCAGGGTTTCCACGTGCTCGCGGCCGACCTCGGCGGTCTCATGATCAAGGTCGGGCAGTTCATGTCCTCGCGCCTCGACGTGCTGCCGCCCGAGATCACCAAGGAGCTCGAGGGACTGCAAGACGAGGTGGCCCCCGTGCCATTCGGGGCCATTCGCGCCGCCGCCGAGGCGGAGCTGGGTATGCCGCTCGAGCGCGCGTTCACCATGGTCGACGAGACGCCGGTGGCCGCGGCTTCCCTCGGGCAGGCGCACCGGGCGCGGCTGAACCCCATCGATGCCGCCGACACCGGTCTCGACACGGTCATCGTGAAGATTCAGCGACCGGGCATCGACGAGATCATCGACGTCGACCTGGCGGCCCTGCGCAAGGTGGGTGGCTGGCTCAGTCACGTGAAGCTGGTCTCCCGGCGGGTCGACATGCCGGCGCTGGTGGAGGAGTTCGCGCTCACCAGCCTCGAGGAGATCGACTACCTGCACGAGGCCGCGAGCTCCGTGCGCTTCGCCGAGGCCTTCACCGACGACGACCGGGTGGGTGTGCCCAGCGTGGTCTGGGAACGCACCACCCGCCGGGTGCTCACCCTCGAAGACGTCACGGCGATCAAGATCACCGATGTTGACGCCCTCGTGGCTGCGGGCATTGACCCGGTGGAGGTGGCCCCGGTCTTCGCGGCGGTCATGTTCGACCAGCTGTTTACGAAGGGGTTTTTTCACGCCGATCCGCACCCCGGCAACATCTTCGTAACGCCTGATGCTGAGGGCGGGTGGAAGCTGACCTTCATCGACTTCGGCATGATGGGCGAAGTACCCACCAGCACCCGCAGCGGCCTGCGCAAGCTGCTGATCGCCGCCGCGTCGCGTGACGGCCGCGGCCTGGTCAATGCCATGCGCGACGTCGGCGTACTGCTGCCGTCGGCCGAGACCAGCGAGCTCGAGCGGGCGATGACGACCCTGTTCGCCCGGTTCGGCGGCATGGGATTCGCCGAGCTGCGCGAGGTCGACCCGCGGGAGTTCCGCGACTTCGCGGTGCAGTTCGGCGACGTTGTGCGCTCACTGCCGTTCCAGCTGCCCGAGAACTTTCTGCTCATCATTCGGGCGATGTCACTCACGTCCGGGGTGTCCAGCGCACTCAATCCCGCGTTCAACCTCTGGGATTCGGTCGAGCCCTACGCCGCGCAGCTGCTGCGCGACGAGAGCGGCAACCTCGTGCAGGACTTCGCGAAGCAGGCCATGGAGACCGTCGGCATTGCCGTTCGTCTGCCGAAGCGACTCGACGAGCTCATCACCCAGTTCGAGGACGGCTCCATTACTGTCGCTACGCCGAGTCTCGAGAAACGCATCACCCGACTCGAGCGCACCGCACGGCAAACCGTGTCGGCGCTGTTGTTCGGCGCACTGCTCATTGCCGGAGTACTACTGCGAGCGGATGACGCGGTGCTGGGCACCGTACTCATAGTCGCGTCGGTCGCGCCCCTGTTGCACGCGCTGTTCGCCGGGCGTCGCGGGTTCTGAGCGGGCGGGGTCAGCTTTCGCAGCCGACGCCGTCGCCGTCGCCGTCAAGGTGATCTCCGTAGCCCACTTATCGGGGCAGTCCGTGAGAATGCGGGTCATCGCGTCGTGCTTCGCTGGCGTTGCCCACAATCCGCAGGTTGCGTTGCCCGAAATCTGGCGCGCCACGCAGGCGCACCGGTGCGACATCATCGGTGGCAACCATCCGCGCGGCATTTCTCACGACGCAGGGGGTCGCGTTTCGCTGGCACGTCTTAGAAAAAATTCTGAACCTGCGTCAATTTAATTATGAGATTTGCTCGTGTTTAGGGGCGATTTGGTCTATACTTGTGGTGAAGGAGGCACCGACGCCATGACCCTCACCGCCCCGCCCGCCACAGCCGGCTCGATGCCGCAGGGTTCTCGCGTTGAAGCGGTGGCTCAGGCCGGTGCCATTCTGGCGGCAGCGTTTGACGATGTGCGGTTCGGTCACCTCGACGATGCTGAAGCTGTTGCGGTTCTCGCGGCGTTGGAGGGGCTCGGCCGCAAGGTCGATGGTGCCCAGTACCAATTAACCGCGCACGCGCCACCACCGACATCGGTGTGCGCGCCGAGACCGACCTTGGCAACGGGTCGCTGGCGTACCGAAACGGATGCCGCAACCGGGTCGAATTCATCACCCAACTCGCCTGCATCTCGGGCCG
>NZ_FNIB01000003.1:76986-414283 GCF_900103805.1 Cryobacterium flavum | reverse complement strand
CTCGAACGCGGCATCAATGTCAACTACGACCTCGCCCGGCACTACCGCACCTGGCTAGACCAACAATCGGCCACAATTACCACTTGACATCAATAGGAGCATCAAAACGGCGGCATGAAACCCGGGACGGTTCAACACGACTCCCAAAATCCGTCCCACTGCGGCGCCTGGCCGCGCTGTATTTGCATGCCGAGTTCGGTGGCGTATGCGAGCTCTGCGACCGCGCCATCGACGCAACGTTGCCCACGGGGCATCCCGCACGAATTCAGATCGATCATATTGAGGCGACAACATACGGCGGTCCCGACGTCTGGGGAAACGTACGCGTTGTCCACGGAACCTGCAACTCGGAACTGGCGGACGGTAGATTTCCCCTGTCTACTGATTGGGCGCGACGGATCACCGATCTCGAGACCACGCGGTACCTCGGTGGAATCACAAGAGCCGATGTCATGGTCGCTAGGACGCGAGAGTACGATTCCGTTGCAGACGAGTTGAAAGCATCTCTGTCAAACTTCCGGGTGGCCAGCACCGACAAGCGACACCTCGTTCAGCTCGTGATGTTTGCTCGGCTCCGCGCAGACAGCTCGAGGATCATAGCCAATCGCCTCGGTGCGTCCGACGCCGATCTAGTCTCGTAAGCTCGGCGTCCCAGTTAGAAACACGTCCACTGGGTCTGCATGCCGCGTGGTCGTCCAGGTGAAGGAACGACGCTGATTTCGCTGAGATACGTCAGTCGCTGAGGCCATGCCGCTTCGATTCTTCACGAATCCACCCCAACGTTTCGTCGTCAAAATTGGGAGTGTACCGGTGCGGGCCGTCATTGACCCAGTGCGAATCCCTAGGCACAATCACCCCCAGGCCACGAAGCTCAATTGCGATGCTTGCCACAACTCCAAGGCTTGGAAAGCGCAGAATTTCCTGTCGCGATCCAGGCGACAGATCATCCCACCACGACGGTTTCATGACGGAGACACTACTTGAACCACGGCGGGTCAGACAAGGGATCGCAACGGTACATCTGCTCGACCGCCGCGGTTGGCGAAAGCGGTCCACCGCAGAGATCACGTAGGCTGCAAAGCCGTTTGGACATGTCAGATCCAGCATCACCGAAGAACGACTCGTACATACCGCCCGTTTTTGCGTTGCTACGACTTCGCCGCGCCCAACTGGCTTCCTTCCGTCAGCGCCCGGAGGGGCACAATGAACCCACAACACGTGGCTCAATTTTCAGCGTCGACGCTGGCTCCTCAATCGTCCCTGACAGTGCGCGCGCATGGTTCGCCTCCACCTGTCTGGAAGACCGCCCTCCTCTCGACGGGCCATCCTCTAGATAACGTCGTCCCGATTCAATTGTTGGAGATTGTCAAATAGGTACCGATGTGTCTGCTCGTCATCGGCAATAAAATCGTTCGTGTAGCGGCTGTCGGCCCAGGAAGTATTACCCGTAGCATGCACGTGAAGCTCACCACCCGTGATTGTGTACGTACGGTCCTCGCTGGAGTTCTTCGCGGTATAGCTCGTCCTCGTCGAGAAGCCCTCGTTTTGTTCAAGCAGTTGCACACGTACATCTTTCGTGAGCCGCATGGCACCCCTTTCTCTGCACTGGCCGTACCTGAAGTGATCGCAATCATACGGGCTCAGGCGTGCCAAGCGAAGATACAGGCACGCCGCCCGTGTGATTTTCTAGCTAAAAACTCGGCATTATTCAGTTAGCCTCCTGCGTTCGAAGGGACACGGTCGCGAGCTCGGCGGACCAGCACGGCCTATGCCTTCACACGACTCAAAGTTTTGCGACAGACTAAGCCACAGGTCTACACCGGAATCGCGCCGATGTGTCAACATTTGGGGGACAAATGCAGGTTTTATATGCTGTCGACTTTGAGATCGGTGGGCCCCTAGAGCCAAACGAAAGACACCAGGCGTTGAGTGAGCACATTGCCCGGTGGCTGAGCAACGGTTCTTCAGGTGAGGTCACGGCTGACGATCTAGCCAGATCAGGCTCTGCGCTCCTCCCTCCGCGCTCCGTCGGTGAGCGTCATTCCACCACGCGGAGTGCGTCTTGGGAGGTAGTCGAAGCCGGTGGGGCTCGAGCTTTGCGTGTGTCAGTGACACAACTCGTTGACGCTGACGTCGAACTGACCACAAGAGTCACTGTGGCAACCGTGATGCAGAAGACATGGTTCAGAGTCGGGCTGAGTCGGGAACAAACCGCTGGATATCTGAGTCCAGTACGGGATACGCCAATCTTCCAACCGGGAGTGCTGGGCATGGTCGTCAGGGATGACCGGCTGAACGTGTCCATCGGTGCCCAAAGAATCGATGACAGCTACCTGCCTATTCGAACAGCCAGCGATGCCGAACTATTAGTGCACAGCATGGGCAAATCGCAGAGATTGCCTATCGTGCTCGTTCACCTGAGAAGTCCGGAGTCGTGGGCCCTCGCCCGGCTGCTCTCTACGAGGTTGATAGGTTTAGCTCGCGTAATTACTCTCAACCATTCGACAAGCCGCCAGATCTTCGCCAGCCTTCCAATTGTAAATGTCCCTTTCGGTGGAGCACTGCTGGTTTGGTCCGACCTGAATGCACGGGGAGTTTCCTTCACGGGCGAGGAGATCGCCCTTAGGGGAATTGACAACGTTCGCGCTCGCCTCATGAGCCGACTGGCCGCCATATCGGCTCTTGCTCGGGGAATCGACGAGGGGTGGCGTTCCGCCCGCACAGCAACACAGCAGATGGCGCGCTCAGCCGCTGAGGAACGGGTTCTCCGTGCCATCGAATCAGACGATCATAGTGGCGAGGTAGAAGCTTTACGGTCACAAGTGTCGGGGCTAAAAGATGACTTGAATCTCTGGCAGTCCATCGCGGAAGAATCTGAGGAGAAGCGAGTTGAAGCAGAATCACTTGCTGAGAATGCAGAGGATGCAATCAGAAACGCCGACTATTGGCGCGAGCAATATGAGGCGGCTGTAACGAGGTCTGTGACGGAGGATGTCGTGGACGTTTGGGACCTAGTCCCCATACTCGTGGCCCGCAGCGATCCCCAGGCAACTTTTCGGGCCCTGGAAGACGCGGCACAGGATCGGATCGTGTTTACCGACTCAGCGCAGCGATCGTGGAAAAGCATCTCCTATCCTGACGCCGCGGACATGACCCTAAAACTTAAGATGCTGGCTCGTGGGGCGGTAGATCTGTATGGACCAGATAGTGGACCAATTGGCCACCTCGATGACTGGTTTGCCCAACGTGGACTCAAGGTGGCATCTTCCGATCAGACCATTTCTCGATCTCCAAAGCTACGGACCTTTGATTTTGAGGGCCGCGAATACAGCCAAGTTATGCACGTGAAAGTTCGAGACGGCGTCAAGCCAAACGAAGTGGGGCGAATCCACTTCGATCTCGATAAGGAGAATCAACGAATCGTCGTCAACCACGTGGCAGTCAAGCTGTACAGCAGCTGATAGCTGCTGTTATCAGCGCCTGCCAGCCATACTTGACATCGCCTACATCCAAACCTCTTAGTAGAAAAAGGAGATATTTCAGGTCGCCTAGGTGCTAGTGGAGGCGGGAGCAGCGACCCCACCTGGAAATACAGACAAAGTAGCGGATCTCAAATGGGTGGCGCCAACCGCTGCATCACCTCCGCCGGCCCCGACTTCACCGTGCGGTCAGGCTCCGCATAGTGCGCCTTCGTCGTCGACGTCGACGTATGCCCGAGCATGTCGGCCGCCGCCTGCATACCGAGCTCGTTGGCGAGCAACGTCGCGCCCGTTCGGCGGAAGGAGTGCGGTGTGATGTTCAGGCCCTCGAGCCCGGCATTGCGGAGTATCTCGCGGAACGTGCGCCTGACGTTATATGGCGCGAGCGGAGTGCCCACCCTCGAGTAAAAGATCAGGTGCTCCGCATCCTCCGGATCGAGCAGTGCCAAACGCTGGCGGATAACCTCGACCGCGAAGGGCGGCATGCCGATGACCCGGTTCGACTCGTGGGTCTTGGGATGCTCCTGACGGTGCACGCCGGCCCTGTTGTGCACGACGAGCGTGCCGCTGATGCTTACCCGCGGGGGGTCGGCATCCAGGTCGACGTCGCACTGCCGAATGGCGAGCACTTCTCCGATGCGCGTGGCGGTGCCGAGCATCACCTCGATGATGTCGCGCACCTGGCCGTCGGACCGCGGCCCCATCCTGCCGTCCTCTGTGCGCCATTCGCGGGCTGCCACGCGGATAGCGGCAATCTGGTCGCTCGTGAGCGCCTTCGGCGTGTGCGGAGGACTCTTCATGCGCGAGGTCTCCTTCATCGGATTTCGCGGAATGATCTCCCGCCGCGTTGCGAACGCCAGGATCATGCCGAGGATTGTTCGTGAATGCTTCGCTCGCGTATACGACTGCACTCGCTGCTGCCTCAGGAAGAGCTCGATGCGACCAACAGTCACCTCCCGAATCGCAAAGTTCTCAAAGTAGGGCAGGACAAGCACGCGCAACTCGCGTCGATAGGTGTCCTTCGTACCCTGGGCACGGTCGACATCGAGCATCACGTCCTCCATCCAAGCGGCCGCGAGCAGCAGAAATGGTGAGCTCGCGGTGAGTGAGTCGCCGCTGCCGCCGGCTCTCAGGCGGGCCGCGAGTTCTGCTTTGAGGGAAGCCTGCGCAGCGTTACGACTCGGTCCGGTCGCCATCACCCTCCGCGTTTGACCATCCCAGTCGCGGAAGCGAGTAATCGCTCGGAAGATCCCCTGACTGACCTGTTGAGTCGTGATGGCACCGAACGTGCTGACTGGCAGCCGCGGTCGTCCGGCCATCATTGTTTGGCCCCGTGGTCAACTACGGGAGTCTCTGGCTCGTGAAGCCCGTCAAGCCATTGCACCACGTCGGAAACGCGGAAGCGGATCTCCCGGCCCACTCGAATGCCCAAGGGACCACGTCCGTCGGTGCGCAGGTCGTAGATCGCCTGCGTCTGCAAGCCGAGGTACTCGGCGAGCTCGCTTGTCGTTAAAACCGGCTCGAGGCCGAGGCCGAAGTGTCGTTCGCTGTCCATAACCCATAGGTGCTCGAGGTCATTCCAGATGACTCGAACCGGGTCGTGCACCTTCTCTATGAGCGGCCAGAGATAGCGGATATTTATGAATAAAAGACCAATAAACGGATAGTGCATCAAGTCTTGCCCTTTCGGTACAGACAAGAAACCCTGACCAGGTCAAATTTACAGTAGGGCGGCCGGGACTTGAACCCGGGACCGACGGATTATGAGTCCGCTGCTCTAACCAGCTGAGCTACCGCCCCAAAAGGCACAACCAACGGTTGTACCAACACATATTACTCGGGCGACTGCGACGAGGCCCCATTGGGGACCAGATCGCTCACCGGCTCCCCACGATACAGGCATTCGAATGTGTTCAACGTTCGCTTGATGTCGTGCGCGGCAATGAGCTTGAGTGACTCTCGCTTGAGCTCCGCCAGGCGATCCGGCGGCGCGGTGAGAACCACGGTCAGCTTGTCGGCCAGATCCTGCGCGTCGCTCGGCTTGAATAGGTACCCGTTCGCCTCATCGTGCACGAGGTGCGGCAGCGCCATGGCATCCGCCGCGACAATGGGCAGTCCGGAGGCCATCGCCTCCATCGTGGCGATACTCTGCAGCTCGGCGACAGAGGGCATGGCAAACACCGTGGCGCGCGAATAGGCGGCGCGCAGCTCGTCATCCGTCACGTAACCGGTGAACGTGACACGCGAGCGGATGCCGAGGGTGTCGGCCAGGTGCTCCAGGTTGCGTTTCTGATCGCCCCCGCCGACGATTTCAATTTGAGCATCGAGATCGGCGGACAGCAGCGCTGCAGCCTGAAGTAGGACGTCGATCTGCTTCTCACCGGTGACGCGACCGACGAAGAGGATGCGGTTCTCGGTGCGCGGCTCAAAATTCGGTGCGTAGTTGTCGGCATCGATCCCGCAGGAGATGGCGTATACCCCGGTGAGGCCGGTGTATTTCTCAAGAAACTGGGCGGCGCGGCGGGTCGGAGTCGTGACCGCTGCGGCGCGCCCGAAGGTGCGGCGGGCTGCCCGCCACGCGGCCTTGATGACTCGATCCTGCAAACCGACCGGAACGAGGGAGAACTTCACCATGTTCTCCGGCATGAAGTGGTTGGTGCCGACCAAGCGGATGTTGCGCTTCGCCGCCTCGATGGACACACCACGCCCCACGTTGATATGCGACTGAAAGTGCACGACATCGGGGTGGAACGAATCGAGAATGCGCCGGCTTTCGCCGCGAATCAGCCAAGGCAGGGCGAATCGCAGCCAGTCGTGCGGGTACCAGCGCCAGCTGTGCAGGCGGTGCACCACCATGGCCTGGCCCTCGTGCATCTCAGTCCAGCTGCCGTGCTTGCGCGACGCGGCCGGCGCCATAATCTGCACTTCGTGGCCGCGGGCGACGAGGCCAGCAGCGAGCCGCTCGGCAAATCGTGCCGCACCGTTCACATCGGGTGCAAATGTGTCGGCCGCAATGAGCACGCGAATCCGAGGTTTCTCGGTCGGCGCATCCGTCGCGCTCTCGGGCGCATCGCCCGGAGTCGGGCTGCTCAGCAAGTCGGTCGAATCTGACAAGTGGAGTGGTCCCTACGTTGTTGGGCCGGGGATCATCGTCCGGCAGGATATCTCGGGTGCGCGCGGCAAGAAATGACGCTGCGCACTCGAACCCTATTCTAAACCGTGCCACCCGCGCGGCGCCCCGCACCGTGGCGGCCGAAATTCGCAGGAGGTCAGCGATCGAGTTGTGGGTGGTAGCGCGCGAGCAGGAAGACGCCCCAAATGGCGATCGCGCCGGCAACGACGAAGGCGATTGCGGCTGCGGGTGGGGCTTGGCTGGCTTCACCCAGCACAACGATTCCGATTCCCACCGCGACGAGCGGGTCGACGACGGTGAGCCCGGCAATGACCAGATCGGGCGGTCCGGACGCGTAGGCGTTTTGCACGAAGTAGGCCCCGAGCGCTGCGGCCAACAGCAGGCCGAGCACACAGGTGAGGGTCAGCCACTCGAAGTTGCCGTGCTGGGTGCGGTTGATCACGACCTTTGCGAGGGTGGCGACGAATCCGTACAGCACACCGGCGCCGAGAATGTAAAAGATCGCCTGGGACCGTCGGCGCAGAAACCCAAAGGCGAGCCCAAAGGCCAGCAGTACGGCCGCAAGCACGAAGAGGATGGTCACCAGGTTTTGGTCGGTGACCGGCTTGTCGACTGCGGTGAACGCGGCAACGGTGACGAACAGGCCGACCCCGCCCACGCACATCGAGATGGCGATAATGCTGGCCCGATTGAGTTTGACTTTGCTGACTCTCGCGTTCAGCACGGCGGTGATCACGAGGGCGACTGCCCCGAGCGGCTGCACGACGATGATGGGGGCGAAGGCGAGGCTGGTCAGTTGGAACACGATGGCCAGGCCGAGCATGAGCGAACCGAATACCCACGACGGCCGAGCCAGCAGCAGGGTCAGCTGGCGTACGTTGAGTCCGCCGGTGACCTCTTCGGTGCGCGCCTCGACTTTGGTGACGCCACGGTGCTGGAATTGAGCGCCGAGGGAGAGAAAAACCGCACCGACCAAGGCCAGCGGAATTCCGATGGCCTGACGTGGATCGATAGCGATTTCTGTCGCCAGATCGGTTAGGTCGGAGGTCACTTGATGACCCTATCGACAAGCTTGCCGATATTCTGGAGAAATGGCCGTGCGCGCGATAGTAATTTCAGGTGACCCCGTTCTCCACTCCCCCGCAGCTCCCGTCGTCGATTTCGACGATAGTTTGCGCGAATTGGTTCGAGACATGTTCGAGACGATGGATGCCGCGCCGGGGGTCGGTCTCGCCGCCACTCAGGTGGGGGTTGGGCTACGCATTTTCACCTACAGCTACCAGGACGACGACGAGGTATCGTGGCGCGGCGTTGCGATCAACCCCGAACTGTGGATCACGCCGGTGTCGGCCGAGCCCGTCGATGACGAAGATGTCGACGAAGACGAAGGCTGCCTGTCATTTCCGGGCGAGCGTTTTCCCCTGAAGCGATCCCAGTCCGCCATTCTGCGGGCCGTTGATGCCGAGCAGCAACCCTTCGAGATTCGAGCTGATGGCTGGCTCGCCCGCATCTTCCAGCACGAATACGACCACCTCGACGGCACGCTCTATGTGGATCGCCTGGAGCACGTCTACGCGAAAATGGCGGCCAAGGTCGAACGCAAGAAGAGTTGGGGCGTGCCCGGCCTGAGCTGGACCCCCGGCATCGAAGACCTCGAGGGCTAGCTAGATCAGCGCGCGCAGCCCCGCGGCGACCAGCGCCGCCACGATCACGACCACGATGAACGGCGTTTTGATCGCGAACAGCCCGGCCGCCACGATCACGGCGGGAATGCGAGCGTCCACGGTGAGTGCCTGCCCGCTGCCGAGCGTCTGCACGGCAATCAGCGCCGCCAGCAGCGCCACCGTCAGCAGGTCGGCGATGCGCGACGGCGTGGGCTTCTGCAACAGGGCCGGCGGCACGAGATAGCCGGCCAGCTTGAGCGCGAGCACGGCGATGGAAGCCGCAATAATGATCTGCCACAGGGTCATGAGCGCAACTTCGTTCGAGCGGATGCCCAGCCGGGCACGGTCGGCCCGCCCAGCCAGTTGAACAGTCCGACCACGACCGCCACGAGGGCGGCGACCAGCACGGGCAGACCCGGCATGAGCACGGGGGTGAGCGTGGCGGCGACGACCGCAGCCGCGACGGCCACCGCGACCGCCTGCATCCGCTTGAGGCGGGGCCAGAGCAGGCCGACGAACGCGGCCGCTGCTGCAGCGTCGAGCCCGTATGCCCGGGTATCGCCGAGGGCATCGCCGATCAGTGCGCCGATCAGGGTGGTCGCGTTCCAGCCTATGAAGACCGCCACGCCGGTGACCCAGAAGCCGACCCGGCGGCTGTGCGGTGTCGGCTGGGCGAGAGCGACCGCGGTTGATTCGTCAATCGTGATCCACCCGGCGGCCAGGCGTTTCCAGAGGCCGGCGCCGACGATCGGTGCGGTACGCATGCCGTAGATGCCATTGCGCACACCGAGCAGCGCTGCGCTCGCGATGGCTGCCGGGCCTGCGGCGACCCCACCGGCAGCGAGCACGCCGATGAGGGCGAATTGCGAGCCCCCGGAGAACATGACGATGCTAATGAAACTGGTCTGCCAGATGTCGAGCCCCGCGGCGACCGAAAGTGCACCGAACGACACCCCATAGGCAGCGGTCGCGAGCCCCACGGCCAGACCTTCACGAACGGCCAGGCGTTGCTGGCGTGTCTCGTCGTCGGGGTGGGTCGCAGGCACGGTGAGGAGGGGTGCCCGGGGTCACCGGGTGAGGTCGACGCCGTGCACGCCGTTGTGAAAGCGCAGTGACGGGAACACAGCCGAAACCGAGAAACCCAGACCGGGCACCGTTCCGGCGTTGAACACGCCGCCGAACAGCTGGGCGCGCTCCCGCATCTGCGTGATGCCGGGGCCGGCAATGCTCTCGCTGAGGGCTTTGAGGTCGTCCTCGATCGTGTACGGGGTGCGTGCGGCTTGCTCGCCGGAATCCTTGCCGTCCCGACGGGCTGCAGCACGGATGCCGTCGTCGTCGACGAGCAGCTGCAGCCCGTCGCGGGTCCAGGTGAACGACACGCGAGCTTCGGTACCGACGCCGCCGTGCTTGAGCGCGTTGGAGAGGGCACTCTGCAGAATGCGGAAGATGGCGAGCTCGGCGCCCGCCTTGAGTGCGAAGCGTTCGCCCGATTCGATGAAACTCACCACGAGCCCGGCGTCGCGCATCACCCGAAACAGGTCACGGGTCGACTGCGGGCCGGGCTGGAGCGCGCCGACGGTCTCGCCCTCGCGCACGATGGTCAGCACGCGGCGCATGTCGGCGAGAGCCACCCGGCCGTCATCGACGAGCGCCGTGGCAGCGCGCACAGCCGTCGACGGGTCGCTCTCGGCGGTGTAGCGGGCACCCTCGGCGCGGGTGATAAGGCGGGCGATGGTGAGCACGGCGCCATCCTGCAGCTCGCGGATGATGGCCAAGCGTCCCTGCTGCTCGGCGAGCGAGAGCTCCAGTTCGATGCGCACGCGTTCGGCGGCATTGCGGTCGAACAGTACCCGGCGTGAGCGAATTAGCGAGATGGCCCACAGCACGAGCAGCGCCCCGGAGAGTACGCCGAGTGCTGGTACCAGAAGTTGCGAGAAATCCACTGCTGACCGCCGTCTCGTGTGCCAAGCCCGGCGCACTGTCGAAATTGGAAGAACCTTTTTTGTCGGCACAAAACGAACCGACAAAAAAGGCCACCCGGGGTGGAGCCCTGAGTGGCCTTTCGCTCCCCGACTTGGACTCGAACCAAGAACCTGCGCATTAACAGTGCGCTGCTCTGCCAATTGAGCTATCGAGGAATGCTTGAACAGCGTTGCTACTTTACCAAGGTTTCTTGCCTGTCCCAAACCACGTCGACTGCCGATCGGCTCTGACGTGCCCGATTTGCCAGTTCAAAGGCCCTGCATCCCCCGAAAGGTGGGCCGCTTGCAACTAATGAGCAGTCTGACGCGCCAAAAGCCGGTCGGGCGTGTCGGGCCGGCCGCGACCGATCGCGCATCAAGCGGATGCGATCGGTCGCAACCGGCGATCAGCTCGCGGCTGCGGCATCCGTTTCATCGTCGCTGGCGGTGGCTGCGGCAGTGTCGGTTGCAGCGCTTGCGGGATGCTGCAGGGCGGCGGCTAGTCCGCGCACGTAGGGATGCCACGGGTCTCGAAAGACGTCGTCGATGGTGCCGAGGCCGACGAGCACGCCCTGATGCATGACACCGATGCGGTTGGCCACCCGCTGCAGCACGGCCAGGTCGTGACTGATGACGAGAGCCGAGAACGACCGTTCCTGCTGTAATTCGCTGATCAGGTCGATAACCGCGTCGCGCACCAGTACGTCAACGCCTGCTGTGGGCTCATCAGCGATCAACAGCGCCGGACCGAACACGAGCGCACGGGCCAGCGCCACACGCTGTCGCTGGCCGCTGGAGAGCTCGTAAGGGTATTGTCCTAGAACCGTCAGGGGCAGGCGCACCGCGTCGATCATGGTGGCCACCTGGGCGCCGAGGGCGCGACGGTTGTAGCGTCGATCGCGTTCCAGCACGGGCTCAGCGACGATCTCGGCCACCGTCATGGTCGACGGCAGGGTATCGGCAGCGTCCTGGGCCAGCAGCCCGACCCCGAACGTGAGCCGGGCCAGCTTGCGCTTGCTGATGCGGCGCAGGCCGAACCCCAGCACGGTCGCGTCTCCCCCGGTGATCTGCGGACGGATGCCGGTCACGTCGCTCACAAAAGCGTCACCGGAGAGCACCCGGGCCACGGTGCTCTTGCCGGAACCGCTCTCGCCGAGCAGCCCCACCACCTCACCGGGCTCGATGCGCAGGGTGAACCCGTGCACCGCGACAAACGCCGGGCTGGCACCGTGGGGTGGGTATTCGATGGTCAGATCGCTGGTCTGGATTGGGGGAACGGATACCGCGCCATGCCTCATACGGACTATCCCGCCGCCCGCAGAATGCGGAGTTCGTTCCGGCGCAGCGCCTGGGCAGCCGGATCCGGAACCGGCAGCGAGGCGAGGAGACGCTGGGTGTAGGCATCCTTCGGGGCACCGAGCACCTCAGCACCGGTACCTTCCTCGACCAGTTTCCCCTTATACAGCACGGCAATGCGGTCGGCGAGAATGTCGACGACCGCGAGGTCGTGGCTAATGAACAGGGCTGCGAAGCCGAACTCCCTCTGGAGTTCGGCGAAGAGCTCGAGCACCTTGGCCTGCACCGACACGTCGAGCGCGCTGGTGGGCTCGTCGGCGATCAGCAGACTCGGTTCCAGCGCGAGGCCGCGGGCGAGGCTGGCACGCTGGCGCTGACCACCGCTGAGCTCGTGCGGGTATCGGTCGCCGTAGGCGCGCGGCAGCTGCACCGCCTCGAGCAGTTCGTTGACCCGCTTACGGGCGGCCCCGGCGTTGGCGGCGCGCCCGTGCACGACGAGCGGTTCGGCGACGCACTCGGCGATCGTGAGAAGCGGGTTGAAGCTTGACGCCGGGTCTTGAAAGACGAAGCCGATGTCGCTGCGCACCTTCTTGAAGGCGCGTTCCTTGAATCCGTTCATCTCGTGCCCGAGCACACTCAGGGAACCATCAGTCACCCGGGTGAGTCCGGCCATGGCACGGCCAATCGTGGTCTTGCCCGATCCGCTCTCGCCGACCAGACCGAGCACTTCGCCAGAGCGGATGACGAAACTCACGCCGTCGACGGCGGTGAAACCGGGTTTCCCCAACCGGCCCGGGTACTGGATCTTCAGGTTGTCGGCCACGACGACCGGGGGTTCGGCTGCCCAGCCGGGTTCGCGGGACAGAGCGCGCTGGGTCGCGCGAATGGTGCCCTGGCCGACGTGGGGCACCGAGCCGAGCAGTCGCTTGGTGTAGTCGTGTCGCGGTGTTGAGAAGAGTTCGTGCACAGGCGCTTCCTCCACGATCTTGCCCTCGTACATGACGACGACGCGGTCGGCGAGGTCAGCGACGACGCCCATGTTGTGCGTGATGAGCACGATGGCGGTGCCGAATTCATCGCGGCAACGGCGCAGCAGGTCGAGGATCTCGGCCTGCACCGTCACATCCAACGCGGTGGTCGGTTCGTCGGCCACGATCAGCCCAGGGTCGAGCACGAGTGCCATGGCGATAACCACGCGCTGCTTCTGGCCGCCGGAGAACTGGTGCGGGTAGTAGTCGACACGGCTCTGCGGGTCGGGGATGCCGACGCGGCCGAGAATCTCAATGGCCTTCGCGCGGGCTTCCTTGCGGCTGAACTCACCGTGGGCGCGAATACCCTCGGCGATCTGCCAACCGACGGTGAACACGGGGTTCAGGGCCGTAGACGGCTCCTGGAACACCATGGAAACATCCGTTCCCCGCAGTTGGCGCAACTTTTGCTTGCTCACCGCGAGAACGTCGTTGGAATCAGAACCGTCCTTGCTGCTGAGGATGACGGTACCGTGCGCGGTTGCCGTTTCTGGCAGCAACCCGAGGATGGTCTTGGCCGTGACGCTCTTGCCGCTGCCGCTCTCCCCCACGATGGCGAGAATCTCGCCCGGAGCAACCCGCAGGGTCACCCCGTCGACTGCTTTGACGGCACCACCGTCGGTGGCAAACGTGACATTGAGGTTGTCGATGCGAACGACGTCGGGAAGGGACTGAGCGCTCATTATTTGGCCTCAAATGGGTCGTCGTTCGGGTGCGGGTTGTCGGCTGGAGCGTCGGGTTCGAGCCCCTCGATTCCTCCGGGGCCGGCGGACAGGGTTCCACCGGCAACAACGCTCGTTGCGGCGACGACTCCGGCGGTTTTGCCAGGAGCACGTCGACTGCGCAGGCGCGGGTCGGCGAGGTCGTTGAGGCTTTCACCAACGAGGGTGATGCCGAGAACCACGAGAACAATTGCCAGACCTGGGAACAGGCTCGTCCACCAGATGCCGCTGGTCACGTCGGACAGTGACTTGTTCAGGTCATAGCCCCACTCGGCGGCCGACGACGGTTCGATGCCGAAGCCGATGAAGCCGAGTCCCGCGAGGGTCAGGAGTGCCTCAGAGGCATTGAGCGTGAAGATCAGCGGCAGGGTGCGGGTGGCATTACGCAGTACGTGACGAAACATGATACGCCCGTTGCTGGCACCGAGAACGCGGGCCGACTCCACGTAGGCTTCCGCCTTGATGCGCACGGTCTCAGCACGAATCACCCGGAAGTACTGCGGGATGAAGACCACGGTGATCGAGATCGCGGCGGCGAAAATTCCGCCCCACAGACCGGATCGGCCACCGGAGATGACAATGCCCATGACGATCGCGAGCAGCAGGGCCGGAAAGGCATAGACGGCGTCGCAGATGACCACGAGTACCCGGTCGAGCCAGCCGCCGAAGTAACCGGAGACGAGACCCAGGGCCACGCCGGCGAAAATCGACAGCACAACAGCGATGACCATCACGGTGATCGCGGTCTGCGACCCCCAGATGACACGGGAGAGCACGTCGTAACCACCGACGGTGGTGCCCAGAAAGTGAGCGCCGCCCGGTGACTGCTGGGCGCCGAACGTTCCGTTCGCATCGCGGAGCTGGCTAAAGCCGTAAGGCGCCAGGAGCGGGGCGAAGATCGCGGTCAGGATGAAGATTCCAGTGATCACGAGGCCGACGACGAGCATGCCTCGTTGCAGCCCAACGCTCTGCCGGAGCTGGTGTATGACGGGCAGTCGTGTCCACAGTGGCGCTTTGGGGGCGTGGGTGGTTTCAGTGAGCGTTGTCATGGTCAGTACCTCACTCGCGGGTCGATGAGCGCGGCGATGATGTCCACGATGAAGTTGGACAGGGCCACGATCACGGCGAGAAGGGCAACAATTCCCTGCACCGCTACGAAGTCACGGGCCTTGATGAATTCGATGAGCATGAAACCCAGGCCCTTCCATTCGAAGGTGGTTTCGGTCAGCACGGCTCCGCCCAACAACAGCGCCACCTGCAATCCGATGACGGTGATGATCGGAATCAGCGCGGGCCGATAGGCGTGCTTGCTGACCAGACGGAATTCATTCACTCCCCGGGAGCGAGCGGCATTGACGTAGTCCGTGCCGAGGGTTCCGATGACGTTGGTGCGCACGAGTCGCAGGAACACTCCGGCCGTCAGGAGTCCGAGCGCTAACGCGGGAAGCACGGCGTGCAGCAGAACGTCACCCAGTACGGCGGGATCGCCCGTCTTGATTGCGTCGATTAGATAGATACCGGTCTTGTCCGGAAGAAACTGCATCTGCAATTCGGAACCGACGGTGGCTCGGCCGGCAACGGGTAAGGCCTTGAGCCAAACCGCGAAGACGAGCTTGAGAAGTAACCCGGCGAAAAATACCGGGGTGGCGTAGCAGAGGATGGCGAACACGCGGAGAAAGGCATCCGGTGCTTTGTCGCGCCAGTACGCAGCGACCATACCGAGTGGGATTCCGACGATGAAGGCTACGATGAGTGCGTAGAACACGAGCTCGGCCGTCGCGGATCCGTAGGTGAGCAGGACTTCAGACACGGGACGATTCGTGCTGATGGTCGTGCCGAAGTTGCCGGTGAAGACCTGGCCGAGGTATTCGAAGTATTGAATAATAATCGGTCGGTCGTAGCCGGCTTCGTGAATGAGTACGGCAAGCTGATCCGGGCCGAGCTTGCCGCCGAGAGCGGCGGTGATCGGGTCTCCGGTCGTACGCATGAGCCAGAACACCATCGACACCAGGATGAAAATGGTGGGGAAGATGAGCAGGAAGCGTATGAGAAGGTAACGGCCTATTCCACCGCCCGGGCTGGATTTCTTCTTGGGAACACGCCCGGCCGCCGGTACGGGCGGCTTCATCGCCACAGTGGTCATTACTACCTCACAATTGCAAAAAGAATCGGGGGCATCCAGCGATCGTGTCGCTGAACACCCCCGGTGATCAAACTAGAGAAAACTCTAGTCGCTGTACGGTCTAGCCCTTAGCCAGCGCGCCGTAACGGAACTTGAAGGAGGCATCAAGTGTGTCCCCGGTTCCGGTGATGTCTGTTCCGGTGACGGCAACCTGGGCGCCCTGGAGAAGCGGCACGGTCGAGAGCTGCGCCGCAACCTTGTCCTGGATCTCCTCGATGAGCGCGGTACGCTCTGCGGCGTCGGTGGTGACGGCCTGCTTCTGGATCAGGGCAGTAACGTCGGCGTCGTCGTAGTGGTTCTTGAGGAAGTTGCCCTCGGCGAAGAACGGGGCCAGGTAGTTGTCAGCGTCGGAGTAGTCCGGGAACCAGCCGAGCTGGTAAGCGGGGTACACGTCTGCTACGCGGTCCTTGGAGTACTGCACCCACTCGGTCGACTGCAGGCTAACCGTGAACAGGCCGGAGGCATCCAGCTGGTCTTTGATCAGCGCATATTCGTCGCTCGAACCGGGGCCGTAGTGGTCGGCGTTGTACTGAAGGTTGAGTGCGATCGGCGTGGTCACGCCGGCTGCGGCGAGGTCAGCCTTGGCCTTTTCGACGTCCGGCCCGCCCTTGCCGTCTCCGTAGAGACCCTTGAGCGATTCGGTGGCACCGGTCATTCCGGCGGGAACGTAGGAGTACAGCGGGGTGTAGGTGCCCTTGTAGACCTGATCGGCGAGCTCGGCGCGATCAACAACGTCGGCGACTGCGGCACGAACGGCGAGGGCCTTGGCCGGGTCGGCGTCAGCGGTCGTCGTGCCGAAAGGCTGCGTATTGAAGTTGAAGGTGATGTAGCGGATTTCTCCACCGGGGCCGTCAACGACCTTGACAGCGTCGTTGCCGCGCAGGTCGTCAATGTCGGTCGCGGAGAGGCTGCGCCATGCGACGTCGATGTTGCCTTCCTGCACGTCGAGCTTCAGATTCGAAGCGTCGGTGTAGTACTTGACGTTGATGACATCCGTCTTGGCAGCGCCAAGCAGACCTTCGTAGCCCTCGTACGCCTTGTAGGAGAGGAGGTTGTTGAAGTCGTAGCTCGTCAGCACGTACTGGCCAGCAAAGGCCTCAGCGGCAACGATGTCATCGTCGGAGGTGACCTCCGTTGCGGAGAAGGAGTCT
The DNA here is from genome assembly GCF_900103805.1 of Cryobacterium flavum. Taxonomy (GTDB): domain Bacteria; phylum Actinomycetota; class Actinomycetes; order Actinomycetales; family Microbacteriaceae; genus Cryobacterium; species Cryobacterium flavum. Next base: position 397,667 of record NZ_FNIB01000003.1, on the reverse strand, counting down.
TCATCCACGATCACGCCAGCGGGGCTGGACAGAATTTGCGGGAAGATCTGGTCGTTCCCGGCTTTGAGCGTGAAGACGACGGTCGTGTCATCCACAGCAGCAGTGCTGTCGAGGTTGTAGAGCAGCGACGACGGGCCGGTATCGGCCGCGATCGCCAGCTGGCGGTCGAAGCTGAACTTGACGTCAGAGGCGGTGAGTGCGTTGCCATTGGCCCATTTGAGGTCGGGCTTGAGGGTGACGGTGTATTCCGTGGGCGCTGTGAACTCGGCGCTGACGGCGATGTCGGGTTCGACATCCGCTGTTCCGAATTTGCTGCTCATGAGGAATGGGAAGACCTGGGTCTGCACCGAAAAAGAGCCGTTGTCATAGGAGCCGGCCGGGTCGAGCGTGGTTACCTTGTCGGTCGTGCCGATCGTGATCGGGCCGCCGGTGGCCGCCGGTGTGGTGTTACCGCCGGAAGCGCACCCGGAAAGAACCAGTGCGGCGACCGCGAGTCCGGTTGTGGCAACGAGAGCACGCTTGCCGTTAGTGAATGCGGATGTCATATCCGTCGTCCTCTTCCTGTAGAAGTCTCATGAACCGGAACGCCCAAAAAATGGGCATAACTTTTCATTGCTGTTAGGTAAGAATTAGCACAGAATTCGCAGGTAGCCACGCTCAGCCGCAGCTTCTTTACATATCTGCAACAAAGTCGGGCTCATATGTTGCAGTCTGAAATTCAGTGCTCAGATGTTGCTTCGAGTGTGCGCGCCAGCGGGTGTGCTATTCGTCGCGAAGGGCTCGGCGCTCGGCTTCGACCCGCACGAGTTCACGCTGGAGGGTGCGGTACATCTCGGTGTCGTCGGCATCCGCTCGCTGCAGGCGACCGAGTAATTCGGCTTTGAGCCTCAGTAGGTCCTTGTCGATGAGCACGATCGTGATGTCGCGCACGTAGCGGGCGACGTCTTTCTCAGTGCGCTCGGGCAGGTTCGCCATGGCGAGTTCCTGCACGAGGTTCTTGAAACCGTCCGGCACCTCGGCGACGACCCGCTCGAGCCAGTCCGCCGCCTCGAAGTGCGACAGACTCGCGGCAATCGCATCGCGAACGACCGCGAGGGAGGTATTAGCGAAGGAGGTCTGCACCGCACTGTCGAGAATGTCCCGGCCGATCAGCGTGGGTCGCTGCAGCATGGCCATGAGGCCGTCGCGTTCGAGCCTCGTGACCGGATCGGTGGGCAGTTCGACCAGCGAGAACGGACGTTCCGGCACGACTTCGATCACGCCGCCGTGCCGGGGCGCGTTCGGCCCGCCGCTCGCCGATGCGCGTGCGCCGGACTGGGCATTCGTCACCGCTTTGGCGACGTCGCCCATGTCGACGCCAAGCATGCGGGAGAGTTCCCGGGTGTAGCCGGGTCGCAGCACCGGGTCGCGAATCTCGCCGACGACGGGGGCGGCGGCGCGCAGGGCGGCCGTTCGGCCCTCGACGGTGTCGAGGTTGTACTGGGAGAGAATCTGTCGAATCATGAACTCGAACATGGGCTTCTTCGAGTCGACCAGGCGACGCACGGCGTCATCACCGCGCTGCAGGCGCAGGTCGCAGGGGTCGAGGCCTTCCGGCCCCACGGCCACGTAGGTCTGGGCGGAGAAGCGCTGTTCCTCGCTGAAGGCGCGCATGGCGGCTTTTTGACCGGCGGCATCTGGGTCGAAGGTGAAGACGACCTCGCCGACGCCCGAGTCGTCACCGAGCACGCGGCGCAGCACCTTGATGTGGTCAACGCCGAACGACGTACCGCAGGTTGCGACGGCCGTGGTGATGCCGGCCAGGTGGCAGGCCATGACGTCGGTGTAGCCCTCGACCACGACGACCTGGTGGCTGCGGGAAATGTCACGCTTGGCGAGGTCGAGTCCGTAGAGCACCTGGGCCTTGTGGTACACCGGCGACTCCGGGGTGTTGAGGTATTTCGGGCCTTTATCGTCGTCGAGCAGTTTGCGGGCGCCGAAGCCGATGGTCTGCCCGGTGATGTCGCGAATGGGCCAGACCAGGCGGCCCCGAAAGCGGTCGTAGATGCCGCTGGATCCCTCGCGGCTCGAGACCAGGCCGGCGAGGGTGAGCTCGTCGGTGGTGAAACCTCGACCGCGCAGGTGGTTGGTCAGTTCGTCCCAGCTCTTCGGAGCGAAGCCGACTCCGAACCGGGTCGCCGCTGCGGCGTCGAAGCCGCGCTGGCCGAGGAAGGCCCGGCCGACCTCGGCACCGGCGCGGCCGAGCTGTTCGATGAAGAAATCGGATGCCGCCTGGTTGGCAGCGAGCAGGCGGGCACGGTTGCCGTGGTCGGGGGCGGCGCCGGAGCCGTCTTCGTAGTGCAGGTCGAGGCCGACCCGGCCGGCCAGGCGTTCGACGGCTTCGCTGAAGCTGACATGGTCCATCTTCTGCAGAAAGGAATAGACGTCGCCGCTCTCGCCGCAGCCGAAGCAGTGGTAGAAACCGACCTGCGGGCGCACGTGAAAGCTGGGGCTGCGTTCGTCGTGGAAGGGGCAGAGACCCTTCATCGAGCCGACACCGGCAGACTTCAGGGTGACGTAGTCACCGATGATGTCGGCGATATTGGTGCGGGCCTTGACCTCTTCGATGTCACTTTGTCGAATCAGTCCAGCCATATCTGAATTCTATCTTCTCGGTCTGACAGGCTTCGTTCACCAGTGGGTCTTGTATGTGGCTGTTCCTGAGATGGGCGGCAGGGACGGGACATCCGCTCCGCGCTCAGACATTGAGTATTTGCGGGGACCACCGCGAGGAGCGTGCGGCGACCCCCGCAAACGCTCAAAACTCGCCACCCCGCGGAAATCCCGTCTCCGCCACAGTCCAGAACGAGTTTGGCGCCGGGCCCATGTTGTGACCCTGGGCCCAGTTTATAAACTGGGCCCAAGGACGGGGCCCGGGCCCCGTCCACAGTAAAGGCGGAGCGGGGGCGGGGCTAGCCCTGGACCAGGCGCTCGTACCAGGCCAGGGCGGATTGGTCGGTCAGACTTGCCACCTGGTCGACGATGACACGCTTGCGGGCGGCATCGTCGGCGGCAGCGTGCCAGTCCTCGCGGAAGCCGGGGTCGAGGTGTTCGTCACCGGAGTCGTGCAGGGTCTGGGCGAGCAGGGTGAGCACCTGACGCTGCTGCACGTAAATGGGCTTGCGGGTATTGCGGGTCATGACGAAGGCCGCGACGATGCCCTTGAGTACCGCGATTTCGGCCTGGATCTCGCGGGGCACGATTACATTGGCCCCGAAGCGCAGCATGTTCGCGCCCGGGTGCGCCTCCTTGGTGGCATGCACGGCGGCACCGCTGAACCGACCGATGAGCTGGCTCGTGAGGTTCTTGAGGTGGCCCTGGTCGCGGCGCCCGGCCGTCCACGAGTCCATCCAGACATCGAGCGAGTCGAGCCGGTTGAACGCCGCCGCGAGGTCGTCTGCACTGGTTTCGTCGCCGATCCATTCCGACATGGTCGCGAGGAGTTCGTCGTGGTCGGTGCGGCTGCTCAGGGCCGCGACGTCGACGTAGCCGTTGACAATGGCATCCTCGAAGTCGTGCACGCTGTAGGCGATGTCGTCGGAGAGGTCCATTACCTGCGCTTCGATGCAGAGCTGGCGGTCGGGGGCTCCCTCGCGCAGCCACTCGAACGCGGCAATGTCGTCCTGGTAGAACCCGAACTTGGCACGCCCGCTCGGGTCATAGACCGAGGAACCCTCCGGCCAGGGGTACTTGCAGCTGGCGTCGAGGCTCGCCCGGGTGAGGTTGAGGCCATAGCTGTGACCGTCGGGCCCGAATACCTTGGGCTCGAGCCTGGTGAGCAGGCGCAGGGTCTGAGCATTTCCCTCGAACCCGCCGATGTCTTCCGACCACAGGCTGAGTGCCTTCTCACCGTTGTGGCCAAAGGGCGGATGCCCGATGTCGTGTGCCAGGCAGGCGGTATCGACGATGTCGGGGTCGACGTTCAGGCGCGAGGCGATCTCCCGCCCCACCTGGGCGACCTCGAGCGAGTGAGTCAGCCGGTTGCGGGCAAAGTCGAGCCCCGCCGTGGGGCTGAGCACCTGCGTCTTGGCCGCAAGGCGGCGCAGAGCGCTCGAGTGCAGTAGGCGTGCCCGGTCGCGGGCAAAGTCGCTGCGCCTGGAGTAGTGCTCTTCGGGAAACCAACGGGCCTCGTCGTTCTCGCTGTATCCGTTTGAGTTAGCCACCGCTGGTGTCCCCTTCGCCCTCGGTCAAATTCACTCGCTCCGCACCGAAAAGATCCTGCGATTCGAGCCAGTGCTCCGGCAGAGACGGCTTCTTCGGTGTTCCCGCCCGACCGCGCGGGCCCTCGACATCTGCTCCCGGGTAGGGCAACGAGGCGTCAAGGGTGCCGAGCAGGTCGTCGAGCTGCGCGAGGGTCTGCACCATGGCCAGGCTGGCCCGCAGGTCGCCGCCCACCGGGTAGCCCTTGAAGTACCAGGCAACGTGCTTGCGAATGTCGCGGCAGGCGCGGTCTTCGCTGTCGAAGTATTCGGTGAGGAGTTCGGCGTGGCGGCGGAACGCGTTGATGACCTGGCCGAGGCCGGGTTCGGCCTTGAGTTCCTGCCCGCGGAAGGCCGCGGCGAGATCCCCGAACAGCCACGGACGGCCGAGACAGCCACGCCCGACGACGACGCCGTCGCATCCGGTCTCGCGCACCATGCGCAGGGCGTCATCGGCTGACCAAATGTCGCCGTTGCCGAGCACCGGTACGTCGCTGATGGCGTTCTTGAGCTTCTCGATGGCCGACCAGTCGGCGTGGCCGGAGTAGAACTCCGCAGCCGTTCGCCCGTGCAGCGCGATGGAGGCGACGCCGGCTCCGGCGGCAGCCTTACCGGCCTCGATGTAGGTGAGGTGGTCGGCGTCGATGCCCTTGCGCATTTTCACGGTCAACGGAACCGCGCCGGCGGCGGTGACAGCGGCTTCGACGATCTGACGAAACAGGCCGATCTTCCACGGCAGGGCCGCTCCCCCGCCCTTACGGGTGACTTTGGGCACCGGGCAGCCGAAGTTGAGGTCGATGTGATCGGCGCGGTCTTCGGAGACGAGCATGGTCACCGCTTCGGAGACGGTCTTAGGGTCAACGCCGTAGAGCTGAATGGAGCGGGTGGTTTCACTCTCGTGGTGTGTGATCAGCCGCATCGTCTCGGCGTTGCGTTCAACGAGCGCGCGTGAGGTGATCATTTCGCTGACGAACAGTCCGGCGCCGTATTCGCGGCAGAGCCTGCGGAACGCCGTATTGGTGATGCCGGCCATTGGAGCGAGCACCACGGGCACGTCGAGCGTGAGCGGGCCGATTCGCAGCGGTCCGGTCGGCACCACCTGGTCGACAGGTGGGCCGACAGTGTGGGTGGGTGAGGTCATGTTGCGCCAATTCTCCCAGAAAGCGAGGCATGCTTCGAATCGTTGGCAGAACGGATGCCGCAGCCCACGCAGAAGCGCAGCTGCCGCGCCTGGTGACCAGGCCTGCGGCAGCTGCGTTCGTGTTGAAATGAGTTCAAATTAGCTGCAGCCGCCGCCACCGCAGCAGGAGCCGGCGGCCTCGTCGGTCGCATCGGGGGCGCCCAGGAGCTCAATGGTGGGACGGCCGGCAGCGTCGGTGAAGACGGGCGGCGTGGTGGCGATGGTGTCAGTCATGAGTTATCTCCTGAATCAATTGGGTGGATCGGTGAAAGACTTACCCGTCAGGCTACGCGATGCGGCTGGGTATCGCTGCTACGCGGAAGCAGCGCCGGTGGAAGTATTCGTGGAAGCATCCTTCGAACGGTCGGCGCGAGCCTGGTCGAGGGCCTGGGCGAACGCCGTCGGGTCCTGCGCGCCCGAGATGCCGTAGCGGCCGTCGATGACGAAGAACGGAACGCCCTGGATGCCGTAGGCACCGGCCTGCGCGACGTCCGCTTTGACCGCGGCGAGGTGCTCGTTGGCGGTCAGTGACCGCACGACGTCGGCCCGGTCGAGTCCGATCTCCGCGGCCAGGTCGGCGAGGTCTTCGACCCGGCCCACGTGGCGGCCGTCGATGAAGTAGGCCTTGAGCAGGCGTTCCATCATGTCGAGCTGGCGGCCGTGCGCTTTGGCGTAGTGCAGCAGTTCGTGCGAGATGACGGTGTTGGTCTGGTGCACCGAGTCCCAGTCGTAGTCGAGGCCGACGCTCGCGGCGATCTCGGTGACGTTGGCGAGCATCTGCTTCACCTGATCGGCCGGCATCCCCTTGTGTTGGCTGAGATAGTCGACCGTGTTTCCGACAAAATCGACCGGGGTGTCGGGTGAGAGCTCGAAGCTGTGGTACTCAACCTCGACGGCGCCGTCGAACTGGGCCGCTCCGGCTTCAAACTTGCGTTTGCCGATGTAACACCAGGGGCACTGCACATCGCTCCAGATATCGACCTTGATCGGGTCGGAGCTCGTGGGGGCAGAAATGTCGGTAGCAGTTGTGTCAGTCACACTCGGGCCAACGGGGCCCTGCGCTCGTGTATTCCCCGCAGGGAATATTGGCAGGCGGCATTCAGGACGTTGGGGCGTCGACCGCTCCGCCGTAGCGTCGGTTGCGCGAGGCATACAGTTCGACTGCTCGCCAGAGGTCGACCCGGGTGAAGTCCGGCCACAAGGTGTCGAGAAAGACCATCTCGGCGTAGGCGCTCTGCCAGAGCAGAAAGTTGCTCGTGCGTTGCTCCCCCGAGCTGCGCACGAACAGGTCTACGTCGGGGAGTTCGGGCACATAGAGCTGCTTCGCGATGGCCTTCTCGGTGATGCCAGATGGCTTCAGCCTGCCGGCGGCGACGTCCTCGGCCAGCGCGCGCACGGCATCCGCTATTTCGGTGCGTCCGCCGTAATTCACGCACATAGTGAGGGTGAGTACGTCGTTGCCGGCAGTGAGTTTCTCGGCGAATTGCAGTTCGTTGATGACGGATGCCCACAGCTTCGGCTTGCGCCCCGCCCACCGAATTCGCACGCCCCACTCGTTGAGCTGATCGCGGCGGCGATGCAGGACGTCACGGTTGAAGCCCATGAGAAAACGCACCTCCTCGGGCGAGCGCTTCCAGTTCTCGGTGGAGAAGGCGTAGACGCTGAGGTGTTTGACGCCGATCTGGATGGCGCCGGCCACGACGTCGAGCAGGGCGGCCTCGCCGGCTTTGTGCCCCTCGATGCGGGTGAGGCCCTGGCCATTGGCCCAGCGGCCGTTGCCGTCCATGACGACGGCGACGTGCTCGGGCACGACCTTGCGGGCCAGATCGGGCGGGTAGAGGCCGGTCCAGTCGAGCGGTTTGAATGGAACGGAATCTTTGTGAGTGGCACCCTTGAAGCCGAACAGGCTCGCCATCATCGGGCGACGTGTTCCAGCGAACGAAGCCCGCGGCCCAGGTGCCACTGCGTGTAGGCGGCGACGACGCCGGCCGCCTGGCTTTGGGTACGTTCGGGGCTCGCGCTCGCGTGTTCCCAGTCGCCGGTGAGCAGAGCGCTGAGCAGGGCGATCGTCGCAGCGTCGAGCCGGGGCGAACCGGGAGGGGCGCAGTCATCGCAGACGAGGCCGCCCATCTGCACGACCATGGCACTGTGTTGACCCCCGATGCCGAGTTCGCCGAGGGCGCCGCAGCGGGCACAGTCCAGAAAGCTCGGCGCCCAGCCTGCCATCGACACGGCGCGCAAGAGATAGGAGTTGAGGGTGAGGTGGGAGCCGTGTTCCTGGCGGGACAACGATCGCAGGGCGCCGACCAACAGCAGGTACTGCTGCAGCGACCCCTCTGATTCGGTGAGTTTGTCGGCGGTTTCGACCATGACGCTCGCGGCGGTGTAACTGCCGTAGTCGGCGGTGATCAGGGCGCCGTAGGAGCCGAGCGACTCTGCCTGGGTGATGATGTCGAGGCTTCGGCCCTCGTAGAGCTGCACGTCGGCGACCATGAACGGTTCGAGCCGGGCGCCGAATTTGGACCCGGTACGCCGCACGCCCTTGGCGACAGCGCGCACCTTGCCGTGCGCTCGGGTGAGCATGGTGACGATGCGGTCGGCTTCACCCAGCTTGTGGGTGCGCAGCACCACGGCTTCATCTCGGTAGACAGGCACAGGTAATTATCCCACCCCGTTGCTGTAAGTACGGTCACGGCTGACCTCCCCTACAAAACGGATGCTCATTTAGCCCTGAAATTTTGTCACTAGTCTGCCTTGGCTCTGGTTTTTCGGGCCGGACGGGGGGACACTTAAGGTCACCTAGTCCCCGTGGTATGGAGGTTTTCATGAAACCAGTCCAGGGCAGCCTGCCCGACATTATGCCCGTGCTTTCACGCGGCAAACACCGCACTCCGAAGAGCGGCGCCTGCTTCATGGAATTCGCCTCCTACCTCGCCGGCGAGTCCTGGAGTGACCACCCCGCCTGCACCCATCCGGTGCTCGCCTCGCTTGCTCGCATGGTCAATGACTGCAGTTCCGACGACGCCAGGTCGCGGCTCGCACTGCTGATTCCGTCAGTCATCGGGCTGACCGGTTCCGATAAGCGCGTTGAGGTTGCTGTTGCCCTGCGCGCCGGGTGCGAAGCGCTTCCAGTGGCGAGTCTGGAACGCCAGCGCGCGCTCGCGGTGGGCGTGCTGACCTGCGAGCGGAACGCATCCGGTCTTGATCTGGCGTTGGCCGAGCGGATGCGCCCGCTCATTCGGGCCGCTCTCGATGAAGCACCGGATGCCGAACGTTGGGCGCGTGACTTCATCGGAGGTGTGCATTCCTGGTCGCACACCAAGTTCACTCCGCGCACGGCCGACACGATTATTCGCGTTGCCGTGCAGGGTATCGGTGAGGCCTGCATTGCCGACCCGGACGCCCGGCTGTACACCCTGTTGGACCACGCGATCAACGATTGCCGCGCCCTGCTCGGTGCACGTAGCACGGATCGCGCGATGCACCTGCCCGCCCTGGCCTGATCAGGGCAACCGATCACACTAACCCCTGCACAGACCAACACCAGGCCGCACCCGGATGGTGCAACGATAGCCCAGAACCGAACTGACGGTTCTGGGCTTTCGTGTTGGTGCGAAAAGTGGATGCTGCTAAACGGCGGCCAGCTCCAGGTCGCTGATCTCGGCCCGGATTCCCCGGTTGACCGCAGACACCACCGACTTCAGCGAGGCAGTGGAGATGTCCGCGTCGATGCCGACGCCCCAGTACCTCTTGCCGTTCACGTCGAGCTCGACGTAGGCGGCCGCCTGCGCGTCGCCACCGGCGGAAAGCGCGTGCTCGACATAGTCGTACAGGGTGATGGCGATGCCACGCTCCGCCATCACTCCGAGGAACGCGTTGATCGGGCCGTTGCCGGACCCGGTGGCCTGCGCCACGGTGTCGCCGTCGCGCAGTTCGACGGCGAGATCCACCGTGCCGGTCAGATCGCTCGAGGTGCGGGTGGAGTGCAGTTCGAACCGACCCCACTTGGATTCGGGGTTCTTGATCGCCGCTGGCAGGTACTCATCGTTGAAGATGTCCCAGATCTGCTCGCTCGTGACCTCGCCACCTTCGGCGTCGGTCTTGGCCTGCACGACGCCGGAGAATTCGATCTGCAGCTTGCGCGGCAGGTCGAGGGCGTGGTCGGTCTTGAGCAGGTAGGCGACGCCGCCCTTGCCCGACTGCGAGTTCACCCGAATCACGGCCTCGTAGCTGCGACCCAGGTCCTTGGGGTCGATCGGCAGGTAGGGAACGGCCCAGACCAGGTCGTTGACGGTGCAGCCCTGCTTGGCGGCGTCGGCATCCATTGCTTCGAAGCCCTTTTTGATGGCATCCTGGTGCGAGCCGCTGAACGCGGTGAAGACCAGGTCGCCAGCCCACGGGTTGCGTTCGGGTACCGGCAACTGGTTGCAGTACTCGGCGGTGCGCTTGATCTCGTCGATGTTGCTGAAGTCGATCTGCGGGTCGATTCCCTGCGTGAACAGGTTGACGCCGAGCGCGACGAGGTCCACGTTGCCGGTGCGCTCGCCGTTACCGAACAGGCAGCCCTCGATGCGGTCGGCACCGGCCAGGTAGCCGAGCTCGGCAGCGGCGATGGCGGTTCCGCGGTCGTTGTGCGGGTGCAAGGAGATGAGAATATTCTCGCGCTGGGTCAGGTGACGGCCCATCCACTCAATGGAATCGGCGTACACGTTGGGCGTGGCCATTTCGACCGTGGCCGGCAGGTTGACGATGACCTTGCGCTCCGGAGTGGGCTCCAGAATTTCGACGACCTGGTTGGTGATGTCGACGGCGAAGTCGAGCTCGGTGCCGGTGAAGCTCTCCGGCGAGTACTCGTAGTAGATGGTCGTACCGGGAATGGTCGACTCCATCTGCTTGCAGAGGCGCGCGCCGTACAGGGCCAGGTCGACGATGCCCTGCTTCTGTTCGCGAAAGACAACCTCGCGCTGCAGGATGCTGGTGGAATTATAGAGGTGCACAATGGCCTGCTTGGCGCCGGTGATCGACTCATAGGTGCGCTTGATCAGGTGCTCGCGGGCCTGGGTCAACACCTGGATGGTGACATCATCGGGGATCGCGTTTTCGTCGATCAGGCTGCGCACGAAGTCGAAGTCGGTCTGGCTCGCCGAGGGAAAGCCCACCTCGATCTCCTTGTAGCCCATGCGCACGAGCAGATCGAACATGATGCGCTTGCGCTCGGGGCTCATCGGGTCGATGAGCGACTGGTTGCCGTCACGCAGGTCGACCGCGCACCAGCGCGGAGCAACCGTGATGTGCTTGCTCGGCCAGGTACGGTCAGGCAAGTCAACGGCGAACTGCTCGTGGTACGGGCGGTAGCGGTGGATCGGCAGTGTGGATGCGGTCTGATTGTTCTTCATGGTCCTGTTTCCTCGTGGGTGTCGTACAGCCAACGACGAACGCCGCGACGAGGGAGGCCTTTAGATTAGGACTCGTCGCGGCAGCTAAGGAGGAGCGCACCGTTCAACACATTTTCAGGCTAGCACCGTTTGGCAGCGCTGATACGACCGTTACTGGCACCGCCTCGGCCATCGGATGCTACTGGCTCAGCCCGCGCATCAAGGTGACGACCTCCCGCATCGACAGACTCGGCAGGTAGGCACGGGCCAGGGCCAACCCGATCTCCGGCAGTGCGACCGGGTCGGGAAAAGCCATGAAAACGGGCGCGAACTCCGGCTGGAACTTACGTTTGAACGCGAGCAGCGACCGAAACCCGTACACCGGTTCGAGCGTGCGCCCGAGGTATTCGAGCAGTCGATCGGCCACTCCGCCCGGCCGGCGCCCGGCAGCCGGGGCGAGCGGCGCTATGGACAGGCTGAGAAACTCGATCTGCGCACTCTGCTGCATCCGCTCGGCCGTTTGGGCGATCAGAAATTCCATCACCCCGTTGATGCTGTCCGGGCGGCGCCGCATGAAGTCGAGGGTGTAGCCCACAATTTCACCGGCGTGGTAGGTCGGCAGCCAGCTGGTGACGGCGTGCACGCGCTGTGCATCGTCGACGGCGAGCATGAGCCGCACGGCGGGGTCGCGCAGTTCGTCGAGGCCGCCGAGGGTGAACCCCAGTTCGGGAAGTTCTTTCTCTTGAACCCACTGCTCCGAGATTTCGGCGATCTGCGCTGCCTGCGCCAGCGACAGCGCCCGGTAGCTGGTCCAGACCGCCCGCACACCGGCGCGGTCGGCCCGATTGACGGATGAGCGGATGTCCTGCCACTTCTTTCCGGTGGTGTTCCAGACGCTCGGATTGAGCAGTGTCTCCTCCCCCACCTGCATGGTGTGCCAGCCCATCGCGTTGAAGACCGGGTGCCAGCTCTCATGCAGGCTGTAAAACACCGGCACCCAACCGTGGTCGTCGCACATGCGGGCAAAGAAGGCCACGGCCTCAGCGGCCTCGGAGGGCGGTCCGACCGGTTCCGACGTGGTGATGGCGATGCCGTTGACCACGTGATAGGCGATCGCCGTACGCCCACTCGCGGTGAACCAGAGGGAATTACCGGTCCAGGTCGTCATGAACCCGAGCGATCCGCCGCCGTGGTCGGCGAGCAGGGTGCGCAGCCGCTCCGGCGCGTCGGCGGTCGGGCCGACCGACGCGCTCCGCAGGCAGAGGATCGCCCCGACGAAGACAACGATCCAGAATGCAGCACCGACACCGTCGTACAGGGCGGTGGCAAGCGGGTCGGCCGGAAGAAAAGACACCCGCTCCAGGCGCAGGAACCCGACCGGAATGAAGCGCTCCGGCACGTCCGCGAGCAGGTCGAGAAGCGTGACGGCTGGGCGAAAATGGTCGCGGAGCAGCCATCCGATGCCGATGTAGAACGCGGCGAGTGCAGCGAGGCTACCCAAAGTCACGAGCACGAACCGACGTCGCACGCCGGTGCGGGAGGCAACCGGAAAACGGCGCAGATGGCCGAGGATAACGAGGGCAACGGCGAGCGGCACGAGCACCGACACCACGAGGATGAGCGTGACCTCCCAGTACCGGCCGGATTGCCACTGCCAGACGTAGGCCTGCCCGGACATCGGCAGCAGCCCGTAATACCAGGCGGCGAGCAGGGCCAGCCCGGTGTTGATGGTGATCGCCAGCCACGCGGCGAACCGCCGTCCGCGGGACAGCCCGAACGCGGCAACGACGAGGGTGAGTAACGGCAGCAGGCTGACCAGCACCGGGCCGGCCCCGCCGATGCGTTCAAGGCTGAGTTCCTGCACGCACTGCCGGGTCACGTCACCCAGCAGACAGCGGTCGACGACCTCCCCGGCCGTAGGTACGTCCTGGCTGAGCAGCATGCCGAGCGGCGCGAGCAGACCGAACCGGGCACCGGAGAAGATGGTGATGACCGGTCCGACCGCGACCATGCCGACGATGGCGGACAGCAGCGTGCGAGTTTCGTGGTCGGAGCTGCGCCGCCACGACGTGACACGCAGCGGCGGGCGCCACAGCCAGCCGACGCCGAGCCCGACGACCGCGGCCAGCATCCGGTAGAGGTCGGAGGGCTGGCCTGAATACAGCACGAGCACGAGTACCGTCGACAGGCCGAGCACCCGAATACGCCGCCGCCAGAGCGGCCCGGCGAAGTAACTGGCCGCCAGGGCACTGCCGAACATGGGAGTGAAGGGGTCGATCGACCACAACTCGCTCACGCCGCGCGACCACATCTCGCCGCCGGCCACGCCGAGGTATTGGGCGCCGAGGCCGATTCCGGCACCGAGAATCGACGTGATCAGAAAGGCGATGACGGTGCGCCGGGTTCCCATCAGTCGTTCGGCGAATCCCAGCAGAACCAGCGCACCGGCCAGCGCCAACAACAACTCGGCACCGTTGTCGACGAAGAACACCGAGGTGAGCGGCGACCACCAGTGTCCGCGGTCGATGACCGACTCGTAGCCGGTTCCGAAAAGGAGACGGATGCCCCGCGACGGCCCCGAAATCACCCCGCTGACCAGCGCGACGAGCAGAAGGACGATCGCGAACGCGACCGCGAACGGCCGCTGCGCGGCCAACCCGCGGAAGGAGGTCACGGCCGAGCGCGTTCGCGATGGGCGCGTGGCCAGGTCCACCCGGATGCGCTTGGCCGGTTCGTGCGCGATCCGTTCGCCGGTCATCGTGTCATCGCCACCACGTGCGGAGCGAGCAGCCCCGTTCGGGCGGCGATGATGGGCAGGGCCGTGGTCCATGCGTAGTCGACGGTGTGCCAGTCGTGGGCTGTGCCCGATGATTCGAAGAGGCGACTGTCGACGCCGGCGCGCTGGGCAGCATCCGCTACCGCGCGAACCCTCGGCAGAAAGCGCAGGTCACTGTCACCGACCACAAAAATCGCGGCGAGATCGACATAGGGTGCGTGGGCGGCGAGAATGGCTGATGGTGCTGCCGCGGCATACGAAGCGGCACTGCCGTCGAAAGCGGCTGCCACCGTGTGCGCCTCGCTTCCGTTGCTGGGAACGAGCTCTCCCGCGATGTCCAAAATCGTACCGTAGAGCTGCGGGTGCGCCGCGCCGAGTTGAATTGAACACGTACCGCCCTGGGAGAACCCGGCGATGGTCCAGCCCAGGGGCTGGCCGACCACGTGCAGGTGCGCGCGGATCCAGGTGGGAACATCGACGGTGAGGTAGCTGGCCGCGTTGCCCAGTTTCGAGTCCACGCACATCGGATTGTTGTCGGGCGCGCCGAGCTGGTCGGGAACCACGACGATGGGGGCGAGGCCGGAGTGCGCCTGGGCATACCGGTCGAGAATGCGGGCCAGGCCGCCGGCCGTGAACACGTCGCTCGGGCTGCCGGGTTGGCCGGACAGCATCTCGACCACGGGAAGCGCCGGCGGGTTGGTTGCCGTCGCTGCGGGCGGAAGATAGACCAGGGCGGGTCGTGCGGCGAACCCGGAGACCGTCGCCGGGATGGTGACGGTGCCGACGATTCCGTCGCCCGTGCTGGTCGTCGTACCGGCCGCGAGAGTGTCGCTGCGAGCCGTCGCCAGAGCCTGGTCGAGCTGCGGAAAACTAGCCAGACCGAGAGCTACTCGTAGCGTGGGAAATTGGCCGACGTCGGCGTTGATCCCAGCCGCGGCGCTGAGCAGGCAGAGCGGCAGAGCGCACATAGCGACGACGCGTCGCCACCGAACCTGGCCGCGCAGATTCAGCAGCACAATGGCGACGCTGGCACCCAGTGCTTCGGTCCAGAGCCGGGTGCCGATCGACAGCGACACGCCCCAGGGATCCCAGACGTCGCTGACCAGCCAGGCCAGAAGCCAACCGGCGGCTGCCCCGACGACGGCACCGATGACGGTCATGACCGCGCGACGCACGCCCGTCGGACCGAGCAACACGAGCAGCAGTACAAGACCGGTGACGCCATAGAGCGCTGCGAGGAGGGGTGCGTCGATGAGGTTGAGATCGAGCGGGTTAATGTCCGAGAGCAGCGAGTTCATCCAGAGCCTCCGAGACCACTCTGGCACCACCGGCAGGTTCATAGACGGGCATCGCTGAGTTATCAGCCAGTGCCCGGAAAAGTCATGGCTGGCTGACAGTCCGCTCCCAGCCGGCAAGCGGATGCCGCGCCTGCCGGTCGCGGGACGGGCGCGCCTACTCCCCGACCATCGGCGCATGCTCTGCTGGCTGAGCGTCGCTGCGCCAGCTCTTAGCGCAGGTCCCGCAATCGATCAGTAATGCTGTTTTCTTCACCCGCACGTCGCTCATAGGTGACGGCGATGATAAGAAGCACGGCACCGACGACGGCCAGGGTGATCCACCACGGCATCGACTCGATCCCCCGACCGATCTGCACTAGGAACACGAGAACGTTTTCGAGCGGAAGCACGATGATTCCGATCAGGAACGGGGCCGCGAGCCTGCGACTCGAGCCGATCAGAATTGCGACGAGCGCAATGATGATCACGAGGATCGCCCGCCAGGTCTGCGGGTCAGTGAAGGTGGCCGTGACCGAAGCCGACAGAAGGGCCACGATTCCGGGGGCGAGCAGGGGCCAGGAGCCGTTCCAGCCGGCCGGCCAGCTACTGATGGTGCCTCTCGTGCTGGCATCGACTGGATGCACGCGCGCGGCATCCGCTCGCGCACCATTCAGCACCATGGCGCCGGCCGCCAGCAGAAAGAGGCCAAGCGGCAGCGAGAACCATTCGACGCGCAGGTCTCGCGGACTCCACGCCACGATCGCCGTGACGAACGCGATGGCGAAGACGAACCACACGGGTGGCAGGCTCGTTGTTCGGGTGCGCAGCCGCCAGGCGATGACGACGACAGTCACGAGGTAGGCGAGCATGAGAGCCCACATCATCCAGATTGTGAACCAATCGCGCTCGATCGATGACCAGGTGGCGACCGCGACGAACGCCGCCGGGGGCGCATAGAGCCAGCGAGTGCGGGCCCACCGCGACCCCTCCGGCGCGACCCTGCGGATGGCGCCCGCGCCGAGGGCCGCCGGCAGTGCTCCAGCCAGGCCGATTCCGAAGCAGAGCAGAACGAGCGGCACACCTCCGGTCAGGATCGGGTCGGCACCGAAACCAAATCTGACCCCCTGAATCGCGCCGGCCGCCCCGGCGGCAATCGCTACGCCCAGGGTTGGAATCTGCAGCGCTCGGAGCAGTTCGGCACGCACCGAAGAGCCTCGGCCGAGCACACGGCCGACGCCAAGCAGGAGCCACGATGCGACGACGAGCCCATAGCCACGCCACGGAGCCAGGGCGGCAGCCCCGGTGCCGGATACCGCCAGCATCACCAGGATCGGTGCGAGGGCCACGACGAGGCCCAACGCGTAGAGCGGCACGGCGCGGGAACCTCGTGCGGTAAGGATCAGGCCGACAATTGCGGCGGCCAGGGCCGGCGGGAGCAGGTATGGTTCGAGCGCGCTGATTTCGGCGAGGGCCCACAGGCACCAGAGTGCGCCGGTGAATGAGGCGGCGGCGACCCACCACCCGTAGCGGCGTTTCGCCCAGAAAGCTGTGGCTGCCGTGCCGAGCCCGAGGATGACCAGCACGATGAAGGTCGTCGGCAGCCCGGCAGCGACGCGTACGAGCGCCAGCTGGACCGCGATCACCGCGGTCAGCAGGGTCGACGATTCAATCGCGATCCGGGCCGCCGCGGTATCCCTCGACCCAATCCCCCGCAGGCCCAGCATCGACTCAATCAGGCCGGTGCTCGGGAGCACGATAGCGACAATGGCCGCGATCACCGGCAGCGTCACCGGAGACGCGCTGCCAAGGAGCACCTGCGCGCCGAGGCAGATCACCACGACGGCAAGAGCAGGAACGAGGAGGCCGGCGGCGATCGTGCGGAGCACGATTCCGAGGCCCGCGCGTCGAGTATTGAGGAGGGTGAGTGCCAGTAGGAAGATGAGGGCGGTGGAGAGGGCTGTCCAGCCGCTGCGCTCAAAGAGCACCTGCGCAACGCCGATCATGAACGGCACGATCGTCACGACCAGAATCGCGTACCAGGCCGGAGGCCCGACCCGTCGCAGGAAGGTTGCGGCAATCGCGCCGAGCGAGCCGAGCGATGTGGTCAGGCAGAGCACGGCGATGGTGCCGAGGCCCAGTTGGTCGAGTGCAATCGCGACGATGACGAGCGCGTAGGCATAACCCGCGCCGACGTGCAGAAACCGTATCCCGGGCGGCACGGTCTGCGCAATGACGGCGATGGTCGCGACGATAGCGATGCCAGCCCAGACGGTGGCACCATCATCGGCCGAGGAGAATATAACGGCCAGCAGCACCGCGAAATGGGTGCCCAGCACGAGTGGCAGCCGCATTCTCAGGGCGGCACTGCGCAGGCGCGGAACGGCGACGAGCGCACTGCTCGTTGCCACGGCCAGGCACAGGGCGATCGTGATGCGCGACCAGAGCGGCAAGATGGGCTGACAGGCAAAGACCAGCCCGGCGAGGGCGGCGAGCCCGATCGCTAGTGATCCGGTCCACGCTGCCAGCTTCGGGGTAGCATCCGTTTTCGCGGTATCACCGCGACTGGTTAGCACCGAGAACGCTCCGAGTCCGGCCGACATAGCACCCAGTCCGAGCACAACGGCGAGAAAGCCGTGCGCGGGCAAGAGGCCGATCGCACCGAGGTCCGAGCCGCTCAGTGAGCCGAGTACCGTTGCGGCCCCGATCAGCACGGCGGAGAGAACGGGCACGAGCACGCTCACCCCCGCAATGGCGAATGCACCACCCAGGAATGCTCGGCGGTCGAGGGCGCGGGCTCTCGGAGCACACCCCTGGAGCACGAGCAGTGCGGCGGCACCCGCTGCGGGAGCGACGGCCTGGTACCACTCGCCCGCGCCGTGCGCGCCGAGGTCGAGGGCGAAGGGAAGGCTGACAGCGGCGGCCATCGCGGCAACGCCCGTGACGGCGCTCCAGAACAACTTGGCCACCTGCCGAATCGTGAGCAGGGCGAGCAGGGCGACACCGGTCAGCACTGCGGTAATCGTCAGCCAGTATTCGGTTGTGGTGGTGAACTCAATGAACCCGATCTGGGCCAGCAGGATGCCGGTCGCGACGATTTGGATCGTCGCAAGCGTCATCCGCTCAAACCGGAGGAGCCCATCAAATCGCTGCGCCAGCATCGGTGTCGTCCTGAACAGGGCGAGCGCGACGAAGGCCACTCCGAGGTGTCCCAGGGTCGCCGCCAGTGTCGATTCGCCCGCGTAGCCCAGCATCGCTGGAGCGAGAGTGAGTCCGGCGAGCGAGATCCAGAGCCAGCCGCGAATGCGCGCGAGCGTCGACACCATGACCATGACACCGCCACTGAAGAGTGTTCCGGCGGCGGCGAGCACCCACGGGCTAACCCCGCTGGGCGCCAGTTCCGAGAACGCGTAGACGTCGAGGGCCACGAAGACCATCCCGAGGCCGCCGACGGCTTCGGCCGAGAATTGCAGCTTGCGGCGGGCCAGCAGCCACGCGCCGCCGAGGAAGAGGACGGTGATCAGCCCGACGATCACGCTGCGCAGGGCGTGATCTTTGAGGTCGGGGTTGAAGAAGGTGAAGACGACCGCGGAGACGGCGAACAGTCCAGCGCCCGCGATGGCCAGCACGGACTGCACCGTCGCGCTCGACCGACGGCCCGCAGTGGCCGAAGCGCCCGCGCCAGGTTGCGCGGGAATCCGTTGTGGAATCGGTGCCGGCGTCGGCACGGCGCTGTCTTCGGCGTCGATCGCACGGGGCGGATGCGACACGAGGACAAGTGCCTCTTGTCGTGCCACGAGCGCCGCGGCGGCCGCCTCCGAAGCTGACCAGAGTTCTGCCGCCAGAACACCGACGAGTTCGGCACCGCAATTGCGACAGGGGTTGTCGGGCAGCGCGACCGCGCAGACGGGGCACGACGTGCGGTCGAGCAGATGGCGAATCGCGACGTCGTTCCAAGGCTGAACAGCTCGCGGTATGCTCATGACCCCGCCACCGCTGAATTTGCTTCTGCGGCGCCGTCATCTTCAGGCACCCACATGAAGATGTCGCCAGGTTGGCAGTCGAGCACACGGCAAATGGCGTCGAGGGTGGAGAAGCGCACGGCCTTCGCCCGGCCGTTCTTGAGCACGGAAACATTCGCCGGTGTGATGTCGATCGCTGCGGCGAAGTCGGCGACCGATATCTTCTTCTTAGCCAGTTCGACGTCGAGGTTGATCACGATGGGCATCAGACCACTTCCGCCAGGTCGCGTTCGAGTTGGGAAGCCTGATGGAGGAGCCCGCGCATGACCACGATCATCAAGGCCAGTCCCGAGCCGACGACGATTCCGAGCGAGCACAGCATGATGACCGAGGGCGAGGCAACACCGGCGACCGCCAGGGTGATGAAAGACCCGAGGATGAGGAGGGTCGCCAGCGCGACCAGGCCGAGGATGATATTGACATACCTGAACGCGTTTTCCCTGAAAATGATGGATGCCCGCACCAGCGATAGCAGCCGCCACACGCAGACGAGCGCGACCTGCACGCAGAGCACGAACCCCACCGTGACCATGATCCCGGGCACCTGGAGATAGTCGAGTGGGGGAGATTTTTCGACCATCTGCTGCGCGACCGCTGGGATCACAAAGACCTGGCACGCCAGAAGCAGTGTGATCAGCACGAAGATGAGTGTTTTCAGGGTGACGATCGCCGAGCGATGCATGTGAATCCTATCGTTTATCGGTGTGAATCTATCGATAAACAATATACACACATTCTTGCGAGCGACACGAGCACGGGCATACTCCGCGACCGAAATTCACCGCCGGGACAGCGTGCGCATGCACAGCCCCTAGGCTTCAGAGATGCCGGATACCGTCGAGGACCCTGTTCACGACGCTGAGCTGGCTGTTTTCGAGCGTAAGTCGTTAGCCCTGGATGCGGCGGCGGCCGGAGGGTTACCGGGCGCGTTCCAATCATTCCGCCTGGGCGGCCTGCGGGCGAGCATCGCAACGGCCAATCGATACGGATTTCTCAACACTGTCGAGGGCCTGAACGAACATTCCGTCGAGCACCTGCCTGAGGTTCTGACCCGATTCGCGAACCGACACCAAATAACCATTATCGCAACGTCGCCGTCGCAGACGCTCAACGACCGGATGCTCGACCAGGGTTACGAGCTCGCCCCCCGTGCGTCCCACTGCCGTCCTGCGTGTGGGAGCAATCCGCCCGGACGGCACGGACCGGAACCAGTGGCAGATACGCGAAGTCTCTTCCGCCCCGGATGCAGCACTCTTCGCGGACCTACTCGACGCTGGGTACGCGGCAACGGACAACGTGCGATCGCTGATCCGAACGGAACACGCCCTTCCGATGGTTCGAGCATTCATCGCTTTTCGTAACGGCGAGCCCCTCGCCGCTGCGGCCATGTCCGTGCAGAATGCCGTCGCGGTGCTCGGCGGGGCGTCCACACTCCCTGCAGCACGAGGCGCTGGAGCCCAAAGCGCCCTCCTCGGGCACCGAATCCGCGTCGCAAGAGCTCTCGGCTGTCCGCTGGCTGCGGCCACCGCGGCTCCCAGATCACCGAGCGTTCGAAACCTGGCCAGATTGGGATTCACCATCGTCGAACGCACGGCCTGGCGCGTGAAAAGTACGACCAGCGACTAAGAGGCTCCTGGTCGCCGGCGGAGCCGTCAGCAACGCGTGGATAGGATCGCGGCTGCGACGAAGTCGCGATCAGGGTGCTGCGTCGGTCGCCACAGCGCGGCGAGCAAGCCAGACCACCGAAGCCGCGCCCATGACGGTCAACATCAAAACGACTACGGCCGGGTCCGTGCCTCCGCTCTGCGCGACGGTTCGCCCGACGACAGCGCTCGCCAACGTGGCGGCCACCGCTGTTGCAATAGCCTCGACCAGGATCATCGCCGTGGCGGCGCGCAGCAGATTTCTCAGCTGACGCAGCATGAGCAACTTGCGCAATGGGCTTCGATACGTGACGGGCGACATATCGCCGAAAAGCTTCCGTGCCATCACGTTTATCCCCCCAGATCGATCGTGCCCGCCCTCGCAGGCTACTGCAACCCGGACGTCGCCCGCCGTCTCAACGTGTCACGGACGACCGTGCAATAGCGATCTCGGGTGCCTACTTTCATGCAGCAGGCCGGTGCGGGAGCTTCCATTACGGCCCTCGCCGGGGACGTGCCGGCTCTCAAAACATTTCTTTGGGTATTCTTTGCCGGATTCGGTCGATTTCGGGCATATAGGCGTGATTTTTCCTCGGGAATGTCGGTGGTCGGGTGTTGAGTTGAATCATGAACATCATGGCGATGGAGCTCGCCCGGGCAGCAGCGGCCGTCGCCGCGCTCGGTAGTTCCAGCGCTCAGTTCAGCACCCTGACAGATGCGCAGGTACTCGCCGCTCGCGGTCCGATCGCCGACCTCCTGCGACTGAGCAACACGGCGGCGGCCCTTCTGGCCGGCACGATCGCGCACCGGTCCCGCCCGGAGTTGGGCCAGTCGGGCCTGGCCGCTCGGCACGGGTTTAGCACCCCGACGCTGATGGTGCAAGACGCCACCGGACTCAGCCGTATGGAGGCCGGCCGACTGCTGGCCGTCGGCGTCCTCATGAACGAAACCGAAACCGCGGAACGGCGGGCGGAAGAAGCCGCTCGGGAAGTCGAGCGGGTCGCGCAGGCGACCGCCGACGCCCTCGCGGACGCCGAGCGCGCCGCCGAGCTGGACGCCGTTCGAGAGGCGGAGCGCGCGGCGGCGTGGGCGACGCTGCACCCCGACTTGCCGCCACTGCCCGTGGCCGCGCCCCGCCCGGTACTACCCATGGCAACCGTGGATCCGGTGGAGCCGGTGGTGGTGCCGTGGCAGGCACCGATTCTGCACGCTGTCACCGCCGGCACATTCTCGCCCGGCGTCGGCGACGCCCTGCTGCGAGGTCTGGGCACACTGGATCAGGCCATCACAGCCGAGAAACTCGCCGCCGCTCTCCGAGTGTTGCTGGTCGAGGTACCAGGCATGCACACCGAGCAGGCCTACAAGCGGGCGCGGCGTATGCGCGACGACCTCGACGCCGCAGGCATCCAGGCCAGGGAAAAGCAGGCCCGCGACGACACGACCTGGTCGTTGTGGCGGCGAGCCGACGGCATGGTGACCCTGCACGCCCTGTTGGCACCCGAGCAGGGCGAAATGTGGATGGCAACCTACGACGCCCTGACCAGCCCGCGACGCGGCGGCGTGCGGTTCGTCGACCCCGAACGCGCCGCCTGGGCACAGCGCGTCAAGGACGACCCGCGCACCCTCGACCAAATCGCCGCGGATTCCTTCACCCAACTGCTCAAACTCGGCGCCGACGCCGACCCGAACACCATGTTTGGCGGACGCCGCCCGGTCGTGCAGATCATCGTCACCGAACCCGACCGCCCCACCACCATTGCTGACCCAGCAGCCGACACAACGGCGGCACCGACAGCCGGCCCGGCAGCCGGCCCGACAGCTGGCCCGGCCCGCACTGCCCCGGCCCCTGCGGCTGGCCCGACCCCCGCGGCTGAAACCACGAAAAGCGGCACGACGCAGAGCGGCACTTCCGGGAGCCGAAGCGCCACATCAGCCTTCGGCTACCTCGAAGGCAACCCCGCTCCGGTGTCCGCGGAGACGATCGACCGGCACCTCTGCGACACCGGATACCTCGGAATCCTGTTCAGTCAGTCCGGGCAACCCCTCAACGTCGGACGAGACGAACGTCTCTTCAACCGTGAACAACGCCGAGCCCTCGCCGCGCGCGACGGCGGATGCCGCTGGCCCGGCTGCGACCAACCACCATCGTGGACAGAAGCTCACCATATAAAAATGTGGTCTGATCAGGGACCTTCCAACATCAATTTCGCCATCTCACTGTGTGCACACCATCACATGCTGCTGCACAACCGACACTGGACGATCCATCTCCAGAACGACCAGTACTGGCTACAACCCCCGATCGAAATCGACCCCGAACAAACGCTGATCGCCCTACCCAGCAAGAATCCACTCATGGCCGAACACCTCCGGCTCGACCAGCTTCTACCGACGCCCCCCGGGGCAGACACCGCAGACAGCCACCCGTCACGGGATGGCGGTCTCGCCCAACTCGCCCAACGAAACGGAGACGACCCGACACCCGGCCGTCCGCACGACGACGACCGAAACTGAACTTTCACGGTGTCCGATGCCCGGCATCCTGCCACTGGTGCCGCTGCCAGCCGGGCATGACGCGGGTGGGTGCGGTCTCGATCACTCGTTCCTCGCGCCTCGACCAGCGCGGTACTGACGGCTACCGAAGAGCTGTTAGAAGCCGAGGCGGCCGAGCTGCTTCGGGTCGCGCTGCCATTCCTTGGCGATCTTCACCCGCAACGAGAGAAACACACGCTTGCCGACGAGCGGTTCGATCTGCTTGCGGGCGCGGGTACCGACATCCTTGAGCCGGCTGCCCGACTTGCCAATGATGATGCCCTTCTGGCTGTCGCGCTCGACGAACAGGTTGGCGTAGATCTCGACCAGTTCCTGGTCGTCGCGCTCGATGATGTCATCGATGGTGACGGCGATAGAGTGCGGCAGCTCGTCGGTGACGCCCTCGAGGGCGGCCTCGCGGATGAATTCAGAGATGCGGGACTCGAGGGTCTCGTCGGTGACAGTGTCGGCCGGGTAGAGGGGGGCATCCGCGTGTGGCAGCAGACGCAGCAGCTCGGTGGCGAGGGTATCCAGCTGGATCCGGCTGGTCGAGGAGATCGGCACGATCGCCTCCCAGTCCCGCAACTGTGAAACAGCGAGCAGCTGATTGGCGACGTTGGTCTTGGAGGACGCATCAATCTTTGTGACGATGGCGACCTTTTTGGCCCGCGGGAAGGCATCCAGTTGTTCATTGATGAACTTATCGCCCGGGCCGATCGGCTCGTTGGCCGGGATGCACAGGCCGATCACGTCGACGCCGGCCAGGGTGGCGGTGACGAGGCTGTTGAGGCGCTCACCGAGCAGGGTGCGCGGGCGGTGGATGCCGGGGGTATCCACCAGAATAAGCTGGCCGTTCTTCTGGTGCACGATGCCGCGGATGGCCCGGCGGGTGGTCTGCGGCTTCGACGACGTGATCGCGACCTTCTCCCCCACCAGCGCGTTCGTCAGGGTGGACTTACCCACGTTGGGGCGTCCCACAAACGAGACGAATCCCGCTCGGTAATCGGCAGGGTGTGCCGGTGTAGCTTCGGTCATGACCTTTCTCCTTCATCATCAGACGCTGTGCTTGTGCTGCTGGTGTTAGCAGTCGGTACCGTGAGGAATGCGGTCTGCGCATCAATCAAAGCTTCATCGCGTTCCACCAGCACGGTGCTGATGCGTCTGCGCCGGCCTTCGGTGCGTTCAGCGGTGAGATTGAGTCCACTGACCGACGCGACCGAGCCGGCCACGGGCAATCGCCCGAGGGCTTTGGCCAGCAGGCCGCCCACCGAGTCGACGTCGTCGTCGTCGAGTTCCAGGTCGAACAGCTCACCCAGTTCGTCGACCGGCAGTCGGGCGCTCACCCGAAAATGGCCGTCGCCGAGGTCTTCGACCTCGACCACGTCACGGTCGTACTCGTCGGAGATATCGCCGACGAGCTCCTCGATCAGGTCTTCGAGGGTGACCAGGCCGGCGATTCCGCCGTACTCGTCGACGACCATGGCCAGGTGGTTGGACTCCAGCTGCATCTGTCGCAGCATGTCGTCGGCCTTCTTCGACTCGGGCACGAACACGGCCGGCCTGGCCAGGTCGGCCACGGTGAGCTGCAGCGCGTTGATCGGCCGCTCGAACACCAGCCGTGCCACGTCACGCAGGTACAGGATGCCGGCAACGTCGTCGACCTCGCCGTCCAGCACGGGCACCCGCGAAGTGCCGCTGCTCAGGAATAGGCCCATGGCCGCGTCGATGGTGGCGTCGGCGTCGATGGTGATCATGTCGGTACGCGGAATCATCACCTCACGCACGACCGTCTCGCTGAATTCGAAGATGGAGTGGATGAGCTCGCGGTCATCTTCCTCGATCACGTCCAACTCGGTAGCCTCGTCGACCATGCTGAGCAGCTGGTCTTCGGAGGTGAAGGTGGCCAGTTTGGTACGCCCAGGTGTGACCCGGTTGCCGAGGGCGACAAGGGCATTGGCTACGGGTCCGAGCAGCACGCGGGCGACGTGCACGAGCAGTGCGGTCGCGGTCAGCAAATTAACCGGATGCGCGCGGCCCACGCTGCGCGGGCTCGCCCCGACCAACACGAACGAAACCGAGGTCATGATGAGCGCGGACAGCAGAAGTGCCAGCCAGAGGGCATCGATCGTGGTTGCAAAGACCAGCGTCACCAGCACGGCCGCGGTGGTCTCGGCGGTGATCCGAATGAAGTTGATCGCGTTCAGGTGCGCGCCGGTGTCGTCGGCGATGGCCTGGAGCGACCGTTTGGCGCGATGATTCGCCACCAGGCTCGCGATGTCGGCCCGGGACTGGGTCGTGATCGCGGCATCAACGGCGGCCATGAGCCCGGCGAACACCACCAGGATGACCGCCGCATAAATAAACCACACGTGGAGCATCAGTGGCGTTGTCGTTCCTGCATGGCGAAGCCGATGAGAATGTCGCGTTGAATGCCGAACATTTCCTTTTCTTCGTCGGGTTCGGCGTGGTCGAAGCCGAGCAGGTGCAGCACGCCGTGGGTGGTCAGCAACAGCAGCTCGTCGAGGGTGCTGTGGCCGGCGGTTTCCGCCTGTTCCTTGGCGACCTGCGGGCAGAGCACGATATCGCCGAGCAGACCCGGCGGGGTCTCCTGTTCCTCGGTTCCGGGGCGAAGTTCGTCCATGGGAAAGCTCAGCACGTCGGTGGGGCCGGGCTCGTCCATCCACTGCACGTGCAGTTGTTCCATCGCGCCCTCATCCACGAGCACGATGGCGAGTTCGGCGTCGGCGTGCACGTGCATGGTGTCGAGCGCGAAGGCAGCGAGGCGCTGGATGGCCGCCTCATCGACCGGGATGGCCGACTCGTTGTTGATTTCGATGCTCAACTGGAACTCCGTTTCGGGTTGCGACCGGCGGCGCTGGCGCGCTGGGGACCGCGATTAACAAATTCACGCGCTTCGGCGCTCTCCTGGCGGAGGGCCTGCTTTTTCTCGTCGTACTCGGTGTAGGCGTCGACAATGCGGCCGACGAGCGAGTGACGCACCACGTCGGCGCTGCTCAAATAGGCGAAGTGGATGTCGTCGATCCCGTCGAGAACGCGGGTGACCAGTTTGAGACCGCTCGTGCCGGCCGGCAGGTCGATCTGGGTGACGTCGCCGGTGATGACCATCTTCGAACCGAAGCCGAGCCGGGTCAGGAACATCTTCATCTGCTCCGGCGTTGTGTTCTGGGCTTCGTCGAGCACGACGAAGCTTGCGTTGAGGGTACGCCCGCGCATGTAGGCGAGCGGTGCGACCTCGATGGTTCCGGCGGCGAGCAGCTTCGGGATGAGTTCGGGGTCGAGCATCTCACCGAGCGCGTCGTAGAGCGGCCGCAGGTAGGGGTCGATTTTGTCGGTCAGGGTGCCGGGCAGAAAACCGAGCCGTTCGCCGGCCTCGACGGCGGGCCGGGTCAAAATGATGCGCTCGACCTCCTTATTTTGCAGGGCGCGCACCGCCTTCGCCATGGCGAGGTAGGTCTTGCCGGTTCCGGCCGGGCCGATACCGAACACGATGGTGTTCTCGTCGATGGCGTCGACGTAATCCTTCTGGCCGATCGATTTAGCCCGAATGCTCTTGTTGCGCGCCGTGAGGATGGGGGCACCGAGCTGGGCGGAGGGGCTCACGGAGCTGTCGGCGGCAAGCATCCGTGCCGAGGTGGCGACCTCGGTTTCGCCGAGGTCGTGGCCGGCGCGAAGGGCACGTTGCAGTTCCTCGATCAGGCGGCGCACGGCTTCCACATCATCGGCTGAGCCGCCCAGGGTGACGTCGTTGCCGCGCACGTGCACGTCAACGTTGGGGTACTCGGCCTCGATGGTGCTCAGGAAGCGGTCTTCAGGGCCGAGCAGGCGCACCATGGCGACGCCATCGACGGTGAAACGCAATTCAGAGTGTGCCAAGCGAGTCCTCCCCGAGATGGTCGGTCAGTTCCGGGCTGCCCATGACGTGAGCGTGCACGTGAAAGACGGTCTGGCCGGCGGCCGCACCGGTGTTGAAGACGAGACGGAACTGCCCGTTGGTGCGCTCCGCGGCGATCTGCTCGGCCACGGCCACGAGTTCAGCGAGCAGGGCCGAGTTTCCGGCGGCGAGCTCGACCACGTTCTGGTACTGCGGGTCTTTGGTGGTGACGACGACGTGCACCGGTGCTTTCGGGGCGATGTCGAGGAACGCGATGATGTGCTCGGTCTCGGCGACAATCGTCGCCGGAATCTCACGCGCGATGATGCGGCTGAAAATGGACGGCTGGGAACCGGAAGAAGACATGCCTCTATCTTAAGCGGCGCTACCAGCGGCCGAGCGTCGCGTTGAGGATGGCGAGAGCGGCTGGTCCGGCGGTCGACGTGCGCAGCACGGTGTCGCCAAGGCGCACCTGGGTGGCGCCGGCCTGCTCCAGCAGGAGCAGTTCGGCCGGGGAAATTCCGCCCTCGGGGCCGACGACGAGCAGAATGTCGCGGTCGTCGGTGGGCGGGGCGACCTCGGTGAGGCGACCGGTCGCGGTCGGGTCGAGAAGCAGCATCCGTGTCGTGACGGCCAGCAGGGCCAGCTGTTTGGTGCTGGCGAGCGGCGCGACGCTCGGCAGCCAGGCGCGAATCGACTGTTTGCTGGCCTCGCGCACGATCGTGCTCCAACGGTCGTGGCCCTTGGCGACTTTGGCGCCCTCCCACTTGGTGATGGAGCGCGCGGCGGCCCAGGGAATGACGCCGTCGACGCCGAGTTCGGTGGCGGCCTGAATGGCCAGTTCGTCACGGTCGCCCTTGGCCAGGGCCTGCACCAAGCGGATGCGCGGCGTCGTCGCCGCCGTCTCGCTCGCCTCGTCGACGCGCAGGGTCAACACCGCGGCGTCCGCCGTCAGCACCGTTCCCTCAAGCAACAACCCGGCCCCATTACCCAGGCGGAGCCGGTCCCCTGGACGAACCCGGCTGACCGTGACCGCGTGCCGTGCTTCGGCGCCGTCGACAGAAACGACCTGCCCCGGGCGACACTGCGCCGCCCGGAGCGTTTCCTGCAGGTAGAAATGTGCCACGTTAGCCGAGGAACCGGTCGCGCAGCTTGGCGAACAAACCCTGCTGGTACTGGCTCAGGGTGGGTGCGGGGGCTGAATACCGGGCGGCGAACTGTTCGATCAGGTCGCGTTCCTTGTGGTCGAGCTTGGTCGGCGTGAGTACGTGGATGCCGATCTTGAGGTCGCCACGACCGCTGCCGCGCAGCTTGGTGATGCCGCGGTCCTTGATAGTGAGTACCTCTGAGCTTTGCGAACCGGGGCGAATCTCCACCTCGATGTCACCGTCGAGGGCCTTCACGGTGACGCTCGTGCCGAGAATGGCACTGGTCATTGGCACGTCGAGCGAGCACATCAGGTCGTCGCCATCACGGCTGAACACGTCGTGGTGGCGCACCTTCATCTCGAGGTAGAGGTCGCCGTTCGGGCCGGCCGCCGGGCCGGCCTCACCGCTCCCGGGCATCTGCAGGCGCAGGCCGGTGTCAACGCCGGCCGGGATGTCGACCGGAACCGTGCGGCGGGCGCGCACGCGGCCCTGGCCGGAACAGGTCATGCACGGCGTGGCGATGATGGTGCCGTAGCCGCGGCAGGATCCGCACGGGCTCGACGTCATGACGTTACCGAGCAGGGAGCGCACTGCGCGCTGGATGCTCCCGGTGCCGTGGCAGATATCACAGGTGATCGGTGACGTGCCGGGCGCGCAGCACGAGCCCTTGCAGGTGTCGCAGACGATCGCGGTGTCGACCTCGAGGTCGCGGTGCGTGCCGAAGATGACCTCGTCGAGGTCGAGCTCGACCCGAATGAGTGCATCCTGGCCGCGTTCGCGGCGGGAGCGCGGGCCGCGGCTGCTGCCGCCTCCCCCACCGAAGAAGGTCTCAAAGATGTCACCGAAGTTGCCGAAGTTCTGCCCGTCGAAGCCGCCGTTCTGGCCGCCGCCCTGGTCGTACTTCTGGCGCTGTTTCGCGTCACTCAGCACGTCGTAGGCGTGCGTGATGCTCTTGAACCGTTCCGACGCCTCGGCGCCGGGGTTCACGTCGGGGTGCAGTTCGCGGGCCAGGCGACGGTACGCCTTCTTGATTTGATCGGTGGTCGCGTCGCGGTCAACGCCCAGCGCTTCGTAGTGGTCAGCCAAAGGTGGCTCTCCTTGAGTTGTGATGGTTGTTCGAAATGATGAAGAGGCCGCCGGGCGGCCCAAGCTCTAGGTCTCGCCGAGCAGGCGAGACAGGTAACGTGCGACGGCGCGCACCGCCGCCATGTTGTTGGAATAGTCCATGCGAGTCGGCCCGAGCACGCCCAGACGGGCCAGGTTGCCGTTGGCCGTATAGCCGCTGGTCAGCACGCTCGCCTCCGGTAGCCCGAAGGCCGCGTTCTCGCGGCCGATACTCACCGATACGCCGTGCTGGTCGGTCTCCATCTCGCCGAACAGGCGCAACAGCACCACCTGCTCTTCGATGGCCTCGAGCACCGGGTAGATGCTGCCCGAGAAGTCCTCTTCGGTGCGAACGAGGTTGGCCGCACCAGCCATGACGAGCTTGTCCTGCCGGTTGGAACCGACTTGGTCGGCGAGGGTGCTCGTGATGAGGTCGACGATCGGCTGCAACGCTGGTGACCCCGGCCAGACGCTGGCGGCGAGGGCAGCGGATGCCTCGGCCATGCCGAGCCCGACCACGGCAACATTGAGACGGGCACGCACCTCGCCGAGTGTCTGCTCGTCGAGCGCGCGCGGCAGATCGATCACGCGCTGTTCGACGCCACCGGAATCGGTGATCAGTACCGACAGGATGCGGGTTTCGGTCAGCGGTACGAACTCGATGTGGCGAACCTTGGCGCGCGACAGAGAGGGGTATTGCACGAGCGCAACCTGGTGGGTCAGCTGCGAGAGCAGCCGCACACTGCGCACGAGCACCTCGTCGAGGTCGGCGGAGTGGCCGAGGAACGTTTCGATGGCCTGACGCTGTGCCGGGGTGAGTGGACGCAGATCAGCGAGGTGGTCGACGAAAACGCGGTACCCCTTGTCGGTGGGTATACGACCGGAGGAAGTGTGCGGTGCCGCGATGAGCTCTTCTTCTTCGAGCAGGGCCATATCGTTGCGAATGGTGGCGGCGGAGACGCCGAAGGAGTGCCGGTCCACGATGGATTTGGAGCCGACGGGTTCACGGGAGGCAACGTAGTCCTGCACGATCACGCGCAGAACATCGAGGCCACGGTCGGAAACCATTGCACCCGCCTTCCTGATTCTTGAGGTAGAGCTTCGGCCCAACGGATGCCGCTCACCTCGCGCGCCCTGGGCACCCTGGAACGCAGGTTTGCTGGCACGCCGTTGGCACTCGCATCCACTGACTGCCAATCCTATCGCGACCGGCCGGGTTCCGGCTGAGTACACCCATTGCCAGTACCCCGAAGTGAGCGTTTAATTACCGGTATACGCTCCCACCTCTTTGAGCGAAAGGCACGATCATGAGCGATCCACAGGCACAACCTCCCGGTGATTCCAACTACCGTGAGCCCAACGTCGGCCAGCCGCAATATGGCCAACCGCCGAACAGCCAGCCCGGTGCAAGTCCCTATTCCACGCCGGTCGTGGCGGCCCCGCTCTCGGAGGCCGACGATCGCCAGTGGGCTTCGCTGGCACACCTCGGCGGCATCCTGAGTTTTCTTCCGTCCCTGATCATTTGGCTGGTCTTCAAGGACCGAGGGCGCTTCACCAACACCGAGGCGAAGGAGGCACTGAACTTTCAGATCACCCTGCTGATCGCCTATGTCGCGATCACCGTGGTGTCGACCTTCCTCGCCCTGGTCACGTTCGGCATTGGCGGGCTGCTCGCGGGCCTGGGCTGGATCGTCTGGCTGGCCGGGGTCATCTTCTCGATCATGGGATTTGTACAGGCCAAGGACGGAAAGAACTACCGGTACCCGTTCGCGCTGCGCCTGATCAAGTAGCGCCTCCTGGCTCCGACCGGCGGCGGGGCGATTAGTCTGGAGGTCACTGGCACCGCCGTGCCAGTGACCGGCCGTACAGCGAGAGGCCCTCATGTCTGAGCAGAATCCGTACCAGTCCACCCCCGCCACCCCGATGAGCCCCGCGGACGAGAAGTTGTGGGCGACGCTGATCCACGTCGGTGGGATTATCTTCAGCGCGGCAGCCCTGGGTTTCGTGCCGGCCCTCATCGGCTACCTCATGCTGCGAGATCGCGGACCGTTCATCCGCGCGCACACCGCGACCGCCCTGAACTTTCAGATCTCCCTCTTGATTTACGTGGCGGTACTCGTTCCGATCACGATTGTCACGATCGGCATCGGCGGCATTCTCTACATACCGCTCGCGATCGTGGCTGTCGTGTTCATGATTCTGGCGGCGCTGGCCGCGAACCGTGGACAGGGTTACACCTACCCACTCACGATCAAGTTCGTCAGCTAAGCCCCGCTTTAGTCGCTCAGCTCTAGTCGCTCAGCCGCCGCACCACGGCGTCGGCCAGCAGCCGTCCGCGCAGGGTCAGTTCGATGGTCCCGGCGAGGGCCGCTTTCGCGTTGATGAGTTCGTCGGCGATAAGGCTGGCCACCTCGATCCGGCCCGCAGCAGACAGCGACGCCACCGGAATTCCGGTGCGGATGCGGCTCTGCAGCAGGATGCGTTCGAGCTCGCGGGTGGGCGCGTCGAGCGTCTCGCGGCCGGCGGCCGGGGACAGGCCGCCGAGCATCCGTTCGGAATAGGCGGCCGGATGCTTCACGTTCCACCAGCGCACCCCGCCGACGTGGCTGTGTGCGCCGGGGCCGACGCCCCACCAGTCCTGGCCGGTCCAGTAGGCGAGGTTGTGGCGGGAGCGGTGCGCGTCGCTCGTGGCCCAGTTGCTGACCTCGTACCAGTCGTACCCGGCGGCGGCGAGAAGCTCGTCGGCCAGTTCGTAGAAGTCGGCCTGCTGGTCGTCGTCGGTCGGCGCGATCTCGCCGCGGCGAATCTGCCGAGCCAGCTTGGTGCCGTCTTCGACGATGAGCGAATACGCGCTCAGGTGGTCTGGGTGCAGGCTGAGCGCCTGCTCGAGGCTGGCGCGCCAGTCGGCCAGCGACTCCCCCGGCGTGCCGTAGATGAGGTCAAGGCTCACATCGAGCCCGGCGGCCCGGGCCCACTCGACCACGAGCGGAACCCTCTCGGGATCGTGGGTGCGCTCGAGCGTCGCGAGCACGTGCGGCACAGCCGACTGCATGCCGAAGGACACCCTGGTGAATCCGGCATCGGCGAGGGCACCGAGGTAGGCGGCGTCGACCGAGTCGGGGTTGGCCTCGGTGGTGACTTCGGCCCCGGCGGCCAGGCCCCACAGGTCGCGCACTGCACTGAGCATCTTCGCGAGGTCGGTCACCGGCAGCAGCGTTGGCGTACCTCCGCCGAAGAACACGGTGGCGACGGAGCGTTTGGGAACGCCCGATGCGGTCAGGATGCGCCCGGCCGCTTCGACCTCGAGCACGGCCTGGCTGGCGTAGTCGCTCTGCTTGACGCCGCGCAGTTCGGTCGCGGTGTAGGTGTTGAAGTCGCAGTAGCCGCAGCGCACTCGGCAGAACGGCACGTGCAGGTACACGCCGAAATCGCGCACGAAGGCGTCAACGGCCGCCGACGCTGGAAGGAGGCCATCGTCGGGTGCGGGATCGCCGACGGGGTGGGGTCCGGCCATGGGTGGTGCTCCAGTACGTTCTATTTGATGGCGCCAACGGGGTGCAACGCCCGCAGGTAGAGCCGGGTGAATTTGGCCTGCTGAAAGCGCAGCACCGGCCAGGCCAGCCGGTAATACCAGGTGCTGGCCCGCGAGAACGAGCGAATGGTCAGCCAGACCGAGTCGTCTTCCCGGTGCTCGACGATGAAGGATTCCTCGCCGCTTTCCGGGTGACCGGCCATGGTGCCGTAGGCGAACCCGATGCGGGCCGCCTCGTCGATCACGTAGACGACGCGGACCGGCGCGGTGACGCGGAACAGCCACACCTTCATTTTCAGCGTCGCCGTCATGCCGTTGGCGATGTACGGGGTGCCGTCATCGGCAAAGGTCGCTTCGTTGACCGGATGCTGCTGGCCGACCGCCGGGGCGCCGTCGGGCCCAAAGGTCACCGGCGTGTACTGCACGCCGGTGCCGTTTTCGAGGTCGGTCACCTCCATGCCGCTGCCCCGCTGGATTCCCCAGGTCATCAGCAACTTGGTCGCGGCCTCGAACCGATCCTGGGAGCTGCCGAGCTTCACGCTCTGCTCCATCGGGCGGTAGCCTCTCGGCGGATAGCTCATCAGGTCGGGCGCGAGCGTGCCGCCGATGGCAGCGTAGCTGACGGCGGCGTCGGTGAAGGTGGTTCTGCGCATCCGCTCTACTTCTTGTCTTTGGTCTCGATATCGCCGCTCAGAGCGGCGATGAAGGCTTCCTGGGGAACTTCAACCCGGCCGACCATTTTCATGCGCTTCTTGCCCTCTTTCTGCTTCTCGAGCAGCTTGCGCTTGCGCGAGATGTCACCGCCGTAGCACTTGGCGAGCACGTCCTTGCGCATCGCCGAGATGCTTTCACGGGCGATGATGTGGGCACCGATCGCGGCCTGGATGGGCACCTCGAACTGCTGGCGCGGAATAAGCTTGCGCAGGCGCCCGGTCATGAGCGCTCCGTAGGCGTAGGCCTTGTCGCGGTGCACGATGGCACTGAAGGCGTCGACCTGCTCGCCCTGCAGCAGAATATCGACCTTCACCAGGTCGGCTTCCTGCTCGCCGGAGGGCTCATAGTCGAGCGAGGCGTAGCCGGCGGTGCGGCCCTTGAGCATGTCGAAGAAGTCGAACACGATCTCACCGAGCGGCATCGAATAGCGAATCTCGACCCGGTCTTCGCCGAGGTATTCCATGCCGAGCAGGGTGCCGCGGCGACTCTGACACAGTTCCATGATGACGCCGACGTAGTCTTTCGGCGCGAGAATGGCCGCCTTCACCATGGGTTCGAGCACCTTGGCGATCTTGCCGGTGGGGTATTCGCTCGGGTTGGTCACCGTGATGGTGCGCTTGTCGTCGGTGGTGACCTCGTAGGGCACGCTCGGCGCGGTCGTGATGAGGTCGATGTTGAATTCGCGTTCGAGACGCTCGGTGATGATTTCCAGGTGCAGCAGTCCGAGAAACCCGCAGCGAAAACCGAAACCGAGCGCAACGGATGTCTCCGGCTCGTACCCGAGACTGGCGTCAGACAGCTTGAGCTTGTCGAGGGCCTCGCGCAACGCCGGGTAGTCACTGCCGTCGATCGGGTACAGGCCGGAGAACACCATGGGCTGAGGTTCGTCGTAGCCGGGCAGGGCGTCGGTGGCGGGGCGCACGGCGGTCGTGATGGTGTCGCCGACCTTGGACTGGCGCACGTCTTTCACGCCGGTGATCAGGTAGCCGACCTCGCCGACGCGCAGGCCCTTGCTCTCCACCGGTTCCGGCGAGATGACGCCGATCTCGAGGATCTCGTGGGTCGCCTTGGTCGACATCATCTGAATTTTTTCGTGGGCCTTCAGGTGCCCGTCAATCATGCGCACGTAGGTGACGACGCCGCGGTAGCTGTCGTAGACCGAGTCGAAGATCATGGCGCGGGCGGCGGCATCCGGGTTGCCTTTCGGCGCCGGAATCATGGTGGTGGCGAGGTCGAGCAGTTCCTCGACGCCGGCGCCGGTCTTACCGGAGACGCGCAACACGTCTTCCGGGCGCCCGCCGATGAGGCTCGCGAGTTCGCGGGCGTACTTCTCGGGGTCGGCGGCCGGCAGGTCGATCTTGTTGAGCACGGGAATGATCGTGAGGTCGTTCTCGAGGGCGAGGTAAAGGTTGGCGAGGGTTTGGGCTTCGATGCCCTGGGCCGCGTCAACCAGCAGAATGGCGCCCTCGCAGGCGGCGAGACTGCGGGAGACCTCGTAGGTGAAGTCGACGTGACCGGGGGTGTCGATCATGTTCAGCGCGTAGGTAACGCCGTCCAGCTCCCACGGCATGCGCACGGCCTGGCTCTTGATGGTGATGCCGCGTTCACGCTCGATATCCATGCGGTCCAGGTACTGGGCCCGCATGGAACGCTCGTCGACGACGCCGGTGATCTGCAGCATGCGGTCGGCGAGCGTCGACTTGCCATGGTCGATGTGGGCGATGATGCAGAAGTTGCGGATGAACTCGGGGGCCGTGGCGGCCGGTTCCAGCGCGTGAAGGGCTCTCGGTGACATAGTTCGTCCATTGTCCCATGCTCGGAGCGGTTGTACCGTCTCTGCGCTCGGTCACCGATCGGAGATCTACCGGAACGACTGACACCGGCCCGTTCGTCCACCCGGCCGTCACCGACCGCAAGCTGATGCTCGCCGGGGCGCGGGCCACCTGCTCGGCCCGCGCCCCGGCATCCGTTCTGCTGGTCAGGCCTGGGCCGTTTCGCTGCCCGGGGTCTGCCATTGTCCATCCCGGAAGATGACCGCCGACGGGCGAATCTCGACGACGCCGTAGAGGGCCGCCGAACACTGCCGCGCCCAGCCGATGGCGGCGTCGAGGTCGGGCATCGAGTGACTACGCGTAGGCGTCAAAGGCCTTGCGACCCCATTCCATGGCCGCTTCGTCAACCTGGGCGTCGCCGGCTTCCTGGCTCAGGACGAGCAATGAACACTGCAGGGTGGTTTCCCTTCTGATCATTTGATAGTGACACCGACATGACGATCGAGACAGGCCGGAATCGACACTCCTGCTCAAGAAAAATTAGGCGCGGTTGGCTCGCTCGACGACCTGGCCGAAGCCGTCGCTGTAGCGGTAGACCGGGGTGCCGGCAATGAGCACGAGTTCGGCGCGCGAACCGAGGTCGAGCGGGTCGCCCGACCAGATCACGACGTCGGCGTCGAGGCCGACGCTGAGGGAGCCGACCCGGCTGTCGAGCCCGAGGATGACGGCCGGGTTGACGGTGAGAGCCTCGAGCGCGGTCTGCACCGGCAGTCCCTCCTTCACTGCGAGGGACGCCTGGTGCACGAGAAAGTTCACCGGAACGACGGGGTGGTCGGTCGTGATGGCGACGAGCACGCCGGCGGCGGCGAGCACGGCGAGGTTGCCGATCGCCCTGTCGCGGAGTTCCACCTTGGTACGCGCGGTGAGCATGGGTCCGAAGATGACCGGAATCTTCTTCTCGGCCAGCACGTCGGCGATCTTGTGGCCCTCGGTGCCGTGATTGATCACGAGGCGGTAGCCGAATTCTTCGGCCAAACGGATGGCCGTGACAATGTCGTCGTGGCGGTGCACGTGCTGGTCCCAGGCCAGTTCGCCGGAGAGCACCCGGGCGAGGGCCTCCTTGCCGAGGTCGCGGGTGAAGGTGTCGCCCTTCTCGGCGGCGGCATCGCGCGCCGTCACATAGTTCTGGGCGTCGACGAAGGCCTGCCGAATGATCAGGCTCACGCCGAGGCGGGTGCTCGGGGTCTGCTTCTTGTCGCCGTAGACCCGCTTCGGGTTCTCGCCGAGGGCGCTCTTGATGCTTACCGAGTCGCTGATCACCTGCTCGTCAATGGTGCGACCGCCCCAGCTCTTGATCGCGACCGACTGGCCGCCGATCGGGTTGCCGGAGCCGGGCTTGACGACGACCGTGGTGACTCCGCCGGAGAGTGCGTCACGAAAACCTTCGTCGTCAATGTTGATGGCGTCGATGGCGCGAACCGCGGCCATATTCGGGCCGGTCATCTCGTTGGTGTCATCGCCGGCCCATCCATTTGCCTCTTCGTGGATACCAACGTGCCCATGCGCTTCGATGAAGCCGGGAAGCACCCATTTGCCGGTCGCGTCGATGATTCGCGCGGCGGGCGGAACGGTCAGGTCGGCGCCGATCGCGGTGATCTTGCCGTTCTCAATCAGCACCGTGCCGTTCGGGATGGGGTCGCCGACAACCGGTACGACGTGGGCGTTGATGATGGCGGTCAGGGTGGACGCGGGAGTAATAGTCATGGTTCTACCCTAAACATGGTGCTCGGAAGCCCGGGGGCCCGATAGAGGATCGCCAGGCGTCCTGCGGCCCGGCGGTGCGCAGCCGACTGTGGCCGCGGCTGACTAGGCTCACGCTATGGAGATTCCCGAGGCCCGCGTGCCGGTTCTGCTCGTGCACGGCATTCGCGCGTCGGCCACGATGTGGCGTTTTCAGGAGCACAAGCTGCGGGCAGCCGGGTATCCGGTGCTGGCGATCGATTTGCCCGGTCACGGGCAGCGCATGAATGAGCCCTTCACAGTGTCGGCCGCGCTCGCCGCCATCGACGCCGGGGTGGAGGCGCTCGGTGGCCGGGTGCTGCTCGTGGGACTGTCGCTCGGCGGTTATTACGCCGTGGCTTACGCTGCCCGACACCCCGACCGCGTGGCCGGACTCGTCGCCGCCGGTTGCAGCGCCGTTCCGAAAGGCCCGCTGCTTGAGGGGTATCGACTGCTGGCCCGTTCAATTCATCGCCTGCCCGATCGAGGGCTGTGGCTGCACGAAACCATGGCGCGCCGGCTTCTGCCCGCGGCGGGCGCGCGCGATGTACTCGCCGGCGGAGCGGCGCTCGACGTAATGGATGCCGGGCTGCGCGCGACCTCGACGCTGACTCCTCTGACGAGCCTGGCGGCGTATCCGGGCCCGATCTGGCTGGTCAACGGTGCCCTCGATCATTTTCGGCTGAACGAACGGCGCTTTCTCGCGGCCTGCCGAAACGGGGAGGTCGTTGTGGTGCCGGGGGCGACGCACCTGTCGAGCCTGGCCCAGCCGGAGCGGTTCACGGCGATCCTGCTGCGGGTCGCCGAGCAAGTGTGGCGGGCGGACTGAGGCTGCGGCATCCGCTCGCAGTGGTGGACGTGGGGCGGGCCGACCTGCGACTATCGAGTGATGGACATCCGCTATCCCCGACCACTCGTTGCCGGCGACCTGATCGGAGTTACGGCGCCGTCGAGCGGTGTCCCCGAACGGCTTCGGGCGCGGCTGGACTTCGCGATTCAGGGGTTGAAGGACCAGGGATTCCAGGTTGATGTCGGTGAGTGTCTGGACGGCGCGACCCATATCAGCGCGCCGGTGGAGCAGCGCGCCGCCGAGTTCATGCGGATGCTCCTCGACCCACGAGTGCGCGCTATCGTGCCGCCCTGGGGCGGCGAGACGGCGATCGATCTCATCGCGCACCTGGATTTCGATGCCATCGCCGCCGCTGATCCAACCTGGATCGTCGGCTATTCGGACATCTCCACGCTGCTCACGCCGATCACGCTCCTCACCGGAATGGCCACCATGCACGGCAGCAACCTCATGGATACGCCCTATGCGACACCGGCGTCCCTGGTGCACTGGCTCGAGATCGCACGACAGCCCGTTGGCGCGTCCTTTCACCAGTCGTCGCCGAATGTACACCGCCTGAACGACCGGGATGATTGGTCTGCCGACCCTGACGTCACCGAGCAGGCCTGGAACGGCCGCGGCCGGTGGGCGCGCCTCGACGCTGGCACCGGCCCCGTCGATGTAACCGGGCGATTGATCGGCGGCTGCATCGAAACGATGGCCAACCTCGCCGGAACGCGCTACGCCGACATGTCCCCCTTGCGCGGAGAAACGGATATCGCCACCCTCGTCTACATCGAGGCCGCCGGTGACGAGGCGACCGCCATCTGCCGATACCTGCACGGGATGCGACTGGCCGGCTTCTTCGACGGAGCGGCCGCCGTGCTCGTGGGCCGGACCGGAGCGAAGGACTCCCCCACGCTGACGCAGTTGGAGGCCGTGCTGGACGCCCTGGGTACGCTCGGTCTTCCCATCATCGGAAACGTCGAATGCGGGCACGTCCCGCCGCAATTGCCCATCGTCAACGGAGCACTTGGCCGGCTAGTCTTCACGGAGACTGAGCAGTTTCTGCAGCAGTCCCTGCGGTAGCGCGGCATCGGCATGGGTGCGCCCGATACGGGCAGTCGCTACGGTAAGCCGGCGTAGCGCGCACCCATATCGGGGGCGGTCATCCGCTCACGAGGTATTCGCGCGCGGAGGCGCAGTCGGTTTGGGGGTCGGGACGATTGCTGGTAGCGTTAGCGGTTGGCTTGCGTGTTGGGTCCCACCCCGCACGATTTTCGCCGTTCGAGCGCCCTCTACCGCTTTCGCGGCTGTCCATACAAAATCTAACGAAAGCGTAAAAACGTGGCAAATATCAAGTCGCAGATCAAGCGAATTGGCACCAACAAGAAGGCCCAGGAGCGCAACAAGGCCGTTAAGAGCGAGTTCAAGTCCGCGATTCGCGCGACTCGCACCGCGATTGCCGCTGGCGACAAGGATAAGGCCGTCGTCGGTCTCGCCTTTGCTTCCAAGAAGCTCGACAAGGCCGTCAGCAAGGGTGTCATCCACCAGAACCAGGCTGCGAACAAGAAGTCGGCCATCGCGAAGGCCGTTTCCGCACTCGTCTGATCCGTTCTGGCTCCACCCGCACGTCGGCAACCGCGTCGGCTCGCACAGAGCGGATGCCGCCCCTCGTCGCACAGAAAACCCCCGCCATCATGGCGGGGGTTTTCTGCACTCAGCCGAGCCCGGCCGGTTCAACCCGCACCCGAACGAACCCGACCGGTGACCGCTGTGCGCTCGTGCGACACACCCCGAATGATCCTGCTGGCGGCGAGCGGGATGGTGCGAGCGACCCCACTAGACTGACGCGGTGAAGAGCACCCCACCGGCCAGTTTGATCCCCGATAGCAGCGGCCCCCATCGACGCGCACACGCTCGGTTTCTGGCCGCGCTGTTTTGCGCCGCCGCCCTCGCCGTTGCCGTGTGGCTGGCACTCAACACGGGCGAAGATGTTTCCGGCGCTACTCGCACCCAGCTGTTCCTCGCACTGGCCTCGATCGCGCTTCTACTTATTGGAATCACGTTCTACCTTGCGGCATCGATTGCCACTGCCCGCTCGATCAGCTCGGATTTGGAAGTCGACCGGGCAGCGCGAACGATTCGACGCATTCGCTCGCTGTCGGGGTTCGGTGCCGTGTTCGCTATCGCTGCCGTGATGGCGATTGCCGGACTCGGGGCGCTGCGCATTCTGGCACCCCCGGCCGAACGACCAGTCTCGGTGCAGTTCTCCGAGGTCACCGGCCGGGTGCAGCTGGAGTACTGCCCGAGCCTGCCGTCCTCGTTCGAGGCCCTGGCCAAACCGACCGATCTGGCCAGTTCGTCAACCCTGCTGCCGGTGTGGGTTGCCAGCCGGGTCTGTGGCAACCCGAGCTTTCAGCACGGAGTCTGGCTCTACCTGAACCGCTCCACCATCACGGTCGCGGACGCCGACGACCGCTGAGGGAAAAGAACCGGATTACTCCTCGCCGCGACGGGCGATGACGCCGATCAGGCGTTCGAGGGCGAAGACCGGGTCGCGCCCGGCACCCTTCACCGCGGCATCCGTTTCGGCCAG
The DNA here is from genome assembly GCF_900103805.1 of Cryobacterium flavum. Classification (GTDB taxonomy): domain Bacteria; phylum Actinomycetota; class Actinomycetes; order Actinomycetales; family Microbacteriaceae; genus Cryobacterium; species Cryobacterium flavum. The sequence goes on along the minus strand of NZ_FNIB01000003.1, from coordinate 357,258 downwards.
CATGAGGATGCAGCGCGCCAGACCCTCATCGCTCCAGCCGCGCAGGTCTTTTTGCGCGCGTTCCACCTGCCACGGAGCGAGGCCGAACTGAGCGCCGAGCTGCGCCGACCCGCCCCTGGCGCCGAATACCTTGGCCATGGTGCGGATCTTCATGGCGAACGCCGCGACGATCGGTACCGGATCCGCCCCGGAACTCAGCGCGTGCCGCAGGGTGACCAGCGCCTCACCGTTGCGACCGGCAATGGCCCAGTCGGCGACCTTGAAGGCGTTCGTTTCTACCCGACCGCCGTAGTACCGGTCGACCGTGGTCTCGGTGACCTCGCTGGTCGCATCCGAAATGAGCTGCTGGCAGGCGGCCGAGAGTTCGGCCAAGTCGTCGGAGAAGGCCGCGACGAGCTGACGCAGGGCGCTGGCCGTGACGCGCTTGCCCGCCGCCTTGAACTCGTTGGTCGCGAATTCGTACTTCTCGGTGTCTTTCTTCAGCTCGGTGCAGACGATTTCGATGGCACCGCCGAGTCCGCTGCGAATGGTATCGAGCAGCTTCTTGCCGCGCACTCCCCCACCGTGCCGCAGCACGACATAGGTGTCGTCGGCCGGGTTCTCGAGGTAGTCGAGCGCTTCAGCCATAAAAGTGTCGCTGCACTTCTCGACGTTGCTGACCCGAATCAGGCGGGGCTCACCGAACAGCGACGGGCTCGCCAGGGTGAGCAGCTCACCGGGCGCATAGCTGTCGGCCTGCACATCGCTGATTTCCAGGCTGGGGTCTTCCAGCTTGAGAAAGTCGCGCAGCTGGCGGATGGATCGCTCGGCGAGGAACGTTTCGGTGCCGGAGACGAGCACGATCGGTGCCGGACGCACCTGATGCCAGCCCAACTGGGGAATGACGGTGCCCTTATTGGGGCGGGCCGGGGCAGCCTTTCCGGACCGGGAACCGGTCGTGGCGGGTCGTGCGGCCAAAGCGATCTCCTTGGGTTTCGTGCGGCTGTCGACCAAGCCTATCCCGCACCACCGACGCTCTCGGCAGCCGGCGTGGGGTTCGCCGGCGGACCATGGTCGGCGACCTTCTCGGTCCAGAGCACGAGCGTGCCGCCCGGCCCCGGAGCGACCACCGCTATCCCCTCCCGATCGGTGCGCACCGACAGCGTGCCCACCGAAGCGAGAATATTCAGCAGTTTCTCGGTCGGATGCCCATAGGTGTTCTTCACCCCCACCGAGATCAGCCCCACCCGCGCCCGCAGCTCCGCATACAGTTCGGGGCTTTGATCGGCCGAGCCGTGATGCGCGACCTTCACCACATCGACCCGGCCGGGCGATGATGCGCGACGCAGGCCATCCTGCGCCTCCTGCCCGAGATCGCCGAGAAAGATAGAACGGATGCCCCGCCCGTCGAACATGATCGTGACACTTCCCGGGTTGCCCACCTGCATCGTCGTCGCTCCCCGAATAGGCCAGAGAATGTTCCAGGTGAGGCTGCCCAGGTTACCGGAATCGCCGCGCGCGGCCTGCCGAACGGCGGCACCGCCCGCGGCGAGCCGCTCGTGCAGGCTTACGTCCTGGGCATTCTCCGGCACGCCGACCAGCGCGGTGTCCACCCGTCCGATCACGGCGTCGACTCCGCCGATGTGATCGAGGTCGTAGTGAGTGAGCACGAGTAGGTTGATGCGACTGATGCCGAGGGTGCCGAGGCAGGCGGAAAGTAGTTTAGGGTCCGGCCCGACGTCGACGAGTCCGTACTGATCGCCGTCCCGCACGACGACGGCGTCACCCTGGCCGATGTCGCAGGCGGCGATCTGCCAGTCGGGCGGGAAGGAGACGACACGGCCGATGCCGGTTCCGATGAGCGACCCGGCGTAACCGCCCAGGCCGATGAGTAGCACGACCAGTACCGCGGCCGGCCAGCGGGCCGGAGTGGCGGCCCGGCCACGCAGCACGACCACGAGGGTGAGCACCGTGACGACCGCGAGCAACAGCACGCCGGGTGCACCGCCGGGCCAGGGCAGCCGGGTGCCGGGCAGCATCGACACCGTCTGGGCGACCGCGGCGATCCAGGCCGACGGCAGCCAGGCCACGGCGAGCAGGCCCGCGGCAACGCCCGGCAGGAGCGGCAACATCAGGCAGGCGATCAGCCCGACCACCGTCGCAATCGGCGCGGCCGGACCGGCGAGAATGTTCGCAGGAACTCCGTACAGCGGCAGGCTCGGGTTCAGCAGAATCAGCACGGGCTGGCAGGCCAGTTGGGCGGCCAGGGGAATCGCGATGATCGCGGCGAGTGCAGACGGCATCCACTGGGCCAGAACGCGTGCGAGGGGACCGGCGAGGAGTAACAGCCCGGCCGTTGCGAGTACCGAGAGTGCGAAACCGTAGTTGCGGGCCAGCCACGGATCGCTCACCAACAGGGCGATGACAACGACGAGCAAGGTCGGCAGGCCGCGCCCTGGGCGACCGGCACCGATCGAGACCAGGGTGAGAGTGGCCATGACCGCCGAGCGCAGCACGCTCGGCTCCGGTGTGACCAGGATGGTGAAACCGAGCAGGGTCAGCAGCGACAATGCGATGCGCCAGGAACGACGCAGCCGGAGGTAGCCACCGAGCAGCATGATGGAGGCGATGACGATGGCACAATTAGCTCCGGATACCGCGGTGAGGTGGCTGAGTGAGCTGGTTTTCATCGCGGTATCCAGGCCGGGGCTGACCGCGCTCGTGTCACCGATAGCCAGGCCGGGCAGCAGGTTTCCCCCGTCGCCGGCGAGGCTCGTCGCCGCTGTCTTGAACCGGGCCCGCAACTCGTTGGCCCACTGCAACCACCACGGCGGCGGGGCGACACCGCGCGCCGTTTCGTTCACAAACAGCAGGGCGACCGTGGCATCGCCCGGTTCGGTCGTGCGCAGCGTGCCGCGCACCACGAGGCTCGAACCGATCTCTGGTTCAGCCCCGCTCCGGGACGCTTCGGCAAAGACCACGACCGGGCTCGAGACGGGCGTGGTCTCGCCCCGGCTCTCAAGCTGCGTGAGCGTGGCCTTAAAGCGTACCCGCCCCGAAGTTCCGCTGCCGATGAACGCCTTGGCCGCCACCGGAACTGACCACACGGTGATGGTGGCCGTGATCGTCGCGTGCGATTCGGCAGCGCCCCGCACCTCGGATGGCAGTCGCACCGGTGCCCAGACACCGACGGCGGTGGCCACGAGCGCGGCGCCGGTACAGCAGAGCACCAGGGTGCCACCGAGGGTCTGCCACCGCCCGGCCCGCGGCGCCCCCGGCCATTGGCCGCGCCGCGGCATCCGACTGAGGACGAGTAGGGCGGTGCAGCCGCCGGCGAGCAGCCAGAGCGTCACAGCAACGACCCCGACCGCCTCGGGAGTTCCAATCAGGAGGCCGGCCGTCAGCCATACGGCGAGGGCCGGAACCGCCAGCCGCAGGTCGAGGCTCATACCGTGATGAGGTCTTTGAGAGCCTCGAAGGTTTTGTCACCAATCCCGGTGACGTCGCGGAGCCCATCGACGCTGGCGAACCGGCCGTTCTTGGTGCGGTAGTCGATGATGCGCTGCGCCATAGTAGGGCCGATGCGGGGCAGGGAATCCAAGTCGGCCACCGTGGCCGTGTTGAGGTTCACCTTGGCCGCTGGGGCACCACCCCCGCCGCCTCCTCCGGTCCCGCCTGCCGCCGGGAGCGCCGGTGGCACCTCGCCCTGCCGGGGAACGTAGAACTGTTCGCCATCACCGACGATGCGGGCCAGGTTCACTCCGGCCGGATCGGCCTCGGCGGTCAAACCGCCGGCAGCGGCAATCGCATCCATCACCCGGGCACCATCGTGCAGCTGGAACAGTCCGGGCTGGGCCACTGCTCCGAGGACGTGCACGAAAATGATGGCGCCGCCCCCGCCAGCGCCCGCGCCGGTATCGGTAGGTGCCGGACTCGCACCCGCGTCGAACGGCGCAAAGGTTGAGGTCGAACCCGACGGAATCGATACCGATCCCGTACCGACCGTGCGCTGACCGGCCTGCTGGCCGATGGCCGACACGATGACGGCCACGACGAGGGCGAGCAGCAGCAACACAACGGCCGCACCGACGCCGACCCGAAGGCGGGGGCGCCCGCGGGCAGCGGGGGCGAGGCGCTCCAGGTCGAAGGGGGAACGGTCGGGCTGCATGATGGCAGGCTAGGCCGCGCGCAGAATCCACTTGCCGCCGGTCACCCGATCTGTGCACAGCCCGGCCAAGGGCAGCCCTGTGGAGAAGGCCCTGACCGGTCAGGCCGGATCGACCGGGGCCGGTATGTCGCTGACCGCTACGGGCGAGTGACGAACGAGACGAGCTTCGGCACGCGCACGATCACCTTGATGATCTCGCGATCACCGATCGATCGGATGACCGCGGCCGCGTCCCGCGCCATTTTCTCGAGGTCTTCGCTGGAGATTTTCGGCGAGACTTCGAGAAGGGTGCGCATCTTGCCGTCCACCTGAACGACCGCCGTCACCGACTCCTGCACGAGCAGGGTCTGTTCGGCCTTGCGCCACGGCACGAGGGCGATGCACGGCTCGTAGCCGAGGTGAGCCCACATGTCCTCAGCTGTGTAGGGGGCGAACAGGTTCAGCGCCATGGCGGTGGCCTCGGCGGCTTCGCGCACGGCGGCATCCGCCGGCCCGGCGCCGGTGTCGATGACCTTGCGGGTGGCGTTGACCAGTTCCATCAGTCGAGCGACGACCACGTTGAACTTGAACGATTCGACCAGGCCAGGCGCATCGGAGAGGAAGCGGTGGGTGACGCGGCGCAGGGTGAGGTCGCCCGTCTTCCATTCCACGTCGGGGGCACTGGTGACGTCGCGGGCAACGCGCCAGGCGCGGGCCAGAAACTTGGCCGAGCCGACCGGGGACACGTCGGACCAGTCGATATCGTCTTCCGGCGGGCCGGCGAAGGCCATCGTCAGGCGAACGGCGTCGACGCCGTGGCGTTCGATTTCCTCGGTGAAGTAGACCAGGTTGCCCTTACTCTTACTCATCTTGGCGCCGTCGAGAATGACCATGCCCTGGTTGAGCAGCGCGGTAAACGGCTCGGTGAAGCTCACATAGCCCTCATCAAACAGAAACTTTGTGATGAAGCGCGCGTATAGCAGATGCAAAATGGCGTGCTCGACCCCGCCGACATACTGGTCGACCGGCGCCCACTTCTCGGCCTCCTTCGGGTCGAAGGCCTTGGTGTCGTCCTGCGGGTTCAGGAACCGGAGGAAGTACCAGGAGCTGTCGACGAAGGTGTCCAGGGTGTCGGCATCGCGGCGGGCTGGCGTGCCGTCGATCGGGTTGGGCACATTGACCCAGTCGGTCGCTCCGCCGAGCGGTGAGGTGCCCCGCGGCTTCAGGTCGAGGCCCTCAGCGGGCGGCAGCAGCACCGGCAGCTGGTCTTCGGGCACCGGGATCTCGGTGCCGTCGGCGCCATGGATGATCGGGATCGGAGCGCCCCAGTAGCGCTGGCGGGAGACCAGCCAGTCGCGCAGACGATAGTTTTTGGCCGCGCGGCCCAAGCCGTCGGCGGCGAGCTGCTCGACGATGCGCTTGATCGCGGTGATCTTGCTCAGGCCGTTGAGCGGGCCCGAGTTGATCAGCCGGCCTTCACCGGCCAAGGCGATGCCGGTGCTGAGCGGGTCGAGCGAGGGCAGCTCCTCGGTGCCGTCGATCATGCCCTGGGTGATCACCGGGATCATGCCGGTGGCCGGAGAATTGGTGTCGACGACGACCCGCACGGGCAGGTCGAACGCGCGGGCGAAGTCGAGGTCGCGCTGGTCGTGCGCCGGCACGGCCATGATCGCCCCGGTGCCGTAATCGGCCAGCACGTAGTCGGCCGCCCAGATGGGCAGGCGTTCGCCGTTGACCGGGTTGGTCGCGTAGCGGCCGAGGAACACGCCGGTCTTGGGCCGGTCGGTGGCCTGACGTTCGATCTCGGTACTGCGCTGCACCTGCACGAGGTACTCCTGGAAGCCTTCCTGCACCGCAGGTGAGGAGTCGGCCACCAGTTCGGCGGCGAGATCCGAATCGGGGGCGACGACCATGAAAGTCGCGCCGAACAGCGTATCGGGCCTGGTCGTGAACACGGTGACGCGCTCGGTGCGGCCCTCGATCGCAAAGTCGACATCCGCTCCGATGGAGCGGCCGATCCAGTTGCGCTGCATGTTGAGCACCTTGGCCGGCCAGGTGCCCTCGAGCTGGTTGAGGTCATCCAACAGGCGGTCGGCGTAGTCGGTGATCTTGAAGTACCACTGGGTGAGCTTCTTCTTGACCACGACGGCGCCACTGCGGTCGCTCGTGCCGTCGGCCAGCACCTGCTCGTTGGCGAGCACGGTCTGGTCGATCGGGTCCCAGTTGACCCAGCTGTCCTTGCGGTAGGCCAGGCCCTTCTTGTAGAGCTGCAGGAACAGCCACTGGGTCCACTTGTAGTACTCGGGGTCGCTCGTGTGCAGTTCGCGATCCCAGTCGAAGCTGGTCGCGTAGAGCTTCATGCTCTTCTTCTGCTGCGCGATGTTGTCGTAGGTCCAGCCGCGCGGGTCGATGCCGCGCTTGATGGCGGCGTTCTCGGCGGGTAGCCCGAAGGAGTCCCAGCCGATCGGGTGCAGCACGTTGAAGCCCTGGTGGCGCCAGTAGCGGGCGACGACGTCTCCGAGCGCGTAGACCTCGGCGTGGCCCATGTGCAGGTCGCCCGAGGGGTACGGGAACATGTCGAGCACGAATTTGCGCGGACGGGTGTCACCCTCGCCGCTCGTCTTGAACGGGGCCAACTCTTCCCAGATGGGTTGCCACTTCGCCTGGATCGCCGCGAAGTCGTACACTTCTTCGCTGCTCTCATCGCGCGCGTCAATGCGTAGGCTTTCGTGCTCGTGTGCCACGTGACTCTCATTCATTGCAGGGGTTGAACATGATCGATGCGGGAGCATTCGCTCGGGCGCACGCGCGACGAAGCGCACGTGTACAAGGTCTAGATTACTAGGGCCAGGCGACACCGAGGCTCGCAAGCAGGGCGGCCGCCTTGATTCGGGTCTCCTCGATCTCGTCGGCGGCGTTGGAGAGGGCCGTGATTCCGCCGCCCGTGCCGATGCTGGCCCAGCACGAATCGAGCACGATACTGCGGATGACGATGGCCAGGTCGGCGACGCCGCCGTGCCCGACATAGCCGAACGCCCCGGAGTAGACGCCCCGCGGCCCGGTCTCCAGCGAGTCCAGAATGGTCATCGCGCTCCGCTTCGGTGCGCCCGTCATGGACCCGGCCGGAAAGCACGCTTGGATGGCGTCGACCACCGTGACGCCCGGTGACAGAAGCGCTTCGATGGTGCTGACCAGCTGGTGCACGTGTGGGTAGCTCTCCACCGCGAGCAGGCTGGACACCGCCACGGTGCCGAGCTCGGCGATGCGTCCGAGGTCGTTGCGCATGAGATCGACGATCATCAGGTTCTCGGCACGTTCCTTGTCGCTCTGGGCAAGTTCGACTTTCAGCCGCTCGTCCTCGTCGGGCTCCTTCGAGCGCGGCCTCGTGCCCTTGATCGGCTTGGTACGCACGCGTCGATCCCGGCCCACGTGCAAAAACTGCTCCGGACTCGCGCTGAGCAGCGCCAGGTCACCGAAGCGCAGCACGCCGCCGTGGTGGCTGGGGCTGCCGGCCCGCAGCACGTCGTAGGTCTCGATCGGGTGCCACTGGCCCGGCACCCGAATCTCATTGGTCAGGCACAACTGGTATGCGTCGCCATCGTGGATGGCCGACAAACAGGTCTCGATCAGCGCGGCATACTCGGTTTCGTCGTGCCTCCAGTGCGGTGAAGCGGCGGATGCCCGGGGTACGGCCGCGCGGGCCGCCGCCGGCCCGCGCGGGCTCGCCGCCAGTGCTGCGGCGGTCTGGTCGAACCACTCGGTCACGACCGAGTTGGGATCGGCCGAACTCGAATCATCCGCGCCCCGGCTCGCCACAAGCGTCACGGTGCGGGAGTCGTGGTCGAACCGGATCATCCGGTCGACCTCCAGCAGGGCAGCATCCGGGTAGCGCGATTCGTGCACGGGCGTGCCGACAGTGTGCGCGCCGAGTTCGTAGCCGAGCCAGCCGACCCAGCCGAGGTCGAACCCCTCGATCCCAGAGAGGCTCGACGTTTCATCATCGGCCAGGTCGCGGCGGAGGAACTCGAAAACGGTCTCGTGTGTGACGACCGGCGGCGCAGCATCCGCTGGAAAGACGGACGTGACCGTTCCCTCGATCACCGACGCGATCACGAACCGGGAGCGGGGCGAGGCTGCGCCGAGGTAGCTGACACCGGTGCGAGCGCCCGGGCCGGCATCGAGCCAGAACGCGTAGGGAGCGTCGGAATAGAGGGCCGCAAAAGCCGTCGCGGGGTCCGTCCAGCTGCTTAGGAGTCTGCTCTGCACGGGGCCGGTCACCAGAACAGCCTAGCTTTGCGCGGTGCCCGTACCCGAAGGCGGCCAGCGCGACTTGTTGAATCGCGCCGAGCACGTAGGCTGGGCGAAATGAATGACATCCTCACGTGGATCCTCGACACCGTCTCCGGCGTCGACCCGGTCATTCGAACGCTTCTGGCCTTTTTGGGCATGCTCCTGGAGACTTCGGTGCTGGTGGGACTTGTCGTTCCCGGCGACACGATCGTCATTGTGGCCAGCACGGCGGTCGACGGCCCGGTCGAGTTCATCACGCTTGTAGCGGCCGTGATCGTCGGCGCCCTGGCCGGGGAAAGCATCGGCTTTGCCCTCGGACATCACTTCGGACCGTTCATTCGCGGCAGCAGACTCGGCCGACGTATCGGCGAACCTAACTGGATTCGCGCCGAGAATTACCTCGACCGGCGCGGCGGTGTCGCCGTGTTCATCTCCCGATTTCTTCCGGTGCTGCACTCACTGATTCCGGTTACCGTCGGCGCGAGCCGCATGCGCTACCGAACCTTCATGGCCTGGACCGTGCCGGCCTGCGTCATCTGGTCCCTCGCCTATGTCAGCGTGGGGTCGGCGGCGGCCGGCGGTTACCGCGAGCTGAGCGGCCGGCTGCACTTCGCCGGCTACCTGTTCGTCGGCGTGATCGCGCTGTTCGTCCTGGCGGTGTTCCTGATCAAGAAGTGGCTGCACCGACGCGAACAGCGCCACATGGACTGACGTCTTATCGGCCCGGCAGGGTCACCCGCGCTGTTACGAGCTCGTCCGGTACGGGGGTGTGCGAAATGAGCAGCACGGCACGGTGCGCGTCGGCGGCGGCCGTCAGAATGTCGCGCACGAGGGCATCCGCCCCCGCACTGTCGACGTTGGCCGTGGGCTCGTCGACGATAAGCACCGGAAAATCGGCCAGCAGGGCCCGGGCGAGGGCGATGCGCTGGGCCTGTCCACCGGAGACGAGCGCGCCGCGCTCGCCCACCCGGGCCTCGAGTCCGCCGCGCTGGGCAGCCCACACGGCCAGGCCGACGCGGGCGAGCACAGCCTCGAGTTCGGCGTCAGTGGCCGTGTCGCGGGCGAACAGCAAATTCTGACGGATGCTGTCGTCAAACAACCAGGGTCGCTGCTCGCACAGTCCGACCACGCGTCGCACCTCATCCTGGGCCAGCAGGCGCGCCTCGACCCCGTTCAGCCGGTAGGAACCGGTGTAATTCAGAAAGCGCACGAGCGTCTGGGCGAGAGTCGTCTTGCCGGCGCCGCTTGGGCCGGCAAGGTGCACGCGGTCCCCCGGCGCGAGTCGCAGGCTCACGCCGGCCACAGCAGCGTCGACCTGGCCGGGCCAGCGCGCGCCTAGATCGGTCAGTTCCAGTACGACCGGGCCGAGGGCCTGGTCGGGAGAAAAAAGCTCCTGCGGGTTCACCACGTCGACGGGAATTTCGGCGGGCACAGCCTGCGGAACGACGTCGGCGACGCGACGCGCGCTGACCCGGACCTGACGCCAGGCCCCGGCCGCGAGGGGAATCATGCCGAACACCTCGAACACGGCCATCGGCACGAGCACGGCGACGACGAGGGTGGGCACGAGCAGGTCCGGGCTGAGCAGCCCACCCCCGCGCTCGAGCGCTGGGATCCCGAAGTAGAGCGCGCCGAGCGTTGCTGCTCCGGCGAACAGGGCCACGACGGCGGACTGCACGCCCACCCCGGCCGACCGGCGCAGCGTGGCGCGCCGCAGGCGCTCATCGGTGCGTGCGAGCTGCGCCAGGCGCGGGCTGAGGGCGTCGAAGGCGGTGAGCACATCGAGGTTCAGGGCGATTTCGAGCACTTCGTCGGCGAGGGCACCGCGGAGCGGGGCGAGCTCGCGGTCGGCCCGAGCGGCCAGACTGCGAGGCAGCACGGTTCCGAGCACCCCGGCCAGGAGCAGGCAGACGAGCAGGGTGAGGCCGGCCAGCGGAAGGATCAGCCAGATGCCGATCACGCTGAGCGCCGCGGTGACGCCGGCCACCAGCAGGGGCTGTAGGACGCGCAGTGGGAGGTCCTGCAGGTCGTCGACGTCACGCACCAGGCGGGTCAGCAGGTCGCCGCGACCGGTGCTCGCCAAGCCCGCCGGTGCTACCGGAACGATGCGGCGAAAGATGCCCAGCCGCAGTTCGGCCAGCTGCCGGAAGGCAGCATCGTGGCTGGTCAGGCGTTCCAGGTAGCGCAGCACGGAGCGAAAGATGGCGAATGCGCGCACGCCCACGACGGCCAGGCCGAGAAACGCCAGCGAGGGCATCTCGGCCGCGCGGGTGATCAGCCAGGCTGAGCAGGCGAGCAGCGCCACGGCCATGACGGCGCTCCCGATGCCGGCCAGCAGCCCGGGGGCAAACCAGCGCGGGCGCGGCTGGGCGAGGCGCAGCACGTCGCGGGAAGCCGTGGTGACGTCAGACATGGATGAGCTCCTGCAATTCGATCACGTGGTCTGCGGCAGCGACGACGGCCGGCCGGTGACTGACGACGATCACGACGCGTCCCTGGTCGGCGAGGTGGCGGAGGCCGGCCAGCAGTCCGGCTTCGGCGTCGGAGTCGAGCGCTGAGCTCGGTTCGTCGAGAATCAGCACGTGGCACTCGGTCGCCAGCGCACGGTAGATGGCGCGGGCCGCTCCGACGCGTTGCGCCTGGCCGCCGGAGAGCCCGTCGCCGTTCACCCCGAGAACGTTGCTGGGCAACACCTCGGCGGCTCCCGCCCAGTCGAGGGCCTGCACGATCAGGCCGGGTTCAGCGGATGCCGCCCCCAGCGCCACATTCTCGGCCACCGTTCCGCGGAACAGGCCCGGTCGCTGGCCGGCCCAGGCCAGCCAGGGGCGCGGCGCGCCGGCCGTGACGGCAACGCCGCCGAGCGTGAGGGCGCCGGTGTACGGCACGAAGCCGAGCAGGGCGGCTACGAGGGTCGACTTGCCGACCCCGCTGACTCCGCGCAGCACGCTCAGCTGGCCGGGGGCAAAATCCGCGTGCAACTGGTGGATCACCACGGAGTCGCCCCGCCGAACGGTGACACCCGCCAGACGAAGGGCGCCGGCTGCCTGCCCGAGTTGACCAGCGTGGGGTGCTGCGAGACCGGCGCCGGCCGCGGCATCCGCTGTGGAGACAGTCGCGACCGTCGCGATGGAGTCATCGTCGAGAATGGTGAACAGCTCTTCGGCGGCCGCGAGCCCGTCGGCGGCAGCGTGAAACTGTGCGCCCACCTGGCGCAGCGGCAGAAACGCCTCCGGGGCGAGGAGCAGAACGAACAGACCGACGCCGAGCAGCAGGGCACCGTCGATGAGCCGCAGGCCGATCGACACGGCGAGGAGGGCGACCGAGAGGCTCGCGGCGAGTTCGAGCACGAAGCCGCTGAGGAACGAGACGCGCAGCACCTTCATGGTGCGGGTGCGATATTCCTCGGTAATGGAACGGATCCGGTCGAACTGGCGTCGTTCCCGACCGTAGATCTTGAGGGTGCCGAGGCCCCCGACCACGTCCAGAAATCCGGTGGAGAGGCGCTGCAGCGCCTGCCATTGTTCCTGCTGCACCGACTGGGTGACCTTGCCGATGAGAATCATGAAGACGGGAATCAGCGGAATCACGATGATGACCGTGAGGCCGCTCGCGAGGTCTTGCCAGAGGACGACCGCGATCAGGATCGGTGTGGCGATCATGGTCAGCAACAGTTGCGGCAGGTAGCGGGCGAAGTAGTTGTCGAGGGCGTCGAGACCGGTCGTGACGACGGTCGACAGGCGAGCGCTCTGCTGGGAGGCGACCCAGTCGGGGCCGCGTTCGGCAAGCTTGGTCATGACGCGGGCCCGCAGTTGGCTCTTGACCTGGGCGGCACCGCGGTTGGCCGCCACTTCGAGCAGCCAGATGAGCACCGAGCGCAGCACAACGACCCCGGCGAGGGCGGCCAGGGTCGGCATGATCGTGCTCAGGGGCTCCCCCGCGACCGTGAGCGTGATCGCCCGGGTCAGCAGCCAGGCGAACGCGATGACGACGAGGGTTTGCGCGAAGCCCAGCAGCGCGCCGATCAGAAGAAATTGGCGCGCTGCGTGGGCGTAACGAAGAAGGCGAGGATCGAGGGGGCGCACTGGCTCAGTCTGCCACAGCGCTAGTGTACGGCGACCTCAATCTGCGCCCGGCCGATGCGCTTGCGGAACACCCAGTAGGTCCAGCCCTGGTAGAGCAGGATGACGGGCATCCCGATCAGTGCGGTCCAGCTCATCACACCGAGCGTGTAGGTCGATGAGGAGGCGTTCGTGATGGTCAGGCTGTTCGCCGCGTCGTTGCTGGCCGGCATGACGTCGGGAAACAGCGAGGCGAACAGGGTGAGCACGGCGAGACCGATCGTGGCGGCCATCAGGCCGAACGCGAGCCGTTCGGCACCGCGCAGGTTGGCCAGGAAGGAGGCGATCAGCGCCACAGCGGCCAGAGCGGCGAAGATAGCGGATGCCACGGTGCCATATGCGAAGGTTGTCCAAACCAGGAAGCTGGCCGCGACCACTATCGTCACGATTCCGGCCTTGGTGGCGAGCTTTCGCGCCCGAACCCGAATGTCGCCCTCGGTCTTGAGCGAGACGAAGACGACCCCGTGCACGAAGAACAGCAGCAGCGTGGTGACGCCGCCGAGCAGGGCGTACGGGTTTAGCAGGTCGAAGAAGGTGCCGATGTAGTCGTGGTTGGCGTCGAGTTTGACGCCCCGCACGACGTTGGCGAAGGCGACACCCCAGAGCAGCGCCGGAACGGCCGAACCGACGATGATCATGCCGTCGAACCATTTCTTCCAGGTGGATTCGGGGCGCTGGTGGCGGTATTCAAACGACACACCGCGCAGAATCAGTGCAACGAGAATGAGCAGCAGAGCCAAGTAGAAGCCGCTGAACATGGTCGCGTACCACTCGGGGAACGCTGCGAAGAGTGAGGCGCCGGCGACGATGACCCAGGTTTCGTTGAGGTCCCAGACCGGGCCGATGGTGTTGATGAGAACGCGGCGATCGGTGTCGTCCTTGCCGAGAAATGGCAGGGACATTCCGACCCCGAAGTCGAAGCCATCGAGCACGAAGTACCCGATGAACAACGCAGCGATGATCCAGAACCAGAGAATTGTGAGATCCATTGTGTATTCCTGTTAGTAGACCGTGGCAGCGTGCGTGACTGCGCCGGATTCGGCGTCGGGTACCGGTGCATCGTCCGGGCCTTTCTGAACGGCCTTGAGGATGAGTCGGAACTCGACTACCGCGAGAATTCCGTAGAGCAGGGTGAAGGCGATCAGCGAGATCAGAATCTCCACGCCGCTGACGCCGGGCGAGACGCCGTCTTCGGTTTTGAGCATTCCGAACACGAGCCAGGGTTGGCGACCCATTTCGGTGAACACCCAGCCGACGCTCATCGCGAGCAGGGAGAAAGGGAAGCTCCAGATCGCGACCTTCCATACCCAGGTGCGCTTCGGGCTGCGCCCCTTGCGGGTCAGCCACAGGCCGACGACGGCAACGAGCATGTGCGCGAGACCGAGGCCGATCATCCAGCGGAACGCCCAGTAGGTTATCCAGATGGTCGGGGTGTAGTCGCCGGGGCCGTACAGGGTGACGTACTGCGACTGCAGGTTGTTGATGCCCTCGACCGTGCCGTCAAAGGTGTGGGTCGATAGAAAGGAGAGCAGGTAGGGAACGCGCACGGAGAACAACTCGTGCACGCCGTCCGGCGTACCAAGGGTGAAGATGGAGAAGCTCGCGTTGGCACCGGTCGCCGTGTGGTACAGCGCTTCGGCAGCGGCCATCTTCATCGGCTGGGCCTCAACCATGGCCAGGCCCAGCTGGTCTCCGGCGAGTGTCGTGAGCACGCCGGCGATGACCATCATCCAGAGGCCGAACTTGAGCGCCGGACGCATGGTGTCGAGGTGTTGGTTGCGGTACAGGTGCCAGGCGGCTACCGAGATGATGAGTCCGGCCGAGACCATGAAGCAGGCGAAAATCGTGTGCGGGAAGGCGGCGAGGGCAATGGGGTTGGTGAGCAGTTCCCAGATGCTGGTGAGTTCGGCACGCCCCTTTTCCTCGTTGATCGTGTAGGCGATCGGGTTCTGCATGAAGGCATTCGCGGCGAGGATGAAGTAGGCCGACGCGATCGAACCGATCGCGGTGAGCCAGATCGTGGCGAGGTGAATCTTCTTGGGTAGTTTGTCCCAGCCGAAGATCCAGAGGCCGACGAACGTAGCTTCGAGGAAGAAGGCGACAATCCCCTCGAAGGCGAGCGGAGCGCCAAAGACGTCACCGACGAAACGCGAGTAGTCCGACCAGTTCATACCGAACTGAAATTCCTGCACGATGCCAGTCACGACGCCCATGGCGAAGTTGATCAGAAAGATCTTGCCGAAGAAATGCGTCAGCTGCAGATATTTAGCCTTGTCGGTACGCACCCAGGCCGTTTGAAAGATCGCGACCGTGAGGGCCAGACCGATCGTGAGCGGGACGAAAAGAAAGTGATACACGGTCGTGAGACCGAATTGCCACCGTGATAGGAGTAAAGGATCCAACCACTCGTTCATATGCCCTCCAGCATTATTGTGCAGCGTCCGTTTTTCTACGCTACGTAGAAGATTACTCTTCTACACTGTGTAGAAATCACAGTTTCGCGACGTAATATTAACCACATGGGAAATTTGGGTGTGCTCGAACGGTTAATGATGGATATCCTGTGGGACTCCACGGCACCGTTGACAGCGAACGAACTCAAGGATGCTCTGCTGCGGCCCGCAGTTTCAGCCACGCCGGGCAAGCCGCTGGCGACGACGACCGTTTTGACGGTGTTGTCCCGGCTGGAAACGAAGGCATTCGTCACGCGCGATCGCAGCGTGCGTCCGCACGCCTATTCCGCCGTGATGACCCGCGCCGAACACACCGCTGGCCTCATGCACGAGGTGCTCGGGCAGGTGCCCGATCGCCAGGCAGCCCTGGCCCGGTTCATCGGCTCCGTTTCGCCGCAGGAAGCTGAGACCCTGCGGCACCTCCTCGGCGTTGCGCCGTCCGACAATGCCTGACACTGCGTGCCTGACGCTGCGTCCCTGACCACCCGACCACGCGCGTGACCATCGCCGCCCTGCTCCTGGGTACCATCGCCGTGCTGCTGGCCGGGCCCGTTCCGCTCCTGCTGGGGCGGTCGCGCTGGCCCGCGCGCTCCCCCGGCGTGGCACTGGTGCTCTGGCAGGCCATCGCGTTGTCCGGCGGCATGTCCATGATCGGGTCACTGCTGCTCTACGGCCTGACCCCATTCGGCACCACCCTTGCCCAGAGTCTGGTCGCACTCGGCGGCAACCTCACGGCCGGCACGCTTCCCGATGGAACGAGCTTCACCCACATGCTCGCCATCGGCGCGGCCATTCTGCTCGGTGGCCACCTCCTGCTCAACCTGCTCGCGACGTTCGTCCGCGCCGAGCGGCAGCGCCGACATCACCACACCCTCATTGCCCTGCTCAGCGATCCCCTGCACGGTCAGCCTGGCATGCGGGTCATCGACCATCCGGCGCCAGTCGCCTACTGCCTGCCCGGGGCCGGGCACTCGGCGACGGTACTCTCCAATGGCCTGCTCCGGCTGCTCGACGCCGACCAGGTGCGTGCCGTGATCGCGCACGAGCAGGCGCACCTCGTACAGCAGCACCACCTGGTCTTGCTCGCTTTCAAAAGCTGGCACAGCGCGCTGCCGTGGTTCCCCATCGCCAACCGCGCCGAAAACGCCGTCGCCCTGCTGGTCGAGATGCTCGCCGACGATCATGCCCGCCGCATCGTTGACGACCAGACCCTGGCCCGTGCGATCGCTCTCGTCGGTTTCACCCTGGCCGGCGCTACTCCCCCACCAGACAAAGAAGCGGATGCTGCGGCGCAAGCCGCCGCATCCGCTTCAGACCGTAACCTGGAACTCGCGGTAGAACCCGAGCACCCGGCGCACCAGATCCTGCCGCGAGTGGCGCGGCTGGTTAATCCAACCGTGCCGCTGCACTACACGGCCACGGCCGGAGCACTCACCGTGTCGGCGGTGCTCCTGGTCGGGCCGGCGCTCATCCTGTTCGGTGCCTAGAACTGCCGCAACTAGATCAGCTTTGCCTTGGTCAGCCAGGCCGTCGCGATCTTGTCCGCCGAGAGCTGGTCGTTCTTGCTCTGGGCGTTCAGGTCAACGAGGGTGTCTGCCGTCAGCGCGGCACTGACCTTGTTGAGGATCGCTGCCGCACTGTCGTCGATCTTCTGGGAGACGACCGGCACGACGTTGTCCGGGAAGAACAGTCCGTCGGGGTCGGAGAGGGCGACCAGGTTGTTGGTCTTGATGTTCGGGTCGGCCGTGTAAATGTTGGCGAGCTGGATATCACCGTCGACCAGGGCCTTGACGGTCAGCGGTCCGCCGCTGTCCTCGACCGGTACGAACCCCGCGATGCTGATGCCGTACTTGTCCTTCAGTGCAGTCGGCCCGTACGGCCGGGTCTCGAGCTCCGAGTTGCCGCCGACGGTGATCGGTTCGGTGACGTTGGTCAGGGAAGCGATATCGGTGAGGTCGTACTTGCTCGCGAAGTCGGCGGTGACCGTCCAGGAGTTCTGGTCTGAGGCATCGGCCTGGTCGAGAACCCGCAGGTCGTCGGGCAAGGCGGTCTGGAGCTCAGCGTAGGTCGCGTCGCTGGTGCCGCCGACGGCGGCCTTGTCGAGGGCCTGCAGCAAGCTGCCGGTGTACTCGGGGAACACGTCGATCTTGCCGGCCTCGATATCGGGCAGGTAGACCTCGCGCTGGCCGATCTGGAACTGTCGGTCAACGGTGAAACCGCCGGCCTCGAGCGCCTGGGAGTAGATCTCGGCGATGATCTCGTTGGAGTAGTACGCCTGCGAGCCGACCACGATGGTGGAGCCGCCGGCGCTACTCGATGGTTCCGCCAGGGGGTCCCCCGACGCACACCCTGCAAGGGCTACGACGGCCCCAACCGCGACCACGCCGATGAGCGTGAGCCGGCCTCTATTCGCTGTGAACATGACTGTTTCCTTCCTCGATGGTGGATTCCATCACCGGGCGGGATCGGGATGACCCGTCACGGATATCTATGGGGAGTCCCGCTGTGACGCCGCGGGGAACAACCAATTTTTGCACGAGGGCGAACACGCCCTCCAGCACGATCGCCAACAAGATCACCAGGATCGAACCGCCGAGCATCTCGCCGTAGTCGCGAATTCGCAGTCCCTCAAAGAGGTACCGACCGAGGCCGAAATTAGCGATGTAGGCGGCCAGAGTAGCCGTGGCCACCACCTGCAGGGTTGCCGAGCGAAGCCCTCCGATGAGCAGGGGCAGCCCGAGCGGCAGCTCGACCTTCAGCACGATCTGGGCCTCGGACATGCCCACGGCCCGTGCGGCATCGATGATCTTGCGATCAATTGCCTCGAAACCGGTATATGCACCAGCAAGAATGGGCGGGATGGCAAGCACGGTCAAGGCCACGTACGGGGCGTTCAGGCCGATGCCCACCCAGAGGGCCACCAGGGTGAGCAGGCCCAGGGTAGGAATGGCTCTGAATGCGCCCGACAGTGCCACGGCCAGTCCGCGGCCGCGACCGGTATGGCCGATCAAAAAGCCGGTCGGTACGGCAATCAGCGCGGCGACGAGCAGGGTCACGAG
The DNA here is from genome assembly GCF_900103805.1 of Cryobacterium flavum. Taxonomy (GTDB): domain Bacteria; phylum Actinomycetota; class Actinomycetes; order Actinomycetales; family Microbacteriaceae; genus Cryobacterium; species Cryobacterium flavum. Next base: position 339,212 of record NZ_FNIB01000003.1, on the reverse strand, counting down.
CGTGAACAGCAGGTGCTGGGCGAGGCGGGTAGGAATCCCGCCGGCGCCGACCCAGTTTGCGGGATCGACCAGCCAGGCCAGGGTTTCGGTCAGAAAGCTCACGTGGTGACCTCCTGTCGCGCGACAGCACCGGGTCGAGCGACGACGCCGATCGCGCTGCGCCTGGTCCACGGCATCAGCAGTCGCCCGATCAGAACGAGCACGGCGTCGAGGGCCAGGGCCAGCAGCACGGTGGCAAGGATACCCGCGATGATCTCCGCCTGGATTCCCCGTTGAAACCCGTCGGTGAACAGGCTGCCGAGGCTCTGGGCGCCGATCACGGCGCCGACCGTGGCCAGGCTCACCGTGCTGACCGCTACGACGCGCAGCCCGGCCAGCAGCACGGGGCCGGCCAGCGGCAGCTCAACCTGCCAAAAAGACGTCCAGCCGGAAAAGCCGACGGCGGTCGCGGACTGCTGCACGTCGCGGTCGACGGAACCGAGACCATCCGCTACCACCCGCACCATCAGAGCCACCCCGTAGAGGGTCAGCGCGATGATGAGGTTCAACGGCGAGCGGATGCTGGTACCCACGATAAAGGGCAGCACGATGAACAGCGGCAGCGACGGAATTGCGTAGAGCACTCCGACCGTGGTGAGGATCACCGCCCGGCTCGCCCGATACCGGTGAGCCAGCCAACCGAACGGGAGGGCGATGAGGAAACTGAGAATGATCGAGGGCACGCTGAGGATGAGGTGATCGAACGTGCGATCCCAAATGAGGTCCAGATTCGACCAGATCCAGGTCACCGCGAATCCCCACCCTGCGCCGAAGCACCCGGTCCGCGAGGGCCGGCCTTTGACTCTGAGCTGACAGTTGACGGCGACGCTGAAGGGCCGGAGCCTACGAGAACGCCGGCCAGACGACCGGTCTCGTCAACCACGATGTCGCCATCGCCGTGGTTCTCGAGGTGCAGGGATCGCTTGCCGCGATCGGCGCCGACAAACGTTGCCACGAACTCGTCAATGGGGTTCGCCAGGATCTCCGCGGGTGAGCCGACCTGGGCTACCTTGCCGCCGGTGCGCAGAATGACCACCTGATCGCCGAGCAGAAAGGCTTCGTCAATATCGTGGGTGACGAAGACCACGGTCTTGCCCAATTCCCGTTGCAATCGCAGCAGTTCCTGCTGCAGTTCGGCGCGCACGATCGGGTCCACCGCACCGAATGGCTCGTCCATGAGCAGAATATTGGGGTTGACGGCGAGGCCGCGCGCCACGCCGACGCGTTGCTGCTGGCCACCGGAGAGCTGGCTGGGATACCGGTTGGCGAGTAAACGGTCCAGTCCCACCGTGTCGAGCAGCGCGAGCGCTTCGTCACGGGCCTTCTTCTTGGCCATTCCGCGCAGCATCGGCACCGTGGCGACGTTGTCGATGACCCTGCGGTGGGGAAGCAGCCCTGAGTTCTGCATAACGTAGCCGATGCCGCGCCGCAGCTTGACCGGCTCGAGGGTACCGATATCGGCCCCGTCGATCTCGATCGACCCGCTGGTCGGATCAACCATGCGGTTGATCATGCGCAGCAGGGTTGTTTTTCCCGACCCGGACGTTCCGACGAGCACGGTGGTCTTGTGCGAGGGCAGAACGAGGCTGAAATCATCGACGGCAAGGGTGCCGTCGGGGAACCGTTTCGTCACCGAGTGGAATTCAATCATCCTGGTGGCTCGCTCCTCGCATCAGTTCAGGTCGGGTCAACACAAACCAGATGCTAAGCCAATCACTATTCGAAGCGACAGGCAAAACGCTGGCTCACAAAAGATTTATCCAACAGCGAACACGCGAGGCCCACAAACCCAAAAAAGCCGGGCGACCCAGTGGGTCGCCCGGCGTGTGACGCCCGTTAGGACGCGGTTGCCAGCAGGTTCAGTGCTTGCGGGCCGTAGAAACGATCGAGGTAGTCGCGCAGAACCAGGCGGCACTCGGCGATGAAACGCTCGTCACCGAGCGGATCGGTGTGGAAGGCGCGGGCGAGCAGCGCGTCGGCCATCTCGACGGCGACTTCGAGTCGAAAAATCAGGGCCTCGCCGGCCGGCAGATCGAACTCGTTGACGAGCACGTCAGCCAGGCGGCGGGCGAAGAAGTCGGCATCCGCTACCGCGTCGGCGGCGGGAGCGGCGTCGCGGTCGTCGAAGTTCACGATACGAAAGCCTGGTTCGGAGCGGTACAGGCCGACAAAAGCCGTCACGACGCAGTCCACCGCGTCCCACCAGGAGGTGAGGGTGCTAGCGCCGAGCTCATCGACCACGCGCTGCCGAAAGCGCACCACGGCACGCTCGTGCAGGGCGTGCAGTACAGCAACCCGATCCGGGTAGTAGCGATACACCGTTCCGATGGATGCACCGGCGCGTTCCGCGATCATCGCGGTCGTGATGCGGTCGAAACCGACCTCGTCCACAACGGCGGCGGCCGCATCGAGCAAACCGGACAGACGTGCAGCGCTGCGCTGCTGAATCGGCTCGGTGCGCACTTGCTGAAGTGCTGCACCGGTCTCTTCACCCAATAGGCCACCAAGTGACATTTATCCCCCTTGAAGATAAGTCACCATACTACGGGGTAAAACCCCTTTTCCACAGGGTTGATCGGGGGATGCACAGCAAATATGGCAGAATGAGAGGGTGCCAGAGTCCCTAGACGCCACGCCGAGTGCGCCAAGTCCCGAGCGAATCATGCACCGTGCGGCCCGTATCGAAGACTGGCTGCACGACCGTCGGGAGCATTCCGCTCGTCGCCGCGGCTACCAGCCCACCGTCATCCCCTACACCGGCTACGGCTCGACCGCCTGGGTTCGCATCCTCTGCCGGGTACTTCTGGCCAAGCCGGAAAAGCCGGCGAAGCGTACCAAGCGCCCCCGAGCGGATGGCCGCGACGCCGGTATTCGAGGCTGGCGCAGCTTCACGAGCGTGCCGGTCAACGACGTCACCGTCACGATTGAGATCGACGGCCAGACGCATCGGGTGCAGGCGGATCGCGGCGGCGTCGTCGACACCGTCGTACCGGTATCCCTGCCTGCCGGCTGGCACGTGGCCCGGCTACACACCGAGTTCTCCGCCGTGGCCGAAGCGCCACTCTTCATCGTGGCCCCCACAGTCGGCTACGGCGTCGTCTCCGATGTCGACGACACGGTGATGGTCACCACGCTTCCCCGCCCGTTGCTGGCCGCCTGGAACACGTTCGTGCTCGACGAGCATGCCCGGGTTCCGACCCCGGGGATGGCCGTGTTCCTGGAACGCCTGGCGTCGTTCACGCCCGGCGCCCCGGTCATCTATCTCTCCACCGGTGCCTGGAACGTAGCACCGACCCTGTCGCGTTTTCTCTCCCGCAACCTGTATCCGGCCGGGGCACTGCTGCTGACCGACTGGGGACCGACGCACGACCGCTGGTTCCGCAGCGGCAGCGCACATAAGCGGGACAACCTGCGCCGCCTCGCCGAACAGTTTCCCGACATGCGCTGGATTCTGATCGGCGACGACGGCCAGCACGACGAAGCCATTTACAGCGACTTTCAACGCGACTATCCGGGCAGCGTCGCGGCCGTGGCCATCCGTCAGCTGTCCCCGAGCGAGGCGGTGCTGGCCGGCGGGCGCTCGCGCGACGCCGTGCTGATCGACGGCAGCCCCGAGGCCCCGTGGGTCTACGGGCCGGACGGCTCCAGCCTCGCCAACCAGCTCGTCGCGCACGGCCTGCTCTAGCCCGGCTGATGGGCGCCCGGTCAGCTCGTGATGCTCTGATCCATGCTCATGCGGCGCAGCACCAGGTTTTCCACGACCTGCGCCAGGCCGTAGAGCGTGAGGGACACGATGGTGATCACCACGACGGATGCCCACACCTCCGAGTTCTGCACCTTGGCGACGGCGGCGACAATCGAGTTGCCGAGGCCCTGGCCGGTCGTGAGCCACTCGGCCAGCAACGCTCCGGTGATGGCGCCGGGCACCGAGATCTTCACCGCGGCGAAGAACGAGGGCAGGGAGCTCGGCAGGGCCACCTTGCGCAGCGTCGTGAAGGCGCTGCCACCGTAGACGGTGATCACGTCGCTGATCTGGGGTGACGAGGAGCGCAGCCCGAAGGCGATGTTCACGAGTGCCGGGAACAGCACCACGATGGCGCCCATGACCACGGCGGTGGTGAGTCCGCGCCCCGTGATGAGGCTGATGATGGGCACGAGTGCCACGAGTGGCACCGAGCGCAGCAGCAGGGCGATCGGCATGAGGGCGTGCTCGATGCCCCGGGACAGGGTGAAGATCACGGCCAGCAGCAGGGCACAGGTGAGTCCGGCGACGAATCCGAGAAATGCGTCACTCAGGGTCACGACGAGGTTGCCGAGGACCATGGCCCGATTGTCGGCGGCTTCGGGAACGGTGGCGAGCCACTTCCAGACGTCGAGGGGTCCCTTGGCCAAAAACGGCGACACGTCCAGCAGCAGGAGCAGGCCCTGCCACGCGACGAGTACGAGAACGAGGGTGATAAGCCCGGTCAGCAGGCCGCGCGCCACCGTCAGGAGCGCCACGCGTGCAAAACTCATCGGCTGCTCCGCCCGGTCGTCCACGGGGTGGCGAAACGCAGGATGACGGCAAAGATCGCGTAGCCGAGACCCGCCGTGACCCCGGCGACGAGCGCGAGGCTCCAGACCCGGTCGACGTTGGCCGTTGAACCGGCCACGAGCATGGCGATTCCCAGCCCGCGGCTGACACCGCCGAGGTACTCGCCCAGGATGGCTCCGATGAACGCCGCCGGTGCGGCGATCTGCAGCGCGGTCAGCACGCTCGGCAGTCCGGCGATCAGGCGCACCTTGCGAAGCTGGGTGAACTTGCTGCCGCCGTAGACGGTGATGAGGTCGAGGCTGGCGGCATCCGCTGCCTTGAGACCGACCAGTGAGCCGATGACGGTCGTAAAGAACACCGACATCGCGGCGAGAAAGACGGCTGTACCGGCCGGATCGCCCGCGCTCGGTGCCCCGATCACGATGTAGGCGATCGGGCCAATGGCGACGATGGGAATGCAATAGGTGATCACGGCGATCTGCATCGCGATCTTCTCGATGCGCGGCAGCAGCAGCACGAGGGCGGCGAGGGCCAGGGCTAGTCCGTTGCCCCAGGCAAAGCCGATCAGCGCTTCGAGCACGGTGACACTGACGTGGGACAGGTAGAACGCCGGGCCGTCGCTGACGAGCTGCACGACCACGTCCAACGGGGTGGGCACCGCGCCTCCGGGCATGGAACCAACCTCGGCGAAAACCGTGACCGCGCCCAGCCACCACAGGGCGATGACGATCGCGCCGCCGATCAGGCCGGTCGCCCAGGCGGGCAGGGCGCGCAGCGAACCTCGGATCACTGGTCGGCGCCCGGCGCGGCGGCATCACTAAACAGCAGGTCGGAGGCGCGGTCGTGCAGCGCGTGGAACTCGGGCGAACGCATCATCTCGGGCAATCGGGGCCGCGGAAGGTCGACGTCGATGACTTCCTTGACGCGGCCGGGCCTGGCGCTCATGACCGCGACGTGGTCGGAGAGAAAGATGGCTTCGGCGATGCCGTGGGTGACCATGAGGGTCGTGGCCGGCTTCTGGGTCCAGATGCGCAGCAGCTCGAGGTTGAGTCGCTGCCGGGTCATATCGTCGAGGGCCCCGAACGGCTCATCGAGCAGCAGCACAGAGGGCTTGAGCACGAGCGACCGAGCGATCGACACGCGCTGCTTCATGCCGCCGGAAAGCTGCGCCGGCTTGGCTTTCTCGAAGCCCGTGAGGCCGACGAGGGCGATCAGTTCGTCGATGTAGGCCTCGTCGACGGGAACGCGGGCGACCTCGAACGGGAGGCGGATATTCGAGCGCACGCTGCGCCAGGGCAGCAGCGCTGAATCCTGGAAGGCGATGCCAAGCTGGTGTCCCTGCCGAAGTTGCTGGGGGCTCTTGCCGTCGACCCTGGTGGTGCCGCTCGTGGGCTGTTCCAGGCCGGCCAGAATACGCAGGATGGTCGATTTTCCACAGCCCGAGGGACCGAGCAGGGAGAGAAAACTGCCCTTGTCGGTGTGCAGGTTGGCGTTGTCGAGGGCGACGACATCTCTGCGCCCGACCGCGAAGACCTTGTGCAGCTGGGAGATGTGCAGGCCGGTGCCCGACGCTTCGCCCCCGGCACCGCGCTCCGTCACCGAGTCCAGAATTCCGGCATCAGTACTACTCACGTGGTTCGCTCCTTGGCGCTGGCAGATCTGCACGGCTGGCGGGTCTGCGTGGTATTTCGGGCAGGTGCCTATTTTAGGTTCCACCCGGGCATCCGCTGAAACGCTCGATGCGTTCTGGCGGATGCCCGGCCGGCCGGGCGCCACTGCTACTTGCTGTAGGCCAGCAGGTCCGGGTTCTCGGCGTAGACCTCGTCGAGCAGGGTCATGTCAAACAGCTGGCTCGCGGTGATGGTGAGGCCCGTCGCGGCGAGGGTATCGATGCTCTGCTGCTGCAGTTCCTTACTGATCGAGAACAGGCCGTTGGCCACGGTGTCCGCGCTCACGACGAGGTCGGCGGATTGGATCTCGGCCTGACGGGTCTCCTTCTCGATGGTCAGCTCGAAGGTCGGGCCGTAGGTGTCGACGGTGAGCTTCGCGGCGGCATCCGGGTCGTTGATGGCGTCGGTCCAGCCGCGAATCTCGGCGACGAGCAGGGCCTTGAGCTTCTCGCGGTCGTTCGTGATGGCATCGTCGGTGACCGTGAGGGTCTCGGCGACGAACGGCAGGCCGAAGTCGGCCAGCGGCAGGTTGACCGGGCCCAGGCCCTTGAGCTCGGCGTCGATGGATTCGTTGGTGAGGTAGGAGAACCAGCCATCGACCTCGCCGTTGAACAGCGGGGTCGGGTCGTACTGCACCGGGAGGGTGGTCAGGGACTTCTCATCGATATCGTTGACCTTGAGGAAGGCTTCCCACAGGCTCAGGTTGCTCGCCTGCACGCCGATCGTCTTGCCCTTAAGGTCGTCAAGGGTGGCAATGTTGCCCTTGTCGGCGAGCGACAGGATGGTGAAGGGGTTCTTCTGGTAGGTGGCGCCGATGATCTTCAGCGGCGCGCCCTCGTTGGCGATGATGGTGCCGGTGGAGATCGCATTGCCGATGCCCATGTCGGCATTGCCCGAGATGACGGCGGCTTCGATCGAGGCGGGGCCCTCGATCATGTCGACATTGTCGAGTCCGGCCTCGGTGAAGTAGCCGTTCTTGTCGGCGAGGTACTCGCCCATGAATTCGGCGTTCTTGATCCAGCTGAACTGAATGCTCGCGTCACCGAACGATGCCGCGGCACCATCGGCTCCCACTTTCGCGTCGTCACTGCCCGCACAGGCAGCAAGCGAGAGGGCCAGCACGGCCGCGACCGCGACACCGCGCACGACCCGGGTTGCCGTTCGACGATAGAAAGAGCCTCTGGATGGGGTCATTGCGGGGTTCCTCTCGAGGGTGCAAGGGCTCTGTGGGATTACAGCAGCTGTGGTACTGAAACGCGGGCTGACGGGAATTGTTGCGAGTGGAGAACGCCCGGAAATGGCAGTCTAGGCGTGTCATATATCAGTTCGAGTTCAACTTTGTTTCGAACGGATGTCGGAAAAAGGAGGATAGCCTCCACTAGACCAATTCTGCGGGCTCTGCTAGCGGCCGGTTCCGGCCAGGATGCGGTCGAGTCCGCGGTTGATCTGGCGCGCCCAGAGCGGACCGCGGTAGAGGAACGCCGTGTAGCCCTGCACGAGGGTTGCTCCGGCCGCGAGGCGCTCGGCGACCTGGGCCGCTGTGTCCACTCCGCCGACCGAGATGACGCAGAAATCGGCCGGGACGACGGCGCGGATCTGCAGGAGAATGGCCAGTGACCTCGCGTGCAGCGGGGCGCCGGACAGTCCGCCGTCTCCGGCGGCGATGACGGTGGCGGCATCCGTTTTCAGTCCGGTGCGGGAGATCGTGGTATTTGTGGCGATGATGCCGTCGAGGCCGAGGTCGACGGCGAGGGTCGCGATGCGGGCGACCTCCTCATCACTCAGGTCGGGCGCGATCTTCACGAGCAGCGGCGTGGCACCGGCGGCACCCTTGACCGCGGTGAGCAGCGGCGCGAGCTGGTCGAGCTCCTGCAGTCCGCGCAGGCCCGGGGTGTTGGGTGAGCTCACGTTGACCACGAGATAGTCGGCGAGGGCGGCGAGGGTCCGGGCGCTCTGCAGGTAGTCGGCCGTGGCGCTCTCGACGGCCGTGACGCGGCTCTTGCCGATGTTGATGCCGAGCACCGGGCGATGCGGCGCAGCGCGAATTCGCCTCAGCCGGGCGACGGCCGCAGCGGCGCCGTGGTTGTTGAAGCCCATGCGGTTGATGACGGCACGATCGGCCACGAGCCGAAACAGGCGCGGTGTGGGGTTGCCCGGCTGGGCGACGGCGGTGAGCGTACCGACCTCGACGTGGCCGAAGCCGAGCTGGCCGAGGCCGAGCACGGCCTCGCCGTCCTTGTCGAAACCGGCCGCGACGCCGAAAGGAGAAGTGAAGTGCAGGCCGAGGGTGTCGACCCCGAGGTCGGTGCGCGGGCGGGTGAAACGGTGCACCAAGCGACCGATGCCGAGCGTCGGCAGCAGCCGGATGACGGTGAAGGCGAGGTGGTGGGCACGCTCGGGATCCAGTCGGGTGAGCACGTACTTGAAGAACAGCGGATACATCGAGCCCTGGGCCTTACGCTTTCGAGGAACTGGTGGCGGCGGACGCGTCCACGGCATCCGCTGTCTTGAGGCTGTTCGAGCGGGCCGTATGCTCGGTGCGCAGCTGGGTGATGGCCGCTTCGAAGTCGTCGAGGGAGTCGAAGCCCTGGTAGACGCTCGCGAATCGCAGGTAGGCGACCTCGTCGAGGTCACGCAGGGGCGGCAGGATTGCGAGGCCGATGTCGTTGGCGTCGACCTGGGAGGCGCCGGTCTGGCGAATGGTTTCTTCGACCTTCTGGGCGAGCATGGCGAGGTCGGAGTCGGTGACCGGTCGGCCCTGGCACGCCTTACGCACGCCGGAGACGATCTTCTCGCGGCTGAACGGCTCGACCACGCCGCTGCGCTTGATGATGTTCAGGCTCGCGGTCTCGGTGGTGCTGAAGCGACGGCCGCACTCCGGGCACTGCCGCCGACGGCGAATCGAGAGCCCGTCGTCGCTCGTGCGCGAGTCGACGACTCGGGAATCGGGGTGGCGACAGAACGGGCAGAACATTGTGCCTCCAGCCTAGCGGCCTGCGCCCCTGAGGTTCGCGAGAGCGGGAATTATGTTGCTTCGGTTGGGCTGAAGTTACGAAATTCCCGCTCTCGCGGAATGGGGCTCACTCGAAGCGAGCGGTGACCGCGTCTCCGTGCGCGGGCAGCGCTTCGGCGTCGGAGAGCGCACGGATGTGACCGGCGACGGCTTCGAGCGCCGCACGGTCGTAGCGCACGACCTGCTGCGGCCGCAAAAACGTATAGGCGCCGAGGCCGGAGGAGAACCGGGCCGCTCCCGCGGTCGGCAGCACGTGGTTGGAACCGGCAACATAGTCGCCGAGGCTCACCGGCGAATACGGGCCGAGAAAAATAGCTCCGGCGTTCTCGATTTCGGCCAGCACGGCGTCGGGATCACTCGTCTGGATCTCGAGGTGTTCCGGTGCGAAGGCGTTGCTGAAACCGGCCGCGACGTGCAGGTTATCGACGAGCACGATGGCCGACTGGCGGCCGCCGAGCGCCGCCGTCACTCGCTCACTGTGGGTAGTGGATGCCGCCAGCACGGCCAGGCGCGCCGCCACGGCATCGGCGAGTTCGATCGAATCGGTCACCAGCACGGTGGCGGCGAGCTCGTCGTGCTCGGCCTGGCTCACCAGGTCGGCGGCGACGAGCAGCGGGTCGGCCGCGGCATCCGCTATCACGAGGATATCGGTGGGTCCGGCCTCGGAGTCGATACCGGCCTGCCCACGGATGAGCCGCTTCGCGGCGGCCACGTACACGTTGCCGGGGCCGGTGACGATCTGCACGGGTTCGAGGCCGATGTCGGGGACGCCGTAGGCGAGGGCGCCGATGGCACCGGCGCCGCCCATCGCGTAGATCTCGTCGACGCCGAGCAGGCCGGCGACGGCGAGGATGGTGGGGTGCACACGGCCGTCGAAGTGACTCTGCGGCGGTGAGGCGAGCGCGATCGAACGCACCCCGGAGACCTGAGCGGGCACGACGTTCATCACCACGCTCGACGGGTAGACGGCCTTGCCGCCGGGAACGTAGAGTCCGACCCGGTTCACCGGCTGCCAGCGCTGGGTGATGGTGGCTCCGGCCTCGATCGTGGTCGTCACGTGCGGCGGCACCTGCGCAGCACTGGCCAGACGCACCCTGCGTATGGTCTCGGTGATAGCGGTGCGCACGTCCGGGTCGAGCCCGGCGACCGCGTCGGCAATGTGGCTGGCTGGAACGCGCACCTGGCCCGGGCGCACCCGGTCGAGGCGTTCGGCCTGGTCGAGCAGGGCGGCTCCGCCCCGCGCTCGCACATCGGCGATCAGCTCGGCCGCGATATCGGCGGCGACGGCCACGCTGGTCAGGGCGCGGGGAACGGAGGCCAGGAGCGCGGCCGGTGTGGGCTCGCTTCCGCGAAGGTCAATAGTCTGGATCATCGTGATCCAGCCTATCCGTCCATGAGGCGTAACACTCAGCGCGCGGGAATAGGCTGAGGTTGAAACAGATTGTTGGTTGAGTATGCAAAGCAACGTTGAACCCCCACTGACTACTCTCCCGGCAGCCCCACCGCTGGCCGCCGACCCCAATGCGCCCGACGACCTTGCCGCGTTCAAACACGCGTTCCGCCGCCACGCTGCCGGCGTCGCAGCGATCACGACACTCGCGCCCGACGGCAGCCCCGTCGGGTTCACGGCCACCTCCCTGGCCTCGCTGTCGGCGGTTCCGCCACTCGCAACGTTCAACATGGCCAGGTCGGCCAGCTCGTGGGCTGCGATCGCCGCAGCCGACCGCGTGGCCATCCACATGTTGGGTGCCCACAACCGGGCCATCGCCGAGAAGCTCGCCGGCCCGCACGCAGAACGTTTCGTCGGCGATCACTGGCAGCCTGGCCCGTACGGGCTGCCCGTGTTGACCGGGGTGACCAGCTGGATGCTCGGCCGCGTTGTCGAACGGGTTTCGGTGCACAACAACGCCGTCGTGGTCGTGCAGATCGAGGGCGGCGGCATGGGCACCGACGACGAGGCCCTGCTCTACCACGAGCGCACCTACCGGGTTCCGGGCGCCGCTGTCTAGACCAGCCCGGCCACCGCGCGGACCGCAGGGGCAACTCTGGCGCGAGATGCCACTTTCGGCCCTATCGTCCGCGCGAGACGACACCATCGGCCCCTCGACGAGCTCCCAAGGGGCCGAAGCTGTCGTCTCGCGGCGGGGCGGGACTCCCCTGAGCCTGGACATACTTTAGACAAGAGCCACTGCATGCTCGAGGAGCGCGGCCGTTACTTCTTGCCGGCCAGCTTCTCGGCAGCCTTGCGACGACGGCGTTCAGCCTCGGCCACCGCCGCCTCCGCCGGAGTCGGCGCCGTTCCGCCAAGGTGCGCCGGCTGCCACCACTGGCCGGTACCCGGCACCGAATACTCCGCCTGCACGGCATCAACCAGGGCCTGCAGGGTGTCGTGGAGCCGTAGCGTGGTATCCGCGACGTCGTCGTCAACGCGGCCAGCGGCATCCGCTGAAAAAGGTTCCCCAAAACGGATGCTGACCGGCACGCCGATCCGCTCCCTCAGCGTCGAACGATGGTTCTTGGTCATGAGCCGATGCCCGCCCCACACCGCCACCGGAATGATCGGCACGTTCGCGGCCAGTGCCATGCGCACGGCACCGGTCTTGAGCTCCCTCACGGTGAACGAGGCGTTGACACCTCCCTCGGGAAAGACTCCCAGCAGTTCGCCGGCGCGCAGGGCCTCGACGGCCTGCGCGTAGGCCGCGCCGCCGCTCTCCATGTCGACCGAGATGTGCTTCATGCCGCGCAGCAGGGGCCCGACCAGCTTCTGGTCGAAGGCGCCCTTCTTGGCCATGAACCGGATATGGCGGCGGTTGTGCAGCCAAGTCACCCACTCGACCAAGGCGAAGTCCAGGTACCCGAAGTGGGTGACCGCCAGCACGGCGCCGCCACTCGCCGGCAGCTGCTCGAGCCCGGTGACAGTGCGGCGCACCCGAAGCAGGCCGAACAGGGCTCGCCCGGCTCCGATGGCGGCCTGGTAGATCGGCTCTCGCTTGTGCATGCTGCCAGCCTAGGCTCGCATCCTGTCAGTCATCTGCGGTCTGCGGTGACGAAATCCGGTCCGAGGATCAGGTCAGGCAGTTCGGGCCGAGAATGCTCTTGAGTTCGCCGAACAGGTCGGCGCTCACTTTCACCCGGTGCGGCAGCTCGAACACCCGGGCCACATCACCCTTGACCAGTTTGAGCCGCACCTCGGCGTCGCCGGCGTGGCGCTTGAGAATCTCACCGAGCGCACTTACCGTGTCGGTCGTCGCACGGGCCTCCCCCACGGTGATCGAGACCATGCTCTGGTCTGAACCCTGCCCGAGCTCCGGCTGGAACACGCTGAACGCGTGCAGGTTCATGCCGTCGTCGCGCAGGCTCACCCGCCCACGCACCACGACGACCGAGTCGCTGATCAGTTCCGGCGCGAACTCGAGGTAGGCCTTGCCCATGAACATCGCGGTGATCTCACCGCCGAAGTCCTCGACCTGGATCATGCCGTACTGGTTGCCCGACTTCTTCGCGATGCGATGCTGCACGCTCGTGATCAGGCCGGCCACGGTCACCGTGTCGCCGTCCTCGGTCGACTCTGAGGCGATCAGGTCGGCGATCGTGGTGCTGGCATGCTTGGCGAGCGGGATCTCCAACCCGGCGAGCGGATGGTCGGACACGTAGAGCCCGAGCATGTCGCGTTCGTAGGCGAGCTTCTCCTTCTTGCTCCATTCCGGCCGGTCCGGCACCTGCTCAGTGTCCTGCGGTTCGTCGAACAGGCTGTCGAAGTCGAACCCGATGTTGCCGTTGCTCTCTTCGCGCTTGATCTTGACGGCCGATTCGACGGCGGATTCGTGAATCTCAACCATGCCGCGCCGGGTCGCGCCGAGCGAATCGAACGCCCCGGCCTTGACCAGAGATTCGATCGTGCGCTTGTTGGCGACAGGAAGCGGCACCTTGCGCAGAAAGTCGTGGAACGACTCGAAGCGCCCCTTCTCCTCGCGGGCACCGCGAATGGCCTCGACCACGTTGAAGCCCACGTTGCGCACGGCACCCAAACCAAAACGGATGTCCGTGCCAACGGCCGCGAAGAACCCGATCGACTCGTTCACGTCGGGCGCCAGCACCTGGATGCCCATGCGGCGGCACTCGTTGAGGTAGAGCGCGAGCTTGTCGCGGGAGTCACCGACGCTCGTGAGCAGGGCGGCCATGTATTCGGCCGGGTAGACGGCCTTGAGGTACGCGGTCCAGTAGGAGAGCACGCCGTAGGCGGCGGAGTGTGCCTTGTTGAAGGCGTAGTCGGAGAATGGCAGCAGGATATTCCAGACCGTGGTGACGGCGTCCATTGAATAGCCGCGGTCCTGCATGCCCTTGGAGAAGCCCTCGAACTGCTTATCCAGCTCGGACTTCTTCTTCTTACCCATGGCGCGGCGCAGCAGGTCGGCTTCACCGAGCGTGAAGCCGGCGAGCACCTGCGCGATCGACATGACCTGCTCCTGGTAGACGATCAGGCCGTAGGTGTTGCCGATGACATCTTTCAGGGCTTCCTCAAGCTCTGCATGGATCGGGATGATCTCCTGCACGCCGGTCTTCCGCAGCGCGTAGTTGGTGTGCGAGTTGGCGCCCATGGGCCCCGGGCGGTACAGCGCGATGACGGCCGAGATGTCTTCGAAGTTGTCGGGTTTCATCAGCCGCAGCAGGGCGCGCATCGGCCCGCCGTCAAGCTGGAACACGCCGAGGGTGTCGCCGCGGGCGAGCAGTTCGTACGCGGCGGGGTCTTCCAGGCCGAGGTCTTCGAGTACGGGTCGGTGGCCGCGGTTCACGGCGATGTTGTCGAGGGTGTCGTCGATGATGGTGAGGTTGCGCAGCCCGAGGAAGTCCATCTTGATCAGTCCGAGCGCTTCGGAGGCGGGGTAGTCGAATTGCGTTACCACCTGGCCATCCGCTTCACGTTTCATGATCGGGATGATGTCGATCAAAGGGTCGCTCGACATGATCACGCCGGCGGCGTGCACGCCCCACTGGCGCTTGAGATTCTCCAGGCCGAGGGCCGTGTCGAAGACGGTGCGGGCCTCGGGGTCGCTTTCGATCACGGCCCGAAAGTCGGCTGCTTCGCGGTAGCGCGGGTGGTCTTTGTCGAACATACCGGTCAGTGGCACGTCCTTGCCCATGATCGCCGGCGGCATGGCCTTGGTGAGCTTGTCGCCCATGCCGAACGGAAAGCCGAGCACGCGGGAGGCGTCTTTCAGGGCCTGCTTGGCCTTGATCGTGCCGTAGGTGACGATCTGGGCGACGCGTTCCTCGCCGTACTTCTCGGTGACGTATTTGATGACCTCACCGCGGCGACGCTCGTCGAAGTCGACGTCGAAGTCGGGCATGGAGACGCGGTCGGGGTTCAAGAACCGTTCGAAGATGAGGCCGTGCACGAGCGGGTCGAGGTCGGTGATGCCCATCGCGTAGGCGACCATCGAGCCGGCACCCGAACCACGGCCGGGGCCGACACGGATTCCCTGCTGCTTGGACCACATGATGAAGTCGGCGACGACCAGAAAGTAGCCGGGGAATCCCATCTGCACGATGATGCCGATTTCGTAGTCGGCACGCTTTCGCACATCTGCGGGGATGCCCTTCGGGTAGCGCTTGGCCAGCCCGATCTCGTTCTCCTTGATGAACCAGCTTTCCTCGTTCTCACCCTCCGGGCAGGGAAAACGGGGCATGTAGTTGGCTTGGGTGTTGAATTCCACCTCGCAGCGCTCGGCGATGAGCAGCGTGTTGTCGCAGGACTCGGGGTGGTCCCGAAACAGGTGCCTCATCTGAGCGGCCGTCTTCAGGTAGAACTCGTTGGAGTCGAACTTGAACCGGTTCGGGTCGTCGAGGGTCGATGCCGACTGCACGCAGAGCAGAGCGGCGTGCGCGGTGGCGTCGTGCGCGTGGGTGTAGTGCAGGTCGTTGCTGGCCAGCAGCGGCAAGTCGAGCTCCTTGGCCAGCTTGAGCAGGTCGGTCATGGTGCGGCGTTCGATGTCGATGCCGTGGTCCATGATCTCGCAGAAGAAATTCTCCTTGCCGAAGATGTCCTGAAAATCGCCGGCGGCTTTCTTGGCTTCCTCGTACTGACCGAGGCGCAGGCGGGTCTGCACTTCGCCACCGACGCATCCGGTCGTGCCGATCAAGCCTTTGGAGAACTGGCTGAGCAGCTCGCGGTCCATGCGCGGTTTGAAGTAGTAGCCCTCGAGGCTCGCCTTCGACGAGAGCCGGAACAGGTTGTGCATGCCCGCCGTGTTCTCGGAGAGCAACGTCATGTGGGTGTACGAGCCGGCGCCACCCACGTCGTCACGGTTCTGCCCGCTCGTGCCCCAGCGCACCCGGGTCTTGTCGCGACGATCGGTGCCGGGCGTGATGTACGCCTCGGTGCCGATGATCGGCTTGATGCCGGCGTCGGTCGCGCTCTTCCAAAAGTCGAAGGCGCCGAACACGTTGCCGTGGTCGGTGATCGCGACCGCCGGCATCCCCTGCTCCACCGCAGCTTTGATCAGGGGTTTCACCCGGGCGGCGCCGTCGAGCATGGAATATTCGCTGTGCACGTGCAGGTGGACGAAATTGTCAGTGGCACTGACCGGGTTACTCACAGGGACTCCGACGAGTTGGTGAAACGATTAGGGACGAGTCGGCCTCGGTCAGTCTCCGCGCAGCACCGCGAGGGCGTGCGAGAGGTCGGCCGGGTAGTCGGCGTTGTAGGTGACCCACTCGTGACTGTCCGGGTGAGTGAACGCCAACTGTTTAGCGTGCAGCCACTGGCGTTTGAGACCAAGCCGGGCGGTGATCGACGGATCGGCTCCGTACATGGCGTCACCGACGCACGGATGCCGTTGGGCCGTCATGTGCACCCGAATCTGGTGGGTGCGCCCCGTCTCCAGGTGCACCTCGAGAAGGGAACCGTAGGGGAAGGCTTCGAGGGTCTCGTAGTGGGTGATCGAGGGCTTGCCGTCGGCCATGACCGCGAACTTCCAGTCCGACCGCGGGTGGCGGCCGATCGGGGCGTCGATGGTGCCGGCAAGTGGGTCGGGGTGGCCTTGCACGACCGTGTGGTAGATCTTCTCGACCTCGCGGTCGTGGAACGCCTTCTTGAGTGCAACATAGGCCGTCTCCGACTTGGCGACGACCATGAGACCGCTCGTGCCGACGTCGAGGCGGTGCACGATGCCCGCGCGCTCGGCGGCACCGGAGGTGGCGATGCGAAAACCCGCAGCGGCGAGGGCCCCGGGTACGGTCGGCCCGGTCCAGCCGACGCTCGCGTGCGCGGCGACACCGGCCGGCTTGTTGATCACGATGATGCTCTCATCGTCGTGCACAACGGTGAGGTCGGGAACGGCGATGGGGATGATGCGGAGTGGCTGTTTGGGCTGCCAGGTCACTTCGATCCAACTGCCGGCCCGCAAACGTTCGGACTTGCCCACCACGGTGCCGTCGAGCACGACTCCGCCGGCCTCGGACACCTCGGCAGCGAAGCTGCGGGAAAAACCGAACAGCTTGGCCAGGCCGGCGTCGACGCGCACTCCTTCGAGACCGTCGGGGAGCGGCAGTGATCGCCGCTCCGGGGGGCTGGACAGGCCCGGGGAGCCGGTCATCGCAGGGCCTCGGCGCCCGGGGCTGGCCGTTCACGGGTGGGGGCAACGGTGTCGCTGGTGGTGGTATCGGGGGTCACAGCATCCGTTTGTTTCAGTGTTGGCGTGGCGGTCTTGCTTTCGGCCACGACCTTGTTGCCGTCGAGGCCGATGCCGCGAATGGTCAAGATCATGAAGATGACCATGCTGCTCACGATGGCCATGTCGGCGACGTTATAGATCGCCGGCAGCAGCCACGGTGTGGAGATGAAGTCGACGACGTGCCCGACGCCGAAGCCGGGTTCGCGCAGCAGCCGGTCGGTCAGGTTGCCGAGCACTCCGCCGAGTAGGAGCCCGAAGACCAGTCCCCAGGCGAACGAGCGGATGCGCCGGGCGAACCAGACGATGAAGATGACGACGGCCGCGGCGATGATCGAGAAGATCCAAGTGGAGCCGCTGGCCAGGGAGAACGCCGCGCCCGGGTTCCGAACAAAGTGCAGTTGCAGCACGTCGTTCAGAACCCGAATCATGGACCCCTCGGTCATCGAAGCGACGACGAGGTACTTGCTGACTTGATCGAGCGCGTAAACGCCCAGCGCGACGAGGGCTAGAACGATAAGCGCTCGCGAACGCTTCTTCGTTCGGGCCCTAGGCTCCAAAGCCCTGGAAGCTGGGCTTCGGCGCGTTGCCGGCGTCGACCGAGGTCGCATCGAGGTCGTGGAGCTGGCCCTCGATGTAGCTCTTGAGCTTCAGGCGGTACTCGCGCTCGAACGTACGCAGCTCGTCGATCTTGCCCTCGAGCGTTGAACGCTCCTGGTCGAGCTTCTGCAGTTGCACGCGCTGCTGGGTCTCGGCTTCGGCAATGACGCGTGCTGCTGTGGCGTGGCCTTCAGCGATCAAGGCGTCGCGCTTCTCGGCGCCTTCCTTGACGTGCTCTTCGTGCAGGCGGCGAGCCAGCTGCAGCAGGTTGGTCGTGCCGGCCGTCTCGTCGATTGGTGCGGCGGCGACAGGAGCGGCGACGGGTTCGACCACGACGGGCTCAGCGACCACGGCAGCGACCGGAGCAGCCTCAGCTGCCGGGGCAGCGTCAGAGCCGACCTGGCCCCGCAGTTCCTCGTTCTCCTTGGTCAGGCGACGCAGTTCGACGACGACCTCGTCGAGAAAGTCATCGACCTCGTCCTGATCGTATCCCTCACGGAACTTGGTCGACTGGAACCTTTTGTTGACTACATCTTCCGGAGTTAGCGCCATGGCTTTCCACCCTCAAAACTTGTATTTATTGTGAACATTTGACTGACTCAAGCCCATGAGTGGCTCAAGTATTTTATTAACTACGGGCTGCCGACGAGCGAGTACGGGCTCACGGCGAACCAGTCATCCGACAAGGATACATGCCCCGCTAGGCGCGTTGTATTATTCCTGCCACGGTCATGCCGACGATGCAGCAAAGCATCGTCAGTGTGAAGCCGAAATCCAAAGCGATGGGCCCGATGCGAAGCGGCGGAACCAGACGACGGAAGAAACGTACCGGCGGATCGGTCAGCGTGTAGACGAGTTCGACGAGCACCAGCAGGAAACCCAACGGGCGCCAGGCCCGGTTGACACCGCGCACGAGATCGATAATGAATCGACCCCAGAGCACGAGGAAGTACATGAAGAATACGAAATAGAGAAGATTCCCCAGAATTGATAGACCAGTCACGCTTAAGTCTAGCCTTGCGCGAAGAAGGAGCTGTCTTCAGCGCCCTCTTCGGTGGTGCTGTCGCCGGAGACGACGACGTGGGACGGCGAGAGCAGGAAGACTTTGGCGGTGACGCGCTCAATCTTGCCGTACAGGCCCTGCGACAGGCCGCTCGCGAAGTCGATGAGGCGGCGAGCATCGCCGTCGCTCATCTGCGACAGGTTGATGATGACCGGGATCCCTTCGCGGAAGGACTCGGCGATGACCTGGGCGTCCTTGTAGGCGCGAGGGTGAACCGTGAGAATCTCATTCATTTCAGACGCAGCCACATTCTGGGGGGTCGAAGTCTTACGCAGGGGGGTCACCGGTGCACGACCGGCATCATGGTGGGCCGCGTTGGCATGAGGGGCATTGCTGTCGTGCCCGCGTGCGGGAACGGCGCTCACGTGATTGGCAGCGGCATGGTTACTGGAGCCGCTGTTGGAATTGCCGGTACCGGCGGGTGCCTGGTACTCCAGCTCTTCGTCTGCCAGACCCAGGTAGACCATGGTTTTCTTGAGCGGGTTGGACATGTCGACCTCCGTGTTGGTTTGCTACTTCGAGATTATTAGAGCACCGGGCGATTGCCGGTGATTGCAGTGCCAATTCTTAGGTGTGTCGCCCCTTCGAGCACGGCCGCCGCGTAGTCCTGGCTCATGCCCATGGACAGTGCGGTGGCGTCCGGGGCCTGGCCGCGGATCTGTTCGCTGAACTCGCGTACCTGGGCAAAGGCCCGTCGCGGTTCAGCACCGAGCGGCGCCACGGCCATGAGGCCGAGCAGGACGAGGCCCGGTGTGGCCTGAACGCTGTCGACGAGGGCCGGCAGGTTCGCGGGATCCACACCGCCGCGAGCCGCGTCATCCGTTAAATTCACCTGAATGAAGCAGTCAACGCTCGCTTCCTCCGAGCCGAGAGCGCTCACCAATGACTCTCGATCAATCGAGTGGATGACGTTGGCGTAGGCCCGCACCTGGCGCGCCTTTTTGCCCTGAATCTGACCGACGAAGTGCCAGACGAGGTCGAGATCAGCGAGCGACGCTGCCTTGCCCTGCGCCTCCTGGTGCCGGTTCTCCCCCAGGTTGCGAACACCCAGGGCGTAGAGCTCTTCGATCAATGAAATCGGGTGAAACTTGGTGACGACGATCGTGGTGATGTCGGCCGGGTCACGGCCAGCCTCACCCGCGGCGTCGGCGACGCCAGCACGCACGGTCTGCAGACGGGTGGCCAGATCGCTCGGTGCCGTTGTGCCCGGTGCCGGTTCGGCCGCCGCGTCAGGAAGTGCCATGCTCATGCTGCTCTGTTCGTCACGTGCGATTAAGGCAGTGCGCCCGGGGTCGACATTCTGACACATCGTCCCCGGGACTACTGTAAACGCGCCTTATTTGAGGAAGTCGGGGATGTCCAGGTCGTCGGCCTCTTCTTCAAAGGCCGGGTCGGCCACGGTCACGCCGTTGCCGGCGTCGGAGCCGCCCCAGACGGAGGCCGCGAGCTCGCCGTCGCTGTAGCTGCCCGAGTCGGTCGCTGGGGTTCCCGTGGCGCTGCCAGCGGATGCCGCAGCTCCGGCGGCAGCCGTTCCGGCGCCGGCCGCGATGCCAGCCGCGACGAGGTCGGCACGGCGAACCTCGACCGCCTTGGCGCCGGGCTCGCCGCCGTCGAAGCCGGCGGCGATGACGGTGACCCGTACCTCGTCACCCAAAGTGTCGTCGATGACGGCACCGAAGATGATGTTGGCTTCGGGGTGCACGGCCTCTTGCACGAGGCGGGCCGCGTCGTTGATCTCGAAAATACCAAGGTTGGATCCACCCTGGATCGACAGGAGCACGCCGTGCGCGCCGTCGATCGAAGCTTCGAGCAGGGGCGAGGCGACGGCCAGTTCGGCCGCCTTGATGGCACGGTCGGCGCCGCGAGCTGAGCCGATGCCCATGAGGGCCGAGCCAGCACCCTGCATGACCGACTTGACGTCGGCGAAGTCGAGGTTGATCAGGCCGGGGGTGGTGATCAGGTCGGTGATGCCCTGCACACCGGCGAGGAGCACCTGGTCGGCGGTCGCGAAAGCTTCGAGCATGCTGATGCCGCGGTCGCTGATCTCGAGCAGGCGATCGTTGGGTACGACGATGAGCGTGTCGACCTCGTTCTTGAGCGAGGCGACACCGGTCTCGGCCTGCGCCTGGCGACGCTTGCCCTCGAAGCCGAACGGCTTGGTGACGACACCGATCGTGAGGGCGCCGATCGACTTGGCGATGCGGGCGACGACGGGGGCGCCACCGGTTCCGGTGCCACCACCCTCGCCGGCGGTGACGAAGACCATATCGGCCCCGGCGAGGGCTTCCTCGATCTCCTCGGCGTGGTCCTCGGCGGCGCGGCGACCCACCTCAGGGTCAGCACCGGCACCGAGGCCGCGGGTGAGGTCACGACCGACGTCGAGCTTGACGTCGGCGTCGCTCATGAGCAGGGCCTGGGCATCCGTATTGATGGCGATGAACTCGACACCGCGGAGGCCCAGTTCGATCATGCGGTTGACGGCGTTGACGCCGCCACCGCCGATGCCGACAACCTTGATGACGGCTAAATAATTTTGATTGTTTGACACGTCCGGCCTCCGGGTGGAACCCTAAACCTCTAGTCGAAGTTTAAAGTTATGCTGAGTATGCAATTCCTGATTACGAAAGTATGCGGGCGCGGCGCGTCGCTGGGGAGGCGCGCCCGCGTGTCGCGAAGAACTCCAAGAATCCGTTGCCGCGACCCGTTGCGGGGCTCCGCGCGAACCCCTTCACGCCCATTTTGGGTTTCACGCGCCCATATGCTGCTCGCGCGCACGGCACGCCAGCTGCGCCAGCCACGCAAGCAGCTTTCAGCCGCTCGTGCAGCATCGCGGCGCGCCGAATCTTGCCGAGCGGTTGCCGCCCTTCACCGCGACCGCGCCCGAAACAGGTGGCCGTTACGGCGGTTACCGTAGCGCGCATCCGTTTCGGGCACGGTCGCGAGGCGGAACGCCGAAAATCAGCGCAGCACGGCGCTGTCGGGCGAGGAGACGTCGTATTCGTTCACGGTGCCGGCTGGGTGGCCCACGAGCAGGGCGGCCAGCACGACGGCCTTGTACTCGGATTTTTCCGGGCTGCCCCAGACCACGCGTTCGCCACCGAGCAGGCTCAGGGTGACGTCGTCGGTAGTGACCGCGGTCACCGAGTCCAGCTGGGTGCGAATGCTCTCCGGCAGCACGGCGAGGACCGCGGCAGCGGCCTTGAACCCGGCGCTGGAGATGCCGTCCGGCGCGTCGATCAGCGGGTAGCCGGCCGCGCGTTCCGGCGTCGTCTCGATGACGACACCGGCGGCATCGACCAGGTCGAATCCGGTCGGTCCGGTCAGCACGCCAACCGGCACCCGCTCGACAATACGCACCACGAGTGTGCCGGGCGGGCGACTCTCCGTGACGTAGCTCTGGATGAGCGTGAACTTCGACAGTTCGCCCTTGACCACGCCGCTGTCGATGAGCGGCAGCGGGGTGCCGAGCTGATCGGCGAGGGCCGCTGACACATCCGCCGCCGGAATCCGGCTGGTGCCGACGACCTCGATCGTGCGCAGGGCCATCAACGGTGAGTAGGCCGCCCCGATGATGAGCCCGAAGGCAAGCACGATCGAGCCGACTCCGAGAATCCACGCGGTGCGCCGGCGCCGGGTGCGTCCGGTGAACCGTCGCACCTCGGCGCGTTCGAAGCGTTTGCGGGCGCGCTGGGCCGCCCGCAGCACCGACCGGGCCGCGCGGGCGCCGGGCGTGCCGCCGGAGGCCTCTCCAAGCGATTCTGCCTTTCTGCCCGCCCGTGCCGATGACGGGGCCGAGTCAGACGGCACCGGTTTGACCGTGACCGGCGAAGCGGATGCGCCTCCCCCGGCCAGCACGATCGGTTCCGTCGTCGTGTCGGAGGGATCAAAGGGTTTCGGCGTAGATTTGAGCGCTGCGACGCCGCCGCGCGCTTTCTTCGGTTTCGCCGGCGTTGGAGCCCGTTTCGTCGGCGCTGGAGCCCGTTTCGTCGGCGCTGGAGCCCGTTTCCTTGGCGGTCGGGCTGACGCCGGAGCGTCGTCAGATTCTGCGAGTGGCTGCACTGCCGGCTTGGCGCGCGGCGATTTCGCGGCCGGGGCCGCGGTCGGGGTCGGGCGCGCTGGCTGCGGCTCGTTCGGTCGGTCGAAGCCGGCCGGCCGCCTCACCGCCGCCTCATCCGCGTACTTTTTCGAGCGAGGCGAGCAGCTGGGGCACGATGCGGTTCACATCGCCGCAGCCGAGGGTCACGACGAAGTCTCCGTCGCGGGCGATGCTGGCAAGGTAATCGGCGGCATCCTGCCAATCGGGCACGTAGGCGACGTGGGACGGGTCGCGGAATCGTTCGGAGACGAGCGCACCGGTGACCCCGGGCTCCGGGTCTTCGCGGGCGCCGTAGATGCCGAGCACGATGGTCTGGTCGGCGAAACTTTCGAGGGTCTCGGCGAATTCCCGCGCGAACAGACGGGTGCGGCTGTACAGGTGCGGTTGGTGCACCGCGATGATGCGCCCCTCACCGACCACGGTGCGGGCGGCGGCGAGGGCTGCGGCCACCTCGGTCGGGTGGTGGGCGTAGTCGTCGTAGACGCTGACACCGCCGACCGTTCCGTGCAGCTCGAACCGGCGCTGGGTGCCGCCGAACCCGGCGATGGCATCGAGGCTGGCCGCCGGGTCGAAGCCGAGGCCGACCAGCACGGCGAAGGCGCCGGCCGCGTTGATGGCGTTGTGCTTGCCGGGGATTCGCAGGGTCGCGTTGTAATCCTGACCACGCCAGGAGACGCTGAAGCTGACCGGACCCGTCGTGGTGATGGAGTGCACGCGCACGGTGGAATCCGGGTGCTCGCCGAACGTCATGACGCGGGCGGCGGCATCCGCTGCGCTCAGGCCCGCGGTGATGGCCCCGGTGACCCGTACCGCGCCGACGTCGTCGGAGGAGATCACGACGAGCTCCGTTGCGTTGCGGCTGAATTCGACGAAGGCGGCCTCGAAGGCTTCGAGGGAGCCGTAGTGGTCGAGGTGGTCTGGATCGACGTTCGTGACCAGGGCAACGGCCGTGTGGTACAGCAGAAAGGAGCCGTCGGATTCGTCGGCTTCGACCACGAACAGGTCGTCGGTGCCGCTGGCGGAATTGACTCCGAGCGATTCGATCACGCCGCCGTTGACGAAGCTGGGGTCCTGGCCGAGGCCGAGCAGACCTGTGACGATCATGCCGGTGGAGGTGGTCTTGCCGTGCGCACCGGCCACCGCCACGAGCCGGTGCGCTCGAATGAGCCAGGCGAGGGCTTGCGCCCGGTGCAGCACCGGAAGGCCGCGTTCATTGGCGAGCACGTACTCGGGGTTGTCCTGCCAGAGCGCTCCGGTGACCACGAGGGTGTCGGCGTCACCGACGTTGGACGCTTCGTGCCCGATGAACACGGTCGCACCGAGATCGCGCAGCGCCGTGACGTTGGGCGAGTCCTTCGCGTCTGAGCCGGTGACGGTGTAGCCCTGGTCCAGAAACAGACGAGCAATACCGCTCATGCCCGATCCCCCGATGCCCACGAAGTGCACACGTCCGAGCTGGTCGGGAATGGTCAGAGTGAGGTCTGGTGCGATCACGGTTGTGCTCTTTCTCGATAGCAGTTAGAGGCAAATAAAACAGATGCTGCGGGAACTACGTTACGCGTGCGAACGCCCGATGGGCGCGAGCGCGCCCTGCACCAGGTCGAGCATGCGGGCCGTTCCATCACGCGCACCAACGGATGCCGCCCCCCGCGCCATAACGCCCAGCCGCGCCCGGTCACCCAACAAAGTCACCAACTCACCCTGAACGAAGGCCGGCACGAAGTCCGCATCAGCGATCACCACGCCCCCTCCCGCTGCCAGCACGGGCGCGGCGTTGAAACGCTGTTCACCATTGCCGACCGGATACGGCACGTAGACCGCCGGAATACCGAGCGCACACAGTTCGCTCACCGTGGCAGCGCCCGCGCGCGTCACGGCGAAATCGGCGGCGGCGAGGGCGAGATCCATCCGGTCGCAGTACGCCAGCAGGTGGTAATCCGGCAGCTCGGGGTCGGCGACCTCGGCTTTCGACCCGGTGATGTGCAGCACCTGCCACCCGGCGGCCGCGATCTCCCGCGCCGAGGCGACCATTGTGGCGTTGAGTGTGCGAGCACCGAGCGACCCGCCGGTGACGAGCAGCACGGGGCGTTCCGGGTCGAGGCCAAAAAACGCCAGCGCCGCGGGCCGCGCCTCCACCCGGTCGAGTTCTTCGATTTCGGGCCGCAGCGGCATGCCCACGAACCGGGCGTGCCGAATTGGCGTGCCGCTGAAGGCGACTCCGACGTGCCGGGTGAAGCGAGCGCCGAGTTTGTTGGCCAGCCCGGGCCTGGCGTTGGCCTCGTGAATGACGATCGGCACCCCGGCACGGCGGGCGGCGAGGTAGGCCGGTGTGGAGACGTACCCGCCAAAACCGACGACGACATCGACGTGCCTTGAGCGGATGACGTCTCTCACCAGTCGCACGGCGGCGCTGAAGCGCGGCAGAAAGCGCAGGGCGGCCCGATTCGGGCGGCGCGGAAACGGCACCCGGGGAACGACGATGAGTTCGTAGCCGCGCGCGGGAACCAGGCGAGCCTCGAGGCCCTCGGCGGTTCCAAGAACCAGCACCGTGGCATCCGCTTCAAAAAAACGGATGCGGTCGGCGACGGCGAGCAGGGGGTTGACGTGGCCGGCGGTTCCGCCGCCCGCGAGAAGGTACGTGGTCATGCCCGGTTAGCCTCAATGGAGTCGGTGAAATCGTTCTGGGGTTCGCTCGAGCGGTCACCGCGCGCAAAGGAGAGCACGATGCCGATCGCGACCAGGGTGGTGAGCAGAGCGGTGCCACCGGCCGAGATCAGCGGCAGCGGTACGCCCAACACGGGGAACACTCCGAGCACCACGCCGATGTTGACGAAAGCCTGGCCGATGATCCAGACCATGGCGGCGGCCGTGGAGACCTTGGCCTGCACGGTCGTGGCGGTGCGCATGACGCGCAGAAAGGCGAAGGCCAGCAGAATGAACATGCCGAGCACGACTATGCAGCCGATCAGGCCGAGCTCTTCGCCGATGATGGCGAAGATGTAGTCGTTGTCGGCGGCTGGCAGCCAGGACCATTTGGCCTTGGAGTTGCCGAGGCCGACGCCGAAGACGCCGCCGTTGGCCAGCGCCCAGGTGCCGTGCAGCGGTTGCCAGCAGCTCGAGGAGATCTCACCGCTCAGCTCGGTGCAGCCCTCGTTGAGAAAGCTCATGATGCGGGTCAGACGGTTGGGGCTGGCAATGGCCAGAACGATAGCGCCACCCACTCCCACCAGCAGGGGCACGGCGAGCAGGCGCAATTTGACGCCGGCGAAGAACAGAGCGCCGAACAGAATGCCGGCCATGATCATGGTGGTTCCGAGGTCGCCGCCGATCATGACGAGCAAAGCGGCGCCGCCACCCACCCCGAACACCGGAATGAACACGTGCTTCCAGTCGTCGAGCTGGTGCTGTTTCTTCGATAGGATCACACCGAGCCAGATGACCAGGGCCACCTTGATGCCCTCGGACGGCTGGAACTGAATGCCGAAAATGTTCAGCCAGTTGGTGTTACCGCCGGTACCGCGGCCGAGCCCGGTAGCCACCACCAGAAACTGAAAGAAGCAGGTGATGAGCATCGCCGGCCAGGCCACGCGCCGCCAGAACGCGAGCGGCAGTCGGCTGACCACGAGCATGAGCGGAATACCGATCAGCGCGAACATGCCCTGACGCAGCAGTCCGCCGAAGAAGCCCATGTCGGCCAAAAACGAGTCCACCGACGACGACGACAGCACCATGACGAGGCCGAAGATCACCAGGAACAGGGTGGTGCCGAGCAGCAGAAAGTAGTTGCCGCCCTCGGACTTGAACACCCGCCCGAGGTTGATCCGCACCTGTGGTCCGCCCGGGCCGTCCGATGCCGCCGGTTTTTCGGGTGCCCCGGGCGGGCGCCCCGCAGCGGCACGGGAACCGGAGGCCGGCCGTGATCCGGGCGTGGATCGTGAACCGGCAGCAGGTCGTGAGCCGGAGGCCGACGCCTGCGCCTGCGTGGTCGGCCGGGTGCGGGAGGAGGGGTTACGCGGCACCTGTACCATCCGCGTCACCTACCCAAAAAGTCGTGTACTGCCTGATTGAAAAGTCGCCCGCGTTCGACATAGCTCTCGAATTGGTCCATCGATGCGGCGGCAGGTGCCAGCAGCACCGTGTCACCGGCCCGAGCGAGTTCGGCGGCCAGCCGCACAGCCCGCGTCATGACTAGTTCAGTGTCGTCCGGGTCGATCTCATACACGGTCAGGTCGGGGGCGTGTCGCGCGAATGCCTGGCGTAATGCCAGGCGGTCCACGCCGATGATGATCGCGCCGCGCAACCGGCCGACGTGCTTCTGCACGAGCTGGTCGATATCCACGCCCTTGAGCAGCCCGCCGACCAGCCAGACCACCGACTCGTACGCGGCCAGGGAGGCGTCGGCGGCGTGCGGGTTGGTGGCCTTGGAATCGTCGACCCACTCGACGCCGTCGCCGATGGCGACCGTTTCGATGCGGTGGGCGTCGAGGTGGAAGGTTTCCAGCGCCGTGTGAATGGTGGCCGGCAGGGCTCCGTACGAGCGCGCGAGGGCGCTCGCGGCAAGCACATCCATGATCACGTGCGGCGCACCGAGTCCGGCCGCGACCAGGTGCGGCACGGTGGTCAATTCCAGGGCGCGTTCGAACCGGTCCTCGAGAAAAGCGCGGTCGCAGACGATGCCGTCGACGATGCCCAATTCGCTCGGTCCGGGCACGCCGAGGCCGATACCGATGGCCCGGGCGCCGTCCTGCACGTCGGCGTCCTGCACCATCGCGAGGGTCGCGGCATCCGCTGTGTTGTAGACGCAGGCGACAGCCGTGTTCGAGTAGACCTTGGCCTTGGCAGCTCGATAGGCCTCGGCCGACCCGTGCCAGTCCAGGTGGTCGTCGGCAACGTTCAGGCAGAGGCTTGCCCAGGGCCGCAGGGCGCCCGGACCGCTCAACGGCAGGTGGTGCAGCTGGTAGCTGGAGAGCTCAACGACGAGCACGTCCCAGCCGGCGGGATCGCGGATGGCGTCGAGCACGGGCACACCAATATTGCCGCAGGGGGCGACGCGGCTGCCGTGGGCGGCGAGCATGCTGGCGGTGAGCTGCACGGTGGTGGTCTTGCCGTTGGTGCCGGTGACGAGCAACCACTCGGCAGGCGAGCCGACCTTGTCGCGCAGCCGCCAGGCCAGTTCGATGTCGCCCCAAACTGGCACGCCGTTCTCGTGCGCCCAGACCAGCAGTGGGTGGTCGGGGTGGAAGCCGGGCGAGACGATGATCACGTGCGGATGTTGCGCCGCGAGTTCCGCGGGCACCTCGCGCAGGTCAGCCTGCACGAACGGCACGCCGAGCACCGTGAGCAGGTCGAATCGTTCGTCGGGGCCGGGCGACGCGAGCACGAGCACGTCGGCGCCGAGTTCGGCGAGGGTGTCGGCGGCGGCGAAACCGGTCACTCCGAGGCCGAGCACGGCGACGCGCAGGCCCTTCCAGTCGGCGTGCCAGCTGGTGAGTGTGTTCAGGCGATCAGCGTCGCTCATTAGCGAGACAGCCACTCGAGGTAGAACGACCCGACGCCGGCGGCGACGAGCAGGCCGCCGATGATCCAGAACCGCACGACCACCGTGACTTCGGCCCAGCCCTTGAGTTCAAAATGGTGATGGATCGGGCTCATCAAAAAGATGCGTTTACCGTGGGTGATTTTGAAGTACGCACGCTGCACGATCACGGATCCGGCTTCCATCACGAAGAGGCCGCCGATGAGCACGAGGAGCAGTTCGGTGCGGCTGAGAATAGCAAGGGCGGCCAGCGCGCCACCGAGGGCGAGCGACCCGGTGTCGCCGAGGAAGATCTTGGCCGGTGAGGTGTTCCACCAGAGGAACCCGATCAGCCCGCCGACGATGGTCGCCGAGACGATGGCGAGGTCGAAGGAGTCGGGGCCGAGGTAACACTTGAACTGGTCTGAGGCATCCGCTCCCCCAAAACAGCTCTGGTTGGACTGCCAGAACCCGATCACGACGAAGGAACCGATGGCGAAAATGGAGGCCCCGGTGGCGAGGCCGTCGAGGCCGTCGGCTACGTTGACCCCGTTCGACGTCGCGGCGACGATCAGGCAGATCCAGAGCAGGAACACGGCGATACCGATGAAGGTGCCGAGTTTCATGAAGTCCAGCGGCAGGTCGCGAATGAACGAGATGCTGGTCGAGGCAGGCGTCTGGCCGTTACGGTCGACGAACTGCAGCGACAGCACACCGAAGGCGCCGGCCACGATGACCTGCCCGAGTACCTTCGACCAGCCGCCGAGGCCGAGGCTGCGCTGGTTGCGGGTCTTCAGAAAGTCATCGAGAAAACCGACCAGGCCGAGGCCCACCATCATGAACAGAACGAGCAGCGGCGACGGGGTGAACGGTCGTTGTTCGATCAGCATGGCTGTGAAATAGCTGATCAGCACGCCCAGAATAATGATGATGCCACCCATGGTGGCGGTGCCGCGTTTGGCGTGGTGACTCTTGGGGCCGTCGTCGCGAATGAACTGACCCCAGCCTAACTTCTTGAACAAACGAATGAACAGCGGGGTCAGAAACAGGGTGAACGCGAGCGAAAACGCTCCGGACAGCAGAAGGACTCTCACGAGAACAAGTCTCCCAGTCGATCGCCGAGGAATCGCAGACCCGCGGAGTTGGATGACTTCACGAGCACGGTGTCCCCCGGATTCACGCTGGTGCGCACGAGTTCGAAGGCTTCGTCGGGCGTGTCGACATACGCCGATTCGCCGTCCCAGGACCCCTCGTTGATCGTACTGATGTGCATGCGGCGGGCGGCGGGGCCGACCACGATTATCTGGGAGATGTTCAGGCGCACGGCGAGCAGTCCGACGCGATCGTGCTCTTCACCGGCTAGTGCACCGAGTTCGGCCATCTCGCCGAGCACCGCGATGGTGCGCCGTCCCGGAGTGCCGATCTGGGCGAGCGTCTTGAGCGCTGCGCTCATGGAGTCGGGGCTCGCGTTGTAAGCGTCGTTGATGACGGTGACGTCATCCTTGCCGCCGAGCACCTCCATGCGCCAGCGTTCGGCCCGGGTGGTTGCCTCGAGAGCGGCGACGATATCACCGAGTGATACCCCGAGCACCTCCGCAGCGGCGGCCGCGGCGAGGGCGTTCATCACGTGGTGCTCCCCGAGCACCGGGAAGGTGACCGGTGCTCTCTGCCCGCTCGCCAGGTGCAGGGTGAAGGTGGTGCCGGTCCGTCCGGAGTGCAGGTCGCTCGCCCGCACATCAACCTGACCATATTCGCCGAAGCGAACGACACGGGCCGGGGTCATCGCCTGCATCTGCGCGACGCGCGGATCGTCGGCATTCAGCACCGCGACATCCGTGGGAAGAAGGTGGGTGACCATCTCGGATTTGGCGCGCACGGTGGCGTCGAGGTCGCCGAACTCGCCGGCGTGGGCGAGACCGATGGTGAGCACGATGCCGACGTCGGGGCGCGCCAGACGCACGAGGTGCGCGATGGCGCCCTCGCTGCTGGCACCCATCTCGATCACCAGGAAACGCGTGCCCGGGGTCACCTCGAGCATGGTCATCGGCGCGCCGACCTGGTTGTTGAAGGAGCCGCGCGGGGCGACGGTCGGGCCCACCCGCTCGAGCATGCTGCGGAGCAGGTTCTTGGTCGTGGTCTTGCCGTTGGAACCGGTGACCGCCACGATCTTGAGCGCTCCGTCAGCGCGCACGCGGGCGACGACCGTGGAGGCGAGGGCACCGAGTGCGGCGACGACGTCGGCGACGACGATCTGGCTGACCGGCAGGTCGAGCAGGCGTTCCACGATGAGCAGCGCGGCGCCCTGCGCGGCGGCGACGGGCGCGAACACGTGCCCGTCGGTGACGGCGCCGGGCTTGGCGACGAAGATCGAGCCGGGTTCGATCAGGCGGGAGTCGGTCTGCACCGATCCGTCGATCAGGTCAGCGGCGGTGGCCGCGCCGGTCAGGTGCAGCGCACCGTCGACGGCGTGGCTGATCTCGGCCAGGGAGAGGGCGATCATTTACAGCCACCCAGCGTCGCGGAGCGCCTGGCGGGAGTCGTCCCTGGCCGAATACGGCAGTTTCACGCCTTGTACCTCGTGGTAGTCCTCGTGGCCTGGGCCGGCGTACAGAATGGTGTCTCCTTCGTGTGCGAGTGACAACGCCGCACGGAATGCCGTACGGGGGTTGGCCACCTCGTAGAACTCGCCGTCTGGCACGGCGTCGCGCGCTGCTTTCAGCAGTACGGCGCGGATGCTCGCGGCGTCTTCAAATCGCGGGTGAAAGTCGGTCACGACCACGATATCGCTGCCCTGGGCTGCAATTCGGCCCATATCGGCGCGTTTCGTGGTGTCGCGGTCACCGTCGGCGCCGAACAGCATGATCAGCTTGCCCGGCGTGAACTTGCGCAGGGCCGCGAGGGTGTTCAGGAACGCATCGGGGCTGTGTCCGTAGTCGATGTAGACGAGCGGGCCCAGGTCGCCGGAGATGCGCTCGGCGCGCCCGGGGATGAACGCGACGATGCCGCCGTCGCGGTTCAGCGTGTGCTGGATCGCGTCGAGGTCGAATCCGCTCTCGACCAGCATGACGATGGCCAGGGCGGCGTTGGCGGCCATGTACCAGCCGAGCAGCGGCACCCGGGTGTGCAGGCGGCGACCGTCGGGACCGTCGAGTACGAAGTCGGTGTGGGACGCGGTTTCACCGACCACGGTCATGCGCCAGTCGGCGTCTACATCGGCCCGGTTGGTGATGGTCGTCACCGGAATGCGGCATTCGTCGGCGACGCGGCGGCCCCAGTCGGTGTCGACGGTGATCACGCCGCGGTGCGAGCGGTCGGGTTGGAATAGCTCGAGCTTGGCCTGGAAGTAGTCGTCCATCGCGGCGTAGTCGTCGAGGTGGTCGTGGCTGAGGTTGGTGAATGCGGCGATATCGAAGACGAGGCCGTCGACCCGGTAGCGGCTGAGGGCCTGCGCCGAGACTTCAATGCCGACGGCGCGCACTTCGGCCTCGTTCATGCGGGCCAGCAGGGCGTGCAGTTCGCTGGCTTCGGGCGTGGTCAGCGAACTCGTGACGGCGAGGTCGCCGATACGACGTTCGGCGGTGGAGGTGAGTCCGGAGACGACGCCGAGTTGGTTCAGGATGCCGAACAGCAGGTAGACCACACTGGTCTTGCCGTTGGTGCCGGTGACGGCGAACAGGGTCGCGGGATTGTCGTCGGTGCGGTAGATCCAGGCGGCGACGGCGCCGAGCGCGGCGCGGGCATCCGGTGTCAGCAAAACCGGCAGGCCGCTGGCCGCGGCGAGCAGCGCTCCGGCCTCGTCGGTCAAAATAGCCACAGCCCCGGCTTCAGCGGCCGCCGCGGCGAAGGTGGCACCGTGCTGGTGTGCCCCGGCAACGCCGACGTAGAGGTCGCCTGGTTGCACCGTGCGCGAACTCAGGCTCACTCCGGTGACTTCGAGACCGTCGATGTCTCCACGTAGTTCCAGATCAAATTCGGCAACCAATCCCGACAAGGACCGCGGAACGGGGTGCTCGGGACGGAGAGCCGACGGCGCCAATTCAGACACGCAGGGCTCGCTTTCTTACCAGGTGGAAGGGAGGTCAGGCGCAGTCGCGCCCGAGGGAACCGCCCGGTACTTTTTCAACACCTGGCTCATGATCTCCTGGAAGACCGGAGCCGGTGCGGCAGACGTATTCAGTTTAACAGGGTCGGCGATGTTGACCGAGACGACATACTGTGGATCGTCGGCCGGTGCGAAGCCCGACACCGACACCAGATACCCGTTAGAGTACCCGCCCTTGCCGTCCGGCATCTGCGCTGTTCCGGTCTTGGCGGCCACGCGGTAGCCCGGAATGTTCCACTTACTCTGCACCCAGCTCTTCTGGTACACCATCTCGAGCACGTCGCTGGTTTCGTTCGCCGCCGTCTCGGACAGCACCCGGGTTCCGGTGGCATCGGGCACGTTAGTCATGGTGCCATCAGCCTGACGGCAGCCCTCGACCAGCTGTACCGGCATGCGAACACCGTCATTGGCGATGGTCTGGTAGATGCTCGCGACCTGCAGCGCGCTCGTTGTCAGACCCTGTCCGAACATGGTCGCGTAGCTGGTCTGGTTGTCCCACTCGTCGACCGGGTGCAGAATTCCGCCGTCTTCGCGCGGAAAGCCAGTTTCAGTCGGGGTGCCAACGCCGAACGCCTTCATGTAGTCGTAGCGCTGCTGGTCGGTGAGTTTCTCACCGAACTTGGACATGCCGGTGTTGCTCGAGTCGATCAGCACGCCGGTGAGGGTCATGTTCTGGTCCGGGTGCGAATGGCTGTCATTGATGTTCGCGCCGTTGGCCGGCAAATACCGGTAAGGCGCGACGATTCCGGTCTGCAGGGTGGCGACGCCGGAATCGAGAACGGATGCCGCGGTCAGCGCTTTGAAGGTCGAGCCGGGTTCGAAGGATTGGGTGAAGGCCCGGGAGCCGCGGTCTTCGGGGTTCTCGGTACCGCCGACGTTGTTCGGATCGACCGAAGGGTAATCGGCAACGGCGAGGAGCTTGCCGGTCTTGGCGTCCAGCACGACAGCGGTCGCCCAGGCCGCCCCGGTTTCCTGCGCCCGGGCCGCGAGGGTCTGCTGCACGAACCACTGGAGGTCGGAGTCGATGGTGGTGACGACGTCACCGCCGTCGACGGCGGCGGTGCTCGTGACGCTGCTGCCGGGGATGCGCACGCCGTCGGCACCCTTTTCGTAGGTTTCCTTACCGTTGGTCGAGGCCAGGCAGGCATGCTGCCCGGATTCGAGGCCGGCCTGCGGCACGCCCTCCCCCGAAAGATAGCCGAGCATATTGCCGGCGACGGCGCCGTTCGGGTAGACCCGACTGGGGCTGTTCTCCGAGTAGGTCCAGGGAATGTGCAGGTTTTGCACGGCACGGAGTACGTCGACATCGACTTTCTGAGCGATGTAGGCGAAGTTGGCCTCGGCGTTTGCCTCGAGGGCGGTGGAGATGGTCAGCAGAATGGCGTCGCCGGTCTGGCCGGTGGCGGCACCGATTTCGGCGGCGGCGTCGGCCACCGAGATTTCGACCTTCTTACCGTCGACGGTTCGTTTGAAGGGCGTCGCGTTCACGGGCGACATGGTGATGTTGTACCGCATGACCGTTCCGGCCAGCACGACACCGTTGGTGTCGACGATCTCGCCGCGGGAACCGTAGACGACCTGGCCGACCGAGCGGTTTCCTACTGAGTCTTTGGTGAGCGAATCGGCCTGCACGACCTGGATATCGACCAGGCGCACCAGGAACACGGCGATGACGGCGAACAGCACGAGGATGGTGACAAGCGTGCGACGACGGCTGGACCGCGAATTGGTCGGGTTGTTTCGGGCACTACTGCTTCGGGTATTGCGCACGCTCATCTGCCCATCATGGTCGAGTCACGGAAACTATCGGGTAGTGGGCGCCGCGAGTCCCGCAGGAACTACCGGTGCGCTCGTGATCGCAACAGCACCGGCGGCCGCCGGATCCGCCGGAAGCTGTGACAGCAGGGTACTGCCGTTCAGCAGGGCGTTGGGAACAAGGCTGGCCGCTCCGGCCTGCGAGCCCGACGCCGAGGCCGGAGCGCCCAAAACAGCGCCGTCAGAGAGGCGCAGGTAGACGGGGTTGGAGTTGCTGACCATGCCGAGGCCCTCAGCGTTGGCGGCGAGGCTCTGCGGGGAGGATACCCGCACGAGGTCTTCGCTCACGCTCGCGGCCGTGCGGCCGAGTTCCGACTGACTCGACTGCAGGCTGGAGATTTCATACGCGCCCTGGGAGATGCCGACGCTCAGCAGCAGCTGGGCGACCATGATGGCAGCCATGCCTGCTACCGCGGTGAGGGCGTAGAAGATGCGCGGGCGGGCACGGCGGCTCGGCGTCGGCGAGACCAGTCGAAACCCACGCCGTGCCGGTGCGCTGGTCTCGAACGGTTCAGGTTCGAAGGAAAAGGCGACGCGTGCCAGGTTGTCGCTCATGCGGCGGCCCTTCTCAGTCGAACAGCAGCGCGCAGCCGAACCGGCGTCGCGCGGGGGTTGAGTGCTTTTTCTTCGTCGGAGGCCAGTTCGGCACCGCGGAGCAGGAGGGTAAACAGCGGCTTGTGTTCGGGCAGTTCCACCGGAAGCCCGGCCGGAGCGGTGGAGCCGGATGCCGCGGCGAGTGCCCGCTTAACGATGCGGTCTTCGAGTGACTGGTAGGCCATGACGACGATGCGGCCACCGACCTGCACGCGGTCTAGCGCAGCCGGAATGGCCCGTTCGAGCACGGCCAGCTCCTGATTGACCTCGATGCGCAGCGCCTGGAACACGCGCTTGGCCGGGTGGCCGAGACGCTGGATGGCGACCGGGGTGGCCTTGGTGATCACGTCGACCAGTTGCGCGGACCGCACGAACGGTATCGTTTCGCGGGCTTCGACGATGGCCTTGGCATACCGGGCCGAGAGTTTCTCTTCGCCGTAGTCCTGGAAAATACGCTTGAGATCGCGTTCGCTGTAGTCGGCGAGGATGCTCTCGGCGGTGAGGCCGGCTGTGCCGTCCATGCGCATGTCGAGCGGGGCATCCTTGGAGTAGGAGAAACCGCGTTCGACGCGGTCGATCTGCAGGCTGGAGACGCCGAGGTCGAAGAGGACGCCGGCGACCTCGGTGATACCGAGTCCGTCGAGCGCGTCGCCGATACCGTCGTAGACGGTGTGTACGAGGTGCACCCGGCCTGCGAATCCCTTGAGGCGCTCTTCGGCAATAGCGAGGGCCTCGGTGTCGCGGTCGAGGCCGACCAGGGTTAGTTCCGGAAAGCGCGAGAGGATCGCTTTGGCGTGGCCGCCCATGCCGAGTGTGGCGTCGACGAGCACGGCGCCGGGCTTTGTGAGTGCCGGAGCGAGCAGCTCGACGCAGCGTTCGAGCAGCACCGGGGTGTGGATTTCATTGCTGGGGATTTCGTTACTGGCCATAATGCCGGGCTAGTCCGTGAGGTCTGATTCCCCTCCATTTCGTCCTGGCACCGGGGAAGTGTGTCAGGGCAAAACGGCTGGGAGTCAGGCGCCAGGGGCTAGAAAAGTCCCGGAATCACCTCCTCCGTCGTGTTGGCGTACGAGGTTTCCTGCTCGGCGAGGTAGGTGGCCCACGCTTCGCTGTCCCAAATCTCGACTCGGCTGCCAGCACCGATGACGGTCAGTTCCCGGTCAAGCCCCGCATAGCTGCGGAGGTTGCCGGGGATGGTGACGCGGTTTTGTTTGTCGGGTGTTTCCGAACTTGCGCCCGACAGGAACACCCGGAGGTAGTCGCGAGCCTGCTTGCTCGTGACCGGCGCCTGGCGGATCTTGTCGTGCAGGGTTTCGAATTCGCGGGTGCTGAACACGTAGATGCAGTGTTCCTGCCCCCGCGTCATCACCACACCGGTGGAGAGCTCTTCCCGAAACTTCGCGGGAAGAATAATGCGACCTTTTTCGTCGAGCCGGGGGGCGTAGGTGCCAAGGAACACGCTCACCCCTTTCTTCCGGCCAGATTCAGGTGTGGCTCCACTTTACTCCACCTTCATCCACTAACCTAGGTATTTACGCCAATTTTCAGAATTGATCGCCAAATTTGCCCGAAATCACTGGGGACTAACAGTGGAGGGAAATGGAGCGACAGTTCTAAGAACGGATGCTTTCGACCCACTTTTGGGCACAAAAAAAGGGCCGATCAGATGATCGGCCCTACAGCGCAGCGATTTATTGAGTTATGGGTGCCCGGTGGAGGTCAGCGCGAGTAGCCGCTACTGACCATCCTGGCGACGGTCCCACCGGTCGTTCAATCGTTCCATGAAACCCTGGTTGGACTTGGCCTGCGCCGGACGGCGACCGGGTGACGATGGTCCGGGCATCGAACGAATGGCCTTGCCGGGCGTCACGGCGATAAGCACACCGCCGAACATAACGATGAAGCCGAGAATGCCGAGCCACAACTGCGCAATGGCTACACCCGCGATGAGAGCGACAATGCCGGCGACGGCGAGCAGTACGCCGATCGCGATGGAACGATAGTTCGGGCGAAGCCTGGACACTCCAACGCTGGCGACAAAGTCGGCATCGTTGTGATAGAGGCTGCGCTCCATCTCTTCAAGGAGTCGCTGCTCCTGTTCCGAAAGCGGCATCTCATTCCCTCCAGTTACGGGATCGAGCGGGTGGGTAGACTAATTCGAACCGACCAGAATCGAATGACCCGGTTCGAATTATCTCATTCTAGCCCCGCCAGGATGGCTAGGCTATACGGGTGCCTGAAAGCAAACGCCTGGTCGACTTGGTTCAATCTCGCATCGACGAGTACCTCATGTCCCGCGAACCAATTGTGACCCTGATCAGCTCCGATTTGACTCCTCTAATCGACTACTCACGGCAGTTTCTCAGCGGTGGAAAGCGGTTTCGAGCCCAGTTTTGTTACTGGGGTGCGCGGAGCGTTCTGCCGCAGGATTCCGGCCCCGAATCGGGCCAGCCAACGGCCATCCAGCCGTCAGTCAGTGCGGACGACGAGGCCGCGGCATCCGCTGCCCCGGCACCCGCCGCAGGTGGCCTGGCCGCGGTGGTTTCGGCCGCCAGCGCGCTGGAGATTTTTCACGCCGCGGCGCTCGTGCACGACGACATCATCGACAACTCAGACACCCGTCGCGGAGCTCCGAGCGCCCACAAGCTGTTCGAAAGTTTGCACGAGCGAGAGGGTTGGGCTGGCGACTCCGCCTCGTATGGTCGGGCGTCGGCGATTCTGCTCGGCGATCTACTTCTGGGCTGGAGCGATGAGCTGCTCGACGAGGGGCTGGACGAGCTGGCCGATCGGGCTTCGGCACGGCGCGCCAGGCTCGAATTCAACTTCATGCGCACTGAGGTCACGGCCGGGCAATACCTGGACATTCTCGAGGAGCGCGCTTGGCTGGCCCAGCCGGAAGCCGAGTTGCTCGATCGGGCACTGCGCGTGATCGTCTACAAGTCAGCCAAGTACAGCGTTCAGGCCCCGCTGGTGATCGGAGCGGCCCTGGCCGGGGCCTCGGCCACGCAACTGAACTCGCTGCGTGCCTTCGGCCTGCCGCTTGGTATGGCCTACCAGCTTCGCGACGACCTGCTCGGCGTGTTCGGCGACGCCGCCGTGACCGGCAAGCCGAGTGGCGACGACCTGACCGAGGGCAAGCGCACGGTGTTGATCGCGCTGGCGCGGGAACGTCTGAGCGACGCCGACCGAGCATCGCTCGACGCCCAGCTCGGCAACCCCACGCTCAATACCGCCCAGATTCGCGCCTTGCAGCAACTCATCAGCGCCAGCGGTGCCGTCGACCGGGTCGAGGCGCTCATCGAAGCTCAGGTGGCTGAGGCTCTCGCGGCGCTTGAGACCGCGCCGATCAGCGCCGGGGCCAGGCAGAAGCTGCTGGACCTGACCGATCGGGTGACGCGCCGGGCGTTCTGAGGGGCAGTTCGGCCGGCGCCCGGCCGGTCCGCGCGAGTGCCCGGTTAGGCGAGTGCCTGGGCGACGCGACGCACCTCGGCCTTGCGACCGGCCCGAAGGGCTTCGATCGGGGGCACGCCCAGGCTGTCGTCGACCTCAAGCAGCCAGGTCATGGCCTGCATGTCGGTGAAGCCGTCGTCGGCCAGCACGAACAGCGTGCCGCGAAGTTCGGGAACGGGAGCGCCGTCACGCAGAAACAGGGAAGGAACCGACACAACGTTGTCCCGCCGGATGGCCAGCAGGTACTTGTCGTCGATCAGGTGCCGCACGCGGCTCTGGCTCATTCCGAGCAGGTTGACTAGGGCAGGAATAGTAAGCCACTCGGGCTCTGAAGACACATCACTCACTCTTTTAGCTTCCCATGATTTGGGTCCGAGGCAAAACCTTCGGGCACTTTTTCCTAGCGAACCGGCCATTTCATGTCGCCCATTCAATTGACTCCCCCTCATAATTGTGAAAACCTCGCAGTGGGGATTGCTGCATTCGAGACGATGCTGTACGAACTTGCTGAACGGGTAGCGCGCGTGCGCACAATGAACGGAGCACCATGTCGACCAAGGTGAAAACGAATACGACGGATGCCGCGGCGTCCGCCGCACGAAACGCGACCGTTCCCGAGACGGTTGGCATGGCCTTCTCGGGCAGTGACGCTGCTGCGAAGCGGCGGGCGAAGAAGCCCGGTGACTCGCATTCCCGCTCGGCATTGCTTACCGTGCCGATCGTGCTGGTCAGCACGCTCGCGATCAGCCTCAACCTGGCGGCGCCGGCCCAGGCTCAGGCCCTGGCTAAGAAGCCGCTCAAGTCGAAGCTCGCCGAGGCCACTCCCGTTCTATCGGTGACCGCGGTGGCAGCCGCCGTTCAGGTTGCGCCCGCCCAGTATTCGGTCGTTGACGGTGACACGGTGAGCGGAATTGCCGCCCGGTTCGGCCTGTCGACGGCGGCCGTGCTGGCGCAGAATGGTCTCGATTCCCGGGCCCTGATCTTTCCGGGCCAGGTTTTGACCCTGACCCAGGCGGCGGCGCCGGCCGCCGTCGTGGCCGCGCCGGCCGCATCCGCTGCCAGCTACTCGGTGCAGAGCGGCGACACCATCAGCGGTATCGCCGCCGCGCAGGGGCTGAAGACCGCTGACGTTCTGGGGGCCAACGGCTTGACCGGGGCCAGCGTCATCTACCCCGGCCAGGTCATTGTGCTCGCCGCAGCACCAGTGTTGGAACCGGCCGCCTACGTCGAGCCGGTCGCCGAGATTGCCGCAGCAACGACCCACACCATCGCGTCGGGCGAGACCATCACCGCCGTGGCCAACGCGGCCGGGGTCAGCGTGCAGGCTGTGCTCGACGCCAATGGCCTCGGCTGGTCAAGCATCATCTATCCCGGACAGGTTTTGACCCTGCCGATCACGGTGGCGCCGGCATCCGTGGCGGTCACTTTCCCGGTGGCGACGTCCGGGGTGGTCACGCCCATGTCGGAGGAGATGCGACAGAACGCGCAGACGATTGTTTCGGTCGGGCGGGGCGCCGGCGTGAGCAATGCCGGTCTCGTCGTGGCGCTGGCTGCGGCCGCCCAGGAATCCGGGCTGCGCAACGTGGACTACGGCGACCGGGACTCGCTCGGTCTGTTCCAGCAGCGGCCGAGTGCCGGCTGGGGTACCCCGGAACAAGTCATGGACCCGGTGCGGGCCAGCCTCGCCTTTTTCGGCGGCGCGAGCAACCCGAACCCGAACGTGACCCGCGGTCTGCTCGACATCGCGGGCTGGGAATCGATGACCGTGACCCAGGCGGCGCAGGCCGTGCAGATCTCGGCCTACCCCGACTATTACGCCAAGTGGGAGGCGTCAGCGCAGGCCTGGCTCAGCCAGCTCGGCTAGCCGGGCGGCCGGTCCCGACCCGCATGCCGCGCCCCTGCGCGCCGTGCAGTGGTGCCGTCGCCGAATTCCGTAGAATCAAGGAGTGAGCGTTCCCTCGACCGACCCGATGATTGGCCGTCTTATTGACGGCCGGTATCAAGTGCGCTCGCGAATTGCACGCGGGGGCATGGCCACGGTGTACCTCGCCACCGATCTGCGCCTCGAGCGCCGGGTCGCGATCAAGATCATGCACGGCCATCTCGCCGATGACAGCGCCTTCAAGATTCGGTTCATCCAGGAGGCGCGCTCGGCTGCTCGCCTGGCCCACCCTAACGTTGT
The DNA here is from genome assembly GCF_900103805.1 of Cryobacterium flavum. Taxonomy (GTDB): domain Bacteria; phylum Actinomycetota; class Actinomycetes; order Actinomycetales; family Microbacteriaceae; genus Cryobacterium; species Cryobacterium flavum. Next base: position 298,869 of record NZ_FNIB01000003.1, on the reverse strand, counting down.
GAACGTCTTCGACCAGGGCCAGGACGCCGACATGGCCTACCTCGTCATGGAATATCTGCCCGGCATCACCCTGCGCGACCTGCTCAAGGATTATGGCCGGCTCACCCCAGAGCAGACCCTCGACATTCTCGAAGCCGTGCTCAGCGGCCTGGCCGCCGCGCACAAGGCTGGCATCGTGCACCGCGACGTCAAACCCGAGAACGTGCTGCTGGCTGACGACGGCCGTATCAAGATCAGCGACTTCGGGCTGGCGCGCGCGGTCAACAACAACACCGCGACCGGCCAGGCCCTGCTCGGCACCATCGCCTACCTCTCCCCCGAACTCGTCACCCGGGGCATCGCCGACGCCCGCAGCGACATCTATGCGCTCGGCATCATGACCTTCGAGATGCTCACCGGCGAGCAGCCTTATGTGGGCGAAGCTCCGATGCAGATCGCCTACCAGCACGCCAACGACACAGTTCCGATGCCGAGCAGTAAGGTCGCCTCGGTTCCGCACGAGCTCGACGAGCTCGTACTCTGGGCTACCGCGCGCGATCCGGAGGACCGTCCCCGTGACGCCAGGGTCATGCTCGACCAGCTGCACGATGTGAGCGCGCTCGTGCGCGGCGGTACCCAGGAACTGGCCCTGCAGTCGACTATGGTGCTGCCCGCCAGTCTGCGCACCGGGGCGAACGCGGTAGCGGACGCCGAAACCCAGGTGCTCGGCGCCAAGCTCGCTCCCACAAAACCTCCCGCCGCGACCCTGCTGGGCCTTCACCCGGCCGGCACCGCCCCGGTCGGTCCGCCGGACAGCGGCGACCTGCTCAGCAAGAAGGCCGACAAGCGCAAGCGTCGCGGCTTCTGGTTGTTCGCCCTGGTGATTCTTCTCGCCGCCGCGCTCGGCGGAACGGGCTGGTATTTCGGCTCCGGCCCGGGCTCTGACGTGTCCGTGCCCGACTTCGCGGCGGCCTCCCCCGAGGCTGCGTCCGCGCAGCTGACCAAGCTCGGCCTCAAACCCGAGCTGGCGGGTGCTTTCAGCGCCACTATCGCCGAAGGGCTCGTCATCGGCACCGATCCGGATGCCGGCAGTCGCGTCCCCAAGGACAGCACGGTCACGGTCATCGTCTCCCAGGGGCTGCAGCCCATCACGCTGCCCGCGCTGGCGGGTTTGACACAGGAGGCGGCATCCGCTGCGATTACGGATCTGAAAGCCGTCGTCGGCGCTGTGGACCCGGTCTTCAATGGTGAGGTGGCGGAGGGTTCGGTCATCTCGGCGAGCAAGGAATCTGACGGCGCCGATGTCTCGGCCGGCGGTGAATACTTTGAAGGCCTGACCGTGAACCTGGTCGTATCGCTCGGCGCCATTCCGAATGTCGACGGCAAGACGGTTGCCGAGGCCACCGACATCCTGGTCGGCAAGAACCTGCTCGTGGTGTCGGGAGAGCAGACCTACAACGACACGGTCGCTGAGGGTGACGTGGTCACGTCGCAGGTGCCGGAGGGGACGCTACGTGAGGGTGCCACGATCACCCTGGTGATTTCGAAGGGTCCTGAGCCGGTCATTGTGCCCAATGTCGTGGGGATGTCCTGGAGCGACGGCAAGGCTGCGCTGACTGCGCTCGGCTTCAAGCTCACCTACAACCCCGGTGCAGACGCACCGATATATTCGTCTCTAATTCAAGTAGCGTCGACAGATCCTGCTGCTGGTACGTCTTTGCCAAAGGGCAGCACGATTTCGCTCAAGCCGACAAATCCGTTCGGATAATCAGCAACGACGCCGACTCAGCCGTACGCTCTGGCCCTGAACATTGGTTCATTCCCGAACACACGGATATCGGCGGAATTGACCTAGGCATGGCGTGAGCGTAGACAGTAACGTGCGCGCCGGGTTGGCTCCAGTCCAAAAAGCAGCCAAATACGAGGCCACATGGCCCCAATCCTTCCGGGGCAAATGACGTCGTCAAAGGGGTGCAGGTGGTCGGGGTCGGCATCCGCTCACCGACCCGTGAGTTTTGGTCACCGAGGTGTGAGTCTTAGCCCGATTTCGGCCGTTGAATCGTTCAAAACTCACACCTCGACGATGCCCCACCTCGAAAACTCACGGCTCGATCAAATCCGTGGCTTCAGAGCGGCTTCGGGGAAGCGGCGGAGGCGGGTTGTCCGCGGGGTTGCGAGTTTTGCGGTGTTTCGGCGGTCTTGCGCACGCTGGTTGTTGAGCCTGTCGAAACACGCGCAAGGCCTCCGGAACATCGCAATGTTTGAGCGAGGAGCGGATGACCCGCCTCCTTGTGTTGGCCACATCATAAACGTTCCGGGCGGAACGACGCAACTCGCCGCATCCGCTCACCGGGCCCACCTTATGGCCACGGGCCCAGTTTATAAGCTGGGCCCGGGGACGGGGCCTGGGCCCCGTCCAGAGAATGGGGCGGGCGGGGCTAGCGGGCGGCCAGCTCCTCGGCCACCAGGAAGGCCAGTTCCAGGGACTGCATGTGGTTCAGGCGCGGGTCGCAGAGCGACTCGTAGCGGGTCGCCAGGGCGGCCTCATCGATGTGCTCCGACCCGCCGAGGCACTCGGTGACGTCGTCGCCGGTGAGCTCCACGTGAATTCCGCCCGGGTGTGTGCCGACGGCGCGGTGTGCCTCGAAGAAGCCCTTGACCTCGTCGACGACGTCATCGAACCGACGGGTCTTGTAGCCGGTCGGTGTGGTGACACCGTTGCCGTGCATCGGGTCAGTCACCCACAGCGGTGTCGCCTCGCTCGCCTTGATGGCTTCGAGCAGCGGCGGCAGGGCGTCCCGAATCTTGCCGGAACCCATGCGCGTGATGAAGGTCAGGCGACCGGGTTCGCGGTTCGGGTCGAGCTTGTCGACCAGGCGCAGCATGTCGTCGGCCGAGGTGGCCGGGCCGAGCTTGACACCGATCGGGTTGCGTACCCGCGACAAAAAGTCCACGTGCGCGCCGTCGAGGTCGCGGGTACGCTCCCCGATCCAGATGAAGTGGGCCGAGGTGTTGTACGGCGTTCCGGTGCGGGAGTCGATGCGGGTCATCGGGCGCTCGTAGTCCATCAGCAGGCCCTCGTGGCTGGTGTAGAACTCCGTTCGGCGCATCGCCTCGAAGTCGGCGCCGCAGGCGATCATGAATTTGATCGCGCGGTCAATCTCCTTGGCCACCTTCTCGTACTGCTGGTTGGCCGGGTTGGCGGCGAAGCCCTGATTCCAGCTGTGCACCTGACGCAGGTCGGCGAAGCCACCCTGCGTGAACGCACGAATCAGATTGAGGGTCGACGCCGACGTGTGGTAGGCCTTGACGAGCCGGTCCGGGTCGGCCTCGCGCGACTCGGGCGTGAACGGGTAGCCGTTGACGATATCGCCGCGGTACGCCGGCAGCGTCACGTCGCCGCGGGTTTCGAAGTCGCTCGAGCGGGGCTTGGCGAACTGGCCGGCCATGCGCCCCATCTTGATCACGGGCATCGACGCACCGTAGGTGAGCACGACGGCCATCTGCAGCACGGTCTTGACCCGGTTGCGAATCTGATCGGCCGTGGCCCCGCTGAACGTCTCGGCGCAGTCGCCGCCCTGCAGCAGGAAACCCTGCCCGCCGGCCGCCTGAGCGAGCCGGTCGCGCAGAATGTCGACCTCACCGGCGAAGACCAGCGGCGGCTGCGTCGCCAGTTCAGCGGATGCCGCAGCCACCTTGGCCGCGTCGGGCCAGGTCGGCTGCTGCTTGATCGGTAGGGTGCGCCAGTGGTCCAGACCCGTGATGACAGAGGCTTCTGCGGCAACAATGGGCTCGGTGGGGTCTACCACGGGATAGTTCCTGTTTTCTGTACTGGACCGGTGACGCGCACCGAACCGAAATGGATGAGGTGCCGCAGCGCGCAAAGCGCAGACAGCACTTCTGGCAGCCTAGCGCGAAAGGCTGGCCCGCTTCTCTTTGACCGAGGAGGCGTAGACGTCGACGTACTCCTGCGTGCTGAGTCGCTGCAGTTCGTACATGAGCTCGTCGGTGACGCTCCGCAGCACGAACCGGTCGCCCTCCATTCCCTCAAAGCGGGTGAAGTCGAGCGGTGTGCCGATCACAATGCCGATCCGCCGCACCTGCGGAATCCTGGTGCCGGTCGGCATGGCCTTCTCGGTATCAATCATGGCCACCGGAATGACCGTCACGCCCGATTCCAGCACCATGCGGGCTACCCCGGTGCGCCCGCGATACAGGCGGGAGTCCGGGCTGCGAGTGCCCTCCGGATAGATTCCGAGGATGCGACCCTCGCCGAGTACCCGCAGGCCGGTATTGAGCGAATCCTCCGAGGCTTTACCGCCCGACCGGTCGATCGGAAGCTGCCCGGCGGCGGTGAGAAACTGCCGGGTCGCCCAACCTTTCAGGCCTTTGCCGGTGAAATAGTCGCTCTTGGCCAGAAACGCCACGCGGCGCGGCACGACCAGCGGCAGAAACACCGAGTCGATGAACGACAGGTGATTGCTGGCCAAAATGACCGGCCCGGTCTTGGGAATGTTCTCCAGGCCGATGATCCACGGTCGAAACAGCGAGAGCAGCAGCGGGCCGATGACGATGTTCTTCATGATCCAATAGAACACTCGCACTCCTTTATCCGACTAGAAAAGCTTAGTCCGCCCGCCGCATCGAAGCGGAGGCCGCCCCGACGTCCATAGCGCCCGATCAACGCACCGCGTGCAGCCGGGCCAGATCGGCCGCGCCGACCACGCCGGCGTCATTCACCAGCTGGGCGATGGCGAACTCCGCTTCGGGGTGGTAGCCGCGCGCCGGCAGGTAGTCGAGGTAGGCCGCGCGAATCGGTTCGAGCAGCAGGTCGCCGGCGGCCGCCACTCCCCCGCCGAACACGAACACCTGCGGGTCGAGTACGGCGCCGAGGCTCGCGCAGGCCTGTCCGAGGGCACCGCCGAGCTGGCGCAGGGCAGCGAGGGCGCCGCCGTCACCGTCCTGGATCAGACGCCCCACCTCTTTGCCGGTGAGTTTGCCGCGCCGCTCGCGGGCGCCGGCCAGGCCGAGACCGATGCCGCCGGCATCCGCGAATTCGTTGGCGATGCGCAGCAGCGCCCGACCGGAGCCATATTGTTCCAGGCAGCCGTGCGCGCCACAGCCGCAGGGCAGCCCGTCGGGAACCACCCGGAGGTGGCCGAGTTCGGCGCCGGCACCGAAGCCGCCGCGGAACAGGGCATTATTCGTCACGATCGCCCCGCCGACGCCGGTGCCGACGGTCAGGGTGACCATGTCGGTGTGCGGCCGGCCCGCGCCGAAGCGAAACTCAGCCCAGCCGGCCGCATTGGCATCGTTTTCGATGACGATGGGCAGGTCGAGCCGAGCCTCGAGCTTGTCGCGGAACGGCTCGTTGCGCCAGCTGATGTTCGGCGCGTAGTAGACGGTCGACTGGGCGGCGTCGATGAACCCGGCCGCAGCCACCCCCGCAGCGACGACAGCTTCACCCTCGGACAGAGCCAGAATCATTGCGACGACGGTGTCTTCGATCTCGCCCGGGTTGCCGGGCGTGGTCGGCTGCCGGTCAGAGCGGATGATGGTGCCCGCCTCGTCGACCAGCGCCCCGGCAATTTTGGTGCCCCCGATATCGATACCTATGGCGTGCACGGGGCACCTTTCGTTCGGGGCGATCGGGAAGTGGGCTCGCGGCACGGGGCGGCTGCCAGTGACACCCTCTAGAGTGTAGTAAACCAGTTTGCCGCTGGACGAAACACCCGCTCAACGCAGAATTCTTCGGCGCTCGAGCAGGCGGCACGTTCAGCCGGTACCAAAGGAGTTGCCGTGAAACAGTTTGATATGCCCGCCGTCGTTCCCGCCGATCCTGGCGCCAACATCACCGACCTGCTCATGGACCGCCTCGCCGCGACTCCCGACCTCATTCTGTTCTCGCTGCCGCGGGGCGGCCAGTGGCTTCCCGTGACCACTCGGGAGTTCCACACCCAGGTGGTGGCACTGGCCAAAGGTTTCGTCGCCGCAGGCATCGAGCCCGGCGACAAGATCGGGCTCATCTGCAAGACCCGCTACGAGTGGACCCTGATCGACTTCGCCGTCTGGTTCGCCGGAGCAATTCTGGTACCGGTCTATGAGACCAGCTCGCCCAGCCAGGTACAGTGGAACCTCAGCGACTCCGGCGCCATGGCGGTCATCGTCGAAACCGCAGACCATTTCGCGCGCTTTGACGAGGTGCACCCGGAGCTGGCCGCCATTGGTTCGGTCTGGCAGATCGACCTGGGCGACCTCGACAAGCTCGTGGCCGGGGGCGTCGAGGTGACGGACTCCGAGATCGAACGCCGCCGCAACCTCGCCGTCGGCGACGACATGGCCACCCTCATCTACACCTCCGGTTCAACCGGCAAGCCCAAGGGCTGCGTGCTCACCCACGCGAACTTCCTCGAGACCAGCCGCAACGCTGCGGTAGCCCTGAAGGAAGTCTTGGTTCACCCCGAGGGCGCCTCGACCCTGCTGTTCATCACGACTGCCCACGTCTTTGCCCGATTCATCTCGGTCTTGTGCGTGCACGCCGGCGTGCGCGTCGGGCACCAAGCTGACACCAAAACGCTCCTGGCCGCGCTCGGCAGCTTTCAGCCGACCTTTCTACTCGCAGTGCCGCGGGTGTTCGAAAAGGTCTACAACTCGGCCCAGCAGAAGGCTGTCGCCGGCGGCAAGGGCAAGATCTTCGATGCTGCGGCCCACGTGGCCGTTGAGCATTCCAAGCTGGTGCAAGCCGAAACGCCGATTCCGCTCGGCATGAAGATCAAGTTCGCGCTGTTCGACAAGCTCGTCTACAGCAAGTTGCGGGCCGCGATGGGCGGCAAAGTCGTTTGGGCGGTCTCCGGTTCGGCGCCGCTGGGTGCTCACCTCGGTCACTTCTTCAAGAGCCTGGGTATCGTCATTCTCGAGGGCTACGGTCTGACCGAGACGACGGCCCCGGCCACCGTTGGGCTGGCCACCCGGGCCAAAATCGGCACTGTCGGGCCGCCCCTGCCGGGTGTCTCGGTGCGCGTCATGGACGACGGCGAGATCGAGGTCAAGGGCGTCAACGTCTTCAAGGAGTACTGGAAGAACCCGCAGGCCACCGCGGACGCCTTCGATGACGGCTGGTTGAAAACCGGCGACATCGGTGATTTCGACGCCGACGGTTTTCTCACCATCACCGGACGCAAGAAGGAAATCATCGTGACGGCCGGCGGCAAGAACGTGGCCCCGGCGGCGCTCGAAGACCCCATTCGCGCGAATCCGCTGATCGGCCAGGTCGTCGTCGTCGGCGACCAGAAGCCGTTCATAGGCGCGCTCATCACGCTGGACCCCGACATGCTGCCGGTGTGGTTGAACAACAATCAAGAGGATGCCGGAATGTCGCTCGCGCAGGCATCCGTCAATAAGACTGTGCTCGCGGAGATTCAGCGCGCGGTCGACCATGCCAATGAGGGTGTGTCGCGGGCGGAGTCGATTCGTAAATTCACGCTGCTGGCGATTGAGCTCACCGAGGACAGCGGGCATCTAACGCCGAAGATGAGTATCAAGCGCAATATTATTCTGCGGGACTTCGCCGGTGAGATTGAGGCGATGTACTCTGGGGCGCCGGTTACTGAGGGGATTTCGCTACGCGAGTAGTTTGAGGGCGGGCCCGGCTCACTCTTATTGTGGGTCGGGCATTTTTTTGTAGGTCGGGGCCGGGAAAAGCATTCCGCTCCCCGCTCAAACATCGCAACTCCGCGAAATACTTCCCCCGTCCCCTCACGTTAGGGAACTCACGAGGCTTCGCCCGTGCCGGCAGCGCAGAGAGTTCGCGCTCTCGACAGTTGGGAAGTTTAGAACCAGGTGGACTCTCGGATTTCCTTCATCGCGGCCTTGCGGTTGTCCTTGTCGAGGCGGTCGATGTAGAGGTAGCCGTCGAGGTGATCGGTTTCGTGTTGTAAAGCCTGGGCCATGATGCCGGTGCCGGAGAGCTCGATGAGATTATTGTCGAGGTCGATGCCGGTGACCCGGGCGAACGGGTAGCGCTTGGTGGGGTACCAGAGTCCCGGAACGGAGAGGCAGCCCTCGTCGACGAGGTCGGGCTCTCCGGAGAGTTCAACGACCGTGGGGTTGAGGATGTAGCCGATGACACCGTCGACGTTGTAGCTGAACGCTCGCAGGTTCACGCCGATCTGCGAGGCCGCGACGCCGGCCCGCCCAGGCAGTCGCACGCTGTCGACCAGGTCCTGCACCAGGCCGCGCACCCGGTCGTCGATCCCGTCGATGGGGTCGGAGACGGTCTTCAGCACCGGATCTCCGAAGAGACGGATCTGGCGTTCGGGCACGGGGAGACTCCTCGGTAGGCGGGTGGTGTGAAAGACGAACGAGCGCGCGGCTCGCTACAGGTTGCGGTCGGTGGGGAGCCCCTCGACGACCAGTTCGGCGAGCGTTCGTGCTGCCAGCCGGGTGATCGGCTTGAGATCTTTGTAGGAGACGACGCTGCCGGCGGCAAGTTGAGGGTCGTAGGGGATGCGCACGATCTCGCGTACGCGGGAGCGAAAGTGCGACTCGATTTCTTCGAGGCGAACCAGGTTGGTGCCCTGGGTGGCGGTGTTGAGGGCGACGATCGCGTTGCGCACGAGGTCGCCGTAGCCGTTGGCTTCGAGCCAGGTGAGAGTTTCGGAGGCCAGACGGGCCTCGTCGACGCTGCCGCCGGAGACGATCACGATGGAGTCGGCGCGCTGCAGGGTGGCCCGCATGACCGAGTGCACGATGCCGGTACCGCAGTCGGTGAGCGCGATCGAGTAGTAGCGGGCCGCGAGGTCGGCGACGACGTTGTAGTCGTTCTCGTCGAACGCCTCGGAGAGCAGCGGGTCGGTGTCGGAGGCGAGAATGTCGAGGCGGGTTTCGTCGCGGGAGACCAGAGCGGAGAAGTCGGTGAAGTTGCCGATCGACGCGGCCTTGGAGACGACGTCGCGCACGGTCGACCTGGTCTGCTTGCTCACGCGTTCGGAGAGTGTGCCGCGGTCGGGGTTGGCGTCGATGGCGATGATGCGGTCGTCGCGGGCATCCGCCAGGGCCATTCCGAGCAGGGTCGTGACCGTGGTCTTGCCGACGCCGCCCTTGCGGGTGAGAATCGGAACGAACCGCGTGCCGCCCTCAAACTGGCGGCGGATGCGCTCGTCCATCTCCTTGTAGGCCTGCACCTTGGCGGAGTCGCCCAGGTTGACCAGGTGCAGAGTGAGGGCGTAGACGAATTCGGGCCAGGAGCCCTGCGGCGCCTTGCGGGTCTTACGGTTGACCGCGAGCAGGCGATCAGAGGTGAGCATGGCGGCCGACTCGGGGGCCGTGCTGTTTTCGGTACGGATGCGGTCGCGCCGAACTGTGGAGGCGGCATCCGCTCGGGAGAGCGATTCGATGGCCGAGCTAGCCCCTGCTGAACGAGCCGGCGCCGGCGTCGAGATTTCAACGGTGTGGGTGGCCGGGGTGGACACGATCCGGGTCGTGTCGAGGCCGGTGCCCCTGGCCGACAGGCCCACGGCAGGCACCGAGCGGCGGGGCCCGACCGGCACCTCGATCGGAACGCTCAGGCTCTCGGGCAGGGACGCAGCGAGGTTGTCGATCGTGTGCGGCGGCAACTCGCTGTGATAGTCGTCGCGCTCGTCACGGGTTCGCTTGGCGGCAGACACCGGTCGCGCGGGCGCGCTCTCGTCGTCAGTACGTTTGTCTGGCACGGGTACATCCTCAACTGGTCGATAACGGCACTAATCTTAGCGCGGACGCACAACCACGAGCAGATCACCCGCATCGACCTGCTGGGTGAGCGGGACGGCGACACGTTCGATGGTTCCGGCGATCGAGGTGGTGATCGCCGCTTCCATTTTCATGGCTTCGATCGACGCGACGCTTTGGCCGGCTTCAACGTGAGCGCCTTCCTCGACCTGCAGGGTGACCACGCCGGAGAAGGGTGCGGCGATCTGGCCGGGCTGGTTGGCATCCGCTTTTTCGGCGATCTTGGTCTGCACCGTGATGCTCGTGTCGCGCACGAACACCGGGCGCAGCTGGCCGTTGAGGATGGTCATGACGGTGCGCATACCCTTGTCGTCGGCTTCACCAATGGCTTCCAGGCCCACGTAGAGTCGCACGCCCTTAGCGATTTCGACGGCGTGTTCCTGGCCCTGCTGCAGGCCGTAGAGGTAATCGACGGTATCGATGACGGACAGGTCACCGTAGCTTTCCTTGACCTGTTCGAACTGGCGGGTCGGCGCCGGGAACAACAGCTGGTTGAGCATCGCGCGACGTTCGGCACTCGATGCGCCGAGGGCGGTGCGCTCCCCCGCGGTGATCTCGGTGACACCAACGCGTACGTCGCGGCCCGCGAGCACCTTGGTGCGGAACGGCTCCGGCCAGCCGCCGGGCAGTTCGCCGAGCTCGCCAGCCATGAATCCGATGACGGAGTCGGGCACGTCGTACTTGTCAGGGTTCGCCTCGAAGTCGGCCGGGTCGGCCTTCACCGCGGCGAGGTAGAGGGCGAGGTCGCCGACCACCTTCGAAGACGGGGTCACCTTGGGCACGCGGCCGAGGATAGTGTTCGCGGCGGTGTACATGTCTTCGATTAGTTCGAAGTGGTCGGCCAGGCCGAGCGCGACGGCCTGGGTGCGCAGATTGGAGAGCTGCCCGCCCGGGATCTCGTGCGAGTAGACCCGGCCGGTCGGGGCGGAGAGGCCCGATTCGAACGGCGTGTACAGGGTGCGCACGGCCTCCCAGTACGGTTCGAGGTCGGTCGTGGCCTTGAGCGAAATGCCGGTGTCCCGTTCGGTGTGAGCGAGGGCCGCCACCAGTGAGGATGCCGACGGCTGGCTGGTCGTGCCGGCCATCGGAGCCGAGGCCACGTCCACGGCGTCGGCGCCCGCACGGGCTGCGGCGAGCAGGGTGGCCAGCTGGCCGCCCGGAGTGTCGTGGGTGTGCACGTGCACGGGCAGGTCGAAGCGTTCGCGGAACGCGCTAACGAGCTTCTCGGCTGCGCTCGGGCGGAGCAGCCCGGCCATGTCCTTGATGCCGATGACGTGGGCTCCGCTTTCGACGATCTGGTCGGCCAGGCGCAGGTAATAGTCGAGGGTGTAGAGGTTCTCGGCCGGGTCGAGCAGGTCGCCGGTGTAGCAGACGGCAACCTCGGCCAGGGCGGTACCGGTGTTCAGCACCGCGTCGATGGCCGGGCGCATCTGTGACACGTCGTTGAGGGCGTCGAAGATGCGAAAGATGTCCACGCCGGTGTCCGTGGCCTCTCGCACGAACGCGTCGGTCACCTCGGTCGGGTACGGGGTGTAGCCCACCGTGTTGCGGCCGCGCAACAGCATCTGCAGGTTAATGTTCGGCAGGGCTTCCCGCAGGGCGGCGAGGCGTTCCCACGGGTCTTCGCCGAGAAAACGCAGCGCCACGTCGTAGGTAGCGCCGCCCCAGCCCTCGACCGAGAGCAGCTGCGGGGTCAGCCGGGCCACATACGGTGCCACGGCCACGAGATCTTTGGTACGCACCCGGGTCGCCAGCAGCGACTGGTGGGCATCCCGGAACGTCGTGTCGGTGACGGCCAGAGCGGTTTGGGCCCGAAGATCGGCGGCGAATTTGGTCGGGCCGAGCAGCTGCAGCTTCTGGCGGGAGCCGTCGGGGGCCGGGGTCGTGATGTCGAACTGCGGCAGCTTGTCGCGCGGGTGCACCGTGGTCGGCGGCACGCCGTTGGGCTGGTTGACCGTGACCTCGGCAAGCCAATTGAGAATCTTGGTGCCGCGGTCCTTGGATTCCCGGCCGCGCAGCAGCTCGGGGCGTTCGTCGATGAACGAGGTGCTCAAGTCGCCGGCGGCGAAGTCGGGGTCGTCGAGCACCGCCTGCAGGAAGGAAATGTTGGTGGAGACGCCGCGGATACGGAACTCGGCCAGCGCACGCTTGGACCGCACCACGGCGGCTGCATAGTCACGGCCGCGGCAGGTGAGCTTGGCGAGCATCGAGTCGAAGTGCGGGCTGATCTGCGCGCCCGTGTTGACCGTGCCACCATCCAAGCGGATGCCGGCGCCGCCGGGTGACCGGTAGGTGGTGATCTTGCCGGTGTCCGGGCGGAACCCGGCCGCGGGGTCCTCGGTGGTGATGCGGCACTGCAGTGCCGCGCCGCGCAGGCGGATCTCGCCCTGCGTGAGGCCGATCTCGGCCAGGGTCTCCCCCGCCGCGATGCGGATCTGCGCCTGCACGAGGTCGACATCGGTGACCTCTTCGGTCACGGTGTGCTCCACCTGGATGCGCGGGTTCATTTCGATGAACACGTGCTGGCCGGCGCGTTCGCCGACGGTGTCGAGCAGGAACTCCACGGTGCCGGCGTTGACGTACCCGATGGAACGGGCGAACTTGATGGCGTCGGCGTAGAGCTGCACCCGGATCTCATCGCTCAGGTTCGGCGCCGGAGCGATCTCGATGACCTTCTGGTGGCGACGCTGTACCGAGCAGTCGCGCTCGAACAGATGCACCGTCTCACCGGCGGCATCCGCCAGAATCTGCACTTCGATGTGACGGGGGCGCAGCACTGCGGCCTCGAGGAACATCGTGGCGTCGCCGAACGCGCTGTTCGCCTCGCGCATGGCTTCTTCGAGGGCTCCGCGCAGCTCGCTCTTCTTGGCGACGCGGCGCATGCCGCGCCCGCCACCGCCAGCGACGGCCTTGGCGAAGATCGGGAAGCCGATTTCGTCGGCCTGGCTAATGAGCAGTTCGACGTCGGTCGATGGCTGCGTCGATTTCAACACCGGAACGCCGGCCGCAATGGCGTGCTCTTTCGCGGTGACCTTATTACCGGCCATTTCGAGCACGTCGGCACCGGGGCCGATGAAGGTGATGCCGGCCTGGGCGCACGCATCGGCGAGCTCGGGGTTCTCCGACAGAAAACCGTAGCCGGGGTAGATGGCGTCAGCGCCACATTCCTTGGCCACCCGGATGATTTCACTCACGTCCAGATACGCGCGAACCGGATGCCCGGTCTCACCAATTTGGTACGCCTCGTCGGCTTTCAGACGGTGCAACGAGTTGCGATCCTCGAATGGAAACACCGCCACAGTCTTGGCTCCGAGCTCGTACGCCGCGCGCATGGCACGGATCGCGATCTCTCCGCGGTTGGCAACAAGGATTTTCTCAAACATGCAAGCCTTTCGAGGGCGTACGGGGCGCACAGCTAACGGTTAGGTTCTCTAACACTAGTGAAGGTAACCTTGCTACTCATGCACGTACTCAGCGTAAGTTCCCTCAAGGGTGGTGTCGGCAAGACCACTGTGACCCTTGGTCTGGCTTCTGCTGCCTTCGCCCGCGGCGTGCGCACACTCGTCGTGGATCTCGATCCGCAGTCTGACGTGTCAACCGGTATGGATATCCAGGTAGCCGGTCACCTCAACGTTGCCGATGTTCTCGGCTCGCCCAAGGAAAAGACGGTGCGCGCGGCTATTGCCCCGAGCGGCTGGACCCGCAACCGTCCCGGCACGATCGACGTCATGATCGGCAGCCCGTCGGCGATCAACTTTGACGGGCCGCACCCGAGCATCCGCGATATCTGGAAACTCGAGGAAGCGCTCTCGACGATCGAGAAAGACTATGAGCTCGTGCTCATCGACTGTGCACCGTCGCTCAACGCCCTCACACGCACCGCGTGGGCCGCGAGCGACCGCGTCGCGGTCGTTACAGAGCCCGGCCTGTTCTCGGTTGCTGCAGCAGACCGTGCGCTGCGCGCGATCGAAGAAATTCGCCGAGGCCTCAGCCCGCGCCTGCAGCCGCTCGGCATCATTGTGAACCGGGCCCGCACGGCGTCGCTCGAGCACCAGTTTCGCATCAAGGAGTTGCGCGACATGTTTGGGCCGCTCGTGCTCAGCCCGCAACTGCCGGAGCGTACGTCGCTGCAGCAGGCGCAGGGCGCCGCGAAGCCGCTGCACATCTGGCCGGGCGACAGTGCGCTCGAGATGGCGGGCTACTTCGACCAGTTGCTCGACCGGGTGCTGCGCACGGCGCGCATCGGCGAGTACGCCGAGGCCCCTGCGGTCTAGTTCGAACCTAGGCTTCTGCGAGGTCTCTAAATCGAGCCTGGGCTTCTGCGCAGATGCAGCTTGGCCAGAATTCCAGCGCACCGCGAATGGCGGCACCTGGGACCGAAAAGCGGATGCTAGGAGATTTTGCGGGTGGAACGACGGGCGGCGAGCTCGTCGGCGGGGTCGACCGGATGCATGTCGAGTTCGACCAGGCTAGTCTCGACCTCGCGGAGAACTTTGCCCACGGCGATCCCGAAGACGCCCTGGCCGCGGCTGACCAGGTCGATGACCTCATCGTTGGAGGTGCACAGGTACACGCTTGCGCCGTCGCTCATGAGCGTGGTCTGGGCGAGGTCGCTGATTCCCGACTCGCGCAGCTGGTTGACCGCGGTGCGAATCTGTTGCAGAGAGATGCCGGTGTCGAGCAGACGTTTGACAAGCTTGAGCACGAGGATGTCGCGAAAGCCGTAGAGGCGCTGGGAACCAGAACCGGCCGCGCCACGCACTGTGGGTTCGACCAGGCCGGTGCGGGCCCAGTAGTCGAGCTGACGGTAGCTGATGCCGGCCGCACGCGCGGCGACAGCGCCGCGGTAGCCGGAGTTTTCATCAAGCTCGGGCATGCCATCGGTGAACAGCAGTCCTAACGAGTAACGCGAAGCGTCAGCGTCAGGCTTGAGCTCACTCATATGGGTTGCCTCTCGGGGGTTACGCGGTGCCGTGACCTGCAGCTGCGATGAAGCGAGCGTAAAGCCACTGTGTTGCGGAATTATCTGTGGTGCGGATGTGAACGGAATACTGATGTTATGACGATGTCCTGCTGTGCATCGCTCTACCTACGGTACCGAGGTGAAGTGCCTCGCAGCATGACATTCGCGTGACCGATTTGGCGTGTCGGTCGAGTGCAGGCGGCCCCGCCAGGAAGCGACCGGATCAAATCGACGACGGTGTCTCTTGAACCTGAATCAGTCTACGACCTAGTTGGTCAGTCGGCCCAGTGCGGAGCGAATCAGGCTGCCTCGAATGACCTCGAGTTGCCCGGCGATCTCGACCGCCATTTCAGCTGCCTTCGCCCGGCTGGAGGCGTCTTTACGCCGGGCGAGCGGCACGAGCGCACTTTCGATGAGGCCGAGTTCGCGTTCCGCCGCACCGCGAAAGCCTCGGAGGTGCCGCGGTTCGATTCCACTGCGTTGCAGCTCGACGAGGGCCCGCAGCACGTGCAGCACGCTGTCGCCGTAGTGTTCGGCGGGCAGAATGATCGACGCGGAGACAGCATCGTGCAGGAGCGTGGCGGATGCCCCGGCTTCGCGCAGCAGTTCGTCGCGGGTGAGACGACGCGACGTGCCGAGCATCGACGCTCCGGGGGTGGTTCCGCCAGGCAAGACCGGCGACAGCCCGGCATCCAGATCATCCAGATAGGAGCGGATGACCTTCAAGGGAAGGTACTGATAGCGCTGCATCGACAGGATCAGTCGCAGGCGATCGACGTCGCTGGTGCAGAACTTGCGGTAGCCGGATTCCGTGCGGGCCGGGGCGACGAGGCCCTGTTCCTCGAGAAAGCGCAGCTTCGACGGAGTCAGTTCGGTGAATTCCGGGGTGAGGCGTGCCAAGACCTGGCCGATACTCAGCAGCGGCGCTGATCCCGGAGCTTGCCCTTGAGCTTCCGACACAGACACGGAACGAGCCTGGGCGGAGTTTGCCGCCACTACTCGCTCGCCGCGCGGGCGAGGTCGAGGCGCGACGCGTAGAAGGTGAGACGAAACTTGCCGACCTGCACCTCGGCGCCGTCGGTCAGAGCGGCGGTTTCGATGCGCTCACCATCGAAGTACGTGCCGTTGAGCGAGCCGAGGTCTTTCACCGTGAAGGTTGTGCCGTTACGCAGGAACTCGGCGTGCCGACGCGAGACCGTGACGTCGTCGAGAAAGATGTCGGCGTTCGGGTGGCGACCGACGCTCGTGAGATCGGCGTCCAGCAGAAAACGGGCACCGGCATTGGGTCCGCGACGAACGACCATGAGCGCCGACCCGGAGGGCAGAGCGGCGATGGATTCCTGTTCCTCGGCCGTGACGTTCGAGTTGATCGACGCGATCTGGGCGGCGAACTCCTGGCTGAAATTCATCGTTGTGTCGGTGCTGAGCATGTCGTGCACCGTGGTCGATTCGCCGGGCGTCTCGACACCGGTGGAGCCAGGAGTGGAGGATGCTGGGGTGGACTGCGCCTTGCTGGGCATTGCTTCGCCTGTCGTCGGGTTTTCGGGCTGATCTGTGGGCACGGGCTCGTTCTGCTCCTCGGAATTATTCTTTCCGGCTAGATCGACCATCATGCACCTCCTATCGTTCCAGCGTATCGGAAGATACACCCGGGGCGACCCTTGGCAGCCGAATCACTCGCATCGTTTCAATGGCATAAATAATGCCGGCCCACCAGTACAGAAAAGCGCCCCAGAGGCCGAACGCCCAGCCCATCGGCTGCGACCACCATTCCAGTGCAGGAAAGGCCTGTCCGAGCATGATCATCGGCAGGGCGTAGAACAGGCAGAAGGTCGCCACCTTGCCGAGGTGGTGCACCGGCAGCGGGCCAAACCCATAGTTTGCGAGGATGACGCCCAAGGCCAGCAGAAAGACGTCACGCCCCACGATGACCAACACAATCCACCACGGGACCAGATCGCGCCAGGCGAGTCCGATCAGAGCCGCAAAGATATAGAGGCGATCGGCGGCCGGGTCCAGCAGTTGGCCGAGGCGGGTGATCTGGTTCCAGCGCCGCGCGAGAAACCCGTCGAGCCAGTCGGTGAAACTGGAGATGCTGAGCACGACCAAAGCCCAGGCATCCTCTCCCTGGGCGAGGAGTACGAGAAAAACCGGCACCAGTACCAGCCGCAGCAGGCTCAGCACGTTGGGCAGGGTGAGCACCCGATCGCTCACCACCCCGTTCACTGCCGTCGTCACGAGAAAGAGTCTATCGAGTGGGGCCAGATTTCAATCCAGCCGCCCCCGCAGCGTGGGCCAGCTGGCAGCGAAACCGGGATGAAGGGCGAGCAGATCAACGGAACCAGCCGGAACCCAGCGCAGGGCGATGCTCTCCTGGTCGCTGATCACCGGTTCGAACTCCTCGGTCGCCTCCACGACGACGGTCGTGTACGACCAGAATCCTAGGTCGAATAGGGACGTGAATTTGACCTGCACCAGGTGCGCTGGCACGCCGGCCTCTTCCCTTGCTTCGCGCAGGGCGGCGTCGATCGCACTTTCGTTCTCGTGGCGAGCTCCACCCGGAAGCCCCCACGTATCGCCGAAATGACTCCAGACGGCGCGATGCTGCAGCAACACTCCGAGGCGCGGATGATGAACGAGGAGTCCGGCCGCACCGAATCGGCCCCAGAATTTGCGACCATCGGGAGCGTGAACCCAGGCGTCGCCGCTGTCCCGCCCCGGGCCGACCGGCGGGACGGCCGCCCCGCGCGCGACGCTCGCATCGACACCCGAACTCTCAGTCATGCTCCAAGCATGCCCCACGCAGCCCTGAGGTTCGTGCGAAATTTGGCTCAGCTGACCTAGATCGACATGATCGCGTGTACCGCCGTGGTGCCCAGACGCTCACGACCGTGCAGGTCGGTCAGCTCGAGCACGACACCGACGCCGGTGAGGGTGTAGCCGGCCCGATCGATGAGACGGCTCGTGGCCGCGATCGTGCCTCCCGTGGCGAGGACGTCGTCAAGGATGAGAACGCGGCTGCCGGCCGGCAGCTGGCCGATTTCGAGTTCGAGTCGGGCCGAGCCGTATTCCAACTCGTATTCTTCGGTCAGCACGGTGCCTGGCAGCTTGCCGCCCTTACGCACGGCCAGGACAGCCACGTTCGCCGCGTACCCAACAGCGGCCGCCAGCAGAAAACCGCGAGCCTCGATACCGGCTACGGCATCGAATCGGCCTCGGTGCTGGTCGGCCAGGTCGTCGATGATCGCGCGAAAAGCCACCGCGTCGGCGAATACCGGGTTGAGGTCGCGGAACAGGATATCGGGCTTGGGAAAATCGGGGTACGAGGCCAACAGGGCCTCAACGTAGGAGGCGGCAGATTTCGGCGCAGTGGCAGAGAGTTGAGTCACTGATCCACCTTAAGCGGATGCCGGCTCCCCGCCCGGCGCTGCAGCGGCCGCCGCTTCCCGGGCCACTGTGTCCGGGTGCGGCATCATGGCGATGGCGCTCATCGCGTCAAGAAAATGCACAACGGCCGCCTGGTGGTCGGCGGCGAGCCCCACGGCGACCTGCATGAGCTGCTCGTGCGTGCCCGACAGCGCCTGCCGCATCTGCTCGTGCGAGGACGAGGTAGCGAACAGGCGCTGGGCCCGACCGTCATCCGGGTTCACCTCCCGGCGAATGTGGCCAGACGCCGTGAGTCTGGAGAGGAGCTTCGCGGTGGCGGCCGACGAGATGTTCAGGAATTCGCTGAGATCCTTGGGGCTGGCGACGCGGTTTTGGCGTTCGCAGGCGATGAGGTGACGGATGGCCATCAGGTCTGTTTCATTGATCTGCATCTCAGCCTGGGCGCGGTGACGCATCGCGGCGTCGGCCACGCGAAACCGGCGCACGGCACGCAAAACCTCCATGGCCGAAGAAACTCCGGCGTTCTTGGGGTCGTACCAGTACGTCCCGGGCGCTGGGGGGTTACTCTCATCGTGGGACATATCCCCATGGTAACGTGGGCAGTCGCTAACTTGGTTAGTTATTTCCGATCATGTTAAGGTTAAAAAGAGAAGGGGAGCACACGTGCACACCGCCAATACCCTTGATGAGCACGTAATCCTCCTCGATGACGAGGGCCGCCACATTGGTACCGCGCCGAAGCACAGCATCCACGGATCGGACACCGTCCTGCACCTGGCGTTCTCGTGTTATGTCCTCAATCCGCTCGGCGAAGTGCTCGTCACTCGACGGGCGCTGACCAAGAAGGCTTGGCCGGGTGTCTGGACCAACTCGTTTTGTGGGCATCCGCTTCCCACCGAACCGCTGACGCAGGCCGTCACACGCCGGGCCGGATTTGAACTCGGGCTCGACCTCGACCACATCGATCTCGCACTCCCCCTGTTTCGGTACCGTGCCACCGACAGTAATGGCATCGTCGAGAACGAGATCTGTCCCGTCTACCTGGCCACGACCGTCGCCGAACCCACGCCGAACCCCGACGAGGTCGCCGAATACGCCTGGACCCGCCCCGCAGACCTGTACCGGGCAGTGACGGATGCCCCGTGGGCGTTCAGCCCGTGGATGGCTCTGCAGGTGCAGCAGCTGGACACTTTTCGTGCTTGACACGGTTGCGACGGGCGTCGAAACCGATCTGACCCGGTTTTTCGCGGCCGCACGACTGCGCGCGAGCGACTACGGCGAGCACTATGTGGCGTTGTGGGATTCCCTGGAGCAGGCCAGCAGTGGCGGCAAGCGCGTGCGCCCCGCGCTCGTGCTCGCCGCCTATGCCGGTTTCGGTGGTCGTGATCAGTCCCTGGTAGCACCGGTCGCCGTGAGCTTTGAGCTGCTGCACACGGCATTTCTGATTCACGACGATGTCATCGATCGCGACCTGGCGCGTCGCGGGGTCGCCAACATTGCCGGGCGTTTCAACGACCGGGCGCTCGCGCACGGAGCCGTTGCCGACCAGGCCGGGGTCTGGGCGGCGGCGGCCGCTATTCTCGCCGGCGACCTGGCGCTCAGTGAGGCGCATCGTGCGCTGGCCAAGCTGCCGGTCGACGTGCACACCAGGCTGCGGCTGCTCGACCTGCTCGACCGGGCGGTGTTCGTCTCGGCCGCCGGGGAATTGGCCGACGTGACCAACAGTTCGGCGCAGCATCCGCTCAGCGTGGAGGAGGTCATCACCACCCTGGAGAACAAAACCGCCGTCTACTCCTTCGAAGCGCCTCTCCAAGCCGGGGCGGTGCTTGCCGGAGCCTCGGCCGAGGCGATTCGCCTGCTCGGGCGGTACGGACGTCTCGTCGGGGTGGCCTTTCAGCTCACCGACGATCTGCTCGGGGTGTTCGGCGACCCGGTCAAGACCGGCAAGAGCGTCACCGCCGACCTGCGCGAGGGCAAGCAGACCGCGTTGATCGCCCACGCCGGCGGCACCGAGAGCTGGTCGCTGATTGCACCGTATCTCGGCAAGATCGACCTCAGCGAGGAGGAAGCGGAACGGGCGCGGGAGCACCTGCGCGCCTGCGGTGCGAAAGCGGCCGCTGAGGGGCTGGCCTACGACCATTCTCGACTGGCAGTCGACACGCTCGACCCGGCGATCATTCCCGCCGAGCTGCGGGCAACCCTGATCGAGTTGGCCGAGGCCGCCGTGAATCGGGCCCGCTGATGACGCCGCTGCGAGCTGTATCGGCTCGAACGGTCTCTGACACGAATCTGCTCAAATACGCGGAGACCGCGCGGGCCAGTTCCGCGACGGTGATCGGACACTATTCCACGTCGTTCGGCCTTGCCGCCCGGCTGCTCGACTCCCGGGTGCGCACCCCGGTACGAACGATCTATGCCCTCGTGCGCATCGCCGACGAGATCGTCGACGGAGCCGCCACCGAGGCCGGCGTCGGGATAGAGGAACAGCGGCAGCTGCTCGACGAACTCGAACTAGAAACCGAACGTGCCATCGTGCGTGGTTACAGCACCAATCTGGTCGTGCACGCCTTTGCCGCTACGGCCAGGCAGTGCGGAATCGACTCCAGCCTGATCGCCCCCTTCTTCGCGTCGATGCGCCGTGACCTTGACCCGACCCCGTTCAGCGCCGAGGGCGTAGCCGAGTACATTTACGGTTCAGCCGAGGTGATCGGGCTCATGTGCCTGCGCACTTTCGTGCACTGGTCCCCGCGCAACGACTCCGAACTCAGTGTGCTCGAAGACGGTGCACGCCACCTCGGCGCGGCTTTTCAGAAGATCAATTTTCTGCGCGACTTGTCCTGTGATCGCGAGGTCCTCGGCCGCAATTATTTTCCGGGGATCGACCCGCTGCACCTCACCGACGCGCAGAAGAACGTGATCCTCGACGACATCGATGCCGACCTCGCAATTGCCAGTGCCGTTCTGCCGCTGCTGCCTGCTGGCTGCCGGCGCGCCGTCGCCGCCGCACAGGGCCTGTTCACCCGGCTGTCCCGACGGCTGCGGTCGACCCCGGCCAACCAGTTATTGCGCTCCCGCGTGCGGGTGCCGGATGGAGAGAAACTAATGATCGCCCTGAACTCCACCATCGGCCGCGGCGCGTGGAAGCGATGACACGCACTATCGTGATCGGCGGCGGGATCGCCGGTCTGGCCAGCGCCGCCCTGCTTGCCAGGGAAGGCCACGACGTCACCCTCCTGGAATCCCGCGCCGAACTCGGCGGCCGGGCCGGCCTCTGGGAGACCGAAGGATTTCGCTTCGACACGGGCCCATCGTGGTACCTGATGCCGGAGGTGTTCGACCACTTCTACCGTCTGTTCGGCTCCAGCGTGGCCGAGCAGCTCGACCTCGTGAAACTCGACCCCGGCTACCGGGTGCTCTTTGAGGGTGACCCTGTTCCGGTGGATATTCGCGCCGACCGGGCCGCAAACATCCGCGTGTTTGAATCGGTGCAGCCGGGGGCCGGACGGGCGCTCGATCGGTATCTCGACTCGGCGACCGAAACCTATGACATGGCCGTGAAGCGATTTCTGTATTCGAGCTACGAATCGTTCCGCCCGTTCCTGGTGCCCGACGTACTGCGCCGGCTCGGGCGACTGGCGCGCCTGCTGCTGCAACCGCTCGACAAATTCGTCGCGGGCTTCGTGACTGACGCACGGCTGCGTCAGATTCTCGGGTACCCCGCGGTCTTCCTGGGTTCGGCGCCCAACCTCACGCCGTCGATGTATCACCTGATGAGTCATCTCGACCTCGCCGACGGAGTGCTTTACCCGCAGGGCGGATTCAGCACGCTGATCGACAGCATCGCAGCGATAGCCCGATCCGAAGGCGTTCGAGTGATCACCGAAGCTACGGTCACAGCTGTTCGGGTGAACGGTGACAAAACCGTCGCCGGGGTCAGCTTCCGGGATTCCGCTGGGCAATCGGTGAGCCTCGACTCCGAAAGCGTCGTCTCGGCCGCCGACCTGCACCACACCGAAACCGAATTGGTGCCGACCGCATTGCAGACCTACCCGGAACGCTGGTGGCAGAAGCGCCGGTCGGGCCCGGGAGCCGTGTTGGTCATGCTCGGCGTGAGCGGTGAGCTCCCCCAGCTGCAACACCACTCACTGTTTTTCACGACGGACTGGGGCAAGAACTTCGGCCAGATCTTCGGTAAGACGACATCGGTGCCGTCGCCCGCGTCGCTGTACGTCTGCATGCCGAGCGCGACCGACCCCTCGGTCGCACCGACCGGCGACAGCAACCTGTTCGTGCTCGTGCCCGTTCCGGCCGATGTGACCCTCGGTGCCGGCGGCATCAACGGTGCCGGTTCAGTCACGATCGAGCTGATTGCGGATGCCGCCATCGCGCAGGTCGCCCAGTGGGCCGGAATCCCCGACCTCGCCGCCCGCATCACGGTGCGACGCACCGTCGGCCCGGCCGACTTCGCCGATGACCTGAATAGTTGGAAGGGCGGCGCTCTCGGGCCGGCCCACACGCTACGACAGAGCGCCTTCCTGCGTGGATCGAATATGTCGAAGAAGGTTTCCGGCCTGTATTACGCTGGCGGTACCACGATTCCCGGCATCGGACTGCCGATGTGCCTGATCAGCGCCGAAATTCTGCTCAAGCGGATACGCCACGACACCACCACCGGACCGCTGCCCGAACCGCTGCCGGCCCGGCCAGGCCGGCCGGCCGTGCCTGGTGGGTTCGGAGGATTCGGAGGATTCGGAGGATTCGGAGGATATTCCGACACGCCAGCGGAGTCTGCGCCGCCCTCGTGAGCGTTCTGTACCTGCTGACGCTGCTGGTCTCGCTTGGAGGCATGGTGGTGCTGGACTGGCGTTTTCGGCTGTTCTTCTGGCGTTCGCCCGGCCGGGCAGCCCTGGTGCTCGGTATCGGTGTGCTGTTCTTTCTCGGTTGGGACCTCGCCGGCATCGGCCTGGGCATCTTCTACCGCGGGGAAACATCGCTGATGACCGGCGTGCAGCTGGCGCCGGAACTGCCGCTCGAGGAATTCTTCTTTCTCACTTTTCTCTGCTACCTCACCATGAACCTGGTGCAGGGGGCCCGGCTGGTTCAGGGCCGGCGGGCTACCAAGTGACCTACCTGCTCCTGAACGCGGTCTTTCTCGCCGTCGCCGCACTCGTAGCCGCAGTGGCCGCCCTACGCCGGTTGATTTCGGCCCGCTTCGTTGCGGGCGTTGCCTCCGCGCTGCTGCTGACCCTGGTACTCACGGCCCTGTTCGATAACCTGATGATTAGGGCTGGATTGTTCAGCTATGACCCGGAGCACATTTCGGGCCTGTTCGTTCTTCTCGCCCCGATCGAAGATTTTGCCTACCCGCTCGCCGCGGCGATTCTGCTTCCGGCGCTGTGGACATTGGTGGGCGGCACCAGGTTAGGACAAACGGATGACTGAGCAGCTCGGCACTTCAGGGTGGAAGACCCGGCAGGTTGTGCAGTCGTCGCGGCCGCTCAGCTGGATCAACACGGCTTTTCCGTTTGCCGCCGCCTACGTTGTGACCACCGGGCGTGTGGACGCGACGCTGATCGTGGGCACACTGTTCTTTCTGATTCCGTACAACCTGCTGATGTACGGCATCAACGATGTTTTTGATTACGAGTCCGATTTGCGAAACCCCCGGAAGGGCGGCGCCGAGGGGGCACTGCTGCACCCCGCACTGCACCGAACGGTGATTGCCGCGGGCGTCCTCAGCTGTGTGCTTGTCGGCGGTGCGATGGTGTGGTTGGTGGGGGCTGGACATCCGCTCTCCTGGGTCGTGCTTGCCGTCAGCCTGTTCGCTGTGGTGGCGTACTCGGTGCGCGGGTTGCGGTTCAAGGAACGGCCCATTCTGGACTCGATCACCTCGAGCACCCACTTTGTCAGCCCCGCCATCTATGGCCTCGTCGTGGCCGGTGCCACCGTGAACTTCGGGCTGCTGGCCCTGCTCGCCGCCTTCTTTCTGTGGGGCATGGCCAGCCACGCCTTCGGTGCCGTGCAGGACGTCGAGCCCGACCGCCAGGCCGGAATCGCGTCCATCGCGACAGCGCTCGGCGCCTGGCCGACGGTGCGCCTCGCGATCACCTTCTGGGGTCTGGCCGGTCTGCTGATGCTCGCCACCCCCTGGCCAGGGCCGCTCGCCGCGGTGCTGTCCTTTCCCTACATTCTGGCGGCGCTGCCGTTCTGGTCGGTCAGTGACGAGCTGTCCGAGAGCGCCAACCGCGGCTGGAAACGATTTCTCTGGCTCAATTTCTTCACGGGTTTTGTCGTGACCATGCTGCTGATCCTCTGGGTGCGGCAGGGCGGCTGAGTTTCGACTCGGCCCGTTGGCTAGAGTGAAGGGATGGAGCTTACCTCTGCCCGCGTCGACAGTTGGAGCTGGGGCGTGCGCTTGTTCAAAACCCGATCGATGGCCACAACCGCCTGCCGCGCCGGGCACGTGCGGGTGAACGGCGACAAAGCCAAAGCCGCGCAGGCCCTGCACATCGGTGATGAGGTTCGTGTGCGCAGCGACGGTTTCGACCGGGTGCTGATTGTGTCGCGTCTCGTGGTCAAACGGGTCGGCGCCGTGATCGCCGCCGAGTGCTACGTCGACAAGACTCCCCCGCCACCGCCCCGCGAAGAGGTCGCACTCGTGCCGATGCGCGACCGCGGCGCCGGGCGCCCGACCAAGCGCGAGCGCCGAGAGATCGACGAGCTGCGGGGCCATGTCAACGAGTGAGCACTACGACAAACGCACGTCAAAGCGGATGCTGCGCTTGCGCTGACCGCTCAGGCGTGTGTCGGCGGGTGCGGCAGAGCCGGCTTGGGCCGGGGCTCGGCTGATTCCGGCGCTGGGGCCGGTATCGGCGCTTCCGGTGTTACTGCGGGTGCTGGCTGCGCCTGGCGCGACTGGGCCGACTGGGCCGACTGCAGCGCGGCGAGAACGCCGAGGGATCGTTTGATGCGATCTTCGGCGGCGGTGTCGATGTGGCTCGCCGCGAGGTTTGCCTCGCTGACCGCGCGCACGACCTCGTCGCGTTGAATCTTCACGCCCCGCGGTGCGTCGATGCCGATGCGCACACTGTCGCCGCGGGCGTCAAGCACGGTGATGACGATATCGTCACCGATGAGGATCTTTTCCCCCGGTTTGCGTGTCAGAACGAGCATCGTTCCAGCCTACCGTTCGCGCTCGGTGGGTCGAGAATGCGGCGGTGCAGCCCGGCGGCCGGTCGGCGCCGCCGCGACCCGCCCGTCCATCCACTCCACCGGCAGTCCCAGGTCGTCGACGGTGGCCGGCGAGGTCGTGAATTGGCGACCGAGCGCGGCCACGGCGTGCACCTGAATGGCGGTGACGACCATATTGACCCAGCGGATGGTGTCCTCGGGTTTTCGACTCGCGTCGACGACCACCCAAACCTGGTCGGCACCGATTGCGGTGAGGGTTGCCGCTCGAGCGAGAGCGTCGGACGCGGGTTCGAGGCCGTAGGCGATGAAGGTGCTGTGGCCGATATCCACGCCGTGGGCTCTGGCCAGCATGGCACCGCGCCGGTCGTCGACCCGCTCGATGCGCTCCTCCAGCAGGGTGCCGGCGATGCGCAGCTCGCCCGCACCGGCCACGCGCAGCATAAGACGAGCGATCGTGAGTGGGTCTTCCTCGAGCCCGACGATCAGAACCAGGTCTCCGGGCCGAGTGAGCGGGGCCGGTACCGGGGGTCGGGCCAACGCCGGGCGGGCGGTGCTCGGTGCTGGTGCCGAGCCCCGGGCGGGAACTGCGTCCGCGACCGGCTCGGGTGCGGCATCCGGAACCACATCGCGGCCGGTCGCGAAGGTGAGTTCGTCCATGAGCTTGGCGAAACCGTCAGAGGTCGTCGAGAGCTGCGGCGACGGCTGGGCCGGGTGGAGTTGGAATTCAGCCTCGTCGGCGTCGTCGAGCAGCGCCGCTATACCCAGCCGGGCCGAGATATCAAGGCCGGCATGCGCCGACTTCTTACGCTCTGCCGGCTCCAGCACCTCGACGGTGATCTCGTAGTGCTGGCGCGCGAAGAATCCGCGGATCCCGCCGACTGTGACCCGTTCGGCGGCGATGATGGTGGCGTTGGCACCGTGCTCGGCGACGACGCGTTCCTGCAGCTCCCGCAGGGTCGGACCTTCAAGCAGAAATCGTTTCGGCTCCACGGACCACACCCACTGTCTCAATGGTCACATTCGCCGATGTTACTTCCTGATACGACAATACCGGCAGACCGCCGGTCTGCGTGGAGATGAGGCGGCGGATGGCTGGCCGCAGCGCCGGAGCGCACACCAGCACAGCAGTCTGGCCGCTCGCCTCCACCTTGGCCACCGAGCTGCGCACCGAGGCGAGCACCGTCTCCAGGCGCGCCGGATCCATCAGAATCTGCGTGCCCTGATCGGAGGGGCGCAACCCCTCGAGCATGGACTGTTCGAGAGTGGGGTCGATCATGATCACGCGCAGCAGCGTGCCATCGAGATACTGTGCGGTCAGCGCCGGGCCGAGCGCCTGCCGCGCGGCCTCGACCAGACCCTCGGCATCGTTCGAGGCCTTCGCGCGCAGCGAGAGCGCCTCGTAGATGCGCGGCAGGTCGTTGATCGGAATCTGCTCGACCAGCAGGCCCTGCAACACCCGCTGCACCTCGGCGAGGGAGAGCAGACCGGGAATGAGATCGTCGACGGCCGAGGGATTGACCTGTTTGACGCCATCCGTGAGCACTCGCACGTCTTCCCGGGTGAGTAGTCGGGCCGCGTTCGTGGTGATGATCGAAGACAGGTGGGTGACCACGACCGAGACCCGGTCGATCACGGTGGCTCCGGTCATCTCGGCGCTGTGCCGCATTTCGCTCGGCACCCACTTGCCGGCAAGGCCGAACACCGGCTCGATCGTGACCTGCCCCGGCAGGGTGTCCAGGGCGTCGCCGAGGGCGAGTACTTTGCCGGCCGGTGCCAGGCCGCGCCCATATTCGACGCCGGCGATGCGAATCACATAGGTCGACGACGGCAGATCGACGCTGTCCCTGGTACGCACCGGGGGCACGACCACGCCAAGATCCATGGCGATTTTGCGCCGGAGGCCCCGTACCCGAGCGAGCAGGTCGTCGGAGGCGCCGGAGACGAGATCGACCAGGTCAGGCGAAAGCATGATCTCAAGCGCGTGCACGCGCATCTGCTCGATCAGGTCTTCGGTGGTGTCGGTCTTGGGAGCGCTCTTCTCCGACGCCGTGCTGGCCTCGATGCTCGCCTGTTTGCTGACTTCGCCGGCCTTGATTCGTTGGGCGATCAGCATGAGCGCCATCCCCACGATGAGGAACGGCAGCACCGGCATACCAGGGATCAGCGCCATGAGCACTGCTGCGGCACCGGCGATGGTCAAGGCGTTCCGCGACTGCGTCAGCTGAGCGGATGCCGTCGAACCGATGTCGGTCTCCGCGTTCGAGCGGGTGACGATCATACCGGTGGAGACCGCCATGAGCAGTGCCGGAATCTGGGTGACGAGGCCGTCACCGATGGTCAGCAGGGCGTAGGTGTTGACCGCCTCGCCGATCTCCAAACCCCGCTGCAGCATGCCGATCGCGATGCCGCCGATGATGTTGATGATGATGATGATCAGGCCGGCGATCGCGTCACCCTTGACGAACTTCGACGCACCGTCCATGGCGCCGTAGAAGTCGGCCTCGGCCGAGACTTCAGCTCGACGATCCTTGGCCTGCGCATCCGTGATCAGGCCGGCGTTGAGGTCGGCGTCGATGGCCATCTGCTTGCCCGGCATGGCGTCGAGGGTGAATCGAGCCCCGACCTCGGCCACACGCTCGGCACCCTTGGTGACGACAACGAACTGGATGACGACAAGAATCAGAAAGATGACGGCACCGATGATGATCGAGCCGCCGACGGCGACGTGCCCGAACGCCTCGATCACCTGGCCGGCATAGCCTTCGCCCAAAACCAGACGAGTGGATGCCACGTTGAGACCGAGACGAAACAGGGTCGCCACCAGCAGCAGTGACGGAAATACCGAGAAGTCCAGCGGCTTCTTCACGAACATGGTGGTGAGCAGGGTGACCAGGCCCAGCATGATGTTCAGGATGATCAGGATGTCGAGCAGACCGGCCGGAATCGGCACGACCAGCAGCAGAATGATGCCGACCACGCCGACCGGAACGGCGAGCTTGATGAGATTGCGATTCACGAGCGGCCTCCGGCAGTCTGCGGTGTTGATGAGGATGATGGAGCAAACGGTGCAGCGGCCAGTGCGCTCATGGTGTGGGTTCCCGCCGTGCTCCCCCGCTTCTTCAGTGCCATGACGAAGGCGAGCACCCTGGCGACAGCGTTGTACAGTTCCGTGGGTATCTCGTCGCCGATCTCGCACGCAGCGTGCAGCGCCCGCGCGAGCGGCACGTCCTGCACGATGGGAACGTGATCGGTGTCGGCCTGCGCGCGGATGCGAGCGGCCACATGACCGACCCCCTTGGCGACCACACGCGGCGCCGATTTGCCCGGCTCGTATTTGAGGGCGACGGCCACGTGGGTAGGGTTTACCAGCACGACATTGGCATCGGTCACCGAGGCGATCATGCGGTTGCGGCTCATCATCAGCTGCCGGGAGCGGCGCTGCGATTTGATCAGCGGGTCGCCCTCCGAGGCCTTGTTCTCGTCCTTGACCTCTTTTTTCGTCATCATGGTTTTCTTGCGGTTGCGTTTCATGATGACGAAGATGTCGGCGGCAGCGAGCACGAGGCCGGCCGCGACGGCGGCCTGCAGCAGCGCGGCCGTTCCGCCGCCGGCCGCGATGAGCAATTCAGAAACCGGCAGCCCTCCGGCGGTCAGCAGCACCGGCATCAGGCCCTGAATCACCGAGTACAGTACGAAGCCCACGGCGGCCGTCTTGGCGAGAACCTTGACGCCTTCCCAGAGTGCCTGGGTGCCGAACACGCGTTTCATGCCCGTGACGAGATTGAACTGCTCGAACTTTCCGGCGAATTTCTTGAAGTGGATGCCGCCCTGCAGCATTGCTCCGCCCAGCACGACGACGAGCACCACGACGAAAAACGGCGTGAGAATATCGGTCAGCGAGGCCAGCCCGTTGCCGAGGGCTTCAACGGCCACGCTGGGATCTGGATTGCGGGCGAGCGTGCCGATCAGATACATCTGGTCCGTGCCCGCATCGCCGCCGGCCGCGATGGTGACTGGCAGCATGAGACCGGCCGCGCCAACGCCGAGCCAGGCGGTGACATCCTGCGATTTGGAGAGTTCGCCCTTTTCGCGCACCCTCTTCATACGTTTTTG
The DNA here is from genome assembly GCF_900103805.1 of Cryobacterium flavum. GTDB lineage: Bacteria > Actinomycetota > Actinomycetes > Actinomycetales > Microbacteriaceae > Cryobacterium > Cryobacterium flavum. Next base: position 269,468 of record NZ_FNIB01000003.1, on the reverse strand, counting down.
GGTGGCTTGTTCGGTCTTTTCGCCGGAATCGGTGTCGGACACTACCTCACCCCCATGAGCGCATCGAGGGCCTGCCCGGTGAGGGAAGAGACGATGCGCGGCAGGGCCACGAACACCGTCGCGGCGAGGCTCAGCGTGATGAGGATCTTCAGCGGAAAGCCGAGGGCGAACGCGTTGAGCGCGGGGGCGACCCGAGTGAGCAGGCCGAGGCCGGCATCCGCTAGAAACAGCACGACGAGCAGCGGGCCGGCGATCTGCACGGCGGCGAGGAACATCTGGGTGGTAGCGGCGATCATGGCCTGGGCTGGCGCGGCCAGGTCGATGCCCGAGCCGAGCGGAATGGCGGTGTAGCTGCGAAACAGACCGCCGAGCACGAGTTGGTAGGCGCCAGAGGCGAACATGAGTGCGAGGGCGGTCATCTGGAACAGTCGGGTGAATTGGGCGCCGTTGACCATCGACTGCGGGTCGAAACCCTGCGCCATCTGGAATCCGCTGAACATGTCGATGAGGCCACCGGCGGACTGCACGGCGGCGAAAACGAGAAAGACCAGGAAGCCCAGGGTGGCGCCGACCAGGATTTCCAGGATCAGGGCTCCGACGAACCCGGCGGTGTCCTGGGAGACGTACTCGGCGGTGACCCGCGGTGAGACGGCCAGGGCCAGTCCGATGGCGAGCATAGCTTTGATGCGGGCCGGAAAAGCACGGTAGGAAAACGGCGGTGCGATGACCAGAAAAGCCACCATGCGCACACCGGCCAGCATGACCGCTTCGATCCAGGCGAAATTGAGGTTGAACTCCACGTCAACCTCCGCCGAGCAGCGCGGGAATCTTCTCGAACATCGAGTTGGTGAAGGCGACCGATTCGGCGATCATCCAGTGGCCGCAGATCAGCAGGGCCAGGGCGACGGCGACCGCTTTCGGCACGAACGACAGCGTCACTTCCTGAATTTGAGTGATCGACTGCATCAGCGAGATGGCAAAACCCACCACGAGCGCGGTGATCAGCACGGGAGCCGACAGTTTCGCGGCCAGAATCAGCGCCTGCAGGCCGATATCGAGCACCGCATTGGTATTCATGTGGCCAGCTGATAACTGCCGATGAGGCTCGTGATGATGAGCCCCCAGCCGTCGACGAGTACGAACAGCAGAATCTTGAACGGCAGCGAGATCATGACGGGCGGCAGCATCATCATGCCCATCGACATCAGCGCCGCGGAAACCACAATGTCGATGACCAGGAACGGGATGAAGATGACGAACCCGATGATGAAGGCGGCGCGCAGTTCAGAGATCATGAACGCCGGAATGAGGGTGAGCAGGGTCACGTCGTCGGGATTGTCGGGGTTGGGCTGGTCGGCGGCCCGAGTCATCAGGGCGAGGTCTTCGCCGCGGGTATTGGCCAGCATGAACTGCCGCAACGGCTCCGAACCGAGGTTCAGGGCATCGGTGAAGTTCAGCGAACCGTCGAGGTAGGGCTGAAGTGCCACGTTGTTGATGTCGGTCAGCACGGGAGCCATGATGAAGAGCGACAGAAACAGGGCGAGGCCGGCGAGCACCTGGTTCGGTGGAATCGACGGCAGCGCGAGGGCGTTCCGGGTCATGGCCAGCACGACGAAGATCTTGGTGAAGCTCGTCATCATGAGCAGCAGAGCCGGGGCGACGGACAGCAGGGTGATACCCAGCAGGGTGACGATCGCTGACGAAGGTGCACCGTCGGGTCCGTTGATGTCCACGCTCAGCCCGCCGCCGCCGGTGTCGGACGGGTCGGTGGGGTCGGTCGGCAGGGTCGGGTCGATGGGGCTGTCCGGCATGGCCGGGTCGACTGGCAGGGCGTGCACGACGCTCACGCTCAGCCAGACGAGGGCTGCGGTGATGACGAGACCACAGAGAATCAGCAGGCCGAGCCGGGCAGAGGCCTGACGGTGTACCTGCCGGTCGACCGCGGAGTTCACCGTCCCTGCCGAAGCAGCGCGGCGGTCTGGCGCCAGGTTGATGGTGACAGGATCGACCCGGCCAGCGGGGCGGGGCGGGTCGGCGTCGGGGCCGGGGCGGCGTCATCCGCTTCGGCCGTGGCCAGGGAACGGGCAAAGGCGTCGCTCGCGTCGGGGCTGCCGAGCGCTGCAACGGCGGTCTCGAGGGTCGACGTGGAGACGGCAGCGACGGATTTTTCGTGCAGCACAGTCACGGCCTGCTCGGTCACGCCGAGAACGAGACGAGTTCCGTCGACCTCCACGACGACAACGGATGCCTTCTGCCCGATGGGTTGCCGGCCCACGACGGTCACCGGGTTAGCGATACCGTGCGCGCGTGCCCCGCGCGACAGTCGTCGCTGCAGGTACCAGAGCAGTGCGAGAACCACGCCCAAGGACAGGACGACGCGCACCGCGACTATAAGGGTGTCCACTTACGACAGGCCATCCGCGACATCGAGAATCTGGGTGATGCGCACGGCGTAGTCCTGGTCGACGACGACGATTTCACCGTGCGCGATCAGGCGGCCGTTCAGCAGAATATCGGCCGGTGCACCGGCGGAACGGTCCAGTTCGATGACCGCGCCGGGCTTCAGCGACAACACGTCGCGCACGGACATACGGGTGCGCCCGATCTCAACGGTCAGGGACATTTCGACGTTGCTGATACGCCCGAGGTTTCCCATGGCGACGCGGCTAGAGGCCGTAACGGGCCCGCCGACAACGCCGTTCTGGCGCACTCGAATGGCGAACCAGCCGGTCACGACGCCGCCGGCACTCAGCTCGAAGACGTCGGTGTCGTCGGCGGCGAACAGCGCCGAGGCGTCTTCTACCCTCGAGTCGCCGAGCACGCCGATTCCGAGCACACCGGAGGCGCTCTCCAGGGCCGGACGCAGAACATCCTGGCTGGAGACGAGCTGGGAGTTCGCCCCGGCTGCGGCGTCGAGGGAGGCCGAGTCGCTCAATACCACGGCCAGGTCAGCGGAGGTCGTGCCCACAAACGAGGCGACCACGGCGGAACCAGCGCGCGAGCTCAGCTCGGCACTGCCGGTATGTGGCACCGCCAGCAGCGGCACCGACGTCGGCAACACGCGGATGAGAGCGTCAACGGCGACCTCGGGAATGGATCGGGTAGAAATCATTGAGCTGTCTCCTCGGTATCAATGACGATGCAGGCCAGCCGCGAACCGTTTGCCCCCACGGCCGCGCGGGCGAGCGACTGGCCGTCGACGGTCAAATTGAGCGGACGATGCTGGGGATGCGGAACGTGCAGAACATCGCCGACGGCCAGCGTCAGAATGCGACTGGGCAGTACGTGGGCCGTCTCCAGCCGGAGCGACACGTCGACCGGTACGGCCGCGATCTGGGCCTGCAAAAATTCGGCGGCATTCGACGTGGTGCTGGTGGGGTTCGCTTCGCCGAGTTGCGGCATCAGCGCCGCAGCAGGAATGGCCACCGTCGCCGTCGCGGTCACCTTCTCCACCCGAATGGCAAAGGTCGCGACCACCATCAGGTCGCCGGTTGCGGCCGCCTGGGCAAACTGGGAGTTGTACTGGATCGCCTCGACCCCCATCTCGTCGACGAGCAGCGGTCCGAAGGAATAACGCAGGTCTTCGAGGCTTTCGGCGATGAGCTTGCGAATCAGGGCGAGCTCGATCTGGGTGAAATTGCGTTCGGCGATCACGGGGATGCTGCTGTTGCCGCCAAGCATGTGGTTCACCCAGGTGAGTGCCGACGTGGTCGGAAACTGGATGACGGCTCGGGCTTCGAGACCGGCGACCGTGCACAGCACCATGGCCGTTTTCGGCGGCAGAGAGCCCGCGTACTCGTCGTAGGTGGCCATGAGTACCTGCTCGCAGGTGACCATGCAGAGCACGCGCACACGTGCGGTCAGCTGGGTGCCCCACTGCCGGGCGAACGTCTCAAAGGCCAGTTCCAGAACACGAGCGTGTTCCCGAGCCAGGGTGGTGGGACGCCGAAAGTCGTACAGCTCAACGCTCTTCGCCGCTTTCGCGGGCGCACTGCTGTCGACCTGATCCTGGACTGTCACGTTGGGACTATCGGCGGGGTCAGTCGGATGGTAAGGAGTCTCAGCCCGCGGATGCAGCGCGTCTGTTCCGGGTCAATCCTTCCCGGCCACACCGGGGATGAGCGCCCGCACGCTGTCCGGCTGGTCCGACAGCAGCACGACATCCACCCGGCGGTTCTGGGCCATGTCGTCGAGGGTTGATCCGGTGTTCACCGGCTGAGCCGAGCCGAAGGCGACAGCGGATATCATCTCTCCGCCAATCCCACCCTGCTCCACCAGACGACGCAATACCTGCGTCGCCCGGCTCGCGGACAGTTCCCAGTCCGTGGCAAACGTCGCGGACTGGCCGTGTTTGTCGGCGTGCCCCTCGACCGATATCTTCTGCCCGCTGGCCACCATCGCCGGAGCGGCAGCATCGAGCACCGCAGTCGCCGCCGCGGTGAGTTGGGCGCTGTCCGGTGCGAAGAACGTCTCGCTGCCAACCAGGCCCAGGGTCAGGCCACGGTCGGTGATGTGAAATTCGACCAGTTGGGCCACACCGGCTGCGGTCAGATTGGCGGTCACAGCAGCCTCCAGCTGATCGAGCTTCGCCACCTCCTTCTCGGCCGCTTCGGCGTTCGCGGTGGCCACGGCCGTGGCCTCTGCCGGGTCGATTGCCTCGGACGAGTGGGTGACTTCCGTGGGTGATTCGCCCTGGTTGTCGATGAGGTCGGCCGGAACGACGACTCCCTCGGCGGTATCCACCTTGCCAGCATCGACGGCACCGAAGCCGGTGGCAAGGGAGTTGGCCAGTTGCTCGTACTTGTCTTGGTCGACAGTCGACATGGCAAACAGAACGATGAACATGCACATCAGCACCGTGACCATGTCCATGTAGGAGGCCATCCACCGCTCGTCGGGGTGGACGTCCTCTTCTTCGACCATTTTGCGCCGCTTGGCGCGCACACTCATGCTGCTTCGGGAAGGTCTTTGTCTTTACCCTTTCCCTTACCCTTGGCTTTGATCTTGCCGGCGGGTGAGGCAGCATCCGCCTGAACGTCCTTGCCCTTGGCGCCGACCTTGGGCAACAGCTCGGCCGGAACCATGGCCCGCAGTCGTTCACCGAGCAGCCGCGGCTGGCTTCCGGCCTGCACGGCCAGGGCGCCTTCCATGACCAGGGTCATGCGGTCGACGTCGAGGTCGGCAAGACGGCGCAGCCTGGAGCCGATCGGCAGCCAGATGAAGTTGGCGGACAGCAGGCCCCACAGTGTCGCGACGAACGCGGCCGCGATCATCGGGCCGAGGGTAGCGGGCGTGTCGAGGTTTTCGAGGACGTGGGTCAGAGAAACGACCGTGCCAATGATGCCGACAGTCGGGGCGTAGCCGCCGAGGCCGGTAAAGAATTTGGCCGCGTTGCGGTTGGAGCGTGCCTTGGTTGCGATCTCGTCTTCGAGCAACATGCGCAGTTCGTCACCGTCGGTGCCGTCGGCGATGTTCTGCAGGGCCCCCCGCAGAAACGGATCCTTGACGGTGTCCGCTTCCTGGTCGAGGGCGAGCAAGCCGGAACTTCGAGCGGTTTCGGCCAGGCCGACGACCTGGTCGATGACTGATTGCGGCGGCGTGGTCTTCCCGCGGAACGCACCCGGCAGCGCCTTGAAGGCAGAAATGAAATCCTTTATTGTGCCGCCAGCGAGCCCGACCGCGATGGTGGCACCGAAGACGAGGATCATGGGAGCCGGCAGCAGGATTGACATGACCGACGAATGCTCGAGGGTGATCATGGCCAGGAGCGCGCCAAAGGCGAGCACCAGACCGATCAGAGTTGCGGGATCCACTAGAGCTTCCTGGGGCCTCGTGGCAGGTCCCCGGCGGTCGGGTCATACGCGAGCGCGATCACGTGCGCCCGGTAGCTCGCGATCTTCTCGATCACTTCTTCCATGGACTCGGTGACGATGAAGTTGGCACCGTCCACCATGACCAGGGTGGTGTCCGGGTTCGCATGGATGCGTTCGATCAGGTCGGGGTTAATCGCAAAGTGACTGTCGTTCAGCCGCGTTAGTACGATCATGTGTTCATCCCTGGGTCAGAACACCGCAAGCGAGGTGTCAATCAGTACTGTCGGCTGTTTGTGGACTGGCGTAAGGCATCCGCTCAGTGGACAATTTTGACGGGTGCGCGGCCCTGCCCACCCACGAAAATCGTCTACTGAGCGCGGCGGGGTGTGCCACACCATCCACGACGGCTCAGATTGCGCGCGATTCGAGCCACGAGTTGGGACTCCTGACGCAGATCGTCGGCGTTGACGCGGGTGACGTGCAGCCCTTCCGACTCGACGTCGGCTGTACGGGTGAGGTCGCGGCGCCACTGTCGTTGGTCGGTGCGATGCTGATCTCCCTCGTATTCGAGGAGCTCGCCGAATTGTTTGAAGTACAGGTCGGCACGACACAGGAACCGACCCGATGCGGCAAAGATGTTTTCGTTGACGAGGGGTTGAGGGAGCCCGTTCGTCACCACGATCACACGCAGCTCGGATTCGGGCGACGACTCGCTGCGCTCGTCCAGCAGTGAGAGGGCACGGCCCAGGAGCAGCTTGCCGCGCCGGTGGCGTTCAACGGCCTGGACCAGTTCGTTGATGGTGACCAGCGGTGAACTCCAGCGGATGAGGTAGTCCCCGACCGCTACGACCTGCCGCAGGGTAAGGCTCTCCGCGAGATCGCACCAGGTGCGCGCCGGGCATGTGACGCTGAATCCGAACCAGTCGAACAGCTCGTCGTCATCAACCGCCATGGCATGGCCGGCGACGCCGTTCACACGCAGGGCACGCCCCGGCAGCGGAACGGTGACGTGCAGGGTGTTCATGGTGGCGAGCTGAGGCGGCAGCGGCGCTCCGAACAGGAGCGCGGCCGTGTGGTGGCTGAAGAACGCGCCCAAGGGCATCCGCTGTGCGAAGGCGTTGCACAGGTCTCGCGTACTGGCGTGAGCTGATGCGGGTGCGCGCACGCCCCAGAACGGGCGGGCGAGGTCGCTGGCCCGCAGGCGACCGGGTGACAAGCCGTGCGCAGCGCCCTGGGACACGGCGAATGGGCCGGCAAGGAGGTGGGGCGGGAGCATTCGGCGCGTGGTCATGCCATGAGGATGCCGCATTCTGCCCCGAGGTCTGATGGTTATGCACAGGGCGGCGTTCACTCGACACAATTGTGGGGTGCGGACGGTTCCGCACCCCACAAACGTGTCTACTGAACTAGCGCTTGAGGTTGGTCAGCTCTTGCAGGACCTCGTCCGAGGTCGTGATGATGCGGGCGTTGGCCTGGAAACCGCGCTGGGCGACGATGAGGTTGGTGAATTCCTGCGACAGGTCGACGTTGGACATTTCGAGGGCACCGCTCGTGAGGGAGCCCATGCCGGCCGCGCCGGGGGTGCCGAGTTCGGCCGCACCCGAGTTGAACGTGGCGCGGTAGGCCGAGGAGCCGGCCTTCTCCAGGCCGCCCGGGTTGACGAAGTTAGCGAGGGCGATGCGACCGATGGCCTGCTGCTGGCCGTTGCTGAACAGGCCGACGAGGGTGCCGTCGGCGCCGAGCGTGTAGCTGTTGAGCGTGCCAGCCTCGTTGCCGTCGTCGGTCTTGCCGGCGACCGTGGCGAGGCCGGAGAAGCCCTTGAGTTGGGCTAGGTCCATATCGATGCCGTCAACTCTCAGGGCGCCGGAGGCGGTGAAGTTACCCGTGGGGCCGTCGGCGTCGGTCTCAGCGGTGAGCTGCACGGGGGTCGGCGTCGTGCCGTCCGCCAGCTTGGATTGCCCAACAGTCCAGCCATCGTCATCCGGTGCACCCGTGCGAGTGAAGGTCAGCGAGATCGTGCGAGAGTTGCCGAGGTCGTCGAAGACGTCGACGGTGCGTGTGAGCGTGCTATCGACCACAGAATCCGACGGCAGGTTGCCGGTGAATGTTGCGGCGGTAGAGGCCTTAGCCGGCACGATTGCGCCGACGGGCAGGGTGATATTGCTGGTCGCCCCGCCAGCGTTGACGACGCCGTTGACGGCGCCCCAGCCCTGCACGATCGCGCCGTCGGGCGAGACCAGTCGGCCGGCCGAGTCGAAGTTGAATGACCCAGCGCGGGTGTAGAGGGTTTCGCCGCCGAGCGAGGTGACGAAGAAGCCGTCGCCGGAGATCATGAGGTCGGTGGTTTTGCCGGTGGACTGTGACGATCCCTGGGCGAAGTTGGTGGAGATTCCAGCGACCTGTACGCCGAGGCCGACCTGGGCGGGGTTGGTGCCACCGGTGGTGGCCGTGGCGCCGCCGGCGGCCTGGGTCAGCTGTGACAGGGTGTCCTGAAACTGGGCCGCGGACGCCTTGAACGCTGTCGTGTTGACGTTGGCGATGTTGTTGCCGGTCACGTCGAGCATGGTCTGGTGTGAACGAAGGCCGGAGATGCCGGAGTAGAGAGAACGAAGCATGGGGTGCTGCCTTTCAGAAAAGAACTATGTGGTGAAGTAGGTGGGGTCGAGGACAAGCCGCGGATCAGGCCGCGGTGGTCGCCCCCGCTGAATCTTCGGAGTCGTCGGAGTCGTCAACGGCGGCGGTGGCGCGCGTCACGCCGGAGATGACATCGAGGGCGATGGGTTCCCCGTTGACCGTAACCATGGGCACCGGGCCGGCGAACGAGACGGACGAGGCGAGCCCGGTGATCTCGTCGCCATCGGCATTGGTATAGGTGACCGTCTCCCCCACCAGCGCGGCCGCCGAGGTGCGCATCTGCAGGGAGAAGCCCTCCTGGCTCGCGGTGGCCATTTCGGTGAGCTTCTCCATCATGGCGAGCTGGGTGGTCTGGGCGATCATCTCGTTGGTATCCATCGGCGAGCTGGGATCCTGGTTTTGCAACTGGGTCACCAGTAGCGACATGAACACCTCCGAGTCCATGGACTGGTTGGGCGTACGCGTCGTAGTCGTGGACGTGTACATTCCGGTCGGAGCGGCGGCATTGCCTGCCAGGGCATCGATTGTCACGGTTGTTCTCCTAAGCCAGTACGTCGATAGTGTGGGTGGACCCGAATCGGGACGCGCGGTTCTCCAGCGGAGTGTCCGGTGCTCGCTCGGCGGGACTCCGAGCGTTGGGATTGCGCCCGTCGGCCTCCGAGCGGGGCTGGCGGGTGGCGCCGGGATCGCCGGCCTGGCTGTCGCTCGACAGGTCGAGCTGGGCGCTCAGCCCGGAACCGGCGAGGTCCCGGCGCAGGTCAGGCAAAATCACGCGCAGCGCATCACGGGCCAGATCGGTGGGAGCGAACAGCTCCACCCGAATGCCCTCCCCCGTCACGTGCGCCCGCACGGTGACCGGCCCGAGGTTGTCGGGCGTGACGCTGATGGTGAGCACGTGCTCACCCGGCGCAGCATTGGTCAGCGAGAACAGCGGCTTCATGATCTGCGCAGTGAGCGGCACGGCGGCAGCCGGCGCGGGCGCTGCAACCGGCGTGGCTGTGCTGGTCGCCAGCGCGGTCGGTGCAACGCTGGGCAGAGCGGATGTCGCCGGCGCGACGGCCTCCGTGCCCGTGGCGTGCAGCCGCACGGCGTCGGGCAGCGCGGAGCGCGCCGACCCGTCGGTGGCCGCGGCGACGCTTTGTGCCGCACCGGCAAGGCTTTGTGCCCCACTGGTCGGCGCGGCGGGGTTCTGTGCCGTGCCGGGCACGGGCGGCGCGGCGGCCGGACTGAGTGCGCTCGCGGGCGTCGCTGAATCTGCGGTTGTCGAAGGGGCCTGGGCCGGCAGCGCCGCGGCATCCGCTTCGGGGGACGTTGTCGGTGCGGCACTGGAAGCGGCTGCACCGGCGTCGGCGGTGCGACCCTGAGCGGCCCACACGGCAGCGACCGGAACGGCGGCGGCCACTGCGACGACCGCCGCCGCAGGCGGGACGGCGGCGGTATCAGCAGCGGGCACCGCAGCGGTATCAGCAGCGGGCACCGCAGCGGCGGCGTTCGCTGCGGCGTTCGGCACAGCCGTGACTGCTCCAGCGACGGGGGCGGAAGCTACACTCGAACCGCCCGCCGTCGCCGGCGCGGCAACCGACGCGGTTAGGTCGACATTGGTGCTCGCCACGGCGTCAACCGACGGGCCGGGAGCAGCAGTGCTGCCCGCGATACTGTCGGCTACGGTACTGTCCGCCGCCGGGGACGCGGCTGCGGCAGCGGCAGCCCAGGTCAGAGCTGGGGAAAACGCCACCGGGGCGGTTGCATCCGCCGGGGAACCGGCCGCAGTGGCCTCGGCCGCGGAATCCTGCGCGGGGTCCGTCTTCTGCTCCGTTGACGACATCGCCGCCTTAGGGCCCGATGTCGACGAGGCGGCGCTGCGATCGGTGAGGGTGTCTTGCAGAATAGAGCCGAACGCTTCAGCGCCCGACGAAGCCGAGCCCTGACTGGTCTCGCGCTGGGCCGGCGCGGTGGCCGGAGCGGCAGCCGGCCGAAATTGGCCGAGGGTGAGGGTCATAGTGTGCTTCCCGTGGCGGTTGAATTCTGCTGGGCGAAAGCGGCGAAGGCGGCGCTGAGCTTGTCGGTGGAGCCGGTGCCGGCGGCCTGGGTAGTGATGGGGATGATGCGGCGGATAGTGGTGATATCGGCATCCGTCATGTAGGCCTCGCGCAGGCACACGGTGCGGCCCGGATACGGGGCGTGGATGACCTTGTTGTCGCCGGCGTAGATGAGAATGTGGTCGCCACCGCCGGTGACGATGAGGTCGCCCGGCTGGGCTTCGGCGAGGGAGGCGACTTCGGTGCCCATCTTCATCTGACCAGAAACGAGGCGTGGCAGTTCTATTCCGATATCGGCATATACGGTTTGAACGAGTCCGGAGCAGTCCATTCCGCTGGAATCCTCTCCGCCGAACACGTAGGGCACGCCGAGATATTTCTCAGCGGACGCCACGACGTCCGTGCCGGTCGCGCCGTTGGCCGATCCGGTCGCACTGGTTGCACTCGTTCCGAGCGCCGCAGCGAGGGTTGCCGCGAAACTATCAGCCGAAGGGGATGCCGCTGCGGTCGTCGCTGCGGCCGTGGTAGTGACCCGTTCGGTCGACACGCTGGAGAGCTGCTGCAGGGTCGCCTGAATCTGGCTGATTCTGCCCATGGCCGCGATCATCGTCATGGTGTCTCCCCCTTGTTCAGGCTTGCCGAGCGGCTGCGGTGCCAGCGAGCTCCGGCAATCTCGTCGAGCACGGTCTGCTCGGCGTGCAGGTCTTCGGCCAGCACTGCGGCCGCGTGCCGGTCATGCAGTTTCTCGAGCGCGACCGACTCGGCCCGGGCGGCGTTGTAGTTGGACTGGGCGGAATCGAGGGTCTCCTGGTGGTTACGCCCCATGGCGTCGAGCTCAGCGAGCATGCTGCGCGACGACGACCGGGCCGCGGCCATGGCGTTGAGCGCGGCGATGGTCTGCGGAGTGTTCCCGAGAGCGCCTAGGGCCGAGCGGGCACGACCTCGGCGGGCCTGGAGCGCGGCCACGCGGGCATTCGCCTCGGCGAGGTCGAGGGCGGCCTGGTTCTGCTGCAACTTGCGCAGACGCAGCAGCCCGGCCAACGGAAAGAGGCGGCTCATGCGACAGCCCCGAACGCGCGGGTCAGTCGGGTGAGCTGGGACCAGGCCTGCTCGCTGGGAGTCTGGTCGTCCATCCGCTGCTGGAGAAAAGCGTTGATGGCCGGGCCGTTCTCAACGGCCGCATCGACCAGCGGGTTCGTGCCGGGCCGGTAGGCGCCGACGTCGAGCAGATCCTGCGCGCCCAGGCGGGCCGCCATGACCTTGCGCAGCGTCGTCGCGATCTGGTTGCGTTCGGGGCTGTTGACCCGGGAGGCAACGCGCGAAATGGAGGCCAGCACGTCGACCGAGGGAAAATGGCCGATGATAGCGAGCTTGCGGTCGAGAACGACGTGGCCGTCGAGGATAGAGCGCGCCGCGTCGGCGATGGGTTCATTGTGGTCGTCGCCGTCGACGAGCACCGTGTACATTCCGGTGATCGAGCCTGTCTCACCGGTACCGGCACGTTCCAGCAGCCGGGCCAGCACCGAGAACGTCGACGGCGGGTAGCCGCGAGTGGCTGGCGGTTCGCCGACCGAGAGCCCGATTTCGCGCTGGGCCATGGCCACGCGGGTGAGCGAGTCCATCATGAGCATGACGTCGGCGCCCTGGTCGCGAAACGATTCGGCGATGCGGGTGGCGGTGAATGCGGCGCGCAGCCGCATCATCGCTGGTTCGTCGGAGGTCGACACGACGACGATGGAGCGGGCCAAGCCTTCTGGGCCCAAGTCGTCCTCAAGAAACTCGCGAACCTCACGCCCGCGCTCCCCCACCAGTGCGATGACCGAGACCTGGGCATCCGTTCCGCGGGCGATCATCGACAGCAGGGACGACTTTCCAACGCCGGAGCCGGCAAACAGGCCCATACGCTGACCGCGGCCAACCGTCGTGAGAGTGTCGAGAACGCGCACGCCCAGGTGCAGCGGGGTCGTGATGCGCGCCCGGTGCATGGCCGAGGGGCTGTCATGTTCCAGGGAGACGAAGCCGTCTGAATCGAGCGGGCCCTTGCCGTCAAGGGGGCGGCCCAGGCCGTCGATGACGCGCCCGAACAGGCCACGGCCGGTGGGCACGAGCAGCGGCGAGCCAGCCGATCGCACGCGGGCACCGGCCTGCAAACCGGTGATGCGGCCAAGCGGCATGCATCGGATTCCGGTCTGGGTGGTGGCGACGACTTCAGCGTCGATACCCGCCTGGCCCGGTCGGGCTCCGAGCGTGACGATGTCACCAATCGCCGAGCGCAGGCCTCGCACCTCGACGCCCAGACCGACAATGGACGACACGACACCGACCCGCTCCGGGCGACCGGCTTCGATTGCCTGCACGAGCTGCGTGGCGCGTGGGCGCCAGGTGGTGATCATGCTTCGACCTCGGCGAGAGCGGCCTTTGCGCGGGCAAAGGCCGTGCTGATACGCGCGTCGAGAAAGCCGTCGCTGAACTCGGTGATGGCGTCACCGCGCTTGAGTCGGGAATCCCCAACAAAACGGATGCTCTCCAGCGCGCGCGTCTGCGCGCCCAGCACCACGAGGTCATCCGGGTGCATGCGAATGCTGTGCACCTCGCTGCGGTCGAACTGGTCTGGCTGGTGCAGCGCACGTTCCAGAGCGCGGCGGGCCGACGGTTCGGTATGGCTGAGTTCACAGCCGAGAATGGCTTCGGCCAGTTGCAGGGACGTGTTGACGAGCGTGGCTTCCGCCTGCTGAATGAGAGGAATGCTTCGTTCATTGAGGGCGCGGGCGGCGGCAGCGAGCAAACGCACCGCGCTGTCGACCTGCGCTTCACCGTAGCGTTCGTTCTCGGCTTGCTGGGCGTTGATCTCGTCGGCGCGCCTGGCGACGTCTGCGGCCGCCAGCCGTAGCCCCTCGGTGTACCCGGCGGCGTGACCCTCGGCACGCGACTGCTCGTCGACGCGGTCCTGCTCCTCGTCGCGCAGTCTCGGAAACGCCATGCGGCCAAACCCGGTGTCAGTTGACATATTCGTCCTCGGCACCGCGTTGCACGGTGATGCTGCCCTGCGCTTCCATGTCGCGAATAGCGCGCACGATTTCGGCACGGGCGTCTTCGACCTGACGCATCCGCACCGGTCCGAGGCTTTTGGTTTCGTCGTCGAGTACGTCGCGGTTGCGCTCGGAGAGGTTGGCGCGGATGACCTCGGTGACGGCATCGGACGTGCCCTTCATGGCCATGGCCAGCACGGTCGTGTCGATGCCGCGCAGTACCTGCTGCACGTCCCGGCTCTCCAGTTTGACGATGTCGGCAAAGGTGAGCATGCGAGAACGAATCTCTTCGGCCAGGGCCGGGTCACGTTCCTCGAGGCCTTCCAGAAGTGCACGCTCGGTGGCGGCATCCGCTCGGTTGATAATGTCGACGAGCGGCTGAATTCCGCCGACCACTTCGATGCTCTCGCGCGCGACAATTTTACCGGTGCGAAGTTTGAGCGTGTCCGTCACGACCCGAATGGCTTCGGGCGTCGCACTCGACATAGTGGCGATGCACTGGGCGACGTCGGTGCGAAGGCCCGGTTCCATGCTGGCCAAAATAGCGGATGCCTGGTCGCGTCGCAGGTGCGCCAACACCAGTGCAATGGTCTGGGGCATCTCGCCGTCGAGCAGGTTGAGCACATCGCCGGGCTCGGAGGGATCCAGAAATTCAAAAGCCTTGCCGGCCATGGAGGTGGCGACGCGGTTCATGACACCGGCCGCGCGTTCGGCACCGAAGGAAGCCTCAAGCAGGCCGACGGCGAACTCGTGCCCGCCGCGGGACAGCCGACGACCCTTCAAGGTGATTTCGTGAAATTCGTTGAGCGTGGACTCGGCGACGGCCGGGTCCACGTTGCGCAGCTGCACGATTTCGCCGGCGATGACTTCAGCTTCGATGTCGCTAAACTGCTTCATCACCTCCGTTGCGCGCTGACGATCCATGTTCATGAGTACGACGGCAACTTTCTGGGTGCCGGTCAGTGCTGTGCCTGGCTCGTTCATGCGCGCTGCCGGTCATCCATCAGGCCACGCAGGAACTCGGCCGTGCTGCGCGGGTCGGACTGCGCCAGGGAATCGATCTCGGCGCGGCGCAGATCGGTGTCGGTCGGTACGAATTTGACGGTCGGGATGATTTTGGTGGGGGTGTCGGTCGGATTGTCGAGGAATAGGGAGCCGGCGGATGACGTCACCGAGAGCGGGACGGTGGCCTCTCCGAGGGCGTTCTGCATTGCGGTGAGATCACCGATCTCCACCGATTCACGGCTCTGGCGACGTGACCGGCGTGCGTAGAGAATGAGGCTGACCACGAGGGTGATGACGATGCCGGCGGTGATCACCGACACCCGCAGAATCTCGGCGAACCGTGCGGCGGCCGCGGCATCCGCTGCTGCTTTGAGCGCTGCAGCTGCTGCGGCGGCGCCCGTGGTGTCGAAGGCCATGACTTCGACGGTCACGGCGTCGCCGCGCACGGCGTCGATGCCGGCGGCCGAAGTCACAAGGGAGGTGATGTCGGCAACGTTGAGGTTAGCGGCGGCATCGGCATCGACGGCCACGGAGACCGTCTGCCGGGTGATCGCTCCGGCTGGAATGGTGCGGTTCTCGGTGACCTTGTTCACGGCGTTGTTGCGGGTCGTCGACTCGCTTGAGAAGGTGCCATCGGTGGCGCCATCGGCCACGGCGGCCGTGTCGGATCCGAGCACGCCAGCGGCGCTGCCGCCGGTTCCCGAGTAGGTCTCGGTGTCGACGGATTCATTGAGAGCCAGTGCTTCGGTCGGGCTCGTGAAGGACTCTTCGACCCGTTCGGCCGATTCGTAACTCATGTCGGCGGCGACGACGACGGTGGCGTTGCCAGCACCGACGACCTTGTCGAGCATGGCCTGCACGGCGCTGCGCACGCGGGTCTCATAGTCCGAGGCCTGCTGATCGGCTCCCCCGGTGGCGCCGACGCCGACGGCGGAGAGCACGGTTCCGGTGGAGTCGACGACGGCAACGTCGGCGGCGGTCATGCCGTCGATCGAGGCGCTGGTCAGGTGCACGATCGCCTGCACCTGGTCGTTGGAGAGGGTGACGCCGTTCTGGGTTTCAACGAAAACGGATGCCGTCGGGTCGTTCTTCTGCGACACGAACACGCTGTCTTCGGGGATGGCAAGCTGCACGGAGGCCATCTTGACACCGTCGAGGGCACCGATGGTCTTGGCCAGTTCACCCTCGAGCGCTCGCTTGTAGGTGACCGACTGCTGGAACTCGCTCGAGGTTACGCCCATGGTGTCGAGCAGGGAGTAGCCGCCGGTGCTCGAGGTGGGCAGGCCGGCCGAGGCCGACTTGATACGTTCGTCGTA
The DNA here is from genome assembly GCF_900103805.1 of Cryobacterium flavum. Classification (GTDB taxonomy): domain Bacteria; phylum Actinomycetota; class Actinomycetes; order Actinomycetales; family Microbacteriaceae; genus Cryobacterium; species Cryobacterium flavum. The sequence continues at coordinate 253,632 of NZ_FNIB01000003.1, read as the reverse complement.
GACGCTCGCTTCGGGCACCAGAATCGTGGCGCCGCCGTCGGCAAGCTCATATTCGACGCCGTCGGTGCGCAACTGCTCGACGATGCTGTTGGCGTCTTCGCCGCTGAGGCCGGAGAAGAGGGGCGTGAAAGCCGGCTTGGTGACCCACATGCTGAGTGCGGCGATGCCGAGCACGAGCACGGCGACGCCGATGATGGCGACAGTGCGCTGGGCAATGGTGAACTCGCGAATCGCGTTTCCGAAGCGCTTGAAGACGCTGGTGACTTGCCGGGGCATCAGGCTTGCATCCTCATGATCTCGTTGAACGCGTCGACGCCTTTGTTACGCACGGCGGCTACGAGTTCCATGGTCACCTGGGCGCGGGTGGCCGCGATGGTGGCGGTGTGAATGTCACCCAAGTCACCAGTGACAGCCTGGATGGCGAGGGTGTTGGAGGTGCCTTGCAGCTGCTGCAGGTTGTCGACGGCACCGGAGAGGGCGGTGCCGAAGCCCGAGCCGTCGGTGCGCTGGGTGGCGGTCGTGGCTGAGCTGCCCATGACACCCGAGAGGGCGGTGGTTGCGTTGATGGCGCCAAGTGGCATCAGCCACGTCCGATCTGTAGTGCGGCTTCATAGGCGGTCTTGGCCCGGTCGACGACGGCGGCGTTGGCCTGGTAGCCGCGCTGGGCCATGATGAGGTGGCCCATCTGCTCGGCCATGTCGATATCGGGGTAACGCACGTAACCATCGGCATCGGCGAGCGGATGCTCCGGCTCGTACACCAGGGTTCCCTCGGCACCGCCGAAGGCGGCCGTGGTACTGGCGCCCACGTTGCCGGGGCCTTCCTGCGCGAGGATATAGCGTTCCTGAAAGGCAGCATCCGTTGTGGCGGTCACGGTGTTGGCGTTGGCGAGGTTGTCGGCGATGGCGTCGAGCCACTTGCGGTGCAGCGTCATGCCGCTGCCGGCGATGCCGATGGCGTCGACCATCAGGCGGTCTTCATCGCGGCGCGAATCGACGAGACCGGGCCTTCGACGGCCTTGGCGGCGAACTGGTAACGCAGCAGCGCGTCGATGTTGGCGAGGGTCTCGGTGTCGAGGTTCACGTTGTTGCCGTTGAGCAGCGTCGGGTCGAGCGAACGCTCCGTCGTCGCGGCCGAAACGCCGTTGCCGTCAGCGACCGATTTGGCCAGTGCGTTCTCGAACGAGACGACCTTGGCGTGGTAATCGGGGGTGTTGATATTGGCGATGTTGTTCGCGATGGTGCGCTGGCGTAGCGCGAGGCCGTCCAGGGCGCTGGTGAGAGCCAGGGAGGTCACGGAATCAAGCATGATTACCCGCTTCGTCGACAAAAAGACAAGACGGCCAATCCGTGGCCCGGTGGTGAGCAATCCGTGCTCACTCCTTGCTATCGGTCGCCCCGACAGATGGGTAAGGAGTTCGTAAGAACATTCCCCAAGTTTGTTGCGCTACGGCGTGTCGCCGGTGTTTCACTACCCTCAGACGGGGGTCACCCGTTCACATCCAGATAAACGGATGCCCGCGCGTCGCGCTCCGGAGGCACCGACCGTATCGCTGCGAGGTGCTTCAGGGTGACATTGCGTGCGTTTTCGAGCTCTCCAATGAGCTTGTGCTGGTTGTGCAGCAGGTCCTGAACTCGTGCGGCGAGTTCCTCCGGAATAGCCCCGAGCCCCGTTGGCACGCTCCACTCCCCCACGGCCGCGCCACCATCGCTGGTCGAATCGGCCATCGAACGTGCCGCAGCATCCAGCCGATTCTCGAGGTCGTCGAGCGCGGCTTGCCAGACTGCCAAATTAGCCAATGCCGAGCTCACCGCTCAGGCGTGCGATCGGCACCGGCGCGGCCGGCAGCAACTCCGCCGCCTCGTGCCAGGTGAGCCGAAGCGGTTCGAGCAACGAGATGCACTCGCGGGTGCGTGCCGGGTCGCGGTGCGTATTCGCACTGACCATCGCCGTCGACACATAGGTATAGAGCGAGAACAGTCCCTCGCCGCCGTCCCAGGCGTCGACGTTCAGCGAGGTACTCAGCTCCGACACGATCGCCTGGGCGTGAATCAGATTGTCCGACGCGATCTGCCAGTCCTGGCGCTGCTGGGCAGCCTCGGCCCGGTTCAGGTCGAGCAGCAGGCGGTCGTAGAGCATGGTGAGCAGACGAACCGGGGTGGCCGACAGAACCGCGTCGCGGTTGTAACGCGAACGCTGGGCGTTGGTTCCCATTGTCATAGTCATCATTTTCCGTTGGAGGCATTGAGGCCATCGACCTGGGCGGTGAGCCAGGCGGATTGGGCGTTCATGTTGCTGAGCTGTACTTCCATCGCCGAGTAGGTGCGTTCGAGGGTTGAGCGCCGAGAGGCCATCCGAATGTCCCACCCATCGATTTGCGTTCCGAGGCTCTTCACGAGCGATTCCTGCCCGGTGATTCTCGACGTGATCATGCCGTCGTACTTGTCCGACGCGTTCTCGGCGACGGCCTCGACCCGCGCGGCGATCGTGGCCAGCACGCCCTTCACGTAGTTCGGGTCGGCGGCCATGGCCGTGGCGAACTTGGCCGAGTCGAATTCCATCGTGCCGGACTTCGTAATGCTGATGCCAATCTCCGACGGGGAGCGCCCGTCGATCGGCTGGCTGGCAGCGTTCAAAATCTGCTGCTTCACGTCACGCACGGTGCTGTCACTGCTAAACACACCGGCCGACAAAATGGCCTTACCGGTCGAGTCTGTACTGTTCACCACGGCGCTCTTGGTGGAAATCAGCGCAAACACTCCGTTGAGGGCGCCCACCAGATCCGAGGCGATTGTGCCCACCGCACCGTCGTTGCGTGACACGCTCACGGTCACCGGGTCGGCCGCGACAGCGGATGCCGTCACCGACACTCCCGGAAGCAGGTCGCTGAAGGTGTTGGTCGACGACGTGATCTTCTGCGCGGCCCCGGTATTGGCCCAGAGCCGCACTTCGGCGTCCTGCGCACCCTTGACCTGGGTCATTGCGGGATCAGTGGCGGGGTCGGACGGGTCGAAGGACAATGAAAAAGCGCTGGATGCCCCGGTGGAAGTCGACGTGAACTGCAGACGATACAGCGGGTTGTTACTGGCATCTTTGCCGGCAGCAACCTTGACGGCCGTCACTCCGGCTGCCGAAGCGTTCACCGCGGTGACGATGTCGTCGAGATTCGTCGTGCCGGACGAGATCGTCGTCGCCACCCCCGACGCCGCGTTGGTGATCGAGAAGCTCGACGTTGGCCAGGCGGTTACTGCGCTGGAGACCGAGGCCTGACCCTGAGCGAGCTTATCGACGACGATGTCGATGGAACCGCTGGTGGCGGTCGCGCCAGCAGTGACGGACACCCCCGTCGAGCTGCTCTTCGCCGAGTACAGGTCAAGCGCGTTGGTCGCCGTAGCCTTGCCGGCCAGGGTCGCGAGCGACGCAATTTGAGAATTCAGCCCTTGCAGCGCCGTCATGAGCGTGTTCGTGCTGGTGACCTTGGCCTTGAGCTGGTTTTGTGGACCAGCCTCCAGGGTCATCAGGGAGTTAATAAGGGAGGTGGTATCCAGACCGCTGATGAGTCCATCGACTGCCATCGACATGGGGTGCCTCTCCTAGTGCTCGGTCAATCATTTGGTGCGAGGTATGCATGGCGGCAGTGCTGGGCGAGGTCCAGCTCGTCGGTTCACCGCCACCATGCAAGATTGTGGGTCAGCCCTGGTGGTGCGGGAGCTGAGGAGCGACGCTGGTTTCGCATCCGTTTCGGGGCTTACCGCGGCCAAGGTTCGGCGAATGCCGTGCGCCTTGACGAAAAGCGTGATTCGCCGCACTTCGTCTGTCTCTTTGCGCGCTCATGGTAATTCCTCCGTGAACAAATGATGCCGCACCGGCCCATCCATGGGCCAGCACCATAAGCTATCGACCGCCCGTGCCCCCCGGTTAGAAAACCGCGCAGAAATCTGGGCGTGCGGCCGGTCCGAGACAGCGTGCGTCATGGGCGCATCTAGCACAGCCGCAATCCGCCCGCCGTTGATCGAGCTCGCCGAGATCCCCATCGACCAACGCGACCCGCCTCAGAAACCCGCGTTGTCTACCGCGCCCACGACACCGCCCTGCGACATCCGCTGCATAACAGCGGATGCGAAATGGCTGGCTTCAGAGGGAGCCCGCGCCAGCCTCCCAATGGTCGAAAAACGCGCCCAATCGGACAAGCCATCGGCCACGCGGAATCTGTTTCCCGACCGCCGTGCAGCATCAGTCTTGGAGTCGCGGCGTGCCAATCGACTTCCGCAACATAAGCGGAATCGACGACGCGATCTGCGCGCAGCTGCTTCTCGCGACCGTAGGCATCGATCATCAGCTCGTATTCCTCGAAGTAGACGAGCACGACCGGTCGGCGACCGGCCGTGTTGCTGGCACCGCCCTCCTCTTTTCCATGATTGTGCTGCGCAACGGAAGGAATGACATGAAAATAGCCTAGCCACAGGCGAGGAGCGACGTCCAATTCGCTCCGCGACTGCGGCCAGGCTCAGATCAGAATCGACCTGTTTATTCAGTGGTGCTTGTGTTACTGGAGCAGCTGCAGCACGCCTGAGTTGGACTGGTTGGCCTGCGCGAGCATGGCGGTTCCTGCCTGCGCCAGGATGTTCGCTCGGGTGTACTTGACCATTTCCTCGGCCATGTCGGTGTCGCGAATACGCGAACCGGCAGCGGTGAGGTTCTCCTTCGAGACCGCAAGGTTCTTGATGACACTCTCGAACCGGTTCTGCGACGCACCGAGCTCCGCCCGAGCCGTCGAGATCACTGCGATCTGCGCATCGAGGGTGCGGATAGATGTTGCGGCCTTCTCCGCGGAGTCGAAGTTCAGGCCAGTGTCTTGCGTTGCGGCCACGAACACAGTGTCGGCGCCCTTAGGGATTACCTCTGCAGTGCTCGTACCGACTCCGTCCGTCAGCCCTCCCGTTACAGCGTTCGAATCAGCAGTGTTCGCTGTAGCATTTGCACTCATCGTGATCGCGTTAGTCGTGGCGCTATTGAGGCTGGCTGTCTGGGATTCAATGCTAAACACTCCCGGCGCCGTTTTGGTGACGACGAAGTACTGACTAGCGGTACCCAACGCATCCGCAGCTGTTTGCAGAGCGACCTGAATGCTGTCGTCCGTTCGATTCGTGTCAGCAGCCCCGAAGTCGACATTAAACGTCTTGCCGCCGGTGCCACCCTGAGTTACTGTGAAGTGATTGGCCAGCTTCGTGCGGTCAATTTTGATATCGGTAACCGTGACAGCACCGGTGGTCGCCGGACTGCCCGCACTGAACGGAATCTCGGCAGTTCCCGCGACAATCGCGAAGTTGTTCGTGATGTTTTTTACGTTCGCGTTGGCCAGATTGACGTTGATGCGGCTGCTGCCATCGCCGCTTGCTCCGACCTGAAAAGACAAAGACGACTGATTGCCCGTCGTCACTGAGTCAACATCGCCACTGAGCAACTTCGTGCCATTGAAGTTGGTCGAGTTTGAGATTCGAGTAAGCTCTAGAGTCAGCGCATCGACCTCAGTCGTAATCGCCGTACGAGAATCCGCGTTGTTCGAGTCGTTACCGGCCTGAACGGCGAGGTCTCGCATGCGTTGCAAAATCGAGGTGACCTCGTTCAGCGAACCTTCTGCGGTCTGGATGACGCTGATGGCGTCCTGAGCATTACGGCTGGCGACCGTAAGCCCCCCGACCTGTGATTTCAGGCCTTCTGAGATGGTCAGACCAGCTGCGTCATCCGCGGCGCGGTTGATGCGCAGGCCACTGGAGAGCTTTTCCAGCGACTTAGACAGGTCGTTCTGCGTTGTTGCCAAGTTGCGATAGGCGTTATTCGCTGCAATGTTTGTATTAACTTGCATGCCCATGTGAAATCCTCCATGACTGGGCGGTGAAACGCTGACCCGTCCATGGGCGAGCGTTGTGCAGGGTCGGTCGCCATCTAACGGTGGCCCAGAATCGGGCCCGTGACGGGGTCCGCTGGACCCCGCCGATGACGAACGTGGTGCCCGGCCGCAAATACGAGAGCAACTCTTTTACTCCAGCGATTACGGCCTGGCTCAGATCAATGATCGACCTGGCGGCTACCAGGTGTTACTGGAGCAGCTGCAGCACGCCCGAGTTGGACTGGTTGGCCTGCGCGAGCATGGCGGTACCGGCCTGCGAGAGGATGTTCGCTCGGGTGTACTTGACCATTTCCTCGGCCATGTCGGTGTCGCGAATTCGCGATCCGGCAGCGGTGAGGTTCTCCTTGGAGACGGCCAGGTTCTTGATGACACTCTCGAAGCGATTCTGTACGGCACCAAGCGTGGCGCGCGACGTTGAGATCGCCTTGAGTTCGGTGTCAATCACTCCGATGGCGGCCGCGGCCTCGGCCGCAGTTGTGAAGTTGAGAGCAACAGCCGCTGTTGGAGTTGCCACCCCAATCCCGCCGGTGATTGCGTGGTTCACCGCGCCGCCGTTATTGGCGGTGACGACCAGCTTGTTGTCGGAATCCACTGTTGCTTTGGCCAGAGAGCTGAAGCTCGACTGCGCGTTCATTGCTGTGGCAATTTCCTGCACCGTGTCGTACGTTCCGGCGGCAAGGAGAGTCGCGGTTGCGGAGCTGGTCGTGGAGTCTGAGTTCGTGATGGTGAACGTCTGAGCACCGGCAGCGACGCTGCTCGGAGTGAGTACATCCATTTTCCCGCCTACAACGCCCGTCGTGAGTCGCGCAGCCAGAGCGTCAATGTCTGTTCCGGTAAGGTTCACGGCAATGCGGTCGTTCACCGCGTTGCCGTTTGCGCCGATCTGAAAGCTCAACGAAGCGGTGCCATCCAAAAGCGTCTTGCCGTTGAAGTTGGTGGACTTGCCGATGCGGTCGAGCTCATTAGTAAGGGCCGTTACCTCCGTCTGAATAGCGGTGCGGGAGTCAGCGTTGTTCGAGTCGTTGCCCGCCTGAACGGCGAGGTCGCGCACGCGCTGCAGGATCGACTGCACCTCGTTGAGCGAACCTTCAGCGGTCTGGATGACGCTAATGGCGTCCTGGGCGTTGCGACTGGCAACAGTGAGGCCGCCGACCTGCGACTTCAGGCCTTCCGAGATGGTAAGACCGGCAGCGTCATCTGCTGCACGGTTGATGCGAAGACCACTGGAAAGCTTTTCCAGCGACTTCGACAGGTCATTCTGTGTTGTTGCCAGGTTGCGGTACGCGTTGTTTGCCGCGACGTTGGTGTTTACCTGCATGCCCATGATAAATCCTCCGTGATTGGGTCAAAGTACGCCGGCCCATCCATGGGCCAGCACCATGAGCTATCGACCAGTTGCGATAGCGGGTTAGAAATCTGGGTGAACTGATTTCGTGAAATGAGTCACCCAAAACGAAAATGACCGCTGCAGAAATGGGCGACCGCCACTCACGGCAGGTCACGCAATTCTGCAACGGTCAATACAGGCGGCGCCGGCGGCATCCACTGCCCGAAGAGCGGCAGCTACGCTGCGGGACGCAGCAATTGCAGAACGTCGGAGTTTGCCTGGTTGGCCTGGGCGGAGACCGCGGTGACCGGCTGGGCGAGAATGCTTGCGCGGGTGAGGTCAACCATCTGCTCGGCCATGGCGCTGTTGGTCAGGCGTGATGCTGCGGCGAGGGTGTTCTCGGCGGAGACGGCACGGGTCTTGCCCTCAAAGTCGACGCTGTCAGCGGCGACGACAGACTCGGTCGAGGCGAGACCGCTCGAGATTGCAACGGTCGGCTGCGCGAGACTGGTCTGTGCGGCGGCCAGTTCGCGGTAGGCGTCGGATGCTGAGGTATTGGTGTTGATCTGCATGACCATGAGGGTTTCTTCCGTGAGGTGTTATGAAGCCGGCCCATCCATGGGCTAGCGGTGAGATTACTGAAAAGTCAGGATGCTGCGCGTTCGACCGTGTCGAGCTGCAGGTGTTCGTGCGCGGTGCGAGTCATTCCCACCGTGGCGAGGTCGGCGAGTCGGGCGAGGTAGGCGCTGCGGCGAGCCGGAGCAATGCGCGACTCCGGCTGATACGCAGCCGCGGTTTCGATTTCGTCGGCGTAGTGCGTGCTGAGTCCGTCGCGCAGCAGGCGAATCGCCTCGGCGCGCATTTGGGAAACAGCGGAGTGCGTAGTGCCGAGTTCCGCGGCGATGTCTTTGACCGGGCGGTCGTCGAAGTAGATCTGCTCTACGATGGCGCGCATCTTTTCCGGCAGGGCCGCGATGGCCGCCCGCAGGTAGACGAGACGTTCGGTGGAGAGCAGCGACTCTTCGGGCATGGCGGTGTCGGCGACGAGAAACTCGGCGGTCGTGTCGTCGAGGGCTGAGAGGGTGCGGGCCGCGTCGGCCAGGCCGGCCGCGGCGGTGTCGCGGTCGACACCGAGAGCATCGGCGATCTCGTTCACGTTCGGGGTTCGCCCGAGGGCGGCCGCGAGGGTGTCCTGTACGGCGAGAGTTTCTTTGATGCGGCGGCGAGCGGAGCGGGTGGCCCAGTCGCTTGAGCGCATCTCGTCGGCGAAAGCGCCGATGATGCGGCGCCGGGCGAAGGCTCCGAAGGGAACCCCGAGGGTGGGGTTGAAAGCATCCGCTGAGGTAATGAGGGCAACAGCGCCGGCCGAGGCGAGGTCGTCACGGGAGAGGTGGCGGGCCTTGGCCCACACCTCCGAAACGAGGTAGCCGACCAGGGGGAGATTCTCGACGACGAGGGCATTGCGGTCAGTGCGATTCACGTGCGTCCCCCGAGCTTCTCATGCCAATTTTCGAATGTGCACGGAAGGGCTTACTTACCTCCCGCGAGAGGCCCCAATGCCTGCGAAATCAAAGCTACCCCCACTAGGAGGCAAATGGGTAGCGCTACAACGCCCATTTGGTACATTAATTCGTCCTCTCTTTAGAGGACACGGTTGGGCAATTCGGCAAGAAATCAGGCTATTTTGCCTAACCGCGATGTTTTCACGGCCGATAGTGGCAACGAATGAACCAGAGCACACGCACCCGTGTAGCCCTGAGCGCGAGTGAAATTGTGGGCTGGAGGAGTCATGGGCGCCAACGAATTGTCTGCGTTGCTGTGGCGAGAACGTGAACTTCTCGAGTTGCTGGTCTTCAAACTCGAAGAGGAACAGCTTCTGCTGCAGGGCGGCAAGTCCCGCTGGCTGCAACACGCCACTCGCGAGGTTGAACAGGTTTTGAACCTCGTGCGTGAAGCCGGCCTCGGGCGTTCCGTTGAGGTAGCCGCACTGGCTACCCAATGGGGAACAGCAGAAGACGCCACCCTGCGTGAACTCGCCGCCAATGCTCCCGCGGGGCCGTGGGGCGAAATCTTCGCCGCACACCTCAAAGCCATGGGCGATCTCACCAGCCAGATCAAAGAACTCCGCGACACCAATGAACGTTTTATTCGTGCCGCGGCCCGCTCCACCCAGGAGACGATGACCACGGTCAGCGCCAACCCCAAAACCTACGACGCCAGCGGAGTGACCGACGCCCCGGTGACCGCCGCCCGCATTTTCGACCGCAACCTGTAACTTTGCACGACCAACGAGAAGAACGGAGAACACGGTGAGCACATTTGGTGGCTTGAACACCGCGTACACCGGCCTCGTTGCCGCGCGCCAGGGCCTCGACGTGGTCGGGCAGAACATTGCCAATGCCAATACGGAGGGTTACACCCGCCAGCGCATATCGACCTCCGCTCTCGGCGCCACGGCCCCGACCGGCATCTTCACCCAGGGCGCCCGCGTCGGCGAGGGCGTTGCCATGGACGGCATCGCTCGACTGGCCAGTGCCCAACTGGATGCCCGCGTGCGAGCAACCGCCGCAACCGCCGGCTATACGGCGGTGCGTGCAAACGCGCTCGGTTCGGTTGAGGACTCGCTCAACGAGCCCGGCAAAAACGGCATCTCAGCCAAGCTCGACGAATTCTGGGCCGGCTGGCAGACCCTATCGAACGGCACCGACACCGCAGCCCCCGCAGCGCTGCTGCTCGGCACGGCCGGCGAACTGCTCACCCAGATCTCCGAGGGCTACCAGGCCGTCTCCGACGAGTGGTCGAACGTGCGCAGCGACCTGAACAATATGGTCTCCGAACTGAACGGCGCGGCCACCCAGGTCGCAGCGCTCAACGTGCAGATTCGCCAGAGCCTCGCCACGGGCGGTACGGCCAACGAACTGCTCGACCAGCGCAGCGCCCTCACAACCACGATCGCCGCCCTGACCGGGGCGAGCGTCACCGAGCAGGCCGACGGCACCGTCACCGTGCTCGTGGGCGGCAACGCACTCGTCTCCGGCGGCACCGCGCATCAGGTGCAGGTCACCGCCGACTCTCCGCGAGTGATGCAGGATAGCCGTGACGTAACCCTGGTGTGGGCCGACAACGCCGGCACCGCCGTGACCATGGACCGGGGCGAAATGGCCGGCGCACTGTCTCTGCTCGGCGAGGCCAACGTCAGCGGGTCCGGTGGCGCGCTGGCTGAGGCTGCCGCGTCGTACAACACGTTTGCGACCGAACTGAAGGCCACGGTCAACGACATCTACAAGACCGGCTTCAACCAAGACGGCGACGATGGCTTCGAGTTCTTCTCGTCTTTAGATGGCGCACCCGCCGCACAGGCTCTCAGTATTGTGCCGAAATCATCCGCTGACATGGCCGTGCGGGCGTCTGCGACGTCGGGCGCCTACGACGGTACCATAGCGGATGCCATCGCCCAGCTCGGCGCCGGATTCGCGACCGACGTCGACGGCGCGATCGTCTCGCCGAGCACCACGTGGTCTGACTTCGTCACCAAGACCGGCGTGCTCACGCAGACCGAGTTGAAGTCAGCCGCACTGGCCAGTTCGACCGCGTCAGGCGCTGCCAACCAGCAGCTCGCCAACTCCTCGGTGGACCTCGACGAGGAGAACGTCAACCTGCTGATGTTCCAGCACGCCTATCAGGGCGCGGCCCGCATGATGACGGCCGTCGACGAGATGCTCGACACGCTGATCAACCGCACCGGATTGGTCGGGAGGTAGCTCATGGTCGATCGGGTAACTACTCACACCCAGATGCGCGCTGCCCAGCGCAACCTGCAGGAGAACATGACGCACCTCGCGCGGCTGCAGGAGCAGGCGAGCACGCTCAAGTCCATCAACCGTTCCTCGGACGATCCGACCGCGGCTGCAGCGGCTATGGCGGTGCGCGCCGAGATGCGTGCGGTCGATCAGTACAGCGCCAATGCCGACAATGGCAACGACTGGCTGACCACCATCGAATCCTCACTCGGGTCAGTCTCGGACATCATGAACCGCGTGCGGGACCTCACCGTGCAGGGCGCCAATTCCGGCTCGCTGTCAGCGACGGCCAAAGAGGCCATTGCCATTGAGATCGACGGACTCAAAACCGATCTCCTCTCGCAGGCCAACACGAAGTTTCTCGGGCGCAGCGTCTTCGCCGGCAATTCGGACGCTGCTATGGCGTTTGCCGCAGCGGGCACCGACAGCACCGGAGCGACGATCTACGCATACTCGGGCGACACGGCGGGCGCAAGCAGCGTCGAACGGCGCATCAGTGCCACGAGCACCGTGCGGGTCGACGCAGCAGGCGCGACGATCTTCGGCAAGGATGACGAAAGCACCGGCTCGTCATCGGTTTTCGCATTGCTCGACAATATTGTCGCCGACCTGCGCTCGACCAACAGCGCGGTCAACGTGGGCTCTCGCCTTGAGGAACTCGACACAAGGATGGCCATCATGACCGGTCAACGCAGTGAAATGGGTGCCCGCCAGGTGCAGATGGAACGCGCCCAGTCAACCCTGCTCGAAAAGACCGGCACACTGGATGCCCAACGATCCGGCATCGAAGACGCCGACCTGGGCCAGGTCATCATTGATTTGAAACTGCAGGAAGTGACCTATCAGGCCGCACTCGCTGTTACCGCCCGTGTACTTCAACCAACCCTGATGGACTTTCTCTCATGACGACTACCCTCACCAGCCCCACCCTCAGCTTCGTCTCTCCCCCGCCCGGGCTGGCGCCGCTCACCGACTTCGTGCTCAACGAGATCGAGGGGGCCGCTGGACTCTACTCGCTGCAGGCATCCGCTCACCCGACCACGCGCCTGTTCGTTCTCGACGCGGCCATCTTTCTGCCCAACTACACCCCGGCGATCTCGAGCGAGCAGTCGATCGCGTTGTCGCTGACGACGCCCGACGATGCTCTCGTGCTCGTGGTCGTCAACCCCGGCGAGAGCACCACGACGGTGAACCTGATGGCGCCCATCGTGGTCAACGCCCGCACGGGCGCCTGCGCGCAGCTCATTCTGGACGACCAGGACTGGCCGCTGCACGCCGAGCTCGGCACCGGCGAAAACTGAGGCCTGGCCCACTTTCCGGGCCCGGGCCCGGTCGATCTGAGCGGGCCGCAGGCACGAGCAAACTAGTGCGACTCAGCGTCGATCAGGGCAGCCTCGAAGGCGACCCAGGGCAGCATGGCGCACTTGACTCGGGCCGGGTAACGCGAGACTCCCCCGAAGGCGGCGGCGTCGCCGAGAATCTCCTCATCGGGCTCGATCTTTCCGCGGGAGCGCAGCATCTCCCGAAAGTTGTCGAGCAACGCGCGTGCCGAGGTTATGCTGAGACCGCGCAGGGTGTCGGTCAGAATCGAAGCGGATGCCTGCGAGATCGAGCAGCCCTCGCCGGTCCAGACCAGGTCGCTCACGGCAGAATCCGTTTCAGCGCCGACGCCGAGCGAGACGCGCAGGGTGACCTCGTCACCACAGGTCGTGTTGATCTGGTGCGATTCGGCTACCCGCCGGCCACCGGCCGCGCCGAGAGCCACGGCCTCGGCGAGTGGCGTGAGTTCGACCGCCCCGTGCCGGGCTTTGGCGTGCTCGAGAATGATCGTCTGATACAGCTGCTGCAAGTCACTCATTGCTTGACTCCGAAGAAGGGGGCGACCTCGGCGAGGGTGGCCAGAAACAGGTCGACCTCATCGGTCGTGTTGTAGAGATAGGTGCTCGCGCGGGTGGACGCGGTCACGCCGAGTCGGCGATGCAGGGGCTGCGCACAGTGATGGCCGACCCGCACGGCGATGCCGGCGTCGTCGAGAAACTGACCGACGTCGTGCGCGTGCACTCCGGCGACGTCGACGGCGGCAAGTCCCAGGCGTTCCACGCCGAGACCGGGGCCGAGCAGCCGTACACCGGGGATTTCAGCCAAGCCGGCAACCAGGCGCTGGCCGAGCTGGGCCTCCCAGGCGTGCACTCGATCCATGCCGGTTTCGCTCAGGTAATCGACGGCCGCGGCCAGGGCGATGGCCTGCGAGATGCGCTGGGTGCCGGCCTCGAAGCGCTGCGGCGGAGCGAGAAACTCAGCTTGAGTCATGTCGACGGTCGTGATCATCGACCCGCCGGTGAGGAACGGCGGCATGTCGGCGAGCAGTTCGGCTTTACCGTAGAGCGCGCCGATGCCCGTGGGGCCGAGCATCTTGTGGCCCGAGAAGACGGCGAAGTCCACGTCGAGCGCCTTGACGTCCACGGGAAGGTGCGGCACGGTCTGGCAGGCGTCGAGCACGACCAGCGCACCGACGCGGCGGGCCAGGGCCACGAGTTCGGCCACCGGGTTGATGGTGCCGGTGACGTTGGAGCCGTGGGTGAAGGCGAGCAGTCTCGTGTGGGGGCCGACAACATCCGCTGCGGCCAGCAGGTCGAGTGTGCCGTCGTCGAGTACGGGAATGAAGCGCAGCGTGGCACCGGTGCGCAGGGCGAGTTGCTGCCAGGGAATGAGGTTGGCGTGGTGTTCCATCTCGGTGACCACGATCTCGTCACCGGCGCCGAGGCTGAAGCGGCGGGCGGCCGGGCCGCCGAGGCCGAGTGAGGCGTTGGAGAAGCTGTAGGCCAGCAGGTTGATGCCCTCGGTGGCGTTGGAGGTCCAGACAATCTCGTCGGTCTGGGCGCCGACGAACGCGGCAACCTTTTCGCGGGCGGCTTCGAACCCCTCGGTCGCTTCGACGGCGAGCGTGTGGGCGCCGCGGTGCACGGCCGCGTTGCGCTGCTCGTAGTATTCCTGCTCGGCTTCCATCACGCTGATCGGATTCTGCGAGGTGGCGCCAGAGTCCAGATAGACAAGCGGATGCCCGTTCACCGTTTGGTGCAGCACCGGAAAGTCGTTGCGAATGCGCTCAACATCGATGTTGGTCAGCGGGGCCAGCTCAGGGTGCTGAGCGCCGTGGGCTGGGGACAAAGCGGACGATGGTGCAAAAGACGTCATACTCAAGGATATTCCCTCGCCCCGAACCCGCACGCCGCGCGGGCGAGTATGACGCGGCGGTGGAAAACCCGGCGGGAGCGTGTGAGGCTTAAGGGGTGACGCAGACTACCGAACAGACCGACCTTCGCGAGGACGTGTCACTCGACCGACCGTGGGTGACCCTGGTCTGGGACGACCCGGTGAACCTCATGTCCTACGTGGCCTACGTCTTTCGCAGCTACTTCGGCGTCTCGCCCAAGCAGGCCGAACGGCTCATGCTGCAGGTGCACAATAACGGCCGCGCCGTCGTGGCCACTGGCAATCGCGAATCCATGGAACGTCACGTCGAAGCCATGCACGGCTACGGCCTGATGGCGACGCTGGCGAAGGCCGACGAGTGAGTCGATTCACCACTCAGCCGGATGGCACCCTGCACGGCCGCTTCGAACCGATCGAAGCCGACCTGCTGCGCCTCGCTACCACCCAGCTTCTCGAGATGCTCGACTCGGGTGCCGATGACCCCTCTCTCGCCGCGAGCGACGGAATCTTCGGGCGCCTGCTGCCCGACGCCTACCGCGACGACGACGACGCGGCCGCCGAGTTTCGCCGGTTCACGGCGACCGACCTGCTCGATCGCAAGGCGCAGAACGCCCAGGTCGTGCTGAATTCGCTGGGTTCCAGTGAAGCGGATACCGACACTCCCGATTCCTCCCCCGACGACGACAGCGACGACCTCCAGCCGCTCACGATCAGTCTCGATCCCGATGCCGTGCAGGCCTGGCTGCGAAGCCTCACCGACCTGCGGCTGACCCTCGCCGACCGGCTGCAGATCACCCCGGACGGGGTCGTGCACCTCCTTGGTGACAACACCCCGTTTCTGCGCGAGCTCTACGAATGGCTCGGTATGCTGCAGGAAGAACTCGTCTACACGATCGACGTCTGACCATCCCGCGTGGCCGAGCGATCGGCGTGCTCGGCCAGCAGGGCTCGTGCAGCGAGTCCGATCACGGCGCTGTAGGTGGGGTAGGCGAATCGCACGTTTGCCAGCGTGGCCACGTCGATCCCCGAAGCCATCGCCGTCGTCACGGACTGAATGACCTCCACGGCGTTTTCACCGACCGCGTGGGCGCCGAGAATGAGCTCCCGCCGGCGGTCGGCGATGAGCTTGAGGAATCCCCGCTGGCGATCATCGATCACCGCCCGATCCAGCAGCGAATAGGGCACCACCGTTACGACGCACAGCTTGTCGCGCCGCCGGGCATCGGCCTCGGTCAGACCGACACCTGCGTAGTCCGGATCGGTGAACCCACCCGCGGGAAGCAGGTGGTGCGGGGTTCGTCGATTGGCATCCAACACGGCGTTCTCGGCCGCGGCCTCTCCTTCGAATTGTGCGGCCTGCACGAGCATATCTCGGCCGTTGGCGTCGCCAACAGCAAAAATGTGCGGTATCGAACTTCGAAAATACGCATCGACGGGAACGGACGAACGACTCGTGACGACACCGGCATTTTCCAGTCCGAGGTCACTGATATCCGCAGGCCAGCCAGTGGCCATGATCACAGCGTCGAAGCTGCTCACACTCTCGAGCCCGTTCTCCCGCCAGGTCAGCGTGATCGAGCCGTCAGCGGCGCGTTGAAGTCCGTCAATTCCGTCGATGCCCAGGCGGAGTATGACACCTTGCTCGACGAAAGCCTGGGCGACGGCGTGCGAGACGGTCTCGTCAGACGTGGCGAGCACGCGGTCGGCCACATCGAGCAGGGTCACAGCCGAGCCGAAGGAACGAAACACAGTGACCAGTTGGGCACCGGTGTTTCCCCCGCCGATCACGGCCAGGCGACTGGGAACACTCGGAAGGTCGAGCACGTGCTCCGGTACCGTCGCGAGCTCAGCTCCTGGAACCGGCAGCCGCCGGGAATGACCGCCGACGCACACCAGTACGGCACCGGCGGTCACCCGACGCCCAGATTCCAGTCTGAGCGTGGAGGCATCCAGAAAGCAGGCGCGCCCCTCAAGAATGAGTTCCACACCGGCGTCAGCGAATCGCGTCGCCTCATTTTTCATCAAACGCACCCGGTCAACGGTTTGCCGGACGCGGACGACGGTGGCGGGCCAGTCCAGGGGGCGCTCGGACACGGAGATGCCGTACGCGTTGGCGGTGCGGATCTCCCGCATGAGCCGAGCCGTTTTCGCCAGTACGCGGGTGGGTACGCATCCGGTGTTCACGCACGTGCCGCCGAGACGGTCAGATTCGCAGACGGCGACGGATGCGCCCAGTTTCGCCGCGCGCAGGGCTGCAGCGGTTCCAGCCGGGCCGGCACCGATCACGACCACATCGAAATGATCAGGAACCGGCCGGTTCGAATCGGCATCCCGTTGTTCGAACGGCATCGTGTGTTCGGAGGTTGGGCCAGCGGTCATCTCGGTCTCCCACCGTCGTAATCGACCAAATAATGACAGCGTCGGCTGGGAATCAACCTGCGGGTGCTCTCGTGTCTGCTAATCCCGGGCCGCCAAAGGTAGTCTGGTCCCGACCAGGCGGGGCGCCTACTCCCGTGCTCGCTTCGCCCTCGTGAACTCAAACCGTGTGCCAGCGCCGCTCGCATGGATGCGCCACCGCATAGTGAGTGGGATTCACAGCATCCAACGGAGACAACAATGGACCTCAGTACCGTGACCCGTATCATCCCGGCTCGAACGCGCAGCGACCTCATCGCGCTCGGGCCGACCGTCGTACCGTTGGCCGGGGGATCCGAGCTGTTTGCCGACCCGCGCGCCCACCTCAGGGCACTCGTCGATTTGCAGACCCTGGGGTGGCCGGCGCTCACGATTACCGAGGATGGCCTCGAGATCGCGGCAACATGCACTCTGGCCGAGCTCTCCCGGCTGCCCATGCAGGCCGGGTGGGCGGCGCATCCGCTTTTTTATCAGTGCTGCACGGCCCTGTTCGGCTCGTTCAAGGTGTGGAATGTGGCGACGGTCGGCGGCAACCTGGCCACCTCGCTTCCAGCCGGGCCCATGATCACCCTCGCCGTCGCGCTCGATGCCGAGCTGCTGGTCTGGCGCGGCGACGGCAGTGACGAGGTCGTACCGGCCCGACAGTTCGTCACCGGCAATATGACCAATGCGCTTGCGGCCAATGATGTGTTGCGTTCCATCCGAGTGCCGCTGACCTCGCTGCAGGCCACGACGGCGTATCGCAAGATTGCCCTGTCACCGCTCGGACGCTCGGGCGCGGTGTTGGCCGGGCGGGTCGACGCCGACGGCGTCTTCGTGCTCACGGTCACGGCGGCGACGCTGCGCCCCGTGCAGCTGCGGTATTCGGAACTGCCCGCCGCCGACGTTCTCGCCGGCGATATTGCCGCGATCGACTGCTGGTTCACGGATGCCCACGGCGCCGCCGACTGGCGACGCGCGATGGGACTGCTGCTCGGCGAAGAGATTCGCGCCGAACTCGCCGCCTCGACCGACGTCGCAAGTCAGTCATGACGCTGGAACAGGCCGCGATGGTCGCCACCGTCACCTTCGAGGTCAACGGCACCCGGGTCGAGGCGACGCCCGCTGCCGGCCAGTGCCTGCGCACGCTGTTACGGGAGCAGGAACACTTCGAGGTGAAGAAGGGCTGCGACACCGGCGACTGCGGCGCCTGCACGGTGCAGGTCGACGGCACACCAGTGCACTCCTGCATCTACCCGGCGTACCGGGCGGCCGGAAAGCAGATCACGACCGCGGCCGGCCTCGGCCAGCCCGGCAATCTCGCGCCCGTGCAGCAGCGTTTCGTCGATTCCGCGGGCTTTCAATGCGGCTTCTGCACGCCCGGCATGGTCGTGACCGCCGCCGCCATCGAAGCCGATGCCGACACCGAACCGGGCGCGGTGCCGCGACTGCACGACCTGCCCCGACTACTCAAGGGCAACCTCTGCCGGTGCACCGGCTACCGCTCGATCACCGACGCAATTACCGGCCAGCACACCCCGCCGGAAGGCTCTTGCCACGTGGTGCCCGGGCGCGAACAGTCGGACGCATCAATGCTCGGCCGGGTGCGTGCGACCGGCCGAGCCGGCCAGGCCGTCGGCCCGGTCGGCACCTCCTCCGGGGCGATCGCCGGAGAACGCGTGGTCAGCGGGCTCGAGCCGTACACCCTCGATGTGGCTATTCCCGGGCTACTGCACCTTGCTGTGCTGGGCAGTCCGCACGCGCATGCACGCATCCGCTCTCTAGATTCCACCAGGGCGGCCGCACTGCCCGGCGTGCACCGCGTGCTCACCCACGCCGACTCCCCCGCGACGCTGTTCTCCACGGCACGGCATGAAAGCCGATTCGACGACCCCGACGACACCCTGGTCTTCGATGCGACGCTGCGCTTTCGCGGACAGCGGGTTGCGGCGGTCGTGGCCGACTCGGTCGCCATCGCCGAGGCCGCCTGCCGGCTGCTCGAGGTTGAATACGAGCTACTCGATGCCGTGTTCGACCCGCAGCTGGCCGGCGCTCCCGGTGCGCCGCTCGTGCACGGCGACAAGGACCCGGTTGTGTCGCGCCTGGCCGACCCTCGGCGCAATCTGGTCGCCGAACTGCACGGCGAATACGGCAACGTCGAGGCCGGCCTCGCCGAGGCCACCACCATCGTCTCCGGCAGTTGGCAAACC
Organism: Cryobacterium flavum; assembly: GCF_900103805.1. Taxonomy (GTDB): domain Bacteria; phylum Actinomycetota; class Actinomycetes; order Actinomycetales; family Microbacteriaceae; genus Cryobacterium; species Cryobacterium flavum. Next base: position 234,777 of record NZ_FNIB01000003.1, on the reverse strand, counting down.
CAGCGCATCTCGCACACCCACCTCGAAACCCACGCCACAATCGGCTGGCTCGACCAGAGCCGGCTGAACTTGCGCACGAGCTCGCAGGTGCCGTTCCTGGTGCAGAAGGAGATCTGCCGTCTGTTCGACCTCGAACCGGCCGATGTGCGCGTCTTCACCGCCCGGGTCGGCGGCGGCTTCGGGGGCAAGCAGGAGCTGCTCACCGAAGACCTCGTCACCCTCGCCGTGCTGAAAACCGGGCGGCCGGTGCAGTACGAATTCACCCGCACCGACGAGCTCACCATCGCCCCGGTGCGGCATCCCATGACGCTGGACGTCACCCTCGGAGCCACAGCCGACGGCCGCCTGACCGCCCTGAAACTCGGCGTGCTCGCCGACACCGGCGCCTACGGCAACCACGCGCCCGGTGTGATGTTCCACGGCACGAGCGAGTCCGTCGCGCTGTACCACGTGCCCAACAAACAAGTAAATGCCCAGAGCGTCTACACAAACAACCCCCCGTCGGGCGCCTTCCGCGGCTACGGCCTCGGCCAGATCATCTTCGCCATCGAGTGCGCGCTCGACGAACTGGCCCGCAAACTCCACGTGGACCCGTTCGAACTGCGCCGACTGAACTCGGTGCGGCCCGGCGACCCGCTCGTGGTCACGCACGAGGAAGGACCCGACCTGATCTTCGGAAGCTACGGCCTCGACCAGTGCCTCGACCTGGCCGAAGCGGCGCTGAAGCGTGGCAATGGGGCCGTCGTTCCGGCCGGGCCCCCGTGGCGGGTCGGTACCGGCATGGCGTCGTCGATGATCGCGACGACGCCGCCGCGCGGCCACCGGTCGCAGGCATCCGTTCAGCTGCTCGCGGGCGGCCGCTATCTGGTGCGGGTTGGCACGACCGAATTCGGCAACGGCACCACGACCGTGCACGCCCAGATCGCCGCGACGGCCCTGCACACGACGGTGGACCGCATCGATTTGGTGCACTCCGACACAGATGCCGCCGGCTACGATTCCGGCGCGTTCGGCTCGGCCGGGGTGGTGGTAGCCGGCAAAGCCGTGCTCGCCGCGGCGACCGCGCTGGCCGAGACGCTCAGTTCAGCCGCGGCGTCGCGCAGTGGGTCGGCCGACGTGACGTGGCAGCTCGAACGGGATGGGCTGCGCGCGGCGGGCACGGTCGTCTCGCTCGACGAGCTTGCCTCCTGGGCGACCGCCAACGACATCGATCTGACCGCCACGCGGCGCGAAGACGGAGCGCTGCGCTCCCTGGCCTTCAACGTGCACGCCTTTCGCGTGGCCGTGAACACCGACACCGGTGAAGTGCGCATTCTGCAGTCGATCCAGACCGCCGACGCCGGCTTCGTCATGAATCCCGAGCAGTGTCGCGGGCAGATCGAGGGCGGCGTCGCACAGGCGCTCGGTACGGCCCTGTTCGAGGAGGTGCTGCTCGACGGCGCCGGCGCGGTGACGACCCGAGTGCTGCGCAACTACCACGTTCCCCAGCTGGTCGATCTGCCGGTCACCGAGGTCTACTTTGCGCAGAGTCACGACGTGCTCGGGCCTTACGGAGCCAAGTCCATGAGCGAATCGACCTACAACCCGGTCGCGCCGGCGCTGGCCAATGCGGTGCGTGACGCGATCGGCATCCGTCCCACCGAGTTGCCGATGTCGCGAGACCGCATCTGGCGGTTGCTGCACGGTTGAGCGGATGCTGCGGGCCCGGGTCGCTTAGGCCGGCTCGCGTTGGGCGATGGTGGCCTCGACAGGCTCGACCAACGGGTGTGGCAGGTCGCGTGGGCAGGCTGCGTCGGGCGATGGCTGTCTCAGGAGCAAAAGCGGCCTGATCCGGCGGCAGAATGGCTGAGTTCCCCGGGCCGGCGCGGGCCTGTCGCCCCCACTTCGCGGCGCGCGGCAGTTGATGGCCCCAGCCGCGCAATATTTCGGCCTGATCACGGGGCAGGTCGGGCACGTTTCCAAACCCCCAAATGGGCTGAATCCGATTTCAGTAGGGTGAAAACAGGCACAGCAGCCGCCGGTATTCACACCCGAGAGGACCCTATGACCGACCCCGATCTCGTCATCCGCTCCGAACGGGTACTGACCGCGCAGGGCTTCATTCCGGCCGCCGTCTGCGTCACGAACGGGGTCATCACCGCGATTCTCCCGATCGATGCGGTCATCGACGCCCCGTCAAAAACGGATGTCGCCACCCCCGACCAAGCGCCGACCGCCACCGCCCTGCGTAAGGTGCGCCTCGCCTGGGGCGGAATCTCCGGCCTGCAGGTCAGCCTCGCCGCGGTGTGGTCGGCCGGCCTCGCCCGCGGCCTCGGCCTGGAGCAGGTCGTCGAGTGGATGAGCGCGGCCCCGGCCCGCTTCGTTGGCCTCGCCGGTCACGACGGCCTGGCCGGCAAGGGTGCCATCGCGGTCGGAGCGGATGCCGACCTCGTCGCGTTCGCCCCGGCCGAGGAGTTTCTCGTCGACGCCGAATCCCTGCGGCACAAGAACAAGGTCAGCGCCTTCGACGGCGCACTTCTGGTCGGCCGGGTGCATACGACCTGGCTCGCCGGACGCGAGGTGTTCTCGGTGTACGACGACGTGGCCGGGCGGCCGACCGGAGCGTTGCTCATGCCCGAGGGCGGCATCCGTTTCTAGATCTATTCGAACAACCAGCAGGGAGCACCAGATGTCGATCGTTCTCGGATCCAACCGTTATGGCAAGGCGGAGAACCGCATCGTGCGCATCTACCGGGATACGCCGCGGCATGAGATCCACGATGTGAGCGTGTCGACGGCGCTGCACGGCGATTTCGCGGCGGCGCACCTCGTGGGCGACCAACTGCACGTACTGCCGACCAACACGCAAAAGCAGACCGCCTACTCGTTCGCGAAGGAGAAGGGGCTGCTGTCGATCGAGAGCTACGGCATCGACCTCGCCACGCACTTCGTCGACCACATCGAACCCGTCGCGGGGGCGCGCATCGAGATCGAGGAATTCGCCTGGGAACGCGTGGTCGTGGACGGCGCCGAGCACAACCACACCTGGATGCGGCGCGGCCAGAAAACACGCACGGCGGCGATTTCGGTCGAGGGAACCGGGCCGGCGCAGCAGGTGTGGGTGGTCGGCGGGCTAAAGGACCAGGTGATTCTCAAGTCGACAGGGTCGGAGTTCGCCGGATTCATGCAGGATCCGTACACGCTGTTGCAACCGACCAACGACCGGGTGATGGCCACGTCTTTGACGGCGGGCTGGCGGTTCATGACCACCGACGTGGATTGGGAGGCGATCTATGCCGGCATCAAGCAGATTCTGATGACCCAGTTCGCGCTCGTACACTCTCTCGCGCTGCAGCAGACGCTGTACCGCATGGGCGAGGCCGTACTGGAGGCGTATCCGCTCATCGCCGAGATTCGGCTGTCGGCGCCGAACAAGCATCACTTTCTATACGACCTGTCGCCGTTCAACGTGGCGAACAACGACGAGGTGTACCACGCCGCCGACCGGCCCTACGGACTCATTCAGGCGACCATCACGCACGATGATGCGTCCGACGCCGGTCCCGCCTGGGATTCGTATGCCGGGCTGGTTTAGGTGCTGTGGGCGGCGCGGCGTGACGGGCCGCCCGAACGAGTGGGGCTCGGTTTTGCCGGGCGGCTCGGCGACGTCGGGCCCGGTTCCGGTGGGCACCGTGCAAATCTGCGGAGAGTTTCACGAGATGGTGCCGAAATCGCCGATCTCCCAGGTTCGAGGCGATAATCTCCGTAGATATGTACGAAGCATCGGGTAGAACGGTCTTCCGCGGCCACATCTTTCACATTGCCGACGCGCCGACCGTGGATCAGGCCCGTTCGCACCTCGTTTCGGTGCCCGACGGCGCCCTGGTCACGACGGCGGGCGGCACGATCGCCTGGGTCGGTCCCTTCGCCGAGCTGCCGACGGCGTTCGCCGCGCTGCCGGTGACCAGGACCGGGTACATCCTGCCGGGGTTCGTCGACACCCACATTCATTTTCCGCAGACCTACACGACGGATGCCTACGGCGGCGGCCAGCTACTGGAATGGCTCGACGAGTGCGTGTTTCCGGCGGAGTCCCTGCTGGAAGACCCGGGGTTTGCGCGACAGGTGGCGCGGGATTTCACGAGAAGGCGGGCATCCGTCGGCACGACCAGCGCCCTCGTGTTCGGGTCGGCGTTTGCGCCGGCGCAGGACGCGCTGTTTGAAGAAACCCAGGCGGCCGGCCTGCGGCTGGTGAGCGGGCGCGGCATCCAGACCGTGGGCACCGACTCGGCCGCCACGCTTCTGACTAGCGAGGAGCAGGCTCTTGAGCTCGCGGCCGCCGAGATCGACCGCTGGCACGCCGTCGACACCGGTACGGCCCAGACCGCGCTGCTGCAGGTCGCGATCGTGCCGCGATTCAGCCTTTCGGTGACGCCGACAACCCTGGCCGGGCTCGGCGAACTCTACGACTCGGTGCGCGGGCGCGGCGTCTACTTTCACAGCCACCTCAACGAGAACGACCGGCCCGATACCGGCGAGATCGCCGCCGTGCGATCGGTGTACGGCACAAAAACGTACCTCGACACCTACGACGGATGCTTCCTGCCGGGCTCAGCCCGCGGCGGCACCTCGCTGCTCGGGCGGCGCAGCATCCTGGCGCACGCCGTGCACTGCCAGGACTCGGAGCTCGCCCGCCTGGCCGACACCGGCACGTCGATCGCACACTGCCCGACCTCGCAGGGGTTCCTCGGCTCCGGCACCATGCCGTGGCGTCGCACAACGGGTTTCGGCGTGAATGTAGCGATCGGAACGGATGTTGGCGGCGGCGACGAATGGCTCGTCGCGCGGGTGCTCAACGACTGCTACAAAGCACATTTGTCGGAACCCGGCGAGGCCGGCGTGGCGATCGACCCGGCCGCGCTGCTGTTCACCGGAACCCTTGCCGGCGCGCGAGCCCTCGACATGGAGGATCGGTTCGGCAACTTCGATCTCGGCAAGGACGCGGACTTTCTGCTCATCGACCCCGATCGCTGGGAATCGCTCGCGCTCGTGCTCGCAAACGCCGTGCGGGCCGACGACGCCGCGCTGGCCGCTGAGCAGACTCTGTTCGCGCTGCTGCTCGCTTTACGGGAGCCCGCGATCACCGGGGTGTATGTGCGCGGTCGCCGGGTGAGCGTGGAGTAGTCGCGGGGTGGTGCATCCGCCCAAGACTCACGCCTCGGCGTTCGAAACTCACGGCTCGGCGCGGTCAGCGGCCTCGATAGGTTGAATAGGCGAACGGGGCGAGCAGCAGGGGTACGTGATAGTGCTCCGCAACGTCGGCGAGGTCGAACGTGATCGTCACCTCCGGGTAGAAGGTGTCCCGCCCGGCCTGCGCGAACCAGGCTCCGGTATCGAAGCTGATGCGGTACCGGCCGGCTGGCAGCGCCGCCGGGCCGAGCGCGGTGAGGCGCCCGTCAGCATCCGTTTCGCCGGTCTCGACCAACACCCACGCGGTGCCGACGCGCTGCTCCAGCGTGACCGCCACGCCCGCCGCGGGCCGGCCGGTGACGGAGTCGAGCACGTGCGTCGTGACGTGGCTGCGTGCCGCGACATCCGCGAGCTCCAGTCCCGGCGTGCGCGCCGCCCGCTCGGCGCCGTCCGCGCTCATACCGCGCCAGCGTCGAGCAGGGCGGCGAGGCGCAACAGGGCGATGTCGCGCAGGAGCAGCGCACCGGCCTCGACGTAGGGGGCGCCCGCCGCGACCTCCTCGGCCCAGCGGTCGACGGCCAGGCAGGTGTGCAGGCGGTCGCGCAGCGCAGAGACCGAGAGAGTCAACATGGTGCCCAATCTACTCACCAGGGCGCCTCGAGTTCGTCGAGGTCTTCGTACACCTGCGTGATGGCGGCGATGCGGGTGCGGGTTTCGCGCACGTGCGCCCCCATCGCGCCGGTCGCGAGCAGGTTGATCAGGCTCATCGCCGTGGCATAGCTGTCGAAGGCCGAAGCGCTATCGATCGGGCATTCCAGCCAGACCGCCGCGCCGTCGGCATGCTTGCGGGCCGACGGGTCGGCGATCAGCACGAGCGGGATCCCCCGCCGCTGGATCGCCGCGACCAGCTGTCCGAAGCCCGCGGTGCGGCGCCGAAAACCGAGCAGAACGACCACGTCGTGCGGGCCGAGTCCGGCCAGATCCTCGCCGATCGACTGCCCGGGCAGCGGCGCAAGCCGTACGCTCTGGCAGGCCTGGGCGAGTTGCTGGCGCAGGTGCAGGGCCAGCGGGTAGCTGTTGCGCAGCCCGATCACGACGACGTTGCCGGCGTGCGCGATCAGCCGCGCCGCGGCATCCAGTCGACCGTCTTCGAGGTTTTGCAGCAGTCGCCGCAGGTTCTCCTGCTCACCCTCCAGGTGCGCGGCCAGGCGCGACGGCGTACCGGCGGAGGCTCCCGCCCCACCCACCGGGGCGCCGTGACTGCGCAGGGTGCGCGCGTGCTCGCGTACCTCGGCGGAATCCTGAAAGCCCAGCCGGCGAAACAGTCGCGACACCGTGGCCTTGGAAACACCGCTAAGTCGGGCCAGCTCCGACGCGTTGTACACCGCGAGGTCGCTCAGGTGATCGAGGATGAAATCGGCCACCCGCTGCTCCTGCGGCGACAGCTCGCCGTAGCGACCGTCGATGCGCTGCCCGATGTTCATCGTGTCGGTCACCTCAGAGCCGCACGTGCGTCGTACTCGGAGTCCATCTCGTCGGCGTCGTACTGGTCGGCCAGGGCCAGCACCGCTGCTTCGAACGCATCGAGCGCGACGGCCACGTCGGCCTCGGTGACCGATTCGTCGGGGTGGTGACTGACGCCGCCGAGGCAGCGCACGAACAACATGCCGATGTCGGTGAGCGCCGCGATCGCCATGGCGTCGTGGCCAGCCATAGAGAACAGCGTCGTCGGCGACGACTCACCACCAGCCAAGCGGATGCCGGTCGCCACGGCCGCCCGCAGGTGCGGGCTGCAGTGCGCGGCCGGTGCGCCGTGAGTTTGAACGCTCGTCAGCGTCAGCCCTCGGCGTTCGCAAATTTGCTCCGCCGTCTGCTCGATCAGGGCCCACGCCCGGTCTCGTTGCGGATCAAACTCGCCGCGCAGGTCGAGACTGAACTCGACCCGCCCCGGAATGACATTCACCGCGTCGGGAAAGAGGGCGAGGTGACCGACCGTGCCGATCAGGTCCGCCTCGCGGGCAATGCGTTCGATCGCGAGAATGACCTCGCTCGCCCCGGCCAGGGCGTCTCGGCGCAGCGCCCACGGCGTTCCGGAGTGCCTTGCAGCCCCCTCGATCACGACCTGGAACCGTCGGGCTCCGGCGATCGACGACACGACGCCGAGCGCGAGGCCGGCGTCATCGAGTACTGCGCCCTGTTCGATGTGCGCTTCGAGGTAGCCGATCAGTTCGACCGGGGTGCGCGCGGCCTCGCCGATCAACGCCGGGTCGAGGCCGAACGCACGATAGGCCGCGTCGAGGCTCACACCGTTCGCATCGAGCCGGCCCCACCACTCGTTCTGCCAGGTTCCGGCCAGGGCGCGGCTGCCGAGCAGGGTGGTGCCGAATCGGGTGCCCTCTTCGTCGCCGAAGGCGGCCACCTCAAGGGCAAACGGTAGGGGGCGACCCGACTGCGCGAGGCGTTCGGCCACCGCGATGGCGAGCAGCACCCCGAGGATTCCGTCGTACCGCCCCGCCGCAGGAACCGTGTCGAGGTGCGAACCGAGCAGCAGTGCGGGTAGCCCGGGGGTGGCTCCTTCGAGCCGACCGCACTGGTTTCCCGCGGCATCCTGCCAGGTGGCCAGGCCGGCCGCGGTCATCCACTCGGCGGCGAGGGCGTTCACGGCGGCGTGTTCGGGCGAGAGGTAGACCCGCTCGATCAGGCCGTTCGGCAGAGAGCTGTGCCGGGCGAGCTCGTCGCACCGGTCGAGGATGTCGGCCGCGGTCGTCACAGGGCATCCTGTCGCGCGTTATCGGCGTACACATCGTAGGCGGCGCCCACACCGCTGCCACCCACAACGGATGCCCCGGCGCGGCGCAGCACCTGCTCGAGCGCGGCGAGGGTGGTCAGCACGGTGTCTTGGCGGGCGTTGTAGCCCATGGTTCCGATGCGCCAAACTTTGCCGTGCAGTGGGCCGAACGAGGTTCCGATCTCGATGCCGAAGTCGTTCAGCAGGGCCCCGCGCACGCTGTCGCCGTTCACCCCGTCGGGGATCACGACCGCGACGACGTTATTCATCTTGTGCCCGAGGTCACCAAACGTATCGAGGCCAAGAGCCTGTACCCCGGCCAGCATCGCGGCGCCGTGCCGACGGTGCCGCTCAACGGCCTCCGGCAGCCCTTCCTCCACGAGCAGCCGGGCGCATTCGCGGGCACCGTCGATCAGCGAAACCAGGGCGGCCTCGATGCCGGCCCGGGCGGTACCGTGCACGAGCAGCGTGTGCTCGTTCGTGGTGCCGAAGACGGTGCGGTAGAACGCTTGCGTCTCGGTCATGTAGCCGGTCATGGCGGGGTCGTACTGGCCCACCAGTTGTGCCGCCATGGCGTGCAGCACCCGAGGATCGGCGTTGATCGGGCCGGGACCCATGAGAAGTCGCGCGGGCGGGTTGATCGGAAGACTGGAAATGTGTTTCACTCCCTCGGCATGGTGAAACAGGTGTTTCAGGTGCCCAGTTTAGGCAGCAGACGTTTCCTGCACGTTACGGGGATGTCGCAGTGTTGAAACCCGGTGGCTCACCCGAGCGCGGTGGCCAGTTCCACTGCGGCATCCACGAGCGCCAGGTCGCTGAACCTCGGCCCGACCAGGCACAGCCCGAGCGGGCCACCGCCCACCGAAAGCAGCGGCGCCGACAGGGCCGGGTAGCCGCCGATCGCGGCCAGGCAGGTCAACGCGAGGGTCGCGCTGCGGCTGCGATCGAGCGTCGCCGGGTCGCTGTCGCGGCGGGGCGCCGTCGACGCGGTGCTCGGAAGCAGCAATACCCGGTCGTTCAGAATGTGGTCCAGTCGCTCGCGCGCTACCGCGAGAACGCCCCGCGCCGCGCGGTCGGCGCTGCCGGTGACCTGAGACGCCCCGGCGAAACGTGCGGCCACATCGGGGCCGAGCGCTCCGGGGTGGGCGCGCACCCAGCCGCCGTGGATCTGCCAGGCCTCAGCCGCCTGCACGGTGCGAAAGGCCTGGAACAGGGCGGTGACATCGCCGACATCGACGAGATCGACCGGCAGTCGGCTGGCAGCACCGAGAAACTCCGCCTGCACGTCGTCCTCCAGACCGAAAACAACGGATGCCGCCACCGCGTAGCGCTGCGGCGCAATACGTTGCAGGTGCGGTTCCACCGACGCGACCACGGCCGCACGCAGCACGTCGGGGGTGCGGGTGAGCCAGCCGACCGCATCGAACCGCGGCGCGAGTGGCAGCAGTCCACTGCGATTCACGGCGTCCTGGGTGCTCCGAAGGCCCCACAAACCCTGGTACGACGCGGGCACGCGAATGGATCCCGCGGTGTCGGTGCCGAGCCCGATGTCGGCGTGGCCGAGCGCGACCGCTGCGGCCGGGCCGCTCGACGACCCGCCGGGGAGCCCATCGGGAACCCGCGGGTTCGGCGGGGTGCCGTAATGCACGTTGGCTCCGGCGATACTGTAGGCGAACTCATCGGTCTGCGCGATACCGCGCACACTGGCGCCCGCACCGAGCAGTGACCGCAGGGCCGGGGCGCTTTCCGTCGCGACGGACTGCTCGCGCAGGTATTCCGGACTACCGGCGCCGACAGCGAAACCGGCCACGTCGTAGAGATCTTTGACGGCGACGGTCAAACCGTGCAGCGGAGCGCCGGTTTCACTGCCGGATTCGCTGCCCACGAGGGGGTTGCCCAGGACCCGCCAAATGCTGGTGTCAAAGGCCGGCACCGCTGCCGAACGCATCGAATCAACCACGAAAGTCGGCCACTCGAATGCGGGCGTGCACGCCGGTGACACGGTCAACCACCTGCGAGATGTTGAAGTCGGTTGCGGCGCTGAGATAGGCGTAGGCGAGGGTGCGATCCATGCCGTAGCGGGCGGCGAGCAGGTTGATTGCCGCCCGCACGCACTCGCGCACAGCCTCGTCGAGGTCGACGTTCAGGCCGGTCGGCACGAGAAAATCGCTCGTCTCGGCGAGTGGGCCGACGAGCGCGCCAAACTGTGTGAGGGCATCCGCTTGGCTGATCACGTCGAAGCGTACCCTGACGCGCAGCGACGCCTCCATGGCCGTGAGGGCGACCGCGCCATCGCCCTGAGCGAAGTGCGGGTCGCCGACGTAGGCGAGCGCGCCCGGGACCTGCACCGGCAGGTACAACGACGATCCAACGGTGAGCAGGTTGATATCAAGGTTGCCGCCGTGCGCGCCCGGCGGCACGGAATGCGCCCGAACGTCGCCCGCGACGGCGACGCCCATGATGCCGAGGAACGGGTTCAGGGGAAACCGCACCACCCGGTCGCCGCCGGGCTGGAGCGGCAGTGTGCCCACTTGACGGCCCTCGTACTCCTCGACGGCCGCGAACACGCTCACATTTTCGTTACCGAGCGGATACTCGCCCGGCAGGGTGCCGCGACCGTGCCGGTTGGAGATGATTCCGTAGGGCACACGCGGTGTCGCCTCGAGGACGGTCATTTTGAGCAGGTCGCCGGGCATCGCCCCGCGCACGTGGATGGGGCCGGTGACAACGTGCGGGCCGTCGCTGCCCGGGTCGCGGTCGATGTCCGAGGCGGCCAGCGCGACGGCGTCGTCGAGTACGAATTCGCGCGGCACACCGTTTCGGCCGAAGAACGCGGCCGGGTCGCGGCCCTGATCTTCGAGCACCCCCTCGTGGCTGATCGTGTCGATGGTCAGCTCCTCGCCCGAGTCGACAGTGATCACACCCACGTCCCGCGCGCACGGCAGACGCCCCCAGAGCACAGTATTGATAGTCGCGGGAAGATATTGCCCCGAGCGGATGCTGCAGCGCTGCGGCTGAAGGATCAAAGCGTTCATCGTAGCCTTCCAGACAAGCAGGTACCAAACAACGCGCCGAGCGACGCATCGTTGTTGATCCGGCGAGGGCCAGGCCGAATCGGAGTGAATTTCACGCGGCAGGGCTGAAAATATCGGGCTCTTCCTGCGAGCGTATAGCGCCGCGGCCAGCGAAACGCCCATTCACCCCCGTGGTGGGGGGATCGTGACCGTCGCAGGATTGGCCCGTACGATGGCAGGCATGCAGACGCCGCAGCCCGCCAGCCACGCCGCGGGGCTGGTGCTCGCCGCCGGGGCCGGTTCACGCTACGGTCAGCCGAAGGCGCTCGTGCACGACGCCGCCGGGCACTCCTGGCTTCGGCACACCATCGATGTCCTGACAGCGTCCGGCTGCTCCCCCGTGATCGTGGTACTGGGGGCCCGCGGGGCCGAGGCCGCGGCGCTGCTTACGCCTGCGGCATCCGTTCTAGTCGTGCAGGCCACCGATTGGGCCGACGGGCTCTCTGCCTCGCTGCGTGCCGGGCTGCTCTGCGCTCTCGATCAGCCCGGTCTGACCAGCGTCGCCGTGGTTCCGGTGGATGTGCCCGACCTGAATCAGGCGACGATCGAGCGGATGATCGGCACCAGCACCGAGACCACCCTGCGCCAGGCACGGTTCGCCGGGCAACCCGGTCACCCGGTCGTGATCGGCCGCGCACACTGGGAGCCCCTCATTGCTGGTGCGACCGGTGACTCCGGCGCCGGTCCCTATCTGCGCTCGCACGCGGCCGAGGCCGTCGAGTGCGGCGATCTAGGCACCGGAGTTGATGTCGACCGGCCGAACTGACCGGTTGTGTAGAGGGCCGGGCCCAGCTTAGGAAGCCGGGACCATGATCTATCCTGGGCCCAGTGTCCGGGTCCGGCCCGGAGAGAAGGGGCTAACCTCGGGCGGGCACCCGGGTGACTGCCGCGTAGGCGCGCGACGCTCCGGACTGCAGGGTCAATGACACCGCGAGTAAGTCGAGGTGGGTGCGCGCGGAGCCGGTGAGGCGCAGCATCCGCTCACAAGCCTCCCGCAGGTCGAGAACGGTCGCGGTGTTGGGTGGCAGAGACGTGCCGAAGCCGGCGTCGTCGAGGGCGGCCGCCCCGGCAAACTGGTCGGTTGAGAACGGGAGCACGACGAGCGGCACCCCCTCGCGCATCGCCTCGGTAACCGAATTATTGCCGCCGTGCGTCACGGCGAGGGCGGCATCCTGCAGCAGGCGCACCTGCGGCAGGAACCCGCGCACCAGCCAGGAGTCGGGGATGGGCCCGAGCACTGTGGGATCAGTCGCCCCGACAGCGAGAGCGACCCGCACCGGCAGGCCTCTCAGGGCGGCGGCAACGCGCGTGAGCACATCACCACGTACCGAGAGAAAACTTCCAAAACTGACGTAGACCACGGGCAGCGAATCTGCGGCCAGCCACGCCTCGACCTCGGGATCGACAGCTTCGGTGCGCACGGCGGAGCCGAGAAAGACGTGCGGCGGCAGCGCCTTGGTGCGCTCGGGGGCGTGCAGTTCGGCCGGGTAATTGAGAAGCAGCACGTCGCCGCACTCCTGGAAGGCGTCGCGGCTCGGCGTCGCCTGGGGGTCAAGCTTATGCAGGGCGTCATTCCACTGGCGGGTGAACGAATCCCGCACGGCCTCACACTGCAATTCGAGCAGGGTGAGTTCAGTCGCATCGGGCGCGAACACGGCAGGCCAAGAAGGCGGGTAGCCATAGACCTCGGTTTCAACGGGCAAGGCCGACGGATGCCCGAGCACGACGTCGGCGTGCGGCACTCCGGCGCTGAGCAGGCCGAGCCGGGCACTGAAGGCGAGGTGGTCAACGATGATCTGGTCTGGCCGCACCTTGGCGACGATGCGCTGCACCTCGCGGGCGATCTCTACCGGATTGTAGAGCAGGTCGCTGCTGCGCGCCTTGGCTTGAAAACGCAGGACATCAACCATGCCGCGGCGGGTGGCGTCGAAGAAGCCGCGCAGGGCATCGTCTTCACCGACGGGCTGCTGTTCGGCCCGAATCGTGCCGGGGTTGGAGCCGCGGCCCAGCTGCAGATTCTCCCGTTCGAACCCGAACGCGGTCACGATGTCGGCCGTCGCCGGACCGGTCGCCACCACGACGCGTTCGCCGGCCTGCGCCCAGGCGGTACCGAGCGTGGCGAGCGGGTACAGGTGCGAGGCATAGTCCGGGCTGATGATCAGAAGGGTCACGACACGCTCAATTCCCAGGCGATCGGCTCGCTGGCCAGAGCAACGTCACGGTAGACCTCCGTCAGGATCGACGCCATTGCCTCGATGGTAAACCTGTTCGCGACCATGCTGCGAGCCCGTGCCGCGTTGGCGCCACCATGCGCTCCCGCCGCCAGGGTCAGCGCGTCAGTGATGGAGTGGGCCAAGGCGTCGCAGTCACCGGTGTCGACGAGCAACCCGGTCACGCCGTGCTCAACGTAGGTCGCCGGTCCGCCGCCGTTGGGGGCAACCACTGTGAGCCCGGTGGCCATCGCCTCGAGCAGTGCGATGCCGAACTCCTCTTTCATGCTCGCGCAGACATAGACGCCGAGCGGAGCCGCGAGGCCGGGACGTCCATAGCGGGCGGCGGCAAGCCAGCGCGCGACGGTGTCGTTGGCGCGGTGCCCAGCCAACAGCAGGCCTCGAGTTGATGCTTCGGCGCCCGCCACTGCTGCCTGCATGCGGTGCAGCTCGATGCCTTCATCCCGCGACGGATGCTCCAGGTCGCCACCCACAATCAGCAGGTTGCAGCGAGCCTGCAGTTTCGGGTCGCTGCTCCACGCCTCGACCAGGGCGGCCATGCCCTTGACCCGGTGCAGTCGGCCGACGCTGATCAGCAGCGGCAGTCCGCGCCGGTCGGGCGGGAGCGTACCGAGCAGGGCGTCGAGCTGGTCGAAGGCCACGGCGGCCGGTTCGACGGCGGCCCGCGCGTGGGCGGCGCGGGAGACCAGCAGGCTGCCGCCGGTGAGGCCGAGCGAGCCGAGGGCATCCGTTCGCGAACGGTCGATCACTGCCAGGTCGATACCTTCGGGAATGACGGAGTGACGTTCGGGGTGCGCGTCGATGTCGATGCCGATCAGTCGTTCGATGTCCTGCTGCAGTTGCGGGCGCGGAAACAGCACGGTGTGGGCGGCATCCGCGGCGAGGCGCTGCACCAGGCGGGCGCGAAACCAGAAGTGTTCGGCCGCGTCGACGGTGCCGAAATTGGCCCGGGTGAGCGCGCCGCTCGATTCGAGAGAGTCGATCACGCCGTGCGGGTCGGGTGCCACGGTGAACACCACCGGAATGTCGAGGTCGCGGGCGACCGTGGCCGCGGCGAGGCTGCCGACGTCGGCCATGCGCAGGTGAATGGCGTCGACCGTGCCGGCCGAGCGCAGAATACGACGGATGCCGCGCTGCGCGGCCACCCGGCGCGGCCACGCGTCGATCGACGGCACCGGACTACCGACGAACGGAACGGCCGCAAACGAGTGCCCGGGCTGGGTCGATCCGACGTCGGAGAGAGCGTCGAGCGCGTACTCGTGGGTGCCGCGGGAGATGGTGATGACCCGGTCGACCCCGGCTGCCGCAGAGTTCGGCCCCCCGGCCGGACCGGCGACGAGGGCGTCGCCGAGGCGCACCAGCAGTGTGGCGATGCCGCCATTGTCGCCGACGCCTACCTGAGAGAGCTCACCGTCGATGTCGGCGTGCAAAAACAACTGGGCGATCGTGGCGCTCTGGCTGCCGTGCTGCCACGATCCGCGCGGGGCCGCCGTGGCCGTGAGGTCGAACAGGGCCAGGCGGGCGACCGCGGCGAGTTCGAGGCTGTCGTCCGGGGCGTTGTCGTCATGGGCTTTGTCATCGGGGGCCTCGTCGGGAGCCTCGGCACCGGGCGTGAGGGCATCAGCTTGGGATAGCGTGGAGAGCAACGACATGACGGCCGGTGTCGGGGCCCGGTCGCCGAGTGCCGCGATGGCGACGACGCGAGCGTGCAGTTTCTCGGTGCGATCGACGGCGACGCGGCGCAGCAGGCGCTCCGGTATCCGGCCGGGGATAAGGCCGATGGTCTCGACCAAGCGGGCGCGGGCATCCGCTTCGCTCGTGCCGAGCAGGATGCCCTCGAGGAACAGGCCTACCTGATCTGCAGCGGAGGAGCCCCACTGCTCGAGGGTGCGCTGGGCGAGCATGCCGGTGAAACCGCCCTGCCGCACGAGTGTGACCAGCCCAGCAATGGCGTCGTAGCGGGGCAGCCGGGTGCCGAGCGCCCAGGCAGCGTGCTCGCGCAGGAACGCCGAGTCGTGGTGCAACAGGGCCACGAGAACCTCGTCGGCCGAGTCGTCGAAGACCTGGGCGAGGGCGTGCACCGCTGCAATGGCGGTGAGCTGATCGGCGGGGTCGGTCGCCGCCTGGGCCAGCAGCCGCACGGCGCGAACACCGCCGTCGCGTGCAGCCGCCACCGTGAGATCGTCAGCCCGACGGATGCCGTCGAGAATGGTGGCGGCAGAGCGCTGCTCGTCCAGGGCAGTGTGGGTGGCCACGAGCTTCTCCTCCCCGCGGACTTCTCCACGGATCGATCGCGGCGATTCGGGCACGCCGCGAGTGAACGGGGCTTCCCTCGGCCAGTCCACGCCGAGAAACTCAGGAATCCGAGCACTGATGTGGCCGGACCAGATTTAGCTAGCTGAGTTAGCTAATTCCCCATTCGTCATCATGGCATGAATTAGGGCCTCAAAGCTGGGAGACTTCTCACATCGCCTGAAAGCGCCGGATTTGTAGCGAAATTCTCGATCCTTTGCCGGAATACGAATAGAGTCACGCCCCAATGAATGGAGCGTGACTCTATGCTGGTGACGCGCGTTGACCGGCCCGGGTTTAGCCGAACAGGGCCGTCACCTTCGCGAGTGTCTGAGAAATGCCAAAGGCCAGCGGGATCCCTACCAGCGCCCAAGCCACGATGACTTTTAGAACCTTCATGCGTGCGCCTTCCTAGCTGTTGCACCGACGAGCGGCTTTTCGGGTTCGTGAAAGTCGGTGTGAACCGGTCGCACGAAAAGGTTCGCCACAAAACCAACAACGAGCAGCCCAACCATGGTGAGCAGGGCCGGCTGATAGGCCGCGGCCGTCAACTCACCCGGAGCGCCCTGAGCATCGAGGAACGAGTTGACAATGAGCGGACCGGCAATGCCGGCCGCCGACCAGGCCGTCAGCAGGCGACCATGGATGGCCCCCACCTGAAAGGTTCCGAACAAATCCCGCAGGTAGGCCGGAGCTGTAGCGAAACCGCCACCGTAAAAAGAAATGATAACGAAGGCCAGTACAACGTAGAGCGCCGTCGTACTCGATCCGAAGAGCGCCAGCAGCACGTACAACACCGTGCCAACGCCGAGGTACACCATGTAGATGTTCTTGCGTCCGGTCTTGTCCGACGTGGCCGACCAGGCGAATCGTCCGCCCATGTTAGCGAGCGACAACAAGCCCACAAAGCCTCCGGCAACGGCCGCCGAGACCAGCGAGTTGCCGTCGCTCTGCCGGAAGAAGTCCTGGATCATCGGTGCGGCCTGCTCGAGAATGCCGATACCGGCCGTGACGTTGCAGAACAGGACGACCCAGAGCAGCCAGAACTGACGCGTGCGAATGGCGTTCCTGGCTGAAACGTGGTTGCTCGTGACGAGGGCCTTGACCCGCACCTTCGACGGATCGAAACCGGCCGGCACCCAATCAGCAGCCGGAACCTTGATCGTGAAAGCCCCGAACATCATGTACGCGAGATAGACCACGGCGAGGGTGAGAAAAAGCTTGCCCACGGAGTCGCCGCTTGCCACCCAGTTCGCTGCCCCGGAGTTGGGGTCATAGAAGCTGAGGAGCGCCGTCGACACTGGGCTGGCGATGAGGGCGCCGCCGCCAAAGCCCATGATGGCCATGCCGGTAGCGAGGCCTGGGCGGTCCGGAAACCACTTGATGAGCGTCGAGACGGGCGATATGTAGCCGATGCCGAGGCCGATACCGCCGATGAAGCCGTAGCCGACGTAGACCAGCCACAGCTGGTTCGTAAAGATTCCGAGCGAACCGATGAGGAATCCGCCCGACCAGAACAGTGCCGCGACGAACATGGCCTTGCGCGGCCCGTTGGTGTCGACCCAGGTACCCATGATGGCCGCCGACAGGCCGAGCATCACGATGGCGATTGAGAAGATCACCCCGATCTGCACCAGGCTGGCGTCGAAGTGCGCCACAAGCGCGGTCTTGTAAACACTCGTGGCGTAGGCTTGGCCAATGCAGAGGTGCACGGCGAGTGCGGCCGGCGGAATCAGCCAGCGGTTGAATCCGGGTGGGGCGATGGTGCGGTCTCGGTCGAGCCAGCTCATGGAGATATCCTTGCTGCCGGTATGGCGATAGCGACTCTGCTGTGCGTTTCGGCTGTCCACGATGGCCGTGGACGTACTCCGCAAACGGATTGACTGAATAGTCTGCGGAAGCAATCCTAGACGATTCATCGAGCACATTTCGTTCCAAAATCTCGCCCATTTGGTAATTCGGGGGAATTCCCCTTGGCGGCAAGGCAGGATAGATATATGACACGTTCAGCACCTATCGACGACATCAACGAAAAAAATCTTGTCGTCACCGCGCCCAAGACCCATGCGGCGGGCATCCAAGCCGTAGCGGTGGCGCTCGATCGGGGTATTGCCCAGGCTGGTATCGTTCGCACCGCACGGTCGCTGCTGCGCCTCAACCAGCGCGACGGCACCGACTGCCCCGGATGCGCGTGGCCGGAATCCCAGGGACATCGCAAGACCGCAGAATTCTGCGAAAACGGCGCGAAAGCCGTCGCTGAAGAGAGCACGCTACGCACGGTGACGCCCGCGTTCTGGGCAGAGCATTCCATCGCCGAGCTCGCCACCAAGACCGAGTATTGGCTCGGAAACCAGGGCCGCATTACGCACCCCGTCGTCATTCGCCCGGGCGACACGCACTACTCGCAGATCTCCTGGGATGATGCTTTCGAACTCATCGGTGAGCAGATTCGCGCCACGGTGCCCGACCGCACCGTCTTCTACACGTCTGGCCGCACCGCCAACGAGTCGGCGTTCATGTACCAGCTGTTCGCCAGGTCGATCGGCACCAATAACCTGCCCGACTGCTCCAATATGTGCCACGAGTCCTCCGGCTCAGCACTGAACCCCACGATCGGCATCGGCAAGGGCACGGTCTCGCTCGAAGACATCCACCAGGCCGAACTCATTATGGTGGTCGGCCAGAACCCGGGCACCAACCACCCGCGCATGCTGTCGGCCTTGGCCGAATGCAAGGACAACGGCGGCAAGATTGTGGCCGTCAACCCTCTGCCCGAAGCGGGACTGTTCAACTTCATGGACCCGCAGACTCCGAAGGGCGTCGTCGGCAAGGGCACCAACCTGGCTGATGAGTTTCTGCAGATCAAGGTCGGCGGTGACCTGGCCCTGTTCCAGGCGCTCGGTCATCTGTTGCTCGAGGAGGAGGCCCGCATACCGGGGTCGGTCATCGACCACGAGTTCGTCGCCGCGAACACCGACGGAATCGAGGCCTATCGGGCCGCCCGATCGGTGATCGACTGGGCCGAAACGAAAAAGGCCACCGGCCTGGACCGTGCCGCGATCGAGACAGTGGCGCAACTGCTCATCGCGAGCAAGGCCACCATCATCTGCTGGGCGCTCGGACTGACCCAGCAGCCGCACTCGGTGAACACCCTCAAGGAGATCATCAACCTATTGCTCCTGCAGGGCAACTTCGGCAAGCCCGGCGCAGGCGCCTGCCCGGTGCGCGGCCACTCCAACGTGCAGGGCGACCGCACCATGGGCGTGTGGGAAAAGCCGAAGGAGCCCATGCTCGCCGCCCTCGACGCCGAGTTCGGCATCGTATCCCCGCGGGAGCATGGCCTCGACTCCGTCGACACGGTGGATGCCTTCGTGCACGACCGCGTCGACGTGTTCGTCTCCATGGGCGGCAACTTCGCCCTGGCTTGCTCCGATACCGACCTGCTGGAGAAAGCCATGCAGCGCGTCGGTCTCACCGTGCATGTGTCGACCAAACCCAATCGCTCGCACGTTATGCACGGTTTGACCTCGCTCATCCTGCCGACGCTCGGCCGAACGGACACCGATGACAAGCATCCGTCGGGCCGCCAGGTGCTCTCAGTGGAAGACTCGATGTCGGTCGTTCGTACCACTCAGGGACGCCTCGAGCCGGTGTCTGAGCACCTCCTCGCCGAACCGGTGATCATTGCCCGCATGGCCAACGCCACGCTCGGAGAAGACCACCCGGTCGATTGGAAGGCGATGGCGGAAGACTACGACGTCGTTCGTGACCACATCTCCCGCGTCGTACCCGGCTTCGTCGACTTCAACGTTCGGCTCAAGACCAAGAATGGGTTCGTGCTGCCCAACCCGCCGCGCGATACGCGCAGCTTTGCCACCGATATTGGTCTGGCCCGGTTCACGGTGAGCCCGATCGAGTACCTGTCGGCGCCAGAGGGTCACTTGATTCTGCAGACCATCCGCAGCCATGACCAGTACAACACCACGTTCTACGGTCTTGACGACCGCTACCGCGGCATCAAGAACGGTCGTCGCGTCATTCTCATCCACGAAGACGATGTCACCGAGCTGGGCTTCGCCGACCGCGATATGGTCGACGTGATCAGCACGTACCAGGGCGTCGAGCGCCGAGCCGACACGTTCCGCCTCGTGGTCTATCCGACACCGCGCGGCTGCGCGGCTGCGTACTTTCCGGAGGCGAACGCACTCATGCACCGCGAGCTCGTTGCCCGCGAATCGAACACCCCCGGTTACAAGGCCATGACCGTGCGCTTCGTTCCGGCCGGCGCCACTGCCTAGCCTGAGTCAGGCGGCCTGCTCGTCACTGTGTGCGTCGATGATCCGGTCGCCGCCGGCATAGACGACCATGGAGTTGCCGCGGAGAAAGCCGACCAGGGTCATGCCAACCTCGACGGCGAACTCCGCGGCGAGTGACGAGGGCGCCGAGACCGCCGCGAGCACGGGAATGCCCGCCATCAGGGCCTTCTGGGTGAGTTCGAAACTCGCCCTACTCGATACCATGAGCACCGTGCCGGTCAGCGGCAGCCGGTTCTCCTTGACCGCCCAGCCGATGACCTTGTCGACGGCGTTGTGCCGGCCGACGTCTTCGCGCAGCACGAGCATTTCGCCGGAAGCGGCATCGAACAGGCCGGCCGCGTGAATGCCGCCGGTCTTCTCGAACACGTTCTGCCCCGCGCGCAGCTTGTCGGGAAAAGTCGTGAGCAATTCGGCAGTCACTCGCACCGCGTCATCCGCTATCTCAAAGACTGATTTGGTGCGCACGGCATCGATGCTCTCCTTGCCGCACAGGCCACAGGAGCTGTTGGTGATGAGAGAGCGCTCCAAGCTCGGTGCCGGTGGCGCGACGCCGGCACCGAGGGTGACGTCCAGCACGTTATAGGTGTTGACCCCGTCGATCGCCCCAGCGCAGTAGCGGGCCGAATTAAAATCGTCGCCCTGCGTGATGACGCCCTCCGAGACCAGAAACCCCGCCGCAAGGTCGATGTCGTTACCCGGGGTACGCATCGTGACGGCAAGGCGGCGGCCGTTCACTCGAATTTCCAGCGGTTCTTCGACCGCAAGCAGGTCCTCGCCAGCCAGAGGCTGGGCACCGACGGTGATTCGGGTAATTTTGCGTCGCGCGGTAATTCTGTTCATTCTAAAGTCTCCAAAACGCTGGTGCCGTTACCGCACTCCAGCCTTGCCGATTAGCCGCCGATGTAGGACATTTCGATTTTCTTGGCACCAGACGCCCGCAGCTCACTGGTCTTCGCGCTCCGCAGCTGCGAATAGCGGTCGGTGCGCTCCCGCCATAGGTGCGCCATAACGGTGGAGAGTTCCGCGTCGGAGCATCCGCCGCGCATGAGCGCCCGCAGGTCGTGGCCGTCGGTGGCGAACAGGCAGGTGAACAGCTTGCCATCGGTCGACACGCGGGCGCGCGAGCAGGTCTGGCAGAAATTCTGGGTGACACTGGAGATGACACCGATCTCGCCGCCGCCGTCCTGGTAGCGCCAGCGGCGGGAGGTCTCGCCGCTGTAGTTCGGGGCGATCTCTTCAAGCGGCAGCTCGGCGTGGATGCGCGCGATGACATCTTTCGACGGCACGACGGCGCCCATCTCCCAGCCGTTGCTGGTGCCCACGTCCATGAACTCGATGAAGCGCAGAATGTACGGGGTGTCCTTGAAATGACGGGCCATGGCCACGATGTCCTGGTCGTTCTTGCCGCGCTGCACGACCATGTTGACCTTGATCGGGCCGAGGCCGACGGCTTCGGCCACATCGATGCCGTGCAGCACCTTGGCGACGGGAAACTTCACGTCGTTCATGGTGCGAAACGTGGTGTCGTCGAGCGAGTCGAGCGACACCGTTACGCGCTTCAGGCCGGCATCCTTGAGCGCCTGCGCCTTCAGGGCCAGCGCCGACCCGTTCGTGGTCAGGGCAATGTCGATCTCACGGCCGTCGGGGGTGCGCAGCTCGGCCAGCAGGGCAATGAGGTCTTCAAGCCCCCTACGCAGCAGTGGTTCACCGCCGGTCAGCCGAATCTTCTCAACGCCATGGGCGACGGCCACGCGCGCGAGCCGGGTGAGTTCCTCGAAGCTGAGTAGTTCGTCGTGTTCCATGAACGCGAAGTCCCGGCCGAAGATTTCCTTCGGCATGCAGTAGACGCAGCGAAAGTTGCAGCGGTCGGTGACGCTGAGGCGCAGGTCGTGCAGCGGCCGGTTCAGCCGGTCGGTCACGGTGCCGGTGGGCGTTTCAAGGTGCACCGGAATGTCCGAGCGCTCTCGATAGAAGCGCGGAGCTGGTTCTGCAAGGTCGGCGCCGGTCATGTTTCCACCCTAACCCCGCGCTCCGCCCGGAGATACCCAGAACACCGGTAATAAGCGGATGCCCGGGGCCGGTACAGGAGATGGCCTGGCCGGGAGATTTCCCGGCCAGGCCATCCGCTTCACCTGTGCCGTCCGGCAGTGCTGTTAGCCCTTGACGTAACCGTTGGGGTTCAGCACGTACTTCGTCGCCGCACCGGCGTCGAATTCGGCGTAGCCACGCGGGGCGTCTTCGAGGCTGATGGCTTTGGCGTTGACGGCCTTGGCAATCTGCACCTTGTCGTGCAGGATCGCCATCATCAACTGGCGGTTGTACTTCATCACCGGGCACTGGCCGGTCGTGAAGGACAGCGACTTGGCCCAGCCGAGGCCGAGCCGAATCGACAGCGAGCCCACCTGCGCGGCCTTCTCCTTGGCGCCCGGGTCGCCCGTGACATAGAGGCCCGGAATGCCGAGGGCACCGCCAGCTGCCGTGACCGTCATGAGCGAGTTGAGCACGGTGGCCGGAGCCTCGTGATCGGCGTCCTTGCCGTGGCCGCGCGCCTCGAAGCCCACGGCGTCAACACCGGCGTCGACCTCTGGCACGCCGAGGATCTGCTCGATCTGCTCCCCCGGCTCACCCTTGGTGAGGTCGATGGTCTCGCAGCCGAAACTGCGGGCCTGCGCGAGACGATCCGCGTTCATGTCACCGACAATGACGACGGCCGCACCGAGCAGCTGCGCCGAGACGGCGGCCGCAAGGCCCACCGGGCCGGCTCCGGCCACGTACACGGTCGTGCCGACGCCGGCACCGGCCGTATAGGCCCCGTGGAAGCCGGTCGGGAAGATGTCGGACAGCATGGTGAGATCCATGATCTTCTCGAGCGCCTGGTCCCGGTCGGGAAACTTCAGCAGGTTCCAGTCGGCATAGGGAACCAGCACGTACTCGGCCTGGCCTCCCACCCAACCGCCCATGTCGACGTAGCCGTAGGCACTACCCGGACGGTCCGGGTTGACGTTGAGGCAGATGCCGGTCTTACGTTCCTTACAGTTGCGGCAGCGACCGCAGCTGATGTTGAACGGTACCGACACGATGTCGCCGACCTTGATGAATTCCACGTCGGGGCCGGCTTCGACCACTTCGCCGGTGATTTCGTGCCCCAGCACCAGGTTGCTCGGTGCGGTGGTACGCCCACGCACCATGTGCTGGTCCGAGCCGCAGATGTTGGTGGTCACGGTCTTGAGAATCACACCGTGCGGCACCTTGCGGCCGACGTTGGCCGGGTTGACACCCGGTCCGTCTTTGAGTTCAAACGTGGGGTAATCGATGTCGATGACCTCGACGACTCCCGCGCTCTTGTAGGCAACTGCTCTGTTCCCCGTCATGAACTACCTTCCTCGTTTTTCTTCGCGGAGCAAGTCAGACGACCTTCTCCACATTGAATGAGCGCTGCCGATTCTGACTGCAGCCCTTTTACTTCACCACGGTTTTCAGAAATTACAATCAGCCAACTCCCAGTTCGTGCCCCCCGTTCTGGCCTATGGGACGACCAGATCGGGGAACGACTCAGGACTTCCAGACCTGCACGACGGATGGCCGGGGCCCCGCCCACGCACCGGCCGGCGCCGCAGCACCCAGCGCAACGTAGTCCGGGAATCGACTGGACTGGGCGGCCCAGCTGCCGTTCTCCCCCGGATGCTGCACGGCCACGTACACCATCGATTGCTCAGAGCGGATGACCGGCCCGCACGTCTCCGCCTGCCGCGGCACCGAAAGGAACTGCTGCACCCGCCCGCGCTCGGGGCCGGTGAGCGGCACCTTGAACAGGCCGTCGCAGAATCCGATCGTGCTCGGGGCACCGTCGGTGGAGATCCACAGGTTGCCCTCGGCGTCGAAGGCAACGTTGTCCGGGCAGGAGATGGGCGAGACCTTCTCGCTCGGGAAACCGGCGAAGTAGGTGCTCGTGTTCGTCTTCGGATCGCCGCAGACGAGCAGCAGGTTCCAGTCGAAGGTCACCGCGGTGGCGTCGGAGCCGGTTTCGGTGATCTCCACGATGTGGCCATCCCGGTTGATCGCGCGGGGGTTGGGCTCGGTGGCGCCCTCCTTGCCCGGCAGGCCACGGTCGGTGTTGTTGGTGCAGGCGACGTAGATCTTGCCGGTCACCGGGCTCGGCTCGACGTCTTCGCAGCGGTCCATTTTGGTGGCGCCGACGGCATCCGCTACCAGCCGGGTGTTCACGAGGGCGTCGTCGGTGCTGAAGCCGGGCACCTGGCAAACGCCGTCGATGACGAGCGCGACCCACTGGCCGGTGCCGTCGAACTTTTCGTCGGCGGGCAGCTGGCCGGTGCCGGTGATCTCGCCGGCCGGCGAGTTGCCGGTGAACCGGGCCACATAGAGGGAGCCACGGGTGAGCAGGGTCTTGTTGTGGGTGCGGGCTTTCGGGCCCTTCCTCTTATCGAACCGATCGAAGGAGACGAACTTGTAGAGGTAGTCGAAGCGTTCATCGTCGCCCATGTAGGCGGCGACGTGGCCGGTCTTTCCGACGATAACGTTGGCGCCCTCGTGCTTGAACCGGCCGAGGGCCGTGTGCTTGACCGGCGGCTCGTTCGGCGCCTCCGGGTCGATCTCCACTATCCAGCCGAACCGGTTCGGCTCGTTCTCGTTGCCGGCGATGGTGGCGTCGAACCGGTTGTCGACCTGCTCCCACAGCCGGCCGGTAGGGCGGTTGGCGAGGCCGTAGCGGGCATCCGCTGCGCTGGTGCCCGGCGTGCGGAAGTACCCGTTGAAGTTCTCCTCGCCGGAGAGCACCGTGCCCCAGGGTGTGGTGCCGCCGGCGCAGTTGCCGAGGGTGCCGAGCACGGTGCGGCCGGCCGGGTCTGCCCTGGTCTTCAGCAGGTCGCTGCCGGCGGACGGACCGGTGACGGTGAACGGGGTGCTCGCGGTAATGCGACGGTTGAGGCGGTCACCGACCCGGTAGGTCCAGGGCTGACCGGCACGCTTTCGTTCGAGGGCGACCACGGACATGCCGTGGGCCATCATCGCGACGCGACGCTGCTCATCCGCTTCGGCCGGTGTCGTGGCCGGGGTGAACATGATGCCTTCGTTGGTGTACTCGTGGTTGGTGACGAGGGTGCCGGAACGGCCCTTGGTCTCGAGAATGGCGAGGTAGTCGTTGTTGTAGCCAAACTGCAAGGCCTGCGACGCGGCGGTCTGGTGATCAGGGTCGAACACGTCGGTGGCGGCGAACAGCGGGTCGCCCCAGCGGATGATCGGGTTCCAGGAATACCCCGCCGGTACCGAGAAGGCATCGACGGCCGCCGGAACCGGCGCGATCGGCGTGAACGCGAGGCCGCCGCCGGCCGGACCGCCCGGTGCCGCCAACGCGGGAGTCGTCTGGCCAGCCCCCAGTACGATCGCCGCAGCGCCGACGCCAACGCCCACGAGCAGGGAACGGCGGCTCAGGGCCGCTCCGACGATGTCGCGAAAGTAATCATTCGTGCTCTCATTGGGCACCGGGTGAAAGCAGGCGTCTGCACACTTGAGGTGACAGGTGACCGCACTGCGCTTACCGAGCGTATGGCCATCCATCGGCAGCAGAGGGATCAGCGGCCGGTCACGATCGGTGACGCTCTGACGGAGATCTTTGGCTTCACGATTCAACATGCGGGTACTCCTGATGGTTTGGTGAACCCCGAACTGGGGGCAGAACCACCCTCCCGCCACCCGGTGACTCCACGGTGAACCGAATATGAACGTTCGGTGCTGATCAGTGTTACAGGACGATGAGACCGATCACCCAGACAGCGGCGAAACCGGCGACGCCCTGGATGGCCGTGGCCGGGGTGAGCGTGCGGTAGGCCGTCGCGACCGGGATACGGCTGAGCTGCGACACCACCCAGAAGAAGCTGTCGTTGGCGTGCGAGACGACCATGGCTCCGGCGCCGATCGCGAGCACCGAGAGCACTTTGCCGAGGTCGGAGTCGAGGCCGAGGGCCGGCAGCAGCGGCAGGAGCAGCACCGACGTGGTCACCATGGCGACCGTGGATGAACCCTGCGCGGTCTTGAGCGCGGCCGAGATGAGGAACGGTACGGCCAGTCCGAGCCCGAGCGTCGAGAGGGTGCTGCCGAGAAAGTCGGTGAGGTCGGAGGCCGCAAGCACGGCTCCGAAGGCGGCGCCCGAGGCGGTGATCAGCAGGATGGGCGCCGAGATGCGGATGCCCTCGGTCACCCGATCGCCGAACGCGTCGAGCTTGCCCTTACCGCGCAGCAGGAACAGCGAGGCGATCAGGCCGACGGCCAGGGCGATCACCGGGGTGCCGACGAAGACGATGGCGATATACAAGCCGGAGTCACCGAAGGGCGCGGCGGGCAGTTTGGCCATCGACGCAAGGCAGATCAGCAGGATCGGGGCGAGAATCGGCAGGAAAGCCAGAAAGGCGTTGGGCAGCTTGCCGTAGGCGGCGCGAATCTTCTCGTAGTCCTGCTCGCTCTCCTCGCCGCTCGGCTCGGGCATGAGCTCGATGTTTTTCTTCAGGAACCGGTTCGCCCAGAGCAGCCCGGCCAGTGCCGAGACCACGGCGGCGATCAGGCCAAAGCCGATGATGAGCCCCAGCTGGTCGATGATGTTCAGGTTGCCGGCGGCGGCGAGTGGGCCGGGAGTCGGCGGTACGAAAACGTGGGTGGCGTACAGGCCGGTCATCAGGGCGATGGTCATGGCTACGAGCGATACCTTGGCCCGGGCGGCGAGCGACTTCTTGAGGGAGTTCAGAATGACGAAGCCGGAGTCGCAGAACACCGGGATCGACACGATGAAGCCGATAACGCTCATGGTCAGCGTCGGAAACCGGGTGCCTAACACGCGAATCAACGCTTCGGCCATGGCGATCGCGGCGCCGGTGCGCTCCAGGATCACGCCGATGATGGTGCCGAACAGGATGATCAGGCCGATATTGCCGAGCGTGGCCCCAAAGGCCGTCGTCATGGTCGGGGCGATCGTGTCAACCGGCAGACCGAACGCGAAACCACCGACCAGCGCCGCAGCGAGCAGCGCCAGGAAGGGATTGATTTTCAGCTTCGCGGTGGCGAAGACGATGGCGGCGACGAGAGCCACCAGGATGGCGATGCTCAGCATTGAGACGGCCTTTCTATTTCAGGGTGGAACTAGTGGGTCTGGAGAAAGAAGGAAACGACCTGCGCCGTGGTCTCGCGTAGGCGTTGGGCCGCGTGCTCCTGCAGGTCGTCGAGGGTCGCCGGTCCGCCGGCGATCGAGAATGCGGCGCTGACACCGGATGCCGCGGTGTCGGCTGGCGACAGCGCCACCCGCCCGGCGATGACGACGACCGGGCATCCGGTCGGCGCCAGACGTGCGACTGCCACGGCCACCTTGCCGCCGAGCGATTGGGAATCGAAGCTGCCTTCACCGGTGAGTACGAGGTCGGCGCGGGCCATCTTGTCGGCCAGGCCCACGGCATCCGCTACCAGGGTGGAACCGGGTACCAGCTCGGCGTGGAGCAGCGGCACGAGGGTGGCCGGCATACCGCCGGCCGCTCCGGCGCCTGGCCGGCCCTGCATGTTCTCGCCGGTTTCAGCGAGCACGATGGCGGCGAGGTGGGCCAGGCCCGCGTCGAGCTCCACGACATCGTTGGGCTGCGCGCCCTTTTGCGGGCCAAACACAGCGGCTGCGCCGTTTGTGCCGCAGAGCGGGTTGTTCACATCGACCGCGACGCGCCAGCTGACCTCGCGGGAGCGCGGGTGCAGGCCGGTCAGATCGATGGACGCAATCTCGGCCAGGCCCGCGCCGCCGGGCGCGACCGGTTTGCCGGCGGCGTCGAGAAAGCGCGCGCCGAGCCCGGCGAGCAGACCGGTTCCGCCGTCGGTGCTGGCGGAGCCGCCGACGCAGAGCAGAATCTCATCGACCTGCTGATCGAGTAGTTCCCGGGCGAGCAGCCCGACGCCGAAGCTGTCAGCGCGCTGGGGCTGGGGCTGGGCATCCGCTGTCAGGGGCAGGCCGTTGGATTCGGCCGCTTCGATGAGGCCCGTGCGGCCGTCGGACGAGGTGGCGTAGCGAGCCCGGCGGCTGCGCCCGAGCGCGTCGACGGTGAGCATGGTGCGGGGCAGGACGCCCCAGACGGCGGCGATGGCATCGAGCGTTCCCTCGCCGCCGTCGGCCATCGGGCAGAGGATCAGCTGCGGGTCGGGCCGGCCGAGCGCGAGGCCGGCGTCGCGGGCACCCTCGGCCATGGCGGCGGCGGCTTCGGCCGCGCTGAGGCTTCCTTTGAACGAGTCCGGCGCGATGACTATGGTGAGCGGCTTCAGCGCCGTGCGATCGTGCATTGGTTCAGGCTAGAACACAACCAGACACAAATTCAGGTGGAATCACACCACAGTTCTCGGCAAATCATGGGCTATTTACTGTGCATCGTGCACATAGCGAGCGGCATCGGCCGCCAGTGCGACCCGCATCCGCACGGCGGCGTGAAACTGTCGGAGGTTGAGGCCGGTCAGCAGCTCGATGCGGTCGAGTCGCTGCACGAGGGTATTGCGGTGCACGCCGAGTTCCCGCGCCGCGCCGGCAATCGACAGTTCGGCCTGCAGGAACACCCGTGCCGTCTCGTTCAGGGCCGCGCTGAGCGGCGCGAGCACCGATTCAGCGAGATCCTCGATCATGGCGGTGGGCAGGCCGGCGATCGCGAGCTCCAGACCCAGGGCGTCGAGGCGAGTCTCGGACCCGACGTCTACCAGCTCGAGCAGCCCGGGCCGGGCCAGCAGCGCGCCCAGCCGTTCAGCGTCGCTCGCGAGTTGTTGCATGGTGGCTCCGACGCGTCCGATCAGAAAACGCAGGGGCGGCTCGCCGGAGCGCTGCAGACGCTGTCGAAGCAGCTCGTGGCCCAGCGCAGACGACGATCCGCTGAGCACCCAGACGGCACCGTTAATGTCGGCGGCCACCACTCCCGTGAACTCGCGCAACCCACGAAGCAGCGCCACCGACTGGTTCTCGGCCACGATTCCAGTGAGGTTCCACGGTGGCTGCAGTGGCGCGTCGATGCCCCGCAAGCCCGCCATCAGGCGACTCTCGGTGAGATTACCCCGCGCAAGGGCCCCGAGGATGTCCCGAATCGCGGATTCTCGCCACGACGCGTTATCGCGCTGCCGCTCCTGGCTGAGCAGCATCTGAACGGTCAGCACGAGCACCTGCGCGACCGGCAGCACCTCGGCGGGGATTCCGGTGACCCCGACGACGGCCACGACCTGTCCGTCGACGATCAACGGAATATTCACTCCCGGCCGGGTTCCCTGATGCTCGTCGCCGGGAGCGATGTGCACCGCTTCCCCGCGAACAGCGGCATCCCGGGCACCGTCATGCAGGGTGCCGATGCGGGCAGCATCCAGTGAGCCGATGATCACCCCGCCCGCATCCATGATGTTGACGTTGTGCACGAGGCTCGGCGCGACCTGCTCCACCAGGCGCTGGGCGAGCTCACGGGTGATCTGTGCGGTGCCGGGTGCACTGCCGGTCGGTGCGGTGCCGTTCGGTATTGCGTCGGTCATTTGACCATCGTAGATCGCAGGCTCCGGCTGTCTCACGAGCATCCGCCCATGGCGCATGTCGGTGGAGTGACATACACTTTTACCTAGAAGACATATTCGATAGCAGTTGATTTCGACGAGATTTTGCTCGAACTCATTGTGGGATTTTTTTAACCATCGCTCATCAGGTTTTTACCATTATCGCCCACCCCGAGCCACCCGTCACGAGCCTAGGGAGCCCACCTTGCCCCACATTATTGACGCACCAGTCGACGTTGAGCTGTCCCCCGACGGCGACCCGCGCGCGTTCATCTGGAATCGGTTCGAACACACCGTCATCGGTCAGCCGCAGGCCGTATTCAAACGCACCCGATGGTGGGAAAACGAGGGAACCCCCACCCGCATCGACACCGAACTGTGGCGGCTCGATGCCTGCCGTGGCGGCGAAGAGCAGCACCGCTACGACCTGCGCCGCAGCACCGACGGGTCCTGGACTTTAGCATTGGACTGGGGATGAGCACCGCACCGGGGACGACTTTCAGTCACCTGCACGTCGCGAGCGCCTACTCGACCCACTACGGGGTGACGCTTCCCGAAGCCCTGGCCGAGCAGGCGGCCGCGCAGGGCGCGAATTTTCTGGCCGTCACCGACCGTGACGGACTCTACGGCGCAGTCAAACACGTGCGCGCCTGCGTGGCCGCCGGCATCCGCCCCGGGCTCGGCGCCGAACTCGCCGTGCACGACGACCAGTATCGCCCGCTCGGTCGGGTGGTCGTGCTCGCCCACGGCCAGACGGCGGGTAGAGGCTACGCCGCACTTTGCCGCGCGGTCAGTGCCGCCCACAGCACCGATCGAGACGCACTTCAGCACGGCGCCGCCGGCCACGACGCACCCCAGAACAGCACAGCCCAGCACAGCACCGCCCACGGCGCAGCTGCCGGCCCGAGCATTTCGCGCGCCCGCCTGGCCGACCTGGCCGGCCTGGCCTCCCTCACCGTGCTGCTCGGCCCCGATTCCGACGTAGGCCTGGCCATCGGCCGCCGCGACAATTCAGATGCCGCGGCGCGGCTGGCCCACTGGCAGCGCGCCCTGCCCGCAGGCACCGTCGTGCTCGAAATCGTCTGCCACCTCGCCGAAAGCGGCACCGTCGGCAGTGTCACTCCGGCCACGCGCATGCTCGCCCTGGCCGAGAACGCCGGACTGCCGGCGGTGCTCAGCAATGCCGTGCGCTACGGCACCCCCGACGAAGCGGTCACCGCCGACCTCGCCGATGCCGCCCGCTTTCTGCTGCCGCTCGCCGAGCTCGAAACCCCCCAAACCAATGGTCAGGCCTGGCTCAAACCGGCCGGCGCGATGCGCCAGGTGGCCCGCATGGTCGTCGACGCCGGCCTGCACGACAACGGGGCGCTCGAACGACTGCTGGGCGACACCGAGCAGCTCGGCGACCGCTGCAGCCTCGACCCCGTGAGCGACATCGGCCTCGGCCGCCCGCGCATGCCGGAGGCGCGCATCATCGGCGTCACCGGCGACCCGGTCACCGAGCTGTGGCGCCGCGCCCGAAGCGGCATCGCCGAGCTGTACTCGGCGAGCGGCTCACGCGCGGTCGAAGCGGCCCACCATCAGCTCGCCCACGAGATGAAAACGGTCGAACACTTAGGCTTTGCCAGCTACTTTCTCACCGTGTCGCGGGTGGCCGACATTATTCGCGGAATGGGCATTCGCATTCAGGCCCGCGGTTCAGGGGTCGGGTCGGTGCTCAACTATGCGCTGCACACCTCCTCGGTCGAACCGATCGCGAACGGCCTGCTCTGGGAGCGTTTTCTCTCCCCCGAGCGCCAGACCCTGCCCGATATCGACATCGACGTCGAGTCAGCGAGGCGGCACGATATCTACCGCGAGGTCTTTCGCGCTTTCGGCAGCGACCGGGTCTCGCTCATGTCGATGACCAACGCCTACCGGGGCCGCGGCGCCGTGCGTGACGCCGGCCTCGCGCTCGGCCTGCCCGACGCCCAGATCAACGTGATCGCCAAGCAGATGTGGCGGTTCAACGCCCGCGACTTTCGCCGCGCCCTCGAGGAGAAACCCGAACTCGAGGCCCTCGCCACCGAGGTGCGCGAATCGCAGCAACTCGATCTGCTGGTGGACCTCACCGCGAAACTCGACCGGCTCCCCCGGCATATCTCGGTGCACCCCTGCGGCGTGATCCTCTCCGACGCGAGCCTGCTCGACCGCACCCCGGTGCAGGCGAGCGGCATGGGCCTGCCCATGTCGCAGTACGACAAGCACGACATGGACCCGATGGGCCTGATCAAGCTCGACATTCTCGGCGTGCGCATGCAGTCAGCCATGGCGCACGCTGTTGAAGAGCACCACCGGCTCACCGGCGAGAGTATCGACCTCGACCGGGTGCCGCTCGACGATGCGAAAACGTTCGAGCTGATTCGTTCCACCCGCACCCTCGGCATCTTTCAAATCGAATCCCCCGGCCAGATGGAGCTGGTCGGCAAGCTGCAACCCGAGGTGTTCAACGACCTCACCGTGGAGATCTCGCTGTTTCGACCCGGCCCGATGAAAAACAACATGCCGCTCAAATATTTGCAGGCCAGGCACGGCGAGGTCGCGCCCGATTACATTCACCCCCGGTTCGAGCCTATTTTGCGCGAAACCAAGGGCGTCGTGATCTTTCACGAACAGGTCATGCGGTTGTTCGACGAACTCACCGGCTGCGGCCTCGGCAAAGCGGATGTCTTTCGCCGCCACCTGGGGAAGCCGGAGCAACTCCCCCAGATCGAGGAGTATCTGCGCGAGAAAGCGCTCGCCCGCGGCTTCAGCGTGAAGGTGATCGACCAGATCTGGACGGTGCTTGCGGGGTTCGGTAGCTTCGGCTTCGCCAAGGCGCACGGCGCCGCCTTCGCCCTGCCCACCTACCAGTCGGCCTGGCTGAAAACCCACCATCCGGCCGCCTTCCTGGCCGGGCTGCTCACCCACGACCCCGGCATGTGGCCCAAAGACCTCATCGTGGCCGAAGCTCGGGTGCTCGGGGTGCCGGTGCTCCCCCTCGACGTGCAGTCGAGCGCGCTGGATTACCGCGTGGAAGATCTCGCCGACGGGAGCCAGGGCATCCGTTTGGCGCTGCCTGAGCTGGTCGGCAGCACCGAAGCCGAGCGGGCGCGCATTGCCCAGCACCAGCCGTTTGGGTCGCTGCAGGACTTTCGTGACCGGGTGCACCCCCGCAGGCGCACGTTCGAAGCGCTGGCCCGGGTCGGCGCCCTCGACACGTTCATCGGCTACGACCGGGCCCGGCGGCACGAGCTACTCGCGCACATTCAGTCGTTGCGCGGCACGGCCGTGGTCATTCGTGCCGACCAGCTCGCGTTCGAGGTGGAGCTGCCGGTGCCGCGCTACTCCGGCGACCGTGCGGGTGCCATCACCTCGCTCGAGCTGCGCGGTCGAACCCAGACCGACCTGGAGCTGCTCGATCTGAACCTGGCCGTCGGATCACACCAGATGAAACGCTTTCACTCGCTGTTCAAGGAGTTGGGGGTGACGCCGGCGAGCGAGCTCGGCAACCTGCCCGGCGGCACCGAGGTTCTGCTCGCCGGGGTGCGGCGGGCTACGAACACGCCGCCGATGCGCGGCGGCCGCCGCGTGGTGTTCATCAGCCTCGACGACGGCACCGGCCCGGTCGCGAACGTCGTGTTCTTTCACGACGCACAGGAACGGGTGGGCGGGCAGGTGTTCCAGACCAATTACATGCTCGTGCGCGGTCGAACACGGCGCTCCGGCGCCAAGGGAGTGTCGGTGACCGGGGAGAATCTGTGGAACCTGTTCGATGTGGCCCGCCAGGTGAAGGAACGCCACGCCGTTGAACGCGCCGCCGCGGAGGAAGCGGCCAGTGCTGCCGCCTACGCCGCCGAACTTGCGGCGCATCCGTTGCTGCGCACCCCGGCGCAGCAGTCTTCGGGCGGCGGTACCCTGCACCAGCTCACTGGGGCGCAGAGTGCCTAGCCAACAAGCGGCCGGCACCGCTGGCCGGGCGCTACTGGCCCGGCGGCGCCGGAGCCGTCTCCGGCGGGGCGGGTGCGGCCGGCGGAGCCACCGGCGCCACGACCGGTGGCGCCACGACCGGTGGCGCCACGACCACGGGCGGTGGAATGTACTTGGGGGCGAGTTCGTCGAAGGCATCACCGCCGTACTTGGCGTTGACGACCGACATCACGACCGGCCACATGCGGTGCCGCGCCGTCGCGATCTGGTCACGCCCAAAGAACTGCCGCCGCTGGCTGAGTGATCCCGTCACACTCACCACGGCGACTACCGTGGCCACCTTGGTGCTTGCGCCGCTCATCCAGGTATCCTTGGCGCCATCCGTTGTTCCGGTCTTGCCGATCATCGGTACATTCGGTTTCGTATTCGAGTTGGATTGTTGTCCGGTGCCGCTCGTCATCACCCGGTGCATGGCGTAGGCCATGCCGGCGGCGACCGTCGAATCCACCGATTGCGTGCAGACCGACGGCGGCACCGCGACCTCCACGCCGCCGCGGTCGACGATACGGTCGATGGCGATCGGCGAACAGGTGACGCCCTTATTGGCGATGCCGGCGAAGGCGACGGCCATGGTCAGCGGCGCAACCTCATTGGTTCCGATCACGGTTGCTGCGGACTGCGACAGCGGGTTACCGTCGGCCCGGTGCACACCGAACGCCTCCGCAGTTTTGCGGATACCGCAGAGGTCGAGCCGCTTCGCCATGCCGATGAAGCCGGTGTTGATTGAGCCGACGGTGGCTTGCAGCGCACTGTAGTTGGCACCGGATTCGTTGGCGTCGTTGCGCGGGTTGAAGGGTGGTTTCTCCTTGTCGTAATTCTGGGGCCCGAGGCAGCTGTCTTGAAAGGTGCCCCAGTTGGACTTGCGCCGGGAGTCCACGCGTTCGTTGAGCGAGTGCCCTTCTTTGAGCCATTCGGCCAGGGTGAAGACCTTATAGGTCGACCCCGGCTGGAATCCGCTCGAACCGCCCTCGGCGAAGTCCGTGGCGTAGTTGATTCCGGTGTAGTTGGCACCGGTCGCCTGCACCGTGGGGTCCTGGCTGTAGTCCTTGTTCTGGGTCATGGCCAGCACCCGGCCGGTGCCGACCTGCACGCTCGTGATCACCGCGCCCACGTCCCCGCCGGCGTAGACCTTGGGAACCTGCTGATTCATGGTCGTCACGGCCGCGCCCTGCACGTCGAGGTCGAGGGTCGTGTAGACGTCATAGCCGCCTCGGCGAAAGTTGAGCATGCGGGTGGCAGCGTCGGCGCCGAAGGTGGGATCGGTCTGCAGAATCTTGGTCACATAGTCGCAGAAGAACGCGTTGGCTGCGGCGGTCTGGCAGCCGGTGCTGGGTTCGGTGATCACGGGTTCGACCGGTGCCGCCAGGGCCGCTTCGTAGTCGGCCTTGGCGATCTTTTTGTGGCGCAGCATCTCACGCAGAATGTAGTCGCGGCGCTGCTTGTTCGCGGCGTAACCGTTGGCGGCCCCATTGGTCTCGCTGGCCGGCTTGTCGAGCTGGAACTTGACCGGGTTGTTCACGATCGCCACCAGGCTGGCCGCCTGCGGCAGGGTGAGGTTGGCCGCGGTGCTGTTGAAGTAATAGTTGGCGGCGGCTTCGATGCCATAGACGGTGCCACCGAAGCCGGTGATGTTGAAATACTGCTGCAGGATGTCGTGCTTGCTGTACTTCTTCTCGACCCCGATGGCGAGCCGCATCTCTTTGAGCTTGCGGTCGGGCGTGGTCTCGGTCGCCGCGGTGTAGCAGGCATCGTGCGCGCGCTTGTCGGTGATCACCTCGCACTTCTGCACCAGCACGTTCTTAACGTACTGCTGAGTAATGGATGACCCGCCCTGGGTGTCTCCCCCTGCCACCGTCGTTGCCGTGGCCCGCAGGGTGCCCTGCAAATCGACCCCGCCGTGCTCGTAGAAGCGTGGGTCTTCTCCCGACACCGCGGCATCCTTCGCAAACTGGCTGATCGCATCCCACCCCACCTCGATGCGATTCTGATCGTAGAACGAGGCGAGCAGTTCGAAGGTTCCGTCACTGCGGGTCGCAAAAATGTCGCTCTTCTGCGAGAGGGGCTCGATGTTGATGTAGCCGGGCAGATTCTCGAACACCGAAATGGTATTGGTGGCAGCCATACCCGAGAGCGCAACGACAGGGGTTACCGACACGGTGACCAGAATGCCGGCCACCGCGCTCATCGCGACGAATCCGAGCATCCCGCCGAGAACGCCGTGCAGAGAACGCCGCCACGATTGGGCCGCGCCGGCTGGAACCTCGGTCACTTGCACCACGTTTACCCCCAACTGAGTCGATCAGTGCGAGAGCCAACGCCTGCACATCGGTTGCCAATTAATTGTCATGTTAGTCACCTGTGGGCTCGAATGTGACCGGCTGGCCGATCTGAGAATGTATCGGCTTGATACCGGTTTGTGAGTAGTATCCGCTGACCTGCTCGCCTTTCGATCACGGCTGGCGCGCGCTGCCGTGGCCCGCGGGGTGCTCGCGGCCGGCGTGGGCGCGCCGTTCCAGACCGAGGGCTGGCCTGAGGTAACCGATGTGGAGCGCTACCACACCGTCGAGACCGAATTTCGGGGGTTGGTGCCGGATCACCTCATCAACGGGCTTCACGTGCACGTGGGCATTCCCAGCCGTGATGCCGGGGTGCAGGCGCTCAACCGGGTGCGCGTTTGGCTGCCGACGCTGCTCGCGCTGGCCGTGAATTCGCCGTTCTGGCACGGAGCCGATACCGGCTTCTCCAGCTGGCGGAGCGTGCACATGCGCCGGTGGTCCACGATCGGAACCCTGGAGAGTGCGCTGATCGTGACGGACGAGCTGCTGCGCTATGCCGGCGATGCGATTGACGAGGTGGGCAATCGCGAGCGAATTGTGGGGCTGCTGGCGCGGGCGCGGCGACTCGGGACCGGAGCCGAACGCCAGCGGGCCGCCATGAGAAGCGGCGGGCAGCCGGCGCTGGCCGCCCTGCTCAGGCAGGCGCTGACCGCGCACGACTAGATCTTCAGCGACGGGTGCAGCTTGGCGATCGACCAGATCTTCATCGAACGACTGGCGAAGACCGAAACGGCGAACGCTCCGATTCCGAAAGCGATCAGGGCGAGAAGGTCAACCAGAATCGCGCTCGTGAAGCCCTCGGCGATGAGTCGCCGCACGCCGTCGACCGCGTAGGTCATCGGCAAGGCCGGGCTGATCCACTGGAAGAAGCCGGGCGACGTCTGAACCGGGTAGGTGCCTCCGGCCGAGGCCAACTGCAGAATCAGCAGTAACAAGGCCACCAGCCGACCGCGCCCGCCGAGCAGGGCGATCAGGCTGTGGTGAATGGCCGTGAACACGAGCGCGACAATCACCGTGAAGGCGGCGAGGGCCGCGAAATTGGCGGCTTCCAGCCCCACCAGAAAGTGCAGCACGGCGAGCAGAAGTCCGGCCTGCAGCAATCCAAACAGCAGCCCAGGGGCGAGGCCGGTCAGCGCCACCCGCACCGGCCGGGCAGTGGATGCGACGGCCTGCGGCGACAGCGGACGGAACAGGAAGTACATGCCGATTCCGCCGACCCAGAGCGCGAGCGGAATGAAGTACGCCGCGATGCCCTCGCCATAGAATCCGACGGCATTCTCGCGCACATGCTCCGCGGCAACTGGTTCGGAAGTCACCGCGGCGAGTTCGCTGGCCTGCGCGGACGTGTAGCTCGGCACCTGCGTCACGCCCGACTGCAGCGAGGTGCTCAGACTGTCGGCACCGGTCGCGAGCTGGCCGAGGCCGTCGGCGAGGGTGCTCGCGCCGGTGCTGGCGGTCGTCGCGCCGGTGGCCAGCGTGCTGGCGCCGGCCGCAGCGCTGTCGGCACCGGTGGCGAGCGAGGCAGCACCCGCGGAGAGCGATGCCGCGCCGGTTGAGACGGATTGGGCTCCGGCCGAGACGCTCGACGCTCCCGTGGCGAGGGTCGCGGCGCCGTCGGCGAGCGTGCCGATGCCGGCGACGAGTGGTGTCGCGCTCTGGTTCAGGATGTTGGCCCCGGCTACGACGGTCGCGGCGCCCGCCGCGAGATCCGCGATCGATCCGCCGCCGGTGGCGAGGGCCGCGTTCAGCTGGGTCAGGGTCCAGTCAGGGTGCGCAGCCGTGAGCGCGGCGATCGTGCCGAGAGTCGTGGAAACGGTTTGGGTACCCGCCGCCAGCCGGGCCGTGGCGGTCGGCAGTGTGCTCACGCTCGCGTCGAGGGTGGCCGCGCCCGTCGCGAGCGCTGCCGAACCGCTCGCGACCTCCGCCGCACCGTTCGCCACACTCGACGACCCGGTGGCCAGGGTGCTCGCGCCGGTGGCGAGGGTGTGGGTGCCGGCATCCACTTGGGACACCCCGCTCGCGAGCGTGGCGGCGCCGTCGGAGAGGGTTCCGAGGCCGATCACGAGTTGCGCCGACCCGTCGCTCGCGCTCGTGGCGCCGTCGCTGAGGGTGAGTGCGCCGTTGGCGGCCTGAGCGAGGCTGTCGTGCACACTCGTGAACCCCAGGTAGACGTTGTCCAGGTAGGTCGCCGAGATGGACGTCGACAGCTCGGTGCGTATCGCGGCGGTGACCGATTTCGTGACCTGCCCCACGATGAAGTTCGAAGCGTCGTCGGTGTACACGCGCAGGCGGGCCTGCTCGGGGGCGAAAACGGATGCTGCGGTGCCGGTCG
Source organism: Cryobacterium flavum (assembly GCF_900103805.1). GTDB lineage: Bacteria > Actinomycetota > Actinomycetes > Actinomycetales > Microbacteriaceae > Cryobacterium > Cryobacterium flavum. Next base: position 196,679 of record NZ_FNIB01000003.1, on the reverse strand, counting down.
TCGTGGCGGCGGGGTTCACCGCGCCGGGGTTTGCAGCGGTCGAGGCCAGGGTGCTCGAGAAATCGGCGGGAACGACGAGCACGGCGAAATTCTGGTTATCGGCGAGCGAGCTGCGGGCATCCGCTTCGCTGGTGGCACTGCTCCAGGTGAAGCCAGCACTGTCGCTGCCCACGAGGGAGTCGACCAGGCCGGCGCCGGCGTCAATGGTCTGCTCGCGGCCGTCCGTGCCGGTGACGTTCGCGGCCACGTCGTTGTTGACGATGACGGCGTGTAGTTCGCCGATGTTGCCGCTCGTGTTCCAGTTGGCCGAGAGGTAGACGCCGCCATAGATGGCGGGAACGGCGGCGATCATGAGCAGCGCCACGATGGCCAAGCGGGAAGACCGAAACCGGGACAGCTCGATGCTGGGCAGTGAAAACATCTTGGCCACGGTTCAGGCCTTCCGGGTGGACGCAATCAGGGTGCGGGCTGTGAGGGTGCGGTCGGCGGAATCCAGGTCGAGCAGGTACACCGGGCGGGCTGGCGCGGGGTGGACGTCGGCGCCGACGCGTTCGAGGATCTCGACGAGCTCCTTGGGGTCCTGCCCGCTCGCCGCGATCGTGAGATCGTGCCAGCCCGCCATGCGCAGAACGAGCAGTGCGGCCCAGGCGCGGGCGCGGTCATCCGTGTCGCGCAGGGTGTCGACGTCATCGACGATCAGCAGGCGTGGCCGGCCGATCAGGGCCAGGACGACGCCGAGCACCGCACGATCGAGCGGTTGCAGGTCGACGATGCGATCGGTGCCGGTCAGTCGCGGCAGGCCGGCATGACGTTGCTCAAGGATTTCGCCGGCCCGCGCATCGACCTGACGCAGCAGCGCGTTCACCCGAACCAAGCAGAGTGCCACCGTTTTGTGGCTGACCAGCGGTTTCCACCACGGTTGACGGAGCACGAGAGCAGCCGCGATCTGGCGCTCAACCGTGAGATCGTCGTCGAGGCGGTTTACGATCGGCGTCTCGGCGAGGGCCGACAGGTGCCGCACCTGCCCGCCGCTCTGGCGCAGCGGATGTCCGAACACGGTCGCCGTTCCGGCGAACCCACGCAGGCGGCCGGCAAGAGCGAGCAGCAGTGTTGTCTTGCCCGAGGCGAACCGGCCCGACACGACGAAGAGTGCACCGACCGGAATAACGAGGTTAGTGGCGCCGATCACGGTCTGGCCACCGTTTCGAATCGTGAAGTTGCTCGCTCGGATGGCGAGGGCGATTTCAGTCGAGTCGAAAGCGGGGGTCGAAGCGGAGTCGAGGGTCATGCAGAGTTCCATCCAACGTTGGGTTGTGCGGGGCGCAATGCCACCGTAGTATTTTCAATACCGAGAGTATCCAATACCCAAAGTATCCGCTTGTCAACAGCAATCCGAAAGGCACTCATGGACGAGACGCCAGGCACGACACCCGAGATGGCATCAGGAACGGCTCACGCTCGTGGCACCTCGCGCGTTCTCGCGGCCGACTCCGCGTTGGCACCCGAAACGTCGCCCAATCTCGCACCAGCCCTCGCGCGCGACGCCCCGCCACCGGCTCGCAAACGACCCCTGCGCACCGACGTACGTGCGGATATTCTGCGGGCGGCGACCGAGCAATTCTTCGAATCCGGCTACCTCGGAACCAAACTCGACGACGTGGCGACGCGGGCCGGGTACACCAAGGGCGCCGTGTACTCCAATTTCGGCTCCAAGCAAGCCCTATTCGGATCGATCCTGAATGAGCGCCTGGCTACCCTGCTCAGCGGGCGGCTCGCGACCATTCTCGGCGACGAGATACGGCTCGACGACGCGGCGCTCGCCCGCATCGCCCGCCGTCTGGCCGAGACCCTGGTCGAAGACGGCCCCTGGCACCTGCTGCTCATGGAACTGGCCGTTCATTCGGCCCGCAACCCCCAGGCCGCGGATCTCTATCGCCAGAGTCGGCGGAGCGTGCGCCTCGCCCTCGGCGCGGTGATCCTGGAACGCGCCGACCAATTCGGCATCGACCCGGCTACCCACCGGGTGGACGTGCTCGCTCCCCTCGTTATGTCGGCTACCAATATCCTGGCGCTCGAGCGCATTCTCGACCCGGACTACTTCACGAACGAGGTGCAGTCCCGCATGATTGAGGGGCTTCTGGTGGGGACTCTGCGATAGTTTTTAGCGCAATTTGAGCCCCGCCACCAGCCTGTGGAGAACTTAAACGGGATTGTAGCAATCCGGTCTACTGTGGCCCCATGCGAAATCCGTCGCGCCGCCGCCCGATCCACACTGCTGTGCTCAACGCTCTCGTGCTGTCTGTCTCCGTTGTTTTCCTAAGCGGATGCATGGCCGCTCCCGCCCCGCCCGTCCCGGCAACGCCGGTCGCCGTGGCTAGTCCCGAGCCCACCGTGACTCCCCCGGTCTTCGCGTCGAACGACGAGGCGCTGGCGGCCGCGACCGCCGCCTTCGGCGAATATCAGTCGATGTCCAACACGATCGCCCACGAAGGCGGAGCAGATCCCGAGAGAATTTCCGATTTTGCAGTCGGGAAAGTTCTCGAGTCAGAACTTGGAATCTACAAAACGTTGTCGTCAGGCGGTCTCCACCTCATTGGCAACCTCGCGTTCGACTCACTGTCTATCCAAAGCGCCGACCTGGAATCAGGCGAAGTAGTCGCCTACGTTTGCCTTGATGTCTCTGGCACTGATGTCGTTGACGCCACTGGTCTTACTGTCGTCCCACCTGGCCGCCCCGGTCGCTACCCGATTCAAGTTTCTCTGCTGCGTGATTCCGCCTCCGACCGACTCCTCGTCGAGAAATCAGACTCATGGTCCGGTTCAAACTTCTGCTGATCGTGGCTCTTGCGACAGCCATCGCCATCCCCAACCAAAGCGCAATGGCCGGATTCAAAGAACAATCATGTGTCGGATTGGAAGGTGCACTTTTCGTCTGCCCACCGCGGGCTGACGTAGTCGGTCCAGGCGTGGACTTATCGGCCGGGTACGGCGGAAGTTCTGGCGGCGGAACGGGTGGGTCCGCCAGCGGTCGGGCTGGTACCGGCCCAACCGTGGCCGAGATTTGCGCCCACCCACAGGGCAAACTGACCTCGGAGCAGGAGTGGTCGCTGTGCGGCACGGGCGACTTGCCACTACTCTCGCGGCACCCCGAGTGGCAACCCACTATCGCCGCCCCCACAACGCCCTGCGCCATCTGCTCCGCCGCCACCATCGTCACGGTCACCGACCTGCAGAACTTCCCCGCGCCCGCTGCCCCAACGGGCATGGAACCCAATGGCTGGGCCATCGTCGGGCTGGCCGCGAATTTCTGGGCCGAAGCATCCGCTCAAATCGGCGAAGGACTACTCCTCGGCGAACCAGCGCAGGTCATGTTCACACCGATCGGGTACCGCTGGAACTACGGCGACGGCAGCGCCGCATCGAGCCCCACCGGCGGAGCCAGCTGGGCCGACCTCGGCCTGGCCGAATTCTCCACCACTCCCACAAGCCACAAATACACCGCCAAGGGCACCTACACAACCACCCTCACCGTCGACTACCGAGCCGACTACAGCTTCGGCGACCAGGGCTGGCGACCCGTCGAGGGAATCGTCTCCGTGCCGTCAGCTCCGTTCACCGTCGTCGCGGCGAAGGAATCCACCGTGCTCGTGGCTGAAGACTGCAACGCCAACTCCCATGGTCCCGGCTGCTGACGCTCCGGCCCGCGTGGCGGCACCCCTTACAGATCAGGGCACCCCTACCCAAGAGTGCCCTCGTCGGCAAGGAGTGCCGCGATTGGCGAGCCCGCCCGCCGTCTGCGGGTTCGACTCGAACCGGGGCCGCGGGCCACGTTGCCTACGGCAGCAGGCGGTCCGCGGCTTTTTTCGGCAGCCGGGCTGCCGCAGCGCGGGCGATTGCTGCCGCGGCTTCGTCGGCGACTGCGTCGAAGTCGACGCTGTTGATCGAATCAGAAACGGATGCTTCCGCTGCCGACCGTGCAGCTGCGGCGCCGGTCGCCGCCGAGGCACCAACCGACGGTGACGACTCTGCTGAAGGCGCTGCTGTTGAAGGCGAGGTTGCCCCCGAGGGCGACGCGGCGCCGGCCCCTGTGGAACGCACCGACGTAGCAGCAGCAGGCGAAGCGGATGCGCCACTGTGCGCGGGCGCAGCGTTCCGCAAAGCGGCTCCCGCCGTTCCGCCGAGCAGCCCACCGAGGAGGTCTTTGATGCCGATTCCCATGGTGGAGCCGAGCACGGCGTCGACCTCGCTGAAGCCCGACGCGACGTTCTTGGAGAGTTGGCTGGCACCATCCGTTGAAATTACGGTGAGCTGGTCGATGTTCCCCATCGGAGCGGCGAGCTCGTGTGCGATCTGCGGGAGCATTTCGACCAGACGCAGCTGGATGAGCGCCTCGGACTGCTGGGCGACGGCCTCGGCGGAGAGCCGGGTGGCCGTTGCCTCTGCGGTACCCCGGGCGAGGATGGCGTCGGCCTCGGCCTGGCCCTCCGCGCGGGTGGCGTCGGCGTTGGCGACACGGCTGTCGCGATCGGCGGTGGCCTTGGCGACGGATGCCTCGGCGGCCGCGATCGCGGTCACCCGAATTCGGTAGGCGTCAGCGTCGGCAATGGCGTTGACCTCGGATTCCAGCTCGGCCTTGCGCAGGCTGGCGCGACGTTGAGCGGTGAGCTCCTGCTCTTGCACGATGGCCTGCTGTGCCTTGGCCTCGGCGAGAGGCTTGGATGCGGCGGCCTCAGCGGAGGCCTTATCGGTGTCGAGCTGCAGGGCGGCCTTGCGCAGGGCGAGCGTGTTCTGCGCTTCTGCGATGGCCTGCTCGGCGGTGATCAGGGCTTCCTGCGACTCTCGGTTGGCGACGTGCTCGGCAACCTCGGCCTGGCGGCGAACCTTGGCCTGCTCTGCACGACCGATGTCGCGAATGTAGTCGTTCTCGTCGGTAATACCCTTGATCTCGAAGGAGTCAACGTCGAGGCCCTGGTTGGCGAGCGACTCACGCGCGGTGGCAAGCACGGACGTGCCGAGCTCGTCGCGCTTCTGAATGACGGTCATCACGTCGGTCGCGCCGATCGAGGATCGCAGCGAACCGCTCAGTACCTCCTGCGCGAAGCCGTCGATGTTCTTGTCCTGCCCGAGGAACCGCTGGGCGGCGGCGCGGATCGCTGCCGGGTCGTCGCCGACCTTGACGATGGCGACGGCTTCAACCGAGAGCGTGATGCCGTTGCGATCCTGCGCCACGGCAGTGATCTCAATCGCCCGGCTGCGCAGGCTGATCTTGAACGCCTTCTGGAAGAACGGGGTGATGAACACACCCTGTCCGTGCACGACGCGCTGGCCGGATTCCTCGAGCGTGGCACCATCGACGATGGTCTTGCGGCTCTTCTTGCCGGTGATAATGAGGGCTTCGTCGGGCCCGGCATTCTTGTAGATGGTCTTGGCGTAGATCAGGCCGATGAGCAGAACCACAATGATCGTGAAAATGATCCCGGGGATCGGGCTGAACAGAAAATCGAGCATGGAGTCCTTCCGAGGCGCAAGCGCATACATCGTTTCGGCGATCCGGTCGAGCGACCTCGGCGCCGAGCTGTGCATCCAGTCTCGCAGGCCACGGCACCGGATGCGAAAGATGTCGACAATCCGAGTCTGCCGTTGTGCCCATTTCGGCCTGCCAATCGCCGTTTCACGGCGCCCGCGCGCGCCCAGTTCACGGCGCCGCGGGAGCTACGCCACGACCCCGGCGACGCCCCCGAATCCCCCTGGCCTACCCGTCGATGAAGTCCGCAGCAGTGCGCAGGAACGCGGCAGCCGCGAGGGCGCGAGCGGCGGCATCCGTTTCGCACGAGTCGGCGCTGCCCGCCATTCCTGCCGGGCCAGCGGATGCCGCGAGCGGGTAGATCCCGCCCGCGCCGACCCCGCCCGCGCCAATCCCGCCCGCGCCGACCCCGGCTCCGACCCCGGTTCCCACGCCGGCGGCCGCGTCAAGCAGAGCCGAAATAGCGCCCGGAATCGTTGCGGGACCCAAAGCCCGAACCCGAGCCCGCACCGGCGGCGACCCCGCCCGCGCCGAACCAGCACTGTTAGCACCGGCAACAGATACCGAACCAGCACCGCCAACCAGAGCCCCCAAAAACACCCGCGACTTCGCCGCCCGCGGACCATTGAAATCGGGGTTCTGCCTCGGCTGGCTGGAGAATGCTTCCCGCACCTTGGCCAGGAATTCGGCGTTGGTCAGGCGATTCGCGCTCGGAACCACGAGCAGGCTGGCCGCAACGGTGAAGTTCCCGTGCCCGCCAGTTTCATACGCGACCTCGGTGGGCTTGCACGCACTGAACAGCACTTCCCGGGTCAGCGCCCGCTTGCCGGCCCGAGCGGGCGCGCCGCGCTTGGCCCGATAGTTCCTGCTCGTCTGCTCATCGGGGATGATGAACCGCGCCCGCCGCCCGTGGGGAGCGGATGCCGCACTCAGGTCGGCCACATCGGCCGGCTGCAGCTGCAACCGGCGCTGACCATCACCGGAGTGGCAGGAATCGAAGAAGGCCGTGAGGCTGACGCCGTCGGGCAGCTGGTCGAAGATCTCGCCCAGGTCGTCATCGATGATCAGGTTGCCGTCGCGAAAGTCGATCGGGCAGAGCGCTTCGTCGTACTTCGTCTCCTCGTTGCCGGCCTCGGACTCGTCGCCGTCGAGATCGTCGACGTAGGTGCCGTGGCCGGCGTATTGAAAGACCAGCACGTCGCCGGCGACGCTACTGGCGACCAGGTCGAGCAGCCCGAGCAGAATGTTCTGCCGGGTCGCCTCCGCGTCGAGCAGGGTGCGCACCGCGAACCCGGCGATGCTGAATTGCGCAGCCCAGGCCTCGGCATCGGCTACGCAGCCGTAGAGGGCATCCCCGCCCGGATAGGCGTTGATGCCCACACAGAGCGCCTGGTGAGTGCCGACCGGTCGGGGCGCTGCCGGGCCTGCCATAGGCCAAAGTTCGTCGCCGAGATCCCGAGTGGCTGGGAACGACTGGATGCGCGAGCTGCCGGTGACCCGGCGGGCGACGCTGTCCATAGTGGGAATGTCGTTGTCGAAACCGCCGTGACTGGTCGAGGTGCTGCGGCTGGTGAGCGGGCCGCTTGGCGTCTTCGACCAGATGATATCGGCCGCCCCACCGACCCCGGGCGACCCGCTCGCGCCGGACAGCCCGAACAGCCCAGCCAGCACGGGGTCGGCGCGCAGGCATTCCTCGAGTCTAAGGATGGGCGAAAACTCCTCGGGTTCGAACGACGCCCGCACGAGGTAGAGCAGGGACTTTCCGTAGGCGCCGAGGCAGGTGTCGTCGCGTTCGAGTTTCTCGGTCATGGTGAACATGGCGAGGGATTCCACGCCGTGGCCGACCAGGGGCACGATCTGCTTCTCGAAGACGTCGGTGCGCACGGCCGGCGCGAGCAGGCTGAGCGTTTCGATGGCCGGCACCCCGGCTTTCAACGCCGTCGGCAGAAAGAAGGAGTGAAAGATCGACCCGGCGCTGTGCCCGACGGCGTGCACGGTGATCGTGTCGGGATGCGCTGCGCAGTACGCGCCAAGCGCTTCGGCCACGTAGCGGGCGCCGCCGTCACCGGCCGGGGCCGCCTCGGCCGAACGCTTCATCTGCCCCCAGATCGCCTGGCCCTGCCCGAATCGGGCCGCCAGTTCGAGTACCCGGTCCTTTGCATCGTCGAGCCAGCCGCGGCGACCCTGCGCCCAGTCTCCGACCGCGCTCGTGATGGCCCCGGCGAGGCTGGTCTCCCAGACGAAGTGAATCGGGTAGACGCCGTTCGATTTCCACCAGTCCACCTGGGTGGCCGCGATGCGCAGCCCGGATTGCTCATCGACGAGCCCGCCGTGCGCGTAGAACACCACGGGAACGACGCCGCCATGCTCGGCCACAAAGGCCGGCAGGTGGGTGGCGAAGATGGCGTCGACGTCTTTCTTGGTCGTTGTGAACGCCCCGGTCGACGAGAATGTGCCGCCGCTGAGGTTGACGACGTGCGGCCGTAGTTTTCGGCTGGCCGCGCTGGCTTCCGATCCGGAGGACATCGTGCGGTTTCTCTGGGAGAACCCCACACTGCTCGCGGCGGCGAGAATCGATCCGACCCGGCCGATCGCGGTCGAACGGGTGCGCCCCACCCTGCGCGTCGGCCCCGACGGTTTCGTCGTGTCGGAGATCGGCGCCACCTTCACCCAGGAGTTTCGGCTGAGCGCCGCTGAAGCCCGCAGCCTGGGGCTCGCTACCCGGGCACCGGTGTTCATTCGCGGCGGCGGGCAACTGCGGTTCGACGAGGGCGGGCGCCTCAGCTTCGCCGCCCTCAAACCGATTCTCGATCCCGACCGCCAGCGCGCCAAGCTCGCCGCCGCGCAGCTCGCCACTCGCCCAGCGAATGCCGCCGCCCCGCCTGTACCGCCGCAGCCCAGCCCGCGAAAAATCGCCGCGCCGCCCTCCGAGGTCTCGGCCGACCGTCGGCCGACCTTTCATCCCTGAGGTTCAGAACGCCGTGCCCCACGCCGTCGACTTTCCCAAAGCGGATGCCTCCAGCTGCGCACGCTGCGCGAACTTGCGCGCCCGCAGCTTCGCGTTGACCTGTTTGATCACCTCACCACGGCTCGAACCGGACTGCAGCGCGTCCAGCAGAAAGTGCGTGAACGCGCCGTTGTACCGGCCGTCGAAGTTGGCGTCGGCGGCGGTCTGGTCGGCGCGGCAGGCGGCGAACAACACCGGTTTGGCCGCGGCCTTGGAGGTGCGAACCAGGTCCCGCAGGGTACGGGTGTCGGCGCCCTCGGCTTCGGCGCCGTCCCGACCGAGCGGTGTCGGCGGCGGCACGAAGCGCGGGCGCCGGTCGTCGACCGTGGGCACGAGGTCCATGGCGCCCAGCCTGCTGCCGCTGTGACAGGTGTCGAGGATCACATCGACCAGCACCCCCTTTGGCAGCCGGGCAAACAGGTCGTGCAGTTCATCGTCGACGATGAGAGAGCCCGGGTCCCACGCGGCACCGTTCTGCCGCAGGTCGTAGGTGGCGAAGGCTTCGTCGACCTGGTCGGCTTCGTCGCCGCTCGTGTCGGGCAGCTGCGTGCCGTGGCTCGACATGGTGAAAACGATGTGATCGAGGTGCTCCCCCGGCGCGTTCGCCCGGTCCAGCGCCTCGGTCATCGCGCCGAACGCAGCGTCCTTGGTCGCTGCCTGGTCGGTCAGCACGGTGATGCTCGCGTCGGCGAATCCGAAACCCGAGGCGAGCAGCTCCCTGACATCGTTGGCGTCGTTCACGCAGCCGTTCAGCCAGCTCGCCATCGGCAGATTCTCGAACTTGTTGATTCCCACGCAGAGAGCGAATTGAGTCATGATGGTCCAAATCTGACAGAGCCAACACAAGCGGATGCCGCGGGTGCCAGCTGCACACTCCGCGCGAACCGAGGGTAGCCGCAGGGGCGTTACCGGCGAGTTACTCGGGCGCCGCGCTCGCGGGTGCGAAAGCATCCGTTTTGGGGGTATCGGCATTGACAACCGAGCCGGTGCTGGCCATTCTGGGCGGTAGCAGCACCCGCTGTCTCGTTGCGGGTCCGCTGTGTATTCTTTCGCGGATCGAGCACTCATGGGATTTTCGGCGACACCCGGCTAGGATCTTCACGTGCTGGGCCACTGGCAGTTGCGCTACAACGGCCTTCCGGTCGAGGTCGGTGCACGTCAGAAGCGGCTGCTCGCTGCCCTCGCCCTGCTGCACCCCCAACCGCGACCCGTGCTGGCCGCCTTGCTCTGGCCCGACAGCCCCGAGCGTCAGTCGGCCGGAAACCTGCGGGCGAGCGTCTTTCGCATCTCGCATGAACTGCCCCGACTCTTGAGCGCGACTGATCCTCCGCAACTCGACGCCGCGGTGCGCGTTGACCTGCGCGAGGTACGGGAATTGATCACCGAGGTCACCCTGAACGGCGCACGATCGGTGACGCCCGAATCGATCGATTTGCTGCAGGAAGCCAACCTGCTGCCGGGCTGGTACGAGGAATGGGTGATCGACCAGCAGGATCACCTGCTGAACCAGCGGGTCGATGCGCTGGAAGCCCTGGCCCGCTGTTACCTGGTCGCCAGCAGTTTCAACCGCGCCCTGGGAGCGGCACGGGCAGCGGCGCTTGTCGCCCCGCTGCGGGAAAGCGCCCAGCACCTGCTCGTACGCTGCCACATCGCCGAAGACAACTACGCCTCGGCGGTGTGGGTGTACCGCAGTTTTCGGGCCCACCTGGGGCGGGAACTCGGAGTCGAACCGTCGGCCCATTTCGCCGAGCTGCTCGGGCTGGAACCTGCGATCGCCGACTCCCGCCTGCTGGTGCGGGCGATGAAAACCAGCTGAGCTCACAGGAGGTTCTCACTCGGGGCCAACTTATGATCGACCGGTGACTGAAACAGCCCTCCCCCGCCCCTTCCGCCCCCAGTCCCGCTGGGTACGCAGCGTCGGGCTCATGATCTTCTTCAGCCGCTGGCTGCAGGCACCCCTCTATATCGGCCTGATCATCGCGCAGATCATTTACGTGATCGTGTTCATGGTTGAGCTCATCAACCTCGGTGGTGACGTCTGGACGTCACTGACCGTTCCGAGTAACGACGGCGGCATCCACGTTGAAGAAGCCGCGATCATGCTCTCCGTGCTCGGCCTGATCGACGTCGTGATGATCGCGAACCTGCTGATCATGGTCATCATCGGCGGCTACGAAACGTTCGTCTCGCGCATCCGCTTAGAGGGTCACCCCGACCAGCCGGAATGGCTGTCGCACGTCAACGCGAACGTGCTCAAGGTGAAACTCGCTATGGCCATCGTGGGGATCTCGTCGATTCATCTGCTCAAGACGTTCATCGAGGTCGGCGATCTGGCCGCGCGCGGCACGCCGGTGGATTCGAACCCCACCGAGACCATCACCGGCAACGTCTACACCTGGGACGGCGTGCTCTGGCAGGTCATCATCCACATGGTGTTCATTCTCTCCGCCATCGCCCTGGCTTGGATCGACCGAATGTCGCAGGCCGGGCATGCTGCTCCGGCGTTTGCGCCGTCACCGGTGCACGGGCCCACCGTCGCCCCCGGGCCGATCACGGCTCTGACTGCCGCACCCATCCGGCGCGAACTCGCGCCCGCGGCATCCACCGGAATCGCCCTGCACCTGACCCAGCTGGGTCAGCTCCGCGACGCCGGCGTTGTAACGGATGCCGAATTCCTCGCCAAAAAGACGGAGTTGCTCGCCCGCTACTAGGAGGCTGATTCAGAAGGTCATGAGGCCGTGGGCGCGAAACTGGCCGCGCACCCGCTCCTGCAGGGCGGCGTCCGGCGGTTGCACGCCGTGCAGCGGATACGGGATGGCCAGGCGGTTCCACTTGTCCTCGCCCATCTGGTGGAATGGCAGCACCTCGACCCTGGAGACGTTGGGCCAGCGGGCCACGATCTCGGCGACGGCGTCAACGTTGTCGATCGCGTCGGTCAGCCCGGGAACGAGCACGAACCGAACCCAGACATTGGTGCCGCGCGCGCTCAGCCGGTCGCCGAACGCGATGGTCGGTGCCAACTCTCGCCCGGTCACTTCACGGTAGGTGTCGGGCAGGCCGGACTTCACGTCGAGCAGTACGAGGTCGGTGTGATCGAGCAACTCGTCCGACGCGCTTGTGCCGAGATACCCCGAGGTGTCGAGGGTCGTGTGCACGCCGAGCTCATGGCACTCGGCGAACACCCGTGCGACGAATGCCGGTTGCATGAGCGGCTCCCCGCCGGACAGCGTCAGACCGCCTCCGGTCGCCGCGAACACACCGAGGTAGCGACGGATACGGGTGAGCACATCCTCAATCGGCGTGATCACGCCGTCGTGCTTCTTCCAGGTGTCCGGGTTGTGGCAGTACTGGCAGCGCAGCAGGCAGCCGGAGAGAAAGTAGGTCAGCCGGGTGCCCGGCCCGTCGACGGCCGTGACGAGTTCCCAGGAGTGCACGCTCGCCACCCGACCGTCGCGGATCGCGGCCAGATTCTCGTGGTGCTTCTTGGTCGCCGGAGCGCCCGTCGCGCGGGTGGCGGTGTGGGCGAGGTCCAACTGGTGCAGGTCAGCAGTGGTGGAGGCGCGGGCCACGGATGCTGCGCGCACGGCCCGGCTCACGGCATCCGCTCGCGACGGCCCGTCTGAGGTTCTCTTTACCGGCACACCCAGGCGGTGTGGACCGACATTGACCGCGGCACCCACGACGTCAGACGCTCGTGTGGAAGGTGCGGCTGATTACGTCGAGCTGCTGCTCGCGGGTGAGGCGCACGAAGTTCACGGCGTAGCCCGACACCCTGATGGTCAGCTGCGGGTAGTTTTCGGGATGCAGCATGGCGTCTTCAAGGGTTTCGCGGTTGAGCACATTGATGTTGAGGTGATACCCGCTCGCGAGCGTGTAGGCGTCGATCAGGCCGACGAGGTTGGTGATCTGCTCCTCGGGCGTGTGGCCGAGACCGGTCGGCACGACCGTGTTGGTCAGGGAGATGCCGTCTTGCGCTTCGGAATAGGGCAGTTTTGCCACGCTCAGGGCCGAGGCGAGCATGCCGTGTGTGTCGCGGCCGTTCATCGGGTTGGCTCCGGGAGCGAAGGGCGCTCCGCCGCGGCGTCCGTCGGGCGTGTTTCCGGTCTTCTTGCCGTAGACCACGTTCGAGGTGATGGTGAGCACCGACTGGGTATGTACGGCGTTCCGGTAGGTGGGGTGCTTGCGAATCATGGCCATAAAAGTCTCGACGATGGTGACCGCGATCTCGTCGACCCGGTCGTCATCGTTGCCGAACGAGGGGTACTCGCCGTCGATCGCGTAGTCCACGACGAGGCCGGTGTCGTCGCGCACCGGACGCACGGTGGCGTACTTGATCGCGGCGAGGGAGTCTGCGGCGACGCTGAGGCCGGCGATGCCGCAGGCCATCGTGCGCAGAATCGTGCCGTCGTGCAGGGCCATCTCGAGCCGTTCATAGGCGTACTTGTCGTGCATGTAGTGGATGCAGTTGAGCGCGTCGACGTAGGTCTCGGCGAGCCATTCGAGGCTCGCGAGGTAGGCGGCCCAGACGGTGTCATAGTCGAGCACGTCCCCGGCCAGCGGGGCGGTGACCGGCGCGATCTGCTCGCCGGTCAGTTCGTCGCGACCGCCGTTGATGGCGTAGAGCAGCGCCTTGACGACGTTGACCCTGGCGCCGAAGAATTGCATTTGCTTGCCGACCCCCATCGGCGAGACACAGCAGGCGATGGCGGCGTCGTCGCCCCAGGCCTCACGAATGATGTCGTCCGACTCGTACTGAATGGCCGAGGTGTCGATGGAGACCTGCGCGCAGAAGCGCTTGAATCCCTCGGGCAGAGCGTCGCTCCACAGCACCGTGAGGTTCGGCTCCGGCGCCGGGCCCAGGTTGTACAGGGTCTGCAGAAACCGGAACGCGGTCTTCACCACGAGGGTGCGCCCGTCGAGGCCGATGCCACCGAGCGACTCGGTGACCCAGGTGGGGTCGCCGGAGAACAGCTGGTCGTATTCCGGGGTGCGCAGAAATCGCACGATACGCAGCTTGATCACGAGGTCGTCAATGAGTTCCTGCGCCTGGCTCTCGGTCAACACTCCGGCCTGAAGGTCACGCTCGAGGTAGGCGTCGAGGAAGGCGCTGTTGCGGCCGAACGACATGGCGGCACCGTTCTGCTCCTTGACCGCGCCGAGGTAGGCAAAGTACAGCCACTGCACCGCTTCGGTCGCCGTTCGTGCCGGCCGGGCAATGTCGAACCCGTAACTGGCGGCCATCTGAACGAGTTCTTTCAGGGCCCGCACCTGCTCGGCGTTCTCCTCCCTTGCGCGGATGATCTCTTCCGTGCTCGGCTGCTCGTCCAGCGTCGCGCGTTCGATCTTCTTCGCCGCGATCAGCGCGGTCACGCCGTAGAGCGCGACGCGGCGGTAGTCTCCGATAATGCGGCCGCGACCGTAGGCGTCCGGCAGCCCCGTGATGAGGTGACTGTGCCTGGCCCGCTTGACGGCCGGCGGATACACGTCGAACACGCCGTCGTTGTGGGTCTTGCGGTACTTGGTGAAGATCGTTTCCAGCTCGGGCGAGACCGGGTAGCCGTAGGTCTCGAGGCTCGTCGCGACCATGCGCCAGCCGCCAAACGGCATGATGGCGCGCTTGAGCGGGGCATCCGTTTGTAATCCGACAATGATCTCGTTCGGTCGGTCGATGTAGCCGGGTGCGTGCGCGGTGATCGATGCCGGGGTCGTCGGGTCGACGTCGTAGACGCCGAGCGCCCGCTCCCGGGGAAACATCGCCGACAGGCGAGCCCACAGGCCCAGGGTGCGCTCGGTCGCCCCGGTCAGAAAGCTCGCGTCTTCGGTGAACGGCGTGTAGTTGCGCTGAATGAAATCGCGCACGTCAATTCCGTGCTGCCAGGGTCCGGCGGTGAAACCGGCCCAACCATCATCGATGCTGGGAGCGGCGGAACGCGGGCAGTCAAGGAGGGTCATACCTCCACGCTAGCGACGGGGCCGGCGGCTGTCTCGGGCCGTAAGTCCCGACTTTTCCGTCAGCGGATGCTTACCCTTTCAGCCCCGGAAACTGGTCGTCGCGCCATTCGTCGGGCAGCCGGGTGCCGGCGGCGGCCGCATCGTCTTCGCGCTCGCGCAGCTCGACCCGGCGAATCTTGCCAGAGATGGTCTTGGGCAGCTCGAAGAATTCCACCCGGCGCACCCGCATGTAGGCGGGCAGGCCGGTGCGGGCGTGTCGAAGTACGGCTTCGGCGGTCTCGGCGTTCGGTTCCCAGCCCGGGGCGAGGTGGATGTAGGCCTTGGGAATGTTCAGCCGGGTGGAGTCGGGCGCGGGAACGACGGCGGCTTCGGCAACTGCGGGGTGTTCGAGCAGCACGCTCTCCACCTCGAACGGTGACACCTTGTAGTCGCTCGATTTGAACACGTCGTCGGTGCGGCCGATGAAGGTGAGGTAGCCGTCGGCATCCACGTTGGCGACATCGCCGGTGTGAAAGAAGCCGCCGCGAATGGCGTGCGCGGTGAGGTCGGGTTCGCCGTGGTAGCCGCTCATGAGGTTGACCGGGCTCTGCGAGAGGTCGAGGCAGATCTCGCCCTCGTCGGCGGGCAGCTCGGTGATGGGGTCGAGCAGTTTGATCGAGACGCCGGGCAGGGGCAGCCCCATCGACCCGGCTTTCAGCACGGATCCGGGCCCGTTTCCGACGATGGCGGTGGTCTCGGTCTGGCCGAATCCGTCGCGGATCGTCAGTTTCCAGCCGTTGTCAATCTGCCGGATGACCTCGGGGTTCAGTGGTTCACCGGCCGAGAGCAGTTCCCGGAGGGCGGCGGGGCGGGCGCCAACATCCGTTTGGATGAGCATGCGCCAGACCGTGGGCGGCGCACAGAAGGTGCTGACCCTGGCGCGATGCAGCTGCGCAATGAGGGCGTTGGGATCGAACTTGGAGTAGTTGTAGACGAACACGGTGGCTTCGGCGATCCACGGGGCGAAGAAGCAGCTCCAGGCGTGTTTGCCCCAGCCGGGCGAGCTGATGGCGAGGTGCACGTCGCCGGGGCGGAGGCCCAGCCAGTACATGGTGGACAGGTGGCCGACCGGGTAGGAGGTCTGCGAGTGCAGCACCATCTTGGGTTTGCTGGTCGTGCCGGAGGTGAAGTAGATCAGCGAGGGGTCAGCGGATGCCACGACCGTCTCGATGGGCTCGGGCGTGACACTGTAGGCATCGGCGAAATCGGCCCAGCCGGGTTGCGGGGCACCGACGCCGATGCGTCCGTAGTCGCCGGGAACGTCATCGAATTTGGCCGTGTCGGACGAGTTGGCGATGACGTGAGTGACGCCGCCGCGCTGCACCCGGTCGCTCAGGTCGTGCGAGGCGAGCACGGCGCTCGTGGGCATGATGACGGCGCCGACCTTCATGATGGCGAGCATGGCCTCCCAGATTTCGCGCTGGTTGCCAAGCATGAGCATGACGTGGTCGCCGCGCCGCACGCCCTGATGGCTGAGCCACGTGGCAACCTGGTCTGACCGGTGAGCCATCTCGTCGAACGTGAACTTCTGCTCGCTACCGTCTTCTTCGACGATCCACAGCGCTATCTTGTCGTTGCCGCGGGCGAGCACATCGAACCAGTCGGTGGCCCAGTTGAAGTGGTCTCCCACGTCGGGCCATTCAAATTCCTGCGCGGCGCGGGCGTGATCGTCGCGCAGGGCCAGAAGCTGGTCGCGGGCCGCGCGGTAGTTGCCGGTGCTCGTGTTGGTGTTCGTGCTCACTTGGTGAGTCATACGCCGTTGTCTCCTCGAACGAGTCGCCAGAGTGAAACGGCGACAATCCATTCTGGCAGTGCTCAAGGTCGGACCGCACCGGGCCGATAGTCTGCGAGGGATGACATCTGAAAACGCGCCCGTCCTGCCCGCCATGATAACGGCCAACGAGATATTCGCGCGGGTCGACTACCGCGCCGCTGTTCGGGCGGTGCAGAACGCGCTCCTCGGCGGGCTCGACCCGGCACAGGATTTCGCCCGGCAGGTGCTGCCGGTCGCAAGCGGCCACCTGCTGCTCATGCCCACCGAGGCGCCGGATTTCGTCGGTATCAAGGTGGCCTCGGTCGCTCCGGGTAACCCGGCGCTCGGCGTCGAGCGCATCCAGGGCGTCTACCTGCTGCTCGATGCCGCGACGCTGACCCCGGTCTGCCTGCTCGATGGCGCCGCGATCACGACCCTGCGCACCCCGGCCGTGTCGGCCGCCGCCGGCGATTACCTGGCTCCGGCTACCGTGGAACACCTGGTCGTGTTCGGATCGGGGCCGCAGGCCTGGGGCCACATCGAGGCGATGTGGGCCATCCGCTCGATCAATCGAATCACTATCGTGGCCCGCGACCAGGCCCGTGCCGAGCTGTTCGCAGCTCGGGTGAGCGCGACCGGGCTGCCGGCCCGGGTCGGCATCGCGGCCGACGTCGCGACGGCGCAGCTCATCGTGTGCGCCACGACCGCCCGCACTCCCCTGTTCGATGGGTCGCTGGTGCCCGACGACTGCTGCGTTGTCGCGGTCGGTTCGCACGAAGCGGATGCCCGCGAGCTCGACTCCGCGCTCCTCTCCCGCGCCCAGGTTGTGGTCGAAGACCCGGCGACGGCGCTGCGCGAGGCCGGTGATGTGATCATGGCCCTGGCCGAGGGTGTGGTCCGGCCGGGAGACCTCGTGCCGCTGCGTGAACTGGTGATCGGTGCGATCGCCGTAGATCTGGGTCGGCCACGCATCTTCAAGAGCACGGGAATGTCTTGGGAAGACCTGGTCATCGCGACGGCGGTGCATCGGGCCGGCGAGCTGTGAAGTAGAGACACGGCTTATCGTTAGGGGTGACCTTCTCCATTCGTTCCTTCGTGCCCGCCGATCTGCCGCGCCTGCTCGCGCTCAACAATGAGGCCGTTCCCGCGGTCAATGAGCTGGATGCCGAGGCGCTGGCTTCGCTGGCGCTGCACAGCCACCTCGCGGTCGCCGTTGTCGACGACGATAATGTCGGCACGGTGCTCGGCTTCGCCATTCTGTTCGTCGCCGGAGCGGAGTACCAGAGCGAGAACTACCGCTGGTTCTCCGCCCGGTCCAGTGATTTTCTCTACGTCGACCGCATCGTCGTGGCCGACGGGTATCGCGGGCAGGGCCTCGGCCAGGTGCTTTACGACGCCATCTTCCGCGCTGCCCGCCGTTTGGAGCTCGCCGAAGTGCTCTGCGAGGTCAACCTGGAGCCGCGGAACCCGGGCTCCCTCGCCTTCCACGACCGGCTCGGCTTTGTGGAGGTCGGCCAGCTGTCGACAAAGGGCGACACCGTTGTCGTGAGCCTGCTGGCGGCGTCCGTTTAGGCTGAAGACGGCTAGTCGTTCGTCGCGGGCGTCGGCCCGGCCGATCGGGTCGGCAGGTCGAGGCGTTCGAGAATAGCCTGCAGATCGCCGATCATGGCGAGCTGACGATTGTTGATCTCCAGCAGCGCTTCGATGTCGGTCTTGGCCGCGATGTTCGTATCGAAGTCGTGCTGGGCCAGCGCCGCGGCGATCGCATCCTGCCGCTTGGCCGAGATGAGCAGAATCGCGCCCTGCAGACCGGCGAGCATGCTCAGGAACAGATTGAGCAGAATGAACGGGTACGGATCCCAGCCGGACGCGAACGAATTCGCCACGGCCCAGAGGATCATGAACAGCACGAAGCCGCCGACGAACCGCCAGCTGCCCATGGAGTTGCGCATGGTGTCGGCGGCCCGCTCCCCCGTGGTCAGGGATTTCTTGTGCTGCTGGTGCCAGGTGACGGTGAGTCCGCGGCGGGCACTCGCGGTCTTCGGTGCAAGGGGCGGCGCCGAGGCAAGACTCGGCTCGGCCGCGGCCGGCCCGGGGGTGCCGGGCGCGGCATTTGTTGACACAGTATTCATGGGCACAGTGTATGTCTGCGGGCTTCAAGCGCTCTCGTGGGGGCTGACACGGCAGCGAATGCACAGCCCGCAACAAATCTCTGTATACACAAATCCTTCTCGTTGAGAACACCATTCGGGCTCGCCTTGAGTCTTCTGCGATAGAGTCCGTCGAAACGGGGACAGACGAACTGCTCTGTATACATACTTTGTCTAGAAGTTCAAGGGGGAGCGGAAAAATGCTATCGCCCCCTATGGTCAATCTGACGCGAGTTATCGCTTGCGCAGAACCAAGCCAAGGGACAACCCTCGATGCGAATTACCTGCCCGTTTTGCAAGTCTCAGGCCGACCTGAAACCCAACCCCGCGCAGGCCCTGCGCATTACCCTTCCCCTTTACGTTCTCAAGTGCACCGGTTGCGAACGCACCAGCATTCGCGTTGAACCCGTGCGTCGGGCGCACACCCTCGCCTCGGCCTAACTGCTCGCTGGTAGGCGATTTCTTCGTCCAGGGTTCAGGTTGAGCCTGGGATGCCGGCAAAGGTTGCCGGCGGTGTCATGTCGTCGTGGGTGCCCCGGTTGTCTACGAGCCAACTCAGCGGGGTCGACTATCGCTGTCGGGCACCGCTGTCGGGCACGGGCGGCGCGGAACTGGCGCAACAGTGTTGCGTCGGGCAATGGGTAAGTGCGAATGCTTGGGGCGCATTCGCGAAGGAGAATCGCTCATTACTTCGACATTGCACGACTGACGCCAAGACGGTACTGCGGTGAAACACGAATGATCGTCCTTGTGCTGCCTGATGGCGGTCGCAGTAATGTTGACGAAATTGGATCGGTCGGGCAACTTTGGTGCCTGGAGCATTTGTGAGATTCTATCGCTTTTGCGTTCGATTCTTGGTAGAATTGGCGTGAAGGAGGCAATGGCGCCCATGTTCATGGAAAACCCGAGTGAGTCCAGTTCGAACCCCGTCGTTGCGGCGGTAGAGCAAGCTCGGGAGATTCTGTTGGCGGCGTTGGGTGGGGTGTCGTTCGGGCTGCTGGGTGATGAAGAATCGTTGACCATGTTGCTAGCGTTAGAGAGCGTGGGCCGGGTCGTCGACGGAGCCCGGGTGCTCTCCACGTCGGACGTGCTGCGTCGCTCCGAATACTTCGATGCTGACGCAGCGAAAGCCGCCGCCCAAGCTGCTATTGATCAGAGTGCGGCCGCTCCAAGTGTGGCGGGTGCGGCCGCGTCTCTGGCTGCGCCGACGCTGGCCCGTCGGCTCGGCTGTCGCAGCGGCGTCGAGCTGGTCTGCGCCCTCGCCCGGCTATCCCGCAGCGAAGTGCGTCAGCGGTCAGCGCTCGGTGAGAAAGCCGGCCAGCGGATGCTCCTCGGCCGCCCGCTCGCTCCCACCTACCCCGTGCTCGGCGGCGCCCTGCAGAGCGGGGAGCTCGGGCTGGAGCAGGCCCGGGTGATCGTGCAGGTGCTTGACGGTCTGCGCTCCTCCGTGCTGGTGGAGGACCTCGACCGGGTCGAGCGCTCCCTGGTCGCCAGCGGCTCCGGGGCGATCACCCCGGAGACTGAGGGGCTGCCCGGTGCGGGCATCGCGTTCGCGCCGGAGTGGCTGCGGCAGCAGGGCATCCAGTGGAAGGCACGCCTCGCCCCCGATGGCACTGCGCCCGGTGAGACTGCGCCGGAGCGGCGCAGCTGGCTCACCTTCGGCACCCTCAATAACGGCGGCTACAGCCTCAACGGCTGGTTCACCACCCTCGACCGTGCCATCATCGGCAACGTTTTCGACGCGTATCTGTCCGCCGCGGCGGCCAACCCGGTCCCCGGGAACGATACCCCCACGGCCACCCCTGCCACCGATGTCATACCCCGCACCACGGTTGAGTTCCGGGGGACCAAACCCTCCGACGCCAGCACCAACGGCACCAGCAACGAGGCCGAAACCCAAGCAGAAACCGGGGTCGAAGTCGAGGTCGAGGCTAACCCCCCACCTGGCCCGCACGGTCCGTGCCCGCAGCAACCCGACGACACCCGCTCCCGCGGTGAGAAGCAAGCCGGCATTCTCCGCGCCGTGTTCGAAGCCGCCGCCCGGCAGCCGGGCACCCCGACCATGGGCGGTGCCGCCCCGACCGTGCTCGTGCACATCAACATCAACGACCTCCTCGACGGGCGCGGCGCCGGGTGGATCGACGGCATCGACGGCCCGCTCACCCCCAGCCAAGTCGACGAACTGATCTGCGCCGGCGGCTACCAACCTGTGCTGTTCGGCCACACCGGCACGATCCTGCACTTGGGCACCAGCAACCGATTCTTCAGCGCCCAACAGCGCCGAGTCCTCGCCGCCCGCGATGGTGGCTGTGTCATCCCCGGCTGCACCGTGCCACCCCATCTCACCCAGGTTCACCACGTCGTCCCCTGGCGCCAGGGCGGCCCGACCGATATAGATAACGCCGTGCTGCTCTGCAACGCCGGCCATGCCAGCATCGACACGTCCGGCTGGGACATCGACATGCGAGACGGCCGCCCCTGGATCCGCGGCCCGCTCGTGTTCGACCCCACCCAAACATGGCGCCCCGCCGGCCAAAACCGCGCCGCCACCCCCGCCGAGAAACCCAACTGGGACAAGTAGGCCCGAACTGCCCGAAGCACTTGACCGACGGAATGGCTGGGCGGCGCAGACCGCCACCGCAAGACCGTGGCGGTCTCGGCAGGCTCGACCAACGGGTGGTGGCGTTTTCGGAGACTGGGTGCGGCGATTACTATGGCGGTTGCGACGGGCATCCGTTTAATGCGTCCCGGTCAGCCCAACCGGGCTACCGGCATACTGAGTCTCATGGCCAACTCTCCATC
This sequence comes from Cryobacterium flavum, assembly GCF_900103805.1. Taxonomy (GTDB): domain Bacteria; phylum Actinomycetota; class Actinomycetes; order Actinomycetales; family Microbacteriaceae; genus Cryobacterium; species Cryobacterium flavum. The sequence goes on along the minus strand of NZ_FNIB01000003.1, from coordinate 175,452 downwards.
GGGCGATTCAATGCTGACGCGACTCGTGAGCATCTCGGCGCCTTCGACGCCACACGCACCGCGATGACAGTTTCGACCCTGGCCCGGCGGGTCGAAATTCCGTTGGCGACCACGCACCGGCTCGTTGCACAGCTGGTCGAGCAGCGACTGCTTGAACGTGCCGACACCGGCGAGGTGCGGCTCGGCATTCACCGCCCGGGAAACATACCGGGTACCGACCGATCAACTCGGTGCGGTGGCGCTTCACACTGTGCCGATCAAAGTCATCCGCTAACGCGACAACGGATAAGCGGATGCGCCGGGACCGGCGCATCCGCTTATTTCGTTGTCGACTAGTCCTCGAACCGGGCGTAGGTGAGGGTCTCGCCGCGGGCGCCGCCCATCCAGACGTCCTGACAGGCGGCCTTCATTTCGGGCAGGCCCTCGATGATGGTCGCGAACACGTTGCCGGGAACCCAGCCGCTGTCGCCGTTGATGAGCAGGTTGTTGCGGTCGTAGAACACGGCGAGGTCGACGATGGTGCTGAGCTCCTTGGGACCGCCGCCCACCTCGTAGCCGTGCGAGGGGGTCTGCAGGTCGTTCGCCGAGAAGGTGAAATAGCAGACGTCGCCGGGGATCGGAGTGATCGTGGTGTTCTCAGGCCCGGGTTCGGCGGGAGCGAAGGCCGGCACCAGGTTGTAGATCTCGTTGCGGGCGTACTTGCCGTGAAAGACCTGGCCGGAGAGGGGCAGGGCGTCCCAGACAGCATTGCTCGTGCGGGGCGCCTCGTCGTCGAGGAGAATGGCCTTGCAGCTGACGCCGCGCTGTTCCAGGGTGATGGTGATGTAGCGAGCCATGGGGGTCCTTATCTGTTGGGGTTGATACCGGCCGGCCACTGCGCGGCCTGTTCGTAGGCGGCGGCGACCCGCAGGATGCGCGCATCCGCGTGGCGTGGCCCGACGATCTGCAGGCCCACCGGCAGGTTCTCGCCGGTCACGCCGCAGGGCACCGTGATCGCGGGCTGCTGGGTGAGGTTGAACGGGTAAGAGTACGGGGTCCACGAGGTCCAGTCCGACGAGGATGAACCGGCCGGAACATCCACACCGGCTTCGAACGCGGTGATCGGCAGGGTCGGGGTGAGCAGCACGTCGTACTGTTCGTGCAGCAAGCCCATGTCGTGACCGAGTTTCATGCGCACCGCGGTCGCATCGAGAAAGTCGCTCGCCGAGAAATCGTGGTGGCGTTCGAGCGCGGCGAGCAGGCCGGGATCGATGCTCTCGCGTGCTTGGGGCCCGAACGGCTCGAGCACCTTGGCCGCGCCGGCGAACCAGAGCACGTGGTAGGCGTCAACGGGGTCGCTCCAGCCGAGGTCGAGCTCGGTCACCTCTGCGCCAAGGCCCTGCAGCACGGCAACGGCGGTGCGCACGGCAGCCTCAACCTCGGGATCGTTGCTGCCGTAGCCGAGGTTGGAGCTGAACGCGATGCGCATTCCCTGTACTCCGCCATCAAGGCCCGCGCTGAACGAGTCGCGCGGAGCCGCGAGCGACGACCAGTCGCGCGGGTCGGGGCCGGCGAGCACGTCCAGCATGAGGGCGGCGTCCGCGACCGAGCGGGCGAGCGGGCCGGCGTGGGCGAGGGTTCCGAACGGGCTGGCCGGGTACAGCGGAATGACCCCGTAGGTGGGTTTGAGGCCGACCACGCCGGTGAAGCTGGCCGGGATGCGTACCGAGCCGCCGCCATCCGTCCCCACCGACCACGCACCCATGCCGGCGGCGACCGCAGCCGCGCTGCCGCCGCTCGATCCGCCGGAGGTTTTGGACGTGTCCCAGGGATTGCGTGTCACGTCGGTGAGCGGGCTGTGGGTGACGCCCTTCCAGCCGAATTCCGGGGTCGTCACCTTGCCGAGCAGCACCGCACCGTTCTCCCGCAGTCTGGCGACGGCGGGCGCGTCTTCGGTCCATTCGTTGCTGCCCGGTGTGATCAGCCGGGAGCCACGCAGGGTGGGCCAGCCACGGGTGAGCATGAGGTCCTTGATCGAGGTGGGCACGCCGTCGGCGAGCCCGCGGGGTGTTCCCGCCTGCCAGCGCGCTTCGGATGCCCGCGCGTCGCTGAGTGCGGATTCGGCGTCGACCAGACACCAGGCATTGATCGCCGCGTTGCACGTCTCGATCGCGTCAAGGGCAGCCTGCGTCACCTCCACCGGCGAGACCTCGCGGGCACGGTAGGCGGCGACCAGCTCGGTCGCGGTGGCCCATTCGAGTGAATCCATGAGTGGCTGCTCCTTCTGGAAGCGCGGATCGAACCTGAAAACGACCCGTGCGCGAGATTGTCGACAATCCTCAAACTATCACAGTGGGGTCGATTCTTGTAGTATTGTCTACATTCTAATGATGATTTACGCAGGGAGATCCAGATGAGCGTCACCGTCGGCATGCTTTACCCCGGCTTCGGAGCCGAAGATGACTACCCCTTTCTGGAGCAGGTGCTCGGCGGGTACGCCCGGCTTCCGCTCGTGCATACCTCGGTCGGCGTCGATGCCCACGAGGTTGACGCCCTGCTCGACCTCGGCAAGAGCGCACGCTTGCTCGAGGGGTCTGCCGCGCTGCGGGCATACGCTCCCGACGCCGTGATGTGGGCCTGCACCTCCGGCAGCTTCGTGTTCGGCTGGGAGGGCGCCCACCAGCAGGTCGCCGAGGTCAAGGCGGCGCTCGGCGTGCCGGTGTCGTCGACCTCGCTCGCCTTCGTCGAGGCGGTGCGCGCCCTCGGCCTCACCACGGTTGCCGTCGCCGCGACCTACCCCCACGATGTGGCGCAACACTTTGCCCGCCTGCTCGGTGACGCCGGAATCACGGTGCTTGAACTGGTCAGCCACGACATCAAGACGGCCGCCCTGGCCGGCGAGCTCGACCACGACGGCGTGCTGGCGCTCGCCCGCAGCAACGACAGCCCGGCGGCGCAGGCCATTCTCATTCCGGACACCGCCCTGCACTCCGCCCGCTGGATCAACGAACTCGAAGCCGCGCTCGGCAAGCCCGTACTCACCGCCAACCAGGTCACGGTGTGGCAGGGACTGCGTCTGGCCGGCGAAATCCACCCGACCGACGACCTTGGCACGCTGTTTCGCGACGCGGCGGTCCTCCCGGCCTAGCGGAGCACACCTTCGTTGGATGGGCGCACGATCAAGACTGCGCCTGGCCAGCAAACTTGCACCCGGAACGCAAATAGGCGGATGCGCCGCCCTACGCGAGCAGGCGCTGCCCGGGCCCGACCGCAGCCAGTCCCAGTGCTCGCAGCGCGGCCCACGCGGTGACCTGGTTGGCCGAGATGATGGGTTTGCCGAGCTCGAGTTCGAGCGGCGCCAGAATGTCGTAGGTGGGCAGGTTGGTGCAGCTCACGAAAATCGCTTCTGCCTCGGGCACATCGGCATTGCGGATGAGCTCGATCGCCGTGGCGTAGGGCACCTGCCAGATGTTCTCGCCGAGGCCGAGCGAGGACTGCGCGACCACCAGGCGGCCGCTCTCGGCCAGGTACACGTCGAGCAGCGAGGCCAGGTCGGCGACATACGGCGTGACGACCACGAGGCGATGCACGGCCAGATAGTCGAGGGCGTCAACGAGGGCCCCCGACGTGGTGATTCCACGGGGCGCTCCCCCGCATTCCATCGCGGCCGAGATTCGGTCGGAGCCGGCCACCCCGTTGACGAAGCTGCCCGAAGTGCAGGCGTACGCCATGACTTCGGGGCTGACACCGCTGAGGTTGCGAGCCGCCGCCAGGATATCGGCCGTGTCGCTGACCTCGAGGGCGAGCTCGACGCTGACCGGCTCGTCGACGAAAACCGTGCGGGTGAAAAACAGTGAGACTTCGGGCGGCATCCACCGCCACAGCTCACGGTCCAGGGCCATGTCGAACGGGCAGATGACGCCGATTCCGCGTTGGCGCAACGGACCGACGGTGGGCGGGCGGTCGCCCGGGGCCACCGCCGGTGACAGTGACACGGGGGTCGGCGGTCGGTAGATCTCGCCGGCGTCGGCGCGAGGGAAGTCCATCAGTGCTTGAGTACGGCCTGGAGGAAGGCGCGGGTGCGCTCTTCCTGCGGGTTCTTGAAGATCTGCTCGGGCGGTCCGCCTTCCACCGCCGAGCCGTGGTCGAACATGACGACCCGGTCGCTGATCTCCTCGGCGAAGCGCATCTCGTGGGTGACCATGAGCATGGTCATGTCGGTGCTGTTGGCGAGATTGCGAATGACGTTGAGCACCTCGCCGATCAGCTCCGGGTCGAGGGCAGAGGTCGGTTCGTCGAACAGGAGCACCTTGGGGCGCATGGCTAGGGCGCGGGCGATGGCGACGCGCTGCTGTTGGCCACCGCTCAGTTGCGGCGGGGTGTGGTTCATATGCGCGCCGAGGCCCACGAGCTGCAGCAGTTCGGCGGCCCGATCGCGCGCCTCGGCCTTATTCATGCCGAGCACGTGCACCGGCGCCTCGATGATGTTCTCGAGGGCCGTCATGTGCGGAAACAGGTTGAAGCCCTGAAAAACCATGCCGATTTTGCGGCGGGTGGCGCGCATCACCTTGGTCTCCCGAATCTTGTCGCCGTGCTTCACATTCCACAGCACATCCCCGTCAACGTGAACCTGGCCATCGGTGGGCGACTCGAGCGTCATGAGAATGCGCAGGATGGTGGTCTTGCCCGACCCGGACGGGCCGATGATCGACACCTTCTCCCCCGGGTTCACGTTGAAGTTCAGGGCCTTGAGTACCTGGTTCTCGCCCCAGTTCTTGCTGACGTTGTCGAACGCCACGATCGGCCCGCCGGCCACGATCGGTGCCGATCCGGTGGGCAGCCCGGTGATGCGGTCGGTGCGCGGCCCGCCGGGAAAGGCAGCATCGGGCCGGGCGGCATCCGCTGAATATGAATCATTGCTTGGGTGCATAGCGTCGCTCCATTTTGTTGACGAGCCGTGAGGCCGGGTAGCTGACCAGGAGGAAGAGGGCGCCGGCCATGGTGAGCGGCTCGAGGTAGCGGTAGGTGGACGTGCCGATGGACTGCGCGGTCGCCATGAGTTCGACCACGGTGATGGCCGAGAGCACGGCCGAGTCCTTGAACATCTGAATGAGATAGTTGCCGAGCATGGGGATGACGGTGCGCACGGCCTGCGGCAGAATGACCCGGCACCAGGTGCGCACAGGCGGCAGACTCAGTGCTGTCGCGGCCTCCCACTGGCCGGCTGGCACGCCCTGGATTCCACTGCGGTAGACCTCCGCCATGTAGGCGCTGTAATTGATGCCGATGATCACGACACCGGTCGTGAAGGCGTTGAAGCTGATGCCGTAGATCGGCAGCACGAAGAACGCCACGTAGGCCTGAATCAGCAGCGGTGTGCCCCGAATGAAGATGACCATGAACGAGACGAGCGGCGACAGCACCGGAATATTCAGGCGACGGATGACCGCGGCTACGAGTCCGAGTACGGCGGCGATGAGCGTGCCGAGCAGGGTGAGCTGGATAGTCACCCAGAGTCCCTTGAGCAGCATCGGGATGATGGAGATCGCGAACGCGTTGTCCCAGATCACAGTGCACCCACCTTGTCCTTGAGCGAGGCTTCACGCAGAGCCTTGCGCTGCACCGCGAGAGCTCTGCGGTCGAGGGCGTAGCGCTTCTCCATCCACTGCGTGAGCATGGTCAGCAGCACGGAAAGCAGGAAGTACATCACGAGGATGGTCAAAAACACCGCGGCGGTTTCGCCGGTGGTGCTGCGAATCATCTGCGCTCGAAAGGTGAGGTCGGTGACGGTGACGAGCGAGACCAGCGAGGTGTTCTTCAGCAGGTCGACCATCACGTTGCCAAACGGCGGCAGCATCGCCGGGATCGACTGCGGAATCAGGATGCGGCGTAGGCGCAGCGCTGGCGACATGCCGAGGGCGATGCCGGCCTCGGTCTGGCCCTTCGCCCGGGAGCTGATCGCGCCGCGCACGACCTCGGCGGCGTAGGCACCTTCGTTGAGGCCGAGGGCGAGCACCGCAGCGGTCAGCGGATGCAGTTGGATACCGAAGAAGGGCAGCGCGTAGAAGAACCAGAACATCTGCACGATGAGCGAGGTGCCACGAAACACTTCAACGAACACTCCCGCCGGCCAGCGGATGATCCAGTGCGGCGACAGCCGGGCCAGGCCCATGCTGAAGGCGACCAATAAACACAAGGCGCCGCTGAGGACGGCGACCAGAATCGTCGTCATCAGTCCCTGCCACAGCAGTGGCGCGTACTCGATTATGGCGGACATCACTCATTCCAATTCAACGAGGTCGAGACGTATGGTCCGATACGACTGGTCCGGATCGTGCGCCCGCCGCGGGCACCAGACCCGCGGCGGCAGAAGCGCTTAGCCCTCGGTCTGGCAGAGTTCGTCGGCGGTGACGCCCTCTACGGCCGCGGCGTCGAAGCCCCAGAGGTCCAGAATTTTCTTGAACTCGGGGGTCTTCTTGAAGGCTTCGAGCTCAACGTTGTAGGCCTTGTGGAACGCGGTGTCAGTGGTGCGGAAAGCGGCGCCGGAGCCGGTGCGCGGGGCATCCGGAACCTGCTCGGTCACTTCGAAGCTTGTGTCGGTCTCGGCGATGGCGCGCAGCGACAGGGTCGGCAGGAAGAATGCGTCGGCACGGTCGGCGGCGAGGGCTTCGATGCCGCTGCGGCCGTCGTTGACCTTGACCTGCTGGGAGGCCGGAACCTTGGCCGTGTTCAGGATACCCTCTTCGAACCCTCCGGGCAGCACGGCGATGCGCAGGCTCGCGTCGGCGAGCACGTCAGCGACGGTGAGGATGTTCTTCGGGTTTCCGCTCGGCACGCCGAACGACTCGGTCGAGACAATTACCGGTTCGGAGTAGAGCACCTCTGCGCAGCGCGACTGCTTCATGAACAGGCCGGCCGCAACGGCGTCCCACCGGTTGGCCTGCAGGCCGGGAATCATGGATTCGTAGGGGGTGATGATGCCCTGCACATCGTCGATTCCGAGGCGCTTGCAGACGGCCTTGAGAACGTCGGGCTCGCAGCCGGTGACGGTTCCGTCGCTGTTCACCTGCGTGTATGGCGGCTCGTTGGCGATGCCCACGCGCAGGTAGCCCTGCTTTTTGGCCAGGGCGAGCAGGTCGGTGCCGCCGTCGACGGCCTCGCCGGCCGGGGTGACGGTGGCGCAGCCGGTGGCGACGACCGCGAAGACGGCGCCGAGCGCGGCAACGCCGGCCCCCTGCAGAACATTACGCCGAGTGAGATTGGCAATCATGATTACTCCGATCTGGGTCACCTGGCCGAGAACGCCGCGTGGAGCGCTTCGGGAACGGCCAGGTGAATGAGTTCTACGTGTAAGTCGAAGCTACGCAGTCACCCCAATGATTGTCAACAATCTGATTGTAAAGTTCTTGTTTCGTGATCATCAGCGAGTCGGCGATCACTGTGCGCGGGCCACGTAACCGAGCTGCTTGTCGACGACATTGACCAGGGGCTCCCCGGCCAGCCAACGGGTCACGTTGCCGGTGAATTGAGCGGCCAGGCCGTCGCGCCACCCCACAACATCGCCCGACATGTGGGCCGAGACGGTAACCCCCGGGGCGTCCCAGAGCGAGCTGTGGACCGGCAGCGGTTCCGTCACGAAGACGTCGAGCGACGCCGCCGCGATCGAGCCGGTTTCAAGCGCCTGCAGCAGGGCCGCCTCGTCGATCAGTGGGCCGCGGCCGACGCTCACCAGATGAGCGGATGCCTTCATCGCGTCGAAGACGTCGGCATCGATCAGGCCGCGGGTCTCATTCGTCAGCGGCGCGACCACGACCACGTTGTCGGCCCAGCCGACGTGTTCGGCGAGCGCCGCCGACGAGACGATGGCGCCAAAGTCCGGGTCGTTCTCGCTCGCTCGTCGACCGGCGCCCCGCACCTCGAGGCCGACGGCACGCAGCAGCCGCGCGATCTGCCGACCGATGCCGCCGGTGCCGACCACCAGGACCGTACTCCCGGCGGTGCGCCGGGTCTCCCGGTGCTTCCACTCGTGAGCCTGCTGCAAAGCGCGGTTCTCGTGCAGTTGTTTGTCGTGGGCGAGAATGTTCGCCAACACGAATTCCGCGATCGGACCGTCGAAGAAGCCGTGGGCGTTGGTGAGCACGACGTCGGAGGCGCGGAGTTCATCGAACAGCACGGTGTCCACTCCAGCCGCGGCCACGTGCACCCACTTCAGCGCCCGAGCCCGGGGCCAGGCGTCCCTAAGCGCGGTCGAGAAGAAGTCCCAGAGCAGCAGAATCTCGGCGTGCTCGATGGCGTCGGGCAGGCCGGCCGCATCGCTGTACCTGACGTCAGCGACGCGCTCGATAGCGTCCATCCCAGTGGGCCGCGCCGCGTCCAGCGGTTCGCACAGCACGACGAGGATCGGGCGGTTTGGAGTTGTCGTTTGCATTCTGCCAGCACAGTGCAGAAACGGATGATTGTCAACAATGGCTCTGCTGGCCAGCCTCGGCAGTCGGCTCGCGACATCCGTTCACCCTGAAAGGATTGTTGACAATCCGAGCATCCACTCGCATGATGGACACATGACGATTCTCAGCCCCGCCCTCAAACAAGCCACACCCGTCGTTGTCGACCACGCGATCGGTTCCTACATCTTCGGCACGGACGGCGAGAAGTACCTCGACTTCACGAGCGGCATCGGCGTCACGAGCACCGGTCATTGCCACCCGCGCGTCGTCGCCGCCGCCCGCGAACAGGCCGGCAAGATCATCCATGCCCAGTTCACCACGGTAATGCACACTCCGCTGCTGGAGCTCACCGACAAGCTCGGTGAGGTATTGCCGGAGGGCATGGACAGCGTCTTCTACCTCAACTCGGGCTCCGAAGCGGTCGAAGCCGCCATTCGTCAGGCTCGCATGGCCACCGGCCGGCCCAACATCATCGCCTTCCACGGTGGGTTCCACGGGCGCACCGTGGCCGCTGCGAGCCTCACCACCGCCGGCACCAAGTTTCGCTCCGGATTCTCGCCGATCATGGGCGGGGTGCACATCTCCCCGTTCCCCTACGCCTTTCGCTATGGCTGGGACGAACAGACCGCCGTCACCTTCGCGCTCAAGGAGCTCGACTCCCTGCTGGCCACCATCTCGAGCCCGGCCGACACCGCTGCCTTCATCATTGAACCGGCCCTCGGCGACGGCGGCTACCTGCCCACCCCGCCCGCGTTCCTCGAAGGACTGCGCGAACGCGCCACCCACCACGGAATCATTTTGATTCTCGACGAGGTGCAGGCCGGCGTCGGCCGTACCGGCAAGTTCTGGGGTCACCAGTACTCAAGCATCACCCCAGACATCCTCATCACCGCCAAGGGCTTGGCCAGCGGGTTTCCGCTCTCGGCCATCGCGGCACCACTCGATCTTATGAAGAAGGCTTGGGCAGGTTCGCAGGGCGGCACCTACGGCGGTAACGCGGTGTCCTGCGCCGCCGCCGTGGCCACACTCGACGTGGTGCGCGAGGAAGGCCTGGTGGAGAACGCCCGGGTGCGCGGTCTGCAACTGCAGGCCGGCCTGAAGCGTCTCGCCGCCACCCGACCGGTGATCGGCGATGTGCGCGGCCTCGGCCTCATGCAGGGCCTCGAGTTCGTCGACGGCGACGGGGAGCCGAACCCCGAGGCGGCTGCCGCCGTGCAGCAGGCCGCCATCAAGCAAAATTTGCTGCTGCTGACCTGCGGAACGCGCGGCAACGTCGTGCGCGTCATTCCCGCTCTCATCGTGAGCGATGCCGAAATCGAGCAGGGACTCAGCGCGTTCGAAGCTGCCCTGAACGATTCCGGCGCCGTTCCCGTGCTCGAGCCCACCGGCGCAACCGCCTGAACGCCCGCACAAACCCACCCGATAGCCTCGCCCAATGCCCCAGATGCCACTCACGCTGACTTCCGATCGATTCCGCTCGCTGCGGGACGGCGGAATCGAGGTGGACACGGCGCCCCGCCGCCTGAGCGAGTACAGCTACGACGCCAGCAACTATCGGGTCGCGCCGGTCGCCGTGATCTTTCCGCGCAGTGTGGCTGACGTGGTGGCGGTCGCCCGGTTCGCAAGTGAGCAGGGCATTCCGCTGGTCAGCCGCGGCGGCGGCACCTCGATGGCCGGAAATGCCGTCGGGGCGGGAATCGTGCTCGACTTCTCCCGCTACCTCAACAGCATTCACTCCATCGACCTGGCCGCGCGGACGGCCGTGGTCGACGCCGGAGTCATCCTTTCCACCCTGCAACGCGAGGTCGCGGCCTCATCCAACGGCACGCTGACTTTCGCGCCCGACCCGTCCAGTCGCACCCGCGCCACGATCGGCGGAGCGATCGGCAACGACGCCTGCGGCAATCACTCGGTACGGCACGGGCGCACCTCCGACCACGTGCTCGCGCTCGACTTGGTGACGACAGCCGGCATCCGCTTGACCGCCACGCGCACCGGCCTGCAGGCCACCGATCAAGCGGATGCCGCCGCCGTCACGCTCGCCTCGACCCTCACCGCTGGGCTGCGGCAGTTGGCCGCCGACCATCTGACGGAATTTCGGCTCGAACTCGGCCAGATCGCCCGGCAGGTGTCGGGCTATCACCTCTCGCATCTGCTGCCCGAGCACGGCTTCGACGTGGCCCGCTCCCTCGTCGGCAGCGAGGGAACCTGCGCCATCGTCGTCGCAGCGACCGTGCAGCTCGTACCCCAACCGCAGGCCGCCCTGCTGCTGAGCCTCGGCTACGACGATGTCGTCGACGCCGCCCGCGACGTGCCCACCATTCTCGCGTTCTCCCCCGCCGCCATCGAGGGCATCGACGAGGCGATCGTGCAGACCATGCAGGCCCGTCGGGGCCTGGACTCGGTGCAGGGACTGCCGGCTGGCAAGGCCTGGCTCTACATCGATATCGACGGCGACGACCCGGTCGCCGTCGCGGCCGAGGGCGAGAAGTTGCTGGCACGACTGCGGGAAAATGGGCGGATGCGGGCCGGCCGCGCCGTGCCGGACCTCGCCGAACGTGCCTCCCTCTGGCGGGTACGTGAAGACGGCGCCGGCCTGTCGGCCCGGCTCGCGAGCGGCGGGGAATCCTGGCCCGGCTGGGAAGACTCCGCCGTCGCCCCGGAGAATCTCGCCGCATACCTGGAAGACTTTCGCAACCTGATGGCGCAGTTCGACCTGACCGGCGTCATCTACGGGCACTTCGGCGCCGGCTGCATGCACGTGCGCCTCACCTTCGACCTGCGCAGCGCCGAAGGTCGCCAGATCATGGACGACTTCACCCGCGCCGCCGCCGAACTCGTGGTGCGGCACGGCGGCTCCATCTCGGGCGAGCACGGCGACGGGCGTTCCCGCTCGGCTCTGCTGCCACTGATGTACTCCCCGGCCATGATGGGCGCGTTTGCCCAATTCAAGGCACTCTGGGACCCGAACCAGCTGCTCAACCCCGGCTCAATCGTCGCCCCGGAACCAACGGTTGAGCACCTGGCCCTCACGGACGTGCCGAACCGGGCCTGGCGTACGAGCTTCGATCTCACCCCGGTCGGTCAGCACGGATCTGAGGCCGGCTCTGGGCTCGACCCGTTCAGTCACGCCGTGCAGAGCTGCGTCGGCATCGGTCGCTGCCGGAGCGACGCCGGCGGAGTCATGTGCCCGAGCTACCGGGCCACCGGCGACGAGAAGGATTCCACCCGCGGCCGGGCCCGCGTGCTCCAGGATATGATTCGCGGCTCCGACACCGTGCAGGCGGGCTGGCGTTCCGAGGACGTGCGCGAGGCTCTCGACCTCTGCCTGTCGTGCAAGGCCTGCTCGAGCGACTGCCCGGCCGGCGTCGACATGGCCACCTACAAATCCGAGTTCTTCGACCACTACTACGAGGGACGGCTGCGGCCCATCTCGCACTACTCGCTCGGCTGGCTGCCGCGTTGGCTGAAACTGACCGGGCTGATGGCGCCGCTGGTGAACCTCGTGCTGAGCAGTCCGCTCGGCACGCTCATTGCCCGACTCGGCGGCGTCACGACCAAGCGGCGCCTGCCGCGGTTCCACGCGGCATCCGCCTGGCGCCGCACGCTTTCACCGTCCCTGTCACGGCAGGCCAGCACGGGCCCGGCCGACGTCGTGCTGTTCGTCGACACCTTCACCCGCGGTTTTCGCCCCGACGTCGCCGGCTCAGCCCAGCGGGTGCTGCAATCGGCCGGCAAAACCGTTGAGTGCTCGGCCGAGGCCTGCTGCGGCCTCACCTGGATCTCCACCGGCCAGTTGTCCACCGCCCGCCGCCTGCTCACCAACGTCGCCGCCGCGCTCGACGATGGCACCGACCGGCCGATCGTCGTGCTCGAGCCCAGCTGCGCGGCCGCCCTGCGCAAGGACCTGCCCGAACTCGTGCCCACCGCCGCCGCCCGCCGGGTGTCGAAGCGCATCCGCAGTTTCGCCGGCGCCGTGACCGAACTGGCCGCCGGCGGCTGGCAGCCCACCTGGGCCGGCGGCCAGGCTCCGAACAGCGTCACCGTGCAGGCACACTGCCACGAGTACTCGGTCTTCGGCGCGAACGCTCAGAAAGCGGCCCTGACCGCGGTCGGTATTCGTGACGTGCTGGAGGCGACCGGATGCTGCGGCGTGGCCGGCAACTTCGGCTTCGAGAAAGATCACTACGAGCTCAGCATGACCGTCGCCGAGCAGGCCCTGGCGCCAGCACTACGCGCACTGCCGCCGCAACAGGCCGTGCTGACCGACGGGTTCAGCTGCCACATGCAGGTGCAGCAGCTCGACCCGAATCGTCAGACCCACCATCTCGCCCAACTCCTTGACCCCGCACGCACCGCTAGCACTCAACCAAAGGACACCCCATGACCCCCACCGCAACACTCCCGGTCGCTCTCGACGCGGCCACGATCATCGCCACGATCAACACCGGGTTGTTCATCGACGGTGCCTGGAGGCCCGCTCTGTCCGGGGCGACCTTCGCCGTCGAAAACCCTGCCACCAGCGTCGTGCTCGCCCACGTCGCTGACGGCGGCCCAGCGGATGCTGATCTCGCCATCCAGGCGGCCGGTCGCGCCCAGAAGGCCTGGGGCAAGACCTCGCCGCGTTCGCGCAGCGAGATTCTGCGCCGCGCCTACGACCTGCTGATGAGCCGGCAGGAAGAGCTCGCCCTCGTCATCACCTCCGAGATGGGCAAGCCGCTCGCCGATGCACGCGGCGAGGTCGCCTACGCCGCGGAGTTCTTTCGCTGGTTCTCCGAGGAAGCCGTGCGCGTCGGCGGCGACCACACGATCACCGGCGACGGCAAGCACCGCATCCTGGTGACCCGCGAACCGGTCGGGCCCTGCGTACTCGTCACCCCGTGGAACTTTCCGCTCGCCATGGGCACCCGCAAGATCGGCCCGGCCATCGCCGCCGGCTGCACGATCGTGTTCAAGCCGGCCGAACTCACACCGCTCACCTCGCTCGCTCTCGTTGACATTCTGGTGGAGGCCGGCCTTCCGGCCGGGGTACTGAACGTCGTCACCACGTCGAAGGCCGGCAGCGTCGTCGAACCGTGGATGGACAGCGGCATCGCCCGCAAGGTGAGCTTCACCGGCTCCACCGCCGTCGGCAAGCTGCTGCTGGAGCAGGCCAGCCGCAACGTCATGCGCTCCTCGATGGAGCTCGGCGGAAACGCCCCGTTTATCGTCTGCGCCGACGCCGACCTCGACCGGGCCGTCGATGGAGCGATGGTCGCCAAGATGCGCAACATGGGTGAGGCCTGCACCGCCGCGAACCGCATGTTCGTGCACCGGTCCGTGGCGACCGAGTTCGCCGCGAAACTGGCCCAGCGCATGAGCGAGCTCAGCGTCGGTGATGGCGCTGCCGACGGCGTGAACGTCGGCCCACTGATCGAGGAGAAGGCACTGCTGAAGGTGCAGGGCCTGGTCGATGACGCGGTGGCGCGCGGGGCATCCGTTGTGGTCGGCGGCTCGCGTGAGGGCGGCGCCGGCTATTTCTACCAGCCCACCGTGCTCGGAAACGTCAGCCCCGACTCGCTCCTCATGAACACCGAGATCTTCGGCCCGGTTGCCCCGGTGGTGCCGTTCGACACCGAAGATGAGGCGGTAGAACTCGCCAACAACACGCCCTGGGGCCTGGTGGGCTACCTCTATACTCAGGACATCAACCGGGCCTTTCGCCTCGGCGAAGACCTCGAGGTGGGAATGCTCGGGCTCAACACCGGCATGGTGTCCAACCCGTTCGCCCCGTTCGGCGGGGTCAAGCAATCCGGCCTGGGCCGCGAGGGCGGCAAGCTTGGTATCGACGAGTACCTCGAGTACAAGTACCTCGCGATCCCGCGCTGACCGGCCTCCCTGGGCCTTGCCCCCAGCACTCCCAGGCTGTAGATTGTAAACAATAGGCAATACCGATGTAAGGGATCCCGTGCTCTTCACCAGCAGCGAGTATGCCGAACGACTAGCCAATGTGCGCCGCCGAATGGAGGCCCAGGGGCTCTCCAGCCTGTTGGTCACCGACCCGGCCAACCTGAACTATCTCACCGGCTACAACGCCTGGTCGTTTTACACCCCGCAGGTACTATTTGTTCCGCTGACCGGCGACCTGCTGTTCTTTCTGCGGGCGATGGATGCCCAGGGCGCCTTTCGCACCGCCTGGCTGCCGCCGGACAACATGATCGGCTACCCCGAAAGTTTCGTGCACCGCCCGCACCTACACCCCTTCGACTGGGTCGCGGACGCCCTGCGCGCGCGCGGCCTGGTCGAACCGAATCGGGTCGGCCTCGAGATGGACTCGCAGTTCTTCTCTCCCAAGGCGTATCGCGCCCTCGAAACCGGTCTGCCCGAATGGACCTTCGTCGATGCGGTCGAGTTGGTCAATTGGGTGCGCGTCATCAAAACGGATGCCGAGATCGCGCAGATGAGGCTCGCCGCGAGAGTCGCCGAGTCGGCCATGACCGCCGCGGTGGAACACGTAAGAGTCGGCGTGCGCCAGTGCGATGCCGCCGCCGCCATCTCCCAGGCTCAGATCGCGGGCACCCCCGAAATCGGCGGGGACTACACCGCGATCGTGCCGATGCTCCCCACCGGGGTGGAGGCCGACACGCCCCACCTCACCTGGAACGACCAGCCGTTTGAGGACGGCCAGGCCGTGATCGTTGAGCTGGCCGGTGCCCATCACCGCTACCACGTGCCGATGGCGCGCACGATCGTTCTTGGGCAGCCGAGTGACCAACTCGCCCGGCTCGCCGACGCCATCAACGACGGACTCAGCTCCGTGCTCGACCTCGTACGCCCCGGCGTCGGTACCCGCGACCTTGCCGAGGCGTGGAATGTGACGCTCGCTCGGTATGGACTCGAGAAACCCTCCCGGATCGGCTATTCCATCGGCCTGGCCTACCCGCCGGACTGGGGCGAACGCACCGTGAGCCTGCGCGGCGAAGACGACACCGTGCTGCAGGAGAACATGACCTTCCATCTGATCGGCGGCATGTGGATGGAGAACTTCGGCTGCGAGCTCAGCGAATCCATTCGGGTCACCGCGACCGGCGTGGAGACCTTCACCAGCTTTCCCCGGCGCCTTCTCACTTCCCATTCCTAACCCCGAACACGCAACACCGACGCTCGATGAACTGCGATATCCGATGAAAAGTTCCACCATGCCCCTCGCCCGCCGTGCCGAAAACCTGATCGGGTCGGTGATCGACTCCAGCACCTCGCTGCTCGCCGCCCAGGAACACGACATCGTGCGCTTTGCCATGGGCTCCCCCGCCGACGATGCAGTACCCCTTGAGGCGTTCCGTGAGATCGCCGCGAGCCGCTTCGATCACAGTTCCTTCACCTATGGCGCCACCGAGGGTGAGCCCGGTCTGCTGTCGAACCTCGTCGACTACCTGTCGACCACGCCTGACCCGACCAGCGCCGAGCGCATCACCATCACCACCGGCGGAATGCAGGGCCTCGACCTGGCCTGCAAGATTTTCGTCGACCCGGGTGACCTCGTGATCGTCGAGTCCCCCACCTATACCAACGGGTCGGCGACCGCGCTGAGCTACGGCGCCGAACTGCTCGAAGCGCCGATCGACGAGAACGGTCTTATCGTCGAGGCGCTGCCCGGGCTGGTCGCCCGGGCCGGTGGCACGCCCAAGGCCATCTACGTCATCCCCAACTTTCAAAACCCGTCTGGCACCACCCTGTCGCTGGCCCGCCGTGAACTCTTGATCGAGCTCGCGCACCAGTGGAATGCCGTCATCATCGACGACGACCCCTACGGCCTGCTCCGCTTTGCTGGCACCGACATTCCTAACTTTCAGACGCTCAGCCCGAACGACCCGCTGCTGTTCTCGGTGCGCACCTTCTCCAAGATTCTCGCGCCCGGTCTGCGGGTGGGCTGGGTCGACACCGACCCCGCCGTGCGCCAGCTGGTCATCAACGCCAAGCAGACCATGGATACCTGCACCAACATTCCCGGCCAGCACATTCTCACCGAGTTCATCCGCCGCGGCAGCCTCGATGCCCACCTCGATTTTCTGCGCATCGAATACCGCGCCCGTAAGGAGGCGATGCAGGCCAGCCTGCGCCGCCACCTCGGCGATCGCGTCACGATGACCGACCCCGAGGGCGGCTTCTTTCTCTGGCTCACCCTGCAGGGAGCGGATGCCGCCACCTCCACCCAGGCGCTGTTCAAAACGGCCCTGGCCGAGGGCGTCGCCTTCATTCCGGGGCCGGCCCTGTCGCCGAGCGGCCGGTTCGATGACGCCCTGCGCCTGTGCTTCGCGTCGACCAGCCCCGAGCGCACCGAGGAAGGCGTCATTCGCCTCACCCGGGCCCTCGACCGTGCCAGCGCCGCGCGCGAGACCGATCTACTCTGAGAACCGATGATGACCACAACGACCACTGAAGGCGTGCTCAGCGACACCGAGTCCCGTGTACTCGACCTCATCACCGAGCAGAGCATTGTCGATCTCGCCTCCGCGCTCATCGCTGCGGCCGGGGAGAACCCAGGCGGCACCGAGAACGACACGGTGAGCGTGCTGCGCGCCGCCTGCGCGGCGCACGGTCTCAGCACGAGGGTGACCGAGGTCGCCCCCGGGCGCCCCAACCTCGTGGCCACCCTGACGGGAGGAACAGCGCCCGGCCTCATGTTTCTCGGCCACTCCGACGTCGTCCCGGCCGGCGAGGGCTGGAGCCGCGACCCCTTCGTGCCGATGCGACACGGCGACCGGCTGATCGGGCGTGGGTCCACCGACATGAAGGGCGGCCTGGCCGCCATCGTGCTGGCCCTGGCCGCCATCAAGCGCGCCGACGTGACCCTGGCCGGCCCGGCCGCCCTGTTCTGCACGGTCGATGAGGAAGATCTGGGGCTCGGCATCCGCTCCCTGACTGCGGCCGCGTCAGCCGCCGGTGGTATCGGCCACTACAGGGCCTGCGTGGTCGCCGAACCGACCGACCTGCACACCGTCATCGCCTGCCGCGGCGACGCCTACATTGAGCTGACCGTGCAGGGTAAGTCCGCGCACTCCGGTCGCCCGGCCGATGGGCGCAATGCCATCAGCGCCGCCTCGAAGATCATTGCGCTCATTCTGGCCGATCACGCACGGCTGCAGGCGAACCAGGATGACCTGCTCGGCGCGGGCAGTTGGAACGTCGGCCGCATCGAGGGTGGTGACGGCACCTCGATGGTCGCGGCCGACTGCCGGGTCTGGCTCGATCGGCGTCTCATGCCGGGCGAAGACCCGCAGCAGATCGTGGCGGCCCTCGCCGCCCAGGTCACGGCGGCCGGCATCGACCGTGCTGGCATCACCGTGACCTTCGAGGTGACCATGGAGATGCCCGGCTTTCGCACCAGCGCCCAGAGTCCGATCGTAATCCAGACCGTCGCTGCAGCGGCAGACGCGGGAGGCGGGGAAAGCCCGATCGGCGGGTGGAGCGCCGCCTGCGACGGCGGCTTCATCGACCGCGAGTTCGGCATTCCGACGATCGTGTTCGGGCCTGGCGACCTCAACCACCAGGCCCACCAGATCGATGAATCGGTGAGCGTCACCGAACTGGTCTGCGCCGCCCGCGCCTATGCTCTGCTCTGCCTGCGGCTGGTCGGCGAGGTCACCCCGTAGCAGCGCCGGTTTCGGACTCAACCGACCGAAACAGATGCCGGTTCGGTAGTCAGTCGCGCCAGCGCATCGTCTTCGTGGTCACTCAACCGGCTTTCGGCCAACGGACCATCCCCGCCCAGCACAGCCTCGGCGATGCCGCGATGCTCAGCGATCCACTCCTCGGTGACCCGGTACGAGTCCTGCAGCACGGTCAGGCACATGCGCGTCTCGGTCATGAGCGTGCTGTGGATACGTGCGAGGCTGCGGCTGCCGCTCAACGCGACGAGGTGTTCGTGGAAGGCCATGTCGGCGTCGCTCATGGCGGCGCGGTCGCCGGAGGCGGCCGCATTCTCCATCTCGGATACCTTGGCCAGCAGGTCTTCACCGGCGGCGACGTGGTCGGCGCGCACGAGCAGCTTGCAGGCGGCCGATTCGATGGCGGTGCGCAGCACGTACATGTCGCGAATCTCAGCATCCGTCATTTCGATGACAAACAAGCCCCGGTTGCGAATACTGACCAGCAGGCCCTCCTGGGTCAGCCGTTGCATCGCTTCGCGCAGCGGACCCCGGCTGACGCCGAGCTCGCGGGCGAGTTCGGCCTCGCCCAGTTGAGCCCCGGGAGCCACCTCGCCGTGTGCGATCGCGTACCGAAGCTTGCGGGCGATGATCGACGGGGTGGATTCCTGGATGACGGGTTCCAATGAATATCGCTGGGGCATACCCTTCACAGTTCTTCCTTGGGTGAATGTCTGAATTGCATGGAATGAGAATTTCATTGACGATGTGACGCAGTTCAGCGGTCTGTCAATTGTTTACAATTCTAGCGCAAGCTCTCGAAAATGTCGTCGGATTCGAGAAATCCCGTTTGGGGGGCTTGACGAACGGTCGTCCATCGAATATCGCCGGCCGAGAATCCGCTGGGGCGTCGGCGTGACGACCCGCACGCATCCTCGGGCGTAATCCGGGAGAGGAGGCTACGCTGGCGGCATGATCGATGGAGAGCGCGCCCAGAATGCACACGGCTCCAGCAATCCCGACCTCGCCCCGAACCATCGGGGTACTCCGCTGCCCGACTATGTGAACGCATGGGTCGCGGGGCAGCGCTGGTTCGGCAATAAGGGGCAGGTACCGGCCCTGCGCAGCATCGGCCATTTCTCGCTGGACTCCCTCGAGGCCGGAGTGAGCATCCGCGTCGACCTCATGTTGGATACCGCGAGCCTGGGAATCACTCTGTACCAACTGCCCACAACTGAGCGCGTCTCTGAACTGCCCGGTGCGGCCAATGCCCTGATCACCGTGCGCCAGCCCGGTTCTGATCACGCACGCTTCATCTACGACGCGGCCTACGATCCGGCCTTCGCTGCCGCCGTACTCACATTCATGGAGCTGCAGGGCGTATCGGTCTCCAGCCTGCCCTCAACCGATCGTGCCGCCGCCAGTGCGCGCGGCGACGATCTGCGATCGGGTTCAGCGGCCCCGTCGCAGACCGTGGTGACCTCCAGCCGCGTACTCCGCGGTGAGCAATCCAATACCTCGATCATCGTGGAGCGCACGGACGCTGCCGGAGCGCCGACGATGCCGATCATCTGCAAGGTGTTTCGTATCATTCATGCCGGCGAGAATCCGGACGTGACGGTGCAGGCTGCCTTGGCGAGCGCCGGATCAGCGCGGATCCCGCTGCCGTTCGGCGCCATCCTCGGCCAGTGGGATGACCCCGCCGAACCGGGCGGCCGTGCCGTCGGACACCTGGCCTTCGCCCAGGAGTTTTTACCCGATGCTCCGGATGCCTGGCGCACCGCCCTGGTCGCCGCTGCCGCCGGCACCGACTTCACGGGCCCATCTTTTCGACTGGGGCAGGCCACCGCTGATGTGCACGCCGACCTCGCCCGAACCCTTCCGACCCTGGATGCCACCCCCACCGTGATCGCGGACGAAATGGCGAAGATGCGCCTGCGCTGCAGCCAGACCTTGGACGAAGTGCCGGTTCTGGCCGCCTACCGCGATGCCATCGAGGCGGTGTTCGTCCGGGCCGAGGCGGCAGCTTGGCCGCGGCTGCAACGCATTCACGGTGATTTCCATCTCGGCCAGGTGCTCGATGTCAACGGCCGTGGCTGGGTGCTCCTGGACTTTGAGGGGGAGCCGCTGCGTACCCTGCGCGAGCGCACGCAACCCGACATTCCGCTGCGCGACGTTGCGGGCATGCTGCGTTCGTTCTCGTATGTGGCGGGGGCGATGGCCGAAACAACGGATGCCCTGCCCACTTTTTTTGAGTGGGCCACGGCCTGCCGCAACGCCTTCCTCGACGGTTACTCCGAACGGTCCGGCATCAAGCTGGCCGAACAGAGCGCGCTCCTCGATGCGTTCGAACTCGACAAAGCACTCTACGAAGCAGTGTACGAGATTCGCAATCGCCCCACCTGGCTGCCCATCCCCCTCGCCGCGATCGAACGGCTGGTCGCGCCGTCGCACATCGAGTAACGCTCCGATAACGCCTGCCGGCGTAGCTTGACCGCCAGTGGTCACTGGTACCACTTGCGGCACAGCGCTCATTCCGGCACCGCCAATTCCGGCCCGTGCCAGGAGGGAACAGAGGACACAAGGAGCAGTTCCATGGCAGTAAACAATTCCGGCCCTGGCGGGGACCAGAAATTCGTCAGTGAGGGTGAATTTCAGGCAGGAGAGTCGGCCTCCGGTATCATCTCCGGCGTCACCTTCGGACCGACGGAAGTGGTCTACTACAAGGTCAACAGCCTGGCGGTCTTCGAGGGTGACATTGTGCTGGGCACCGTCGCCGAACTGGAGCAGAGCAAGGATCAGGCGAACCAGGACGACGGTCCCGCCCGGGCCGTCATCATCACCGGCGCGCGGTTTCGCTGGCCGAACGCGCAGGTTCCGTTTCAGATCAACGCCGCCCTCCCCTACCAGCAGCGGGTGCGGGACGCGATCACGCACTGGGAGGCGCGCACGCCCATCCGTTTTTCGGAACGCACCCCGGCCAATGCCGCTCAATTTCCCAACTTCGTCGAGTTCAGCGATGCCGGCGGATGCTGGTCGATGCTCGGTATGCAGGGTAACGGCCTGCAGACCATCAGTTTGGGTACCGGCTGCACGAACGGCAACGCCATCCACGAGATCGGCCACGCGGTCGGTCTCTGGCACGAACAGAGCCGCGAAGACCGCAACACCTTCGTGACCATCAACGCGGCCAACATCTCACCAGGTATGGAGAGCCAGTTCGACCAGCACATCGTCGACGGTGATGACGTCGGCGGCTATGACTACGGCTCGATCATGCATTACCCGCGCACCGCGTTTTCAAAGAATGGGCTAGAGACCATCACCCCGGTGCAGGCCGAAGCCCAGATCGGCCAGCGCACGGCCCTGTCGGCCGGTGACATCGCGGCGGTCAACTTCATGTACCCACAAACGCCCAGGGCAAGTTCGAGCCCGGTCGTGTCGTGGGGACCGAACCGGCTCGACGCCTTCGTGCTCGGCACCAATCGTGCGGTGTTCCACAAGTGGTTCAGCGGAGCCTGGGGGCCGTCGGTCACCGGCTACGAGAACATGGGCGGCATCGCCGAGAGTGTTCCGCAAGCCGTGGCGTGGGGCCCGAACCGGCTCGACCTGTTCGTCACCGGAACCGACAGTGCGCTGTACCACAAGTGGTGGAATGGCAGCGCGTGGGGCCCGTCGGTGACGGGTTACGAGAACATGGGCGGCGTCATCCTCGGTGACCCACGGGTGGTCTCCTGGGGTCCGAACCGGCTCGACGTGTTCGTCGTTGGAAGCGACCATGCGCTCTATCACAAGTGGTTCAACGGGGCGTGGGGCCCGTCGGTGACCGGCTACGAGAACATGGGCGGCATCGTCGTCGGCTAGCCCGAAGTCGTCTCCTGGGGTCCGAACCGGCTGGACCTGTTCGTGATCGGCACCGACCGGGCGCTCTACCATAAGTGGTGGAACGGCTCAGCCTGGGGCCCGTCGCTCACCGGGTATGAACGTCTCGGCGGAGTCTGCACCTCGGCGCCGCGGGTAGTCTCCTGGGGCCCGAACCGGCTCGACGTCTTCGTCACGGGCACGGATGGCGCGCTACACCACAAGTGGTTCGACGGCAACGGGTGGGGGCCGTCGGTGCTCGGCTACGAGAACATGGGCGGCATCGCCGACCTCACAGCCGCGCGTGGTGTCCTGGGCACCCGGGCGGCTCGACGTGTTCCTGACCGGAACCAACAGCGCGCTGTTCCACAAGTGGTTCAACGGAGCAGCGTGGGGTCCGTCGCTCACCGGCTACGAGAGTCTCGGCGGCGTGATCACGTCGTTCGACGAGGCTGAGGCGCGTGCCGTTGCCGAGGGTTCAGACTCGCAGAACCGGGACACGAACTGACGCGAGGCCGGGCAGAACCGGGTCAGGCAGCACCGGGTGGGACTGCGTTGAGACGAAGTCCCCCTCGGTGATGTCCGGCCGTTCGGTCACGTCCGGTTCCCGCCGCATCCGCGCGCTCACGTGCACCCGCACGTTCAGCCGCCGCACGGAGTCGAGCGCATCGGCGGGTACGGTCATGGCAAAGTTCACGTCGCGATCGGACAGTTCGCTGCGGGGCGGCGCGGGAATCTGAAACCGGGAGCGGCCCACGATCGTGCTGGGGGCATCCGCTTTCGACACGTCTTCCACCAGCACCGTGACCGTGCACGGCGATTGCGGTCGTTGCTCGGGTGCGAACTCGACGACGCCGTGCAGGGTCGCGCTCTCACCCCGGGCGCTTGCCGATTCGGCCATGCCGCACAGGATACCCGGAGCCGAGCTATTTGGCGGTGATGGCGAGAAAGGTGATGGGCAGCTCGAGCAGTTGCAGCGGGCCGTGCGGGCCCTCGCCGTCGAGCAGCAGCGAGTCGCCGGGCACCATGGTGTATTTGTAGGGGCCGTGGCCGTAGACCATTTTGCCGGTCAGCATGTAGAGAAACTCCGTGCCGGCGTGCTGGAACAGGTGAGCGTGACGAGGGTGGGCTCGATGGCGTCCGTGAGCCCCTTGAGCGAGCCGAGCACGCGGTATTCGTGGCCGTGCTGGGTGCCGCTGCGCACGCTCAGGCTGCCCTCGCCGCTCTTGGCGTGCTGCACACGATGTTCGTGTACAAAGCCAAGGCGTACCCGTTCTGGTATCTCATTCCGGAGTGAGTCGCACGCATCCACTTTGCCACCGAGTTAGAAGGAAGAACACCATGGACACCGCCCAAGCCCACATCGACGTCGCGCCGCTGCCGAGCGCCCGCGAACTGAGACGACGCAGCAACGTGCTGGTTCAGCTCGTGCGCTTTCTGCAGCTCAACGTAAAGATGTACCTGCTCGCCAAGCGCCACCACTGAGGTTCGCCTCGCGCGAACCGTGAAGCTGCCCGATCAGGAGGCGGAACGGGCCCGCTTCGCCTTCTCGTGCGGCTTGGGCTTGGCCCGATCGCGGCTGGCCTCGACGCTGCGCCGCAGGGCCTCCATTAGGTCGAGTACCTCGCCGCCCTCGCCCTCATCCTCGGTTTCACCGAAGGTGACCTCGGTCGACACAGCCTCGCCGCTTTTCAGTTTGGCCTCGATCAGCGCCCGCAACTCGTCCTGGTAGTCGTCGGTGAAGGCATCCGGTGCGAAGTCGGCCGCGAACGACTCGACCAGCGCGGCCGACATGTCCAGTTCCTTGGCGCTGATGTTCACCAGCTCGTCGAGGGACGCGAACTTGGCCTCGCGCACCTCGTCGTCCCACAGCAGGGATTGCAGCATGAGCACGTCGCCGTGCACACGCAGCGCTCCGAGCCGGGTCTTCTGCCGCAGCGCGAAGTGCACGATGGCCGTCCGATCGGTGGCTTCAAGCGTGCGACGCAGCAGCACATAGGCCTTCGACGACTTGCCGTCGGGTTCGAGAAAGTAGCTCTTGTCGAGCATGATCGGGTCGATCTGGTCGCTCGGCACGAATTCGACCACGTCGATCTCCTTGCTGCGCTCGGAGGGGAGCGTGGCGAAATCGTCCGCCGTGAGCACCACGGCCTGCTCACCGTCCTCGAAAGCCTTGTCGATGTGGTCGTATGGAACGACCTTGGCGCAGATCTCGCACCGGCGTTGATAGCGGATGCGCCCCCCATCGGCATCGTGCACCTGGTGCAGCGACACGTCGTGGTCTTCAGTTGCGCTATACACCTTGACGGGCACATTGACGAGCCCGAAGGTGATCGCACCGGTCCAGATGCTTCTCATTCGACCAGTACACACCCGAATGAGACATTTTTCGCCTAGTAGACCCGCGGTTTCTGCGGCACAGTTGATGCATGAACGCCAGCAGTCAGGTGGTTTCCGTTGAGGGGCACCGCATTTCGCTCACCCACCTCGACAAGGTGCTGTACCCGGAGACCGGCACCACCAAGGCTGACGTGCTGGCGTACTATGCGGCCATCGCCGACGTGCTCATTGGCCACGCGGCGAACCGACCGGCCACCCGAAAACGCTGGGTGCACGGCGTCGGCACGAATGAGAGCCCCGGCCCGATGTTCTTCCAGAAGAATCTGGAACCCGGGGCGCCGAGCTGGGTGAAACGGCGTGAGATTCAGCACAAGGACCACGTGAACATCTACCCGCTGGTGAACGACCTCGCCACCCTCACCTGGCTCGGGCAGATGAGCGCCCTTGAAATTCACGTGCCGCAGTGGCAGTTCGGCCGCACCGGCACCCAGCGCAATCCCGACCGGCTCGTGCTCGACCTCGACCCGGGTGAGGGCATCGGACTCGCCGAATGCGCGGAGGTGGCGCGGATGGCCCGCACGATTCTGCAGGACATTGGGCTGGAACCGATGCCCGTGACCAGCGGAAGCAAGGGCATCCACTTGTATGCGGCCCTCGATCTGTCGTACACCTCCGATCAGGTGTCGGCGGTGGCGCACGAACTGGCACGAGCCCTCGAAGCCGACCACCGCGACCTCGTCGTGAGCGACATGAAGAAGAGCCTGCGGCCCGGCAAGGTGCTGGTGGACTGGAGCCAGAACAACGCCGCGAAAACCACCATCACCCCGTATTCGCTGCGGGGGCGGAGCCACCCGATGGTCGCGACCCCGCGCACCTGGAAGGAACTGGCCTCGGCCGACCTCGAACAGTTCGACTACAAGCAGGTGCTCGCTCGTCTAAAACGGCGGGAGGATCCGCTCGCACAGCTGTCGGCCGGGTCGTTCGAGCACGCCGCCGCCGAGGTCGATTCGGCGTCCGCCCTGGTCACACCGGACCGCCTCACGGTGTACCGCGACAAGCGCGATGCGTCGAAGACCCCCGAGCCGGTTCCCGAGGCACCGGCCCTGGCCTCCACTGGCCAATCTTTCGTCATTCAGGAACACCACGCCCGCAGCCTGCACTGGGATTTTCGGCTGGAACACGACGGCGTATTGGTGTCCTGGGCGTTGCCGCGTGGCGTGCCGGTGTCGACCGCCCAGAACCGGCTTGCGGTGCACGTGGAGGATCATCCGCTCGAATACGGCAGTTTCGAGGGAAATATTCCAGTCGGAGAATATGGCGCCGGCGATGTATCCATCTGGGACCGCGGCGACTACGAACTCGAAAAATGGCGCGACGACGAGGTGATCGTGACCCTGCACGGTGAACCCGACGCCGGGCTCGGCGGCTCAGCCCGGTTTGCCCTGATTCGCACGAGCGACGGCCACGGCAGCAAACCAGCGAACAACTGGCTGATCCACCGCATGAAGCCACTCACCGGTGGCGCCGGCTCCCGCACGAATGCCCGCCCGCACAGCGCATCGGCGGCGAGCATCGCACCCGCACCGACGAAGCACACCTACTCCCCCATGTTGGCCGCTGCCGGTTCCGAAACCGACCTCGGCGGCGACGGCTGGGCCTTCGAAATGAAGTGGGACGGCATGCGTGCGCTCGCCTACGTGTCGCTGGCCGAGCAAAGCGTGCGCCTGGTCACCCGCAACGGGCACGACGTGACGGCGTCCTATCCCGATCTCGTCGCCGATCTGCTCGCCGGACTGGCGACCCAACCAGAAACGGATGCCGCGGTGCTCGACGGCGAGATCGTGGCCGTCGACAAACGCGGCCGACCGAACTTCGGGCTATTGCAGACCCGCATGAAACTCACCGAGGAACGGGAAGTGGCGGCTGCCTCGAAACGTGCCCCGGTGCAGTTCATGCTCTTCGACCTGCTCGAACAAAACGGCCGCTCCCTGACCGGGCTCACCTACAGCGCGCGCCGGGACCGGCTGGAGAACGCGGTCACCGCGACCGGCTCCACGCAGGTGCCGCCACGGTTCGACGGTGATTTCTCCGAGGCGTTTCAGACCAGCCGTCAGCTCGGGCTCGAAGGGGTTATGGCCAAGCGGCTCGACGGCCGGTACACGGGCGGGCGCCGCTCCCACGACTGGGTGAAAATCAAACACTTTCGTACCCAGGAGGTCGTCGTGGGCGGCTGGCGGCCCGGCCGCGGCAACCGCACCGGCGCGATCGGGTCGCTGCTGCTCGGGGTGCCGGCCGATGCGGGCCTCCGCTACGTCGGGCGCGTCGGCACGGGGTTTGGGGAGCGCGACCTCACCGACATCCGTTCTCGACTGACCCGGCTGGTGCGAAAAACCACACCGTTCAGTGACATTCCGCCAACGGATGCCCAGAGCGCCGTCTGGGTGCGCCCCACCCTCGTCGCCGAGGTGGAGTTCGCCGAATGGACAGCGACCGGTCGGCTGCGCCAGCCCTCGTGGCGGGGCTGGCGCCCCGACAAGTCACCGGGTGACGTCGTCGCGGACTGACTTCGTGCCGCTCGAGGAGGCCGCATCCGCCGTGGTCCCCGCGATGTTGACCATCCAGCTGGTGCCGAGCTTGTCGACCAGCATGCCGAAGCTGTCACCCCACGGTGCCTTGCTGAGCGACCTGGTCGCGGTGCCGCCTTCGAGCAATTTCTCCCAGTACCCGGTCAGTTCGGCTTCGTCGTCGCCGCTGAGGGACACGGTGACGCTGCTGCTGGTGGGGAGTTCCATACTGCTGGGGGTGTCAGAAGCCATGAGCGAGAAACCGCTCGTAGTGGTCAGTTCCGAGTGCATGATCTTGTCCTTCTCGGCCGGATCGTCGCTCGCGTTGAATTCACCGAAGGTGCTGCGCGTAATCTCTCCGCCGAAGACACTCTGGTAGAAGTCCATGGCTTCGCGCGCGGTGTCGCGAAAACCGAGATACGGGTTGAGTCGACTGCTCATGGTCGTTCTCCTTATGTTGTCGGGGTGATGCTGTGATCATCGCCCGGATCAGTCGATCGCACGCAGCTCGGGGCACAGATTTTTCCGACAGCGTCGCCGTATTGCTCGGCGTGCTCACGGTGCGGAGGCGGGTACAGTGTGGGCATGAAGCTGATTGCCATCGACCCGCCCACCCGCAGTTTTTCGCGCTGGCTGACCGACGAAGAGATCGGACGGGTGATCGCCGCCAAGCGAGGCTGGCGTCAGTCGCCCGACGGCAGCGTGCTGGCCGGCAAGATTCGCAAGAACCGCGTCGCGGCTTCGCTCGCGCAACTCGGTGCTGCCGCCGTCTCCCGCGGCTGGGCCAGCCGGCCGCGGGTGGAACCGAGCGATAGCAGCGGCCCCACCCACATGATGTGGGGCATCATCGACGCACGCACCGACGCGGAGATCACGGCCGAACTCACGGCCGAACCTACAGCGGAGCCCGGCAGCGCGTAGCGTGGACGCATGAGCCTCGACCCCAGTTACATCACGCCCGGCCTGGATTTCAACCGCGACACCAATTACATCGAAGACCGCATCACCCAGGACGGCCGGGACGGCTGGCCGGTCGAACCGGGCCGGTACCGCCTGGTCGCGGCCCGCGCCTGTCCCTGGGCGAACCGCACCACCATCGTGCGCCGCCTGCTCGGCCTTGAGGGTGTGATCTCGCTCGGTCTGCCCGGCCCCACGCACGACAAGAACAGCTGGACCTTCGACCTCGACCCCGGCGGCCTCGACCCGGTGCTCGGCATCGAACGCCTGCAGCAGGCCTTCTTCGCCCGCTTTCCCGACTATCCCCGCGGCATCACCGTGCCGGCGATCGTCGATGTGCCAAGCGGTAAGGTCGTCACCAACAACTACCCGCAGATCACCCTCGATTTCGAGACGCAGTGGACGCAGTACCACCGTCCCGGCGCCCCCGACCTCTACCCCGAGGTGCTGCGGGCCGAGATCGACGAGGTCGCCAACCTGATCTTTCACGACGTGAACAACGGCGTCTACAAGTGCGGTTTCGCCGGCAGCCAGAAGTCCTACGAGCGGGCTTACGACGCCCTGTTCGCGCGGCTCGACTGGCTCGAACAGCGCCTGGCCGGGCAGCGGTATCTCGTGGGCGACACGATAACCGAGGCGGACATCCGCTTGTTCACCACCCTGGCCCGGTTCGACTCGGTCTATCACGGGCATTTCAAGTGCAATCGCAACAAGCTCAGCGAGATGCCGGTGCTGTGGGCCTACGCCCGCGACCTGTTCCAGACCCCCGGGTTCGGCGACACCATCGACTTCGACCAGATCAAAAAACACTATTACGTGACCCACGTGGACATCAACCCGAGCGGCATCGTGCCTAAGGGACCGGATGCCGCAGCCTGGCTGGCCCCGCACGCTCGCGCCGACCTCGGCGGGCACCCGTTCGGCACTGGCACCCCGCCGGAGCCGCCCCTGCCATTCGAGCGCATAGCGAACTGACCGCGGGCTCGGGCGGCGGGCTAGCCGGGCTTCCTGGCGCGACTGGGCTGCACGCGCGGCGGCTCCCCCGGCATCTTCGGAAAGTCCGGCGGAAAGGGCAGTTCGCCGAGCCCGTTGGACAGATCGCGTTCCCACCACGAATACAGGGTGTCGATGGTGCCGGGGTGCCCATGCATCGTCGCCCACGGGTCGCCCTGGCTCCGCAGTCGATCCGGAACCGTCAGAATCGTGAATGCACGCGGGTCGGCCCCGGCGAGTTCGCTCCACTCCAGCGGGCAGGAGACCGGAGCGTGCGGCAGCGGCCGGGGGCTGTACGCGCCGGCCATGGTGCGATCGCGGTTGGCCTGGTTATAGTCGATGAAGATGCGCTCGCCCCGCTCTTCCTTCCACCAGTTCGTGGTGACCGTCTCGGGCATCCGTCGTTCCAGTTCGCGCGCGGCCGCAATGACCGCGTGCCGCACGTCGAGAAATTCGCGGGTGGGTTCGATCGGCGCGAAGACGTGCAGCCCGCGATTACCGGATGTCTTCACAAACGCCGTCAGGCCGTCTTCGGCGAGCAGGTTCTTCAGTTCCACGGCGACGGGAATGGTATCGGCGAAATCGGTTCCCGGCTGCGGATCCAGGTCGATGCGGAGTTCGTCGGGATTATCGGGGAGTTCGGCCCGGGACGGCCAGGGGTGGAACACGATCGTGTTCATCTGCACCGCCCACACCACGGCGGCCGGTTCGTCGAGCACGAGCTGCGGATGCGTGCGCCCGCTCGGGTAGACCACGGGTACGGCCCGCACATAGTCCGGTGCGCCCTTCGGCGGGTTCTTGGAGAAGAACTGCTCCCCGTCGATGCCGCCACTGAAGCGCTGCAGCGACACCGGACGGTCACCGTTGGCCCCAACAAACGCCTCCCCCACGTCGATGAAGTACTGGGCGAGGTCGAGTTTGGTGATTCCCGGCTCGGGCCAGAGCACCCGGGCCGGGCTCGACAGGCGCACCTCGCGCGCACCGTGCGGGCCGTCAACCGTCAGATTTACCGCATCAGAACTCATGCGCACACTGTAGCCAGATTCGTCACGGTGGGTGCGGCGCAGCCGGGTACTCTGAACGAGTGCCCCCAGTCCTGACCACCCGCAGATGACGCCCGCGCACCCGGGCCGGGCGGCGTCATCCGCGAGCTGGAACGGGCACTCGCACGGCAGCTCCGACTACCGCAAACTGCTCGCCGGACTGTTCTTCGCCGGCATCGCCACGTTCGCCCAGCTCTACTCGCCCCAGGCTGTGCTCGCCCAGATCGCCGGCGACGTGGGGGTCAGCGCAGCGGATGCCGCCCTCGTCATCTCCGCATCGACACTCGGCCTGGCCATCGGCGTGATTCCCTGGTCGCTCGTAGCCGACCGGCTCGGCCGGGTGCGGGCCATGTCGATCGCGGTGATCGCCGCCACGGTGTTCGGGCTGCTGGTGCCGTTCGCGCCCACCTTCTCGCTGTTGCTCACCGGCCGTTTCGTCGAAGGGTTGATGCTCGGCGGGGTGCCGGCGATCGCGATCGCCTACCTGAGCGAGGAGATCGAACCAAGGCACGCCGCCCGTGCGGCGGGCACCTACGTGGCCGGCACCTCGATCGGTGGACTGCTCGGGCGTCTCGTGGCCGGGCCGGTCACCGAACTGACCAACTGGCGAGTCGGCGTTTTCACCGTCGGCGTGCTCTGCGCGGTGTCGGCCGTGCTGTTCATCAGTCTGATTCCGGCGCCTCGCGGTTTTGTGCCGCGCCGGGCACGCGAACGCGGCACGGATCTCAGCCTGGTCAGGCTACTCGGCGCCAACCTCAAGTCACCGCGCCTGCTCGCGCTCTATGCCCAGGGGTTTCTGCTGATGGGCGGGTTCGTTGCCCTCTACAACTACCTCGGTTTTCGCCTAGCCCACGACCCTTTCAACCTTCCACAAGCCCTGATCAGTCTCGTCTTCGTGGCCTACCTCGCCGGCACCTGGTCGTCGGCCCAGGCCGGCATCCTGGCTGCCCGATTCGGACGCTGGTCGATTCTGCTCGGCTCGCTCGCCTGCATGACAGTGGGCGTACTTCTAACCCTGTCGAGCGTGCTCGTGGTCGTTCTGCTCGGCCTCGTGCTGGCCACGGCCGGCTTCTTTGCCGCGCACGCCGTGGCCTCCGGGTGGACCGGCGCCGAGGCCACGGTCGGTCGCGCTCAGGCATCATCGCTGTACAACCTGTCCTACTACGCCGGATCGAGCCTGTTCGGCTGGCTGGGCGGCGTGTTCTTCGTGCAGTGGGGCTGGGGCGGCACGGTCGGCATGGTCGCCGGTCTCGCGGTGCTGGCCGCCGCGCTGACCGTGGTCGCCCTGCGTCCCCGAAACCTGCGCCCCCACAGAACTGACAGCTGGCTTCGCAGGTTACCGTTCTAGCATCGGGTCATGAATGAGCGAGTGAAACGCGATCCCCTCCGCCCGGGCCAGGAATCCGTCTGGGACTACCCGCGACCGCCGCGCGTCGAACACACCGGTGAGCACGTCACGATCGAACTCGACGGCGTGACGATCGCCGACACAACCGACGTGGTGCGGGTGCTGGAAACCAGCCATCCCCCGGTGTACTACCTGCCGCGCACGGCGTTCGACCCTGGCCTGCTGCAACCCGCACCGGGCCACAGCTACTGCGAATACAAGGGCGTCGCCGGCTACCTCACCGTCGGTTCAAGCGCCCGGGCCGCCTGGTTCTATCCCACGCCGACCGCAGGCTTCGAAACGCTGGCGGACCGGGTGGCTATCTACCCGGGAGCCATGGCGCGCTGCACCGTTGACGGTGAAACCGTGCGCGCGCAGGAGGGTGACTACTACGGCGGCTGGATCACGGCAAAAATCGCCGGACCGTTCAAGGGGGCCGCGGGCACGATGGGTTGGTAACGCGCGGTCGGCACTATTTCGTTGCACAGAAATTCTCCGGCGAGGGTACCCTCAGATCAGCTAAGCATCCGATGCATCCGACACGTGAGACCCGACAACTCAAGGAGCTGCTGTGACGCATAACGCCGTAGACGAAAAGATCCTCCAGCAGTGGACCCGCCGGCTCAGCCAGGCCCTGCAGATTCTGGACCTGGAACTGGACAACCACCTCATTCTCAACGTCGCCGATGAGGCTGCTCACGCTGTCAGCCCCATGGCCGCCCCGATCACCACCTTCGTCGTCGGCTACGCCGCAGGCCTCGCCGCAGCCAACTCGACGA
The DNA here is from genome assembly GCF_900103805.1 of Cryobacterium flavum. Taxonomy (GTDB): domain Bacteria; phylum Actinomycetota; class Actinomycetes; order Actinomycetales; family Microbacteriaceae; genus Cryobacterium; species Cryobacterium flavum. The sequence goes on along the minus strand of NZ_FNIB01000003.1, from coordinate 143,476 downwards.
TAGCCTCGCAGTTAGCGATCGCCCGGGCAGCGGAGATCGTGCTCGACGTCTGCCGGCAGCCCGCGGAGGAGAACCCCGACGAGGCCGGCTGGGTCAATACTGCTCAGTAACCATGAGCACACTAGCTTTCACGACTGGGCAGCAGGCTCCAATCGAATGATGACGGCCTTCGACACCGGCGTGTTACTGCCGTCGGCAACGCTGTCGAGCGGCACCAGCACGTTCGCCTCCGGATAGTACGCGGCAGCGCAGCCGCGCGGCGTCGGGTAGGCGACCAGCCGGTAGCCGCGCAGCACCCGGTCGACGTTGTCGCTGAACTCGCTGTGCACGTCGACCAGGTCGCCGTCACTGAAGCCGAGATTGATCAGGTCTTTCTTGTTGATGAAGACCACGTGCCGACCCTTCTTGATGCCACGGTAGCGATCGTCCAGGCCGTAGATGGTGGTGTTGAACTGGTCGTGGCTGCGCAGCGTCTGCAGCACGAGACGCCCGGGCGGCACCTCGAGGTGCTCCAGCGTGTTCGTGGTCAGCATGGCCTTGCCGGTGGGAGTGTTGAAGGTGCGGGAGTCGCGCGGGCCGTTCGGCAGCACGAAACCGCCCTCCTGACGGATGCGCTCGTTGTAGTTTTCGCAGCCGCCCACGACGTGCGAGATATGCTCGCGAATCAGGTCGTAGTCGGCCTCGAAACCGGCCCAGTCCACCGCCACCTTGTCGCTGAGTACCGCCCGGGCCAGGCGCGAGATGATCGCGACCTCGGAGAGCAGGTTCGTCGAGACCGGCTTGAGCTTGCCCCAGGACGGATGCACCGCGCAGACCGAATCTTCGACCGAGACGAACTGCTCCCCAGTGGCCTGCTCGTCAATCTCGGTGCGGCCCATGGTCGGCAAAATCAGAGCCTCCTCGCCGGTCACGGCGTGCGACCGGTTGAGCTTGGTGGAAATCTGCACGCTCATCTCCGTGCGCGCCATGGCAGCCTCGGCAATGCCGGTGTCGCTCATGGCTGCGACGAAATTGCCGCCAAGGCCCATCCACACCTTCATCTTTCCGTCCCGCATGGCGCGAACCCCGTCGACGGAGTCCACACCGTGCTTGCGCGGCGGATTGAAGCCGAACTCTTTTTCCAGTCCGTCGAGGAAGGCCGGCGGCATCTGCTCCCAGATGCCCATGGTGCGGTCGCCCTGCACGTTGCTGTGGCCGCGAATCGGCGAGGCGCCGGCACCGGGCTTGCCGATGTTGCCACGCAACAGCAGCAGGTTGATGATCTCCTTGATGGTCACGACGCCCTTTTTCTGCTGGGTGAGCCCCATCGCCCAGGTGATGATCACCCGATCGGCGCTGATATACCGCTTCGCCAGTTCATCGATTTGGGCCGCGCGCAGGCCCGTCGAGGCCAGCACCATCCGCTCGTCCAGCTGGGCGAGATGCTCGCGCAATTCGGCCAGTCCGTGACAGTGTTCATCGAGGAAGGCCTGGTCGAGCACGGTTCCGGGGCTGGCATCTTCGGCGTCGAGCACCCGTTTGGAGACGGCCTGCAGCAGCGCCATGTCACCGCCGATGCGGATCTGCAGAAACTGGTCGGCGATGTCGGTGCCGTGGCCGATGACCCCGCGCACTCGTTGTGGGTTCTTGTAGCGGCGAAGGCCCGCCTCGGGCAGCGGGTTGACCGCGACGATCTGGGCGCCAGCGTCCTTCGCCTCTTCGAGCGCGGTGAGCATGCGCGGGTGGTTGGTGCCGGGGTTCTGCCCCATGATGATGATCAGGTCGGACTTGGCGAAGTCGTCATAGCTGATCGTGCTCTTGCCGATACCGACGGTCTGACCCATGGCCCAGCCGGTGGACTCGTGACACATGTTGGAACAGTCGGGCAGATTGTTGGTGCCGTACGCGCGAGCGAACAGTTGGTAGGCGAACGCGGCCTCGTTGGAGGCGCGGCCGCTGGTATAGAACGCGGCCTGGTCGGGTGAGTCCAGGGCATTGAGCTTGGCGGAGATCACCCGAAAGGCTTCGGGCCAGCTGACCGGGCGGTAGTGGTCGCTGCCGGCCGGTTTGTAGACCGGTTCGACCAGCCGGCCCTGCATTCCGAGCCAGTATTCGCTCTTCTCACGCAGGTCGGCGAGCGAGTGCTCTGCCCAGAAGCTGGTCGGGATGGTGATCGGCGTCGCCTCCCAGGTGACCGCTTTGGCGCCGTTCTCGCAGAATTCGAAGGCCTTACGATGGTCAGGGTCTGGCCAAGCACAACTCATGCAGTCGAACCCGTCTTTCTGGTTCATCGACAGCAGCGCCCGCATGCCCCGCACAGCGCCCATCTGGGTGATCGCCGGCTCCATCGAGTGCAGCACGCCGGGTACGCCAGCGGCCCAGGATTTGGAGTGTGTGACCTCGATGTCGTCGTCGGTGACGTCGTTGATAGGAGGTTCACTACTCATGCTGCGCCGCTCTCGATCTGTTCAGCCGGCCACGTGGTCGATGCTCGAACGATACACCGACCGGGGCGGGAGCATCCGTTCGTCAGGTGTGAATTCTCTGTATACCCCCAAGGGTATAGTGTAGAGATACTTCCCCAACGAAAGGCACCCACCATGTGCAGAGCAGTCACCTGCAAGACCTGCCAGAAGACCACCTGGGCCGGCTGCGGCCAGCACGTCGACCAGGTTATGAAGGGCGTGCCCCGCAACCAGCGCTGCGAGGGACACGTGAAGGTGAAGTCCACCGGCGGCTTCTTCGCTCGCCTGATAGGTCGGTAGCCACCGGCTAACTGCTGAGGGTGAGATCGGTGCACATGCTGTCTCCACGATTGCCAGATGCCTCGGGCACGGTCGACCCGATCGAAGCGCAACTCGTGGACGCGCGGGTTGGTTCCCGCATGACGTGACTGACCAACTTTACCTGCGTCGCCGTGGGCCGGTTGACGGTCGAACAATTACACTCAATGCAATGACCCCTTCTCAGCTTCTTGAAGCAGGCCCGCGCTCGCGTCGTTCGTGGCCACGACTGTTGGGCCAGCTGGCCCTCGGCACCCTACTCCTGCTGGCCGGAGTCAGCCATCTCACCTTCAATCGTGACGCTTTTCAGGCGCAGGTTCCCTCCTGGGTTCCCCTCGGCCCCGACCTCGTCGTTGTACTCTCCGGAATCGTCGAGATCGCCTTGGGACTCGCACTACTCGCGCTGCACCGTTGGCGCGTGGCTGTCGGCTGGACCGTGGCCGCGTTCTTTGTGGCCATCTTTCCCGGCAACATCTCACAATTCGTCACGGCCACGGACTCGTTCGGGCTGAATTCGGATCTGTCGCGGGGCATCCGCCTCGCCTTTCAACCCCTGCTCGTACTGTGGGCACTGTGGGCCACCGGTGCCTGGCGCGACAGCCGGCACCGTGACTCGGGTGCGCCACCTAGGTCGAGCTAGTGATGGGGTGTGAACGCAACCACACACCCGAGGCGGGGTGAAACGGCAGCAGCAGGTGCAGGAGGAGCCCGGACAATGCCGTGACGGTGACCGCTCCAATGGCGCCGAAATTCGTGAACTGCGCCTCGACGTTGCCGCCGACCAGCGTCGTCACGGTCCAGCCAAGCGCCCACAGCGCGGCCATACCGAGGGCCCACAGCCAGCGTCGACGCGTGCGTGGCGGCAACCCCACGGCCTGCGCCGCGCCGAGCACGATCCCGGTGATCGCTCCCATCAGGGCCAGCTCGGCCAACGTTGTGCGATAGTTGACGACGGTCGAGCCGAGCAGCAGCCCGACGCCCATGCCGATCCCAGTCAAGGGAATCCAGATCAACGGATCGAGGCGACGCCGACTGACCAACACCTGACCGACTCCGATGACAACCCCACAGACCGCGCCGCCGATCAGGGCCGCGACGGGATTACTGACCCGACCGCCCACCGCCGTGCCCGCCAGACCCGCGATCGGAAAAGCCAGGAACCCGACCAGCCAGATCAGCCAGGTAGAGAAAAAGGTGGGGTTACGAAAGCTGGGATTCCGACGGAGCCGCCGCGTGCTGGTCACGATTGCCTCCAGTCCTAAGCGCCGGTCGATGGGTGTGCTCCAGTCAGAAGAACGCATGACCGACACGCAAACATGTTACGCCTCGGCCGGTGCACCCTGACGGCCGGAAGGCTCACCAGAGGTCGCCAAGGTAACTGGAGCCGGAACTGCGCTATTGGGCCGGAGTGTCCATGTCTTCGGACCACACGGCAGTCGCCCCGCTGTGACCGATCAAAATGGCCTGCACCACTGTGCCCGACGAAGCCCCAAACGCAGCAACGGCGATGGCGATGGCGACCCACTTCGGCGCGCGGGTCGTGGGTGCCTTCTTGAGGTTCCACCAGAACAGCACGGCGGCGATGAGGACCATTCCGATCACCCAGGGCAGCAAGCCCTCGGCCAGGTCTGCGTGAGTATCGATGAGGGCGCTCTCGGAAACCCGCTCCTCCAGGGCTTCCCCCGATTCAGTCGACAACGGCACGAGTACGAGCGCGGCCAGGGTCAGCCCGAGCGGCAGCAGCTTGGCCCAGCGGCGAAAACGCGGCCAGATTGCTGCCAGAAGCAGGACCAGCGCTGCGATCGGAACCACGACCTCGGTCGCGTGCACGATGAGCGGATGCATGGGCAGTCCGAAAAAGGTGTCAAACATGATTATCCCCACAGGTGAATCGTCTCGGCGCAGGTTCTTCCGATTGAACGTGCGTCTCTACGTCGATGCTAGGGACGGCCTTCTGCCACCGCCACGAAGGACAGCCTGCGCTAAGTGGATGCGGCGGTCCGGCCGAGGGCGAAACACGCCACCGTCTATTCCCGCTATTCCAGCTAGGCCGCGGCTTGCGGCGACGCCAGCGGCGTGATGTAGGAATAGCCGGTGGCCGTGTTCTTGGTGATCGACAGCACCAGCTGCATGTGCGGTTCCAGGGCGGTGACCTTGTCGAGCGGGGCTCCGATGATGAGCTGAAAGCCGAGGCCCTTCCACGCGGCCACGGCCCGGCCTGCGAATTCGGCGTCGGATTTGACAAATCCCTCGTCGAGGAACACCGGGGCGAAGCGCGGCCGGGTACGGCTCTCGTCGCCGAGCTGAAAGCGCAGGGCGGCGCCGACGACGAAGGCCACGAGTTCCTGCGACTCGCCGCCGCTCTTGCCGCCGAGCGACGAGTAGGTACTGACCCGGGCTCCCTCCGGTGTGACGCGCACGGCGGTGATCTCCACGTGCTGCCGAACGTCGAGCAGCAGGTCCCGCTGCGAAGGCGTCTCAGCGGTACCAGGGCGGATCAGGCTCATGAACTGCTGCAGCCGGGTGAATCGGTCTTCGGTCTCGTCATCGGTGAATTGCTCGGTCGCACCCGAGGAAAGCACCTTGAGCTCCTTGCGAAAGGCCGTCGCATCGTCCCGGTGCAGCCGCCGCAGCGCGATCTGCAACCGGTCGCGGGTCGCACCGAACGGCAGGGTCGCGAGAATCTCGTTGATCGGCCGCAGCCGGTCTTCGATTTCTTCGATCGCGGTGTTGAAGGCGCCGGTGAGCGGCACGAGGTCCTGGCCGCTCCACGCCGACAGCCGCCGCTTCCATTCCTGACGACGCTCGGAGAGGCCGAGGGTGCGGATGGCGTCGAGGATGTCGGTGTAGCTCGTGACCGATTCGAGCGCGACACCGATATTCGGGTCGGGCCAGCGGGCCTGGTAGGTCGAGAAGATGCCGATCATGGTGGCCCGGTCACGGGCTGCGCGGTCACGATCCTGCGCCGACTGGTCGATCAACCGCTCGCGCAGGCGCTTCAGGCCGCCAGGGAAACCGGCGAGGTCGTTCCGGTCGGTAACCAGCGCGAACTGTTCGTTCAGGTGTGCGGCGTGCTCCTCTGACAGGGTCAGGGCCTCGCCCCGTTCGATCTGCTCGAGTCGGTCGTTCACCGTGTCCTGCGCGTCGACGATGCTGCCCTGCTCCTCGCCCAGCACCGAACCGACCCCGTCGGTGGTGTGCTTGAGTTTCTGGGCAGCGTCGAGTTCGAGGGTGAGCCGGCCCTCTTCGTCGCTCAGGGCGCGCAGGATATCGCTGCCGGAGCGCATCCGCTCGTATTCGGACTTCTTATCGGCAATGCGCGCGGTGGCCGCAGCGACGTCGATCGACGACCAGTCCGTGTCGAGAATGTGCTGGTGAGCGGCCTGCTGTTCCCGCAGCTCACCCAGTTGCCCCGACACAGCGGATGCCCGCCCCGCGACAGCGTCGGCCGCCAGCCCCTGCGCGGCCAGCTCCACCGCAATGTCGTCCAGCCGAGCCCGGCTGGAAAAACCGATGATCGATTTCTGGCCGCTGTTCGCGCCATGGGCTCCGCGGGAACCGTTGCGGGTCTGCCCGCTCGGGGTCACCCGTGCACCCCCGCCACCCAGCTCGGACGGGTCGGCCACGCACAGAGCGTCGAGGTTCGACGAGCGAAGGCGCGTCTGAACCCAGCTGCTGAACGGGCAATCCTTCACGTCGAGCTTGCCCGACATGTACCGGGCGTCGCCGGCCACGGCCTCGTGCGGCTTCAGCGCCACCCCCTCAAAGTGGATGCGCAGCGGCAGCTGCAACGGGTCGATCGCCGCGCTCAGGTGCGCCAGCCGCGTCTCGTCAACGAGCAGCACGCGCACGACCGACGATAGGATCACCTCGGCGGCCTGCCGCCACGCTTCTTCACCGGCGGCGAGGTCGATGAGTTCGGCCACGAACGGCAACTCCTCGGCGCCAATGCCGGCAGCCTCGGCGATCAGCAGCCGAGCCTTGTCTAGCGACTGGGGCACGAGGCTTTCGCGCCCGGTCAAAAACGCCCGCTCCTGCTTGAGTGAGCGGATGCCCTCCTCCACCGGGTACGACTCGCGTTGTAGTGCCGAGCGGGTCGCCTCCAGGGCGGCCGCGGCGTCGGCGAAACCAGCGGCAAACCGGTCAGCGCCCTGCTGGGCGGCCGCGAAGCCGGCGGCGGAATCGATCGGCACGGCCAAAACCTTGACCCGGTCGTCGAAGCCGGCGCGCTCACGAGCCACGTCGTCGTGCTGGTTGCCGAGGTGCACGAGTTCGGTCTGCAGGCGTTCGAGCACGTCGCCGCCGTTGTCGCGCTGCTGCTGTTGCAGCTCGGCTAAGCGGGTCTTGAGCGCGGTCTCCGCGTCGCGGGCCTGAATCTGGGCGGACTGGTTGTCACGGCGGGCGGCCCGGTTGGTATCGGCGGCGGCCTCGAGCAGGGTCTGCTCGGTGAGCAGCTGCCAGAGCACGAACGGGGTGTCCCCGGCGCGGTGCACGCCAAAGGTGTCGACCAGGTCGGCCTTAGCGGTGGCCGTTTCGTAGGCCTGGTGCAGGTCGGGCAGGCGTTCGAGCACCTGGGCTTTCTGGGCCTCGGTGACCATGGCGCCGTAGGAGCGTTCGAGGTCTTCGAAGTGGTCGACCGCTTTGTCGGCGGCGGCAAAGGTCGCCGGCTCTTCGAGCACCATCGACTTGTAGAGTCCGTCGACCGTTTTCACCTGCTGGCCGGCCTGGATGCGGGCGAGCAGGCGCAGTGCTTTGCCACCCTCGCCGTTCGCGCCGATTCCGAGCCGGGTGTACAGGGTCTGGGCGAACGCCGCATAGGTGTCGAACACGTCGAAGCCCTCGAAGCGGGCCTTGAGCACGCGCTTGTCGAACCGACTTTCGGCGCAGGAGGCGAGGTCGCGCAGGTCGAGGGATCCGTCTGTGGTGGCCATTTTCATGGTGACGTCGGCGAATTTGTGGGCGCCGCGCGGCACGAAGTAGGCCCGCAGCACGGTGAATCGGCGCTGGTTGTCGTCGATCAGGGTCAGTGCGATGGCGCCCCAGGTGGCCTCGTGTGCGCCGCGCAGCACCTGGTCGGTGAGCTCCCCGGTGGTGACTTCCCGGTTGGCGTCGGTCTTGCCGCGCAGGTAGGTCATCAGGTTGCGCTGGTCAACGCTGCGCGCGCGGCCGGAACCGGCGTCGTTCGAGGCACCGTTGAACGGGGTGTCCGAGGGCATCATCAGTGCCAGATAGGCGTCGAGCAGGCTGCTCTTTCCGGTTCCCGACGCACCGGAGACGAGCGTGGACTGCACCGCGAAATCTATCTCGTGATGGCCGTGAAAACCGCCCCAGTTCACCAGTTGCATCGATTCGGCCCGCCACTGGGTGGTGCCCTCGGTGGCACCGTCAATGTAGAACAGCGGGGAATCGTTCATACGAGCAGCTCCTGGTGCGAGGCGGTGAGCGATGGGTCGTCGTTGGTGGCGTCGCCGTTCTCTTCGCGCAACCAGTCGAGCAGTTCGCCGAGACGTTCCACCGACAAAAGCACCTCGATCACCGCCGAAACGCGAAACCGGTCAGGGTCGCTGGTCTTCAGCAGCACCCGCGCCTTGGCGAGGCTGTCGACCGCGGCCGACGCCTTGCGGGCGTCGCCGGAGAGGTCGGTGGCGTAGTCCGGGCGAAAGTGCGCGACGTTCTCGACCAGGTTCTCCCGGTCGACGAGCACGATCTCCTGGCCGCCTGCCCGTTCGCTGCGAAACCGCTGGCGCAGCAGCACGAGCAGAATGGTCTCTTCGCGGGTGTACGCGACGTCGTGCAGCAGCGTGGGAAACCGTTCGCCGCCCTCGGCAACCGCCTGCCGCTTGAACGCGACCTCGTAGTGCAGGTCGACGTGCAGGTCTAGGAAAACGTCGTTGAGGCGCGACTTGAGCAGGCTCTGCGAGGCGAGCAGCGTCTGCCATTCGACCGGCTGCAGGGCCGCCGAGATGTAGCGGTGCTTCAGCAGCAACACAAGGGTGCGGCGCTGCTCCACGCTGAGTCCGCCCTCATCGCCCTCGAACAGCGACAGGCTCCGCGGGTCGCTGTCGATCCCGGTGTTTTCCAGGTCGCGCGCCAGGTCGTCCGACAATTCGTCATTCATGCTGGTATCCCAAATTCTGAGCGGCCAGGGCCGCCGTGTCGTCGTCGGTCAGAATACGGCGGGGCACGTCGAAGAGCCGCACCGAGCCATCCGGTCGCACCGTTTCGAAGCTTTCCAGGCCGGTCGAATCGGTTGTCTGGCTGAGCTGGGCGGCGAGCTGCAGCAGGCCGAGAATCTCCACCGGCCGGCGCAGACTCACGTCGAATCCGTTGAACAAGCCACCAACGGATGCCGCCTCCCCCGCACCGGAACCCGCGCCGAAAGCCGCCACGAGAGCGTCACGCAGTTCTTCGAGCAGCGGACCGCCCTGCTGGCGCAGGTCACCGAGGCTCGGGGCTGCGGGCGCCGCGGCGGACACGTCGATCAGCGCCGGCGGGGCCCGATGGGCGACCGGATCGTAGAACCGCTCCCGCAGATGTTCGACGTCGAGGCTGCCGGGCATGAGCTCGGCGGTGACGGTAGAGCGGGGACCTGCGGTCTGCATCCAGGTCGCGAGTTCACGGTTGATGTCCCGCAGCACTCGTTCGAGCTCGCGGTCTTTCACGACGTCGTGGTTGACGATGTGCTCGCGCAGGGTGGTGGTGAGTCCCTTGCGCTGGGTGAGCACGTCGTCGATGCCCTTGCGCAGCAGCGTCACCGTGCTCATGAAGCTACGACGTTCGGCAGAACTCAGTTCGAGGGCGAACGGATGCAGCAGAATCGTTTCGAGGTCGGCTTTCAGCCCCTGCATGAGAGTGTCGTTGCGCAGCAGGGTAAAGGCGCCCTCGAAGGCCCGACCCTCCGCGGTTGACGACATGAGGGCATCCGTTTTGGCGAGGTAGCCGTCGAGGACCTCGCTGATCGGGCGTTCCTCGCCGCGAAAGTCGCTGACGATCTGCCGGTGCATGGCCGCGACGGATTCTTCGACCCGTTTGAAGTCGCTCGGCAGCTGCTGAATGAGGTCGATGAGGTCGGCGTAGCCCTCGTGCATCTGCTCGTTCGAGGCGGCTGCAATGTCGCCGCCTCCGGCCAGGCGATCGCGCTCGCTGGTCAGCTCGTCGATCTGCTGGTCGAGGCGGCGCACCCGCTCTTCACGATCGGGGTTGGCCTCCGTGGCCCGGTGGCGCACCGTGTCGACGATAGTGCTGAGTCGGGATTCGCTGATCAGCGCCCGATCCCGGGCGAGACCGTCAACGAGCAGCAGGGCTTCGAGGGCGTGGCTGGTGAGCGAGTAGTGCTCCTGGTTGCCGTCAGCAGTGTCGCGCACTTCGCGGTACAGCCAGAGGTCGTTCATCCACTGCACGCACAGGGCCCGGCCGGTTTTCTCTGGGGCGCCGATGCCGATGCTGCGGAGGTCGGCGAGGTAGGCATCCACCTGGGTGTGCAGCAGTTCGCACGGCACGCTGCGTCGGTCCCGGCTGAACGAGCTCTTGAACACGGCGAGCACGAATGGCGCCCACTTGCGGTCGAGCAGGCGCAGGGTGGGTTTGTCGAAGGCTTCGCGCACCCGCGCCAATTCGCTCGCAATATCACTCAATAGCCGGTTCCTCTCCAGCTCTCCACTTTAACCGAAACTCCCGGCCGGGTCGTACGCTCAGCCGAGCAGGCGCGGCCGCTTCCAGTTGGCGCCGTGCACGTGCTGGTCGAGAAACGCGAACACGGTCTCGTACCAGATCACCGCGTGCTGCGGCTTCAACACCCAGTGGTTCTCATCGGGAAAGAAGAGGAACTTGTGCTGGGTACTGCCGTCGGCAGTGGCGTGGTGCTCGGCCAGTTCCGACCACAGCCGCAGGCTCTCGCCGATCGGCACCCGGTAGTCGTGGTCGCCGTGAATGACGAGCATCGGCGTGACAATGTCGCGCACCGCCTGGTGCGGCGAGTTGTCGATCATGCCCTGTGCCGAGAAGATGCTCTGCCAGTACTCGGAGTTATCAGTCGTACCGTTGAACTGGTCGAGCGACCACAGGCTCGCGTGGCTCACGATGGCGCGGAACCGCTCGGTGTGGCCGGCCACCCAGTTGGCCATGTAGCCGCCGAATGATCCGCCCATCGCCGCGGTCAGAGACTCATCGATCTCGGGGAGCGCTTCGGCGGCATCCGTAATCGCGAGCAGGTCGGTGTACGGCTTGGCACCCCAGGAGTTCCAGCCACGCGCGATGAAATCCAGGCCATAGCCGGTCGAGAGCGCCGGGTCGGGCAGCAGCACCGCGTAGCCGCGAGCCACGGCGAGCAGCGGGCTCCACCGCCAGCTCCACGCGTTCCAGCTGTTCAGCGGGCCGCCGTGAATCCAGAGCAACAGCGGTGCCGGATGCTGCATCGAGGCTCCCGCAGGCAGCAGCAGCCACGCGCGCACTCGCACTCCGTCCCCCGCCACGGTCTCCACCTCCGTGATCGTGCCCGGAACCACAGGCAGCGCGGCCGGGGTAGCGAGCGTGGTGATGACACCGGACCGGCTGATCCGCACCGGATGCGCCGGCGTGATCCACGAGGAACGCAACGCGACTATGGCGCCGGTCTGGGCGTCGACAGAGACATTGGTATAGCTGAAGTCGTCGGTCGTGAGCTGTTCGGGCGTGCCGCCATCGAGCGGCACCCGAAAGATCGGTCCGCGGCCGTCGTGGTCGGCGGTGACGATGAGGGCCTGGCTCGAGTCGGCCGGCGATTCTGCCGGCGAGTCGAAGACCAAGCTCGACGGCCAACGGTCCCACTCGGCGGCGAGGCGGCGCGGGTGGCCGCCGTCGAGGTCGGCGACCCAGATCTCCTGGTCGGCCGGGCCGTCCGGCGTACTGACGGCGGAACGTACGAAGGCGACCTGACGGCCGTCGATGCTCACGGTTGGCGATTCGAAGTCGACCTTCGGCTCGTCGAACAGGGTGGTCTGGGTGCCGGTCGCGACGTCGATGGACACCAGAACGTACCGGCCGGAGCGCTGCTCGGCCACCCGCAGCGCCACGATGAGCGTGGATCCGTCGGGGGTCAGGGCCTGGCCGGCGGTATCCATGGTGCGGCCGGGGGTGGGCGTGAGGTCTCGGGGACGTGGGAGGTCGGCGGGGTACGGGGCAGGGGCATCCGCTTCGCTGTTGATTGTGGGGGCCGCGATCGTGTCGTGCAGGTCGGCGAGGCTGACCGCGAGCAGGTGGGGTTCTGCGGGGCCGAGGTCGTGGTCCCAGAAGCGCACCGGATAGCTCTCGTGCAGAATGGCCGCGACCTTTTTCTCGGTGCGTTCCTTGCGGGCGGCGCCCTCAGCTTCGAGGTCGGCGGCGCTCGGTAGCAGGTCGGCCGCGATCACGAGGGACCGCGCGGCAGTCGCCACCGCTGCGATGCCGGACACTCCCCCGGTGAGCCGGGTGATCGCGCGGGCCTCGCCGCCGGCGGCGGGCAGCAGCCAGAGCTGGGCGGCCTCGGTGTCCTTCTCTGCAACGGCCGCGTCGGGCCGGCCGGAGACGAACAGCACATCACCGGCGGCCGTGAACGCCGCCTGCGATTCGCCCTTCGCCGACCGGGTCAGACGGGTGGGAACACCACTGCCGTCGGCGGCCACCGACCAGAGTGCGCGCTCATAGCTCGTCTGATCGCGGGTGAGGGTGGCGACGGTGAGCACGACGCGTTGCCCGTCGGGCGAGAGCGCGAGACCCTCCACGCGGGGCAGCGCGATGTAGTCGTCGAGGCTGGAAAAGGGTGTGGGCTGAGACTCCAATGTCATGCTTCCACGGTAGCCGACTGGGTAGGCGGCCCACGGCTCCCGCGTTACCCGTGGCTAATTCAGGAAATCCGTGCGGCCGGTGGCCCGGTCCCGCACTGCTCCGCGGGCAAGAAGCGCTACGCCCCACGGATTTCCTAATTAAGCCACGGAGGAAGTCTGTGTATCGCCCAGCGGCGCGTCCCCCACGAGGTACAGCCGCTGCGTGGCCCGGGTCATCGCTACGTAGAGTGCGCCAGCGCCACGCTCGGAGGCCGCGAGAATGGCCGCCGGGTCGACGACGATCACCGCGTCGAACTCCAGCCCCTTCGCGTCTCGCGGCGTGAGCAGCGCAATCTCCCGGCTCAGGCCGAGTGCTCCGACGCCGAGCAGATCGCCGAATTCGGCGCGCAGGGTGGCTTCGAGCTCATCGAGCCCGGCGTCGACGACGATCACGGCGAGGGTGCCACCTGCGCCGAGCGCGCGGTCGCTGCGGACCGCCACCGCGGCATCCGCTACCGTTTCGACCGGCCACTCACTCGACCGCACCGTGCGCGACGGCGTGATCGACAGACCGTGTGAGAGCGCCACCGTTTCGGCCGCCGTGGCGATCTGGCTGGGGGTGCGGTAGTTCACGGTGAGCTCTTCGAGTCGCCAACGGTCCGCTTCGGGCGAGCCGTCGAGCACCGGCTGCAACGCTTCTTTCCAGGTAGCGGATGCCGCGGCGCTGGCCGCCTGCGCAATGTCACCCACGATCGTGAACGACCGGCGCGGACCACGCCGCAGCACCAGGCGCCACTGCATCGGCGACAATTCCTGAGCCTCGTCGATGACGACGTGGCCGTAGGTCCAGCTGCGATCCCGGGCGGCGCGCTCACTCGTCGTCGAGCGCTCATCGAGTTCACCGGCTCGGGCGGCGAGGTCTTTTGCGTTGACCAAGCCCTTCACCTGCATGTTCTCGATGGCCGTCTCGGCGTTCTCCACATCGCGCCCCCGTTGTTCCTTGAGCGCGCGCTTCTTGGCCTGGTCCACCGCGTTGTACTCACCGAGCAGTTCGGCGGCTTCGTCGAGCAGCGGAATGTCGGCGATCGTGAACTCGGCGTCGCGCGGGCGTGCCAGCAGCTTGCGCTGGGCGAAACGCCAGCGGGGGGTGAGTTCCTCCAGCCATTGCGGCCGCGCATAGAGATCCTGCAGCAGTTTCTGCGGGGTCAGCGGCAGCCAGGCGGTGTTCAGTGCGACCCGCACATCGTCGGCCAGGCGCAGGTCATCGCGCAGCATCGGCAGGTCGGTGTCGTCCATCGACCGGCCCTGCTTCTGCAGCTGCTCGAGCCAGACCCGAGAGAGCGCGTTAATGGCGGTCTTCACGAACGTCACGCGGGCCTCGTTGTGAGTCTTATTGGTGCCGCGGGCACGCGCGATCGCGTGGGCCACGAGTTCGGGCTGCAGCACGATGCGATCACCGTTCACGACCAGCACCTGCGGTGCGGCAGGGGTGCGTTGCCGGGAATGCACAGCCCGCGCGATGAGGTCGGCCATGAAGGTCTGGCCTTTGAGGGCCGCGACGGCGGGGGCATCCGTTTTGGTCGCTTCGATGCCGGGGAAAAGCTGGCCGACGGTGTTGAGCACGACGCCGGTCTCGCCGAGCGAGGGCAGCACGGCCTCGATGTACTGCAGGAACGACGGTGTCGGGCCGATGATGAGCACACCGCTGTCCCGCAGGCGATCCCGGTGCGTGTAAAGCAGGTAGGCGGCGCGGTGCAGTGCCACGGCGGTCTTGCCGGTGCCCGGGCCACCCTGCACGACCAGAACACCGGCCAGCTCAGAGCGGATGATGCGGTCCTGCTCCGCCTGAATGGTCGAGACGATGTCGGACATGTGCCCGGTGCGCTGCGCGGTGAGGGCGGCGAGCAGGGCGCCTTCGCCCTGGTGCGCGCTCGCCGAAGGATCAGCGAGCAGGGCGGCATCGAGGATCTCATCTTCGATGCGGATGATGCTGCGCCCCTTGGACAGCAGGTGGCGGCGAGCCCGGGTGCCGAGCGGTGTGGCGGCGGTGGCTTGGTAGAACGCGCTCGCCTGCGGCACCCGCCAGTCCAGCAACAAAGGTTTGTGGTCTTCATCGCGCAGGCCGACCCGGCCGATGTAGCGGTAGACCGACTCGCCGGAGTCGTCGGGCATGGTTTCGAGTCGGCCGAAGGCGAGCCGGTCGTCGACCTCGCGCAGTTGCACGATGCGGTCCTCGTAGAGGCGGGCAAAGGTGTCGCGTTCGCTGCGCGATTGGTGGTTGCCACCGACATCGAGGCGGCGCACCGCTTTCAGCTGACCTTCGGCCTCTTTCGCCAGCGCGTCCAGCCGCGCATACAGGCCCTGGACATAGTTCTGTTCCCGAACAAGCTCCTGGTCGATCACGAACACCCCTTAAACCGAAGTATTTAGTTTAGTCGCGGTCAGTGTGGGCCTTGCTGTGTATATCGAGCCGCTCGGCAAGGCCGGGACGGCCACGCTTCACACTTGCGCAAAAGGAAAGTCAGCTCGGGGGACGGGACCTCGTGCGGGTTGCTTTCGGCTCCCGCGCATTTGCGTGCACGAGGCAGCCGTCATCTTCTTGTCACGGGCGCCACGCTCACCGCGACCCCGACCGGGTGTCGTTCGTTGCCGTACTCCGAATCGCCCGCCGCTCCGTGGCACAGGGCGTTTTTTCCCCCTCCGCAACCTGACCACGCCACAGCGGTCTGGCGTCATGCGGTTCGCGCCCTTGTCCGGAGGCTGAACCCCGCCCGCCGACGACGATCAAACACTCGCGTCATCAAACGCAAGGTCTCGAAATGGCCCGCCAAACGCTTCCACCACGCCCACTGGCCACAACCCATTCACGAGCCAGAAATCACCATTCAGGTGCTTAACTGAACGGTATTGCGGCTAAGGGGTTCGCAATGAACGCGAAAAACCGACGCTTCGGCAATCTTGCGCTGGTAGACCACCATAACCACCGTGTACGCGACCACCAGGCACCAGACGAGTGCGACAGTCGCGCGGCTGGCCGGCAAATGCATGGGTATTGGGCAAGATCAGCCCAGGCAGTGAGCAGCGATGTGCGGCATCGCGACCCGGTAGGACAAGCGCGCCGTCATCCACCGCGGCGGAGTCCTCCTCCGGGCCATCACGATCTGATTGAAGCCGTTAGGAGACACGCCCGCGGGGTGCCCCGCTTGCCAGGTGTCGTACGGCCGGGTTACCAGCGGCGGGCTGAGGAGGCAGAGATGATCGTGAGCAGCGCGTCACGCATCGCGTCCGCGTTCTCGAGCTCGGGAAAGAGGTCGGCCTCGAGCGTGCGGGACTGCTCCCAGACGGCGGTGCCGGCATCCGTTCTGACCACGGAGCGTCGCCGGGCGTCGTGCTCGTCCCGGGTTCGCACCACGTAGCCCTCGCGCTCGAGTCGTTCGAGGGTGCGGGACATGGTCTGCGTCTGCACGCGGGCGGCATGAGCGAGTTCGGTCTGGCTGAGCGGCCCCGAGCCGAGCAGGTGCAGTGCGACCATGCCGGCGTGGGTAAGTCCCAGCTGGTCCAGCGCCTCCACCCAGGCGTGTTCAACCAGCCGCGCGGCGGTCGAAAGCAGGCGTCCGGTCGGCCAGCAGGCCATGGACTCCTGCACTGGCGCCGGTCTCGGCTTCTGGTCCGCCGGGGGTTTCGGATCAGGTGTGGTCATGCCCCCTAATCTAGTGCTAGCGTCAACTAATCAGCTAGCTGATTACTAGGAGACTGAGATGAAACTGAGCAACGATCGTCTGCGCCAGACCGTGGTGCTGGTCAGTGCGATCCTGGCCATCGTGGGATCGTTCATCGGTTCGGGCGCCGCCGGCGGAACCCCGATCCAGAACGCGTCGGGCGGGGCCCTGGCCGCCGACGCGACCCCGATCGCCCCCGACGGCCCGGCATTCGGCATCTGGACGCCGATCTACCTCGGCCTGATCGCCTACGCTATCTGGCAGTTCCTGCCTGCGCAGACAACGGATGCCCGGCAGCGCACCCTCGGCTACCCGGTCGCCGCGTCGCTGGTCCTGAACGCGGCTTGGATCCTCAGCATCCAGTTCGACCTGCTCGCACTCAGCGTCCCCGTGATCGTGCTGCTTCTGGCCGTGCTTATCCGGGCGTTCCTGCTCACCCTCGCCTCGCGGCCGAAGAACCTGGTCGAGACGATCGTCGCCGACGGCACGATCGGCCTGTACCTGGGCTGGGTCAGCATCGCTACCGCGGCGAACGTGACGGCCGTGCTCGTCGCCGCCGGCTTCGGCGGCTTCGGTATCAGCCCGGACGTCTGGGCAGTCGCGGTGATCGCGGTGGCCGGTCTGGTCGGCGTGCTGATCGCCCTCTCCGGACGTGGCCGGCTCGCCCCCTCCGCATCCCTCTGCTGGGGACTCGCCTGGATCGCCGTCGCCCGCCTCACTGGCACTCTTCTTTCCACCCCGGCCGCGATCGCGGCCCTCGTCGCGGTGGTCGTCATTCTCACGGTCACCGTCACCATTCGCATCCGAAGCTCCTCTTCCACGTCAACGCGAGGATTGGTACCCGCATGACCAGCACCGCCCCCACCGCACCCTCGGCCCGCCGTCGCTGGGCCGGCCTCGTCTTCATCAGCATCGCGGTCGCCCTGATCATCGTCGACTCCACGATCATCAACGTTGCCATTCCCTCGATCGTGGAAGACCTGGGCATCACGTCGACCCAGGTGCAGTGGGTGCAGGAGAGCTACACGCTCGTCTTCGCCGCGCTCCTGCTTGTGTTCGGCACGCTCGCTGACCGCTTCGGGCGCCGCCGCATCATGGTGCTCGGCGTGATCGTCTTCGCCACGGCATCCGTCTTCGCCGCGTTCTCCCAGTCGGGTGACCTGCTGATCCTGTCCCGGCTGATCCAGGGTGTCGGCGGCGCGATGGTGCTGCCGACCACCCTGTCGATCATCAACGCCACGTTCCGTGGCCGGGACCGCGGCATCGCGTTCGCGATCTGGGGCTCGACCATCGGCGGCATGGTGGCCGTCGGCCCGCTGCTCGGCGGCTGGCTCACCACCTACTTCTCCTGGCGCTGGGCGTTCGGCATCAACGTGCCCCTCGGCATCGTCATCATCATCGGCGTGCTGGTCTTCGTGGTCGAATCCCGGGATGCCGGGGAGCCCCGCCGCGTCGACGTGGTCGGTGCCATCCTCTCGGTCATCACCAGCGCCTCGCTCGTCTTCGGGTTGATCGAGGGCCGTACCTACGGCTGGTGGCTCACCAACAACGCCCCGACTTTCGGCGACTGGACCTGGCCGTACTCCTGGTCGATCATCCCGTTCGTCTTCCTGCTCACCATCGTTTCCGGGATCGCCTTCGTCGCCTGGGGGCGCTACCGGCAGCGGGCCGGGCAGACCACCCTGCTCGCCTTCTCCCTGTTCGCGATCCCCTCGTTCCGCAACGGCAATATCGCCGCCATGATCGTGTCGCTCGGCGAATTCGGCATCATCCTCTCGCTGCCGCTCTGGTTGCAGAACGTGCTCGGCTATGACGCCCTGCAGACCGGTTTCGTGCTGCTCGCCCTCGCGCTGGGCTCGTTCGTGGCCAGCGGGCTGTCGGGCGCGTTCGGAAACAAGACCTCGCCGGAGACGATCGTGCGCATGGGCATCGTCGCGGAGATCATCGGTGTCACCGGGCTCGGCATTGTCATTACCGCGGAAGCCACCTGGCTGGTGGTCGTGCCGTTCCTGTTCGTCTACGGGATCGGCGTCGGCCTGGCCACCGCGCAGCTGACCGGCGTGGTGCTCAAGGACGTCCCTGTGGCGCAGAGCGGCCAGGGCTCCGGCACCTCCAGCACCGCCCGGCAGATCGGGTCCGCGCTCGGAATCGCGGTGCTCGGCACTGTGCTGTTCACCGCGGTCGGCGCATCGCTCGACGCGAAGTTGTCCTCCGTGCCGGGCCTGCCGACCCAGACCCAGACGCAAATCGTCGACGCGGTCGTGAACAGTGCCGGCTCCGCGATCCCGGCTCTCGAGGCGCAGAGCCCGGCTGTAGCGGATGCCGCGCGGGAGGCCTTCAGCGACGGCACCCGGTACTCGGCCTTCGCCGCTGCCGGGTTCCTCGTGCTCGGCTTCCTGGCGACGCTGCGGCTCTCGGGAACGGCGCCGCACCATGAGCAGAGCGAAGAGGAAGCTGCCGGCGAGAGCGTCACCGCGGCCCAGACGTCGGGAGAGCCGATCTAAGGCGTACCTCCTAAGGCCTGGTGAGGGTTTAAGCAGAATTTGCACCTGCCTCGTATTGCCGTGCTGTCTGACTCTGAGTGGTCTCGGATTGACTCGCGCTGAAGTGGCACGTAAACCCGCGAAGGAAGTGCAACCTAGTTTTTACCGTCTATCTGGGCTCTTATTTTTGAATGACTGGGTGCAGCCCAAATTCCGAGAAACGGGTTTCGGGCCCATCCCCAGGTGTTAAATTGCGCACGACATGCAATCGACTGGTGAGCCAGATAATCGAAGCGAAAACGACCGTTGCGACAGCAATGGCCAGAGCGTAGAGCCCGACGACGCCGTAGCCCTGTGCCGGATCTAGGAATGGGTAGGGTACCCATCCGTCGGTCGCCCCACGGATAGTGACGACGATGATCCACACGATTGGGTAGACAAGCGCGACCCATATCTTGTTCAGCGGCAGGGCACTACGGTCGCTGAAGATCACCCAATCAAGCGCGGCATAGAGGGGCAGGACTATGTGTAACACGGAGTTAGCCCACGCGAGGGACACGCCACCTTCAAGTCCGGCCAACAACACGTTGTACACGACGCCAGTGATGACAATGTAAGTTGTTGCACATCCTCGCGCCAACATCAACGACCGCGACTGGCGTCGTCCGGAGAGGGACACGACCGCGGCCACCAGCAGCACAACAACCAGAATAATGTTGCTTTGCATGGTGAAAAACCCGAAGAAGTTGAACGGGTTAATCGTCGCCCGCGTGGCCGTGTCGAAAAATGTCGACAGAATCGCCACAGTGCCCAGTATCGCGACAGATAGTCGGACTGCAGCTACGAAATATTTCACGGTCCGCCTTTGATTAGTGGTGCCAGTCTCGGGTAATGCGTCACCCGCACAAATTTTATGGGCCCAACCTGTTTTTATGTGGAAGATTCCACGCCATGGAATCTGACACCCCCGATACCGGGAAAACGGCCAGCGTTTGCTCCCACTTAGGGCAGGGAAATGCTGTCCTACCTCCCGGGAACCGTCGGCAACTACCCATTGCCAGGCTGGATGTGGTCGCCGACGATCCTGCACGAGGCTGGATCTTTGCTCCGACGGATTCATGGCGCCGACGTGCCACTCGCGCACCTGGCCGCCACGTGGCAGCTTCCGGCGCACGAGCCAATCGAGGCGGCGTGCCTGAACGACGTCGCTCCCTACAATATGGTCTTCCAAGACGGGCACCTCACGGGTCTTATCGATGTCGACATGGCTTCCCCTGGGCCTCGGATTTGGAATCTTGCGTACCTCGCTTATCGGCTCGTACCGCTCGGCGAGTACGCAGACCGTGACGTTCCGGGAGAGGATGCTCGCCCCGGTCGGCTCGATGCCCTAATTCGCTCCTACGGCTATGACTTCGACCAGGACCGTGACGCCCTGCTCGCGCAGGACGCCACACGTCAACTCGACTCCATGGCCGTTCGCCTTCATCTGGACGATGAAAGCGACTATGGACGGTTGCGAGGGTCGAGCTCCCTCGCTAAGAAAGACGCCGCTGCTTTGAGGATGTCGTTCGTCTCGCGCAGGTCACGGTTTTCGCGCTTGAGGCGTTTGATTTCCTCGAGCTCCTCGCTCGTGGGCCCGGTACGTTCGCCGGCGTTGGCCTGTGCCTGGGATGACCCACTTTCGGAGCGTCTCGGCGCCGATGTTGAGCTTGGGGCTAGGTCGCGGCACGCGGCCCACATTGACGGGTAATCCTTCAAACGATCAAGAGTCATACGGACCGCTCGTTCGCGAACCTCTGTTGGGTGTTTCTTGGGCATATCCGAATCCTTTCACCAGAAAGAAAGCGGCAGGAAATCAGGGACGGTTGATCCTGCTTCCCGCCGGACTCTTGGACGGGGTGTTATCAGGCACCGCGCATGTGCTCTTGCTCTTGCTCTTGCTCTTGCTCTTGCTCTTTCTCTTGCTCTTAGCCCGATTTGGTCATACGCCCGATGGTCAACCAAAGCAGATTTTCTGATTGTCGGCCCGGGCTGCACCGCCGAAGGTCTTGAGAATAGGTAGTGCGACTGTCCGTCCCGTAGGGGTCCCGCTTGCGACGCGGCCGGCCGCGCTCACGATGCAGTCGGCAGGAAGACTATGCGTGCGCAGTGCACGAGGCGCTTTCCCGGTCACGCCTTGCAAAGCGCGCCCTCCACCACACCTTTAGTGGTACGCTATCAAGTACAACTCACAGGAGGCGATCATGTCGGCGATCACCGCGAGCGAAGCACGCAAGAGTCTGTTCGGGCTCATCCAACAGGTCAACGACGACCACACCGCTATCGAGGTCGTATCCCGGCACGGAAACGCGGTCATCCTGTCGAAGGAGGACTACGACGCGATGACCGAGACGGCCTACCTGCTGCGGAACCCCGCGAACGCCGAGCGGTTGCTCGCGGCGATAGAGCGGGCCCGGCGCGGCGAGTTCGAGCAGCACGACCTCCTGGACGCGTGACGCGGACGATCGCCTTCGACCCCAATGGGTGGGAGGATTACGTCTACTGGCAGACCCAGGACCGCAAGACTCTCAAACGCATCAACCAGCTGATCACCAACGCGCTGCGCGATCCGTTCGCTGGTATCGGCAAACCCGAGCCCCTCAGGCACATCCTCTCCGGCGCGTGGTCCCGCCGCATCGACGACACGAACCGCCTCGTCTACTACGTCACGGACGACCACATCGTCATCCTGCAAGCCCGAGAACACTACTGACCCGAGATCCGCACTGCCCGCATAGGGTTCCTGCTACGGACGCTTGGAATCTTTAGGTCCTCCAGGCGTCAGAGTTAGCGCGCCGATCGTCGACGTCACGAGCGTTCGTGCCGATTCTTCGTCCATGGGGTCGTAAAGAAGCTGGGAGGCAAGCCCCGCAGCGAAAGCAAGCACAGCGCGGGCGAGCTGAGTGGCGTCTCGCGCACGAGCGATTCTGGGAGGGCGAACAATTGCGAGCCTTTCTGAGGGACCCCGAATTTCGTCGTGGATGACAACACGCTCGTGGTGCTTGAGCGGTTCAGAGTCGTCGACTGATCCCCGCAGAGCGCCCCGCGATGGGAAGAATCCGGTCGTCCTTCATCTGCACTGCGCTAAGGATCTATCCAGTGATTACTGGAAGTCTTCGTGCCTCTTGCTGACGTAGTGATGCGTGTGAATGAAATTCGGTCGTCATTTCTGTTGGCCGCTCGCGCTGCCGTCGAACTACTCGCGGAAGAGCCGACGACGAAAGCGTAGAATCTGCCATCCGTTCTTGAGGGGATGAGCGTCGGCGTATTGGCTGCGCACCGCCCCGGTGAGAAACTGCTGCTGGACGAATATCTGGCGACTCGCTTCGTTGAGTTGCCTGTGCACAGTGAGGACCTCAGTTTGAGTGCGGGTTCGACGGCGGAGGCGCCTCTAGCTGCTATTACCCGCGCCGTCGACGTGCTCGTGGCGGCCGCGCGTGAGCGTCATGGAGACAGGGAGGTCCTCCATGCACTCAGCCGCCGAGAACGAGATGAACGTTCAGCACTTCGCGTCCTATAGCCGTCCATCGGCACAGACTTCGCTGCCCGTTTAGGGTTCGAAGCGAGCCAACAGCGGCAAGGTGCTCCGGATGGGCCGCCCAGCAGCGATTCCGCATTAAACAGGCGAAGTACGCGAATATCGCACATGCATGTAAACATCGTTTACAATGAGTACATGAGTGATTCAGCGCCACTGGGACGCCCCATGTCAGTACGGCTTCCTGACGACCTGCGCGCGCGCGTCGAAGCGCTCGCCAAAGCGACCCGGCGAAGCCAGGGCGATGTTGTGCGCGAAGTATTGGAGCGCGACCTGGCGGAGTTGGAATGGGAGCACGGCATCATCGCCCGCGCTGCGGATCTTCGCTCGGGTCGGGTGCAGGCCGTGCCGCTAGCCGTCGTCGAGCGCGAGCTGGGGCTCAGCGATGCCCCGGTCGATGCCAGCATCCTGGATAAGATCGAGTGAGTTTGGAAGTTGACCTGTCACCCGACGCGGCGAAGTGGCTTCGGAAAGCTGATCCACAGACCGCTCACCGTATAAGCGCCGCACTTCGAGCAATCGCGACACTCGATCATCCCCGGGATCAAGGCAAAGCCCTCACCGGAATTCTCTCAGGTCTGTGGCGGTATCGCGTCGGAGACTATCGCGTTGTATGCGACCTCCAAGACGCACGCCTGATCGTTTTGGTGATCGACATTGATCACCGCAACAGCATCTATGAATGACCGAAGATCGCTGGCTTGCGGGCGCTCTCGGGTGCGTCGCGCCGCCCGCCATGGCAGTATTTCGGGAGCCTGAAGGCGTCCGTCAGGGGGTGATAACGCCCGTGACCGGGGCTGATACCCGGTTCCGCGCTCGCGCGCTGCGGATGAATTCCCGAGTCAACCCCGGAGGTGGACGTGATGACTTCGCACGTGGTCAAACCGCTGACTCCCGAGACCTTTTCGGCGTGACTGGCGCTCGCGTAGAAGCACAACGGGGTCTGGGGCGGGTGCTACTGCTCGTATTTCCACGGCGACACGGAATGCACCGTCAAGAGCGAGTACGACGGGCCGATGTTCAAGCAGAGACTCGTGGCGGAGGCCTCGCCCAGGCCGCTCTCGTCTTCGACGGCGACGCGGCGATCGCGTGGTGCGAGTTTGGCAGCCCAGTTGAACTGCCGCGCATTTACCACCGCAAGGGCACAAGGGCCATGTTCGAGAAAGCGGGATTCACGTTCGAGCGTCACATCGGCAAGAGCAAGACCGTGATGCGCAAGACGATCCCGCCGGCCCGCGGCTAACGCCGGGTGCGCGAACTCATGTAAACAACACCCGTGACCGCTGCGACCGGCAAGCCGGCGACATCCGCTCATGTGTCGAATGTTTACGTGCCTGTTCGCTTATTCGCGCTCGCGGCCACAAGCTGTGGTCATGTCAGTCATCAAGGTCGCACCGCTGGAGCATATCCGGCGCGAGCGCAGCAGCATCAAGTGGACTCGGTTTCCCGCCGACGTACTTCCCTTGTTTGTTGCCGAGATGGATTACCCCCTGGCGCCGGAGATCATCGCGACCCTGGTCGAGCGGGTGCAGGCGTCGGATACCGGCTACCTGGACGGCCCCGGCCCGCTCGCCCCGGCCTTCGCCACGTTCGCCCGTGACCGGTGGGGCTGGGTCGTCGACCCGAGCCACGTGCACCTCGCTACCGATGTGAGCGTCGGCATCGTCGAAGCGCTGCGCCTGGCCGTACCACCCGGTGGGCGGGTGGCGATCACGCCGCCGGTCTATCCGCCGTTCTACGAACTCGTCGAAGAGGCCCTGGCTACCGTCATCGAGACCCCGCTGATCGAGCACGGTGACACCTGGCTGTTCGACTTCGCCGCCCTGGAGCGCAGTTTCGCGTTCGGCATCGATGCCTTCCTGCTCTGCAACCCGCACAACCCACACGGGATCGTCTGGGCCCCGGGCACCCTCGACGAACTCGCCCAACTCGCGGCCCGCTACGACGTCTTCGTGATCTCCGATGAGATCCACGCGCCGCTCACCTACCCCGGCGCTACCTTCACTCCGTTCGCGCCGGTCGCCCTCGCCGCCGGCGCCCGCGCGGTCACCGTGACCAGCGCGAGCAAAGGCTGGAACATCGCCGGGCTCAAGTGCGCCATCGTGGTCGCGGCCGATGACGCGACCAACGAGCTGCTCGGCCGCCTGCCCGAAGAGGTCGCCTGTCGCACCAGCATCCTCGGCCTGCACGCGAACATCGCCGCGTTCGGTTGTACCGACTGGCTCGACAATGCCATCGATCAAATTGTCGCCAACGATCTGCTGCTGTCTGAACTGCTCCGCGAACACCTGCCCGCCGTGATCTATCACCGGCCGCGCGCCAGCTATCTTGCCTGGATGGATCTTCGCCATGTCGGTCTCGGCGACAACCCGTACCAGCGCATTCTCGACGATGCCCGCGTCGCTCTCAATAGCGGTGAGTCCTTCGGGCTCGGCGGCCAGGGCTTCGCGCGGCTCAACCTGGCTTGCTCGCCCGACACCCTGCGCGAGGCCGTCGCCCGCATCGCGGCACTCGTAGCGCGGGTGGCCGCCGACCCCACGGTCACGGCCGCCTGATGGCGCCGACAACGGATGCCCCGCTCCAGTTCCACACCGACGCAACAGGAAGTTCCATGGCCACGCCAGCACCAGCATCCGCTTCGCTACTGAACTCCGACGCCACCGAGGTCGTGGAGCCGATCACCGACTGGGATGGCTTCAGCTTCGACACCCGCCAGGTGCACGTCGGCGAATACGCCGACGCGAACTGTGGTGCCCGCATTCCGCCGCTCACCCTGAGCGCCGGGTACGTCTTCGACAGCTTCGACGACGGGGCCGCCCGGTTCAACGGGGGTTCGCGGGAGCCTATCTACTCTCGGCAGGGCAACCCCACCAACGCGGTCGCCGAGCAGCGCCTTGCGTCGCTCGAGGGCGGCACTGCCTGTGTCGCCGTGTCGAGCGGGCAGGCCGCGATCAGTTCGGCCCTGTTCGCCCTCGCTGAAGCGGGCGAGCACATCGTCTCGACCGCGAGCATCTACGGCGGCACCCGCATTCTGCTCGGCCGCAGCTTTCGCCGCATGGGCATCGAGGTCGACTACGTCTGGGACACCGATTCCGACGCCGCCTGGGACGCCGTGATTCGCCCGGAAACCAAGGCCATCTTCACCGAGACCATCCCGAACCCGCGCAACGACGTCGTCGACATCGCTCGCATCGCCGCCGTCGCCCGCCGCCACGGCATTCCGCTCGTCGTCGACAACACCGTGGCCACGCCGTACCTGATTCGTCCGTTCGAGCACGGCGCCGACATCGTCGTGCACTCGACCACCAAGTTCCTCAGCGGCCACGGCGCCGGGGTGTCGGGCGCGATCGTCGACGGCGGCACCTTCGACTGGGCGGCGAGCTCGCGTCGCTACCCGCTGCTGACCGACTCTCTGCGCCCCGGCCTGCCCTCCCTGCTCGACCGGTTCGGTCCGGCCGCCTTCGCCCAGTATGTGCGCGAGGCCGTCGTGAACGATGTCGGGCCGTCGCTCTCGCCGTTCAACGGATTTTTGCTGCACCAGGGCATCGAAACCCTGTCGCTGCGCATGGAACGCCACGTCGACAACTCCATCGCCATCGCGCACTGGCTAGAGGAACAGCCCGAGGTGGAGGTCGTCGACTACGCCGGCCTGTCGAGCAGCCCACTGCACGAAATTGCGCAGAAGTATTACAACGGCCGCACCGGGTCTGTCTTCGCCGTCACCGTCAAGGGCGGCATCGAGGGTGCCCGAGCCTTCACCAACGGCCTGCGCGTGTTCAGCCGCATGACCGGAATCGGCGACACCCGCTCGATGGTGCTGCACCCGCTCACCACCACCCACGCCTCGTTCGCCCCCGACCTCAACGCCCGCCTCGGCATCACCGCCGGAATGTTGCGCCTGTCGGTGGGCATCGAAGCACTCGATGACCTTCTGCTCGACCTCCGCGGCGGGCTCGACCGAGTCGCCGGCATCCTCTAAACGCTAGGTATTCTGAAGTAATGATCCTCACCGCACCGCCTGTCACCGCGCCCACTCGCACCTTTGCCGCGCTGGGCGCGCTCGTTCTGCTCGCCGCCCTGAGCGGATGCGCCACCATCGATGCCGGCTCCGGCTCGGGCTCGGGCGCATCCGCTGCCGCCACCGCCACCGCACCGGCCGAAGCGGATGTCTCTGCCTCCGAGTGTGCCGGGGTCAACGTCGTCGTCGATTTCGGCACGCTCGACGCCGACACGGTCACGGATTGTGTCGACGCGACAGCGGCTATCGCCGCCAGCGCGGCACTCACGACGACCGGCATCACTACCGAGGGCAGTGTGGAATACGGCGACGCCATCGTCTGCCGCGTCAATGACCGCCCGGCCGCGGACGAAACCGTCGTGGTCGACGGGCAGGAGTCGTTCACCGAGACCTGCGCGTCGATGCCGCCCGCCTACGCCTACTGGGCTCTCTGGGTGAAAGCCACCCCCGACGCCGACTGGGACTACGCCATGGAGGGTCTCGGCACGCTCGAGGTCGAGCCCGGCCAGTCCCTCGGCCTCGTGTACACCACTGGCACCGAGACGCCCACGCCCGGCAGCTAGTGTTTCGCCTGCGCCTCGCCCCGCTCCGCGCGGCAGTCGTGCTCGCTGTCGGCTTCGTGCTGCTGCGAGTCGTCTACCGGGTGGTGTTCGGCGGCGCCGGCGTTGGCCTCGACCCGGTGCTTCTGGATCTTCCGCGGCTGCGGCTCGACGGACCGTTCAGCCACATGACGCTGTTCGGCCCGATCACCCTGCTCGGACTCGGTAACGCCGCGCTCAGCGCGCTGCCGGTCGCGGCCGTCATCGTGTTCTTCGGCCTGCTCAACGCCGTCATCAACGTGCAGTCCCTGTTCGCGCGCGGTGCGGGCCGAGGGCCGCTGCGCGCTATTTCGCGCTCCCTCGTGATCGCTTGGGCCACCTTTCCAGCGCTCCTGGAGTCGGTGCGGCGGGTTCGGGTGGCCCGTGCCCTGCGCGGTGAACGGTCGATCGCGTCGCTGCTCGTGCCCGTGTTCGAGCAGACCATCGAGCGGGCCCTCGCACTGGCCGCGTCGATGGAGACGCGCGGTTTCGCGGCGACCCGCGCTGTCCCCGGCGTGTGCGAGGCACCCGTGGTGCTCACCGGTGCCGGTTTGAGTTTCGGAGCCGGCTGGCACCTCGACGACCTCAACGTGACCCTGGAACCCGGCACCCTGACCGTGATCGTCGGCGCGACCGGGTCCGGCAAAACCAGCCTGCTTCACAGCCTCAGCGGGCTGTTCCAGCATTTCTACGACGGAGTCCAGACCGGGCGCATCGACATTGCCGGAGCCGACCGCGCCTCGACTCCCCCACGCGACACCGCCGGATTCGTCGGACTCGTCGCCCAGAATGTGCGGCTCGGGTTCGCGGCCGAAACGGTGCACGACGAGATCGGGTTCACCCTCGCGGTGCGAGGCGTGGCCCCGCCCATCGTGCACGCCCGCGTGCTCGAGGTCGCCGCCCGGCTGAAAATCGAGCACCTCATATCTCGTCCGATCGAGCAGCTCTCGGCCGGAGAGGCCAGCCTCGTCGCCATTGCCGCCGCCCTGGTGAACCACCCCATCTTGCTGCTCGTCGATGAGCCGCTCGCCGACCTCGACCAGTCCGCGCGCGCGCGCGTCTGCACGGTACTCGGCCAGCTCGCCCACGAGGCTGGTGTGTGCGTCGTTCTCGCCGAACACAACACCCACGAATTCGCCGGAACAGCGGATGTCTGGCTGCAGATTCGAGGCAGCCGCCTGCACCAGCTCTCCCCCGCCGAGTTCCAGTTCGCGGACGTCCTCGAGATTCCTGCACTGAAGCCGATCGCGACCCTACCTGCAGTGCCGTTGGCGAGCATCCGTCGTCTCAGCGTTCGGCACGCCGCCGATCTGGCCGTCGACGACGTATCGTTCGAGGTGCGAGCTGGCGAACTCATCGCGCTGCGCGGCAGCAACGGTGCCGGCAAGAGCAGCCTGCTGCGCGCGATCGCGCTGCCGACGGCTGCCGACACCGTGATTGTCGCCGGGCACGATGTCCAGACCCTCAAACGGCGCGGGCGGCGTCGGGCTGTGGCGCTCGTGCCCGAGAACTTCGACGACCTGTTGTTCGCGATCACGGTGGCAGAGGAATGCCGGCGGGCCGACCGTGGTCTTCAGCTCCCAAAGTTCGCAGGCACCGCAACGCTGTTCGCGCAGCTGCTCGGCTTCGACGCCACAACGGATGCCGCGCACCTGCTCGAGCGTCACCCGCGCGACCTCTCCGCCGGCGAACGACTCTGCCTCGTGATCGCAATTCAGCTCGCGGCCCGGCCGGCCCTACTGCTCGTCGACGAACCCACCCGCGGACTCGACCAGGCGGCGCGTGCCCTGGTCAGCGCGGCGCTCCTCACGGCCGCCGGTCACAGCGCCGCGGTCATCTTCGCCACCCACGACAATAACTTTGCGCGGGGTCTCGCCACGCGAACCCTACGCATGGCGGCGGGCCGGCTATCCGCGCCGATCGAGGTGCTCACGTGACGGTTATTGTCAGCGCGCGCCGCAGCATCCGCTGGAAGTCGTGGATTCTCGGTGGCGGTAACACTCTCGCGGCAGCCGCTTTCGCCTGGCCGTTCTTCGTCGGGGCGGTGCCGGCCGACGCGCAAATGGCGGTGCCGATCGTGGCGTTCGCGCTCATACCGGCGCTCATCGTGGCCCTCGCGCTCACCCTCGACCGGGAGATGTACACGGCGAAAACAGTGGCGCTGCTCGGTGTGCTCTCGGCAGTCGGTGCCGCGGTGCGCATCGCGGGTGCCGGTGTCGGCGGGGTCGAGGCGGTGTTCGTGCTGCTGATTCTGGCCGGACGGGTCTACGGCGCCCGGTTCGGTTTTCTGCTCGGACTGCTCACCATCGCGGTGTCCTCCCTGCTCTGGGGTGGTTTCGGGCCGTGGACTCCGTTCCAAATGTTTGCCTGCGGCTGGGTCGGAGCGGGTGCTGGGCTGCTGCAGCGCTGGCCGAAAGCGACTCCGCCGACCGAACCCGCGCGGCGTGCAACCGCGCAGCGCTGGCGTGCGAGCCTCGAAATCGCCCTGCTGGCCGCCTACGGCGTGGTCGCCTCGTACCTCTTCGGGCTTCTGATGAACCTCTGGTTCTGGCCGTTCGCCGTGGGCAGCGGCACCGGAATCTCCTATGAAGCCGCCGCCGACCCCGGCCAGAACCTTGCCTCGTTCGCGCTCTACTCGCTCGTCACGTCGACCCTCACCTGGGACACCGTGCGCGCCATCACCACGGTCGTCGGCATCGCCCTCGTCGGCCCTGCCGTACTCGCGGCCCTGCGTCGTGCCCGTCTGAACCCCCGCCGCTGACCGCACCCGTTTTCACGCTTCGCGGGACTTGCGCAGCTGCGCGGGAGGCGCAACTCGCGCGCACGAGCGCAGCTCCCGCGCGACGTACGGGAGCTGCGCGGCCCGACGCGCGCCTACGCGAGGGCGACGCGGCCGCGGCCCACGGCCGGGCAGCTCTCGAGGCGGCGCTGGGCGGCGCTGAGGGCGTCGAGAAGGCCTTTCGCGGGCGCCCAAGTTTGGCGAGTGAACAGAAAGCTCGTGGGTACCAGTCGCCCAAACGAACCTTTCGCCTGACGGAAGAACTCGACCATCAGCTCGCGACCTTTGTCACGGCGGCGCAGCGACCGCAAAGCGACATCATGCGGGACGCCCTCTCGGAGTACTTCGAGCGCCACGCGGGGTGATTCGGGAGGAACGACCCGTTACACCGAGAAGTACTTCGCTTCCGGGTGGTGGAACACGAACGCGTCGGTCGACTGCTCCGGGTGCAGCTGCAGCTCCTCCGACAAGACGACGCCCATGCGCTCCGGTTTCAGCAGCTCAACAACCTTGCGGCGGTCCTCCATCTCGGGGCAGGCCGGGTAGCCGAGCGAGAAGCGGGCGCCGCGATACTCCAGCTTGAACATGCCGGCGATATCGGTCGGGTCTTCGCCGCCCACACCGAATTCCGAGCGGATGCGCGAGTGCCAGTACTCGGCCAGCGCCTCGGTCAGCTGCATGGTCAGCCCATTGAGTTCCATGTAGTCGCGATACTGGTTCGCAGCGAACATCTTGGCCGTCACCGAGTCCACGTTCGAGCCGGCCGTGACCAGCTGGAGGGCCACGACATCCGTTTGGCCGGTGTCCCTGGAGCGCACGAAGTCGGCCAGGCACAGGTGCTTGTCACGGCGCTGCCTCGGGAAATTGAAGCGCAGGCGGTCGGTGCCGAGCACGCCGCCGGAACCGCCGTCGGGCGCGAGAAGTCCGGCCTGGCCCACCAGCCCGGTGGGGTCGTCGCCGTGGTGCAGCACGACCATGTCGTCACCCTCGGCGACGACCGGAAAGTAGCCGTAGGCCACGGAAGCGTCGAGCATGCCCTCGCTCAGGATGCGATCGAGCCAGTAGCGCAGGCGCGGCCGGCCGACGGTGTCGACCAGTTCCTGGTAGCTGGCGCCGTCTTCGGCGCGGCTCGGTTTGAGCCCCCACTGGCCCATGAAGGTGGCGCGTTCATCGAGAAAGGCCGAGAAATCGGCGAGAGCGACGCCCTTGACGATGCGGGTACCCCAGAACGGCGGCACCGGAATGGGGTTGTCGGCAGCGACCTCGGAGCGGGCGGGCATCTCCTCCGGCTCGGTCAGGGTGAGCAGGCTCTTCTTGTGGATGCGCTTCTTGAGCGGCGGCAGCCCGACGGACAAGGGGTCGGCGCCTCGGGAGATGGCCACGAGCGGTTCCATCAGGGCGAGGCCCTCGAAGGCATCGCGGGCGTAGCGCACCTGTCCGGCGAAGACGCTGTCGAGATCGTCCTCCACGTAGGAGCGGGTGAGGGCGGCGCCGCCGAGCAAAATCGGCCACTTATCGGCGAGCCCGCGGGACTCGAGTTCGAGCAGGTTCTCCTTCATCACGACCGTGGATTTCACGAGGAGGCCGATCATACCGATGACGTCAGCATTGTTCTCTTCGGCGACGCGAATAAATTCAGCGATCGATTGTTTGATGCCAATGTTGATCACGTCGTAGCCGTTGTTGGTGAGGATGATGTCGACCAGGTTCTTACCGATATCGTGCACGTCGCCGCGAACTGTGCCGAGCACGATCGTGCCCTTGCCGGCCGCTTCGGATTTCTCCATGTGCGGCTCCAGCAGCGCGACCGCGGCCTTCATGACCTCGGCGGACTGCAGTACGAACGGCAGTTGCATCTCGCCGCTGCCGAAGCGGGCGCCGACGACCTGCATGCCCACCAGCAGGTGCACGTTGACGATGTCGAGGGCGCTCAGGCCCCCGGCCCGGGCGAGGTCGAGGTCGGCTTCGAGGCCCTTGGCCTCGCCGTCGATGATGCGGCGCTCGAGCCGTTCGCCCACCGGCAGGGCGGCCAGTTCGGCGGCACGTTCGTCCTTCAATGCGGCGGAGTCGACGCCGGCGAACAGGTCGAGCAGGGCCACCAGAGGGTCATAGGTGAGGGTGCCTTCGGCGTCGTATTCGCGGCGGTCCCAGACCAGGTCGAGGGCCACCTTGCGGCGGTCATCGGGCACCGAGGCGAGCGGCACGATCTTGGCCGAGTTGACAATGGCGGAGTCGAGGCCGGCCGCGGTCGCCTCGTGCAGGAACACCGAGTTGAGCACCGAGCGAGCCGCCGGGTTGAGCCCGAACGACACGTTCGAGACGCCGAGGGTGGTGTGGATGCCGGGGTACTTCGCCTTGATCTGGCGGATCGCCTCGATGGTTTCGATGCCGTCGCGACGGGTTTCCTCCTGGCCGGTCGCGATCGGAAAGGTGAGGGCGTCGACGATGATGTCCTCGACCCGCATGCCCCACACGTTGACGAGCGTCTCGACCAGCCGGGTGGCGATGCGCACCTTGTGCTCGGCGGTGCGGGCCTGGCCCTCTTCGTCGATGGTGAGGGCGATCACGGCGGCGCCGTGCTCCTTCACGAGCGGCATGATGCGGCCGAACCGCGAGGTCGGCCCCTCGCCGTCTTCGAAGTTGACCGAGTTCACCACCGGGCGGCCACCGATGAGCTCCATGCCGGCCTGCAGCACGGCCGGCTCGGTGGAGTCCACGACGAGCGGCAGGGTCGACGCGCTCGCGAGCCGGGAGACGACCTGCTTCATGTCGGCGACGCCGTCACGGCCGACGTAGTCGATGCAGACGTCGAGCAGGTGGGCGCCGTCCCGCACCTGGCTGCGGGCGATGTCGACGCAGTCGTCCCAGTTCTCGGCGAGCATCGCATCCCGAAAGGCTCGGGAGCCGTTGGCGTTGGTGCGCTCCCCGATGGCCAGAAAGGCACTGTCCTGGTCAAAACTGACGTGCTGGTACAGGCTGGCGACGCCGGGATCCGCTTCGAGCGTGCGCGGCTTCACTGTGACGCCGCGCAACCGCTCAACCACCTTGCGCATGTGTGCGGGAGTCGTGCCGCAGCATCCGCCGACCAGCCCCAGCCCGAACTCCTTCACGAACTGTTCGTGCGCCGTGGCGAGCTGGTCGGGGGTCAGCGGGTAGCTCGCGCCGGTCTTGGTGAGCTGGGGCAGACCGGCGTTCGGCATACAGATCACGGGTACGCGCGAGAACTTCGAGAGGTGGCGCAGGTGCTCGCTCATCTCGGTGGGCCCGGTGGCACAGTTCAGGCCGATCGCGTCTATACCGAGCGGTTCGAGCGCGGTCAGCGCCGCGCCGATCTCGCTGCCCATCAGCATGGTTCCCGTGGTTTCCACCGTCACCTCGACGAAAATCGGCAAGCGGATGCCGGTCTCGCTTACGGCCTGCTTGCATCCGTTCACCGCGCTTTTTGTCTGCAGCAGGTCCTGCGAGGTCTCGATCAGGAAGGCGTCAGCGCCGCCGCGAATAAGGCCGAGCGCCTGCTCGGCGAAGGTGGCCTTGAGGTTTGAGTAAGTGGTGTGGCCGAGGCTGGGCAGCTTGGTTCCGGGGCCCATCGAGCCGAGCACCCAGCGCACGCGGCCGTCGCGGGCTTCGAACATCTCGGCACTGGTGCGGGCGATCTCGGCGCCGAGCCGGGCGAGTTCCTCGATGCGGTCTTCGATGCCGTAGTCGGAGAGGTTCGACCAGTTGGCGCCGAAGGTGTTGGTCTCGATGGCGTCGATGCCGGTCTCGAGATAGACGTCGTGGATGGCCGCGATGATGTCGGGGCGGCTCACATTGAGGATCTCGTTGCAGCCCTCGAGCTGCTGGTAGTCGTCGAGGGTGGGGTTGTGCTCCTGCAGCATGGTGCCCATGGCGCCGTCGGCGATAACGACACTTGACCTGACGGCGTTCAACAGGGCCTGCGATCGGGCTGGGCGCGCCTGGGCGACGGAAGTTTCGGTGTCAGTCGTTCGCTCGGGCTCTCGGTCGGTGTTCATTGGATCAGCCTAACGGCGGCCCCGAACGGTGCGCGGCCCCGAAGTAACGTTTCTTAGCGTGCGCGCCCACGAGTACGGTGCGCCCCGCCGGGTTCCCCGGTCACGATCCACCCGGTCTCGAATCGTGCTGCCGCACGCGGAGCTTGCACGGGGAGCAAGCCCCGCCGGTTCTGCTCGAGGGTAGCTGCGTCGATGGCTTTGGCCTCGTTTCGATTGCACACCCATACCCGAATCGTGGGGAGGGTTTCTTCCGATGGGTCAGGAATAGAACAGACCTGCACCACCACGCTGTTTCCGGCATCAATGATTTTCAGTGCCGCACGCACAGTAGCCAGGTTCGCGATGGTCACGGTTCCGAGGGCGTCCCTGGATATTTCCGTGCTCGTTCGTGCGTTGTGCCAGCTGTCGAAGGTGAGGATGACGCGCGGGCTGACCCCCGCTGGAACCAAGCCAAGCAACCACGACTGCACGAGACGGTCGGATCGGGCTCCAGAGTGAGATCTTCGGGAACGTAGCCAGAGGTCGAACACGCCGGTTCCCCCATGACGGAACGGCTTGGCTTGGGAAATCTGCCGCTCGGCGCCCCCAATAAGAGGGCGCCGATCGCGCAAATTCCACGTGGAGCGCAGTGCCCGCTCGACCGTTGGCCGCCCATACCACGTGTTAGACACCGATATCAGAGCCCCCGCATTGCCGCCATTGTCGAGCGATGCCATTGCTGATCCTCCCCCACAGACCCACGTTAGACATGTCTATCGTAACCCATTGGAGGGCCGCGGCGCGCGCCGAGGCTGGCCGCACCCGGCGAAGGGTAGGCTGATTGGGCAAACAGGGGGCATCCGATGAACTACGAGTCGCGACAGAAGCGGGCGCACACGATGGTGTCCGACCTTGGTTTGCCCCGGCCGCTCACGGCCGAATTGTTGCACCGGCACATGGAAACAGTGCTCGGAAAAAAAATCGTGGTGCAGAGGGCGACTCCGCGCATGCTCGAGGCCGGTCTCTGCGGGCTATGGATTGCCGTATCGGGCGAGAATTTTGAACGGATCTACCACGCGCCGACCTCCTCTATGGTGCACCGGCAGCAGTTCATCAATCACGAATTCGGCCATATGATTCTGAACCAGGAACAGGAGTTGCCGTCCGCAGAGCGAATCGCCCTGCTGGCGCCGCTCATTCCCCTTGACGCAATCGTCCACGCACTGGCCCGCAGCCGATTCACCGATGAGCAGGAGGCACTGGCGGAGGCCATCGGCGATCGGCTGGCGCTCATCATGCTGCACGATGGGCCGTTGGCCGTCCACGGCACCCTAACCGGATTCGGACGAGTTCTCTGATGCAAACAGTTCTCTTCATCCTGTCAGCCGTCTTTTGGGTCGCCGCGGCGGTGTGCGTGCCGTCGGCCATTCGGGGACGCCGACGGCCACTCCTGCTGTTTCTCGCAGTCTTCGCTCTGACCATGACGCTTATGCCCCAGCCGGTGTACCGTCCGGTCGATGCGCTGCTCGGGAACGGCAATGTGACCTATTTCATCTTCCACGCTCTGACGATCGTTGCCATTGCTCTGCTCGACGTCATCGTGCAGGAAGCCATGTCGCCGCGCGGCCTCACCCGGGCGCGCAAGCGTGCGACCTCCCTGGTCACCAGCGGGATCATCGTCGCGCAGGCCATCTTGTTCTTCGGAAGCGATTGGCGGGTGACCGACGATATCGCCGCCTCGTTCATTCCTCGCTGGGATTTCACCGCGTACGCGGCCACGACCTGGATCGCGATGGGAATCTTTGCGGTGTCCTTCGCTATAGCCTGCCTGGCTGACCTGCGGCGGCAACGCCGCCCGGTCACGCTGATCTCACTGAGCTTGGTGCTACTCGCCTGCCTGGGCGTTCTCACCTACGCGGTCATCAGCCTGACCAGTGCCGTGCTTGCCGTTTTTTACGCGGACTATCTCCTGGTCGGCTGGGCGCGTACTGCCTACACGCTGACCCTGCTGCTTTCCCCCATCAGTCTCGTCATCGGCCTCGGGTTGACGGCGGCCGTCGATGCGCTGGCCGCCGGCCGAGAGAACTACCGCGACCGCGTGCTGCTCTGGCGCATCACACCGCTGTGGCGGCGGCTTTTGAGCGACACTCCGCACCTCAGCATCGAGCGGCAGCTCTCACCGCGGCAGCTGCTCACGGTCAGTGGACCCGGCGCGCACCTGTATCGACGACACGTCGAGATTCGCGACAGCCTGCTGCTTCGCCCCGAGCAGGCCGTCACCCCGGCCGAGCTGGTCATTATCGAACTGGCCGAACAGCGAACCCAGGTGGGTCTGCCAGCGACCCCCGCCGCCCTCGTCGGGCCGACACGATGAGCGCGCCGCAGAATTGTGGGGACGTGAGCCCGCAGCTGGAGCTGGCGCGCAAACTCAACCTGCTGCTCGATGTCGTCGTGGCCGAGGGCAATACCCCGTACACCTTCCGCCAAATCGAGGCGGGGCTGAAGGAACGCGGACTCACGCTCTCCCGAGCACGCTGGGCCTACATGATCACCGGCGACGGCCCCCTCGTCACCGATCCGGCCCTCCTCACCGGCATCGCCGAGTTCTTCCGCATCCCTCCGGAATACATGCTCGGCGCCGCCGGCGACCTGCCCGACCGGGTCGACGCCCAGCTCGAATTTGTCAAGAGCCTGCGCGTTGCCCGAGTCGTGAGCTTTGCGGCGCGGATGCTCGGCGACGTTTCCCCCGAAACTCTGCGGTCGATCACCAAACTGCTTCAAGAGGACGGCGCCGAGGCAGGCCCGCCCGCGTAGGGCGGCAGGACCGCCTTCGCGGGAAGCCGGCAGCCCGGATGCTTTAGCTGGCGGTCCCGCCGGCGATCGCATAGGACCACAGCTCACTGCTCACACCGACGGGGCGCGCTTTCGGCTCGCCCTCCTTCGGGGTTTCGCTGCGGTGGCCGTGGGCAAAGGACGGGGAGGTCAGCCAGGCCTGGAACGACTCCTCGTCGGCCCAGCGCGTGACGACGAGCCAGGTCAGGCGGTCGTCGGTCGGCTTGAGCAGCTCGAAACCCTCGAAACCGGGGCGGTCGTCGACGGCTCCGGCGCGGGCCGCGAAGCGTTGGGCGAGTTCGTCGCCGCCGTCGCTCGGTACGGTGATGGCATTGATCTTGATGATCGTCATAAAACTGCTTCCTATTCGAACGCTCGAAGGTATTTCCTCCATGCTGCCACTCTCCGCTGCGAGACCGCGCCGTATCGCCCCGTACCGCAGCCGTCGGCGCATCCGTCTCCCACCGCCCAGCAAGGTTCCCTATGCTGGAACAGACATGCGACTACTCCTGATCCGCCACGGCCAGACTCCCGGCAACGTTCTCGGACGCCTCGATACCGCGCGTCCCGGCCCGGGTTTGACCGATCTCGGCCTGCGCCAGGCCGCCGCGATACCCGATGCCCTGCGCTCCGACCCGATCGACGCCATTTTTGTGTCGACGCTGCTGCGCACGCATCTGACCGCGCATCCGCTCGCCGCCGATCGCGGCCTCGAGCTGCAGGTCGCGTCCGGACTACACGAGATCGAAGCCGGGTCGCTCGAGGGGCTGCGCGATCGGGCATCCGTTCGCACCTATCTGGAAACCGCGGTGGCCTGGGGCTCCGGCGACCTCGACAAGAGGATGCCGGGCGCTCACGACGGTCACGACTTCTTCCGTCGGTTCGACACCGACATCGCGCGGGCCGCTGCCGGTTCTGAGGTCGCCGCGGTGTTCAGCCACGGCGCCGCCATTCGCGTGTGGACCGCGGCCCGCGCGCAGAACGTGCCCGCGACGTTCGCGGGCGAAAACGAGCTCGACAACACCGGTGTTGTCGAGCTGACCGGCTCGCCCGAAGAAGGCTGGACCCTGCTGTCCTGGGCCGGCCTGCCCGTGGGCGGCATGGCACTGGCCGACCTCAGCGCTGCCGATCCCCTGGGCGAGCCGCTGTCTGAGGCGTGAGGCGGGGCCGCACGAGCGCGTGGCTGTCGCGCAGCAGCTGCTCCACGAGCTCGGCGGGCACGTGGCCGTCCAGCACGATCGTGATCCAGTGCTTCTTGTTGAGGTGGTATCCCGGGGTGATCCACTGCGGAAACTCTTCACGGAGCGCCCGGCTCTCCTCCGGATCAACTTTGAGCGAGACCGTGAACGGCTCGCCACCGAGGGCGGAGAGCGCGAAGATCTTGCCGTTGCCGCTGGTCTTGAACACGCTCGTCTCCTCGCCGAACGGAAAGGTCTCGATCGCCTGGGGCAGGCTCAGGCAGAGATCGACGAGCGTGTCCGGAGTCATGCTAGAAACCTACGCCGATACGAGATTCATGGCATCGGCGGTCAATTCGACCGAACGCAGGCGGCCCTCGATGAGCGGCGACTGGTGCGCGAGAATGAGCTCGTCAGCTCCGGTTCCCTCGGCGAATTCCTCGAGATAGGCGCGTACCTCGTCGGCGGTGCCGACCGCTGAATACCGCATCATGTTGGCGATATTGCGGCCCTCCGGCGTGGTCAGGAACAGGTCGATCTGGTCGTCGCTGTACTCAGGCGTCGCCGGCCCGCGGGAGAGCATGCCGCGCACCCTGGTGCGGCGGGTCGTCTCGAACTGGGCCACGGCATCCGCTTTATCGTCGGCCGCGATCACGTTGGCGGCAACGATGAGGTGCGGCGTGGCAAGCTGCTCCGACGGCGTGAAATCGCGGCGGTAGAGCGCGATGGCGTCGTGCAGAGCATCGGGTGCGAAGTGTGACGCGAAGGCGTAGGGCAAACCGAGGGCGGCGGCGAGTCCGGCGCCGAACAGTGAGGATCCGAGAATGTACAGCGGCACGTTCGTGCCGGCACCGGGAACCGCCTGCACGCCGGGCACGATCGATTGGCCGCGCAGGTAGGCCTGCAGTTCCATGACGTCCTGCGGAAACTGGTCGGAGGCGCGCGGGTCGCGGCGCATCGCTCTGGCGGTATTCTGGTCGCTGCCGGGGGCCCGGCCGAGGCCAAGGTCGATGCGGTCAGGGTAGAGCTCGGCCAGCGTGCCGTACTGCTCGGCGATCACGAGCGGGGAGTGGTTGGGCAGCATGACGCCGCCGGATCCGAGCCGAATGGTGCTGGTCTTCCCGGCGACGTGGCCGATCAGGATGCTCGTCGCCGACGATCCGATGGTGGGCATGTTGTGGTGCTCGGCATACCAGACGCGCTCGTACCCGTGTTTTTCGGCCGTTTGCGCGAGCGCGACACTCGCCGCGAAGCTCTCCCGAGCGGTCTGCCCGGGGGCAATCGGAGCGAGATCAAGAATGGAGAGCGGAATAGTCATACTGGGGCCAACACTCGGGCGGCAAAATCGTTACCCGACACCCGAAACCAGCATGAAAGGGCGTCAGCCGCGCTCGGCCAGCCGACCGATGCCCGGAAAGAATCGCCCGACCCGCGCGCCGTAGGAGAGGTAATCGGGGTGCTCGGCCACGAGCATCCGCTCTTCCCACCGCGTCTTCACTGATAGCAGGCCGACCAGGGCGAGCCACGCCACGACGTGCCAAGCGGATGCCCCCACCAGCACGAGTGCGACACCGCCGGTCATGAGTCCCGCGTAAATCGGGCTGCGCATGAGCCCATAGACGCCTTCGGTGACCAGCGGGGCGTCCTCCCGCGGAATCGGACTCGCGGTCAACGCTGGCCCCAGGCTGACGACGCCGAGCACCACGAGGGCGCCGCCGACCAGACCCAACGTGATGGCCGCCACGATGATGCCGATGGCGGGCGACCACAGCGAGCCATGGGGCAGAAAGGCCAGAGCCCCCAGCAGCAGAAATTGCACGGTGACCAGGCTCAGCGCGAGCGCACGTTTCATAATTCGAGGGTACGCCCGGGCGGCGAGCCGGCCGATCGACGTTAACTCCAGATCACCACCGTGTAACGAAATGAAACATTTTCGCTTTTTTGCAGACAATCCGCACCGCGGCGACTTACCCTCGAACGCAGAGACCGGCTCCGCCGATGCTGCCGGAGAGTGACATCGGGCCTCAGATCGGGTCGTGTACTGCACGATCGGTTCGAGGCAAGCGCTGTGATCCGGCATCTGCATTCGCCGGGACACCTCACCTCGGGTGCCTCCGCTGAACTGGAACTTCAACCATGACTGACGACGAACTCCTCCTTGAAATCGACTACACCGGCTACGACAACTCGTGCCGCGACCCGCGCATCACGCCGGCCGGGGACCTGGTCGAGTGCCGTCGCTGGCGCGGCCACGATGACAACATGCACGGCACCCGGGCTGGCGTGCGCGCTATCCGCTGGCAGGCAGGAGCCGCTCCCCTGGCCGCGTAGCTCACCGTGATGCGCTCACCCCCCGGACGGCGCGGTGGCTGCCGCCTCGCTGCGACGGTCATTGTGTGCGTGGCTGTGTCGACGGCTCGCCCGGGGCAGACGCT
The DNA here is from genome assembly GCF_900103805.1 of Cryobacterium flavum. Classification (GTDB taxonomy): domain Bacteria; phylum Actinomycetota; class Actinomycetes; order Actinomycetales; family Microbacteriaceae; genus Cryobacterium; species Cryobacterium flavum. Next base: position 103,344 of record NZ_FNIB01000003.1, on the reverse strand, counting down.
GCGCCTGCGTCTCGCCGGGGGCCACCGTGCCTGCAGTCGAGGCCTAGGCCCGGAACGAGGGCAAGATTTGGATGCTGCGCCCAGCGAAGATGGGTTCAGCATCACAGATCGCCGCGTGCATCGATCAAAAGAAGCCCTGACGTGTACGTTTCGTGAGAGGAATCCGCTGTTGAATTCGATATTATCCCGTCGGAAAGGCAAACCGTCACGCGACTAGTACACCCCGAACGGCTTGCAAACAAGCATTCTGGGGTACCGAGGCTAAAGCTATCCGCGTCGACCTTCCAAATTGCTTCCAGAAATGTTTCTGAGATTCTATCGTTTTTGTGTTCGATTTGCGGTAGAATGGGTGTCAAGGAGGCAATGGCGCCCATGTTCATGGAAAACCCGAACGAGGCCAGTTCGAACCCGGTCATTGTGGCGGTGGAGCAGGCCCGGAAGATTCTGTTGGCGGCACTGGGCGGGGTGTCGTTCGGGCTGCTGGGTGATGAAGAATCACTGACCCTGCTGCTGGCGGTGGAGAGCGTGGGCCGGGTGGTCGACGGGGCCCGGGTGCTCTCCACGTCGGATGTGCTGCGCCGCTCCGAATACTTTGATGCTGCCGCAGCGAAAGCCGCCGCCCAGGCTGCTGTTGATCAGAGTGCCGCCGCCGCGCAGAATGCAGCCCGGGAGAAGGCTGGTTCGGGCAAGGCTGCTGCGGAATCCGTGATCCCGGAGGGTGCTGCGGCTTCTCCGAGCGTGGCGCGTGCGGCGGCGTCTCTGGCTGCGCCGACGCTGGCCCGTCGGCTCGGCTGTCGCAGCGGCGTCGAGCTGGTCTGCACCCTCGCCCGGCTCTCCCGCTCCGAAGTCCTGCAGCGATCCGCACTCGGTGAGAAGGCTGGGCAGCGGATGCTGCTCGGCCGCCCGCTGGCCCCCACCTACCCGGTGCTCGGAGAGGCCCTGCAGGGCGGGGAGCTCGGCCTGGAACAGTCCCGGGTGATCGTGCAGGTGCTCGACGGCCTGCGCTCCTCCGTGCTGGTGGAAGACCTCGACCGGGTCGAACGCTCTCTGGTGGCCAGCGGCTCCGGTGCGATCATTCCCGAAACTGAGGGGCTGCCCGGTGCTGGCATCGCGTTTGCGCCGGAGTTGCTGCGGCAGCAGGGCATCCAGTGGAAAGCTCGCCTCGCCCCCGACGGCAGCGCGCCCGGCGAGGCCCCGACCGAACGGCGCAGCTGGCTCACCTTCGGCACCCTCAATAACGGCGGCTACAGCCTCAACGGCTGGTTCACCACCCTCGACCGCGCCATCATGAGCAACGTTTTCGATGCGTACCTGTCCGCCGCCGCGGCCAACCCGGTTCCCGGCGCCGACGGCGCCGCGACCCGGGCGTCCGGCACGGCCCGAGTCTCCGACGCCCCTCCACGTGCCCGGGTCGCGTTCCGTGAGACCGACCTCGCCCACGCAGACGACAACGAAGCGGCACAAGAAGCAACCAGCGAGGCGCGGAACGCCACCGCGGCGGGCCAAGCCACCGAAATTGGCCAGGCGGGCGAGGCGGGTGCGAAAATGGAGGCCAGCGACACGCTCGACGCCGACCCACCCGACCCGCTCAGCCCCGACAGGATCAGTCCCGACCTACTCAGTCCGTGCCCGCAGCAACCCGACGACACCCGCTCCCGCAACGAAAAACAAGCCAGCATCCTCCGCGCCGTGTTCGAAGCCGCAGCCCGGCAGCCGGGCACCCCTACCATGGGCGGCGCCGCCCCCACCGTGCTCGTACACATCAACATCAACGACCTCCTCGACGGCCGCGGCGCCGGCTGGATCGACGGCATCGACGGCCCCCTCACCCCCGGCCAGGTCGACGAACTCATCTGCGCCGGCGGCTACCAACCCGTGCTGTTCGGCCAGACCGGCACGATCCTGCACCTCGGCACCAGCAACCGGTGCTTCAGCGCCAGTCAACGCCGAGCATTGGCCGCCCGAGATGGCGGCTGCGTCATCCCCGGCTGCACCGTGCCACCCCACCTGGCCCAGGTTCATCACGTCGTTCCCTGGCAGAAAGGCGGCCTGACCGATATCGACAACGCAGTCCTTCTTTGCAACGCCAGCCACTCCAGCATCGACACCTCCGGCTGGGACATCGACATGCGAGACGGCCGACCCTGGGTACGCGGACCCCTCCTGTTCGACCCCACCCAAACCTGGCGCCCCGCCGGACAAAACCGCGCCGCCATCCCCGCCGAGAAACCCAACTGGAACAAATAAGCCCGAACGGCCCAAGGCACCCAGCACCCGGAGCTCGGCACCCGGAACCCGGCACCCGGAATGGCTGGGCGGCGCAGACAGCCACCGCAAGGACTATGGCGGGCTCGACAGGCTCGACCAGCGGCGCCGTCGCGACCGGAAGACTGATCACGCCCCACTCAGCGCGGCCTCCATCAGTGGATTGGCCCTACATTGCGGAACGAGCGGCCAATCCGATCTCACAACGTACGGGAGGATGGTCAGAGCGCCGCAAGGCGCGCACACCGACGAAGGGGCACACTCTGTTCACTGGACTCAGCGCATTTCCCCTCACCCCGATCGACGAAAAGGGCATCGATAAGCGGGCGTTCGTCGGTTTGGTTACCCGGCTGGCAGATGCCGGCGTCGACTCGATCGGTGCGCTCGGCTCCACCGGCGGGTACGCCTACCTCAGCCGTGAACAGCGGGCCTGGGCCGCACGCACTGCCGTCGAGGCGGCCGGGACGACCCCGGTCATCGTGGGAATCGGCGCACTCCGCACCCGCGACGTGCTCAACCTCGCAGCGGATGCCCAGAGCGCCGGCGCCGCGGCGGTACTGCTGGCGCCGATGACCTATCAGCCGTTGACCGACGATGAGGTGTTCGGACTCTACGAGGCCGTCACAGCAGAAATATCCGTTCCGCTCGTCGTCTACGACAACCCCGGCACCACCCACGTCACGTTCAGTGACGAGTTGCACGGTCGTATTGCCGTGCTTCCCAAAATCGGCTCGATCAAGATTCCGGGGATCGCCGTCGAAGAGGCCCCTGGGAGAATCGCCGTGCTCCGCGCCGTGATTCCCGCGCATGTCACGATCGGCGTCTCCGGGGACTGGCTCGCGGCCGGCGGACTGCTCGGCGGTGCCGATGCCTGGTACAGCGTGCTCGCCGGCCTGTTTCCCGAGACCGTACTCGCCATCACGCGTGCCGCGCAAACTGGAAGCAGTGCGGCGGCCGTCGCTGCCTCCGACCGACTCGAACCGCTGTGGGCGCTTTTTCAACGCTACGGCAGCCTGCGGGTCGTGTCGGCAGCGGCGGAATCGCTAGGTCTCGTGAATTCGCCCAACCTGCCGCTGCCCCTGCTCGGACTCGACCATGCCGCCCGGCGCGAACTCGAGGCGGCGCTGGTCGTGCTTGGCCTGAATTAGCGCAGACCCAGGCGAGGTCTGCACGGCCGAGGCCGGGCATCCGCTCTCGACGCGGGTAGCGGGCAGCTTCGAGGCTGGGCATTTCAGTGGCGCATTCTCAGTGGCGCAGCGAGATGCCGTGCCCGATGCGGCGAAACAGCAAGGCAGCCACGATGGCGCCGACGATGAAGAACGACGCACCCCACCAGTAGGCGACCGCGTAGCTCTGCACGGCGGCCTGGGCGGCGACTGCTGCCGTCGCGGGCAGGTGGGCGGCGACATAGTTGGTGGCCGCGGTGGCCGCGAGGGTGTTGAGCAGCGCGGTGCCGATGGATCCACCGACCTGCTGGCTGGTGTTGACCATGGCCGAGGCGACGCCGGCGAACTGGCCGTCGACACCGAGCGTGGCGGTCTGCATCGAGGCGGGCATGATCGTTCCCATGGCGAGTCCGAGAATCATCAGTGGCGGCAGCACGTCGAGCACGTAGACGCTGTTCAGGTCGAGATGCGTGAGGTAGATCATGCCGATCGCGCCGAGGCTCATGCCGATCGGCACCAGAATTTTGGGTCCGAATCGGGGTACAAAAATGTTGGTCGACAGTTGCGCGGCCAGCACGAGCATGGCGATCATTGGCAAAAAGGACACGCCGGTCTGCATCGGCGAGTACTGCAAGGACGTCTGCAGGTAGTAGGTCACGAAGAGGAAGATGCCGAACATGCCCGCTCCGGCGATGAGAATCGAGATGTACGCGGCTGCGCGGTTGCGGTCCAGCACGATGGCCAACGGCAGAAGCGGATGCGCCGCCTTGCGTTGCCAGAGCACGAAAGCGACCAGTAGAACCCCGGCCGCTGACAGGGTTCCCCAGGTAAGGATCGAGTCCCAGCCGTCGGTCTCCGCGTTGGAGAATCCGTAGACCAGTCCGAACAGAGCACCGGAGACGAGCAACGTGCCGGGGATGTCGAGCTTGGGGCGAGGGCCCGTGCGCGTGGCGTGGCTGAAGAAGATGGCCGCGCCGACGATGGCGATCACGGCGATGACGACGTTGATGCAGAGGTTCCAGCGCCAGTCGAAGTTTTCGGTGAGGTACCCGCCGAGGAGCAGGCCCACGGCACCGCCGGCGCCGGCGATCGCGCCGAACACACCGAAGGCACGGGCGCGTTCCTTGGGAATCGTGAAGGTCGTCGTCAGCACCGCGAGGGCGGTCGGGGCGAGCAGTGCGCCGAATGCTCCCTGCAGGGCGCGGGCTCCGACCAGCATGCCGAAGCTGTCGGCCGCTCCGCCCAGCGCCGACGCGACGGCGAATCCGATCAGACCGATGATGAAGGTGCGTTTGCGGCCGATCAGGTCGGAGAGGCGACCGCCGAGCAGCAGCAGACTACCGAAGGCGAGGGAGTAGGCAGTGACGATCCATTGGCGGTCGCCGTTGGAGAAGCCGAGGTCGGCCTGGGCCGACGGTAGGGCGATGTTGACGACGGTGGAATCGAGTACGACCATGAGCTGGGCGAGCCCGACCACACAGAGGGTCCACCAGCGGCGGGAGGTGGGTGGTGCGGCGACGATTTCGGGCGACGCGACGGAGGAAGTCTGTGACATGTCGGACACTCTATACGAAACTGAGTAGTTCCGGATCTTAACAGTTCCTGAATATGCGATAATTTACGAGAATGAAACACCGGGCACGAAACACCAAGCATAGTGAAGGGGGCCAGCGATGACGCGCGATGCGAGCCCGCTCGAGGAAACCGTCGAGGAGGCCCCGAAACTGGGGCGCAAACGCGACCACACCCGCGACCCCGACATTCTCGACGCTGCCCTCGAAGTGCTCGCCGAAACCGGCTACGACGGAATGACCATGGAAATGGTGGCCGCCCGGGCCAAGGCGGGCAAAGCCACGCTCTACCGTCGCTGGCCGTCCAAGGGCGAACTCGTCATCGACGCCGTCGCCTGCATGAAACGCGGCGACTTCGATCGCGACCACCTGCCAGACACCGGCACTCTACGCGGCGACCTCGTGGCCATGATCAAGCCGCACGCCATCGAAGATGGCGCCCGCAAGATGCGCATCATGGCCGGACTCATGTCGATGATCTCCCGCAACCCCGAGCTCGCCGAGGTGGCGCGGGCGGCGATCGTGGAGCCGCGGGCATCCGCTAATCGCATTCTGCTGCAGCGCGCCATTGACCGTGGCGAGATTTCGGAGCACTCCGACATCGATAGCCTCGCCATGCTCAGCCAGTCCATGGCCATCTACCGCGTGCTGGTGCTGCAGAAACCGGTCAATCGCGACTTCTTCATTCAGCTGATCGACGGCGTTGTGCTGCCCGCGGTCGGCCTGGGCCGCCCACTCGCCACGGTTGACGGCGGGGCGGGTGCAACGGACACGTGACAGTGACAGTGAACACGGAGACTCGCGTGCTCGGGGCCACCAAGTGGCGAAGCCTCGAGCAGGACCACGAACACCGCGCCGACGCGCTCACTCGGGCCAGGCGCGAGCGCGCGGCGACCGGTCAGACGCATCCGGTCGACGATTTTCTGTTCACCTACTACCCGTTTCGTCCCGGCCTGCTGCGCCGTTGGCATCCCGGTGCCGGCGTGCTGCTGCAGGACGCCGCTGACGACCCCCGCGCCAGCTGGAAGTGGTATCGCACGATAGGCACCGCCAGCCAGGTGGATGCTGCGGCCTTCTCCGAAAAGAACGAGCGCGTCATCCGTTTCATCGGAAATCTCCTCACGGCCACCCGGCAACAACCGGCCCACTTCGGCTGTTTCGGCCTGCACGAGTGGGCGATGGTCTACCGCCAGGGCGAACACCGGCACGTCGCGCCGCTGCGCCTCGGCCAGAGCGACACCGATGCCGTCGTCGCCGAAAGCCGCATAGCGTGCAGCCATTTTGACGCTTTTCGATTCTTCACTCCCGCAGCCCTGCCGCTCAATCGGCTGCAGCCGACCCGTGAGAACCAGCCGGCGATGGAGCAGCCCGGCTGCCTGCACGCCGGAATGGACATCTATAAGTGGGTAATCAAGCTCGGGCCCCTGGTTCCCGGTGAAGTTTTGCTTGACTCCTTCGAACTCGCGCGCGACATTCGCCGGCTCGATATGGAGGCCTCCCCCTACGACCTGAGCAACTGGGGCTATGCGCCGGTCGAAGTCGAGACCCCCGAGGGCAAAGCCGAGTATGTGCGCCGCCAGCGCGGTTTCACCGAGCGCAGCAATCTGCTGCGCGACCGGGTCGTGAGCCTTCTCGCCTAAAATTGCTCGCGATTGCTCGGTTGCCAGCTTCTTTTCAGGTTTTGCCTCCGCGACGAGCGGATGCCCCTCGCCGCGGCGATCCTGGCGGGTCACGGCGAGTGCGCGCCCAGCTCAGAGCGGTCGGCGGCACCCATTTGGGGCATGCCGACCAAACCACATTGGCCGGGGCTCCGGACCATCTGTGCGGCCCGAAAAGACCTCGAGGCCGGAACAGAACAACGAATTGGAGCTCTCATGAACGCGATCACGAAGCACACGAACATTCGCAAGATCACCGCGCTGGGCGTCACCGGCGCCGCGGCATCCGCTCTTATCATTGGTGGCTTCGTCGCCCCAGCCCAGGCGTTCGACGGCGACAGCACGAGCACCACGACGAGTACCAGCACCTCCACGGACAGCTCTTCGAAGCAGAACCGCCTCGACCTCATCGGCGACCTGTTCAACCTCTCCGGCAACGACTCGACCGGCAACGGCGTGCTCGGCAACGATACCTCGCTCGGTGGCGTGGCCAACGGCGGTCTGGTGAACGGCGGAGTCGTCATCGGCCCGCTCGTTTCAGACTCGCTCAACGGTGACGTCGCCTCGGGCAACGAGGTCGGCAACGGCGCGTCCGTCGGCAACGGCAACGACGTGGTCGCACCGATCGAAGCCCCCATCACCGCACCGATTGACGCCGGCAACGGCACCGATGTCGACGGAGTCGACGTCGAAGATGTCAACAGCGGCGACATCAACAGCTCGGTCGACTCGATCGTCAACGATGTTCTCGGTGGCCTCGGCCTCGGACTCGGCCGCTAACCAACCCACCAGCAGCCAGGGCGTCTCCCCCTCGGGAGGCGCCCTTTTTGTGTGCGGTCGGTCGCGCGGGCAGTCAGTCGCGCGGGTACGACTCGATGATCTCGCGCATGCGGGGCAGGCCGAACTGGTCGGCGATGGCCACCCCGCTGTGCGTGCCAAGGCGGGGGTCGGCATCCGCTTCGAGCAACAGCCGCAGAATGGCTTCGTTACCCCGAAAGACCGCACACGAGATCGCGGTCTGACCCATGGCGTTCACAACGGATGCGTCCGCCCCGCGCCGAAGCAGCTCACCGACGGTCTCGGGGTGCTGCTGGTAGGCCGCGACGATGAGCAGGGTGTCGCCCCGCGGGTTGAGAACGTTGAGGCCGACTCCGGCGTCGATCATTTCGCTCAGCGGACCGGTCTGGCCGTCGCGGGCGAGGTTGAAAACGCCCTCGATGACCTCGGGGCTGAGCCCGGATGTGTTCTCGTTCACTGCACTGCTCTCGCTCGTTTACCGTTGGCCCAGCGTAACCGGCGCGGGGCGGTGGTGAGCGATTGTGGTGAACAACGACCGCAGCATCCGTGGTGAGATAGGGGGATGTTGCACCGAACCGCGCCCGAGCACCGTTTTGTTCCGTCCCTGGACGGCGTGCAGCTGGCCACCTATGAGCTCGGAGATCCCGAGAATCCGACCGTTTTCGTCGTGCACGGCTTCGCGTCGAGCGCGATCGCGAACTGGCACGCCACCGGCTGGACTCGCGACCTCACCCGCGCCGGCTTTCACGTGATCGGCATCGACCAGCGTGGCCATGGCGCAAGCGACAAGCCGCACTCCCCCGACGCATACACGATGGAGCTGCTGGTCGGCGACGTCGAGGCCGTACTCGACGCCTACCTGCTCACCGAGGTGCGCTACGTCGGCTACTCCCTCGGCGCCCGCGTCGGCTGGCAGGCCGCCCGCGAAATGGGTGGCCGCATCACGCAGGCGGTGCTCGGCGGCATTCCCGACGGCGATCCGCTGAAACGTTTTCAGATAGCGGATGCCCGCGCCCACCTCGAGCACGGCACCGAAGTAACCGATCGCCTCACCGGCATCTTCCTCGAGATGGCAAAGGCCCAGCCGGGCAATGACCTCGCGGCGCTGGTTGCCTTGGTCGAAGGAATGCGTGGCGGGCCGCAGCCCGGACCGACCAACGCGCCGAACCAACCGGTGTTGTTCGCGACCGGAAGTGAGGACAGCATTCTCGATGCATCCAGGGCGTTGGCCGAGGCCACACCGAACGGTGGCTTCTTCGAGGTTCCCGGCCGCAACCACTTCAACGCGCCCACGTCACGGCCGTTCCGCGAGGCTGCGATCGAGTTTCTGAAGGCTTAGCTTCTGAAGGCTTAGCTTCTGAAGGATTAGCCGAGCGACACGGTTCCGTCATCGTCGACGTGCCAGCCGGGGTTGTGCGCAATCTCCCAGATGACGCCGTTCGGGTCGGCGACGTGGCCGTGAAAGATGCCGCCGAAGGCGCCGTCCTGGGCGGGCTTCAGCACGGTTCCGCCGGCGGCTTTCATGGCGGCAATCGTTGCAGTGACGTCGTCCCGGCTTTTGAGGTTGTGCGAGAGGGTGATGCCGGTCGCACCGGTGGTTGTGTGTTCGCGTTGTAAGTCTTCGTCGAACTTCCGAGCGTTGAACAGGCCGAGCATGAGGCCGGGACCAACCTGGAAGAAGGCGATCTCACCGGGAACGTCCACCAGCGGAGTCCAGCCCAGGCCGTCACGATAAAACGTGCGAACCGCCTCGAGGTCGCTGGTGGCCAGGGTGATGAAATTTACGCGTTGTTCCATGCATCAAGTCTTACAGCCCGGCCTGAGCGTGGGTCAATTGTCTGTATGGCGCTCGTGGCACTGGTTTGAGAGTTTGGCACTGGTTCAAACAGGGGCGAACCTCTCAAACACGTGCCGCGAGCGGGGGCGGACTCAGGTCGACCAGCGCACTGAGTAAGCGGATGCCGCGGCTGCCGGCATCCGCTTTCCCGGTCGCCGGACGAGCCTTTACGCCGCGGGCGAACTCTTCGACTACCGTTGTACTATGACCGCACCAGACACCGCAGCGCAGAACGAGGCAGAAACTGCCACTGCAACCAAGACATTTGCCGATCTCGGACTCAATGACGCCATGCTCAAGGCGCTTAAAATCGTCGGCTACGAAACCCCCTCGGCCATTCAGGCCGCCACTATTCCCCCGCTGCTGGAGGGCCGCGACGTCGTCGGACTCGCCCAGACCGGTACCGGAAAGACGGCCGCGTTCGCGCTGCCGATTCTGAACCGTCTCGACCTGTCGCAGAAGAACCCGCAGGCCCTCGTACTCGCGCCCACCCGCGAGCTCGCCCTGCAGGTTTGTGAGGCCTTCGAGAAGTACGCTGCCCACATGCGCGGCGTGCACGTGCTGCCGGTCTACGGCGGACAGGGTTACGGTCAGCAGCTGTCGGCCCTGCGTCGCGGCGTGCACATCGTCGTCGGTACTCCCGGCCGCATCATGGATCACCTGGCCAAGGGCACCCTTGACCTCACGGAGCTGAAGTTTTTGGTGCTCGATGAGGCCGACGAGATGCTGAACATGGGCTTCGTCGAGGACATCGAGACGATTCTGGCCGACACCCCGGACGACAAGCAGGTCGCCCTCTTCTCGGCCACGATGCCGGCGCAGATTCGCCGCATCTCCAAGAAGTACCTGCACGATCCCGAAGAGATCACGGTCAAGAACAAGACCACGACCAGCGCCAACACCACCCAGCGCTACCTGATGGTGTCGTACCCGCAGAAGCTCGACGCGCTCACCCGCATTCTCGAAGTCGAGAACTTCGAGGGCATGATCATCTTCGCCCGCACCAAGAACGAGACCGAGCTTCTCGCCGAGAAGCTGCGCGCCCGCGGCTATTCGGCCATGGCGATCAACGGCGACGTGCAGCAGGTGCAGCGCGAACGCACCATCAACCAGCTCAAGAGCGGCAAGCTCGACATTCTCGTCGCAACGGATGTCGCTGCTCGCGGCCTCGACGTGGAGCGCATCAGCCACGTCGTCAACTACGACATCCCGATCGACACCGAGTCGTACGTGCACCGCATCGGCCGCACCGGCCGGGCCGGCCGCTCGGGAGCCGCGATCAGCTTCGTCACCCCGCGCGAGCGTCGCCTGCTCACCGCGATCGAGAAGGCCACCCGGCAGCCGCTCACCCAAATGCAGCTGCCGAGCGTCGAGGACGTCAACGTGACGCGCCTGACCCGTTTCGACGATGCCATCACCGCGGCATTGGATGAGACCGATCGCATCAGCAAGTTCCGCGATATTATCGCGCACTATGTCTCCCACCACGATGTGCCAGAGGTCGACGTGGCCGCTGCTCTGGCCGTGGTGTCGCAGGGCGAGACTCCCCTGCTGCTGTCCGCAGAGGATGTTCGCGCCCAGCAGCGCATCGAACGCGACGAGCGCGTTGAGCGCTCGGAGCAGCGCGGCGACCGCCCGGAGCGTGGCGGCCGATCCGACCGCCCCGATCGTTTCAATCGCGATGACCGTGGCGGCAGCCGCGACGACCGCGGTAGCTACGGCACCCGCGACGACCGTCCGGTTCGCAGCGAACGCCCGGTGCGCTCCAGTGGCAAGCCGATGGCGCAGTATCGCATCGAGGTCGGCAAGCGTCACAAGGTGGAGCCGCGTCAGATCGTCGGCGCCCTCGCCAACGAGGGTGGCCTGAGCCGCGACGACTTCGGGCACATCAAGATTCTGCCGGAGTTCTCGCTGGTCGAGCTGCCCGCTGACCTGTCGGGCGACGTGTTCTCCAAGCTGGAGAACACCCGCATCAGCGGCAAGCTCATCGAGCTGCGGGCCGACAAGGGCGGCGCTTCACGCTCCGCCGAGCAGAATGATCGCCCGCCGCGCGCCCCGCGCCGCGAGTACTAGAACCCTCGATCGCCTGAAACGCACCCTCGTCGTTCGCGACGAGGGTGCGTTTCAGTTATGTCTCGGCCATCTCGGGGGCTAATTGAGGAAGAACGCACCTCGGGCATCCTTGGTGACCAAAAACACGCGGCACCCGTTCGACACCCGGCAGGATCTCCTGATTTGGCCACCGCGGGTCAGCTCGCCGAAACGTCGATGAGTACCTTGCCAGTGGCGCCGCTCTCGACGAGGGCGTGGGCATCGGCTGTCTGCGCCAGGTCGAAGCGGTGCAGTGGGAGTCCGGCATCCGCTCCAATGGGCAGCGCGCCGTCGACGAGTGCTTCATGGATGGCCGCTGCGGCCTGCTGCACGACTTCGATGCCGACCGTGTAAAGCAGCAGAAACTGGTAGCGCACGTTGAGGCTGAAGTGTTTGCGCACGTCGAGGGTCATCAGATCGCCGCCGTGGTTGGCGTAGACGGCGATGGAGCCGCGGTTGCGAATAACCTTAAGGTTGAGGTCGGAGTTCTGGGCGGGGGCTACCTCGACGATGAGGTCGACTCCATCGGGTGCGATGGCTCGAATTTCAGCGGCGACATCGGAGTCGGTGTACGTGACGACGTGGTGGACGCCGGCGGCTTTCGCGAGGGCCGCTTTGACCGGCCCGCTCACCGTCGTGATCACCGTCGCTCCGGCCCAGCGAGCGAGTTGGATGGCGGCGTGACCGACGGCACCGGCGCCGCCCGCGACGAGCACGATCTTGCCGTCGAGCGCGCCCGGATGCAGGCGCCGCGGCCCGTCCTCGGCCACGGTAAGGGCGCGGTAGGCGGTGACGGCCGGCACTCCGAGGCTGGCGCCCTGGTCGAAACTGGCCGCGGCGGGCAGCAGAAACACACGTTCTGCGGGGACTACCGCGTATTCCTGGGCGGTGCCGCTGTTGGCCCGCTGGTAGGCGGCGAGCGCGAGCCAGACGCGATCACCGACGGCCACGTTCGAGACTCCGGCTCCGACGGCGTCGACGAGTCCCGAGCCGTCCTGATTCGGCACCACGTCGGGAAAAGCCAGAGATTCTCCCGGTTGTGAGCCGCGCCGCGACTTCCAGTCGGTCGGGTTCACACCACTCACCATGATGCGCACGCGCACTTCGCTGGCTCCGGGTTCGGTCACCATTCGATCGACAAGGTGGAGCACGGACGGGTCACCGGTTTCGCTGTACACAATTGTCTTCATGGCAAACCCAACGCCTGCTGCGCCAATTTGTTCCCTACGGTTTCGTGCGTTCGCTCGTGGCCTCGAGATTAGTGCGAATGGTCGTCATGGTGCCGGTGAATGCCTGGTCGATATCAATGTCGAGCTTGTCCGCTAGTACGAAGGTCCACCAGAGTGATTCAGCGAGCTTGTGCTTGAGTTCAGCGGTCGCGTCTCCGTCGATCGGCCAGGTTCCGTCGTGGACGAGCAGCAACCGGCCGACGTAGCCGACGTCATTGGTGTAGCCGATGGCCATTTCGTTCAGCGGCGGCGAGCGCGGCGGCGTTCCCGCCAGGTCAGGGCGGCGAGCAATGCGGCCTCACTCTCCCGCTGCTGCCGGGCCGCGTCGCTCCGGGCGGCCCGGCGCTCCCGCCACAGCGCGACGTGTTCGGCCACGTCCCGGGTGGGCGTGACCACGGGCGGCCCACCCTGCAGCTGCCGGCGTGCCGACACCACCCGGCTGTTGAAATCCCTGAGAATCTCGGTGACCGCAGCCTCAGACTGCGCACTGTCCAGCCGCGCGTCGAGCTCGGCGTTCTCGGTGCGCAGGGTGAGGGCCAGCGGCCCGAGCCCGGTGATCTTCTCGCTCTCGACCTTCTGCCGAATCCACCAGTCCGGGTCATACCCACGCTCGAGGTTCGCGAGCGGCTTGCCCGCACCCGGCAGGTTGTCGAACTCACCGCGACGAATGGCCTGCTGAATAGCCATTTCCACGTACTGTGCGCGAGCTTCCATCATGGATTGCCCGGCAGTGTTCGGCTCGGGGTCATTGTCGGTCGGCGCGGGCGTGTCTGCCGGATCGGGCGGAAGCATCCGCTTGAGTTGGTATCGAGCCACGCTCAGTCGGGCGTCGGTGGGTGCCCCGTCGTTACGCTCCTTCTTGCCGGTCATGGCTGCCAGCCTAGATCGAGGTGGTCTCCGAGTCGACCCGGAACGCTGTTGCAGAGGCCAATCCGGCTGCCTCAGATCGCTCAGGGGGCCGTTGTTGGCATCTCACCCGCGACAAGTCAGGAAACGCCCCATGACTGGCTCCAGCGGCACTGCGAGCAATTTCGTCAGCGGATGCCGCGGCGTTCCGAACGCGCGCGGCCGCCAGCGGGTGCGAGAGGATAAGAGTTGTGTCCCACCTCGAAGCCCATGCCGTTTCCGTTTCGATCGACTCGGAGATGCTGCTCGCGCCGGTGTCGTTCGCTGTGCCGCCGGGCACGGCGCTTGCCGTTCGGGGGGCGAACGGTTCGGGCAAGACCACACTGCTGCGCCTCCTCAGCGGGCATCTGCGACCAACGACCGGCACGGCGCTACTCGATGGCCGTCCCGTCGATGAACGCAGCCGCACCGCTCGGCGCGGGATCTCGGCCCGCATCGGCCTCCCGGCCTTCGCACGCGAGCTGACCATGCACGAACAGCTGCGCTTCATCGCCACTACCTGGGGCCGCACCGGCTCCACCGCAACGGATGCCGCGGACGCTACCATGCGAGCTCTCGGCATCTTCGAACTGCGCAACCGGTTCGTGAACGAGCTCTCCTCCGGGCAGACCCAGTTGCTGGCGGTGGCCACGGCCCTCGTTCGGCCCTTCGACGTGCTCATCCTCGACGAACCGGAGCAACGCCTGGATGCGCACCGCCGGGATCTCGTTGCGGCGGCGGTGCGCCGAGAAATCGACCGTGGCGCATCCGTTGTGATCGCCAGTCACAGCGCAGAGCTGGTGGCCTCCATCGCTGGGGCAACCGTGACGCTCGGGCAACCGTGAAGCCGACGCTCAGGTCGGCGCGATCGGTGCTGGCCGAACGCCGGGCCGCTACGCCCAGCGACACCGTTTACCTGATTTACGTCTCGGCGCTCGTCACCGCCCTCATCGCGGCTCCGGCCGTGGTGGCGATCGTGCGCGGCCTGGCCCAGCCCCAGGTTGTGGCGGCGCTCAGCTCTCCGGGGCAGCGCCCGGATCGTGGGAATGATTGCGGCGCTGCTCGCCGCGGGTGCGCTGCTGCTCGGTCGCACCCGCGGTCCCGTGGTGCCGAGTCCGTTCCTCACGGAGTTTCTGGTCGGCAGCGACCTCCCCCGCAGTGCTACTGTGCTCCGCCCTTTTCTGGCGAGCGGGGCCGTGCTCGCGTGTTCGGTCGTTGCAGCGGTGGGTCTCGTGGTCGCGGCGCGGGTGGTCGGCGGCGCGGCGGCATCCGTTTCGGCGGTGCTGGTCGTGCTGGGCTGTCTCGGATTCTCCGGCCTGCTCGCCGGGCTCTGGCTGGTAGGGCAAAGCCTGCCGCGGCGTTTCACGGTCGGCCTCGCCTTCGTCGTCACGGTGACCGGCGCAACGGTGACTGTTGACGGCACACTTCCGTTCACGCCGTGGGGCTGGATCGCCCTGCTCTGGCAGGGCCTTGGGGAGCCGACCGTCTGGTGGCCGGCGCTAGCCCTCGCCCTGTCGTCGCTCGCGCTCCTGGGCGTGCCCGCGCTGCTGGGCAACCTGCGCGCAGACGAGATGATGGCGCAATCGCGGCGCTGGCAGTCCATCTCAGCATTGGTGCAGACCGGCGACGTCGCCGGGGCCTCTGGAGCGCTGCGCGACCCACCGACTCGCGGTCGACGCCGGCGGATGCCCCTGACCGGACCGTTGCTGGTGGCGATCGTGCAGCGCGATCTCATTGCTGCCGGGCGGTTCCCGGTGCGCATCGCTCTCGGTTCGATGGCTCTCGTCGGTGCCGGCTGGCTCACCGCCGTAACGTCGACGATGCCAGAGGGCATCGCCTGGATCACGGCGCTCGCCGGGGTATCGCTGGCCTACCTGGGAGTGGGCGTCTGGTGCGACGGCCTGCGAAACGCCGCCGACAACGCGACTCCGGGGTCGCTGTATGGGCGCAGCGCCCTCAGCATGATCGGTTCTCACGCGGTTGTCCCCGTTCTCGCCGCCATCACCTTCGGCTCACTGGGGGCAATGGGCGATAACAATAATGTTGCCTGGTGGATGCTGCTGGCCGCCTTCATCGTGCTCGTGCGCGTTCTGGACTGCGCCAAAGGTCCGATGCCGATCGGTCTGCTCCTGCCCATCCCGACCCCGGTGGGCGACGTGTCGATTCTCAACGCGATCGCGTGGCAAGCGGATGCTCTGCTCATCGTTCTCATCGTCGCCGGCGGTCTGACTGTGCAGGTCGGTGCGGCCGGGCCCGGGGCGGCCGGGCTCGAAGCTACCGGGCTGGGAGCTGCCCTCTGGCTGGCCGTCGCCGGGGCGCTCGTGGCAGCGCTCGCGCTGCGGCGCATCCGCGCCCTCGGGCGGTGAGCGCACTCCCGGTCTTTCAGTCCCGGTCTTTCACCCATGGGGCCGTTGTCGTCGTCTCGCAGATGCAGCGCGACTCCCATGGGGCCGTTGTTGTCGTCTCGCGCGCGAGATGCCAACAAACGCCCCATGTCCTGCCTCCCACCCCGCCGGCGGTAGCAGCGACGTGCGCTAGGCCACGTCGCGGCGCGCCGTGCGCCAGAGACCCACGAGAAGCGGCAGTCCCACCCAGACCGCGACCGAAGTAGCCAGCTGCGCCCATCCCGTCGCGCTCACTTCTGCCCCCAACATGATCGGCAGAAGCGTGACGTTCAGGTCGAGCCAGCGGGCCGGCTCCGCCAGACCGGAAATGAACAGGGTGAGAATGGTCCACACCGTCGGCAGCGCGAGATAAGCCACGATGGCAATGGGCGTACTCAACAGTGCCAGGCCGAACGCGACTCCCTGTGCGACCAGGATCAGCAGGGCCAGCGCGGCACCGCCGAGCACTGGCCAGTCCATCGCCCACGAGCCGTCGCCCCCGCGGAAGACGATACCGATGACGTTCATCAGCGCACCGGCCACGAGGGTCAGTGACATCACGATCAGCCCGAGCACACCAGCGGATGCCAGCTTTGCGAGGTTCACCCGCGTTCGCCGCGGCTCGAGCGCGAAGGACGTGAGAGCAGTGCGCTGAGACCATTCGCTCGTCGCCGCCATCACGCCGATGAGCGGCAACAGCACGAGTTGCCCCATGGACGCCGCGTTCGTCAGGTTCGCCCAGGTGAGTTCCGCGGGCGGGGCCGTGGTCAGGGTCAGGACGATGAGGCCGGTGTTGACCAGCCCGATCACGATCAGCAGCCAGAGCCCGGCCCGGGTGTCAATCTGCTTACGCAATTCCACCAGGCAGAGTCGGGCGAACGGGATGCCGTGCTCCTCGACGCTTTGTCGAACGGCGGGCTCCAGGCGCTGGGCGGGTGCGGTCAGGATACTCATGCTGCGACTTCGTCTCGCCCATGCTGGGCGGTCATGTCAAAGAACAGTTCTTCCAGCCCGAAGGCTTCGGCGGGCCGCAGGTCGATCAGCACGATGCCGCCGGCCAGCGCGATCCGCCCGACGTCCACGACGGATGCCCCGGTCGACACCCCGTCGCTCGTCGCGTCCGCCGCATGGCCGGCCGCGATCAGCTCAGCCAGCAGTCCGTCGTTGTCGAGGCTCTGCACCCGGGTTCCGGGCACCGCCAGCAGCTGGTCCGCGCTGCCCTGGGCCAAAATGCGCCCGTTACCGATGATCACGAGGTCGTCGGCCATGGCCTCGACCTCGTGCAGCAGGTGAGACGACAGCAAAACCGTGCCACCGGCATCCGCAAAGGAACGCAGCAGGCCGCGCATCCAGCGGATGCCGGCCGGATCCAGTCCGTTGGCCGGCTCGTCCAGAATCAGCACCTGCGGGTCGCCGAGCAGGGCGTGCGCGAGCCCGAGCCGCTGGCGCATGCCGAGGGAGTAGGTGCGGGTGCGGGCATCCGCTTCACGCGCGGTCAGCCCGACGTGGTCGACGATCTGCCGTACGCGGCCGGCCGGCAATCGCATGAGCTGTGCCGAGACCGAGAGCATTTCCCGGCCGGTGCGTCCGCCGTGCTGGGCACTCGCGTCGAGCAGCACGCCCACCTGGTGGCCGGGGTTACGTAACTCTCGAAACGGATGCCCGAGCACGAGACTTCGCCCCGTGCTGGGGGCGGTGAGCGCGCACAGCATGCGCATCACGGTGGATTTACCGGCCCCGTTCGGGCCGAGGAAACCGGTGACCCGGCCGGGGCGGCAGTTGAAGGAGACGTCGTCGACGGCCAGCCGGGAGCCGTAGCGCTTGGTGAGGTGTTCTGCGTTGATCATGCCTCCATGGTTGCGGCGCGGACAGCCGGGCGGATCGACCCGGGGTCTCGATCGTCTCCCCCTTTAGTCGCAGGCGGACGAGACGCGGGGTGGAGGCGGGTGGGAACGCTCCCCCATACGCTGGGACAATGATCCCCTGGCCTGCTCCCACCGTTGTGGAATCGAGCGACCGCGGGCACCCGTCCGGTTTGCGACCCTGGTCGCGTATCTGGCGGTACCTCGTGACGGCTATAACGGCCCTGCTGTTTCTACTCTTGGTCTTCGCCGATTACACCGGTGAGTTCTCGGATAGCGCAGCGTCAGAATCGGTCCTTGGCGGTCTCATCTTCCTCGACCTTCTGCTCGGCGTCGTCGCCCTCACCCTGCTGCCGCTGCGTCGTCGCCACCCGTTCGTGATCGCCTCCGTGACAGCCGCGCTCTCGGCCCTGTCGGCGTCAGCGCTCGCAGCGGCCATCTGGGCTGCCATCTCAATGAGCACCCGGCGTCGCTGGGGCGGGACTGTGGTGGTCGGCGCGATCTGGTGCCTCGCCACCGGAATCTACGAGGTGATCGTGCGAGCGCGGGTCGCCGATCTTGCGGTCTACCCGGTGCCCTGGGCATCCGGTCTGATCGCGATCGCGATCTACGCCGTCTGCGTCGCCACCGGCTTCTACATCGGAGCGCGCCGGGACCTGCTAATCAGTCTGCGCGAGCGTGCCGAGAACGCCGAACGCGAGCAGGCCCTGCGCGACGAGTCGGCCCGGGGCACCGAGCGCACCCGCATCGCCCGCGAAATGCACGACGTACTGGCCCACCGCATCTCCCTCGTCGCCCTGCACGCCGGCGCACTCACCTATCGCACCGATCTCACCCGGGACGAGACGGCGCAGGCCGCCGGCATTATCCAGGACAACGCCCACCTCGCCCTGACCGAGCTGCGACAGGTACTCGGCGTGCTGCGCGGCGGGCAGACTGGCGACGGCACGGCCGAACCCGCGCAGCCCACACTCGCCGACTTGCCCAAGCTCATAGCCGAGGCGCGTGAGGCCGGCACCGCGATCACTCTCCAAACGACGGATACCTCCGTCGCGGCCTGGTCAGACGCCGCCGCCGGGCCGTCGAAGACAGTCTCCCGCACCGCCTATCGCATCGTGCAGGAAGCGCTCACCAACGCCCGCAAGCACGCGACCGGCCAGCCGGTCACCCTCTGGATCGAGCACTCCGGCGACCTGCTCCACCTCGACGTGCGCAATCCGATCGATCCCCGAGCACGCGCCGCCAGCCCGCCCGGAAGCGGCGTCGGCCTGATTGGCCTGCAGGAGCGCGCCGACCTCGTCGGTGGCCGCATCCGCCACGGCATCGAACCCAATGGCACCTTTCTTCTGCAAGCATGGCTGCCATGGACCTGAGCGTGCGAGTAGTGCTCGTTGACGACGACGCCCTGGTGCGCACCGGTCTGCGCCTCATTCTGGGCGGAGACCCGGCGATCGAGATCGTCGGGGAGGCCAGCGACGGCCACGCCGCGCTCGAACTGATCGGCCGGGAGACCCCCGATGTCGTCCTCATGGACATCCGCATGCCGCTTCTGGACGGACTGGCGGCCACCCGCGCGCTGCAGAAACGCGGCGACCCCGCCAGGGTGATCGTGCTGACCACCTTCGACACCGACGAAATGGTGCTCACCGCCCTGCGGCACGGTGCCGCAGGTTTTCTCCTCAAGGACACCCCGCCGGCCGAGCTCGTCGCAGCGGTGCGCCGGGT
Source organism: Cryobacterium flavum (assembly GCF_900103805.1). Classification (GTDB taxonomy): domain Bacteria; phylum Actinomycetota; class Actinomycetes; order Actinomycetales; family Microbacteriaceae; genus Cryobacterium; species Cryobacterium flavum. The sequence continues at coordinate 83,873 of NZ_FNIB01000003.1, read as the reverse complement.
CGTCCACGGAGAGCCGATGCTGTCGCCGAGCGTCACCGCTCAGCTCATCGCGACCGTGATCCGTGCCCCGGATGACCGGCAGCAGCGTGCTCAGACCGTGCTCGGCCAACTGACCGAACGCGAAACCGAGGTGGCGATCGCGATCGGGCGCGGGCTTTCGAATGCGGAGATCGCCGCCGAACTGTTCATGGGCGTCGCCACGGTCAAGACGCATGTCGGGCACCTGTTCACGAAACTCGACGCCGCCAACCGGGTGCACATCGCCCGCTGCGTTCACGATGCCGGCCTGGTCTGACGCTCGCCGCCCGAGCACAGGGCGGTGCCTGGTACGTTGCAGGCATGAGCGAATCCACCGCGCCGACTCCAGAGCCGCTGCCTGCAGGCTGGCTGCGACTGGACCGGGCCGGTTGGTGGGGCACCTTCGCGGTAACCCCGCTGAACGGCATCATGCTCGGCATCGTGCCGATCAATCTCGGAACCACGACCGCTCGAAGTTTCGATATCTCGATCTGGTGGGGTTTCCTGATGGCCCTCGGAGCCATCGTGCCGGTGTTCCTGGTGCTCTACCTGGTGCAGCGACTGCGCTACCCGCAGGCCTGGGTGAGCTTCGACAGGAACGAACTGCGGGCCGGCCGCCGAGTCGTGCCGCTGGCTGACATCGTGTGGGCCCGACTCGAAATGTTCGACCGAAAGCGCGCCCACACCCGCATGCTCACGCTGCGGTTCGGCGCGGAGAGCGGGCCACGGGCATCCGTTCGCCTGCGCGGTCGCACCGCACAGACGCTGCCGACCGCGGTGACCGACATCGTTGCGGAGATCATCCGCCGGTCGTCGATTGCCGTTCCGCAGACCCCCAATGACCCCACCGGGCGCTTTGCCCGCTACAACTATCCCGGTTCGCTCGGCCGTGCTGACGCCCTCGAGGTCGTGCTGAACCCACCGACCATCGACGATCCGGCCCCGGTGCTGATCGCCTAAGCGGATGCGTCGGCTTTCGCCGCATCGGAGGCGGCGGCCTCGTCGCGTTGCGCGTCCCCGGGCGCGTGCGGCAGTTCCGGCTCGTCGGGCGGCAGCGCCTCGGCGGCCAGTTCGACGCGCTCCTCCCCCACGGCTGCGATGCCTCCCAGAATCAGGACCCCACCGAGCAGTTGCAGCGGCGTCAGCACTTCGCCCAGCAGCAGCCAGGCGAAGAGCGACGCGAAGATAACCTCGAGCAGGCCCACGAACGAGGCGAGCCTCGACCCGAGAATTCCCGCCGCCGTGATGCCGGCCGCATAGGCGATCGCGGTACTGATAGTCGCCAGGGCGAGCAGCGGCACCCACCACGGCACGACCGTGCCGAGCAGGGACAGGTCACGAAGCGATGCGGTGAACGGGAGCAGGCCGGTCAGGCCGAGCAAACCCAGCACACCACCCCCGACCAGCAGCCCGAACGCCGCCAGCGCGATCGGCGGCAAGCCTTGGGCAGGGCGGGCGGCCACCACGAAGAACACGGCGCAGGCGATGGCCGCGCCGAAGGCGAACAGCACTCCCACCGGATCGACGGCCCGAATGGCGCCGGGCCCGATCACGAGGAGCAGCCCGCCTACGGCGAGAGTCGAGCCGAGCAAAACCGTGCGGCGCGGCATCCGTTTGGTCGTCACCCAGACAAAGCCGACCAGAATTAGCGGTGCGAGAAATTCAATGAGCAGCGCGGTCGTGACCGGAATGGTCTGCAGCGCGGCAAAATAGGCCAGTTGCGTGCACGCAACACCGACGATGCCCATTCCGAGCACCCGCCAGCGGCCCAGCCACAGGGCAGCCCAACGCCCGCGCAGCGAATACAGCGCGAGCGGCAGCAGCACGAGCCCGGCGGTCAACGCGCGGGCTGTCACGGCCGCCGTCGGTGACCAGCCGGCCTCGAGCATCGGCTTGACCAGAGCGCCTGATGTTCCAAACGAGATGGCGGCAAGGGCGGCGACGATCAGGCCTCCCGGCAGGGACGAGATCTTCATGCTTCTCCTTCGGACGACACGGGCCCGTCATGGTCTAAACTGGCCTACGCCACTGACAGTAGAACCGATTTGTTAAGGAGTCAACTTGCATTTTGCCCCTGACACTGAGGAGGCTCTCGAATTCGTGGTGCTTCTGGGCGACACCGATCCGGGCGCTTCGCGCAGTGGCCGTGACGAACTCGAAACGGTCGCCGACCTCGCCGCGCTGCTCGCGCCGATTCCGTTCACCGGCCGCATCGACGGCAACGATGCCGAACTGCTCGACGTGCGGCAGACCCGCGCGCTGCTTCGCCGGGTCTGGACCCTCGACCGCGATGATGCGGTCACCGAGGTCAACCGCATCCTGCGCGAGGCCAGGGCCCTCCCCCAGCTCGCCCGCCACGACGTGTCGGACTGGCACCTGCACGCGACGGTGCCCGAGGCACCCCTCGGCGAGCGGATGCGCGTGGAGGCTGCCCTGGCACTGATCGACGTGATTCGCAGCGACGAAATGCGGCGCCTGCGAATCTGCGAAGCGGATGACTGCACCGGCCTGGTTCTCGACCTCTCCCGCAATGGGTCTAAGCGTTTCTGCAGCGTGCGCTGCGGTAACCGCATGAACATGATCGCATTCCGCGAGCGTCAGGCCGTCGGAACTACTGCTGCGGTCACTCCTCGCGCATGCGAATGACGACGTTACCGATCTTTTGGCCGGCCGCCACGTACTCGTAGGCTTCACGAATCTGCTCGAGCGGGTAGCTTCGATCGATCACCGGCCGAAATTCACCCGAGGCGACCAGCCCCTGCAGAAATAGGGCGTCCTCGCGCGTGTCCCGGGGAATGGGAAACAGCACTCGCTTCCGGCGCAGCAGGGGCGTTGTGAGCGCCAGAACCGGGTTCTGCCACAGGGTGCCGAGCTCCGACGAAACATAGATTCCTCCCGGAACGAGAAGTCTCCGGCACCGTCCGAAGGAGCTCTTGCCGACAGCATCGAGCACAACGTTGAATTCATTGTCGAGGCCGGTGAAGTCCTCTCTGCGGTAATCCACGACTCGTTCGGCGCCGAGCGATTCCACGAGGGCCAGATGGGCGGTGGCACAGACCGCGGTGACACGGGCGCCGAGTTGCACCAGAAGTTGCACGGCGGCCGACCCGATACCTCCCGTACCGCTGTTGACCAGCACATTCTGCCCGGCCGCGACCCGTGCCGCGCGAATCATGTTGAGCGCGTAGTGGGCGCCCTCGATGATCGGCGCTGCCTGCTCATACGATGTCCCGGCCGGGATCTCGGCAACGAGCCCGGTCTCGGCGATGGTCAGATACTCGGCATGGCCGCCGAATTTCACGCCGTTGTAGCCGAACACCCGCTGGCCGACTGCGAATGCGCTGACGCCGGTACCGACGCCCATGATCTCGCCGGCGAATTCGCAGCCCAGAATCGTCGCCCTGGGCGCTCGCAGTCCGCTGAACAGCCGCACCACGAGGGGTTTGCCGCTGAGAAACCCGCAGTCCGTGCGATTGACCGTGCTGGCAAAGACCCGCACGAGCAGGTCTCCTGCATTCGGCACCGGAGGCGACGCCTCCTCGACGTGCACGAAGCTCGGGGGTCCGTAATGGCGGTACACGGCGGCTTTCATGCGGCACAGCGTACTCTCGAACGACAAATTGCTCTCGATCGACCGCGGGAGCGACGCCGGCACATCCATTAAGGACAAGATTCCGTTAGTCTTTTAATTGCTTTCAGAAGGAATTACGCGAATCTCGCCGATAACCAATAGCGAATTCCCGTGCCAATCCTTGACCCATTCGCGGGTTAGGCCTAACGTGATATGCGAATACATAGCTAGGTGAATAGGGTACGTGAAACATTGGGGGGTTCAATCGTGATTGGATTAGCTAAACGGCGCGCTGTGCGGCCAGTCTGGGCATGGCTGGCACTGGCACTGGCCCTGGTAGCAATACTGGGCTTTACGTCGTCTCCCGCAGCACAAGCTTTACCGCCGGGGCCACCGTCGCACACTTTGCCTCCCCCCGGGGATGGAACGGCACACAACGACGCGCTCGGGAGCCAATTCGACGAGCAGCTCAATCTGGCCCTGCAGTACATGCGCACGGCCGCAGACGAGTCCACGTACTTCGACATGGCTGCTGCAGAAGAAGCCGGGGCATCCGCTGCCACTCGTGAGATCGGTAGCCTGATCAATCAGCTCGCGGTCTCGCAACGCGGAGCGAGCGAGAACCAAATGACCACCATGCTGAGCGTTCCGATCTGGGGCAATTGGTGCGGTCCGGGCCACGGTGGCGGTAACGCTGTCGACGTGCTCGACTCCATCTGCCAGACCCATGACTATTGCTACGCTGCACGCGGCTATTTCGCTTGCTCGTGTGACCGCCAGATTGTTCTCGACATTCGCAATAACATTTATCGTATGACGTCCGGAGAGCGTGTTATGGCCGCTGCCGTCAGCACCTACTTCACCTATTGTCTGTGTAATCCGTTCGCTTAAGACGGGAGAATTCGCATTATGTCTACCGCCCAAACATCCGGCCGCAATTCGAATGAGACCAACCGGCCCGTTGCCACCTGGTGGCTCATGGTTTTGGCGCTCATCGTCGTGGCACTCATACCGGACTGGACCGAATCGGGAGCCAACAGACCCCTCTGGCTCTTTGTGGTTCCCATCGTTTTGGGCCTGGGCGGTGCGGTGTTCGCGGTACGCACCCGTCACTTCTGGTGGGCCATCGTTTCCGCCGTCTGGGGATTCGCCCTGATCCAATGCCTGATCCTCGTCGTCACGCTGGCCAGCGGCCCTTGACTCGAGTCACCGCTGCACGCGTGGCGACCGCAAGCGTAGTCTGGACAAACTGCCCAAACGCGCACCCGACAGACAAGGCTTCACATGCTCCCGCTCACCGAAACGGATATCCGGGCCGCGTTCATCAACGCTTCCTTGAGTGAGCGCAAGGCGGTGACCCTGCCGTCAAACCTGGCAACGCTCGCCTGGGACAAGCTCGACTATCTCGGCTGGCGTGACCCCAAGGCTCCCGGCATCGGCTACATCATCGCCCTGCTCGATGACGACCCGGTCGGGCTACTGCTGCGCGAGCGCAAGGGAAAGATGACTACGCGACCGCAGTGCTCGTGGTGCAATGACGTGCAGCTGCCCAATGAGGTGGCGTTCTTCAGTACCAAACGCGCGGGGCAGGCCGGGCGAAACGGCGACACCATCGGCATTCTGGCCTGTGCCAATTTCGAGTGTTCGGTGAACGTTCGCAAGCTTCCCTCTGTCGCCTACATCGGCTTCGACGTTGAGGCCGCACGGCAGCAGCGCATCGAAGCGCTGGGCGAGCACGTACGCAACTTTCTGCAGGACGTGCGCGACGGCTAGTGAGGTGCGGAGTCCTCCGAGCTGACAGTGAGCTTGTCGTACTGGCCGGGTATGAGTGCAGGCTGAGCCGAGTCGTCGGAGTTCCGGCGGGTTGGCCACGAGTCAACTCAGCAAAGTCGATCGCCGCGGTCGAACATCGCACTCGGGCATCGGCGACGCGGAACGGCAGCAATGCTGATGGGCGGTGACGTGGGACATGCGCGAACTTTCGGTACGTATTTGTGACGAGAAATCGCTCATTACTTCTACACCACCACGTCGGAACTAAATCGCTGCGGCGATGAAATACGAGCTGCTATCAAGTCTTGTGCCTTAGCAGTGGTACCAGCGTCGATAAATTCGGATCAGGCGGTCAAATTTAGTGCTGAGAATTTATCTGAGTTTCTCTCGCTTTTGTGTTCGATTTGCGGTAGAATGGGTGTCAAGGAGGCAATGGCGACCATGTTCATGGAAAACCCGAGCGAGGCCAGTTCGAACCCCGTCATTGCCGCGGTGGAGCAGGCTCGGGATGCGTTGCTGGCGGCGTTGAGCGGGGTGTCCTTCGGGCTGCTCGGTGATGAAGAATCGCTGAGCATGCTGCTCGCGATCGAGAGCGTGGGCCGGGTCGTCGACGGTGCCCGGGTGCTCTCCACGTCCGATGTGCTGCGCCGCTCCGAATACTTCGATGCCGCCGCTGCAAAAAGCGCCGCCGAGACTGCGGTTGCCCAGGCGTCGTCTGCCCAGAGTGCCGACCGGAGTGCCGACCGGAGTGCAGCTGAGAGCGATGCTGAAGCGCAGGCCGTGGCACCGGACTCCGTGGCACCGGAGGCTGCTGCGGCTTCTCCGAGCGTGGCGTGTGCGGCGGCGTCTCTGGCTGCGCCGACGCTGGCCCGTCGGCTCGGCTGCCGCAGCGGCGTCGAGCTGGTCTGCACCCTCGCCCGCCTCTCTCGCTCCGAAGTACGTCAGCGGGCCGTGCTCGGTGAGAAGGCTGGGCAGCGGATGCTGCTCGGCCGCCCGCTGGCCCCCACCTACCCGGTGCTCGGGGAGGCCCTGCAGGGCGGGGAGCTCGGCCTGGAGCAGGCCCGGGTGATCGTGCAGGTGCTCGACGGCCTGCGCTCCTCCGTGCTGGTGGAGGACCTCGACCGGGTCGAACGCTCTCTGGTGGCCAGCGGCTCCGGTGCGATCATCCCCGAAACCGAGGGGCTCCCCGGTGCTGGCATCGCGTTTGCGCCGGAGTTGCTGCGGCAGCAGGGCATCCAGTGGAAAGCTCGCCTCGCCCCCGACGGCAGCGCGCCCGGCGAGGCCCCGACCGAACGGCGCAGCTGGCTCACCTTCGGCACCCTCAATAACGGCGGCTACAGCCTCAACGGCTGGTTCACCACCCTCGACCGCGCCATCATGAGCAACGTTTTCGATGCGTACCTGTCCGCCGCCGCGGCCAACCCGGTCCCCGGCGCCGACGGCGCCGCGACCCGGGCGTCCGGCACGGCCCGAGTCTCCGACGCCCCTCCACGTGCCCGGGTCGCGTTCCGTGAGACCGACCTCG
>NZ_FNIB01000003.1:0-76976 GCF_900103805.1 Cryobacterium flavum | reverse complement strand
AGTCAACGCCGAGCATTGGCCGCCCGAGATGGCGGCTGCGTCATCCCCGGCTGCACCGTGCCACCCCACCTCACCCAGGTTCACCACGTCGTTCCCTGGCAGAAAGGCGGCCTGACCGATATCGACAACGCAGTCCTTCTTTGCAACGCCAGCCACTCCAGCATCGACACCTCCGGCTGGGACATCGACATGCGAGACGGCCGACCCTGGGTACGCGGACCCCTCCTGTTCGACCCCACCCAAACCTGGCGCCCCGCCGGACAAAACCGCGCCGCCATCCCCGCCGAGAAACCCAACTGGAACAAGTAACGCCGGCGTCGAGACCGCACCCGGATGAGCGCAACCAGATCAGCGCAACCAGATCAATGCAGGCATGCGAGGTTTCCCCTCCGCAGGACCGTGCGTCCACTCACAGGGCCCGGGCTGCGGCATCCGCTTCTAGCATGGTGGTATTGGGGGCCGATCCGGCTAGCCGCGCGGGCGCAGGCGCACCGTGGGAAGAGGCGGGGCAGGAATCGGGTCGGGTTGTCCGGCGGGAAAACTGCCAAAGCGCGGCTCGGCGGCCCCACCACAATCAGCACCGGCGACCGCAGAGTCGGCAGCCCTGATCTCCGTCTGCCATTGGGCGCGGTAGGCGACGATCTCCTCGTGGCTGCGACCCACGAAGTTCCACCACATCAGAATCTGTTCGCCCAGGGGCGCGCCGCCAATGAGCAGAACGCGCACGGGCTCGGCGCCAGCGACCAGCGTCAGTGTCGACCGACCGACGCCGGCGTACGCGAGGTGGTCCTTCGCTACCGGGATGCCGTCGACGGTGAGCTCTCCCTCATCAACGAGTACACCGTGTTCGAATGTCGGGTCGGTCTGCAGGGTGAGGCGGGCATCCGCTTGCAGCAGGATCTCGGCCCCGAGCAGCGGAGTGTGCGTGACGACCGGCGAGGTGCTGCCACCCAGCGAGCCGAGGAATACCCGCATGGTCCAGCCCTCGCCGTGCGCGGGTTCGGGGCGAAAATGCTCGAGGGTGGGCTCCATCTGGCGGGCGCCCTTGGGCAGCGCCACCCACAATTGGGCACCGTGCAGAACGGTGGTGTCGGGGGTGGAGAACTCGGAGTGGCTGATCCCGCGCCCGGCCGTCATCAGATTGAGTTCTCCGGGGCGAACGATTGCGTGAAAGCCGGCCGAATCGCGATGCTCGATTTCTCCGGTGAACAACCAGCTGACGGTCTGCAAGCCGGTATGCGGATGCCGCGGCACGCGCATTCCACCCATCTCGCTGACCCGATCGGGACCGTAATGGTCGAGAAAACACCACGCGCCGATCAGGGAACGTTGGCGCTGGGGAAGGGTGCGCCGCACGTTCATGGCGCGCAGCCCGCCGAGGGGAACGTCGCGTGGTGCCAGGATCTCGACGCTGCCACTGGGGGCGGCGGACTCGCACAGCATCTCGTCGGGATCGGCCTCTGGATTGCTCACGAGGTCAGCCTAATCGAGCAGGCATCGCCTCAGAAGTCGCGCCAAACCTGGGCGGGCGCCGGTTCCGCAACCGGGCGCACGATCGAGCATGCCCCCAGCTACCCAGCCTGCGCCCAGCTCACGGTGGGCCGCTACGACCAGATCCTGGCAGCCCGGACAGTGTTTGCCGCCCGTGCAGCGAGCGCCTGCTCCATCGTCACGGCCACAAAGTGGGTCTTCGTGCCTGGAGAACAGCGGGCCACCAGGTCCATGTCCGCGGAGATAACCGTGGCGACCATGGCGTAGCCCCCGCCGGAGACGGCGTCCCGATGCAGAATGATGGGCTGGGTGCCTCCGGGAATCTGGATGGAGCCGACGGCGTACCCGGCGTCAACGATGTTGGACGGGTCCTGACCGGCACCAAACGGTTGTTCGCGGTCCTTCCATTCCACACCGGGTCCGCTGTAGCGAAGACCCATGCGGTCGGCCACCGGAGTGAGCACCCATTCGCTATTTAGCAAGCTGTCCAGCCCCGTGTGAGAGAGCAGGTGGTCGTACAGTCCGAGCATAACCCGCACAGTCACGTCCTTGGAGAAGGCCGGACGGTCCTCGATTTCAATGAACTGCAGCGCAGGCAAGCCGTTGTCGATCGCTGCGCCGACCGGAACGAGATCACCCGCAGCGAGCGCACGCCCGTCAACCCCACCGATCGCTCCGATCGGATAGGTCGACCGCGAACCGAGCACTTCGGGAACATCGATTCCGCCGTGCACGGCGATGAAATACTTCGTGCCGCCCTTGATCACACCGAACTTCAGTTCATTACCGGCGAGAAGCTCGAGTCGTTCGTATTCGGGTACGAGTTCCCCATTGACGAAGACGTCCACCGGCGCACCGGTCACGGCGATGATGGCATCGGTCGTGGAAATCAGTTTGGGGCCGATATAGGTGCACTCAAGCACTGCCTCGCGCGCCGTATTGCCGACGAGCCGGTTGGCCAAGGTGGCCGAATACTGATCCATCGAACCACCCTGCGGGATGCCAAACCGGTAGTAACCGATTCGTCCCTGGTCTTGGACGGTGGTGGAGAGACCGGGTTCGAGAATGTCAAATGCCATTGAGTGCCTCCAAGAGTGACGACTTGTAACCGTCGGGGTCGGTCAAGGCCTCACCCAGGTCGAACGCGATTGGTGCCTGGCGATACCGGAAGGTTCCGGCGTCGACCTCGGCGCGGATGCGCCGATACTCCGTTTCGTCGATTGGCTTGAATTTCACGATGTCCCCCGGTTTGAAGAAGATCATAAAGTCGTAGAAATCGACCAACGTTTGGGACGGGTCAAAGATCGGAGCGGCCGCTATCCCGAACATCTGGTAGCCGCCGGCGCCGCGCACCGAGTAGATGCAGCTGAAGCAGCCGCCATAGCCCACGGTCAGCGCCGGCGTGTCCGTACGGGGGCTCAGATATTTGGGCACCTCGAGTTGTTGCTCGCGCGGGGCTAGCTGGAAGAGAAAAGGGAGACCGGCGACAAAACCCACCATGGAAACCAACCAGGGTGATTCGTGATGCCGCTTGATGAACTCCTCGGCATTGGCCAGTCCATTGACCTCGGCGGCATAGTCGAGGTCGTTGCCCTCGGGCCGCTGGTGATAACCCTCACGGAATCGGGCCCCGGTTTCATTCGTGTACGGGTCGTTATACCAGACCGGAATCTCGATGATGCGTGTTTCGAGTACCTTGTCGGTCGAGGCCCGCACCTCGTCCTCGAGCGTGTGCACCACGTTTTCGAGCTCCTGCCAGGGCAGAATATCCGGGTCGAACCGCACCAGTAGCGAGGCGTTGGCCGGGCAGATATCCACGATCCCCGCGAGCTCGCGCGCTTCCAAAGCATTGGCGATGCTGTTTGAGATGAAGTTTGCTTCGAGCGACATGCCCTCAGCGATTTCAATGAAGAGAAACTCATCGCCGCCCCATGTGTATCGGGCTGTGGTCTGCTGCGTCATTCGGCATCTCCCGTTGAGTCCGGAATCGTTGAGTCCAGAAACGATTCGATGTACTTGGTATGGTGTTTGACGTCCGCGAAATCGGGCAGCCCCACGAGGGAACTGAGCAGCCCAATCGTCGATTTGACTCCGTCAATGTGTGCTTCGTCCAAGGCGCGCGCCGACCGAGCGATGGCCAGTTCACGAGTTGGCGCCCAGACAATGATCTTGCCCAGGAGGGAGTCATAGAACGGAGCCACGGTCTTGCCGGAGATAAAGCCGAAATCGGCCCTCACGCCGGCTCCCCCGGGCAGGTTCATGGTCTTGATGAGGCCGGGGCTGGGCATGAAGTTGTTGTCTGGGTCCTCCGCATTGATGCGGAATTCGAGCGCGTGGCCAGAGAACGTCACGTCACTTTGGGTAATATCGAGCTTCTCCCCCGCGGCAATTCGCAGTTGTTCACGAACCAGGTCCATGCCCGTAATGGCCTCTGTGATGGTGTGTTCGACCTGGATACGGGTGTTCATTTCGATGAAGGCGACCTCATGGCTGAACGGATCATAAAGAAATTCCACCGTACCCACGCCGACGTAATTCGCCTTGCGCGCCAGCTCAACCGAGGAGTCTCGCATCCGTTCGCGAACCTCGTCTGGTAGCCCGGGCGCGGGTGCTTCCTCAAGAATTTTCTGCTGCCGGCGCTGCATCGAGCAGTCTCGGTCTCCAAGATGCACGAAGGTCTCACCGTCCCCCAATATCTGCACTTCGACGTGGCGTGCCCTGGTGACAAATTTTTCGAAGTAGACGTCAGCCGAGTTGAAAGCGCCTAGCGCCTCGGCCTGCGCGATCTCGACGGTCCCGCGCAACTGTGCTGGGTCTTCAACCAAGCGGATGCCGCGCCCCCCGCCGCCAGCGGAGGCCTTGACCACGAGGGGGTAACCGATTCGTGCCGCGATCGCTTCAAGGTCGTCATCGTCGCGAAGCGCCGTTTCCGTGCCTGGAAGGGTCGGCACACCGGCGTCGATTGCGGCTCGGCGTGCGCGAGACTTGTCACCCATCAGTTCGATCGACTCCGGAGATGGGCCAACCCACGTCAGCCCGGCAGCAATCACCTTGCGAGCGAATTCAGCATTTTCCGATAGAAAGCCGTAGCCGGGATGGACGGCATCAGCGCCGCTGTCGAGGGCTGCTTTGAGCACGGCGTCGTGGTTGAGATAGCTGAGGCCGGCGGGAGCCGGCCCGACCACGATCGCCTCATCCGCGAGATCAGCGGCTAGGGATGTCTTGTCAGCTTCGCTCACGACGGCAACGGTCACGATGCCCATTTCTCGAGCGGTGCGAATGATTCGAACGGCAATTTCGCCGCGATTGGCGATGAGGAGTTTCTTCATTGGCTCTTCCAGTGAGTCGAGGGAAACGTTCAAAGGTAAGGAGGGTGCCGCAGCGTCACCCCGGGGGCAGTCAAGACGTAATGGCGATAACGTCACCGGGGTTGACGACCCCGAAGTCTTCAATTTCGAATTTTTCGAGGACACCGTCGAATTCGGCGCGAACCTCACTGAATTGCTTCATGATCTCGACGAGGCCAATGGTCTGGCCGGCCGAGACCGTGTCGCCTTCATTGACGTAGGGTTCCTTGCCAGGGCCCGGCTTTCGGTAGAAGATGCCGGGGAGGGGGGAGATGATCTGGTGGCTCATGGGTTCACTTTCGTCGGGCTGGGGTGGGGTGGGGTGCGCGGATTTACCGGCCGAGCGCCTCGCGCACGGCCTGGGCAACAGCCGGTGAATTTGAGGTGTCCGAATGAATACAAATGGAGCCGAAGGGGATTTCGAGGATCGTTTCATCGTTAGCGAGCACCTTGCCGTCCTCGAGTACCCGGCGCACGCGGGCCGCTGCCTTCTGTGGGTCGGTATTCTCGGGGCGCCGCTGAATGATCAGCCCTCCCTCGGCGTTGTAGTCAAGGTCCACGTAGAGTTCGGCGACGAATTCGACGCCCTCCCGCTCGGCTACCGTCTGATGGGCACTTCCGGCCAAACCGAAGATGGGCACGCCGTATGACTGGGCGACAGCGACCGCTCCCTGCATGAGCGCTTCGTCACGGGCGAGCATTCCGTACAGGGAACCGTGCGGCTTGATGTGGTTGAGGGGCAGGTCGTACTTGTGCAGAAAACCGACGAGCGCGCCAACCTGGTATCGAATCATGGATTCCACTTCGGAGGGCATGAGCTTCATCTCACGACGTCCGAAGCCGACCAGGTCGGGCAGCCCAGGGTGCGCTCCGACGCGCACGCCGTGCTCCTTGGCGAGCCGAACGGTGGCCTCCATCGCGTCGGGGTCTCCGGAATGAAAGCCGCACGCAACGTTCGCCACGTCGACCAGCCGCATAAGAGCTTCGTCATTGCCAAAGCTGTGAATGCCGAGGGATTCCCCCATATCGGAATTCAGGGTGATGTTCGAGTTGCTGTTCACGTCGTCCATAACTCCACGCTACGGGCCCGAGACAGCACGGCCCAGTAGGCATCTGCACTAAGCTTGCGAAAAACTTTGTGCAAACCGCCTAGAGAATGGAACTCGAGATGCGCGTGGTCGACCTGCTCCTGGAGCGATCCCTGCAGCTCTTGTTGCAGACGCCGTCGTCGGAACTGCACCTGGCCACCGAGCTCAGCGGATGCGCACCGACCGAACTCATGGATCCCACACCGTTCCTGGATCCACACTCACTCCTGCTCACCAGCGGAATCGGTATGAACTTTTCCGACGAACGCACCTGGGATGCTTTCGTGGAACGCCTCGCCGAGGTGCCCGTCTCGGCCATCGTCTTCGCTACCGGGATGGCCCATCGTGCCCTGCCGCCCGGCCTCATCGCCGCCTGCACCAAGCATGATGTCCCGCTGCTGGAGGTTCCAGCGGCGGTTCCTCCGCTGCAGGTGAATCGCTTCATCGAGAGCGTCATGCAAGCGGAGCGTCTGGCCGTGGTCAATCGGGGTTGGACCCTCGCCGACGAGTGCGCCCGTCTTGCTAACCAGGATGCCGAGGTTGTCACCCTGCTGGCCACCGTCTTCAACGTGATCCAGTCGCCCCTGGCCGTGTACGACGCCTACGGCACGGTCATCGCCCAGTATCCGGCGCTCGCAACCTGGACGACCGGAATCAGGACGAAGCCTCAAGTGGGGGTGCTGAGCATTCCCCTGCCGATGGGTCTCAATAATCCCTGCCGTCTGGCCATTAGAGAGAAGGACAGCGAGAGTCAGCTCGCCTCCCTCCTGGGTCCGGTCGCCTCCATCATCGCGCTGCAGCTCAACAGGTCCGTGATCGTCGATGCCAGCCGTCAGCACGAAATCAAGAACTTTGTGATCGCGTGCGAGTCCTGGGAGGAAGCTACCCACCTTGACGTGAGGCGAGCGTTTGCCGACATCGGCCTGGATGCGCGAGTGGCAACATCCGTTCTGGTCGCGGATATGAGTGGGGAGCTGGCGTCGACATCCTGGCAGTTGCGAGTTGCCCTGCACGAGAAGTTTCAGACCCTTCGGGTTACCGAGTTCAGCGACCGATTGGTCGCCTTTGCGCAGAACCCACGCATGGACTTCGACGAGGCCGTCGAGCGGCTGTTGCACATTCACGACCGGCAACCGCTGGTTGTGAAGGGGCCGACACTGAGTCTGTTTGAGCTTCGGCTGTCTGTCGTGCACGCACTCCAGCTCGTGCAGGGGATCGACCGCCCCCAGCTCGCCCCGGCGCTGGGCCTCAGCGCCGTCGTCACCGCCACCGCTGGGCGCGGAGCGAAAGAAGCGGCACGCAAGTTTCTGGCACCGCTCTGGGAACACGATCTGAAACGTGCCGGCCCGTTGGTCGAGACTCTGCGCGCTTATCTCGACAATGACGCGCAGCCGTCCAAGACCTGCAGCGCCCTGTTCATTCACCGCAACTCGCTGAACTACCGACTGCGAAAGATCGAGACCCTGCTGCGCTTGAACCTGGGCTCCGTCGAGGGCCAGGCGACGTGCCTCATCGCTCTTCGGTTGGTTGATCTGGGCGAAAAATAAACCGGCGTGGGAACGCCCAAGGGCGTTCCCACGCCGGTCGGCAGCGCAAGCAGACGGTGCTGCTGCTAGGCGACCGTCGTCACCAGCGCGGACTTGGCCGTCGTGGCGTTCCACAGCAAGGCATAGACAGCGGATGCCACAACGGCCGTCAATATGGGGCCCCACGTGGCGCCGACACCGGCCAGGTCGGGGTTGAGCAGGCCCAACTGCAGCATGATGATGCCGGTCACTGTCGCGATAACCCAGGCGATGAGTCCCGAGTTGTTGAACTTGCGGTAGTGCACGTCGTCGAGCATTCCGTGTTCCTGGCTGAGTCCGCGGGTGATCAGAATGTGGGTCACGGCGATCGCGACCCAAGCTGTGACCAGCACGCCCTGCCAGGCCAACGCCAGCAGGATGTACTTCACGATGGGCAGGAGCATCAGGAGAAAGATGATCACCGAGGAGGTCAGCACCCAGACTAGGTTGGGCAGCTTGATCCGAAAGACCCGTTCGCCAAAGGACTTGAGGTTGGCAGCGCCCAGGTAGCAGTTGGCGGTGTTGATGCGGGTCTGGGAGACGAAAACGACGATGAGTCCCAGAATCCCCATCATTGAAACGATGCCGCCGGCGATTCCCGTCTCCGACGCCTCAAGTCCGGGGATGGTGAAGGTGAGAAAGATGCCGACGCAGGCGCTGAAACCGTAGGCGAGAATGTAGAACGCCCAACCGAAGCTCCAGCGCTGGTGAAATTTCGTATCCTGGCGCTTGCCGAGAGCGGCGTAATCAATGGTGAACATCATCATGATCCACACACCCATGTAGGCGGCAAAGGTGGCGAGCCAGCCCGGCCCACCCATCGTCACGGCCAGTCCCGATTCAGGCTGCTGGGTAAGCCAGGTGCTGCTGAAGCCGTACTGCACACCGGCCCATACGACGGCTGCGATGAGCCCGCCGACGTAGATCGGCAAGAGCCATCCGTTGAGCTTGTCGAGGAATCGGCGGGCACCACCGAGAATCAGCGGTGTGGAGTACGCCACGACAATCAGGTACCACATCCACATCTCACCGCCGAATGCCACCTGGAAGGCGTAGGCGACGATCGAGCCTTCGAACACGGCGTAGTAAATGGCGACGAGAGCGAAGATGATGGTCGCGATCGCTGACCCCGCAGTGCCGAGGATTGTGCGGGAGAAGAGCGCGACCGTGGTGCGGTTATTGATGGCGTACTTCGCAAGGACGCGGTTGATCAGGCCGTACGCCACGATGGTGAGCGCCAGTCCAATCAGTGCGTCTTTGGTGCCGTAGGCCACGGCCAGGGCGGCACCGATATAGACGAAAAACATAGCACTGGCGACGCCGTACCATGCCATTGACAGTGACCCTTTAGTCATCTGATCGTCGTCGTTGCCCTCGCGATAGAGGGCATCCGTCGCCTCAACAGTACTGTTACTGCCGGTCAAATTCACGTTCACTAGGTACCTCCATTAGGGCCGGTGACGGCCGGCAAAATGTTTCGTGATTGGTCCTGCAAAATACGAAATTCCAGGTGCAGCAAAAGTCGTGAACACCGTCGTCGTCTCTGCCGACGGGCCCACGACTCATGGCCCTCCAGCAAGTATGTGAACGACCTGTGGATCCAAACCAGTAGGCAAGTGCAAGAAAGATCAGCCAATGCCCGTGCAGATGCACAAGAGTTCACACTGAGGCTGAACGAAAATCCAGCTGGATCAGGCTGGCACGACCGGCCAGTGCGCTGAGGAACGTCGTTCCATCAGTGCGCGATGTTCCCGAGTCGTCGTAGCGAAGAGCTCGCCGGTACCCCAGTCGAGAATGACGCCGTAGCGACGGATGACGTCGAGCATGTCGATGTCGCCGCTGATGTACCTGGCCGAGACCGTAGCGGGGTCTTCAGCCAGCCACCCGAGACGGTGCGCAGCGATATCGTGTCGAAGCTCCACGCTCGCCGCTTCGTCGACCTCGTAGGCGTCCAAATCGGGATCGATGGCCGTAATAACCACGCCGTAGTCTTTGGCTGCTCGCCCGACGGATACGTAGCCGTCGATGACATCGTCGAGCACCTCCAGATAGGTGCGCTCGAGTGGGTCACCGTAGCCGCCTCCGCCGGCCGACGGCCGCACGAACGAGTCGCCGGATTGCACCGGAACGGAGGAAAAGTTGGAGCCGAGGAAGCGTTCGCTCTCGGTGCCCTTGTTCAGCCAGACCCCGTGCGGAATCGATGGGAGCCCGCCCTCGATCCCCCAGGTGATGGAGCGTGCCCGGTCGCAGCAATAGCTCATGACCGCATTCTGAGCGTCGGTGAGCATGCCACCCTTCTCAATGCCGACACCGCCGCGAAAGCGTCCTGGGCCGCCCGAATCCATGCCGATCTGGTGCATCGAGGTCAGCACCGGCGAGAGGCGTTCCTGACCCTCGACCGGCTGAACGGCGAGGCCGGCTCCGAAGACCGGCGCCGTTGCGCCGCTGCCGTCCTTGCTGGCCCGGCCGCCCCAACCGCCGGCCATCCAGTCGTACCACATGAAGTAGGGGCTGTCCTCGGTTCGGCCGTCCTTTCCGCCGACGAGCAGATACTCCAGGTTGAACGCGCAGGCCATGGCCCGCTCCGGCATGATCTTGGACCAGATCTCGAAGATGCCGTTCATGAGTTTCTCGTACGGTCCGGAGCAGAAGCCGGTCACGGCGTTCGGCCAGCCGGCGTTGACGACCGTGCCTTCCGGGCCGATGTCGGCGGTGACGGCCGCATAGAAGCCAGAGTTCAGCGGGACATCCGGAAAGAATGTTTTCGTTCCGGCGTAAATTGCCGAGAATGTCGTGCCGTAACCGGAGTTCAAAAACGTCGCCACGACCGGGGCCGATCCGGCCAGGTCGTAGTGAATGCCGTTGGCATCGATGGTCAGCTTGATTTTGATCGGCACCAGCCCTTCCTCCTTGCCCGGGTCGTTGTCCATGTAGTCCGTGGTTTCCCAGACCCCGTGCGGCAGGCCCTCCAGGCGGCGTCGAACGGTGCGTTCCACGTAGTCCTGGGTTTCCTGCATGGCGTGCAGCACTGTGGCCTTGGAATACCGGTCGACGAGACGCAGGATCTCTCGTTCGCACACGGCCGTCGCTTCGGACTGGGCGTGTAGGTCGCCCATCGCCTGGCGCGGTGCACGGGTGTTTGAGACGAGCAGCTGGGCGACGTCGTGCAGGAACACACCACGGCTCCAGATGCGTACGGGAGTGATTCGCAGCCCCTCACCGAAGTGCTCCTTGGCGTTCACATCGAACGAACCGGGCACGTTGCCGCCGATATCGGCCCAGTGGCCCTTGTTCTGGGCGAAAGCGATGACCTCACCACCCGAGAAGATCGGGCGGATAAAGCTCACGTCGTTGAAGTGGGTTCCGCCTCGATACGGATCGTTGATCGCGAAGACGTCACCGGGATTGATATCGGTCCCGAACTCCTCAAGCACGGCCTTGCACTGAAAATGCAGGGTACCCACGTGCACGGCGATATCCCCGCTGCCCTGCATCACCGTGTTCCCCGCGGCATCACACAGTGCCGATGAGAAATCCCGGGAGTAGATCACGAAGGAGTAGCAGGTACGCAGAATCTGCTCGCTCATCAGGTCGACGCTGGTGGCGAAGGCGTTCTTGAGCACCTCAAAGGTCACCGGATCCAGCGCGGTGGTGGGCGCGAGCGGTACCGCGATCGTTCCAGACATTTAGATCTCCTCCAGGTGGATGAGAATATTCATCCACTCGTCTATAACTGCGGTCGTATTCGGCGGAATGACGGTGGTGGAGTCGAACTGGTCGATGACGGCGGGGCCGCTGAACATGGCGCCGGCCGGCATGTCGTCTCGATCGAACACCGGGGTGTCCACCCAGCCCAGTTCTCCGAAGTACACGGGGCGAATTTCGCGCGGAGTTCCGGGATCTGCGTTAAGTTCCACGGCCGGCTTGAAGGACGGCTTTGGAGTTTTTCCTATGGCCGTCAGGTGCAGCTGGTAGACCTCGACCGGCTGATCTTTCTGGCTGAAAGCGAACTCACGCTCGTGCTGTTCGTGGAACGTTTCGACCGCCTCGGCGAGGGCGCCCAGCCCCGAGCCGATGCTGACCGAAAGCGAACGCCACTGGCCCAGGTAGCGCATGGAGATCTGCCGCTGCAGCAGGGCGTTCTCGTCCGCAACGCGTTCCTGACGCAAGCGGGCCATCGCTTCGGACTCGAGCGAGACGTACATACCCTCGAGCGCTTCGGTGTCGGCATCCGCTGCAATTCCGGTGAACATGCTGGACAGGTCGTGACGAATATCCACGAGCAGACAGCCCAGAGCGGATGCGACGCCCGGGTTCGGCGGAATGATGACCGTTGGTATGTTCAATTCACAAGCCACCTCTGCCCCGTGCAGGGCGCCTGCTCCGCCAAAGGCGACGAGCGCGAAGTCGCGGGGGTCGTGCCCTCGGCGGATGGAAACCAAGCGCACAGCATCGGCCATGTTGGCGTTGGCAACCTGGATTACCGCATGGGCGGCTTCAGCGATCGGCATGTTGAGCGGGTCTGCGATGACCTTCTTGATCGCCTCGGTCGCGAGTGCCTTGTTCAGATTCTTCGCGCCTCCCGCGAGCGACGTGCCCAGACGGTTCAGCACCACGTTGGCGTCGGAGTTCGTCGGCTGGTCGCCGCCGGTGTCGTAGCACGCCGGGCCGGGATCGGCGCCAGCGGACTGGGGACCGTTCCGCAGGGATCCGGCAATGTCAATATAGGCGAGCGAGCCACCACCGGCCCCAATCGTCAGCACATCAATGCTGGGAAAGATGATCGGGTGCCCGTATTCAACCTGCCATTCCTTGGTGATGCGCAGTTCGCCTCCGCTGACCAACGCGATGTCCGTGGAGGTTCCGCCCATGTCGAGGCCCACCGCGTTTTCGTAACCGCACTGCTGGGCGACATGCTTGGCTGCGATCGCGCCAGCCGCGATCCCCGACGCTGCCAGGCGAACTGGATAGCGCTCGACCATTCGGGGCGTCATCGACCCTCCGCCCGAGTGCAGCACCAGCAGGTCTCCCTTGTAGCCGCCGGCCTTGAGCTGGTCGGAAAGACGGTTGACGTACCCAGAGACCAGCGGAGCGAGAACGGCGTTGGCGACGGTCGTGTTGAACCGGTCGTGTTCGAAAATTTCGGGAAGAATTTCGGCCGAGGTTGATACAGTCGCGTTGGGCAGTTCTTCCTCCAGGATTTCCCGCATGCGAATTTCGTTCTGCGGATTCGCGTAGGAATTCATGAAGCACACGGCGACGGTGTTGACGTTGCGCTTGCGCAGGAGCTGCGCGACCCGGCGGGCATCCGCTTCGTCGAGGGGCATGACCGTGTTGCCCGCGTAGTCGATGCGCTCAGTGACTTCAAAGCGATCGCGTCGGCGAATGTACGGTCCGGAGACATCCTTGTACGCGTCCCACAGGTCGTCCTTGGTTCCGTCACGAATTTCAATGACGTCCCGAAACCCTCGGGTCGTCACCATCGCTGCCGGCGGAAAGTTACGGGTGATCAACGCATTCGTGGCCACGGTCGTGCCGTGCGAGAAGAGCGTGACATCTTCGAGGTCGATATTCGCGCGGGCCACACCGTTCATGACCGCGACGAGTGGGTCGTGCGGCGTCGACGGAACTTTGGTGACCCGGATTTTGTGCGATTCCTCGTCAAAAATACAAACGTCGGTAAAAGTACCGCCGACATCAACGGCGACTCGGACTTGCGACATGGGGTGTCCTCCGGACTGTTCAGGTTGTGGTCAAGTATGCGTACGGTCTCCGACCCTGTCACTGGATAGTGTGCAACGCTGATCGTCGTTTTTTGGATAAACTCCAAAACACGCGCGACTTTCGCCCGTTTCCGCCGCCAGGAAACAGGATGTTTACACGATGAGCCGCCTGAAATCGGGAGTTTCCTTGTCTTTAACACTCGGGGATGTCGTCAACGAGAAGGCCTTGGGTCTGACATCGGTGGTCGCTGGCGATCCGCACGGCATCGTCCTGGCCGCACGAACGAGCGAACTCGGCGACCCGGGGCGCTGGGTCGAGCCGAGGACGATCATGCTGACGACCGGGCTCCTGTTCATCGGCCACGAAAGAGATGACGCTCAGGCGCTGGCGTTGATCACGGACATGCGAGCCGCGCAGACCACCGCGATGTTCTTCGGTGTCGGCGTGCACTTCGAGGAGGTTCCGACGGCGCTGGTTGCGGCGGCACGATCGGAGAAATTTCCGCTGTACACCGTGGCCGCCGATGTTCCGTTTTATGCCATCGAAAACTTCGTCAACCAGTCCAAACTGTCGGCCGACGCCTACCTGCTCAAACGCGCGGCCTGGTTCATGAATGAACTTCTGCAGAGCATGTCAGCCGACCAGCCGATCGATGCGCTCATCGCCAAGCTGGCCTCCTCCTGCCGCGGATCGGCGGTGCTCTACGAGGACTCCGGTCGCGTTGTCGCTTCGTCCGGCGAAGGACCCATCCGCCTCATGTGGACCGAAATGCAGCGATCCGGGGGTGCTCAGGAACGGTTTACCGTTGGGAGGTGGGACGCGATCGGAAAGTCCCTCGTCCTGCGCGGAAAGACCTACCGGCTCGTGCTCGCCAGTCGGAATTCCACGATGCTGAATGACCTCGGCGATGTGCTGCTGCAAACAACTCAGCGCCTCCTCGGCGCCATCAACGGGATCACCCAGATTGGGCTCTCCCGCGAGCTGTACGAAAACGCACAACTGCTGGTTACCCTGCAAGACGGAATCTCGCCCTCTCGCGAACATCGCTACTGGAATCGCATGAATCCGTTCCGCTTCACCGCTTACGAGCCGCTGCGCGCTGTCGCCATCTCCACGCTGTCCGGAGATCCTGCCGGTAAGCACCTGATCGAGGGACTGCTGCAAGAAGCTGCCCTAGGCGGCCTGGGCCTGCTCCTGGATGAGAATGGCGGGGGTTCCCGCACGATGGCGAGCATTCATGCCCTGGTCGCTGACTCTGCCGTGCTGGTGAATTGGCTGACCCTGGCCGGAACCGAACTCGTCGTCGGCACCTCGGAGCCGTTCAGCGAACTGGCCAGCACCCCGATGGCGTTCCGCGAGGCCGAGACGGCGCTGGAGATAGCGCGACGCCGCGCCACCCAGGCGGGCCGTCACCCCGGCGCGCAGCGCACCGTGGTGCGACTAGACGAAGTCGACCTGGCCAGTTGGCTGCTGGCACGGCGCGAAGCACCTCAGCTGGAGGACAAACTGCGCAAGTTTGTCGCGACCCTCAACCTGGACAGCGACCTGGTTGAAACCCTGATCGTCTATCTGGCCTTGGATCAGGATGTCGGACGAAGCGCTCGGCACCTGTACGTGCACGCCAACACGGTTCGGTATCGGCTACGCAAATGCGAGGAGTCGCTCGGTACGTCGATCAGCAGCACCGCCACCATTGCCAACCTCTACCTGGCGTTCCAGGATGATGTACTGGCTTTGCAGGACCAGATTGAATACCAGGCCGAGTAGGTGTTGTGTCAGGCGAGTTTTTCACATTCGACGAATTCGATGGTGCGCGCGCCGCGGTTCTCGACGGTGTGTTCGGCACCAGATGGCCGAGTGTAGCTCTGGCCGCTGCGAATTTCCGCGACGATCTCTGAGCCGTCGGCGTTGATCACGTGCATGGTTTCGCTCACGAGGGGCACGACCACATATTCATATTCGTGCACGTGCATGGGAATGGCGTCTCCGGGTTCAATCGTCCACTTGGTCACGCGAAAAATACCGTTGTCAATTTGAGTCTCACTGGTGGCCATGAGTTCCCCTTGCTCGTGTAGCGGACAGTACAGCGATCCTACTCAGGGTAAGACGGGAACGACGCGGGCTACGCGGCGCCAGCGGCGGCATCCGCTCGTGACGCCGACCCCACCGGCGAACGGTGCGGAGAAGATGACGTAGCGTATCGACCGCTTGCGAAGGCCGTGCTCGATCGACTGGGTGAGCACGTTGCGGGTGGCTTTCAGCGGGCCAGCCGAGCGGTCAGGGGTGAAGCCGAGGTCCTTCAACACGCCGTAGGTGAATAGGAACATCACCAAGAGCACCCGCGCACGCAACGGGAACGGCACGCCGAGGTTGGTAGCCTGGGCGATCACCCCGCCGAGCACCGAGCCGGTGAACATGGCGATTCCGGTCACCACGAGGCCACGGCCGAACACGGCCTCGAGGCTTCATCGGAGCGCCGCTGCTGCTCTCGGCGCTCATCGGAACCATGTGCGGCATCAACGATTCACAGTCGACCTGGTCCGGCCTCACCGTCATTCCGATCGCCCTGTGGGAGTTCTCGCTGGGTGTCTACCTGGTCGTGAAGGGCTTCAAGCCCTCCCCCCATCACGGCCGGTATGACGGATGCTGCCACCACGCGCATCTCGGACGCCTCACTCTAAACCTGAACGGCGAAGGTCGCGGCCGGGCCCACATTGGGTCCGGCCGTTTCGGTGCGAGCGGTATGCGTCATCACAGACGTACGAGGATCGGCGATGGGCTTGTCGGTGAAAGTGGCGAAGAAGTCCCGGCTGAGCACCATGAGGTAGAGGTTCTCCTCGATCACGATGCAGGCGGCATTCTCATCGGTGAACACCGGGTTGATGTGCCAGCCGAGGGCCTCGAAAAAAGTCTTCGACCGGTCCAGGTCACTCGTGGAGAGGTTGACGAAGATGCTGGTAACCACGCTGGCTCCTATGTCGGTCGAAGGCGATCCGTCGACCTACGGTCCTGCCAACATAGTTGTTCAAACACGCAGGCTGTCAAGTGACAAGTTCAGTCCCGCAGGTGACCATCCACGTCGGGGTCCACGAAATCGCCGGCGTCACGGCGAAAACCGGTCAGCACGCTGATCAGGTTCTGAACCTCACCGGCACCAAGGCCCGGCTGCGTGAACACTCGAGCGTTGAGCTCGTCGGTGGCGGCGAGCACGCTGGTCTGGCCCAGCGGCGTGAGTTCGATCAGCGTGGCTCGCCCATCGGTCGGGTGCGCCACCCGGCGCACGAGTCCGGCCGTTTCAAGCCGGTCGACCGTGTTGGTCACGCTGGTGGGGTGCACTTGCAGTCTCGCGCTGGCCTTGGCCATCGGCAGCGCCTTGCTGCGGGTGAAACTCAGCAGCGCGAGCAATTCATAGCGGGCAAAGGTGAGGCTGAGCGGCTTGAGAACCGTATCGATGCGGGCGAGCATGATCTGCTGGGTGCGCATGATCGAGGTAACCGCGGCCATCCCGTCGGCTGCGTCTTCCCAGCCGTGCTCGACCCAGTGGCGCCGCGCCTCGATGATGGGATCGGTCTGCAACGGGGGTATTGACGACATCGGTCCTCCTGACTGGCGAGCGGATGCCCACGGCTATGTTCTCACGCGCCAGCGCGGCGCCGAAATGGCCCGCAACAAAAAATACTAGGAAGCCCTAGCAATTACTAGGGCTTCCTAGTATCTTGGCCGGAGACGACTACAGCGTCGATCAACTACCGCGTCGCCAACAGAGAGCGTCGCAAGGGAAGCAGGTTCAGAGCATGTTCCAGCTGAGTGATGACCAACGCGACCTGGTGGCGATGGTGCGCGATTTCGCGACCTCCGCGCTCGCCCCGCACGCCGTGGAGTGGGACCAGACCAAACATTTTCCGATCGACGTGCTCGAGGAGGCCGGCCGCCTGGGCATGGGCGGCATCTACGTGAAAGAAGATGTGGGCGGCTCGGGCCTCACCCGCAGCGATGCCGCGCACATCTTCGAGGAACTCGCCAAGGGCGACCCCACCATCGCCGCTTACATCTCCATTCACAACATGGTCGCCTGGATGATCGACAGTTTCGGCAACACGGACCAGCGCAAAAAATGGGTTCCCAGCCTGGCCGCCATGACGTCGCTCGGCAGTTATTGCCTCACCGAACCGGATGCCGGCTCCGACGCGGGTGCGCTCCGCACCAAGGCCGTGCGCGACGGCGATGACTACGTGCTCAACGGCGTGAAACAGTTCATCTCCGGAGCCGGATCCTCGAGCGTCTATGTCGTCATGGCGCGAACGAGCGACACCGGCAACCAGGGCATCTCCGCGATCGTGGTACCGGCCGAAACACCCGGGCTCTCCTTCGGCCCGAACGAGAAGAAAATGGGCTGGAACGCCATGCCCACCGCCCAGGTGATCTTCGACAACGTGCGCGTGCCGGTGGGCAACCTGCTCGGCGCCGAGGGCGACGGCTTCGGCATCGCCATGAAGGGACTCAACGGGGGCCGCATCAACATGGGCGCCTGCTCCCTCGGCGGCGCCCAGTGGGCGCTCGACCAGACCGTGGCCTACCTCAAAGAACGCAAAGCCTTCGGCAAACCGCTGATCGACCAGCAAGCCCTCCTGTTCGAACTCGCCGACATGGACACCGAGCTCGAAACGGCGCGCACCATGATCTGGCGGGCAGCGGATGCCCTGGACCGCGGCGCCCCCGACCGCGTGAAACTCTGCGCGATGGCCAAACGCGTCGCCACCGACGCCGGATTCTCGGTGGCGAACCGCGCCATCCAGCTGCACGGCGGCTACGGCTACCTCAGCGAATACGGCGTCGAAAAGGTCGTGCGCGACCTGCGCGTGCACCAGATCCTCGAGGGCAGCAACGAGATCATGCGCCTCATCATCGGGCGTACCCTGGCGGATGCCCACTGACCTGCCCGACGCACCGTTTGACGATGGTCCTGACCACCACACACTGAAGAAGGAAAACAGATGAGCAACCGAATCGCCTTCATCGGCCTGGGCCACATGGGCGGCCCGATGGCCGCCAACTTGGTCGCGGCCGGTCACACCGTCATCGGCTACGACCTGGTGCCCGCCGCTCTTCTGGAGGCGACCGCGAACGGGGTGACCGTCGCTGAGTCGGCGGCGGCCGCGGTCGCCGCCGCCGAGATTGTGATCACCATGCTCCCCAGCGGCCGGCACGTGCTCGGCGCCTACCAGGGCGACGGGTCTGCTGCCGGACTTATCGCATCCGCTGGGCCGAACACACTCTTTCTCGAATGCTCCACGATCGACGTGAGCGATGCCCGCGCGGCGCGCGACCTCCTCGTGGCGGCCGGGCACCGCGGCCTGGACGCCCCGGTCTCCGGCGGAGTGGGCGGCGCCACGGCCGGCACGCTCACCTTCATGGTCGGGGCCGACGCCGCGGACTTCGAGTCGGCACTGCCGGTGCTGCAGGTTATGGGCGGCAAGATCGTGCACTGCGGCGAGTCCGGTGCAGGGCAGGCGGCCAAGGTCTGCAACAACATGATCCTCGGAATCTCCATGATCGCCGTGAGCGAGGCATTCGTGCTCGGTGAGAAGCTCGGCCTCAGCCACCAGGCTCTGTTCGACGTGGCCTCCGCAGCCTCCGGCCAGTGCTGGGCCCTCACCACCAACTGCCCGGTGCCCGGACCGGTTCCGACCAGCCCGGCCAACCGGGACTACCAGCCGGGCTTTGCCGGAGCGCTCATGGCGAAAGACCTCGGCCTGGCCGTGAACGCCCTCGAAGCCACCGGCGTCGCGGCCGAACTCGCCCCGCTCGCCGCCCAGATCTACCGCCGCTTCGCCGACGCGGATGGCGGTGGCCGGGACTTCTCCGGCATCATCACCGAGATCCGTGCCAACTCCGAGCACACCTAAGCTGAAACCATGACTCAGGTTTCCGAAATTTTCGATCCGTCCCTGTGGAAGCCGGTCGACGGCTTCTCCGCGCTGGCCGACATCACGTACCACCACGACAACGCCGGCCGGGTCGCCCGCGTCGCCTTCAACCGGCCGGAGGTGCGCAACGCCTTCCGCCCGCAATCGGTCGATGAGCTCTACCGGGTGCTCGACGACGCCATGCAGAACACCAAAATCGGCGTCGTGCTCCTCACCGGCAACGGACCAAGCCCCAAAGACGGCGGCTGGGCATTCTGCTCCGGTGGCGACCAGAGAATCCGCGGCCGCGACGGCTACCAGTACCGCGACGGAACCGTGAGCACCGGCCGGTTGCATATTCTCGAGGTGCAGCGACTCATCCGCTTCATGCCGAAGGTCGTCATAGCCGTCATTCCCGGCTGGGCGGCCGGCGGCGGCCACTCCCTGCACTCGGTCTGCGACCTGTCGATCGCCAGCAAGGAACACGGCATGTTCAAACAAACGGATGCCGACGTCGGGTCGTTCGACGGCGGCTACGGCAGCGCCTACTTTGCCCAGCACGTTGGGCAGAAGTTCGCCAGGGAAGTGTTCTTTCTCGCCCGCCCGTACGACGCGCAGCGCGCCTACGAAATGGGCGCCGTCAACGCGGTGGTGCCGCACGCGGAACTGGAGACGACCGCGCTGGACTGGGCCAACACCATCCTCACGAAGTCGCCAACCGCGATCCGCATGCTCAAGTACTCCTTCAACGCCATCGATGACGGACTGGTCGGCCAGCAGCTCTTCGCCGGTGAAGCCACCCGCCTCGCCTACGGCACCGACGAAGCCGTCGAAGGCAAAGAAGCGTTCCTCGAACACCGCGAACCCGACTGGTCTCCGTTTCCCTGGCAGTTCTAGCCGGCACAACAGGCGAGACCAACAGGCTCGCAGGAAGTAGATCATGAAAATCATTGTTCTGGTCAAGCAGGTACCCGACACCTGGGGCGACCGCACCCTCGACCTCAGGACGGGGTGGCTCGATCGAGTCTCGAGCGACTGCGTCATTGACGAGATCAATGAGCGTGCCCTCGAGGTGGCGCTGAGCTATCAGGACAGCAATGACGCTGAGGTCGTCGCGCTCACCATGGGGCCCGACTCGGCCAAAGACATGCTGCGCAAGGCACTAGCGATGGGAGCCGACTCAGCCATCCACCTGCTCGACGGCGGCCTGGCCGGAGCCGACCTGCTGCGCACCTCCGAGGTCATTGCCGCCGCAGCCACCAAGGCCGGGTTCGATCTGATCATCGCCGGCAACGAATCCACCGACGGCCGCGGCGGCACGCTCCCCTCGCTCATCGCCGGTCGGCTGGGCGTGGCGCAGGCCACCTACCTCGACTCCGTCGTCATCACAACGGATGCCGTCAGCGGCCACCGCGCCACCGAAAACGGGTCGATGACCGTGCACGCCCAGCTTCCCGCCGTCGTATCGGTGACCGAGCAGTCCGCCGAACCCCGGTTCCCCAACTTCAAGGGCATCATGCGCGCCAAGAAAAAGCCCGTCACGGTCTGGTCCCTGGCCGACCTCGGGCTGGAAGCGACCTCGGCATCCGCTCATTCCGTGATAACCCAGACCAGCCCCCGTCCGGCCCGGGTGGCCGGCACCAAGATCGTCGACCACGGCAACGCGGGCGTTGAACTCGCGGAGTTTCTCGCCGCCGGCCGTCTGATCTAGGAAGGCACACAATGTCGAATGTTCTCACCCTCATTGAAGTCTCGCCCGACGGCGCCATCGCCAACACCGCAGCGATGCTGCTCGCCGCCGCAGCTCGTCTGGGTACACCGGTCGCCGTCGTCGCCGCGGCGCCCGGCATCTCGGCCATCCTCGCCGAACAGCTCGGTGCTCTCGGAGCCGAACAGGTCTACGTCGGCGAAACCGACCAGACCACGGCCGTGCTGCTCACCCCGCAGGTTGAAGCCCTCGTCGCCGCCTTCACCGCGCTCGAACCGGCCGCCGTTCTCGTGGCTCACTCCATCGATGGCCGCGAGATTGCCGCCCATGTCGCGCTCCGCACCCAGGGTGCCCTGCTGACGGATGCCGTGGACCTGCACCGGGACGGCGACGCGATCGTCGCCTCGCACTCCGTCTTCGGCGGCGCGTACACCGTCGATTCGACGGTGCAGGGTGGCCCCGCCGTCATCACTGTGCGGCAGGGCGCAATCGACGATCGTGCCGAGGCGAAAACGGCGACCGTCACGCGCGTCACGCTCGACCTCGACACCTCCCGATCGACCCTGATCGACAGCGCCGAGGCCACCCCGGTGGCCGCGGACCGGCCCGACCTGCGCGGCGCCAAAACCGTGGTGTCTGGCGGTCGCGGTTTGCAGTCGCAGGAGAAATTCGTGCTGGTGGAGCAGCTCGCGGATGCCCTCGGCGCCGCGGTCGGCGCCTCCCGCGCGGCCGTCGATGCCGGGTTCGTAGCTCAGACCTCGCAGGTCGGCCAGACCGGTGTGACCGTCTCCCCGCAGCTCTACATCGCGCTGGGAATCTCCGGCGCCATCCAGCACCGGGCCGGCATGCAGACCGCCAAGACCATCGTCGCGATCAACACCGACTCTGACGCCCCCATCTTCGACATTGCCGACTTCGGAATCGTCGGCGACGTCTTCACCGTCGTTCCCCAGCTCATCGATGCGATCGGCAAACGAAGCAGCGCGCAGTGACCTCCTCGGGCAGCCGCCTCGCCACCCTCGCCGAAAACCGGTGGTTCAAGCTGGTCTGGATCATTCCGGCGGGCATCGTGGTGCTGGCCGTGGTCGTACTCGCAGCCAGGGGCATCCGTTCGCTGCCCGACGTGCAGTCCTTCCTCACCGAGTATCCAGGAACGACGACCCTGCCCGACTCCGCCCCGATGGGGATTCCGGCCTGGCTCGCCTGGCAACACGGTCTGAATGCCTTCTTCATTCTGTTCATCATCCGCTCGGGCTGGCAGATCCGCACCACCAAGCGTCCCACCATGTTCTGGAAACGTAACAACACCGGGCTCATCCGCACCAAGACCCCGCCGATCAAGATCAGCCTGAATCTCTGGCTGCACATCACCTTTGACACCCTGTGGGTCGTGAACGGGGTTCTGTTCTACGTTCTGCTCGTTGCGACCGGGCAGTGGCTTCGGCTGATCCCGGTGACCTGGGAAATCTTTCCGAACGCCCTCTCCGCAGGCCTTCAATACGCGTCGCTGAATTGGCCGGTCGAAGACGGCTGGGTCAACTACAACGCCCTGCAAACCATCAGCTATTTTCTCGTCGTATTCGTCGCGGCACCCCTGGCCCTGGCCACCGGGCTGCGCATGTCGCCCTCGTGGACCTCGAAGCGACTGAGCAAGCTCTACCCCATTGCAGTGGCCCGTGCAGTGCACTTTCCGGTGATGATCTTCTTCGTGGCCTTCATCGCGGTGCACGTGATTCTCGTGTTCGCAACCGGTGCGCTGCGCAACCTCAACCACATGTATGCCGCGCAAAACGCTGACGGATGGCTCGGGTTCTGGATTTTCGCCGGCGCCCTCGCCCTGATGATCGCGGCCTGGTTCGCCGCCCAGCCGTTCGTGTTGCGAGCGATCGCCTCACTCACCGGCACCGTGTCGCGCTGAGCCGGCCATAATCTGACGCTTCGCGCCGCCCGCCTACTGGCCATCGACGTCGTGCAGCGCCAGCAGTCGCGCCCCGAATCCCTCCGTGTTCACCCGTGCCCTGGTGGCCTGCCAGACTTCGGGCGGTGCACCGATCAAACCGCCAGCGCAGGGCCGGGTCGGAGTCAAGCATCCACTCGAGAAGTTTCGGGTCGGTCGTCATTGTCAGCACGTTACCCGCATTTTCGCATTGCGCAGCCGCCTAGAACGTATATGATTTGAGAAACAATAATAGAACACCGCGTTCTATTATCGAACAGGGTCGTAAGTGGCCACACTCGTTTTAACCACACAGAGAAGTGAGGAAGCCGTGCAGTTTCACCACCACGGATACGTGTCCACCGATCCGCGCACCCAGGATGCGGCCGGAGTCGGCATCGATCGCCCCGACGAACTCCCCGACACCGTCGACGTTCTCATTGTGGGAACGGGCCCGGCCGGCATGATCACCGCCGCCCAGCTCTCCCAATTTCCCGGTATCACCACCCGCATCGTGGAGCGCCGCGGTGAGCGTCTCGCGATCGGGCAGGCCGACGGTATCCAGGCCCGCAGCGTCGAGACTTTTCAGGCGTTCGGCTTTGCCGAGCGCATCATCGCCGAGGCGTACCGCATCACCGAGATGGCGTTCTGGAAGCCAGACGCCACCAACCCGGCCAACATCAT
Source organism: Cryobacterium flavum (assembly GCF_900103805.1). GTDB lineage: Bacteria > Actinomycetota > Actinomycetes > Actinomycetales > Microbacteriaceae > Cryobacterium > Cryobacterium flavum. Next base: position 53,527 of record NZ_FNIB01000003.1, on the reverse strand, counting down.
TCGCACCGCCCGCGCCATCGATGATCCCACCGGCATCAGCGAGTTTCCGCACCTCATTGTCAACCAGGCGCGCGTGCTCGACTACTTCGCCGAGGTCATGGCGAATTCGCCTACCCGCATGGTGCCGGACTTCGGCTACGAGTTTGTCAGCCTGACCAACACCACGCGTGAAACCAACAGCGTGGGCGACTACCCTGTCGCGGTGACGCTCGTACACACCACCGGCCCCAAGAAGGGTCAGGAGCGCATCGTTCACGCCAAGTACGTGGTCGGCGCCGACGGTGCCCGCAGCGGCGTGCGCGATTCGATCGGCTGCACCCTCGCTGGCGACCAGGCCTTCCACGCCTGGGGAGTCATGGATGTGCTGGCCGTCACCGACTTTCCCGACATTCGCACCAAGTGCGCCATCCAGGGGGCTAACGGAAGCATCCTGCACATTCCGCGCGAGGGCGGCTATCTGTTCCGCATGTACGTCGACCTCGGCGAAGTCGCCCCCGATGACAACGGCGCCGTGCGCACGACGACGATCGACGAGATCATCCTGAAGGCGAACGAGATTCTGCACCCGTACACACTCGACGTGAAAAACGTGGCCTGGCACAGCGTCTACGAGGTCGCCCACCGCCTCACCGACCGCTTCGACGACGTACTGCCCGAGGAGATCGGCATCCGCTCGCCGCGCGTCTTCATCATGGGTGACGCCTGCCACACGCACAGCGCCAAGGCGGGCCAAGGCATGAACGTCTCCATGCAGGACGGTTTCAACCTCGGTTGGAAGCTCGGCTACGTGCTCGACGGTCGCAGCCCCGAGACACTTCTCAGCACGTATTCCGCGGAGCGCCAGGTCATCGCCAAGAACCTGATCGACTTCGACAAGGAGTGGTCTTCACTGATGGCCGCCAAGCCCGAAGACCTCAAGGTGCCGCTCGAGGACTTCTACACCCAGACGGCGGAATTTCCGGCCGGCTTCATGACCCAATACCCGCCGTCGATGCTGATTGGTGAAGCAACCCATCAGGCGCTCGCCACCGGTTTTCCCATCGGAAAGCGTTTCAAGTCAGCTCCGGTGGTGCGCGTCGCCGACGCCAACCCGGTCGAGCTCGGCCACCACCACCGCGCCGACGGCCGCTGGCGCCTCTACGCGTTCGCTGACGCTGCCAACAGCTCCGCGCTCACCGCCTGGGCCGAGTGGATGCGCACCGCTGACGATTCCCCCCTGCTCGCCCACACTCCAGCCGGCACCGACATTGACAGCGTCTTCGACGTGAAGGTGATCTACCAGGAGGCGCACACCGAGGTGAACCTCGGCCAGGTCGACCCGGCGTTCCTGCCGAAAACCGGCCCGTTCGGGTTGATCGACTACGAGAAGGTCTACGCCGCCGACCCGACGCACGACATCTTCGAGCAGCGCGGCATCAACAGAAGCGGCGCCGTCGTGATCGTGCGCCCCGACCAGTACGTCGCGCACGTGCTGCCGCTGACCGCTACCGCTGACCTGGCCGCATACTTTCGGCAGATGCTGCTGGTTCGGTAGGTCTCACCGAGAAAGGATACTGCGCCCCATCCCTAGTCGGCCGCGGGCCGCTGCCGGTTGCGTTTCGTCGCTGAGCGCTGCTGCTTGACCGCAAGGTGCCGCCGGGCCGAACCCCGCGTGGGTTTGGTCGCGCGGCGCGCGGCCGGTTCCGCGGCCAGCGCGGCGGTCACCAGGTCGGCCAGCTTGCGCAGGGCGATCTCGCGATTGCGCAGCTGGGAGCGCTGCTCGCTGGCTGCGATGGTGACCACGCCGGAAACGAGACGGTGCCCGAGCCGGGTGAGCAGCAGCATCCGCTCGTCGTCGGAGAGCACGCTCGACTCGGCGACGTTCCAGAACAGCTCGACGCGGCTGTCAGAGGTATTCACGTGCTGGCCGCCCGGGCCCGACGACCGAGAGAACCGCCAGCCGAGTTCGCGCTCTGGAATCGTCAGCGCCGGCGACACCTCAAGATCCATGCCCCTAGCGTTACACACCCGAAGATCCCCCGCGCACGAAAAGTATCACAGATCTTTCCCTGCGGCTCTCAGAACAGGGCGATCTCAGAACAGCGGCCAGACGATCGCCTGCAGTAGCCCGAGAATGTGCCATTCGAATCCGGGACGAAGGAGATGGCCGCTCTCAGAACGACACTCCGCAGACGAGCGCCGCATTGGCGAACGGTGTGGCCTCCCCGGTGCGAATGAACAGCTTCGCGGTAGCGGAGAACGCCTTCAAATCCGCGTGGCTGATGTACTCGATTTCGTTGAATCGTTCGGCCAGCCAGGCTCCAGCGGGGGCGGTTTTGGCTTCCTCCGCCGCGACGCACCCCTGGAACACCATCTCATCGAGCAGGGCGTCGAGAACCTGTTCGAACCGCGGAATACCGTGCACCAGAGCCAGGTCGATCACGGCAACCCCGCGCGGGATCGGCAGGCCACAATCCGCGAGCAGAATGACATCCGTGTGACCGAGCCGGGCCAGGGCCCCCGACAGATCAGCGTTCAGAATGCCCCGCTTCTTCATGCGTTCACCGTCGGCAGCACGTTCGCCACTGTCGGATACGAGGTCTGCGTTCCGCGGCTCTGCACCGCGAACGCCCCGACCCGCACGGCCAGGCGAACGGCCTGAAGAAGGCTCACGCCCGCGGCCAACTGCGCGCTCAGCGCTCCCACGAACGCATCGCCAGCACCCGCACTATCAACGGCGACAACTGTCGGGGACGCCACGGCGTTGGTACCCTCCCGGTCGGCGCAGATAGCACCCTTCGCGCCGAGCGTCAGAACAACGGATGCGACGCCCACCTCCAGCAGCCGGCTCACCAACTCGGCATCCTCGGTGGGGACACCGCGGTGGGGTGCCAGTTGTGCGAGCACGAGGGCAGCCTCGTGCTCGTTGACGACCAGCGGGTCGGCCCGCCGAATCGTGTCAGCATCCAGTTCGATCACCGGAGCCAGATTCAGTACCACCCGTCCCGTGGCCCGCCGCGCCGCCTCGGCGATTCCGTCGGCCGGAATCTCACCCTGCAAAACCACTACAGCAGCGGCGGCGATGATGCCCGCGCTGGCCTGAACGGCCTCGGCGCCCATGAGTGCATTGGCACCGGGGATGACCACGATCGTGTTCTCACCGTGATCATCCACGCTGACCAGAGCCAACCCAGTGGGTTCGTCGACCGTTCGCACGGCCGACTGGTCGACACCGGCGCTGGTCAGGATCGCACTGGCGACGGTGGCCTGCGAATCCCGACCGACCGCACCGACCAGGCGCACGCTGGCACCGAGCTGGGCCGCCGCCACGGCCTGGTTGGCCCCCTTGCCGCCGGGCAAGAACTCCATCGATGTTCCGATGAGGGTCTCGCCCGGCTTCGGGTGGCGTTGCACGCGGATCAGCTGATCGACGTTGATGGATCCCACGACAACGACCGAACCGGGCGTGGTGAGGGCCGTATTGACGAGGTGACTCACTTGGCGAAGTCGCCGACATTCGTCTTGGTGACGGAGACGACCTCGACCGGAACGGTCTTCGCGATCGTCTCGCCCTTGATGGCCTTGATGGCGAATTCGACGGCAAGCTTGCCGAGTTCGGCCGGCTGCTGCGCGATGGTCGCGACCATGGTGCCCGCCTTGATGGCGTCGAGTCCGTCGGTCGTGCCGTCGAAGCCGACAACGAAGACCTCGGAGCCGGCCTTGTCGCCCAGCGCCTGGATGGCGCCGAGGGCCATTTCATCGTTTTCGGCGAATAGACCAGTGACGCCCGGGTTGGCCTGCAGCAGGTTGGTCGTGACATCCAGCGCGGCGGCGCGGTCGAAGTTGGCCGTCTGCGTGGCGACAACGGTGATGTCGGGGTAGGCCTTCAGGCCCTCGTCGAAGCCGGCGCCGCGCTCCCGGCTGGCTGACGTTCCCGCTACGCCTTGCAAGTGGATGACGGTGCCCGTTTCGCCCATGGACTTGGCCAGTTCGTCGGCTGCCTGACGACCGCCGGCGACGTTGTCGCTGGCGACGAGCGACGCGAGGTCAACGTCGGTGACGGTGCGGTCGACTCCGATGACCGGAATTCCGGCGGTGATCAAGGCATCCACTGCCGAGGCGGCAGCATCCGAGTCCACCGGATTCACGATGACGGCCTTGGCACCGCTCGAGGCAGCAGTGGCGAGCTGGTTGGCCTGCGTAGCCGAGTCGTTCTGGGCATCAACGATGCTCAGCTGCACTCCGGCTTCCTTGGCTGCAGCCTCCGCGCCGTCGCGCAGTTCCACGAAGAACGGGTTGTTCAGGGTGGAAATGGCCATGACGATTTTATCGCCGGAGGCCTCAGCGCCGCCGCCGCGGCCACAGGCGGTGGTTCCCACCAGGATCAAGGCTGCTGTTGCGGTCACTGCCGCGATTTTGAGGAAAGAGGATGACTTCATTGGTTTTCCTTTGGATGAGGCGGTTGGAGGGGAAAGTTTGCTGACAGCTGGTGGGTCAGCTGTTGCGGGACTTGCGGCGCAGCACGTCGATACCAACGGCCAGGGCGATCACGAGGCCGATCACGACCTGCTGCCAGAACGAGGTGACGTTGAGCAGGTTCAGGCCGTTGCGAATGACGACCAAAACCAGGGCTCCCACGAGGGTGCCCGAGATTCTGCCGAGGCCTCCGGAGAGCGAGGCTCCGCCGATCACGACGGCCGCAATGGCGTCGAGTTCGTAGCCGGCGGCGGCCTGGGGCTGCGCGGAGTCGAGGCGCCCGGCGAGCAGCAGCCCGGCGAGGGCGGCGAAGAGCCCGGCTAGGGCGAAGACGGTGACGAGGATGCGCTTGACCGGCAGACCCGAGAGTCGGGCGGCTTCTGCGTTGCCGCCGACGGCATACATCGAACGGCCAATCACGGTGCGGTTGAGCACGAACGAGGCGGCCAGGGCGGCGATCACGAGAATGACGATCGGCATCGGCACCGGTCCGAGGTTGCCGCCGAGAAAGGAAACCTCGGGTGCGGTCTTAATCGGCCGGCCGTCGGAGATCACCAGGGTCAGTCCGCGGGCCACGCTGAGCATGGCGAGGGTGGCGATGAAGGACGGCAGCTTTCCGTAGGCGTTGGCCAAACCGTTGATAACTCCGGCGAGCGCTCCGACGACCAGACCGCCCACGAGGGCGAGCCAGCCTGGAAGGCCGGCACTGGCGAACATCCAGCCGGAGGACATGGCCGACAGTGCCGCCACGCTGCCGACGGAAAGGTCGATCCCGCCGGCCACGATGACGAAGGTCATTCCGAAGGCCAGCACGGCCACGGTGGAGACCTGGATACCGATGTTGAGCAGGTTCGGCCCGGTCAGAAAGTCCGGGGTTGCGATGAAGAGGGCGAGGCAGAGAACGACGAGACCGACCAGGGCGCCGTTGTTGGCGAGAAACTTCTTGTAGTCGATACCGCGGCGCGGCGTCGGCAGGGTGGTGGTGGACATGATGGTTTGCCTATCTCTGTTCGTGCGTCTCGTCGACATCGCGGGCAGCGAGTGTCATGACTGCGTCTTGGGTTGCCTCGGCGGCGCTGAGCTCGCCGGCGATGCGGCCGTCGCGCATCACCAGGATGCGGTCGCTCATGCCGAGGATCTCGGGCAGTTCGCTGGACACCATGAGAATCGCTCCCCCGGCCGCCGTGATCGTGTTCATCAGTTCGTAGATCTCGACTTTGGCACCCACGTCCACACCGCGCGTTGGCTCGTCGAGCAGCAAGATCGTCGAGGCGGCGATGATCCAGCGGCCGAAGACCGCCTTCTGCTGGTTGCCGCCGGAGAGTGCGCCGATCGGCTGGTCGATGGTGTGCATGCGGATGCGCAGTCTCTTCGCGACCGCGGTTGCCCGGCTGCGCTGGCCGGCAAAGTCGACCAGTCCCAGCTTCGCGGTGGACGCAAGGGTGGCGTAGCCGAGATTGTTATTGACGGATGCGTCGAGCACCAGCCCCTGTCCCTTGCGGTCCTCCGGCACGTGCCCGATACCCGCCGCGATCGCGGCCTTGATGCTGCCCTTCGGCAGATGCTGGCCGCGCACGGCGACCGTGCCGGAGGCGTATCGGTCGGCGCCAGCGATGGCCCGGATGAGTTCTGTGCGCCCCGCGCCAACCAGGCCCGCGATGCCGAGCACTTCGCCCGCCTTGACGGTGAAGCTGATGTCACTGAACAGCCCGGTCGACGTGAGATTCTCCACGATGAGCACCTCCGCGGCCTGACTCAGGTTTTCAGGCACCCGCGGAAACTGGTCCTCAATGCCGCGGCCGACCATCAGCTTCACGAGTTCGTCTTCGGAGGTGGAGGCCGGAACCTCCGCGATGAATTCGCCGTCGCGCAGCACGGTGACGGTGTCACCGACCTCGGCGATCTCGTCGAGGTGGTGGCTGATGAAGAGCATGCCGACGCCCCGCTGGCGCAGGTCGGCCATGACCGCGAACAGGTTTTCGGTTTCGTGGCGGGTCAGTGCAGCGGTGGGCTCGTCGAGGATGAGAATGCGGGCGTTGATGCTCAGCGCCTTGGCGATCTCGACCAGCTGCTGCCGGGCGATGCCCAGCTCACCCACCAGAATGTCGACGTCGATATCCAGGCCGATCAAGGCCAGCGCGGCTCGGGCCTGCTGGCGCAGGGCGCGACGGTCTACGAGACCGTGCCTGGTCGGCATCCGCCCGAGCATGACGTTCTCGGCAATGCTCATGGTGGCCACCAGGTTCAGTTCCTGGTGGATCGTGGCGATACCCAGCGCCTCAGCCGCGCGGGTGTTTGGCAGGGTGACCGTTCTGCCATCAACGACGATGTGGCCTGAGTCCGGCTGGTAGACACCCGCCATCATCTTGATCAGCGTGGACTTTCCGGCACCGTTCTCCCCGAGCAATACCTGAACCTGGCCGGGGTAGACACTGACCGTGACGTCGTGGATGACCGTGACGGGTCCAAAGACCTTGCCCACATTTTGCAGGGTCAGCAGTGGTTGTTGAGTCATGTCAGTTCTTCCTTCGGCTGGATGCGGGCAGGATGGGCAACGACGATGAGCCACGGATGACGAGTTCGCTGGGCAGCACGACCGATTCCGGGGTGTGCCCGGCGATGACTTCAAGCAGCATTTCGACGGCGATCCGGCCCATGTCCTCAACACTGTGGGAGATGACGCTGAGTGCCGGGTCGAGCAGGGCAAACCATTCGATGTCGTCGAAGGCGACCAGCGCGAGGTCCGTTCCGATGCGCAGACCTAACTTGTGCAGAATGGCAATCGCGCCGACGGCCATCAGGCTGTCCGCGGCGAGCAAGGCTGTCGGCGGGTCGTGCAACTCGAGCAAGGCGTGCAGGCCGGCCGAGCCACTCGCCGCCTGGAAGTCTCCGAAGTACACCAGGTCGGGGTCCTGGCTCAGACCGGCGTCGGCCACGGCCGCCGTGAAGGCTGCAAACCGGTCGCGGCCGGTTGAGGTCGCCTGCGGGCCGGAGATGTAGCCGATCCGGGTGTGCCCGAGGGCGGCGAGGTGTTGGACAGTCTGACGGATGCCGACCTCACTATCGGTGGTCACGCTCGGCACGTCGATACCGTCGATGGTGCGGTCCACGAAGACTGTTGGAATCTCGCGCTCGATCAGGGAACGGATGCTGCCGCCACCGTCGCCAAGTGGCGCCACGATGATGCCGTCTACCCGCCGAGAGATCAGCGTATCCAGGTACCGGTCCTGCTGTTCCTTCTGCTCGTTGGCGTTGCCGAGCAGGGTGACATAGCCCTCGGACAGGGCTGCTTGCTCGACAGTATGGGCGAGATCGGCGAAGAACGGGTTACGTACGTCGGGTACCAGCAGGCCGATGGAATCACTGCGGGTCGAGCGCAGGGCCCTGGCTTGGGCGTTGGGCCGATAGTCAAGCTCGATGACTGCCGCGGCGACCTTGTCCCGCGACTGGGGGGAGGTGGCCGGGTTGCCGGAGAGAACGCGGGAAGCGGTGGCCGCCGAAACGCCAGCCAGTGCGGCTACGTCCTTGATTGTGATGTCCGCCATCTTCTTCACCTCATTGTGGTTATGGAATCGATTCCATGGAATCGATTCCATACTAGGTCGTGAAGTGAACGTGTGTCAATGCGCCCCGGTAACGGGGACTCACGCCTGCACCGGGCTTCGGATCGTACCTGCACCCGCCCGGTTCGTGGCCGCGCGATCAACGGATGCCGTGGGTAGGTCAGACAGTGCCACGTTCCAGCCTCGACCAGATCGGTGGCACCGCGTAACGTTAGCTGAGCGGATGTCACCGTCGACACGTGCCACGGCACGGGGTTCCCTCGCATTCCACCACCGGCACAGAAAGATTTTTCTATGACGACCACCATTCCTGCCCTCGCCGCCCCCGCGGCCAACCAGCCCCTCGTTCGCACCACAATCGAGTTGCGCACTCCCGGCGCCCACGACGTGGCGATCGACATCAAGTTCGCCGGCATCTGCCACTCCGACATCCACCAGGCTCGCGACGAGTGGGGCGTGGGACTGTTCCCGATGGTTCCCGGCCACGAGATTGCCGGCATCGTCTCCGCCGTCGGCAGCGACGTCACCCGCTACCAGGTGGGCGACCGCGTCGGCGTCGGCTGCTTCGTCGACTCTTGCCGCGAGTGCGCCAACTGCCTCGCCGGCGAAGAACAGTACTGCCTGAAAGGCGAGGTCGGCACCTACAACGACCGCAACCACGACGGCACCCCCACCAACGGCGGCTACAGCACCGCGATCGTTGTTGACGAGAACTACGTGCTCGGCATCCCCGACGGCATCGAGCTCTCCGAGGCCGCTCCCCTGCTCTGCGCCGGCATCACGCTCTACTCCCCTCTCGTGAACTGGAAAGCCGGCCCCGGCAAGAAGGTTGCCATCCTGGGCATGGGCGGCCTCGGACACATGGGTGTGAAGATCGCCCACGCACTCGGCGCCGAGGTCACCGTGCTCAGCCAGACCCTCAGCAAGAAGGAAGACGGGCTGCGTTTCGGCGCAGATCACTACTACGCCACCAGCGACCCGACCACCTTCACCGAGCTCGAGAACCACTTCGACCTCATCGTGAACACCGTGGCCGCAAACCTCGAGCTGGAGGGCTACCTCAAGCTGCTCGCCCTCAACGGCACGCTCGTGCACGTTGGAATCCCCACCGAACCGGACAGCGTGAAGATGGTCTGGCTCGCCGCCCAGCGTCGCGCCATCGCCGCCTCCAAGATCGGTGGCATCCGCCAGACCCAGGAAATGCTCGACTTCTGTGCCGCTCACGGAATCGGCGCCGACATTGAGATCATCTCGGTCGATCAGGTGAACGAAGCGTACGAGCGTGTTATCCGCAGCGACGTGCGCTACCGTTTCGTTATCGACGTGGCCACGTTTGCCAACGAGACCCGCGCCGACGCGTAGGCTCCCCGACCGGCGCTATAGACACCGCCCAGGTCGATAATAAACCCAGGCACGAACCGCCCCGGGCCGCAGTTGTCAACGCGGCCCGGGGCATCCGTCGTTAATCGGGCATCGCTTCGACCACTTCATTCCCCTTACGGCGACGCTTGGATTGCGCTGCGTGGTGCGCTCGGGATTGCTCAATCTCGTTCTCAGCGCCGGGAAGCGCGCCCGCCTCGGGGCGCCGTATCTTTACCGGAAGGATTTGTTGCGTCAGAGAGAAGACTCGAGCGCCGCGGCATCCGTCTGATCTGCGCGCCAGGAGGCCAGGATGCGCAGCGCGTCGTTTGAGGAGGACGCCGGCTGGGTGCTGTAGACGAAGAGTTGCTGGTCTGGTTCGCCCGGAACCGGAAAGGTCTCGTAATCCACGTCGACCCGGCCCACGATCGGGTGCATGAAGCGCTTCACGCCGAAGGTGCACTCCCACACCCGGTGCTGACTCCACCACGCACGAAATTCGTCGCTCTTGACGGTCAACTCACCGATCAGTTCGTTGAGAGCCGAGTCGTTGGGGTGGGACCGAGCGTCGTGACGGAGCATAGCCGCCACATCGCACGCCACAATCTCCCAGTCCAAGTAGAGTGTGCGCGCTGACGGGTCGAGGAATGTCCACCGGGCCATGCTGCGCCCGAGTCCCGAGCTCTTCGTGAAGTCTTTCAGCAGCAGCTTGGCGAGGTCGTTCATGGCCAGCACATCCATGCCGACACCGAGCACGAAGGCCGGCTGTGCGGTAAAGGAATCCATTATGGTGCGCACCGAGGGTCGAACCGCGTGTGTGCGCCGCCGCTGCTGGCTGCGGCCGCCGGTCGACGCGGATAACAGTGAGAACAGGTAGCTGCGTTCCGCCTCATTCAGGTGCAACACACCGGCTAGCGCATTGACAACAGCATCGGATGCCTGGGTTACCCGGCCCTGCTCCATGCGCGCGTAGTAATCCACGCTCACGCCGGCCAGCCCGGCTACTTCGTCACGGCGCAGTCCGGGTACCCGCCGTGCGGCCGCGTGGGGGTTCACCGGCAGGCCGACATCAGCTGGCGTCAGTCGTGCCCGGGCTGAGCGCAGAAAATCAGCGAGGGTATCTTTGTCGTCCATGCCTCCAGTATCCCTTGCCGGTGCGCGTCGAACTTGTGGTGCGGCCCGCCCGTCGTCGACCAGGGGCTCACCAGATATGCACTTTTGCGATTGGGCAGCTGTTCGCCGGTGTCATCAACTGTACAATTGAGAATTCGTGCAAGTCTGGGTTCTCCAGCGTCTGTCCGGTGTAAAGCTGCACCATGCCTTTTGTGTTCTCAACCTGATGGATCAGCGCCGGGTCGCCTTTCTGTCCTCATCACGAGCAAGAGAGCCACACACATGAAAATGCAGGATCTGGCCGCCGAACTCGGAGACTCCGCCACGATTATGCAGCTCGATGTCGCGGATGCCACCGCAGTCACATCCATGTTCGCCACGATCGAGAGCCGTTTCGGTGGGGTGGATCTGCTCTTCAACAACGCTGGCCTGGGCATCAGCTCGCCATTTGAGAGCAGCGACCCCGCTGACTGGAAGTCAATGATCGATGCAAACTTGTACGGCGTGCTGAACTGCACCCAGGCGGCCATCCCCCTCATGCGCGGCCGGGCCGGCGCAATGATCTGTTCCGTTTCGAGCGTCGGAGGCCGCTACGGCGCAGCCACCTGGTCGGTGTACAGCGCGACGAAGTATGCCGTCGTCGGTTTTCACGATGCCCTGCGCAAAAAACTTGGCGAGGAGGGTATCCGCGTCTCGGTTCTCGAACCGGGCGCAGTCTGGACCGAGTTCGGCGAAAACGTCAGCGATGTTCTCCTAACCCGCCGCACACAGCTGGAAGCGATGCAGCCCGAAGACGTAGCCCAGGCGCTGGTCTTCGCCTTTGCGCAGCCGGCCAATGTACTCATCCAGGAGATTCTCATGCGCCCGGTCAAGCAGATCGCTCCCTGACCTGCTGCCGCTTTGCGGCCGGCACCGATACGAACCACGGACAGAATCGCTCTAAGCCCGGCTTCCCATCAGCTACCGGGGAGTAATCGCACCTGGTCGCCGCAGCCGACCCTTCCCGGGTGAATGACCCGAGCGTAGACGCCGAATGGCATGTCACTCCCGTTCAATCGGACGAGGGTCTTCAGTAGGTTTGTTCCGCGAGCGCCGGTGTCGGGCTCCTGATCGATGACGGCGCAGCGAGGGATACCGGCGCCCACGAGCAGGCGTGCGCTCCCCACGTCGAGTTCACGACCAGCCCAGGAATCTTCCACCTGTGCAGCCGCGTCGCCCGTGTCAATTGTGAACGTCGCCCGAAACCGGCGAGCATCAACGGTCGTGGCCGCCTCATCGGCGAGCCGGCGAAGCGAACTCGTTGTCACGATGGTGACGGAGTCGCCGTAGACCACGCCGCCCGGGGCGTTGATCTGTGCCAGAGCGACATCCTTGCCGAGCAAACGAGAGAATGCTCGGGCCCACGGCCCCGCAACCACGTGCATACCAACGGCGCGACCCCAGTAGTCCAGTGTGACATTTTGATCGTTGACCTCGGGTGTCGCGGAAATATGCTGCCCACCGATGTCGACCGACAGGACCCCGTCTTGCCACTGGGCTCGGCAGGTGATCAATAACGGATGCTCAACGGTCTTCAACACGCGCCCGTTAGCGAGGTCAACGACCGCGAAGAGTCGGTCCCCCGCCGGACCGTACGCTTCGAGCAGCAGGTTTTCCCGCGTCGTGTGTCGGCCGCCCTTGAGCTCCGACAGGCCAATGTCCCGAATCTGCATAATAATAATCACCCTATCGGCAGACTACTCGCGGGCCGGGGCAGCCCGAAGTACTTGCGAAATCTCGCTGCGGCCGCGGAGCACCGGCCGCAATCTCAATGTGGCCGATCAGCGCAGTCGTCGAGCCCACAGGACAACGTCGTGAGTGTGATGCGACCCGGCGCCGGTGGCTACATGGCGAGGCCGGGTCTCATCGATCTCGACCCGCCAGTTGTCGTCCAGCAGTGCAGCGACCTGGGCCGGGCCCACATAGTCCTCGGCATTAAAACCATGGGCGACGGCCGCCTCTTCCGTCGGAGCGGGGTGATGCACAAAGAGCAGCACACCATTGAGCGCGACAGCGGCAAGCAGCGCGTGCTCGGCAACGTTCTCGTCGGTACGCAGCAACGCGGGGTACTGCGCAGAAACCAGATCGAAGGATGCCGGTGGCAGCGCCGCCTCGACCAGGCCGGCGTGTAGCCAGTTCACCTGCACTCCGCGAACGGCGGCCTGGGCGGCTGCCCGGTCGAGTGCTACCCGCGACACGTCCAGCGCGGTGACGCGCCACCCGTGTTCCGCCAGCCAGAGGGCATCCGCTCCTTCGCCGCAGCCGACGTCAAGTACGCGCCCGGCCGGTAATCCTTGTATCTCGGTCAGGAGTGTCGCGTTCGGCTGCCCGCTCCACAGCTGTGCCGTGTCGGCGTAGCGCTCATCCCAGAATTCTTCGACCGCGCCGGGATCGCGCGGGGCGGGAACAGCGGATGCAACCTCCGCTTCGTGGTCGGTGTCGCCGGGTGAGGTTTCGTTCGTGTGCTCCATGAATCAAGCATCCGTCTTTCACGGGTGCGCGACAAATTTTGGTGGCCCACGGCGCTTCATGACCCGGTGCAGAGAGCGCCCGCTGGAGTCGATTACTGGTGCAAGGAGGAAGCCGAGTTGCTCTCTCCCCGCCGCTCGGCGCAGACTGGAGATACCGGATCGCGCCTGAGTCTTCCGCTTGTGGCTAAGGAGCTCACCATGACTGAACCGAACGATGCTCGCGTCGGCCTCTATATCGACTTCGACAACATCGTCATCTCGCGCTACCAGCAGCTGCACGGGCGCAACGCCTTCCAGCGCGACGGCATCCGCGATTTCAATAAAAAGAGCCCGGATGCCGACCCCGAGATCGCCGCACGCCTCGCTTCCGCGACGGTAGATTTCAACGCCATCATCGACTTTGCCGCGTCCTTTGGCACCCTGGTCGTCAACCGCGCCTACGCCGACTGGTCCGTGCCCGTCAATGCGAGCTACCAGCGCCAGCTCATGTCTCGTGCGGTGGACCTGACCCAGCTATTCACCACGACTACCCGCGGAACCAAAAATGGCGCGGACATCCGTTTGGCCGTCGACGTGGTCGAAGACCTCTTTCGCCTGCCTGACCTCACCCACGTGATCATCATCGCCGGCGACTCCGACTACATCGCGCTCGCCCAGAAGTCGAAGCGGCTGGGTCGTTTCGTGGTCGGCATCGGGGTCGCGGGCTCGACGAGCACCTCGCTGGCGGCAGCCTGCGACGAGTTCGAGGACTACGACTCGCTGCCCGGAATCGGCAAAACGACCGTCACCACCATTGAGGAGAGGCCCAAGTCAAGCAGGAAGACCCCGGAAACTGTTGAGATTACACCCGACCCGGCGCCCGTCCAGGCCCGACTTTTCGCCACTAATCCCATGTTCTCGCACACCGAAGACGCGCAGTTCGACGAGCCTGAGGCCGGCGACGACATTGACCCACAGACACTGGCCACGGAGCTCCTTGTGCGTGCGCTGCAGATCGGTCACGCCAAGGGTGACGCCGACGAGTGGCTCAACACGGGCACGATCAAGAACCAAATGCGCCGCATGGACCCGTCCTTCAACGAGAAGCCGCTCGGCTTTCGGTCCTTCACCGACTTTCTCTCCTCGCGCAGCGACTTGGCCGAGCTGAAAGAGGATGGCCCTCAGCGGCTCATCCGACTGCGCCCCGAAGCAGAAAGTAGGCGCTAAGCCGCCACGCGACTCTGCGCAGCGGATCGGCGACGAGCGCGCTCCGCCACCCCTGCCGCCACAAGCGTCGCCACGCCTGCCGCGGCCGTCGACACCGCGACGATCATCTCGGTAAAGGGAGTCGTGTCGTGCGACTGATAGCCCAGGATGGCCGGCGCAATCTGAAAGGTGACGACGATAGTGCCCGGCAAGGTGACGCCGAGCAACAACAGGCACGCGACGGATGACGCCCATGACACGCGCAGCGAGCGCACGCTCAAGACGATCAAACCAGCGAACCCGATCAAACTCAGCAGCATCTGCACCGGCAGGAATTGCAGCGGAGACGGAACACCCATGAGGCCCGAAACGAGGGCGTGCATGCCGGTGATGCCGAAAGATGCTGCGGTGGCGACGGTAAGCATCCGCTCAAAGCCACTGTCGCGACTCGCGACTGATCGTGCCAAGGCCCTGATGCCCAGCGCCAGCAGCAGAAGACTTAAGCCGAAAAATTGCGCGGTCGTGCCGAGGTTTTCCCACGGGTCCGCGGGGTACGAGTAGTCGAAACGGTGGTCTTCAATGGAGGTGTCGGTGCGCGTCCATGAGTCGGTGAGCACGACCCACCGTTCCAACGAGGCGACAAGCTGCAGCGCGGCCGCTGCAAGAAACAGCCCGGCCGCGGCGAGCGACCAGCGGACCGAAACACGACGGGCACGATTTGTCTGCATGCGGTTCACGGTGCGAACGATGACTGCCATGCGCTCAGAGTAGCAACTTGGTGAAAGTTGGCAAGCGAACAGTGGGTAAATCTAGACGCGAGGCCGTGAGCACCGCCGCGCATCACGAATGTCGTATCGCCGTGAGCCCCTTTGCGACGCAACCAATAAACCCTGCCAGCTCGGAGGCCATGGGAACACCAAATATTCTTCATTCCAACGGCGATCGTCGGTGCCCTTCCATGTGTTCTTGGGTCCTCGTATAAAGCGGTAAGCTCTTACAGTTGTCTTCCGCAGGTTTCGAGTGTTGGAATCGCTTTGCGGAAGCGGCGGGCTGTGGCGCAGCTTGGTAGCGCACTTGACTGGGGGTCAAGGGGTCGCAGGTTCGAATCCTGTCAGCCCGACCAAATGTCCCGGAAACTCAAGGATTTCCGGGACTTTTTTGGTTAAGAGATTTGATTAAGTCATCACTACCCCATCACTTTGAGCGTTTTGGAGCCGGTGATTCGGCCTTCGCGTGCGAGTCGCCGTCGTCGGTTTCGGTACCTCCCGATCGTCCGGGATCGTCGTGCGCACCTTCTGGGCATGAGTATCCACGACGACAAGCTAACCTCCCCTCCCACCGACAGCTGGGGGCTCGAACCGCTGATGGACGTTGCCGAGCTGGCCGCCTACCTGGGTATCCCCATCTCCACGGTCTACGACTGGCGGGTGCACGGCAAAGGGCCAACGGCCTACCGGTTCGGCAAGCATCTGAAGTTCGCCATTTCCGACGTGCGAGCCTGGATCGCCCAGCAGCGCGAGCCCTCCCCCAGCGAGCCCCGGCGCACCGATCGGCGGTGAGCTGAGGTGGCCCGGCAGCGGCTCACGATCGGCACCTTCGGCGACATCAACACCCGCCAGACACCGACCGGCCGGTACGAGGCGAGAACCCGCTACCGGGACTGGGACGGCCACGCGCGCCTCGTGCAAGCCTCCGGTACCACGGCCAACGCCGCCGAGCGGGCGCTGAAGGCCAAGCTCGCCAACCGGGACCTGTTCTCCAACCCGCCGACACAGCGCTGACGCCCGACAGCCTGTTCAAAGACCTGGTGACGTACTGGCTGGAAGACATCGACCTGGAGGATCGGATCTCCCGGACCACCCGCAACCTGTACGAGCGCAACATGCGCACGCTTGTCTCACCCGCCTTCGACAACCTGGCGTTGCGGGAGATCGGTGTGGCCCGGTGCGACAAGTTCATTAAGCAGCTCGCGAAGCTCTCCTACAGCCGGGCCAAACAGGCTCGGGTCGTATTGCGGCTGGCATTGGAACTGGCCGTGCGGCACGAGGTACTCCCCCGCAACCCGATGCACCACGTCGCCCGCCTCTACCGCGAGCCGCACGTGCCCAATGCCCTCACCGCCCCAGAGGTGAACGTCATCCGCGCGGCGATCGCGCAATGGGAGAGCGCCGCCAACCATATCTCTGGCCCCAAACCCGATGGCCAGCTCGGCGCGATCATCGAGGTGATGCTCGGCACCTCGGCCCGCATCGGTGAGGTTCTCGCCATCCGACGCCGGGACATTGACATCACTAGTGCCGTGCCCTCCATTCGCCTTGCCGGAACCATCGTCAGTCGCAACGGCGAACTGACCTTCCGGCAAGACCATCCCAAAACCGCGAAGTCCACGCGTGTTGTGGCACTGCCCACATTCACCGCTGACGCCGTGCGCCGGCGGCTCGCCAAATTCGGGAGTCTGGGCCTGGATGGGCTGCTGTTTCAGTCCCGCGACGGCACTCCGTTGACGACCGCGAACGTGCGTCGTCAGTTGCGACAGGTGCTCGAGGGAGCGGGCATCAACGGAGTGACACCACACATGTTCCGCCGCACGGTCGCCACCGCGGTCAACACCAACGCCAGCATCGAACTCGCCGCCGAGCTGCTTGGCCACACGGACACGCGGGTCACGGTGCAGCACTATATCCAGCGCAGCGAACTGGTGAACCCGGCTACTGCTGCACTTCTCGACCGCGCATTCGCGAAAGACAAGGAGTGAACGCGGTGCTGCCACGGTGGCAGCACCGTGAGATCTGGGGTTTTTCTGCAAGTCAGGCCATAAGCTGCCCGACCGCCGCCGCACTTCTCGACCGGGCCTAGGCAAGGGTTGCCGACTGGAATGCGGTGGTGCCACGGTGGCACCGCCGTCTGATCTGCAGTTTTGTCGAATCCCATGTTCACGTTCGTTCCGGTACCAAGGGTGCCTGCTAGATCTATCCTCAGTGATACACCGAAATTTGAGGATGCGCAATCGTCTTTCGGCGACGGGGAAGGAATAGCATCTCGCCATGGACAGCAGCGAGAGGGGCAGGAGCGAAGTTCAAAAGCCGGCCGACGGCATTGCGGCGTCTAGCGATGCGTCGTGGACACTGCCGGCAGCTATGACTGGCCGGGCGAGCCCCGCGAAAGCGGCCGTCGGGGACAAGCCTGTCTTCGCGTACATTGCCAGCCTTCCGCAGCCGCAGCGAGGCATCATCGAAGCAATCGACGCGCTGGCCGCCAAAACACTGCCCAACCTCCATCGCTCTGTGAAGTGGGGCATGGCCTACTACGGAGTAGGCGACGGATGGTGCTTCAGCTGCGGCGGTTTTGCAGGCCACGTCAAGCTCATGTTCATCAACGGCGCGGCGCTCGAGCCGGTACCGCCGGTGACACCGGTAGGGATGGGCAAGTCGACGCGGGGTGTGGAGCTCGAGTCCGTGGACCACGTCGACGACCACCCGATAGCGGCGTGGATGACACAGGTCGCGTCCGTGCCGGGGATCGGAGGGAAGAAGCGGTGACGCCGAGAATGGCCGTATAGGCCAGAATTCGTCTGCGACGCAAGCCACGTGCGTCGAGCCATCTTCAGGAAGTATCGGGAGCGGCCGCGGCGATGCTGGGTCAACCTCCGCCCGATGCGAAAACCAAATTGATGGGCTGGCCATCCGCGAGTCACTTCCACCTGTCGTAGCGCCGTCAGCAGAATCGGTGCCGCTGGAACCTAGTGCGCTGCCTGGCGGCCATCAAAGTCTGGTCCCAGACCTTCTCAGAAATCTGCAAACGTTCCTCGATCGACCTCATCCATCGAGGCCTGCGATCCGAGCACGAAGCACCACCGGGACACGGCGTGGTTCAGATCGACGGCCCTCTTGAGCCGGTCCGTCCGATGACTCCGGTGGGAGTGGGCAAAGCAACACGTGGCGTGGAGTTCGATTCCGTGGACGACCTCGAGGCACGCCAGATCTCGGTCTGGATGGATCAGGCCGCGTCCGTGACAGGCGTCGGGGAACTCCCATCAGCCGAGTGTCACTCAGGTAGTGGCGCAGTATAGCTAGCGCGGCGAATGATGGTCCTCAAATGAGCATGAATGGGAGGTCCGCCGCGACATATTGCTAGCGAGCGCGATACGAACACCGCGAATGCATGGCAGAGTTGCGTTAGGCGCACGGACGTGCCGGATCTCCGCAAGCTGCGGATACTTATCGCACTTGGGGGACGGGATGACGGTCGAACCTGCACGAACTGTTGCGGCGGTTCTGGAGAGGTTCGGCTCGAACTTCTCGGCGTTCAGTAGCGCTTTCAACGAGGGACAGTACGTCCTCTGGCTCGGTTCGGGTATCTCTCGCGAGAGAGTGCCGAATGTTGGCGAACTCATCGGACGGGTCGTAGAGCACCTCCGGTTCAACATTGTTGAAGGCAAGCCGGGTTGTGAGTACCGGACTGCGCTCGACGACGTGATGCGGCTCGCGGGCCTTATGCCTGAAGAACTAGCGTCGATCGATTTCTCGATTGTCGTCGACGAGTGGCCACTCAAGGCCCGCGTCATCTCCGTTCTGGTGACGAACTACGCGCGCGTTCTTGATGTGCTCGTGGGTGATGACAATCCGGATGACTATCTTGTCTGGACAGGGCTCGATGTTCCTAACACGTACGGATCGCCAGATCTTGAACCTGATGTAGAGCACTACTGCATCGCGATCCTGATGCTCGAGGGGCTGGTCGAAACAGCAGTCACGGCAAACTGGGACGGCCTCCTGGAGACGGCGCTGAATGAACTGACCCCCGCATATGGCTCGCTGGTTCGGGTTGCGGTTAGCCCGGACGATTTCCGTGTAGTTGGAAGGCGTCTCGAAGTGATCAAGGTCCACGGCTGCGCAGTGCGTGCCCGAGACGGGGAACCTGAATCCCGTAACGCACTTGTGGCACGCCACTCACAGATTTCGGCGTGGACGGAGCAGCCGAAGAATCGTCTGATGCGTAAACAGCTTGAGTTGCGATACGCGGCTCGCCTGACGTTGATGATTGGCCTCTCGGCGCAGGACGAGAACTTCCACACGGTGTTCGCAGCTGCGGCCCAGGATCTGGCTCGTTCGTGGCCGATCTCACCGCCTGCGGTTGTTCTCAGTGAAGAGCGTCTCGAGTCGTATCATCAAAGCGTTTTGAGGACCACTTACGGCCCGACCTTCGAAGGAAACGGGACCGCCATCAAGGACTCGTCACTTCTGGGTGCTTACGGTAAACCAGTTTTGCTGGCGTTGGTTTTGTCGTCACTTACTGACAAACTGAGCTTCTTGATTGGGCGTGAAATTGAAAGCATCTGGGGCTCAGCGGCCGTGAAGCAGTTCCAGACAGACCTCCTTGGCCTCCGCGACTTGGCGGCGAGCCATGCTGACCCCTTTGACCCGACAGCGCTCAAATACCCCGAGATTCTAGAGTTTCAGCGGGAGTTCGCTGCCCGTCTTATCGATGTAGCGAATCTGGCGCTGGCGGTCTTTCGTACGGGGCGCATGCCGACTCCCGGTGGCGGTCGCTATGAACCGTTGTCGGATCGTCCTGCCGCTCAGGCGGTTCTTAACGCAGATTTCCCTTCGAAACAGTTCGGGCGGTTTGGCGTCGCGTTGGCTTTGATTGGTCGCGGTCTTACGTCGGGGCAGTGGTCAGCTGTGCCGGGCGATAGTAGAGCAGCCGGTGACGGTGTGGTTCGTTTGGTCACTAGCCAGCGAAGCGCCCGCGTGTTTTTCGTAAAGGACGCCACGACGTTGACGCAGCTTGAGTTGGAAGGTTCGTTCGACGACAGCGAGGGGGATGCCCTGATTGTCATCGCTGATGCAGAGCCCCCGGCACAAACCCGATCGCCGAAATCTCGCTTCGGACGTGATGGCAAAGTCAGCGCCGGGCGGTTCAGCGTCGCATCCAACATCACCAACACCGACTCAACTGATGACTTGTATGAGGCTTTTAAACTAGCGGGAGGGTTCTGATGACAAGCGTTCAAGATGTCCTAGCTGTATTGGAAAGCGCTGGCTTCGAACGACTTTCGAAGCCTCTTACTGTTGTCGGCACAGAGTTCGACTTCGAGGCCGCGGCCCGTGGGACGAACACTTCGCATGACTTAGTTCTGATTGCGACTGACCAAGTTCCTCGTCGGCGCCTGAAACGTCTCGTCGCGGGCTTAGCTCGCTCCCTAGACCTCGCGGCGTCGCGTCGGCCTGTGAGTCTCGTGCTTCTCGGCGGAGTCGCCGGCTCCGATCGTATCGAGTTGGAGCGCTACGCCCGCATCCTTCCCATTGAGTCCTCCTCACCCGATACCGCGGAGATTGAAGAAGCCGTTGCTGTCCTCCTGCCGCTGAAGCTGCCGAACGCAGACCTCGTTCACGGAAGCGATCCAGTCAACGAAGTGATGGCTGTCCTCGGGCCGCTGAAGACGACGTCGGACCATATTGCGCTTGTCAAGGCTGCCGCCGACGGAACGGACGCAGTAAGGGAAACCTTGCGCCGGTACGCTAATGATGGAGCAGGCTGGACCGACGAGGTGGAGGGCGATGATGAGTGACGTCCCCATCCGTCGTCTGATGGTCTCCGACTTCCGGCGCATTGAAGGCACTCGTGAATTGCCTTTTGATGCACCCGTTGTACTTATCCACGGCCCCAACGGTACGGGAAAAACTAGCGTTCTGTCCGCACTAGAACTCGCCCTAACCGGCAGCATTCGAAGCATGGAACGTCACTCTGATCGCTACCAAGCGCACCTGCCATTCCTCGGGCAGTCCTACGCAACAGTTCGAGCCGATGTCGCCGAGTACTTCCAGGCGGGATCGCCCGGCACCCCAATGACCGTGAGCGGTGCTCGGCAGGAAGGCACCCCGGCCTTCAACGCCGCTGCTGCTAAGTTTTACGCGGAACGGTGCTACCTGGACCAGGCGTCATTGGGTCGCCTCCTCGACCTGTACCAAGCCCGCGAAGGCAAGGAACAGACAGCGCTCGAGAAATTCGTGAACGAACTCCTTGGCCTTGAGAAACTGGACGCTCTTCGTAGCGGGCTTAGCGATGCGAATGACTTCAGGCTCTTCAAGAAGCTTGCGGTCGGCGTCGACGAGGCCGACCGCGAAGCGAAGACGGCAGCAATGCAGCTGAAGGAACACGTTGCTCTGCGAGCCGAGATCCAAACCCAAGTTGCTGACGCAAGGGCCGCGACCCGCGAGGCCGTTGCTGGACTCGACTCTAAGGTGACCGAAGGCGGCTCTGATGTGGACCTTCTTGAGTTCGTCCGGAATTCACTTAACAATGACACGACTCGTGTCGATTCCGCCGCCGCGGTAACCCTCCACCAGGAACTCATCGCTTTGGGTGGTCGCATTTCAGCGCTGGTCGAACGTCCGACCACGCACCGAATCGAGGAGACCCGGATTGCGCTGGCGGCTGCGACCGCCGACAAGGAGGCATGGGAGGCGACGGACGGGACGAGAGTCCAGGCGTGGGAAGCGGCAGCGCAGGCTGCTGGTGTCAACCTGCGCAGCGAACCGCGTATCGCCGTTGAGCACGCCACGAACTTGGTTGTCCAAGAGCTGGAGACCGCCTCCAGCCTTCGCACGCAGGCTGAGTTGGTCGGCACGCAACTGGATGCAGACCGAGCTGGGTTGTATGTGCTTCAGACCCGGCTTGCTGATGCTCACGAGCATTCAAGTGCCCTCGTCGAGAGCCTAACTGCAGTTCGTAGTGTTCTCGACGACAGCAACAGGTGCCCCGTCTGCGACCGTGACTTCACCGAAATGGGTCACCCCAGCCTCTCAGCGCACATCGATAGAAAGCTGGCGGAGCTCACTAGCCACGGACAGCTACTTGTTGACCTGCGGAACGCGCGCGACCAGCTTGCGGCACGGGTGAAGACGGCGGAAATCGAGCACACCCAACTCATGTCACGGCTCCTCTCTCCCGACCAGCGAGAGGCCGTTGAACAGCGTCACGCAACCCTCGTTGAACTCGCCGCCCAAATCGGAGGAATCCAAGCCGCCAAGTCCAACGAGACGGACCTTTTCCGGCTCGTGCGCGACCTTCAACAATCACTCGACGACCTTGAGGCCGCTACGTCGGAAGAGCTTCATATCAGCAGTGAGCTCGCCAAATACGCGGGTCTTCTGGGAACCACTGAAGTTCCGACATTCGATTCATTCCAGACGGTGTCGACCGAACTCCTTCAAAGTGCCGAAGCTCAAGTTGCCCGCCTTGCCGACACGGTCAACCAGCACAGGAAAGCAAGCGTCGAAGCAGTTCGCCTCGCGGCCGCGCTTGAACATGAATCCGCCACTGTTCAACGCCTCGCCGATACCGCCGAACACAAGAAACAGTGTGACGATCGTGTCGCTGAAGCGAAGCGCCGCCAAGGTGTAGCGAAGGAAGTCCACGAAGCCGCAACACAGGCACGCACCAACATCGTCCACCGTGTCTTCACCGAATCGCTTAACGAGGTCTGGAAGACTGTTTTCACCAGGCTCGCCCCGAACGAAGGGTTCATCCCAAGCTTCGGCATCCCCAGCGCCACAAAGAAGACATTCGACATCAATCTGGAGACTACGCACCGCAACGGCCAGGCCAGCGGTCCTCCTCAAATGATGCTCTCTGCCGGCAACCTGAACACCGCAGCGCTGTCCCTGTTCCTCGCGCTCCACCTAGCCGTTGAACCCCTCGTTCCGTGCCTCGTCTTCGATGACCCCGTCCAGGCTATGGACGAAGTGCATGTGGCGCAGTTCGCTGGCCTCATCCGCCTCCTTTCGAAACAAAACAACCGGCAAGTCATCATTGCCGTCCACGAACGCGAGCTGTTCGATTACCTGGCTCTCGAACTAAGCCCTGCCTATGAGGGCGACGAACTCATCACCATCGAGCTCGGCGAACGCGCAACGGAGGAGGATCAAGGCATCACTCGCCATCTCTGGACGCCAGACGTCGCGATCGCCAACTAGCAGCTCGCCGGGAGGCGGCGCCCCGAGCGATCTTGAAGAATCCCGACTTTGAATTGCCACGCCTCTTGCAGATCGAGGACCCGGCTGTTTCGTCGGTGACGAAACGGTGCAGCCTGGCGCTCCTCCTGAGTATGAGCGACCTGCAGAAATTCACCATCCGGCGGATGACTATGACCCAGTGCGTCCGGTGTGGCGCGGCGCTGACGCCGGCCGCGAGCACCGGACGACCGCGCGTCTTTTGTGGACCCGGCTGCCGCAAAGCAGCGTACGACGACAGACGGGCCCGTAAACCGGAGGCATTTCACGTGCGAATTGTTGACCGTACTGTCGTGAAGACGGTTGAGAAGATTCGGACCATCGATGAAGGGCACGACATCACCGAGTGCATCCGACAGGTCTGCGGATCACCCCGGGCGGTCGCGAATGTCCTCGCCGCTCTGAATGGGTTGGTCCGCTCGGACACATTGCTGCTGGATAACAAGTGGGCTCCCGCACTGCGTTTGATCGTCGACTTGAACCGCGCCATTCAGAATGCTGCTGAGCGCGCAAGCCGGCCGCGCCGCTGACGCCGAGATCATCGCGGTACCGGAGCACGGAAAGGATGAAACTCAGGCTTGCGGCATCTTGCTAGATTCCGTCTAGAGAAAGCATGTAAGGGTGTGTTGTCGGATAGCGTCGCATTTATTTCGCGGTTCGCGGGCTTGTCCATCTGTGGAGGTGCGCACGCGCAAGCACTTCCATGGCTACGGTTGTAACGAGCACAGTGATTGAGAGCGCGTGATGACGTACAGCGTAATTCGAGTTCGCGCGACGCCTGGTGCCTCGCGCTCAGGGCACATGGGTGGCGTGGTCGTGGTTGCTGGTATCGCGGTGGCCGCGTGGATTTCTTTCGGCCGCCACCTCTTCGGGATCGGTGGCGACCTCACCATCATCTACGCGGCGACGCTGGGTGTGATTTTTGCCGCCTTGCTGGTGTTCACGGGGCTCGCGGTACGACGCACGGCACGTCGAGGGTTCGAAACTCGCGCGATAACATACGCGTTTTTCCTTGCATCAGGCGTTAGCGGACTCTTGTTGGGACTCACGCTTCCAGATTCAACACCTCGCGGTTTGCAGACAATCATCAGCGGACCCACACAGCCTGCGTTGGATATCGCTCTTGGTATCGCGAACCCCCTGGGCGTTATCGGAATCGCGACCGCGATCATTGCGCTCGTGCTTTCGATTCGCGATTCGCGCGGGCGAATCACGCTTGTTGAGTCTTGGGGCGACGAGGATGACGGCGCCCTTGTTGACCCCGCGTAGCGGCAATTCGTTGCATCGACGCCGCTCCTGAAAAACCCACGTGCAGCGCGTCAGGCCGGAAACACCGTCTAAGAGACAGCCCCCACCTAGGCTGAGCAGTATGACGGTCGAACAGGTTGAGCAAGGGCCTCGCCAAATCGCGCGCACTGTTGAGGTGCCGGCTTCGGCCGAAGACATCTTCGCGTTGGTGGCTGATCCGCACCGTCACGGTGAGCTGGACGGCTCGGGCACCGTCGGCGGTACGGTGTCGGGACCGCGGCGGCTCACCCAGGGCGCAAAATTCTCGGTAGCGATGAAGCAGTTCGGCGTCCCGTATCGCATCACCAGCACGGTGACGCGCATCGAAGACGGTCGGCTTGTAGAGTGGCGTCACCCCGCGGGACACCGGTGGCGCTGGGAACTCACGCCGCTCACGCCCACGTCTACGCGCGTTACCGAGACGTTTGACTACAGCACCGTCCCAGCCGTTCAGGGAAAGGTCTACGAGCTGCTCGGCTTTCCCCGGCAGAACGCCGCCGGCATCGAAGCCACCCTTCGCCAACTCACGTCGCGCTCCGCCCGCGCTTGACGTGAGGCCACCGGGCCGGAGTCGGTTACGCGGCCGTGATTACCAGCGCCACCGACTCGTCGGTCGTCCGGCTCAGGCGCCGGACCGCATGGTGGCGAAGTGCTCAGTAACTAGATCCCGCTTAGCGCCTCCGCATCCGCATCCGCATCGGCCGCAACATTCTTCTGCACGGCGAACTGGGTCCGGTGCAATTCCTCGTACCGCCCACGCACAGCCAGCAGTTCCTCGTGCGTACCGCGCTCCACGATCGAGCCGTCCTCAACCACGAGGATCAGGTCCGCGCTGCGGATGGTGGAGAGGCGGTGTGCGATCACCATCGCTGTCCGTCCCTTGAGCGCCTCGCTGAGCGCCGCCTGCACGGCGGCCTCAGACGTCGAGTCCAGCGCCGCCGTCGCCTCGTCGAGGATGACGACGCGCGGCTGGGCGAGCAGGAGCCTCGCGATGGTCATCCGCTGGCGCTCACCCCCGGACAATCGGTAGCCACGCTCGCCCACCATGGTGTTCAGCTGGTCGGGCAGGGACCGGATGAGCGGCTCGAGCCGCGCACGCCGGACGGCGTCCCACACCTCATCGTCGGACGCTTCCGGCCTCGCGAGGCGCAGATTGGAGAGGATGGTCTCGTGGAACAGGTGGCCGTCTTGCGTCACCATTCCCAGGGTGTGCCGCAGGGAGGCGAACGTGACATCGCGGACATCCGCCCCCGCGAGGCGCACGGCGCCGCTGTCGACGTCGTACAGGCGCGAAAGGAGCTGCGCAATCGTGGATTTGCCGGCACCGGACGAACCAACGAGGGCAACGGTCTGACCCGGCTCGATCCTGAACGACACGCCGTGCAGCACCTCCTCGCCGCCGCGGGTATCCAATGTGGAAACCTCCTCGAGAGAGGCGAGAGACACCTTGTCCGCGGACGGGTAGGCGAAGCGCACGTTGTCGAACTCGACGGCCACCGGGCCTTCGGGAACGACGACGGCGTCGGGCTTCTCCTTGATGAGCGGGTCAAGGTCGAGCACCTCGAAGACGCGCTCGAAGCTGACCACCGCGCTCATGATCTCCACCCGTGCGTTTGCGAGGCCGGTGAGCGGCGCGTAGAGGCGGGTGAGGAGAAGCGCCAGGGTGACCACGTCGCCGGTATTCAGCTGGCCGGCTAGTGCGAGGGCGCCGCCGAGCCCGTACACGAGCGCGAGGGCGAGAGCGGAGACGAGCATCAGGGCGGTGTAGAAGACGAACTGCAGCATTGCGGCGCGCACACCGATGTCGCGGACACGGGCGGCGCGGACGCGGAACTCCTCGGCCTCCTCGTCGGGCCGGCCGAACAGCTTGACGAGGGTGGCGCCGGGCGCTGAGAAGCGCTCGGTCATCTGCGTGCTCATGGCGGAATTGTGGTCGGCGGCCTCGCGGCGGAGCGCGGCGAGGCGGCTTCCCATGCGGCGGGCGGGTACCAGGAAGATGGGGAGCATGATCACGGCGAGAACCGTCACGAGCCAGGACGTGCTGAGCATGACGATCAGGGTGAGGATTAGCGCCACGACGTTCGTGACCACGCCGGACAGCGTGCCGCTGAAGGCCTGCTGAGCGCCGATCACATCGTTGTTGAGGCGGCTCACGAGGGCGCCCGTTCGTGTGCGGGTGAAGAACGCGATCGGCATCTTCTGCACGTGGTTGAAGACGGCGGTGCGGAGGTCGAGGATCACGCCTTCACCGATCCGCGCCGAGTACCAGCGCGTCACGAGTGACACGGCGGCGTCGGCCACGGCCACGAGGGCGATGACGACGGCGAGCCACACGATTGTGGTGACCGCGCCTTGGGCGACGATGACGTCGATCACCTGGCCGGCGAGTACCGGCGTCGCGACCGCGAGGAAAGCTCCCACGGTGGAGAGGGTGATGAAGATCAGCAGCTTGGACCGGTAGGGCACCGCGAACGTCATGATCCGCCGCACGGACTCACGGGAGAAGCCGTGTTTGCTGTCCCTGGCGCTCGAGATCTTGTGCAGCGAGCTCCAGGCCGCGCCTTCCATGCTCATGGTGGTTCCTTTCGCTCGTACTAGGCCAAGTTTAGGTGGCGAGTTGCCCGACCTCGGGGTTCTCCCCAGCGGCGACGCACCGGGGCTTCTTTCATGAAACGGCTCGGCCGGCAACGAGCGCGTGGGCGGGGTTTGCAACTCGGCTGCCGAGGCGATGCGCGGTGCGCCGGTCAGCCTCATGGACCGCGTCAGGGCCGCCGTCATTCCACGACTGTGCGCCCGCCAAAAGCGGTTCACAAGGTCATCATTTACCCATCACATTCATCACTAAATGACCCAAAACGATGACGTACAATTGGAGGCAGCGAACCGCCCGGTTCCCTGTAAACACAAAGGAATCCGCGGGTTTTCGGGGACATTCGGCGATGACAGAATTAAGCCTAGAACCTCCAAGGGGTCGCAGGTTCGAATCCTGTCAGCCCGACCAAAAGGGCCGTTCGCGAAACTGTTCACGAAACGGCCCGGTCGAAACAAAAAAGAAATCGCTCCTGAGGATTCTCAGGAGCGATTTCTGGTTTAAGCGGCGTCCCAGCGCACCGACTAACTGTGCTCATCAGGTCACTCGTCGCGACGCCTATCCCAGGGGGAATCGCGCCGGAAGAGAACTATCCCTGTGTGGAGCTCACCACCTCGAACGGGAGCACACACCTAATCTCGCTCGGCGTGTACCCGAACCAGGCCGGCGGCTCTGCAAGGGGTTCAGATGCCAGCTTTGAGAAGTGAGGTTGCGCAGGCGGCATGTTTGTCGTATTGAAACCGGTCAGAATCGTGGGCAAACTGTTCGCGCTTCCTGTTCACAATCGCACCTGCCGGCCATGAGGTTTCTGCCCATTGTGGGTATGGTTTCATCATGGACCGCATCAGAACTGTCAGCGCATTCGTCGGGCGTTGGTTCGCCGTTATTGTTTTGGCTGCGGGAGCGTTGGCGCTTGCTGTCCCCGACGCATTTTCCGGCCTGACCGTGGCGATCCCATGGCTACTTGCCGTGATCATGCTGGGAATGGGTATGACGCTGCGCCCGGTTGACTTCGCGATTATTGCCAGGCGGCCGTGGGCGCTACTGCTGGGCGTTGCGGCCCAGTTCTTCGTGATGCCGTTGATCGGCTTCGGGATTGCCGTCGCGCTGGGGCTTTCGCCCATGCTGACGGCTGGCATGATTTTGGTCGGTTCTGTGCCCGGAGGTACAGCGTCCAACGTGATGGTCTACCTCTCTAAGGGCGATACCGCGTTGTCTGTGGCGATGACGTCCGTTTCGACTTTGCTGGCCCCCGTGCTGACGCCGCTGCTCGTGCTGGTACTCGTGGGAGAGTCCCTGCCCGTCAATGCTGGCGCTTTGTTCGTGTCGATTGTGCAGATCGTGCTGGTTCCGGTAGTGCTCGGGCTCGTGCTGCGCATGATCGTGCCGCGCCTGGTAGAGCGTTTTCTCGATGTTTTGCCGCTGCTGTCGGTAGCCGGCATCACCGTCGTGGTTGCGGCCGTCATCGCCGCCAGTGCCTCCACGCTGTTGTCGATTGGCGTGCTCGTGGTCGTCGCCGTGATCCTGCACAACTCCCTCGGACTGACGCTTGGGTACTACATTGGGCGTCTGTTCGGGCTTCCGGTCGCCAGTCGCCGAGCTCTCAGCTTCGAGGTGGGCATGCAGAACTCCGGCCTGGCTGCCGCCCTAGCCGTGGCGCATTTCAACCCGGTAGCCGCGCTGCCAGCGGCAATTTTCTCGGTCTGGCATAACGTATCGGGTTCGGTGCTCGCCAGCTACTGGGCGCGCAAGGATCTACCGTCCGATGAGATTTCCGAATCCTTGCCGGTTACCGCCCGCGCGTCAGGATCCACGGTCAACCTCGCAGACTTCCGGCCGTCGCCGCCCGGTCTCAGCATTAGCAAGTCGGTCACTCCCCCGGGGCTTTAGTACCTGCCGGACGAGGACCTACGCCGCGAACGGGGCCGGGCAGCTCCCAATTGCTCGATGGGCGACTGCGGCCGCCGCCAGGCGGCGCCGTGGTGGCCGCAACCCATAAGGAACGCATTGAAGTGGAGCTGGTGTGGGGCTGACCTGGCCGGCGCTGCCCTAGTTCATTACCAGGCCGCCGTCGACGACCAGGTTCTGCCCGGTGACCGACCGCGCCCAGGGGGAGGCAAAAAAGAGTACCGCATCCGCAAATTCGGCCGGGGTTGTCACTCTGCGTAGCGGGGTGGAGGCGGCGATGAAGTCGAACACGTCCTCGGGGGTAGCCGCGCTGGCATCCGTGGTGCGCAGCAGCCCGCCGGAGACCATGTTTACGGCGATGTTGTGCGGGCCGAGGTCTGAGGCGAGGGTGCGGGTCAGGGAGAGCAGGGCGGCCTTGGCGGCCGTGTAGTCGTGGTAGGGCACCACCGGGTTCTGAAACAGGTTGGTACCGATGTTGATGATGCGGCCAAACCCGGCCTCGCGCATGCCTGCCAGCGCCTGCTGGGTTGTGTTCAGGGCACCGCGGACGCTGCCCGAGAATTGCGCCTGGAATTCGTCCCAGCTGATGTCGGCAGCGCCGGAGCGGGCGTCGCCGTTGAAGCTGAAATCGACCAACGCGTTATTGACCACCGTTGTCACGCTGGAGCCGAAATGTGCCTGCGCCTGCGTGAGCATTGCCGCGACCTGGGCCGGGTCGGTGACGTCGGCCTGTACGGCAAGAGCGTGTTCAGGCCCATAGCCGGAAGCCAAGGTTTCCGCCGCTGCGGCGCTGTTGCGATAGTTGATGACCACCCGGGCGCCCAGAGCCGCGAAAGCGTGCACGATGCTTTTACCCAGGCCGCGTGCGCCGCCAGTGACCAGGACAATCTGTTCTGCTATTTGCATGATTTTCTTCACCTTGGGTAAGGCGAAAGGACGAGATCCGGCACCAAAGCAGTGCACGTAATTCTCCGTGACATCCCTTCGCTAGTTCGAACTAGATCAGGTTCAACGGGTGTCATCTCAGCCGACCGTCATGCAGTCGGCACCCCGTGTCGCTGAAAACGAGTATACGCAACCGCCTGGCACCGGAAAATTCGCGTCCTGAACTCATAACCAACCGGGCTGGTCGACTGTGTCGTCGCGGAGCTCAGCATCAACTCCGCGTTTGACGGTCTGGCCCGGCAGCGTACCCTGTACGCCACCGACGTCTTGTGCGGTGACCCCGATCGTGGTGGCAGGATCGCCTAGAACGGCACCGGTGAGGTCGCCTGCAATCTGATTCTGCGACCGCCCGAACCGATCGACGTATCGGCTACCTGTGCCGGCTCTGGCGGGTCCTGACAGTGAACGACGCTTTCTAGTCAGCGCTGATCTGGTGGCGGAAGCGATCGCGACGGCTGTGGAGGTTCCAGAGGTGCTCAGCGAGCGCTGACGGGTCCTTCTCGGGATCGCCGGCGATGATGCGGCCGCCGATGATGAGCTGGGAGACCTGGATTCCTTCTTCTCCGAGGGCCTCGTTGAGCAGCTGTGCGTAGGCGGCCTGTCCAGCGAATGCGATTGACGTGCCGGTGACATTGCGGCCCGGGGTCACGGCGGATCCGCCGTTGACGAAGAGGATGGTGCCGCGGTTAGCGCCGAGGAAACGCATGCCGGGGAGGACCTGGTGCACGGCGGCGACGGGTCCGTAGATGGAGAACTCGATCGGGCCCACGAGGTCGGCAGGAGTGGTCTCCAGAACCGGGCGCATGAAGTCCTTCTGCGGCAACGGGCTGTATTGCAGTACCTCGATCGGGCCGAGCGTCTCTGCGACCTGTTCGAGAGTGCGGGTGATGGAGGCCGGATCGCGCACGTCGGCGACGAAGCCGTGAGCTGAGATGCCCTCGGCCAGCAGTTCGGCGGCGAGGGCATCTACGCGTCCCTGGTGGCGGGCGATGAGCGCGACGGTGAAGCCTTCGACCCCGAATCGCCGCGCGACGGCGGCCCCGAGTCCTGAGCCAGCTCCGATGATTGCGATAGTAGTCATAGCTGGTACAAGGGCCATGCTGTCCGAGAATTTCCGATACCCGCGATGTGAGCTCCCGTGAGTGACGAGCCGTGGATTGGTAAGTCGCTCCGCTGCGTCCGGGCTTGGCCTGGCTGGTGGGTACCGGGCCGGGAACGGGGCAGTTGGTGGTCAGCACCCAGCATTGACCGGATGCCGTGGACGCGACATCGAAGAGCGCCTGGTGGGTGAGGCCCAGTTTTTCACCGAGCACGAATGCTTCGCTGACGGCGATCATTGAGATTCCGAGGATCATGTTGTTGCAGATCTTTGCGGCTTGTCCGGCGCTCGGGTCGCCGCAGTGCACGATGCGCGCCCCCATCGTGGCAAGAATTGGTTCGGCGATCGCGAAGTCCGCCGCCGACGCCAGGCCGCGCGTCGAAGCAGTCCTCTCGCCGCTTGCAGCTCGGTCTCCATGTCGGCGAGGGTGAACAGCAGGGACTGTTGTTCGACGAGGAGCTAACCTTCATCGGGCACATAAAGACAGGATCGACAATCAGGTCCATGTAGTGCCAGAACTCGCGATGGTCGGCGTAAAACGATGTCGGGTGGGTAGACCGCGCTTACTGGTGCAGAGGAAGCCTGAACCCGAAAAATTATGTGCTCGGTGATTCTCGCTGTGGCGGCCGACGCTCGCGACAACAAGTTATGGCCATCGTTGCGGTTCAGGATCAAGCAAACGCCCATCATGTACCCACCTGAATCGACCCGGAGCGATTTCTCGTTCAACCGGATGCTGTGTGAGCCTCTCCCCACCGTCTGACGCCGATGGGACGATTCCACGCAGCGTTCCCGACCGCTCTCGCGGGCCCGGATCAGCCCGGGAACGCTGCGTCGTAGACCGCGCGAAGCTCGGCACTGTCGGCCCCGGTCACGCCGCATCCCGTGATCGTTCCATCGATTGCGCCGACGAGGTAGCTCTGGCCGACCTCGAAGGGCACGCCTGAGAAGTCGGAGGTCATCGTGTCGATCTGCGCCACCTCCACGCGGTCGGCGACCTCGCCGACAAAGCGCTCCGTGACCTCCAGCACAACGGTGTTGCCCTGGATCTGCAGGACCGTCGCGGCGAACGCCTGCTCCTGCGCCGCGACGGTCGCCGGCTCGAGCACGAGGCAGCTGCCACTCGCGAGGCCTCCGCCCATGGAAGGCTGCAGCGACTCGACAGTGGGTTCCGGACCACCGAGAACGAGGGGTACGACGATAGCGGCGGCGATGGCGAGGCCCGCGGCGACGCCGGCCACCGGCATCCACCGCCGGAACGCGCGTCGCGGGGCCTCGGGGGTGACCGTCGAGGTAGTAACGGACTGGTCGGTCATGATCTGCTCCATTCTGTGGTCGAGCCACGTCGGCGAGGCAGGGGGCAGCGCGCGGGCCGGATCGGCGGCACGCAGCTGATCGCGCAGCGCACGGTCATCGTCGTGCATCGTCGCTCCCTTCGTCGTAAGTTATATGTCCGGTCGAGTGGCCGGATTTCAGTAGTTCCTGCTTGAGGCGCGCCTTCGCGCGGTGCAGCCGGATCGCCGCTGCGTTCGCGCTGATGCCGACCACAACGGCAATCTGCGGGCTCGTCAACTCGTCCCACGCCCACAGCCGCAGGATCTCGGCATCGTTTCGACGCAAGCCGGCGAGGGCTGCGGTCACGCGGGCCGCCACGGCGGTGCCTTCATCGACGGTGGATGCTGCGGGGTTCTCGTCCGTAGCGGCCGGCGGCGGGTCGATGGCGATGATGCGGCCGATGAGACGGGTGCGGCGACGCTCGGCGCGTTGGGCGTTGCTGAGGCACTGTCGAGCGACGACGATCGCCCAAGGGAGGGCATCGTCGGGAACCTCGTCGAGGCGGCGCCAGCACACGAGCAGGGTGTCGCCGATCACGTCGTCGGCCATTGCGGCGTCGGTGCGGCGGTGCAGGTAGTGGCGCACAGGGTCGCCGACGAGCGCGACGAGGTTGCGCATCCGTTTTTCGCGCTCGGTGTCGGTCACAACTCTCATATTGAGGCATGTCCGGCAGGGGCGCGAGGATTTCATGCGAGGACGGACGTGGTCGACTCGCTGGATGGCAGTTTGGTCGCAGCGAACCTCATCTATTTCCGCAGCTGTGTAGTTCGCAAGTGATGCGAATCACTTTGGCACTACAGGTCTCGATTCGCATGAAATCGACCTTGTCCTTCGCTCAGCAAATCCGACCGGCTGCGGGAGGCACAATTCTTTAAGGCGTCACAAGTCGTCTGGGATGCAGACTCCGTCGTAGAGTTTCGCGGGAGTTGCGCCGCTGCGCGCCAGGCGGAACTCGCGCGCACTGGCCCAGATCCTGCGGGGCGCGCTGCGGCCGTGCGAACAACCCTCAGGTCACCGGAAGGCGGGTCTTGCCCAGGTACATGAGCTCCCAGAGCGCCTTGGTCTCGGTGTATTCCTCGACCAGAACATCGTCGAGGTACCGGCGCAGAACCAGGGTTCCGGTAAAACGCAGGTAGGCTGCGTCGAACCGCATCAGGCGCGCGAGCAGCTTCGCGGCCGGCGGCACGACGTCGATGAATCGTGTGCGCAGCAGCGTCTCCTCCCGTTCGAAGGCGATGGTGAAGCGGTCGGGGCCGGCGCGGTAGTCGTAGGTGAGGATATCCGCTACCGGCTTACCAGAGGGAGCGTCGATGCCGATACGGTCGGTCGTGACCGCCACCTTGGTGCCGTCGTCGGCCACGACAACACCATCGCGGGCGAGATGCAGGGTGGTGAGCGGCTCGTAGCCGTAGGCCTTTTCGGCAGTGATGTGCGCGGCGATCAGGCTGTACGGCCCCACCTGCGCGCGTCCCCAATACCAGTTGTGCATGAGTTCACGCAGAGGCGCATCGCCCCAGTTGTGATCGTGGTAGCCAACCCCCGTGGTTTTGACGACCTGCCCGTCGACCGAGTACTCGGCGTCGACGCGCCCGTTCGGCACCGCCACAAACCAGGCGAACGTCTTCTCCACGCCGTTGCAGGCGAACATCTCGTAGCCGGTCGCGGGCCGCCAGGCCGGCACCGTGCCGTTGAGCGTCACGTTCACCGTGACGTTCTCGACGGATGCGCTCACCCGGTAGGTCTGTAGATCACCGCTGAAGCGATGGTCGCCGATGCGCACATCGCAGCCGTCGGTGGAGGCACTGAACTGCTCGGGATCGGCCGCGAAAGTCCTCTCGAACGACCGTCCATCGGGCAGGTCGAGGTTTATGTTCACGAACGGAGCCAGGCGGGTGCCCGGCGTCGCGGGGTTCTTCGTGTAGAAGCCCACGACGAGCTTGGCACCATCGTCGAGACTCGCGTCGAAATACCACCACTCGTACGACCCACGGCGGTTCGGGTCGGTGCGCAGACCGTCTTCGAATTGCGCCGTGCTGAGCGGGTTGAGGCCGAGCCGAGCGAAATCAGCCGGGTCGGCGGCCAGACGCACTCGCTTCTGGCCAGCACTCGTAGTGGTCATGGCGCTCCTTCTATCGATGACCTAGGTATACACCGGACTCAATACGCGCATGCCGCCGAGCATGCAACAAGGACAGGCCTCACGCTGTGTGCGTGGGGCCCGCCTGGTCCTGTGAGGGAATTCGAGTGGATTTACCGGTGCTTGTTAGCCTTTTTTGATGACGACGGTGGTGTTGTCGGTGTAGTAGTTGCGTTGGAAGTCGATCTTGGTGGTGGTTTTGGCGATCACGGCGCAGTTGGCGACCTTGGTGTCTTTGCCGAAGGTGTTGTCCTTGATGATGGTGCCTTGGAGGGGGCCATAGGCTTTTTCGGCAATGTTCACGGTGCAGGCCCCGCCATTGGCGAAGTTGTCGACGAAGGTGAAGTTGGATACCGTTCCGCGGTCCTGGGTGATTTGCACGGCGGCGCTGTGCGAGTCGGTCAGGCGGTTGCCGGCGACCGTGATGTTATTGCCAGACTGAACCTGGATGGAGTCGTCGTGACTGGGCGAACCGCCCTGATTCGGGTCATTGCGGTAATGCATGTGGTCGTGGATCCAGGAGTCCTGCAGGCTCACATTGCTTCCCGTGATGTGAATGCCATCGATGACGTTATTGATGTTCAAGCGCGTTGCCGTGAAGTTATAGCCGTAGATTCCATTGGCATCGGGCGAAGCGGTGCTCGGGGACAGCTCGGTGTCGGTCACGACGAGGTTTCTGAAGCCGCCGAGGTTGTTGATGAGGGCGCCCGGGCCGTTCATGGTGCGACCACGAATGATGGAATTTTTGATGGTGACGTTGGCCGCGCTGATCTTGACCAGACCACGAATGTCGAGGCCGTCGAGAACTGTGCCGGCCGTCGTGACATTGATGTCGCCATGGTGCACGGTCAGTGTGGTTCCGGACGGAACACCCGTGTTGGAGGCACCAGGTATGCCACCCGGTGTCGGAGTCGGCTCGGGTGACGGTGTCGGAGCCGGAGCCGGAGTCGGCTCGGGTGACGGTGTCGGAGCCGGAGTCAGCGTAGGCTCCGGAGTCGGTGCGGGCGTGGGCTCCGTTGCGCCGCGTTCAAAACCGGCCAGTTCGAGGTTCAACCTGACGTCGGCGACGCTACTGGACAGGGTTACGGCGCCGTTTGTCTGCGTCGTCACGGGAACCGTGACCGTCTTGGTTGCACTGGTACCCACGGGTGCCGTGAACGAATACGTTTGCGTGTCCTCTGCGCCGACAGCAATTTTCACCTGACTTCTGGCCGTGACCTCGGACGTGAAGAACTTCACATCGACGGATTTCAGGCCGGAGGGCACTGTGCCCAGCTGAGCGGTAATGCTCCGGCCAGCCGGGATATCGATCGAGGTGCTTGTCGAGTCGGCGCTTCCGCTCCCGGCAAAGGCCGGAACAGCGGTGAGGCCGGAAAGGGCGAAGGCCGACACCGCGACGGCGGCCAGAATGACCAATCGTGGTTCCCGGCGTGGGCGGACGTCGGTGACAGGCCGAGTGGTTGTGCTTGAGTTGTGTTTAAGGATGGACGTGCGGATATTTCTCAATGCCATTAGTTGGTTACGTATATTCTTTGTCGCGCACAAGTCCGGGAACGTGCGGGTGATCAGCCGTAGAGGGCCACAATGTACTCAATGAGCTTTGCCCACTTAAGGTTCGCACGCAAATCGAGTGACCTCATCTTCGCTGGCGCGACGGGCATTCGGCGCCCAAAAAAGCGGCCGGACCTGCGCTAACAGGACCGGCCGCTTGGATTCTGCGAATTTAGCGTTTACGCTTCTCGCGCACCCGCATGCTGAGGTTGATCGGGCTTCCCTCGAAGCCGTAGATCTCGCGCAGGCGACGTTGGATGTAGCGACGGTAGCCCGGGTCGAGGAACCCGGTGGTGAACACCACGAACGTCGGCGGGCGGCTCGAAGCCTGGGTGCCGAATAGGATGCGCGGCTGTTTGCCACTGCGCACGGGGTGCGGGTGGGCTGCGGCGAGCTCGGCCAGGAAGGCGTTGAACTTGCCGGTGGCGATGCGGGTGTCCCACGACTCGAGCGCGAGCTCGAGGGCCGGAACCAGCTTCTCCATGTGGCGACCGGTCTTGGCCGAGATGTTCACGCGCGGGGCCCAGGCCACGTGGGCCAGGTCCTGCTCGATCTCACGCTCGAGGTAGCGGCGACGGTCGTCGTCGATCTGGTCCCACTTGTTGAACGCGAGCACGAGTGCGCGGCCCGACTCGATCACGAGGTCGATGACGCGAATGTCCTGCTCGCTGATGACCTCGGTCACGTCGAGCAGCACAACGGCGACCTCGGCCTTTTCAAGGGCAGCGCTGGTGCGCAGCGAGGCGTAGAAGTCAGCACCCTGCGAGAGGTGCACACGACGGCGGATGCCGGCGGTATCGACGAAACGCCAGACCTTGCCGCCGAGTTCGACCTGCTCGTCGACCGGGTCGCGGGTCGTGCCGGCGAGCTCGTTGACAACAACGCGCTCCTCGCCCACGACCTTGTTGAGCAGGCTGGACTTGCCCACGTTCGGGCGGCCGAGAATGGCGACGCGGCGCGGGCCGCCGACCTCTTGCTTGGCGACGTTGGAGATTTCGGGCAGCACGAGCAGAATCGCGTCGAGCAGGTCGGCCACACCACGACCGTGCAGGGCGGAGACCGGCCATGGCTGGCCGAGGCCGAGCGACCACAGGCTGGCCGCTTCGGGCTCCTGGCGCACGTCGTCGACCTTGTTGGCGATCAGGAAGACCGGCTTGCCGGACTTCCGCAGCATGCGCACGACGGCCTCGTCGGTCGAGGTTGGACCCACGTTGGAGTCGACGACGAACATGACCAGGTCGGACAGGTCGATGGCGATCTCGGCCTGGGCTGCGACGGAGGCGTCGATTCCCTTGGCGTCGGGCTCCCACCCGCCGGTGTCGACGAGGCTGAACTTGCGCTCGTGCCATTCGCCCTTGTAGGCCACGCGGTCCCGCGTGACGCCGGGGGTGTCCTCGACGACGGCCTCACGGCGGCCGAGGATGCGGTTGACCAGCGCCGACTTGCCCACGTTCGGGCGGCCGACGATGGCGATGACCGGCACGGCCGGCAGGTACTGGATCGCGTCGGGGTCGTCGGTGACGGCCTGCAGTACGTCGAGGTCTTCCTCGTCGAGGTCGTAGTTGTCGAGGTCCGTGCGCAGCGCGGCGGAACGCCGCGTGGCGAGTTCCTCATCGAGGTTGGCGAGTCGTTCGGCCAGCTCGGTGTCGAGCGCTGTGCTCGTGTCGTCGTATTCGTTACTCATTCAAAGCCCGCTTCGTGCGTGTGTGGTAGACGTCGATGACCGCGTCAATGGTCTGCTCGAAGTCGAGATGGGTGGAGTCGACGGTTATCACACCGTCTGCAGCGCTCATGAAATCGACAACCTGTGAGTCAGCGCGATCACGTGATCGCAGCTGTTCTGCCACGGTTTGGGCCGATTGGGTCGTTATTTCCGCAGAGCGTCTAGCCATTCTAGCCTCCTCGGATGCCGTGAGTAGAATGCGTACCTCGGCCTCGGGGGCGACGATGGTCGTGATGTCGCGCCCTTCGACCACCACGCCGGGCCGATCGACGTTCGCGGCGAGGCTCCGAAACAGTTCGGTGAGGGCCTCACGCACCGCGGGAACCCGGGCTACAGCGCTGACGGCGGCGCTGACTTCGGGCGAGCGGATGGCGTCGGTCACGTCGGTCTGCCCCACCGTGACGAAGTATTCGTCCGGGTCGGTACCGATCGAATAGTCGAAGTCTTTGAGCAGCGCGGTGACGGCATCCGCTTGGGTCTGATCGGTCTTGCGGTCGAGCGCCAGCCAGGCCAGCGCGCGGTAGGCGGCGCCGGTGTCGAGGTAGGCGAAACCGAGGCGACGTGCAACCGCTCGGCTCACGCTCGACTTGCCGCTTCCGGCCGGCCCATCGATGGCGACGAGGGTGGGGAGGGTGTGACGGGCCATGAAAGTCAACCAGCAATCCGCCAGCCGCGGGTGGCCAGCTCTTCGGTGAGGCAAATGACGGCCTCGGGCAGTACGGAGATTTCGGCGAGACCGATCTGGGCGCCCGGCGAGTGTTCCAAGCGTAAGTCTTCAAGGTTGACGCCGAGCTCACCGATGTCGTTGAGCAGCCGGGCGATCTGGCCGGGCTGGTCGTTGACCATGACGACCATCGATGAGAACCGGCGGTCCTGGCCGTGTTTGCCGGGCAGGCGGGCCACCCCGGCATTGCCGCCGGCGAGTTCCTCGGCGACCTTGCGCTGCGAACCTGGTACGGCAGGGTCTTCGAGGGCATCGATGAACCGGTCGAGGTCGTCGCGGTAAGCCAGCAAGACGTCCCGCACCGGGCCGGCGTTGGCTCCGAGGATCTGCACCCACAGGTCGGGGTCGCTCGCCGCGACGCGGGTCACGTCGCGCAGGCCCTGGCCGGCCAGGTTGAGCGAGGAGTGTGCGGCCCCAGTGAGGCGGCGGGCCATCAGGGTGGAGATGACCTGCGGTACGTGCGAGACCAGGGCGACGCCGAGGTCGTGTTCCTCGGGCGTCATTTCGACCAGGATAGCGCCGAGGTCGAGGATGAGGTCGTCGATCGCGCCGGCCTGCTGGTAGCTGATCGCGTCGTGCGCGGCGACCACCCAAGGTCGGCCGATGAACAGGTCGGCGCGGCCGGACAGCGGGCCGCCCTTCTCCCGACCGGCGAGCGGATGCGACCCGATGTACCGGCTGATGTCCGCGCCACGCTCGCGCAGCTCGGCGAGAGGTGCCAGCTTGACGCTCGCGACATCCGTCACGATCGCTCCCGGGTACGCCTCGAGTTCGCGGGCGACGATCTCGGCGGTCACGTCGGGCGGCACGCAGACCACGATCAGCTGCGGCAGGTCGCCGTCCTTCGCGGCGCGGCCGGCACCGTAGTCGATCGCGATGCGCAGGTTCGTCGGTGACGCGTCGGCGAGGATCGTCTCGATCTTGCGGCCCCGCAGTCCGAGGCCGATGCTGGTTCCAAGCAGACCGACGCCGACGATGCGCACCGGGCCGACGAGGCGGCTTTCCCCCATATGCGTCAGTCCTTAGTTAGCTTCGGGCCGCGCGCTCGGCGCCTGCCGGGAGACGGTGAGCAGCTGGCCGAGTTCTTCGCGGGTGAGTTCGCGTACGGCTCCCTGCTGCAGGGTTCCGAGGTTCAACGGTCCGAATTGGCGACGTACCAGGTCGACCACGGGGTGACCGACGGCGTCGAGCATCCGTCGTACGATGCGGTTTCGACCGGAGTGCAGGGTGAGTTCGACCATGCTGTAGCCGCCGCCGGGAGGGCTCGTGAGAATGCGCGCCTTGTCGGCGTGGATGGGGCCGTCGTCGAGTTCGATGCCGCTCTGCAGCTGCCCGATGGTCTGCGGCGAGACGCGGCCCTCGACCTTGGCGATGTAGGTCTTGGAGACGCCGAAGGAGGGGTGGGCGAGCACGTGGGCGAGGTCACCGTCGTTGGTGAGAATCAGCAGGCCGCTGGTCTGGGCGTCGAGGCGCCCAACGTTGAACAGTCGTTCGTCGAACTGGTCGGTGAATTCGCGCAGGTCGGGGCGTCCGCTCTCGTCCTGCATCGAGGAAACAACGCCGACCGGCTTGTTGAGCATGAGGTAGCGGCGGGTGGTGTCGAGCTGCACGGCCACGTTGTCGACGGCGACCTGGTCGCTTTCGGGGTGTACCCGGCGGCCAAGCTCGGTGACGACCTTGCCGTTCACGCGCACACGGCCGGAGGTGATGAGGTCTTCGGAGACGCGGCGGCTGGCGACGCCGGCTGAGGCGAGCACCTTCTGCAGGCGCACGCCGTCGGCTGCGGCCTCCGGGTTGAAGTTGGGGTCGCGCGGGGCTTGGTCCTGGGGGGTGTTGTCGGTCAAAGTAGATCCTCGAATCCGTCGGTGCCGCCGTCGAGCAACGGCGAAAGGTGGGGTAACTCGTCGAGCGAGTTGATTCCGAGCTGGGTGAGCAGCAAGTCTGTGGTGGCGTAGTTGATCGCGCCGGTTTCACTGTCGGTGAAGGCCTCGGTGACGAGGCCGCGACCGAGCAGGGTGCGCACGACGGAGTCGACGTTGACGGCGCGAATGCTGGCGACCTGGCCGCGACTGATCGGCTGCTTGTAGGCGATCACGGCGAGGGTTTCGAGCGCCGCCTGGCTGAGCCGGCTGGGATTCTGGGTCAGCACGAAGTCGGTCACGAGCTCATCGTGCGTTGCACGCACGTAGATGCGCCAGCCACCGGCGACCTCTCGCAGCTCAAAACCACGGCGCACCGCTTTCATACCGTCGGGGCTGCTGATGCCGTCGAAATCGGCCACCAGCCGCGCAACGGATGCCGCTACCTCAGCGACCGGCCGCCCCACGGCGGTCGCGAGGTGCACGAGGCCCTGCGGTTCGTCGGCGACCATGAACACGGCTTCGAGCTGGCGGTCGAGGTCGCTGGCCGCTGGCGAAACGGATGCTGCGGCATCCGTTTGCGGGGCGCGCGATCGCGTGTCGGTTGTCGGGTTTCTAATTGTCATAGTCGGCTCCGAGGGATGCCAGGTTTTCATCGGACCAAGAGTCGCTGCTCCAGCGCAGGGTGAGCTCGCCGAGGGGCTCGATCTGATCGAAGGAGAGGGCGCCATGACGGTACAGCTCGAGCACCGCGAGAAAGCGGGCGATGATAACGCCCTTCAGGTCGGCCCCGGCGATGAGCTGCCGAAACGAGACCGGCTCCCCCGACTGCAGCATGGCGACGACGTAGGCGGCCTGTTCGCGGATGCTGACCAGCGGCGCGTGCAGGTGG
The DNA here is from genome assembly GCF_900103805.1 of Cryobacterium flavum. Taxonomy (GTDB): domain Bacteria; phylum Actinomycetota; class Actinomycetes; order Actinomycetales; family Microbacteriaceae; genus Cryobacterium; species Cryobacterium flavum. The sequence continues at coordinate 12,278 of NZ_FNIB01000003.1, read as the reverse complement.
TCGAGGCCCACAACGGGCAGCTCGCGCGGTGCGAGGGCCACGGCGGCCAGGGCGGCGAAATCGGCGAGGGAGAGTGTCCAGACCAGCTCGGGAGTCTTCTGACGGTACTTCTCCTCGAGTCGCACCGACCGCACGTGCCGGCGGGTCTCCACGTCGAACTGACCGGTGAACCAGCCCGCGGCTTCCTTGAAGGCGCGGTATTGCAGCAGGCGGGCGAACAGCAGGTCGCGGGCTTCGAGCAGCGCCACGTCTTCGGCGTCGACGAGTTCACCCTGCGGCAACAGTCCGGCCACCTTGAGGTCGAGCAGTGTGGCGGCGACGACGAGAAACTCGGTGGCCTGGTCGAGTTCTTCGGCAGCGCCCGGCCCGCGCAGGTAGGAGATGAACTCGTCGGTGACCTGGCTGAGCGAGATCTCGGTGATGTCGAGTTCGTGCCGCGTGATCAGTTTCAACAGCAGGTCGAACGGGCCTTCGAAGTTGCCGAGGGCGACCGAAAACGCGGGCTTCTCGGCCGCGCTAGGCGACTGCGCCACGGTGGATCAGTTCGCGGGCCACCTGTAGGTAGGCCTTAGCGGCCGCGTGCTCGGGCGCGAAGTCGGTAATGGGAACCCCGGCGACGCTCGCGTCGGGAAATTTCACGGTGCGGCCGATGACGGTTTCGAGCACGCTGTGGCCGAAGGCGTCGACGACGCGCTCGAGTACCTCGCGGGAGTGCAGGGTGCGGGAGTCGTACATAGTGGCGAGGATTCCGTCGAGTTCGATGGCCGGGTTGAGTCGGTCGCGCACCTTGTCGATGGTTTCGATGAGCAGGGCGACGCCGCGCAGGGCGAAGAATTCGCACTCGAGCGGGATCAGCACGCCGTGGCTCGCGGTGAGGGCGTTCACGGTGAGGATGCCGAGCGAGGGCTGGCAGTCGATCAGGATGACGTCGTAGTCGGCCGACACCTTGCGCAGCACGCGGGCCAGAATCTGCTCGCGGGCGACCTCGTTGACCAGGTGCACCTCGGCGGCGGAGAGGTCGATGTTGGCCGGGATAACGTCGAGTCCCTCGACCGAGGTCGGCTGGATCGCGTCTCTCGGGTCGACCTTGCCGTTCAGCAGCAGGTCGTAGATGGTGGTGACGTCGTGGGTGGGTACGCCGAGGCCGGCCGAGAGGGCGCCTTGCGGGTCGAAGTCGACGGCCAGCACGCGGCGGCCGTAGCTGGCCAGGGCGGCACCGAGGTTGATGGTCGTCGTGGTCTTGCCGACGCCACCCTTCTGGTTGCAGAGGGAGATGATGCGGGCCGGACCGTGGCTTTTCAGAGGCTCCGGTTCGGCGAATTCGTGTTTTTCTCGTCCGGTCGGACCGACCGGCATATCGTCGAAACCGGGTAGCGAAATTCGGTCGCTCAACTTACGCGTCACTGGCCCGTCCTTGATTTGTCCTGCACCCATCACTTGGTCGATTGTAGCGAGTGTTCGGCCCGTCACCGCAAGGATCGCCGCTGTGCCCCCTGATCAGCGCGCTCGGGGGTGGGCGAGGGTGTACATGTCGCGGAGGGTGTCCACCGTGACGAGCGTGTAGATCTGGGTGGTCGCGACCGAGGAATGGCCGAGGAGTTCCTGCACCACGCGCACGTCGGCCCCTCCGGCGAGCAGGTGTGTCGCAAAGGAATGTCGCAGGGTGTGCGGCGAGACGGGCACGGTGAGCCCGGCGCGTTCGGCGGCAGCGCGAATGATCAGCCAGGCGTTTTGCCGGCTCACCCTCTGCCCGCGCAGCCCGAGAAACAGGGCCGGCGTCGAGCGTCCGCGAGCCGACAGCATCGGCCGCGCTCGCACCAGGTAATCGGAGACGGCGGCGCGCGCGAAACTGCCGACCGGCACGATGCGCTGTTTGTCGCCCTTGCCGGTCAGGCGCACCGAGTCGAACTCCTCCACGAGCACGTCGTCGACGTTGAGGTTGACTACCTCGCTCACCCGGGCGCCGGTAGCGTAGAGCAGTTCGAGCAGGGCTTTGTCGCGCAGGCGCTGCACATCGTCGCCGTCGGTGGCCGCGAGCAGCGCGCTGACCTGGTCGATCGAGATCGCCTTGGGCAGGCGCAGGGCCAGTTTGGGCGGTTTGGTGTCGTGCGCAACATCCGTTTCGACGAGGCCCTCACCCTGCAGAAACCGGTGAAACCCGCGCACGGTCGAGAGACCGCGGGCGATGGAAGCCGCCGTCAGCGGCGATTCCGGGCGCAGTCCGAGGTACTGCACGAAGGCCGAGATGTGCGCTCGGGTGACGTCGCGCAGGTCGGTGATCGGCCGCGGCGCACCCTCAGCCGAATCTGCCCCAAGCCAGTCCGTGTACACCCCGAGATCACGGCGGTAGGCGGCGACGGTGTTCGCCGCGAGACCGCGCTCGACCGACACGTGCCGCAGATACCCATCCACCGCCGTGGCGATCGACATGTTCAGGCGGCGGTGTGACTGCTGCGCGAATGAATGCTGAGCGGATGCCGCGGCCACGGCAGGTCTGCCGCCGCCAGCGTGCTCCAACCGCGTGAACGCGCCACCTGGGCGGCCAGAACAGCCACGATCAGGATCGGGTTGGAGATGCGACGGGCCAGCACGGCGTCGACGCACTCGTCCAGCGGAACCCAGCGCAGTTCGATGTCGGCTTCTTCGTGGGTACGGGCGAACGCGGCAACCGCCGAGATGCCCCGGGCGAGGTAGACCCGAATCGCTTCGTTGCTGCCGCCGGGCGAGGTGTAGAACTCGGTGAGCAGCGCCCACTCGGAAGCGACGACATCCGCTTCTTCGGCCAGTTCGCGCTTCGCTCCGACGACGGCGTTCTCGCCGCTCACGTCGAGCAGTCCGGCCGGCAGTTCCCAACCGCGCAGGCCGGTCGGGTGCCGGTACTGCTTGATCAGCAGCACCCGGTCCTGCTGGTCGAGGGCGAGTACGGCGACCGCGCCGGGGTGGTCGAGGTACTCGCGGGTGATGCTCGCGCCGTTGTAGTCGAAGCTATCGCGACGCACGTTCCAGATGGCGCCGTCATAGACGATGTCGCTCGCGGTTACCTCGACCGGCGCGACGTCATCCTGCAGTTCAGGCACTGAGTTCTTCTTTCACCTCGAACAGGCGGCTGGCCTGCTGGCGGTCGAGCGCGGCCTTGATCAAGCCGCGAAACAGCGGATGCGCGTGGTTCGGTCGTGACCGCAGCTCGGGGTGGGCCTGCGTGCCCACGTAGAACGGGTGTTCCTCGCGCTTGAGCTCGACGTATTCGACCAGGTGGCGGTCGGGGCTGGTTCCGGAGAACCACAGGCCGGCCAGGGCGATCTGGTCGCGGAAGGCGTTGTTGACCTCGTAGCGGTGACGGTGACGTTCGGACGCCGAGTTTTCGCCGTACAGTTCGGCGACGAGAGACCCCTCGGCGAGGGTAGCCGGGTAGAGGCCGAGGCGCATGGTGCCGCCGAGGTCGCCGCCGGCGATGATCTCGACCTGCTCTTCCATGGTCGCGATGACCGGAAACTCGGTTTCCGGGTCGAACTCGCTCGAGGATGCTCCGGGCAGGTTGGCCTTGTTGCGGGCGTATTCGATGACCATGCACTGCAGGCCGAGGCACAGGCCGAGCACCGGGATGCCGTTTTCGCGGGCGAACTTGAGGGCGCCGAGCTTGCCCTCGATGCCGCGGATGCCGAAGCCGCCCGGCACGCAGATGCCGTCGAGTTCGCCGAGCAGGCGGGCCGCTCCCTCGTCGGTTTCGCAATCGTCGGAGCCGATCCAGACGATCTTGACCTTGCTCTGGTTGGCGAATCCGCCGGCTCGCAGCGCCTCGGTAACCGAGAGGTAGGCATCCGGGAGGTCGATGTATTTGCCGACCAGACCGATCGTGACCTCGTGCTTGGGGTGGCGTACGGCTTCGAGCAGGTTCTCCCAGCCGGACCAGTCGACGACGTCGGCCACGAGGCCGAGGGCGTTGACGATGTATTTGTCGAGACCCTGGTCGTGCAGCATGGTCGGGATCTCGTAAATCGACGCAACGTCGACGGCGTTGACGACGGCGTCTTCGTCGACGTCGCACATGAGCGCGATCTTGCGCTTGTTTGACTCAGAGACCGGCCGGTCGCTGCGCAATACGAGGGCGTCGGGCTGAATACCGATCGAGCGCAGAGTCGCGACGGAGTGCTGAGTGGGCTTGGTCTTCTGCTCGCCGGCCGCGCCGAGGAACGGCACGAGCGAAACGTGCACGAAGAAAACGTTGCCGCGGCCGAGTTCGTGGCGCACCTGGCGGGCGGCCTCGAGGAACGGCTGGCTTTCGATGTCACCGACGGTGCCGCCGACCTCGGTGATGATCACGTCGGGGCGCACATCGTCACTGGCCTGCAGGCGCATGCGACGCTTGATCTCGTCGGTGATGTGCGGGATGACCTGCACGGTGTCGCCGAGATATTCGCCGCGGCGTTCCTTGGCGATGACCTGCGAGTAGATCTGCCCGGTCGTCACGTTGGCCGACTGGCCGAGGTTGATGTCGAGAAAACGTTCGTAGTGCCCGATATCGAGGTCGGTCTCCGCGCCGTCGTCGGTCACGAAGACCTCGCCGTGCTGGAACGGGTTCATCGTTCCCGGGTCGACGTTGAGATAGGGGTCAAGCTTCTGCATGACGACCCGCAGGCCGCGTGCAGTGAGAAGGTTTCCGAGGCTGGCCGCCGTCAAGCCCTTACCGAGCGAGGAGACCACACCCCCGGTCACGAAGATGTGCTTGGTCGTGCCGTCTGATCTATCCGTAAGTATATTTTCCACCACGGGCTTCAATGCTATCACCTGAATTTCGCCGATCACTTTGGCTTCGCGAGGTCGAGCAGTTCGCGGGCATGTTCGAGGCCGCTCTTCGAGTCGGGCAGCCCCGAGAGCAGGCGCGCCATTTCGGCGGCCCGGTCGTCGCCGCGCAGCTGGCGCACGCTCGAGGCGGTGACGGATCCGTCACTGTCCTTGACCACACTGAGGTGGTTACCGGCGAACGCTGCGACCTGGGCGAGGTGGGTGACCACGATCACCTGGGCGGTTTCGGCCAGTCGAGCCAGCCGGCGTCCGATTTCAATGGCGGCGGCCCCGCCCACGCCGGCATCGATCTCGTCGAAGACGAAGGTGGGTACCGGGTCGGTCGCGTTGATGACGACCTCGATGGCGAGCATGACCCGCGACAATTCACCACCGGATGCCCCGCGCGCCAACGCCCGGGGTTCGGCGCCCGCGTGCGGCTGCAGCAGCAGGCGTACGAGGTCGCTGCCGGTGATCGTGAACTCGGGGCCAGGTTCCACCTCCACGAGTAGCACGGCGTCCGGCATCGCCAGCGCGCCGAGTTCTGAGGTCACCCGGGCGCCGAGCTGCACGGCTGCCGCCAGGCGCAACGCGGTGAGGGCGGCGGCGAGGTCGGTGACCAGCGTGTGGTCGGCATCCGCTTCGGCGCTGAGCTCATCGATTCTCTCGGAGTCGGAGTCGAGCTCGAGCAGCCGCGTGCTGCCGGTGTCCAGAAATTCGATGGCTTCCTCGAGACCGCCTGGGTACTTGCGGGCGAGGATTCCCAGTTCGCCGCGGCGTTCCTGCACGATTTCGAGTTCGCGGGCACCGTCGGCGTCGAGGCCGTCCAGATACCTGGCCAGTTCGGCGGCGATGTCGGCGACGACGAAACCGACGTTGGCGATCGCCGCGACCAACGACGGCAGGGCGACGTCGTGCGGCGCGACCCGGTCGAGGGCGCGCCTGGCGGTTTCGAGCAGGGCAACGACGTCGGGCAGGTCGTCGGGGTTGTCTTCGGCGGAGATGAGCTGACGGGCCTGCTCGCCGGCCAGGCGCAGCTCTTCGAGGTTGCCGAGGCGTTCAGCACGCTCGGCCAGCTCGGCGTCCTCTCCGCGCTGCGGGGCGACCGTTTCGATCTCGGCCAGTGCAGCGCGCAGGTCGTCGGCCTCGCGAGCACGCAGGTCGCGCTCCGTGACCAGCCGATCGAGATCCTGTTGATTGGCCTGCCAGCGGTGGAAGGCGTGCTGGTAGTCGCCGAGAACGGCGGCGAGATCGGGCCCGGCGAAGCGGTCGAGGGCGTCGCGCTGGGCGGCGGCGGAGCGCAGGCGCACCTGATCACTCTGGCCGTGCACCACGACGAGGTCGTTGCGCAGGTCACCGAGTACGCTCGCCGGAGCGCCACGGCCGCCGACCATCGCGCGACTGCGCCCTTCGCTCGAGACCGATCGCCCGAGGATCAGTTCCGGCCCGTCGAGGTCTCCCCCGGCGTCGCGCACACGGTCGGCCACGGCGCTGGCCGGGTCGATGACCCAACGGCCCTGCACGAAACTTTGCGGCTGACCCTGGCGCACGGTGCCGGCATCCGCTCGATCGCCGAGCAGCAGCCCGAGGGCGGTGACCACCATGGTCTTGCCGGCGCCGGTTTCGCCGGTGACGGCGGTGAAGCCGGGGCCGAGCGGCAGCGTGGCCTCGGCGATGACGCCGAGGTCGCGGATGAACAGCTCGTCGATCACTCGCGGCCGACCGGGCCGCGCCAGCCGGTGACCGGCAGGTCGAACTTGTTGACCAGGCGGTCGGTGAATGGCCCGATGTGCAGGCGGGCCAGCCGCACCGGAACAGTGGAACGGCGCACGATCACGCGGGCGCCGGTTGGGAGGTCCTGGGTGCGGCGTCCGTCGGCGCAGAGCACGGCGCGGGCGCCGGTACGGGAGAGTACTTCAACGGCAAGGGACGACTCCGGGCCGACCACGAGCGGCCGCGCGAACAGGGCGTGGGCGCTGAGCGGCACCAGCAGCAGCGCTTCGACGCCGGGCCAGACGATCGGGCCGCCGGCCGAGAACGAGTAGGCGGTTGAGCCGGTCGGGGTCGAGAGCACGACGCCGTCGCAGCCGAACGACGACAGCGGACGACCGTCAACCTCGACGACGACCTCGATCATGCGTTCGCGGCTGGCTTTTTCGACGGTGACCTCGTTGAGCGCCCAGGTTTCGTAGACGACCTCGTCGGCGACCTTGACCCGCACCGAGAGGGCGAGGCGTTCCTCGACCTCGTAGTCGCCCTTGAGTGCTCGACGCACGGCCTCGCCGAGGTCGTCACGCTCGCTCTCGGCGAGAAAACCCACGTGGCCAAGGTTGATACCGAGCAGCGGTGCCGAGCAGCCGCGCACGAGTTCGGCCGATCGCAGGATGGTGCCGTCGCCGCCGAGCACGATGACCAGCTCGAGTTCGTCGGTTTTTACGGTTTCCCCGAGAATGGCAATGTGGCCGTTCAGTTCGGGCGATGAAGCGAGCAGGTCGGCCCGCTCATCGAGCGCGAGCACGGGCACGGCGCCGGCAGCGATGAGCTGCTCGCAGACCGTCGCGGCGGCCTCGAGCGAGTCGGCCCGGCCGGTGTGCGCCACAATCAGAAAATACCGCGGGGTGTCACTCATCTCGTCACGCTCCCACCACGGAATCGACCCGGTCCATCCATTCTGTCGGATTTGTGCCGGCCGTGGCGCTCATCCAGCACAGATACTCGTGATTTCCGGCCGCCCCAATGATGGGTGAGGCGATGACGCCGCAGGTCTTCAGGCCCAGGTCCCAGCCGGCCCAGAGCACGCCGGCCACCGAGTCGCTGCGCAGGCCCCTATCGTGCACGATGCCCTCGCGAATGCCGCCGCGACCCACCTCGAACTGCGGCTTGATCAGCAGCACGAAGTCGGCGCCGGGTGCGGCCGTGGCCACGAGGGCCGGCAACACGGTGGTCAGTGAGATGAACGACAGGTCGGCCACGACGAGGTCGGGCCGGTCCGCGATTCCGGATGCCCCGGCGAGCGTTTCCGGGGTCGCATAGCGGATGTTGTACCCCTCGACCAACAACAGCCGCGGCTCGATCTTCAGTTGCGCTGCCAGCTGGCCGTGGCCGACATCGGCGGCGATCACCTGAGCTGCGCCGCGTTCGAGCAGTACCTGGCTGAACCCACCGGTGCTCGCTCCGGCGTCGAGAGCCGTGCGGCCGCTGACGTCGAGGTTGAAGGCGTCGAGAGCTGCATTGAGTTTGTGGGCGCCCCGGCTGACGTAGTGGTCGGTCGCGGCCACCTCGAGAACAGCGTCCACGTCTACTTTGGTGCTGGCCTTCACGACCGGCACTCCGTTGACCGTGACGAGGCCGTCGGCGATGAGTTTGGCAGCGACCGTTCGGGACCGAACCAGGCCACGATCGGCGAGGGCGGCGTCGAGGCGGGAGGCGGGCATCCGTTCTGGCGGGCCGTCAAACGGGGCGGTATCGGTCGGGTCAGCGTCGTTCACGTACTCGGGCATAAATGGGTCTGTTTCATGGTCTCGGCGAAAATTCGGCACGGAGGCGTCGGTCACGCCTGGCCCGCCTGGTCGGTGTCGGCGTTCTCGAGTTGTTCGCGCAGCTGCTCGTGCAGCTGCCCAAAGGCCTCAGCGCGCGCTTCGAGCGGCTGGGTCTCGATGTCGACGAGTTGCGCCGCGAGATCGACCGATTCTGGTTCGGGGTTCACGGCTCTAGGCTACTGCTCGAGATACAGTCGCTCCGGAACGTTGAGGCCGTAAATCGCCCGCCCGGATCGGTAGATCGCGGCGCAGGCCGCGCGCAGCAGGTTGACCCCGCCGTCACCTGCCTTGAGAATTTGCACGTCGTTGCCATGCACCCGCACGCTGGCCCCGTTCACCGTCGCGGTCGAACCGTCCTTGGAGAACACCGTTTCCGGGTACGGCTCGTGCAGTTGCTGCAGGTTTTCGATGATGAACGCCGGCCGCGACTCCTTGTCGGCGGCGAGGGCTTGTTTGGCCCGGTCGATGCCGGTGAGCACGAGTACGGCGGGGATGCCGGCCCGGTTGGCACCGAGAATGTCGGTGTCGAGCCGGTCGCCGATGAAGAGCGCGTTCTTCGCGTTGAACCGCCGAGTCGCCTCCAGAAAGATGGCCGCTTCGGGTTTGCCTGCCACGAGCGGCAGCCGGCCCACAGCCGTGTGCACGGCGGAAACAAGCGTTCCGTTGCCGGGAGCGATGCCGCGGGCCACCGGAATGGTCCAGTCGGTGTTGGTCGCGATCCACGGAATTCCGGTGCCCACGCCGTCGGCATTCAATGCGAACGCCGCTTCGGCCAGGTGCACCCAGCCGACGTCGGGTGAGAAACCCTGGATGACGGCGGCCGGCTTGTCGTCGGCCGAGCGCGTCACGACGAAACCGCCCTTGACCACCTCATCGACCAAACCGTCGCCACCCACCACGAGGATGCTCGAGCCGGGTGCCACCTGCTCAGCGAGCAGCCGCACGGCTGCCTGGGGAGAGGTGACGACATCCCCTGCGGCCACGCTCAGCCCGAGTTGGGTGAGGTGGTCGGCAACCGACTGGTCGGTACGCGAGGCATTGTTGGTGATGTAGCCCACGCGCATCGTGTCAGCGGCACGGTTCAGGCTTTCAACGGCGAACGGAATCGCCGCCGGACCCGCATAAACCACGCCGTCCAGATCGGCCAGCAGCACGTCAACGCCATCGAGTGGCGTCGCCGACTCAGGCTTTCGGCGATGCAGCATCCGGCTCCGTTTCGTCATCCTGCGAAACGGATGCCGCAGCGTCGTCCTCGGCGTTCGTCTGGTCGTCGGCGTCGTCAACCTCAACGGCAGACGCTGGATCAACGGCCGTCGCCGGAGCATCGCCGAGGCCGGCCGCGGCAACTGCACGAGCAGCCTCGCCGGCGTCGACCGATTCGTCATCGTCGTCATCATCGCCGGCGTCAGCCGCAAAGTCGGCGAGGGCGTCATCGTCGTCCTCTTCCATCTCTTCGATTTCGATGGTTTCGTCATCGTCACCGGAGGCACCGAGGGCGGCGTCAGCGCGAGAGGCCCGTTCGAGCCACTCGTCAGCTTCGTCCTCGCGGCCGAGTTCGCTCAGAACCTCTGCGTAGGCGGCGAACAGCTCGGGGCTGTAGGAGAAGGCCGTGTTGGGGTTGAGCTGGGGAATTTCGAGTTCAACGAGCGCGGCATCCGTTTCACCGAGGTCGAGGCGTGCCCCCGACATGGCGATGGCCAGACCAACCTGTACGGACGGGGACAGCGTGCTGCGGTCGACCGAGCGACCAAGTTCGAGAGCCCGGTCGGGACGGCCCACGCCACGTTCGCTGTCGACCATGAGGGGCAGCTGGTCGTTCGAGCCGGAAATGCGACGGTAGGTGCGCAGTTCGCGCAGGGCCAGGGCGAAGTCGCCGGTGGCATAAGCGGTGATCGCGAGGCTCTCGCGCACAACTCCAATGCGGCCGGCCCTGCGGGCGGCGCTCATCACGTGCTGGTGGGCGAGCTGCGGGTTCTCGTCGATGACGCGTGCCGCCATGGCCAGGTGGCGGCCAACGGTCTCGGCGTTCTCCTTGGTCAGGGTCTTCAGCTCGTTCCGCGCGATGCGGTCGAGGTCGTTGGCCGTGATGTCGTCGGGAAGCTCGGGGTCATCGTGACGGGGACGCACCGAACGCAGCTCACGCTGCATGCGCTGCTCTTCGGTCATCTCCTCTTCGACGACGCGGGCATCGCGGTCGTTACGGGCCGGAGCGCCGTCGCGGGTCCACAGCTTCTTGCCGGCGTCGACGCGCGGGGCACCGGCACGGTTCGGTGAACCGCCGCGCTGGGTCCACGGCTTGCTGTCGTTGTCGCTGCGCGGTCGGTCGTTGCTCGGCCGATCGCTGCGGTCGGGCCGTGCGCCATCCTTGGCCCACGGCTTACGGTCCCCGCCCTGGGCAAGGCGATCAGAGTTGCCCCGGTATGGAGCACGATCGTTGGAGCCGGACGGACGATCAGAGTTGCCACGGTACGAAGGACGCTCACCCTGGGCAGGGCGGTCAGAGCTACCCCGATACGGAGGACGCTCGCCCTGCGCCGGGCGGTCAGAGCTACCCCGATACGGAGGACGCTCGCCCTGCGCCGGGCGGTCAGAGTTGCCACGGTAGGGAGCACGCTCGCCCTGCGCCGGGCGGTCAGAGTTGCCACGGTAGGGAGCACGCTCGTTGCCGCCGGAGGGTCGGTCAGAGTTGCCACGGTACGGGGCACGGTCACCCTGGGCAGGACGATCCGAGTTACCCCGATACGGCGCACGGTCGTTTCCACCAGACGGACGATCAGAATTACCCCGATACGGAGGACGCTCGCCTTGCGCGGGCCGATCCGAATTGCCTCGATACGGGGCGCGGTCATTGCCGCCGGAAGGTCGATCAGAGTTTCCCCGGTACGGAGGACGCTCGCCCTGAGACGGACGATCAGAATTGCCACGGTACGGTGCGCGTTCGTTGCCACCGGAGGGGCGGTCAGAGTTGCCACGGTACGGAGCACGCTCGCCCTGAGCCGGACGATCCGAATTGCCACGGTACGGAGCCCGGTCATTGCCGCCATAGGCGGGCCGATCAGAGTTACCGCGATACGGCGGCCGTTCTCCACCCTGCTGGGGGCGGTCGGAGTTGCCACGGTAGGGAGGCTTGGCACCATTACGGCCACCGGAAGGTCGCTCGTTCGAGGGTCGGCCACTCTGGTTCGAACGACGGTCATCCTGACCGTTGTTACGGGAATCGCCGTCGCGGGGTCCTGAAGGGCTCACTTGTATCTCCTGTGTAATTAGTCCGGCATTTCGACAGACAGACCAAGCCTAATCCCTAGCGCAAAACCCCGCTGAGAACCTACCCATCAAGATGCAACTCCATTCCGCCAGACGCCCGCTCTTACCGCGGCTGGAGCACGTCGCAGCTCGCACAGCGTCTACGTTGTGGGCGGGGTGTCGGGGTATTCGCGGGGTGCCGAGTTCGAGTGTTTGAGCTGAGCAGCGGAGGCGCCGTCACCCCGCAGGCGTACGGCCGGGGTCTTGAGAACGCTACTGAACGCGGTCGAAAGAGAGCGGCTTAACGAAAACAGGGCCACCCGTGGGTGGCCTGTTAACGCAGGAAAGCCATCCCCGGAGGGATGGCTTTCCTGGTGTTTCTACGTTGAGTCCGGCGGTGTCCTACTCTCCCACAGGGTCCCCCCTGCAGTACCATCGGCGCTGAGAGTCTTAGCTTCCGGGTTCGGAATGTGACCGGGCGTTTCCCTCTCGCTATAGCCGCCGAAACATCTTGCGATGAATCGATTCTATATTATGTAGTTATATAGAGTCCTCGTGACGAGGACGTTGTTCTCGACCGTACATCGAGAACCACATAGTGGACGCTAAAGCAGCTTCTTCAAACTGAGTGTTATCAAATTATCGGCTTATTAGTACCGGTCAGCTCCATGGGTCTTTAGTCCCCACTTCCACATCCGGCCTATCAACGCAGTA